>CAWEEN010000001.1:0-156785 GCA_963808115.1 uncultured Actinomycetota bacterium
ACCGGGGCGTGCTGTTCCGCCATGACAACGGCAACGTGGTTAACGCCGGCTTCGGCTTTCGGGCGCCGGGTGCGCCCCTGCTCAAAGCGGCGCTCGAGGTCGCCACGTGCGGCATCGAGCAGCGCCTGTTCCATAGCGTGTGGACCGCGACCGGTCCGGCCATCTTCACCTTCCTGCACCTGCTGACGGATCTGTCGCCCGAAGAACGCCGTCATCCGGACTTCGACCACATCGACCCGGAGACGACGATCAGCGTGCGCCTGTGCGACGCGGTGGCGCGCACCATGCCCGGCGATGCGGAGGCGCTGTTCGAAGGCGTCGCAGTGCGGCCGTACGCCGAGTTCAACGCGCTGTGTGCGGACTCCGACTGCGCGTACAAGCAGGGCGAGCGGCACTGGGTCGGCTGGAAGGGTTCGATCTACGCCTGAAGGTCGGGGCTCCGGGCATCACTGCGTCGGCGGTTCATTGGCGACCGCCAGCGTCGACGCCGAAACCTCTGCCAGGGGTGAACGCCTCCTTGGATCGACCCGGCGGGGACCAGGTCTGGCGGCGCTTGGTAGCAGCCTCGAACTGCTCACTGCCGGTTCAGCCCAGATCCAGCAAAGGTGATTCGGGGCTCAGAGGTCGGCCCAGCCGCGCTGACCGGTGGTCGGTAGCCGGCGCCTCCTGCGCGTCCGCTGCGGTGTTGAGGTCCACGTTCCCCCGGCGAGGTGCGTCATACAATGCGCACAGGTTCCGCCTCGTTCTTGACCGAGTAGCGCGGCACCCTTCATGGCGCCTGCCCGACTTGATTTGGACATCCCTTGAATTCCATCCTTGAACTGATCGACCGGCACGCAGCCGAGATCCCGGAATGGGGCCATCTGCCTGCCGCCATGAGGTTCAAGCAGTCCGCCGTGGCCAGCCTGGGTGTCTCGCAGGCATTCGAGTTGTGCCGCGAGCATCTCGGTGTACCGGGTATCGACACCGTCATGCCTCGCCGCATCGTGAGCATGCTGGGGGCCGGCCGTGACCGCGCCATCGAATTCACGCTGCTCTGGGATGGGGGCGGGGAGTTCGTCCGCCCACCCGCAAGAGTCATCGGCGACAGCAACAATGGTCCGCTACCAGGCGTAGATCGCTCTGGGTTCCTGGCCTGCTTCGCCGATGCCCAGATTCGCGGCCGCTCGAGCGTCGTCCTGTGCCAAGGTGATGCCCTGGTCGACTTCGAAGGATCGGAGTACGACAGGCTTGACGACAACCCCGAGTACGACCCAGGTGTGCTGGCGTCGGACGCGGAGACGTTGTGGATGATGGAGCCTGCCGTTGTGGAGGTCCAGGTCGAGGAAGCCTTCATGCTGTCGGGCAGCCACACGGTTGACTTCGGGCACTGGATGGCGGAGTACCTGCCCAGGTACGCACTCGCAGTGCTGGCCGGGCTGCCTCCCCATGTTCCCGTCCTGGTCGACCAGAACATTCCGCAGACGATGCGCGAGGCCCTCGCCCAGCTGCTTCCGCCCGGCACGCAGGTCATCACGATCGAGCACCTGTCATGCGTGCGGGTGCGAAGGCTGTGGTGTGCCTCCAACCCTTACTACAGCAGCTTCTATGCGACCGAGTGGCCGGAAGACGTGTGGTCCCACATCGGCGCCGGGCCGCGCCGCTTCGCCAGCCTCATCCGCGAGCTGACGCGATTGCTGACAGCCGAGATCGAGGTGCCGACGGGGGAAGAGAAAATCTTCCTTGCCAGAAAGCCGAGTCGGTTCAAGAAGAAGCTGCTCAACCATCTGGATATCGAGGCGTTGGCCCGCCGGCGGGGGTTCAAGGTCCTCTATCCGGAGGACTACAGCTTCGTGGAGCAGGTCCGGCTGGCGACCCACGCACGATGGATCATGGCACCGGAAGGCTCCAATGGCCTGCTCTCCTACTTTGCCAGGCCCGGATGCCGGGTCTGCGTCCTCAGCCCGCCGTACACGCTGCCGCTGGTCGACATCAGTGCCGTGCTGGACGAACTTGGAATAGACATGACAGTGATCACCGGCCCAGAAAGGCCAGACCCGGACAACTTCTGTCCGTACTGGAACGACTATCGAATCGACGAGTCGGCGCTGGCCGGGTTCCTCGATCAATGGCTTGGTCCCGGCTCCGCATCAATCGAGTGACTGCAGCACCAGTTCCAGATGCGAGCAGTTCACCATCAGCCGATTTCCGAACTGGTAGCCATCATACGCGTGCTCGTAGACGAGCATGGAATATCGGTGTCGCAGCAGGCGGCAGACGTCGAACACGCCGGGATTGATGAACAGTGGTGAGAAGCATTCGATGACCGCCGACTCGGGCGCCATGAACATCGAGTGGATGAAGCCCGCACCGTGCGGCCCGCCGAGAGCCTCCGCGTCGCGCGACATCGCTATCTGTGCAGCGACCGGGAGCTCGGCGATATCGACCACCTCGAATCCGTGGCGGTCGAGCAGGCGGTACACCTCTTCGGTATTGAGCAGTTCGCGGCCGACGTTGTTGACGCCCGTTCGACGATCCAGCCATAACCTTCGTCCGGGCTGTCGCGGAAGCACGACCGAGCCGAGCAACGAATGGCGCAGCGAGAAGAACAACTCGGGCAGGCGACCCAGGTTCAGCGCCGTCACGGCGGTGACGTACACCGCGGATCGGAACCTGGTTGGTCCGGCCAGCTCGGTGATCATCCGCTCGTTGCTCACCCCGAGCAGTGTGAGGAACTCGATCGCGAAGGCAGGCAAGTTGGTCACTACATAACTTCCGCGAAAGCCCGAGCGCTCCAACACGTGCACCTTGGGCAGCTCTTCGGTTATCCAGTGGAAGAAGTTGCGAGAAAAGAAGTTGGCAAGGATGCAGACCTCTTCGCTGCGTTCGAAGCAATCGAACTCGTTCGCGTACGCCTGGGCCCGGCCCTGGAATTCCCGCTTGAGCTCGAAGTCGAGATTCCAGCCATCCTGCACCGCCTCGAGTGGCACCAGCGTCTCGTTCACAAGCTGCAGGCCCAGCTCGGAGAGGAACAGCACGTCCGGCAGGCGGGCGGCCTGTGGCTCGAAGGATCCGAATGGTCGCACGTCGAAGGGCTGGCCGAGGCCGTCGAGCACGGACCGGCAGGAGAGGCGATCGAACGGTACGCGCCGGGCTTTCATCACAGGCCAGAGATTACGGTGATCGCCGCTCGCAACCGTGCGACTGGGGGTCGTCGCTCACGGAGGGATGCTGGCCGGGTATTCGCCAGTCCCCGTGACCGCCGACGTGGATGCGTGCGTTTGCCCCCCAGATGCATGGGAAGGTGACTCACGCTGCGTTGCGCGAGGACGCCAGGACCATTTCCTGCTTGAGAATGTGCGAGACCGACGATCTAGGTCTGGCCCTGGCGGCGCTAAGCCTGTCCGGACCGGCAACGTACGATGTCCCGACCATCCACAGCAGAAGGGTTCTCGCAGTGGACGAGCACGACCCGGACGACCTCCTGGAGGCGCTCCGCGCCGAGAACGACGGGCTCCGGGCCCGGATCACCGTCCTGGAGGCCTCCGCAGCTGAGTACCGGCGCCAGATGACCGAGGTCCTGACATCGGCCTCCTGGCGGTTGTCGGCACCGCTGCGCGGCTCGGCCGGGAAGTTCCGACTCGCACGACGACGCGTCAGGTCGCTCCCGAAGCGACTGGCCGGTTCGGAGGGCAAGACCCGCACGCCCACCACCGGTCTCTTCCCGCCCGCGAGACGCAGCACAAGATCCGGCGCTCCAGATCCTTCACCACTGCTCCACCTGCCGCTCCCGCACGGGGCTCGGTCGTTGCGGGTGACACCAGAGCCGACGGCGCGGCAGGCCAGGCTCCTGGTCGTCGCCCATGTGTTCTACCCCGAGGTGTGGCCGGACATCGAGGACCGGCTCGCGCGGATGCCGGAGGACTACGACCTGATCGTCACCCTGGTGAAGGGCCCTGCCGAGAGCCTGGAGCAACAGATCAGCAGGCGACTGCCGCGGGCCAGGATCCACCACGTCGAGAACCTCGGCCGGGACAGCGGGCCGCTCGTCGACCTCGCTCGGATCGGTGCCTACGAGGGCTACGACGCAGTGCTCAAAGTGCACACCAAGCGGTCCATGCACCGCCTGGACGGCGACGCCTGGCGGATCGAGCTGCTGGACGGTGTCCTCCCGTCACCTGAGGGCATCCGGCGGATCGTGGACCTGATCCGACGCGACAAGGACGTCGGTCTGGTCGTCCCCACCGGTCACATCAAGGGCCCGGAGACGTGGGGGTCCGACCAAGAGCTCGTCGAGGCGCTCGCCGCCCGCATCCCCTTCGCGTTCGATCCCGACGGCCTGCGGTACCCGGCCGGCTCCATGTACTGGGCGCGGCCGTGGCTGCTCCAGCGGCTGGCTGACCTGGAGCTGGGGTCGGCGCACTTCGAGCCGGAGGCCGACCATCTCGACGGGTCGACCGCGCACGCGATCGAGAGGTTCGTCGGCGTTCTGGCGACCAGTGCGGGTCTCGAGCAGGTCGAGACAGACGACGTACCCTCGTGCCTCCAACGGGCCCGCAAGCTGAACTCGCCGTCCACGACCCCACCGCGGGTGTTGGCCTTCTACCTCCCGCAGTTCCATCGGACCCCGGAGAACGACGAGTGGTGGGGCGAGGGCTTCACCGACTGGGTGAACGTCGACCGCGCCCGGCCGCTCTACTCCGGGCATGCGCAGCCTGTCGAGCCGGGGGAGCTGGGCCGCTATGACCTCTCCGACGTGCAGGTGATGCAGCAGCAGGCCGACCTCGCCGCCGACCACGGCATCGACGGGTTCGTGATGTACCGGTACTGGTTCGACGGTCGCTCCCTGTTGGACACCCCCCTCCGCAACTTACTGGCCGACCCGTCGGTCGACTTCCCGTTCGCGCTCTGCTGGGCCAACGAAGCCTGGACGCGGCGGTGGGACGGTCTCGACCACGACGTCTTGATCGACCAGACGTACCCCCCAGGTTGGGAGGACGCGTTCTACGACGACCTCCTGCCGGCGCTGCGCGACCACCGCTACATCAGGGTCGACGGCAAGCCGCTGTTCGTGATCTATCGCCTCGGCCATCTCCCTGACGGCGCTCGGACCATCGCCAGGTGGCGAGAACGCGCAAACCAGGACGGCCTCGGTGGTCTCCATATCCTTGCTGTGACACCGTCCCGCGACTTCGAACGGCTGCCTGAGGGCGTGGCCCGAGCGCTCGACGGCTTCGTCCGCTTCCCACCGGGCTCCGGCATCGGGCTCCAGTCCCTTCGCGACATCGCACCCGGCCTGGACCCAGCGCACTCGGGCGATATCCACTCCTACGACGCCGCGATCGACGGTGCCGACCTGCGCACGAGTGGGCCGCACGGCCTGCGCATACACCCAGGCGTCATGCCGGGCTGGGACAACACCCCTCGACGCGGGTCGGCCGCTTACGCCTTCCACCGCGGCAACCCGGTCTCGTTCCGGCGCTGGCTCTCGCGTGCGGTCGACGCCGCTGTGGCCGCCGGCGGCGAACCCCTCGTCTTCGTCAACGCCTGGAACGAGTGGGCGGAGGGCGCCTACCTCGAGCCGGACGTCCGCTTCGGACGAGCCAACTTGGAATCGGTGCGGCAGGTCACCGGCGGGCGCCCGCGCCAATCTGACTCGGCGTTGAGCGGCGGGAGCCCTGCGAGCCGATCATGACTCGCCAACAAGGGGACGGGTGAGACCAGCCGGGAGATTGGTCCTGCCGCCTGCCGATCCCGGGTGATCGGGATGGAGCATCAGGACTGCGCGCGACCTTGAGCTCGGGGAAGCGGTCGCCTCGTCAGCTGCGTCGTCGAGGGTCTCGTACGAACCGAGCCACTCGCCGTGGACCCGCAGGTTGAAGCTGACCGCGGAGGGCGATAGCAGCGCTCGACATGACTTGCGACCGACCGACCGGATGACCTGCCACCATGTGAGGACCCGGCCGGTTCGTTGCACGTTCGGCACCGGGCTCCGCGGCCACGTGCGCGACGAAAACGCAATCCACCGTATGCCGGCATGGAAGACACGTCGGGGACCCAGCTGAGACACACATCAGCGCACGATGCCGCAAGGTGCTGACAGGCGTTTATCGGACGAAAGCCCAGGTCATCCACCTTTTCAAGTCATCGGCCGCGGAGCCCGCGAAGATGGTGTCGCTTCAACGACATCTCGGGTAGTTCACGGTGCGCGAGAGCAGGCCCGCTCCAACCCCCAAGCTCCATGACGGGCTGCGTTCCCGCAGGTCAGAGTGACCTACTCCCACTCGATGGTGCCCGGGGGCTTCGAGGTGATGTCGAGGGTGACCCGGTTGACCTCGGCCACCTCGTTGGTGATCCGGGTCGAGATCTTCTCCAGCAGGTCGAAGGGCAGTCGGGCCCAGTCGGCGGTCATCGCGTCCTCGGAGGTGACCGGCCGCAGCACGACCGGATGGCCGTAGGTGCGGCCGTCACCCTGGACGCCGACCGAGCGGACGTCGGCCAGCAGCACCACGGGGAACTGCCAGATGTCGCGGTCGAGCCCGGCTGCGGTGAGCTCCTCACGGGCGATCAGGTCGGCCTGACGCAGCAGGTCGAGGCGCTCGCGGGTGACCTCGCCGATGATCCGGATCCCGAGGCCGGGTCCGGGGAAGGGCTGGCGCCAGACCATCGTCGGGGGCAGGCCGAGCTGCTCGCCGACCATCCGCACCTCGTCCTTGAAGAGCGTGCGGAGCGGCTCGACCAGCGCGAAGGTGAGGTCGTCGGGGAGGCCGCCGACGTTGTGGTGGGACTTGATGTTGGAGGTGCCCGCTCCCCCGCCCGACTCGACGACGTCGGGGTAGAGCGTGCCCTGGACCAGGAAGGCGGTCGTGCCGGCAGCCGCATCTCCGAACACACGAGCCTCGGCGGCCTCGAAGGTGCGGATGAACTCGCGCCCGATGATCTTGCGCTTCTCCTCGGGGTCGATGATCCCCTCGAGGGCATCGAGGAACTGGTCGGCAGCGTCGACGACGTCGAGGCTGTCGAAGACGGCCTCGAAGTCACGGCGTACCTGCTCGGTCTCGCCCGAGCGCATCATCCCGTGGTCGACGTACACGCAGGTGAGCCGGTCACCGATCGCGCGCTGCACGATGGCGGCCGCGACCGCGGAGTCGACGCCGCCGGAGAGGGCGCAGATCGCCCGGCCGTCGCCGATCTGGGCCCGGATCCGCTCGACCTGCTCGTCGACGATGTTGACCATCGTCCAGGTCGGGCGGCAGCCGGCGATGTCGTGGAGGAAGTGCTCGAGCACCTCCTGGCCGTGCTCGGTGTGCAGCACCTCGGGGTGCCACTGGACGCCGGCCAGGCGGCGGTCGGTGTCCTCGAACGCCGCCACCGGGGTCACCCGGTGTCGAGGCGAGCACGTCGAAGCCGGCCGGGGCCGCGACGACCGAGTCGCCGTGGGACATCCAGACCGTGTGCTGGGCCGGCAGGTCGGCGAGCAGGGTGCCGGGCGCGTCGACGGTGACCGGGGTACGGCCGTACTCGCGGGCACCGGTCGGCGACACCGCCCCGCCGAGGCCCTGGGCCATCAGCTGGAAGCCGTAGCACATGCCGAACACCGGGACCCCGGCCTGGAACAGGGCCGGGTCGAGCGAGGGCGCGCCGTCGGCGTACACCGACGACGGGCCGCCGGACAGGACGATCGCGGCTGGCCGGCGAGCGAGCAGGTCGGCGACCGGCATCGAGTGGGGGACGATCTCGGAGTAGACGCGGGCCTCACGCACGCGCCGCGCGATCAGCTGGGCGTACTGGGCTCCGAAGTCGACCACCAGCACCAGGTCGTGCTCGCCCTGCACCGTCCCGGGGGCCGTGGGTCGCGACATGTCTGCAGCCTATCCGCGCCCGGCCGGGGGCCGGGCCAGGGCCCGGCCGTCAGGGAGCGAGGCCGGGCCCTGGTGTCCGGGACACCCCAAAGCACCCGGACCGGGCCCGGCCGAGGGAGGGAGTTCGACTGGCCGGACCCGACCGGCCCAACGAAGGCCCCCAGCCGGGGTTACGCCCTGGATCGAGGAAACCGCTGCCTCAGGACACCGAGACGATGGGCAGCCGCAGTGCCCCCGGGGCCGCCTCGGGGACCACCGGGTTCTTCGGTGCGACCGGCGACATCCGGCGGTACGTCGTCCCGAGCGCGGGCCGCGGGTCGGTCTCGCCCTTGTTCGGCCAGAACGCCATGGCGCGCTCCGCCTGGGCGGTGATCGTCAGCGACGGGTTCACGCCGAGGTTGGCCGAGATCGTCGAGCCGTCGGCGATGTGCAGACCGGGGTGGCCGAAGACCCGGTGGTAGGCGTCGATGACGCCGCTCCCCTCGTCGGCGCCGATGGTGCACCCGCCGATGAAGTGGGCGGTCAGGGGCATGTTGAAGGGCTCGCCGATCGAGCCACCGGGGACGCCGCCCATGATCTCCGCCATCCGTCGCACGGCCTGGTTGGCGACCGGGATCCAGGTCGGGTTGGGGTCGCCGTGGCCCTGCCGCGACGTCAGGGCGCGGCGTCCGAACCGGCCGGCCTTGCTGAAGACCTGGATGGAGTTGTCGCGGCTCTGCATCACCAGCGCGATCACGGCCCGCTCGGACCAGTGCTTCATGTCGTAGAGGTCGCGCAGGTGGCGCTTCTGCCGCCACATCTCCGTGACCCAGGTGCGCCAGCGCGGACCGAGGTCGCCGTCGGTGAGCACGGTCTGGAGCAGCGACATGGCGTTGCTGCCCTTGCCGTAGTGCACCGGCTCGATGTGGGTGTGCTCGTCGGGGTGGAACGACGACGTGATCGCCACGCCCTGGCTGTAGTCGATGCTGGTGTCGGGGGCGATCGCGCCGAGGATCGACTCGGAGTTGGTGCGCGACAGGTGACCGAGGCGGTCGGAGAGGTGGGGCAGGGTGCCCTCGTCCTTCATCCGGTGGAGCAGCCGCTGGGTGCCGAGCGCGGAGGCGGCCAGGACGACGTGGTCGGCGGTGATCACCCGGGAGGAGCCGGCGCGCCTGAGCTTGGACTTGGTGTAGCGGACCTCCACGTCGTAGCCGCCGTCGTCGCGCGGGCGGATCCGGGTGACCGTCGTGAGCGGCAGCACGCGGGCGCCGTTCTGCTCGGCGAGGTAGAGGTAGTTCTTGACCAGGGTGTTCTTGGCGTTGTGCCGGCACCCGGTCATGCACTCACCGCAGTGGCTGCAGGGGTTGCGCTCCGGGCCGGCGCCACCGAAGTACGGGTCGGCCACGGTGTCGGCGGGCTCCTGGCCGGGTCCGCCGAAGAACACCCCGACGGGGGTCAGCCGGAACGTGTCGCCCACCCCGAGCTCGTCGGCCACCTGCTTCATGACGTGGTCGGACGGCGTCATGCGCGGGTTGTCGGTGACGCCGAGCATCCGCTTCGCCTGGTCGTAGTACGGCGCGAGCTCGGCGCGCCAGTCGGTGATGTCCTTCCACGACGGGTCGTCGTAGAACTGCTCGAGCGGCTCGTAGAGCGTGTTGGCGTAGACGAGGGACCCGCCGCCGACACCGGCGCCGGAGAGGATCAGGCAGTCCTTGAGCGCGTCGATCCGCTGGATGCCGTAGCAGCCGATCTCGGGCCGGAACAGGTAGCGCTTGGTGTCGAAGGACGTCGCCGCGAAGTCGTCGTCCTCGAACCGGGCACCCGCCTCCAGGACGCCGACCCGGTAGCCCTTCTCGGTCAGCCGCAGGGCCGTGACCGAGCCACCGAACCCCGAGCCGATGACCAGGACGTCGAAGTCACGCTCGCGCGTCGGCTCGGTAGCGGCGCTCATGCCCGGCCCAGCTTCTTCAGCAGGCGCAGGTTGGTGGTCATCATCGTCGCGTAGGCCTGGTCGGACATCCCGAGCATCGGGGCGATCCGCATCACGCGCTGCGTGGCGACCGACTGGGTCTCGGTGAAGCGCAGGACGCCCTCCGCGCCCTGGCGGCGACCGAGTCCGGACTGGCGCATGCCCCCCATGGGTGCCTCGAGGCTGCCGAACGACGCGGCGAACGCCTCGTTGACGTTGACGGTCCCACACCTGATCTCGGCGGCGATGGCGCGGGCGCGGGGGCCGTCCTTGCTGTAGATCGAGGCGTTCAGGCCGTACTCACCGTCGTTCGCCCGGGCGATGGCCTCGGCCTCGTCGGTGAAGCGGTAGATCGAGATGACCGGGCCGAACGTCTCGTGGCCGAAGCAGGTCATGTCGGGCGTGACGCCCTCGAGGATCGTCGGCTCGAAGAAGTAGGGGCCGAGGTCGGGCCGCGCCCTGCCACCCGTGCGGACGCGAGCGCCCTTCGCGACCGCGTCGTCGACGTGGGCGGTCACGGTCTCGAGCTGGCGGCGGCTGATCAGCGGACCCATGTCGTTGCCCCAGTCGAGCGTCGACCCGAGGGTCATCGCCTCGGTGCGGGCCACGAACCTCTCGAGGAACCGGTCGTAGACCTGGTCGGCGACGAAGAGCCGCTCCATCGAGACGCACAGCTGGCCGGCGTTGGAGAACGCCGCCCGGACCGCACCCTCGGCCGCCTTCTCGAGGTCGGCGTCGCGGAGGACCAGGATCGGGTTCTTCCCGCCGAGCTCCAGCGAGCAGCCGACCAGCCGCTCGGCGCACCCCTGGGCGATGACCCGGCCGGTGGCGGTCGAGCCGGTGAAGCAGATGTAGTCGGCCCGTCGGACCAGCTCGGGGCCGAGCTCGGGGCCGGGGCCGGCGACGACCTGCCAGATCCCGGCCGGGAAACCGGCCTGCTCGAGCAGCTCGGCGGCGAGCAGGGCCGAGAGCATGGTCTGGGCGTCCGGCTTCGCGACGACGGCGTTGCCGGCGAGGAGGGCCGGCAGTCCGTCGCAGAGCGCCATCGTGAACGGGTAGTTCCAGGGCGAGATGATGCCCACGACGCCCTTGGGGTGGCGGTGGAGGTCGACCCGGGTCAGTGCGGGGATGACGCCGCGGACGCGCCGGCTGTCGAGGTGCTGGTGCGCGGTACGGGCGTAGTAGCGGGCCGTGAGCGCGATGTGCAGCGGCTCGTCGAAGGCGTGCTTGCGGGCCTTGCCGGACTCCCAGCAGATCAGGTCGATGATCTCGTCCTGCCGGTCGAGGACGAGGTCGTGCAGCCGCAGCAGCGCTGCCGCCCGGGTGTCGATCGACGTGCGGGACCACTCCTCCTGCGCCCTGCGGGCCCGGCGGAACGCTTCCTCGACGTCGCCCGCGGTCGACTGCGGGACGTGGGCCAGGGGCTGGTCGTTGATCGGGGAGCGGACCTCGGCCGTGGCGCCCGACGTCGCTACGAGGCGCCGGGTCAGGTTGTCGACGTACCCCCGCTCGAGCGCGTAGGACGCGGTCGGGTCGTGCTCGGGGTCGTGCGGACCCTCGACGAGGGGTCCGGAGGACGGGTTCCGCTCACTCATGTACCGAGAGTATGTCTCCCCTCACGCGCCCGGCTACCCCTGAGTAACCATCCACCCGACCACCGCCCACCCCCTCGTGCGGTCGCTTCACCATGTGAAGCAGGTGAACCTCCACTTCTCACGGCGAGCTCGCCATGTGGAGTGGAGGTTCGACTACCTCACATGGTGAAGCAGGCGCACCCCCTTTCCGTCCCCAAGACCGGCGCGAGCAGGCACCGTCCACAAGCCGGGCCCGCCGCCGAGCCCCTTCCTGGCCGCGCATGCCAGAACAAGGGGATGGACCCCCTTCGAGTGCTGTGCGAGCAGGACGGTTTCTTCACCCGGGCGATGGCTCGCGAGCTCGGGTACGACGACAAGGCAGTCGCCCGCATGGTGCGAGCCAAGGCCTGGCACCGTTTCCGGCGCGGCTACTACTCGCTGGCTGACGTCTGGAGCGCGTTGGACGCGGTCGCACGGCACCTCGTGAGAGCCCGTGCGGTCCTCCATTCTCTCGGCGAGGACGTGGCCTTGAGCCACGTCTCGGGTCTGTTGCCACATGGCGTCGACACCTGGCAGGTCGACCTGAGCCGCGTGCACGTGACCCGTCTCGACGGCGGGGCGGGACGCGTTGAGGGCGACGTGGTCCACCACGTGGGCACGTCCACTCCGGCGGACGTCGTCGAGGTGAACGGTCTTCGGACGTTGACGCCCGTCCGATGCGCCATCGAGTGCGGATCCACCGTCACCCCGGAGGCAGCCCTCGTCCTCTTCGGCTCGCTCCTCCATGCGGGAGCAGCAGTCCCGGATGATCTCTACCGCCAGTTCCACTCGATGAGCCACTGGCCCGGCGTGCGTCGACTCCATGTCCCGGTCAGGTTGGCCACCCCCGGTCTGGAGAGCGTGGGTGAGTCCCGAGGACTGTGGGCCTTCTGGACCGTCGGGATCCCACGGCCCCAGGTCCAGTTCGAGGTCCGGGACCGATACGGCGTCTTGGTCGGCACCTGCGACTGGGGCTGGCCCGAGCATCATCTGCTGGGCGAGTTCGACGGCAAGATCAAGTTCGGCCGGCTGCTTCGTCCAGGGCAGACACCCGGCGACGTCGCCTTCGCGGAGAAGCATCGTGAGGACCAGATCCGCGAGGCTACTGGTTTCGCTGTTCTGCGCCTGATCTGGTCTGACTACGACCGTCCCCGCCAGATCAGGGCGCGCTTCGAGCGACTGGCACGCCGTACCGGTTGACCGGGCAGGGAGGGCGCCTGGTCCGGGTCGACCGCTCCATCATGTGATGCAGGCAAACCTCCACTTCCCACGGTGAACTCGCCATGTGAAGTGGAGGTTCGACCTCTTCACATGATGAAGCGGTCACAGGCGTTCGAACCACCCCGGTGGTCGGGGTCAGACGATCTCGGGGGCGCTGACGCGGGCTTCGTCGGCCTCCTGGTCGGTCGGCTTCTGCTGCGACTGGCGCTCGGCCTCGACCCGGCGCAGGTAGTGGTCGACCTCGTCGTCGCGGCGGGCGTCGGACCAGCCCAGCTCACCGGCCATCAGGTCGGCCGCGGCCCGGACCGCGACGGTGCCGCGGTCGAAGGTCTCGATCGAGATCCGGGTACGACGGGCCAGCACGTCGTCGAGGTGGCGGGCGCCCTCGTGGGTCACGGCGTAGACGATCTCGGCCGCGAGATAGTCCTCGGCGCCCGGCAGTGGCCGGCCGAGCTCGGGTCGGGACGCGACCAGGTCGAGCACCTCGTCGACCAGCCCGCCGTACCGGCCGAGCAGGTGGTCGATCCGGCCCACCTCGAGACCGTGGCGGCGGCTCAGCGCGACCCGCTGGTGGGTGCGGGCCAGGAACCCGTCGGCGCCGAGCAGGGGCACCCGTTCGGTGTGTGACGCCGGCACCTCCGGTCGGTCGCGCACGGCGAGGTCGACGGCGTCGCGCGCCATCACCCGGTACGTCGTGAGCTTGCCGCCGGCGATCAGGACCAGGCCCGGCACGGGGCCGGCCACCGTGTGCTCGCGGGAGACCCTGGTGGTGGCCGCGGACCGGGCCTCCCCCTCGCCGGCGGACCCGACCCCGCGACCCGGCTTGCCCGCCAGCAGCGGGCGCAGCCCGGCGTACACGCCCTCGACGTCGTCGTGGTCGAGAGGAACCCGCAACAGGCGGTTCACGTGGTGGAGCAGGTAGTCGATGTCCGCGCGCGACGCCGCCGGGTGGGCGAGGTCGAGGTCCCAGGCGGTGTCGGTGGTGCCGATGATCCAGTGCCGCCCCCACGGGATCACGAAGAGCACCGACTTCTCGGTCTTGGTGATGAACCCGTACTCGGAGCGGATCCGGTCCCGGGGCACCACCAGGTGGATGCCCTTGCTGGCCTCGACGTCGAGGGCCAGGCCGCCGCCGAGCAGGCGTTGCACCTCGTCGGTCCACACCCCGGCCGCGTTCACCACGACCGTGGCCCGGACCTCCAGCTCGTCGCCGGTCTCGAGGTCGGTCGCGCGGACGCCGACGACCCGTTCCCCGTCACGCACGAAGCCGGTGACGCGGGTCCGGGTGGCCACCTGGGCGCCGTAGCGAACGGCGGTGCGAGCCAGCGTCATCACCAGCCGGGCGTCGTCGACCTGGCAGTCGTAGTAGCGGATCGCCCCGGTGAGCTCGTCGGTACGGAGGTCGGGGGCCAGGCGGGCGAGCTGCCTGCGGAACAGGTGCTTGTGCTTGGGCACTCCCATCTCGTAGCGGCCGGCCATCGCCAGCGCGTCGTACAGCGCGAGCCCGGCGCCGACGTAGGGCCGTTCCCAGGAGTGGTGCAGCGGGTAGAGGAACGGCACCGGCCGGACCAGATGGGGTGCGAGCCGGGTGAGCAGCAGCCCGCGTTCCTCCAGAGCCTCCCGGACCAGCCCGACGTCGAGCATCTCGAGGTAGCGGAGGCCCCCGTGCACCAGCTTGCTCGACCGGGACGACGTCCCGCTGGCCAGGTCGCGCTGCTCGACCAGGCCGACGGTCAGCCCACGGGTCACCGCGTCGAGGGCGACCCCGGCGCCGACCACCCCGCCACCGACGACCAGCACGTCGAGCGGCTCACCCCCGGACGTCGCGGCCAGAGCGGTCAGGGCGTCGTGCCGTCCGCCGGGGCTCAGTGCGCTGGGCGGGGTCACCCTGCGATTGTCTCAACCGCACCCCGGCCGGCGACAACCGCGTCGCCGGGTGCCGCGTCCCAGCAGGGGGCCAGGAGAGGAGCAGTGCGTGCGCGGTGCCACCCGCCTCGGTGCGCTGGGTCTCGTCACGACCTGTGCGCTCGCGCTGAGCCTGCTCTCCCGGCCACCATCGCCGACCGGACCCCCGACGAGGCCGGTCTCGGAGGCGCTCGCGAGTCCGTCGGACTCCCGCCGGACGGCCGCCGACCCGCCGTCCGACCGACGGCGGGCCCACCGGTCCGTCACCGTCGTGATGAGCGGCGACCTGCTGTGGCACGACCTGGTCTGGGAGAGCGCCCACGCCGAGGCCGTGGCGCGCCACGAACGACGCCGCTACGACTTCGACCCGATGTTCGCGGCGCTGCGGCCGGTCGTCGAGCACGCCGACGTGGCGATCTGCCACGAGGAGGTGCCGTTCGCCTCCGACGACCGCCACCTGTCCAGCTACCCGGTCTTCGCCGCACCGCCCCAGATCGCCCGGTGGATCGCCTCCATGGGCTGGGACGCGTGCACGACCGACTCCAACCACAGCATCGACCAGGGGTACGCCGGGCTGGTCCGGACCGCAGACCTGCTCGAGCAGGCCGGGGTCCGCCACGTCGGCACCTTCCGCACCCGGGCCGAGCGTCGCCACCCCGTGATCATCACCACCGCGCAGGGGGTCGAGGTCGGCATCGTCGGCGGCACCTACTCGCTCAACGGCCTGACCCTGCCACCGGGCCGGCGGTGGGCCGTGTCGAGGTGGAACGCCGACAACCTGATCGCCCAGGCCCGGGCCGCGCGACGGGCGGGGGCCGACATCGTCCTGGTGCAGTACCACGGCGGCGACGAGTACTCGCCGCTGCCCAACGCCCAGCAGGTCGCCCTGGTCCACCGGCTCACCGCGTCGCCGTACGTCGACCTGGTCTTCGCCGAGCACGCCCATGTGGTGCAGCCGATCACCCGGGTCAACGGGAAGTGGGTCGTCTACGGCATGGGCAACATGGTCGCCCAGAGCGATCCCGCCTACCCGCGGGCCTACGAGGGCATCACGGTGCGGTTCCGGTTCTCCGAGCGGCACGGCCGCTTCGTGGTCACCAGGGCGGCCTACCTGCCGACCGTCTGGAACCACGTGACGGGGCCGGCCCCGATCCGGGTCCGACGCGTCGGCGGCCGCCTCCCGCGGGCCGCGGCCGACCTGCCCCGGCTGCTGGAGGCCCGCCGGATGACGGCTCGGGCGGTGGCGGGCCCGGCCCACGATCGCGACACGGGGTTCGGACTTGCCCGACGCTGAGGCCCTCTTGGCTGTTTGATGGACTCGTGGACGAGGAGGTCGTCGCGCTGTACGACGACGGGGGACGTCCGGCGGGAGCCGCCCCCCGCTCGCTGATGCGCGCCCACAACCTCCGGCACGCGGCCACCGGCGTCATCGTCCGGGACTCGTGGGGACGCATCTACGTCCACCGCCGCACCCACACCAAGGACGTCTACCCGTCGCGCTGGGACTTCTCCGCGGGCGGGGTCCTGCTCGCCGGCGAGGACCCGCTCGAGGGAGCCGGGCGCGAGCTCGCCGAGGAGCTGGGGGTCACCAGCGAGCTCGAGCCGCTGGGCGAGGCCGACTACGCCGACCAGCACACGTCGTACCACGCGTTCCTCTACGTGACGACCTGGGACGGCCCGATCATCCCGCAGCCCGAGGAGGTCGCGTACGGCGCGTGGCTGAGCGTCGAGCGGCTGCTCGAGCGGATCGACGACCCCGAGATCGAGTTCATGCCCGACACCGTGAGCCTCCTGGGCCCCTGGCTGCGCCAGCGGGCGCTCGAGCAGGTGCAGCCCGAGCAGGGCTGGGACTCGGCGGCGACCATCGTCGAGGGGAACTGGCTCGACCGGCGCCCGCGCTACCCCGACTACGAGGTGCAGCTGCGGACCGAGACCCGGCTGATGCCGCGGCTGGCTCCGCTGCTGCCGCTCGCGGTGCCGGTGCCGATCGTGCTCGACGAGGAGCCGCTACGGGTGCGGCACGTGATGATCCCGGGTGGCCCGGCTCCCGGCGACGCGCTCGACGTCGAGGAGGGACGCCGGCTGGGTGGCTTCCTCCGCGCCCTGCACGACCTGCCGGTCAACATCTACGTCGAGGCCGGCGTCCCCGACGCGGTGGTGGCACGCGCCGAGCTGCTGGCGACCCTGGAGCGGTTCTTGCAGCGGGTGCATCCGCTGTTGCCCGAGAAGCTGCACGAGAGGGCCTCCGAGCTGCTGCGCTACACGGCGCTGCGCACCCCCACCACGCTGGTCCACGGCGACGTCGGACCGGGCCACGTCCTGTGCGAGGACGGTCGCATCACCGGTGTGATCGACTGGTCGGACGCCCGCGAGGCGGACCCGGCGCTCGACCTCGCCTGGGCGCTCTACGGCGCCTCCGACGCGTTCGCGGAGGGTGTCGCCACGGCGTACGGCGTCACCGACGACGAGCTGGTCCGCGCCCTCGCGTGGTACCGCCTCGGACCGTGGTACGAGGTCCTGTGGGGCCTCGGGCCCGGCGGCCAGGAGTTCATCGACTCAGGTCTGGCCGGCATCGTCGACCGGCTCACCTGACCGCGGGATCCGGCTCAGCGCGGAACGACGAGGCGCGACTCGTAGGCGAAGACGACCGCTTGTGTACGGTCGCGGAGCCCGAGCTTGGCGAGCACCCGCGCGACGTGCGTCTTCACGGTGGCGACCGAGAGGAACAGGTCGCGGGCGATCTCGGCGTTGCTGGCACCGGTGGCCATCGCGCGGAGCACGGTCAGCTCGCGCGCGGTCAGCCGGGTCAGCTCGTCGGGTAGTGCCCGCGGCGGCGCCTCGTGGGCGAGCACCTCGCGGACCGAGACGGAACGGCGGTGGTCGGGCTCGAACCGCAACGGTGGCTGTCCGGCTGTCCAGCGGTTGCGGTAGGACACAGCTGCAGTGGTCATGTTCATCCCCCAGGTCGACGGCCACGGCGGTCGAGTCGGCGCCCCACCCGGAAGGACTCCTCGGCGCACCATGCGCCGCACAGATCACCGTTCACTACACCCAAGAGGATGAAACACCCGTCCACGGACATACCGCCAGTCCCTTTCTGCTTCAGGAGACGACGATCTCGATCCGCTGGAACTCCTTGAGCTCGGTGTAGCCGGTCGTCGCCATCGCCCTGCGGAGCGCTCCGACCAGGTTCATCGTGCCGTCGGCCACCCGCGACGGGCCGAACAGGATCTCCTCCAGCGTGCCGACCGTGCCGATCGCCACGAGCTCCCCGCGCGGGAGCTCGGCGTGGTGGGCCTCCGCACCCCAGTGGAAGCCCTGCCCGGGTGCATCGCTCGCCCGGGCGAACGGCGAGCCGATCATCACCGCGTCGGCGCCGCACGCGATGGCCTTGGCGATGTCGCCGCTGCGGCCGATGGAACCGTCCGCGATGACGTGGACGTAGCGGCCTCCCGACTCGTCCATGTAGTCGCGGCGCGCGCCCGCGACGTCGGCGACGGCGCTGGCCATCGGGACGGCGACGCCCAGGACGGTGCGGGTGGTGTGGGCCGCGCCCCCGCCGAAGCCGACCAGCACCCCGGCCGCGCCGGTGCGCATGAGGTGGAGCGCGGCCTGGTAGGTGGCGCAGCCACCGACGATGACCGGGACGTCGAGCTCGTAGATGAACTCCTTGAGGTTGAGCGGCTCGGCCTGCCCGCTCACGTGCTCCGCGCTGACCGTGGTGCCCCGGATCACGAACATGTCGACCCCGGCGTCGACGACCGCCTTCGCGAACTCCTTGGTGCGCTGCGGGCTCAGCGACCCGGCCACGGTCACCCCGGCCTCGCGCATCTGCCGCAGTCGCGCCGTGATCAGCTCGGCCCTGACCGGTTCGGCATACATCGCCTGCATCCGGCGGACCGCGTCGACGCCGTCGAGCGTGGCGATCTCGGCGAGCAGGTCGGAGGGGTCGTCGTAGCGCGTCCAGAGGCCTTCGAGGTTGAGCACGCCCAGGCCGCCGTGGCGGCCGAGGGCGATCGCGGTGTCCGGAGACATCACGGAGTCCATCGGCGCGGCCACGATCGGCAGCTCGAACCGGTAGGCGTCGATCTGCCAGGCGACGCTGACCTCCTCGGGGTCGCGGGTGCGCCGGCTCGGGACGATCGCGATGTCGTCGAAGGAGTAGGCGCGGCGCCCGCGCTTGGCGCGGCCGATCTCGATCTCCGTCACGGCTGCAGCCTATCGGCGGCGACGCTCCCGCCCACCGCCGCGGACCCACGCGAACAGCAGGCAGGAGTTCCGGCGTTCGCCAGCGAGATCGCGGCCTCCGTGCGACCTTGGTAGCGCCGCACGCGAACGGAGCCACGATGTCCTTCCCCCGAGGAGGGCGGCGCTTTCGCCGGTTCCTCGGGAAGGCTCTCGTGGTCGCCATGACCACGACGGGCTTGCTGAGCCTGGCGACGGCGTCGCACGCCGATGACGACTACCCCTACCGCGGGCTCGGCCAGTGCCCGCTGGTCCCGCTCAAGCCGCACCCGCACGCCCAGGACCCGACCGGTCCGGGGCACCACCCGACCAAGCCGGGCCATCCCGACAAGCCGACCAAGCCGGGCCACCCCGACAAGCCCGGCCACCCCGACAAGCCCGGCCAGCCCGGCTCGACCACCAAGCCCGCCACCCCGCCGCCGCCGCGCGAGTGCGCCAAGCACATCTGGTACTACCAGGGCACCTACGGCGACCCCTGGGGCTTCGCGCTGCGCAACTGCACGAGCTTCGTGGCCTGGCGGCTGCGGGAGACCAACGGGCTCGCGGACTTCAGCAACCACATGGACGGTGGCTCCTACGGGAACGCCGACCACTGGGACGACAACGCCGAGGCGCTCGGCTACCTCGTCGACGACGTGCCCGCCGTCGGTGCCGTCGCCCAGACCGACGACGGCCGGGTCGGCCACGTCGCATGGGTGGAGGCGGTCGGCGACGGGACCGTGACCGTGGAGGAGTACAACTTCGCCGTCGCCGGGGGCTACGACGTGCGGACGGTGCCGACCTCGGACTTCCGCTACCTCCATCTCGCCGACATGGCGCCTGCGCCGTCCCTCGGGACGATCCGGGCGGGCACGTCCACGGTCGACCCCCAGGGCCGCACCTGGTGGGCCCGGACCAGCACCACGGGCAGCCTGCTCGTGGGCGGTCCGGTACGACGTCCGCTCACGCTGGGTGCGGACGGCTCGTGGACGGCCCTCGCGGCACCGGCCCTGGCCACCGACGCCCGAGGCCGGACCTGGGTCGCAGCCGTCAGCAGCACCGGGACCCTGCTCACCTCGCACACCGTGGGCGACGCACGGTGGACGAAGCCGCACGCGCTCGGCAGCGGCTGGTCGACCACCTCGTCACCGGCGCTGGCCACCGACGACCACGGTCGCCTGCACCTGCTCGCGGTCACCTCCACCGGCACCCTGACCGAGCGATGGACGACGGGGCTGCGCTGGCGGCGCGGCGCCCGGATGGGTGTCCCGGACTCCTGGGCCACCCACACCTCGCCCGTCGTGGCCGCGAGCCCGCAGGGACGGCTGTGGCTGGTCGCGGTCACCCGGCAGGGCACCCTCGAGACCCGTCACCAGCGGGGTCACGGACGATGGGGCCGCTTCGACGCCGTCGACCACGACCGGTCGGTCACGTCGACCCCGGCGCTCGCCGCGACCGACGACGGGCGCCTCTGGCTGGCCTCGATCGGCGTCCGCGGCGACCTCATGCGTGCGGAGCACGACCGGGACCGGGCACTGGCACCGGTGACGCCGGGCAGCGCCCGGTGGTCGCCGTACTCCGTCCCCTGCGCTCGCCGCCGACTCGGGCGGCCGGATGTGGCTGGCCGCGGAGCACCTCGACGGCCTGGTCGTGGCCCGTTCCGACGCGTCCGCACAGCACGCACTGGCGGCCCGAGACCGAGCTCGGACCGGCCGCCAAGACAGCGGGCACGGCGATCGCCCCGCTCGCGGTCGGCGGCGATCCGGGTCGGTGCCCTGACCAGCGCCGGGCAGCCCCGGTGGTGGACCCTCGGGCTGCCCGAAGTCGTCGATGGCCGGCGCGGCGGGCGCCCACGGCGGTGGGTTCTCCGCGAGCCTTCAGCTGCGGATGCCTTGACTCACCCGCGGTCGGCCGGGACCGCGTCGCCGACCCGGAGGGCGCCGGGGCCGACGACGTCGAGGTAGACCCCGAGCCGCATCTCCCGCGCCCGGGTCAGCGCCTTGAGCCACTGGCCCTGTTCCGGGTCGAGCCCTTCTTGGGCGATGTCGATCATCCGGCAGCGCTCGATCCGCTCGACGGGCCGTAGCCGGACCTCGCCGATGCCGAGCTCGCCGGTCCAGGTCTCCTCGACGAACGGCTCGCTGGTCGCCACCACGAGGTTGGGCCGGATCCGGCGACGGTCGGCGTCGACCGCCAGGTGCTCGCGGCACCAGTCGAGGGAGGCGGTGCCGACCAACGAGACCGGTCGCGCGTCGAAGTAGGGGGTGGTGGACTCGGGGAGCACCTGCACCGGGTCGCCCATGGTCTCGCTCAACGCCGCGTCGAGAGCCGGGCTCGCCGACCGACCAGGCGCCACCGCGGCCGGTCACCTCCACGCCCTGGCTCGTCGTCCGGGACGCGAACTCGAAGACCTCGTCGCGGCGCCGGAAGCGGGTGGAGTGCTTGCCGGTCGCGAGCTTCCCGTCCGCGTCCACCACGGCGTAGGCCCGGTCACCGACCAGTCCACGCCCGTCCACCTCGGCGACGGCGAGCGACTCGCCCCCCATCGCCTTGACGGGGTAGCGCCGGATCTCCACGACGGTGACCGAGAAGGACATGCGCCGACCCTAGCCGGGCACACTGGTCCGGTGATCTCCCGCGACCTCGCCCTCGCCCTGCGCGACGCCGGGCTGACCTGGGCACCGGACAAGGGAGACCGGTTCGCCGTGCTCGACCACGACCTCGACGACGAGGTGTTCGTGCTCAGCGACATGGTGATCGAGAGACTGCAGCCGCCGAACGGCCAAGCGGTCTTCGCCTTCAACGGCACCACCGAGTGGGCGCTGGACAGCCTCGAGGCCGGCGACGCGCTCTGGCTGCCGAGGGAGGACCAGCTGCGCGAGGTGCTGGGCGAGGCGTTCATGGAGCTGGCCTACCTGGCCGGCGAGACACCGGGGTACGCCGTGTCGATGCTGCTGGGCGACGAGGAGCGGAGGTTCGTCGACGTCGAGCCCGAGGCCGCCTACGCGCGGGCGGTGCTGGCGCTGCTGGCGCTGGCGGACTAGCGGCCGGTGTAGTTGGGCGCCTCGACCGTCATCTGGACGTCGTGCGGGTGGCTCTCGGCGAGCGACGCCTGGGTGATCCGGACGAAGCGACCCTTCTCCTGCAGCTCGGCGACGGTGCGGGCGCCGACGTAGAACATCGACTGGTTGAGGCCGCCGAGCAGCTGATGGGCCACGGCCGAGAGCGGCCCGCGGTAGGCGACCTGACCCTCGATGCCCTCGGGGACGAGCTTGTCGTCGGAGGCGACCTCGGCCTGGAAGTAGCGGTCCTTGGAGTACGACTTCTTGCCGCGGCTGCTCATCGCGCCCAGCGAGCCCATGCCGCGGTAGGACTTGAACTGCTTGCCGTTGACGAAGACCAGGTCGCCCGGCGACTCCTCGCAGCCCGCCAGGAGCGAGCCGACCATCACCGCGTCGGCACCGGCGACGATCGCCTTGGCGATCTCGCCGGAGTGCTTGAGGCCGCCGTCGGCGATGACCGGGATGCCCGCGGGCCTGGCCGCCAGGGCGGCTTCGTGGACGGCGGTGATCTGGGGTACGCCGACGCCGGTCACCACGCGCGTCGTGCAGATGGAGCCGGGACCCGACCCCGACCTTGATCGCGTCGGCACCGGCGTCGATGAACGCCTGGGCACCCTCGCGGGTGGCGACGTTGCCGCCGATCACCTGCACGTGGCGGGTGGCGGGGTCGCTCTTGAGCCGCTCGACCATCTCGAGCAGCATCCGGACGTAGCCGTGGGCGGTATCGGCGACGAGCACGTCGACGCCGGCGTCGACCAGGGTGGTGGCCCGCTGCCAGGCGTCGCCGAAGTAGCCGATCGCGGCACCGACGAGCAGGCGGCCGTGAGCGTCGTAGGAGGCGTCGGGGAACTGCTCGCCCTTGACGAAGTCCTTGACCGTGATCAGGCCGCCGAGCCGTCCCTGGTCGTCGACCAGCGGCAGCCGCTCGCGCTTGTGCTGGCGCAGGAGCGCGGTGGCCTCGTCACGGGAGATGCCGAGCCGGCCGGTGACCAGCGGCATCGGGGTCATCACCTCGTCGACCTTGGTGGTCGCCCACTCGGCGACCGGCGTGAAGCGCAGGTCGCGGTTGGTGATGATGCCGAGGAGCCGGTCGTCGGTGTCGACGACCGGGAGCCCGGAGACGCGGTACTCGCCGCAGATCCGGTCGAGGTCCTCGAGCGTCGCGTCGGGGCCGATGGTGACGGGGTTGGAGATGATCCCGGTCTGGGTGCGCTTGACCAGGTCGACCTGGTAGGCCTGCTCGTCGAGGGAGAGGTTGCGGTGCAGGATGCCGATGCCGCCCTCGCGAGCCATGGCGATCGCCATCCGGCTCTCGGTGACGGTGTCCATCGCGGCACTGACCAGGGGCGCCTTGAGGCCGATCTCGCGGGTCAGCCGGGTGGTGGTGTCGATGTCGGTGGGCGCCAGGTCGCTGTAGCCCGGGAGCAGCAGCACGTCGTCGTAGGTGAGCCCCATCGGGGCGAACTTCTCGGGCAGGACGGGCTGCTCTGGCAAGGCTTCGCGCTCCACTCCCACATGCTACCGGCCGAAGGCGGCCCGCTCGGGCATCGCGGCCGGTGCGAGGTCGGTCACGGGGATGCGCACGGTGAGCGTCTCGCCGGCCACCCGGATCCGGCCCCGGAGCCCCGATGCGAGCACGATGGCGAGCGCCGCCTGGTTGTCCGCCCGCGTGGTGAGGACGAGCGCCGTCGTACGCCGGGTGCCGGCGAGGCGCGCGGCCTCGCGGAGGAGCCGGGTGCCGATGCCGCGGCGGCGCCAGGCCGGGTCGACGTGGAGGTCGATGGCGGTCACGCCCGCCTCGCCGTTCGCCTGCGACAGCCTGGCCCTCGCGACGGCGGTGCCGTCGACGACCGCCCGGACGCCGTCGACGTAGACGTCGTAGGACGGGGTGGCGGTGGCGTCGATCCGGCGACCGGGGGTCGGCCCGAGGGCCCGGTTGCGGGCCAGCACGTCGTCGACCAGGTCGGCCAGCGCCGAGGCCCGGACCCGCTCGGTGTCGGTGAACGGGGCCAGCCGGCGGATCTGCACGGTGACGTCGCGGACGGTGAGGTCGAGCACGTCCTGCACCGCACGGAGGGGGTCCTCGGTCTCGGTCTCGGGCTCGGCGTCGAAGAGGGCCGCCACGACCTCGGCGATGGAGGCGGGCTGCTGCAGGACGAGGCGCGCGGCCTCGACGTACCGGGTCGGCTGGTCGACCAGCGCGGCCTCCGTGACGGGCACCGCGCTCACCGTGGTCGCCCCGGCCAGCTCGAGGAGCTCCGCCAGCTCGGCCACCCCCCACGGGCCGGGGGTGCGCAGCATCAGCTCGTCGGTCACGCTCTCGGGGCCCGGGAAGATCTGCAGCCCGAGGATGTTGACCTCGGCCTCTCCACAGCGCCGCGCGAGCTCGGCGAGGGACCCCGGCCGGTCGGACAGGGTCGCGCGCACCTTCCACAACATGTTCGCCACTGTGGCCGAGGCATGTTGCACGTCCGGGTCGTCCGTGTTTCTCCCGTGCAACACCACGGCTCCTGCGAGGATGCGCGTCCGGGGACCACGACGGAGGACGGACGTGCGCAGGACGGCGATGCTCTCGGGCGCGGCAGCGCTGGTGGTGGTCGCCGCGGTCGCGACGGCGTACGCCGGCTTCCACGGCCGCGCGCCGAACTCCGACGTCGTCAACGCCGCCGATGCGGTACGCCCCCAGGCGGGACGTGACTACCGCCTGGTGACAACGCTGCGGGGAGCCGACGCTCGCGGAGCCGGCGGCATCACCAGCAGCGGTGAGGTGGTCGTGACCACCGGGCCCCTGGTCCGCGGCACCGGCGGCGCCTTCCAGGTCACGCTGCTCGACCCCGCCTCCGGACGCCGGACCCGGCTGCCCGACGGCCTCGGCTCCGTGGTCGACGCGACCGAAGGCACCGTCACCTTCGACCGCTACCTCCCGGGGAGCCGCGGGCGCCTCGAGCTGGCGCGCCTCGACCGCTCCTCGAGCCGGGTGCAGCACTTCCCGCTGCCGGAGGTCCGCGGACGCGTCTACCACCTCCTGGGGCTCGACGGCGATGTCGTGTGGTTCGCGACCGCGCCGAACGCCGAGAACGCTCACCCGGAGGACGTCTACAGCGTGCGGTTCGGGCAGCCCGGCAGCGTGGAGCACCACGGCCGGCGGTGGGAGCCTACGTACGCCGACGGCACCTTGGCGTGGGTAGTCGGCTCGCTCGACGGGCCCGACGTGATCGCCACTGAGGACCTTCCCGACGGTCGGGTCGCCCGCCTCGCGCTACCCGAGGACTGCCGGGTTCGGCCGTCGTCGTCGGACCTGCTCAGCAACGGGACGCAGCTGGTCGTCGACGCGACGTGCGGGCGGACGCTCGTCCTCGACCGCACCGGCGGCCTGGTCCGCGAGCTGCGCGTCGAGAGCGACGAGGGTGCGCTCGAGACGAGTCAGCGGACGGTGTCGTTCTACGGGTACTCCTACGATCTCGCGACCGGGACTCTGTTCGACGTCTCGGACCGGTCGACCCTGGACGGCTCCCCGCCCACCACCGGCCCGGGCGAGCATCCTCTGGCGCTGTGGCCCCAGGGCACCAGCCACCCGCACGAGGACCCGACCAGCGTGCTGGTCGTCCGCCTCCTCTGACGTCGGGGCGGCGCGAGACAGACATGACGAACGCGCCGAGCCGTCAGGTGACGACTCGGCGCGTTCGGTCAGTGCTTGGTCAGCGGTGGGTCAGTGGCCGTGCCCGTGGCCGTGGCCGGCAGCGGGCTGGTCGGCCTCCTCCTCGGGCTTCTCCACGATCAGCGTCTCGGTCGTCAGCAGCATGGCCGCGATCGAGGTGGCGTTGACGAGTGCGGAGCGGGTGACCTTGACCGGGTCGATGACGCCCTGGGCGACCAGGTCGCCGTACTCGCCGGTGGCGGCGTTGTAGCCGGTACCGGGGCCGCCTTCGCGGACCTTGCTGACGATGACGTAGCCGTTCTCGCCACCGTTCTCGGCGATCCAGCGCAGCGGCTCGTCGACCGAGCGGCGCACGATGCGGACACCGGCCGCCTCGTCGCCCGTCAGGCCGAGGTCACCGTCGAGGACGGAGACCGCGTGGATGAGCGCGGAGCCACCGCCGGGGACGATGCCCTCCTCGATCGCGGCGCGCGTCGCGGAGACGGCGTCCTCGATGCGGTGCTTCTTCTCCTTCAGCTCCACCTCGGTGGCGGCGCCGACCTTGATCACGCACACGCCGCCGGCCAGCTTGGCGAGGCGCTCCTGGAGCTTCTCGCGGTCCCAGTCGGAGTCGGTGGTCTCGATCTCGGCCTTGATCTGGTTGACCCGGCCCTCGACCTCGCCCGCGTCACCGCCGCCGTCGACGATGGTGGTGTTGTCCTTGGTGACGACCACGCGGCGTGCGGTGCCGAGCACCTCGAGCCCGACCTGGTCGAGCTTGAGCCCGACCTCGGGGGCGACGACCTGACCACCGGTCAGGGTCGCGATGTCCTGCATCATCGCCTTGCGACGGTCACCGAACGCCGGGGCCTTGACCGCGACGGCGTTGAAGGTGCCGCGGATCTTGTTGACCACCAGCGTCGACAGCGCCTCGCCGTCGACGTCCTCGGCCAGGATGAACAGCGGCTTGCCCGCGGCGATGACCTTCTCCAGCAGCGGGAGCAGGTCGGAGATCGCCGAGATCTTGCCCTGGTGCAGCAGGATGTAGGGGTCGTCGAGGACGGCCTCCATGCGCTCCGGGTCGGTGACGAAGTACGCCGAGATGTAGCCCTTGTCGAACTGCATCCCCTCGGTGAACTCGAGCTCGGTGCCCATGGTGTTGGACTCCTCGACCGTGATCACGCCGTCCTTGCCGACCTTGTCGAAGGACTCGGCGAGCAGCTCGCCGATCAGGGAGTCGCGGCTGGAGATGGTGGCCACCGAGGCCATGTCCTCCTTGGACTCCACCTCGCGGGCAGCCTCGCGCAGCGCGTCGCCGACCGCCTCGGCGGCGGCGTCCATGCCGCGCTTGAGGCCCATCGGGTTGATGCCGGCGGCCACAGCCTTCAGACCCTCGTGGACCATCGCCTGGGCCAGGACCGTCGCGGTGGTGGTGCCGTCACCCGCGATGTCGTTGGTCTTGGTGGCGACCTCCTTGGTCAGCTGCGCACCGAGGTTCTCGAACGGGTCGTCGAGCTCGATCTCACGCGCGACGGTGACACCGTCGTTGGTGATCGTGGGGGCGCCCCACTTCTTGTCGAGGACGACGTAGCGGCCCTTGGGGCCGAGCGTGACCTTGACCGTGTCGGCCAGGGCGTCGACGCCGCGCTCGAGGGAGCGGCGGGCGCTCTCGTCGAACTCCAGGATCTTGGGCATCAGAAGCTTCCTTCACGAACGAGGTGGTCTCGACTTCGCTCGACCACCGAAGAGGACGGGTCGTGCGCCCGAGGACGCCGTTGAACGCGACCAGGGGCACACGACCCGATGAGTCAGGAAACGACAGCGAGGACGTCGCGGGCGGAGAGGATCAAGAGCTCGTCCCCGCCGTACTTCACCTCGGTGCCGCCGTACTTGCTGTAGATGACCTTGTCGCCCACGGAGATGTCCATGGGGATGCGCTCGTCGCCGTCCTCGTTGAAACGACCCGGGCCCACCGCCACGACCTCGCCCTCCTGGGGCTTCTCCTTGGCGGTGTCGGGGATGACCAGGCCGGAGGCCGTGGTCTGCTCGGCCTCGAGGGGCCTGACCACGATCCGGTCCTCGAGGGGCTTGATGTTGACCGACACGATGTCGACCTCCACTTTCCACTGATCCGATCGGACTCGGGAGCAAGCGCTCCCGGACGTTGGCAGCCTGCAGGACGTACGCCGTCGCGGGGGTCGTGCGTCGGAGCAGGCAACTGGCATTCTCGGGGTGAGAGTGCCAACGCCGAAACTAGCACTCCCCACCAGCGAGTGCCAACGCCGGTCCCAGGACGGGCCGAGCCCGGGTGGCCCGCAAGGACGTTCCGTGCTCACTGACAAGATGGCGCGGTGGACCTCGAGACCTTCCGGTGGCTGCTGACCGACGAAGGTCGGGCGCTGGTCGGCGCCGCGACGGCCGCGGAGGGGACCCCGCTCCAGGTCCAGAAGGCGCTCCGGGAGCGGGCGAGCGCCGAACAGGTGACGGCGGCCCTCGGCCAGGTCGAGCTGCGCCGTCACGCGGCGGCGAAGCTCGGCGAGGACGCCGCCCTCATGTACTTCACCCGGGAGGCGCTCGAGCAGGCGACCCGTACCCGGGTGGCCGCGCACCGAGCCGCCCGGGTCGCGGTCGCCGGTCCGTCGGTCGTCGACCTGACCTGCGGGATCGGCGGCGACCTGGTCGCGTTCGCCCGGGCCGGTCTCACCACCGCCGGCGTGGACCTCGACCCCCTGCGCGTGGAGATGGCCCGGGCCAACCTGGCCGCTCTCGGGCTCGGCGGCGCGGTCGACGTCGCCGACGCGACCGCACTCGACGTCGCCCCGTTCGGCACGGCGTACGCCGACCCGGCGCGCCGCACGGGGCGGGGCCGCACCTTCCACGTCGACGACTGGACGCCGCCGTGGACGTTCGTGGAGTCCCTGCTGGGAGGCCGCGCCGCGGTCAAGGTGGCGCCCGGGATCCCGCACTCGCTGGTGCCCGACGGAGTGGAGGCCGAGTGGGTCAGTGACGCCGGTGAGGTGAAGGAGGCGGTGCTGTGGTCGCCGGCGCTCGCCACCGCCGCGCGCCGCGCGACCGTCATCGGTCGCGGAGGGCTGGCGACCCTGACCGAGGAGGACGACCCCGGGGCCGGCACCGGCCCGGTCGGCGGCTTCCTCTACGAGCCCGACGGAGCGGTGATCCGGGCCGGGCTCGTGACCGCCGTCGCGGCCGGTGTCGGTGGGCACCTGCTCGACGGGCGGATCGCCTACGTCACGGGCGACGAGCCCTTCCGTACGCCCTTCGCCACGTCGTACCGCGTCGTGGAGGCGCTCCCCTACCGCGAGAAGCCGCTCAAGGCCGCCCTGCGCGCCCGTGGGGTCGGGCCGCTGACGATCAAGAAGCGCGGCGTCGACGTCGTCCCCGAGGACCTGCGGCGGCGTCTCGCGCTGCACGGCGACGTGGCCGCCACCATCGTGCTCACCCGGGTGGCGGGTGAGGGCGCGGTGTTCCTGGTGGAGGCTCTGTGACGGCTTCTCGGGAGGAGGAGGCCGCCGCCACCGCGAGCAACCGAGCCCGGTGGGTCGCGCTCGTCGTCTGCTGCAGCGCGATGTTCATGACGCTGCTCGACGTCAGCGTCACCAACGTCGCCCTCCCGTCGATCTCCGACTCGACCGGCGCGGGGCCCTCGCAGCTCCAGTGGATCGTCTCGGGCTACACCCTGGCCTTCGGGCTGGTGCCGGTGCTCGGGGGCAAGCTCGGCGACGACCACGGCCGCCGGACCATGTTCCAGATCGGCGTCGCCGGCTTCGCGGCGACCTCGCTGCTCTCGGGGCTCGCGCCCACCGCCACGTTCCTGATCGGCGCGCGTGTGCTGCAGGGGCTCTTCGGCGGCCTGATCAACCCGCAGGTGTCCGGGCTGGTCCAGCAGATGTTCCGTGGCGCGGACCGCGGCCGGGCCTTCGGCGTCCTCGGTACCACCGTCGGACTGGGCACCGCGATCGGCCCGGTCGTCGGCGGCCTCCTGATCGCGCTCGGCGGCCCGGGCTTCGGCTGGCGGCTGGTGTTCTTCATCAACATCCCGATCGGGATCGTCGTCATCCTCCTCGCCCGGCGGCTGCTGCCGGTGCCGACCGAGAGCGTGCGGCACCGGCTCGACGTCGTGGGAGCCGCCCTCCTCGGCGGAGCGACGTTCTGCGTGCTGTTCGCCTGCGTGGAGTACGACGCGCTGCAGGACGTCCGCCTGGCCTGGCTCGCGGTGCCCGCGCTCCTGCTCGGCGGCCTGTTCTACCGGCGCGAGCGCCGGATGACCGCACTGTCCCTCGAGCCGCTGGTCGACTTCCGGCTGTTCCGCCGACCGTCGTACGTCGCCGGGATCACGCTGGCGCTGACCTTCTTCCCGGCGATGGCCGGGCTCCCGCTGGTGCTGGCGGTGTTCTACCAGCGCGGTCTGGGCTACACCGCGCTGCAGTCGGCGCTCGGGGTCACGGCGTACGCCGTCGGCAGTGCGATCTCCGCCCCCCTCTCGGGTCGGGTGGTGACCCGCCTGGGCCGTCCGCTCGTCGTCGGTGGCGCGGTGACGTTCGGGCTCGGGGCGGTGGCCCTGGCCCTGATCGCACCCCACGTGCCGCCCGACCACGCGGCCCTGGCCATGGCCGGCCCGCTCTTCGTGATGGGCTGCGGCCAGGGCGCCGTCATCACGCCCAACCAGACGCTCGCCCTCATGGACGTCGACCCGCAGATGGGGAGCACCGCCGGTGGGGTGCTGCAGACCGGGCAGCGGATCGGCCTGGCGATGGGCCAGGCCGTGATCGGTGCGGTCTTCTTCGCGTCGTTGACCAGCCTGACCACCCAGGGCTACGCACATGCCCTGGGCCACGCCGTGATCGCCGCGATCTGCTTCGTCAGCCTCGCGGTGGTGGTAGGGGTGCACGACCTGGTGCGCGCCCGCCGTCGTAGCGCAGATGCCTGAGACCGGCGCCCCGTGAGGGACACCGGTCTCGAGCGGACCGCCGGAGCTCAGACGTGCGCGCCTGCCGGCTGGCTCTCCGGGATCACGTTCTCGCTGGCACGACGCGAGTGCCAGAACCCGAACCCGACGAGGACCAGCAGGAGGGCCGCACCGACGAAGGAGGCGAGCGCGGCGTAGCCGGCGATCACACCCATCGTGGCGAAGGCGTATCCGTAGAGCAGCAGACCGCGGAGGGTCTCACCCTGGAACATCGTCGTCCGCGTCGCGGCGAGCTGGGTGCAGGCGGCACCCGCAGCGACCTTGGGGTCAGCGGTGCACTGGGCGATGTACTGGCCGCTGATCTCGGAGTAGGTCTTGCCGCCACCGATGCCCTGGAGGTGTACGGCGATGAAGTGGTCGGCGTAGGCCTTGGCCTGGGCGCCGGTGGTCAGCTGCTGGCCGGCGTAGGGAGCCAGGGCGTCCTGGTCCGCCTTGGGCAGGTCGGAGAGACCGGTCTGCGTGGTCGGCATGGTCACGTGCTGGGCAGCCAGCTGGTCGTGCACCTGGTTGCCGATGAACACGCTGGCAAAGGTCAGCAGTCCGCCCGCGACGAGGAGCACGATGGCGAGGACGAGCCCTGTCCATGAAACCAGCTTGTCGATGGTGGCGCGCATGGTGATTCACCTTCTTCTCCGTGGTGTCGGACGATCCGAGGCACCGTGGTGACTCCAGGTTCGCGTTTCGACCACCTAGGCTCGTAGGGCTACAGGTCACCGCGGGCCTTCCCAAGGGTCCCGACCTCGAAGGACCATTGGTTGAAGAGTGGACGATCCCACGACCCTTGCCCAGGCGGCCGCCGAGCGGCTCGCGGCGCTCACCGGAGTCCCTCGCCACGACGCGGTCGTCGTGCTCGGGTCGGGCTGGTGGCCGGCCGTCGAGGCCTTCGGTGACCCGCTGGCATCGATCCCGATGACCGACCTGCCCGGGTTCGTGGCACCGGTCGCGGAGGGCCACCGCGGCACCGTCTCGTCGTACGACGTGGGAGGCGTGGCCACGCTGGTGCTCGCGGGCCGCACCCACCTCTACGAGGGTCTCGGCCTCGGACCCGTCGCGCACGGCGTGCGCACGGCCGCGGCGGCCGGCTGCCGGACCGCCGTGCTCACCAACGCCAACGGCTCGCTGCGGCCCGACTGGGAGGTCGGGCAGGTGGTGCTGGTCCGCGACCACCTGAACCTGACCGGCACCTCTCCCCTGACCGGGCCTCGGTTCGTCGACCTCACCGACTGCTGGTCACCACGCCTGCGGGCGATCGTCGCGGAGCTCGACCCGTCGCTGCCCGAGGCCGTCTACGCCTGGCTGCCCGGACCGCACTACGAGACCTGGGCCGAGGCGGAGTGGGTACGACGGATCGGGGGCGACGTGCTCGGGATGTCGACGGTGCCCGAGGCGATCGTAGCGCGAGAATGCGGTGTCGAGGTCGTCGGCCTCTCGACCGTGACCGCGGTCGAGGGCAGCGACACGGGGATCGACCCCGGCGAGGTGGTGGCGGTGGCCGAGGCGTCCGCCGCTCGGGTGGGTCCGCTGCTCGCGGCCCTGGTGAGGAGAGGAACGACATGACCACCACGGACACGTCCCCCACGGAGCCGACCCGGCCCGGCGTGGCGCGATCGAGGCGAACGGCATCAACGTCGTCGCGGAGGCCGACCGCAAGGGCACCCCGGCAGGCCTGTTCTGGCCCTGGTGCGCCTCCAACATCTCGGTGCTGGCGGTGTCGTACGGCGCGTTCGTGCTCGGCTTCGGCCTCGGGCTCTGGCAGGCCCTGGCCGCGACCGTCGTCGGCGCCGTCGTGTCCTTCTTCCTGGTCGGGCTGGTCTCGATCGCCGGGAAGCGCGGCTCGGCCCCCACGCTGACGCTCTCGCGCGCGGCGTTCGGCAAGGACGGCAACATCCTGCCCTGCCTGATCTCCTACGTGCTCCTCGTCGGGTGGGAGATCGTGCTGGTGGCGCTGTCGACGCTGGCCACGGCCACCGTCTTCGAACGGCTCGGCTGGGCTCACGGTGACGGCACCAAGATCGTCGCCTTCGTGGTCGTGGCCGCCGTGATCGTGCTCGCGGGTGTCCTCGGGTTCGACACGATCATGCGCTTGCAGAAGGTCCTGACCGTCGCCCTGATCGTGGTCACGGTGGTCTACATCGCCCTCACCGTCGACCACGTCCACCTCGACACCCTGCGCGCCCTGCCGAACGGCGACCGGCAGGCCGTCCTCGGCGCAGCCGTGCTCGTGCTCACCGGCTTCGGTCTCGGCTGGGTCAACACCGGCGCCGACTACTCCCGCTACCTCCCCCGCCGGTCGTCGACGACCGGCGTCGTGTGGTGGGTGACGTTCGGTGGCAGCCTGCCGGTCGTCCTGCTGGTCGGGTACGGCGTCCTGCTGGCGGGCTCCGACAAGAAGCTGAGCGCGGCCATCGGGGCCGACCCGATCGGCGCCCTGACCACGATCCTGCCCACCTGGTTCCTCCTGCCGTTCGCCGTCGTCGCCGTGGCCGGTCTCGTCAGCGGCGCCGTGATGGACATCTACTCGTCGGGCCTGACCCTGCTCACCCTGGGTCTGCGCACCCCGCGCTGGGTGGCGGCCGGCATCGACGGCGTCCTGATGGTCATCGGTGCCGTCTACGTCGTGTTCTACTCCTCGAGCAGCTTCATCTACCTCTTCGAGGCCTACCTGATCTTCCTCGGGGTCCCGATGGCTGCCTGGTGCGGGGTCTTCCTGGCCGACCTGCTGGTGCGGCACAGCGACTACCACGAGCCGTCGCTCTACACCGGCCGTGGGATCTACGGCCGGTTCCGGGTCAGCGCGGTGCTCTTCCTCGCGCTCGGCACCGCGATCGGCTGGGGGCTGGTCATCGTCACGACCGGCCAGAGCAAGGGGCTGACGTGGCTCGGCTACCTGATGGACGGCGTGACCGTCAACGGTCACACCTACCTCGACCTCGGCGGCACGAGCGGGCCCTGGGCCTACGCCAACCTCGGCGTCCCGGTGGCCCTCGCCGTCGGGTTCGTGGGCTACCTGCTGTTCGGCTTCGTCGGTGTTCGGCGTCAGGAGAAGGAGCACCGCCGCATCGTGGCGGCCGGTGGTTCCGCCGAGCCGGTGACGACCACAGCCTGACCTCACCCGCCATACCCGGGTCGTCCGCCCCACGATCCGGTAGAGATGAGGCTCAAGCGGACGACCGGAGGGCCAGTTCGGATCGTCCGCCCCACGATCCGCTAGCGGTGAGGCTCAGGCGGACGACCCGATCACGGCACGCTCGGCGGCGATCGTGGTGTCGGCGCCGTGGCCGGTGTGGACGACGGTCTCGTCGGGCAGCGCCAGCAGCCGCGACGCGGATCGACGCGACGATCAGGTCGGCCGTCGCTGAAGGACCGCCCGGTCGCGCCGGGGCCGCCCTGGAAGAGGGTGTCGCCGGTGAACACGCAGCCGAGGTCGTCCGACAGCAGGCAGACCGACCCGGGCGAGTGACCGGGCGTGTGCAGCACGGTCAGCGCCGAGCCGGCCACCGGCACCGCGAGCCCGTCGAAGAGGTCGACGTCCCAGAGCAGGTCGGGGTGGGTCAGCTCCCACAGCGGCCGGTCGTCGGGATGCAGCAGGATCGGCGCCTGCACCGCCTCGCGCAGCGCCGGCGCGACCAGCACGTGGTCGTCGTGGGCATGGGTGCAGACGATCGCGCGCACCCGTCGGTCGCCGACCACAGCGAGGATGTCGTCGACGGAGTGGGGCGCGTCGACCACCACGCACTCGGTGTCGTCGCCGACCACCCAGATGTTGTTGTCGACGTCGTACGTCGAGCCGTCGAGGCTGAAGGTCCCGCTGCTGACCGCGTGGTCGAGGCGCAGCATCAGAAGACGACGACCGAGCGCAGCACGTCGCCGCGGTGCATCTTCTCGAAGGCCGCCTCGACGTCGCCGAGCCCGATCTCCTCCGAGACGAACGCGTCGAGGTCGAGCCGGCCCTGCTGGTAGAGCGAGACCAGCATCGGGAAGTCGCGGGTGGGCAGGCAGTCGCCGTACCACGACGACTTCAGCGCCCCGCCGCGTCCGAACACGTCGATCAGCGGGATGTCGGGGATCTTCATGTCCGGGGTGGGCACGCCGACGAGCACCACCGTGCCGGCCAGGTCGCGTGCGTAGAACGCCTGCTTCCAGGTCTCCGGACGACCGACGGCGTCGATGACCACGTCGGCGCCGTTGCCGCCGGTGAGCTCCTGGATCGCAGCCACCGGGTCGGTCTCGCTGCTGTTGACCGTGTGGGTGGCGCCCAGCCTCCGGGCGCCGGCCAGCTTCCGGTCGTCGATGTCGACGGCGATGATCGTGTCGGCGCCGGCCAGGGCCGAGCCGGCGATCGCCGCCGCCCCGACGCCACCGCAGCCGATCACCGCGACGCTCTTGCCGCGCGAGACGTTGCCGGTGTTGATCGCCGCGCCGAGGCCGGCCATCACCCCGCAGCCGAGCAGGCCGACGGCAGCGGCCCGCGCCGACGGGTCGACCTTGGTGCACTGGCCGGCGGCGACGAGGGTCTTCTCGGCGAAGGCGCCGATGCCGAGCGCCGGCGAGAGCGGCGGTGCCGTCGGCGAGGGTCATCTTCTGGGTGGCGTTGTGGGTGGCGAAGCAGTACCACGGCTCACCGCGGTTGCAGGCCCGGCAGTTGCCGCAGACCGCGCGCCAGTTGAGGATCACGAAGTCGCCGGGCGCCACCGAGGTGACGTCGTCGCCGACCGCCTCGACCACGCCCGCCGCCTCGTGCCCGAGCAGGAACGGGAAGTCGTCGTTGATCCCGCCCTCGCGGTAGTGCAGGTCGGTGTGGCAGACCCCGCAGGCCTGGACCTGGACCAGCGCCTCACCCGGGCCGGGATCGGGGACGTGGATCGTCTCGATGCTGACCGGCTCGCCCTTGGCGCGGGCGACGACTCCTCGGACCTCGTGCATGCATGTCCCTCCTGAACGACGGTGCAGCCACCCTAGGGGCAACGCCGGGAGCCGTCGATGCAACCATCCGCGCGCCGTTCTGGTCCACGGGATGAGCGACGACCAGGATGGTGGGCGGATGCAGGACACGGCGGTGACGGGAGGTCCGACGGCCACCCCGCTGCGCTCGACGCGCGACGTCGAGTTCGAGGCGTGGCTCGTCGCGCGCGAGCCGGCTCTCCAGCGCACCGCCCACCTCCTGACCGGCGAGGTCCACACAGCCCAGGACCTGGTGCAGGACACTCTGGCCAAGGTCTACCTGTCGTGGGACCGGGTCCGCGACCGCAGCAGTGTCGACGCCTACGCCCGCAAGATCCTGCTCAACGAGCACCGCGCCGCGTGGCGGCGGCCGGTCGGGCGGCGTGAGCAGATCACCGAGGTCGTGCCCCAGGGCCGCCGGACGCTGGCCACGGCCATCGTCCACAGCACGTCGTACCGGGCCGGCTACCGGCTCGCCGACGCGGCCCTGACGGGTCGCCTTCTGCCACGATTGCAACCTCTCCCCCGTCGCCGGCGTCTTGGTGCTGACGAAGGAGGAGGAGCATGGACCGACCGCCGGACGCCGGGACGGGAGCAGTGGCCGTGGCCGACCGGAGAGACCACCGCGACACGGAGTTCGCGGCGTACCTCGCTGCCCGGCAGGCGAGCCTGCTCCGCACGGCCTACCTGCTGACCGGCAACCGGCACGACGCCGAGGACCTGGTGCAGACCGCGTTCGCCAAGCTCTACCTGGCGTGGGACAAGGTGCGAGACCAGGGCTCGATGGACGCCTACGTCCGCCGCATCGTCGTCAACGAGCACCACTCCCTGTGGCGGCGCGCCTGGAAGAAGCGCGAGCACAGCGCCCCCGACGAGACGCTGCACCGGCTCGAGCAGCCCCACCACGACACGCCACGTGACGATGCCGGTTCGGCGCTGTGGGACGTCGTCCAGACCCTGCCCCGCAAGGCGCGCGCCGTCGTCGTGCTGCGCTACTACGAGGAGCTGAGCGAGGCCGAGACCGCGGCCGTGCTCGGGATCTCCGTCGGGACCGTGAAGTCCCAGACCAGCCGCGCCCTCGCGTCCTTGCGAGCCCGGGCACCCCACACCCTGAACCCCCGCGTCAGCGAGGAGGACGACCTGTCATGAACCAGAACGACGACCTGACCGACCTGTTGACCCGCGAGCTGCACGACCGCGCGAGTGAGATGGACCGCAGCACCCTCGGCCTCGGCGGGGTGCAGGGCCGCGCCCGCTCGATCCGGCGCCGGCGTACGGCGACCGCGATGGTCGGCGCCGTTGCCGCCGTGGCCGTCATCGTGCCGACCGCCGCAGTGGCCACCCACGGCGGCGGGGAGCCCGAGCCGGGCCCCGCTTCGCAGTCCCCCTCACCCACGGTGCACGCCGTTCCGCTCACGGACCTCGACGTGACCGGGCTGCCCACCGGCGCCGCGCCGCACGTGCCGTGGGTGACCCTCGACGGTGCGGTGCACCTGCCGGACGGCAGCACGATGCACGCCCTCCTCGACGCGCCGCCCGCGGGCGTGGCCCAGCTCGACGACGGGCGCCTCCTCGTCACCGCGGCCGGCCGGGCCGGCATCGGGTCGGTGACCGTGGTCCGGGTCGACGGCAGCAGCAGCACCTACGGCGCGAGCAGCGCACCGATCCTGTCGAGCCACGGGCGGTCCGCCGCGTGGACGGCTCCCCACGGCGACGTCGAGGTGCTGCAGGTCGGTCGCGACGCCCCGGTCACGATCGGCCGGGTGCACGGGTCACAGGCCCACGTCGTGGGCAACAACGCCACCTGCGACCTGGGCACGCCTCGGGACCAGGCGGTCCAGGGCTGCACGGTCTGGGTCACCACGGACGACCGGCAGACGGGTGCACGAGCGTCGTACGCCGTCTTCTACACCGGCGTGGTGAAGCCCGTCGACACCACTCACCTGACGTGGCTGACCGCGGCCGCCTACGCGGGTCCGACCACGGCGGTGACGAGGACGACCGACACCGGGTCCTGCTCGGCCCTGTTCTCCTCGGTCGACACCAGCAGCCCGCCGCAGTGGACGACCTGCCGGAACGCGCTCGGGACGCCGTCGCCCGACGGGAAGCACGTGCAGGCCGGCCCGGCCTACGGTGACGGGCTCGGGCCGCGGGAGATCGCGGTCTACACCGCCGGCGGCTCCCGGGTGCTCGACCTGCGCTCGACGGAGCAGACGCAGGCGTTCTACCAGGCGGCGGTCTGGGAGGACTCCGAGCACCTCCTGCTCACGGTCTTCCAGCAGGGCAGGTGGTCGATCGTGCGGCTCGGCACCGACGGCACCGCGGAGCTCGCGGTCGCGCCGGTCGCCGGGAGCAGCGACAGGCCGCCGTTCTCGGTCGCCGAGGCGCCGAACGCCGGCTAGGCCACGACCTCGGTGATCGGCTGGGACGAGTCGGCCGGGAGGTCCAGGGAGGACGGCGTCCGACCTCGGGCGACCAGCTCGGCGCCGAGCGCGGCGACCATCGCGCCGTTGTCGGTGCACAGCCCGGGTCTCGGGACCCGGACCCGGATGCCCTTCGCCTCGGCCCGCTGGGTGGCCATCGCCCGGAGCCGGGAGTTCGCGGCGACGCCGCCACCGATCAGGAGGTGGTCGATGCCCTGGTCGGCTGGCGGCGTCCAGCGCCTTGCGGACCAGCACGTCGCACACCGCCTCCTGGAAGCTGGCCGCCACGTCACCCACGTCGATGGTGACGCCGTCGCGCTGCTGGGTCTCGACCCAGCGGGCGACCGCGGTCTTGAGGCCGGAGAACGAGAAGTCGAAGCGGTGGCGCTCGAGGTCGCGGCGGCTGGTGAGGCCGCGCGGGAAGTCGATGGTCACCTGGCCGTCGCGCGCAGCCCGGTCGATGTGGGGGCCGCCCGGGAAGGGCAGCCCGAGGAGCCGGGCGACCTTGTCGAAGGCCTCGCCGGCGGCGTCGTCGATGGTGGCGCCGAGGGGCTGCACCCCGGCGTCGTGGCCGGTCACGTCGGTGACCCGGAGCAGGCTGGAGTGCCCACCGCTGACCAGCAGCGCCAGGCAGGGCTCCGGCAGGGCGCCGTGCTCGAGCTGGTCGACCGCGACGTGCGCGGCCAGGTGGTTGACGCCGTAGATCGGCTTCCCGAGACCGAGGGCCAGTGCCTTGGCGGCGGCGACCCCGACCAGCAGCGCGCCGACCAGGCCCGGGCCGCTGGTGACCGCGATCGCGTCGACGTCGTAGGGCCGGATGCCGGCGGTCTCGCAGGCCCGCTCGATGGTCGGCACCATGGCCTCGAGGTGGGCACGGCTGGCCACCTCGGGCACGACCCCTCCGAACCGCGCGTGCTCCTCGACGCTGCTGGCGACCGCGTCGGCGAGCAGGGTGTGGCCGCGGACGATGCCGACACCGGTCTCGTCGCAGGAGGTCTCGATGCCGAGGACCAGGGGCTCGTCGGTCACGAGAGCTCCTTCTCCAGGACGACGGCGGTGGTACCGTCGCCGTAGTAGCGGTGGCGCCGGTCGAGCTCGCGGAACCCGCGCGCGGCGTAGAAGGCGCAGGCCGCGGCGTTGTCCTCGCGCACCTCCAGGAGGAGGCGCTCGGAGTAGCGCAGCCGCGCCTCGTGCTCGACCCGGAGCAGCAGGCCGCTGGCGACGCCGGCCCGACGCTCGCTCGCGGCGACCGCGATCCGCTGCAGCTCGGCGACGTCGGCGAAGAGGCTGGCGGCCGCGTAGCCGACGACCTCGTGGTCGTCGTCCGACTCCGCCACGAGGTACAGGGTGCCGGGGAGCATCCCGGAGAGGCCCTCCTTCACCAGGGCGTCCGACCAGGCGTCCGAGCCGAACGCCTCCCGCTCCAGGGCCGCGACGGCGGGGCCGTCGTCCTCGTCGGCCCGCCCGGATCACGACACCCGCTTGGGTACGCCCGGCGCGACGGCGTCGGGCCGGCGGAGGTAGAGCGGCTCGGGGTCGTGGAGCTCGGCCAGCTCCTCGGCGACTGCGCGGGCGAGCCACCCGGCGCTGGGGAGCAGCGGCCCGTGGGCGAGCGGGAACGCGTCGGGGTACAGCACCGCCTCCCTCCCCGGCGACGGGGAGGTCGGTGGCGGCGTCAGCGGGGCGCAGCACGTCGGGGCCGTCGAGGCGGCGGCCCTGGTCGTCGTAGGAGGCGAGGTAGACCTCCCGACGACGCGCGTCGGTGGCGACCACGAAGTCGCGGCCCACCGGGTCGGCCCCCCACGCAGCCTCGAGCGCGACCACGTCGAGCGAGCACACGCCGTACACCGGGAGCTCCAGGACGAACGCGAGCGTGCGCGCGGTGACCAGACCGACCCGCAGGCCGGTGAACGGGCCGGGCCCGGTGCCGACGGCGATCGCGGTGAGGTCCTGCCGGACGATCCCGGCGTCGGAGAGGACCGCCTCGATCTGCGGGGCCAGCTGCTCACCGTGCTTCATCCGCTGCTGCGAGCGTCGCTCGGCGACGACGACCTCCCCGTCGTGGAGGGCGACGGTCACGCACGGCGTGGCCGTGTCGAAGGCGAGCAGCACGGTCCGAGGTTACTGACCGTCCGAGCGGCTCAGACCGGGAGGGCGCGCCAGTGCGTGGTCACCCGGACGGGGTCGCCGTCGGCGACGTGGAGCGCGAACGAGGGTCCGGCGTCGTACCAGACGAGGGGCAGGTCCTCGGCGTCCGTGGAGACGGTGGAGACCACGCCGCCGCCGATCAGGAGCGGGCGGCCGGCGAACATGGTCGCCCCCATGGTGTGCGCGTGACCGACCAGCGTGGCCACGACGTGCGGGTGCCGGGCGAGCACCGCGGCGAGGGCGTCGCCGTCGAGGAGCCGGATCGGGTCCATCAGGCTGATCCCGATCGTGGTCGGCGGGTGGTGCAGCACCACGAACGTCGGGGCTGACGAGGCGGCGAGCTCGTCGTCGAGCCAGCCGAGCTGGTCGTCCCCCAGCAGCCCCTGGTCGACGCGCTCCCCACCGACCGGGTCGATCAGCGAGTCGAGTGCCACGAACCGGACGCCCGCCACCTCCCCGACGGTGCGGGCCTCCCGACCCAGGCCGACGACGTACGCCGAGCGGGTGTCGTGGTTGCCCGGACAGACCAACAAGGGGCCCGGCCACCGGTCGAGCCAGCGGCGGGCCTCGACGTACTCCTCGGGGAGGCCGTGGTCGGCCACGTCGCCGCTGACCACGAGGAGGTCGGGGCGTGGGTCCATGGCCAGCAGGTGGTCCATGACGGCAGCGGCCCGGCCGGCGGGGTCCTGGGCGGTGTTGCCGAAGTGAGTGTCGCTCACGTGTGCGATGACGACCATGCCGCCAGCCTGTCATGCCGAGGACGTGCCGGACCCAGGGTCGTGCGCACGACCGACTGGGCGGGCCGGTTCCCGAGGACGCGGAGCACGCCGAGGTCGTCTGCCCGGCCGCGGCAGTGGGACTGCTCAACGACTGAGCGGATGCTCCAGCCAGCGCCGGCCGATCGGCCAGATCACCACCCGCCGCGGGTCGAGGCCGCCGTCGTGACCCGCCTCGTCGGCCAGAGCGCGCCCGATCCGTACCTCGAGCCGGTCGTCGGCGAGGCCCTCGGCGATGCCCTCGCCCCACTCGACGACGGTGACGGCGTCGTCCAGGGAGGTGTCGAGGTCGAGGTCGTCGAGCTCGGCGACACCCCCGAGGCGGTAGGCGTCGGCGTGCACCAGGGCCGGTCCGCCGACCAGCGACGGATGGACCCGCGCGATCACGAAGGTCGGCGACGTCACCTCACCCCGCACTCCCAGCCCCGACCCGAGCCCTTGGGTGAACGTCGTCTTGCCGGCCCCCAGCTCACCGGTCAGGACGACGACGTCCCCGGCGCGCAGGCCGGCAGCGAGGTCGGCCCCGAGCCTCCGCATGGACTCCGCGTCAGGCGCGTCGTGGGCGCGGACGGCCGGGCGTCGCAGCTCGACGTACGGCGACCGCCGGGCGGTCTCGACGAAGCCGTGGTCGCCCCAGAACGTGACCGTCGCCGGCAGCTCCTCGCGGGCGAGCACCGCCACCTCGGTCGTACGGCGTGCTGATGGCGAGAGCGGCCGCGACCAGGTCGGTGGCGACACCGTGCTCGCGGACCTCGGGCAGCACTCCGACCCGGCGCAGCCAGAGCGTCGTCCCGTCGGGATCGAGCACCAGCGCCCCGACCGGACGGCCGTCGACGGACGCGACCAGGCCCCCGTGGGCGAGCGCGGTGGCCAGGTGGGACTCGGTCTCGCCGAGCGCGTCGGAGGGCGGGTCGAGAGGTGGCCGGGTGGCGAAGGCGGCGCGCACGAGCTCCAGCACCACCGGGGCGGCCTCGGGGCCGACCCGGCGGACCGCGAGGCCGGGCAGGCCGGTCATCGGCGGTCGGCCAGGTCGCCGGCGAGGGCCAGCAGCTGGTCGAGCTCGTCGTTGACGTCGTGGTGTCGCTCCATGATCACCAGGTGACCGGCGCCGGGACACTCGAGCAGGGACGACCCGGGGATGTAGGCGTGGAGCTTGCGGCTGTGACCCACCGCCGTGATCCGGTCACCGGTGCCGCAGATGATGGAGGTCGGGACGCTTCCCAGCGTCCTGACGGTCTCGAACTTGTCGAGCCGGGCGAAGTTGGAGAAGAACTCCGCGACCACCTCGAACGGCGTCGCCGAGAGCATCTCGTCGACGAACTCGACGTAGGAGGCGGGCACGTCGTCGCCGAAGGCCAGCTCGTCGGTGGCGACCATGGCGACGCTGTGGCCGAGGCGCCGTACGCCGTCGACGCCCCGGTGCCCGCGGGCGAGGACCGTGATCAGCCGCTCGGCGAGACGCCGCCGAGCGACGACGGCACCCGCGGCGCGATGATCCGGTGCGGCTCGAGGCCGCCGGCGGAGGTGGAGATCAGGCCGACGCCCACGATCCGCTCACCGAACAGCTCGGGGTGCTCCTCGGCCAGCGCCATGATCGTCATCCCTCCCATGGAGTGGCCGACGAGGACGACCGGGCCCAGCGGCACCACGGTCTCGAGCACCAGGTGGAGGTCGCGGCCGAGCTGCTCGAACGTCGCGTGCCCCCGGGGTCGAACGCCCGGACCGGCCGTGGGAGCGCTGGTCGTAGTAGACGGTGCGGACCACACCGCGGTAGCCGGCGCGCTGGAAGTGCCACGAGTCGAGGTTGAGGGAGTAGCCGTGGACGAACACGACCGTCAGCTCGGGCGCCTTCCCCTTCCCGCGACGGCGGCCGCTCGGCCCGTCGTACTCGTCGACCTCCACGTGGAGGTCGACGCCGTCGTCGGTGACGACGTGGATGGGCTTGGACCGCAGTGACCCGAACGGCGCGTGGTCACCAGCGCCGCGACGGTTGATGACGGCGCGCCGCTGCGCCACCCGCAGTCGCGGCGCCGGCGGCGGCGACACCGACGGCACCGGCCGCGGCGCCGAGGACCTTCCCGGAGGTCTTCATCGCGTCGCCCCCGGTGTAGCGACGCAGGAGCCGGCCGCCCATCCGGGTGACGATCTCGTAGTGGATGGTCCCGCAGCGCGCGTGCCCAGTCGTCGGCGGTCGGCTCGCCGGACGTGCCCGGTCCGAACAGGACCACCTCGTCGCCGGCGAGCCACGGTGGTGTCGTCGTCGAGGTCGACCACGAACTGGTCCATGCACACGCGCCCGCGGATCCGGCGGCGCTCGGCCGCCGACCCAGACCTCGGCGGTGTTCCCGGCGTGGCGCGGGACCCCGTCGCCGTACCCGATCGGCACCAGGCCGAGCCTGGTCTCCGCCGGCGTGGTCCAGGTGTGGCCGTAGGAGACGCCGGAGCCCGCCGCGCACGCTCTTGGCGAGTGCCAGCGGCGAGGTGACGGTCATCGCCGGCCGCAGCCCGATGTCGGGGGAGCGTCCGGGGGCGGGGTCGAGGCCGTACGACGCGATCCCGCAGCGCACCAGGTCGAACCGTGCCGACGGGCGGAGCAGCGCGGCCGCCGGAGTTCGCCAGGTGACGGACCTCCGGGCGCAGCCCCGCCCTCTCCGCGTCGGCCAGGGCCTGGCGGAACGCCTGCTCCTGGGCGGCGTTCGCCGGGTGGTCGGGCTCGTCGCTGCAGGCGAAGTGCGACCAGATGCCGGTGACCTGCCAGTGGCCGTCGGCCTCGCCGGTGCGGGCCGCCTGCACGAGGTCGGGCCAGTGGTCGACGGTCGCTCCGCCGCGGGACAGGCCGGTGTCGACCTTGAGCTGGAGCCGGGCCGGGCGCTCTCCGACCGCGGCGCGGATCTCGTCGAGCTCAGCGGTCGAGTACGCCGTGACGTCGACGTCGGCCTCGATCGCCGCACGCCCAGTCGTCGCCCGGCACCGTCAGCCAGGACAGGACGCGACCGGTGTCGCCGGCTGCGCGCAGCCGCAGGGCCTCGTCGATGGTCGCGACCCCGAGCCACGGTGCACCGGCGGCGCGGGCGGCGGCCGCCGCCTCGAGCATCCCGTGGCCGTAGCCGTCGGCCTTCACCACGACCATCACGTCGGACCCGTCCGGCGCCACCAGGTCGCGCAGGGCGCCGACGTTGTTCCGGATCGCGGCGAGGTCGACCACGATCTCGGGACGGCGGCTCATGGCGACGAGTCTCCCATCCGGCCGGGGCGGCCCAGGGACGGGCCGTCCCGTCCGGCTCGGCGTCAGCGGAGGAGGTCGGCCACCGACGGCCGGGATCGCCGCAGCCACGCCGGGGGCGCTGATCGGCCCGCCGCCGGGACGCCTACGTCGCCGCGGCCCCGTGCAGCCACGACGCCGACCGACCCCGCGTCGTACGGCGAGAGGCCGGCGGCCAGCAGGGCGCCGCAGAGGCCGCCGAGGACGTCGCCGGCCGCCGGCGACCGCCAGCCAGGACGTGCCGATCGGTGGTGACCCGGACCCGTCCGTCGGGCTCGGCGACGAGGGTGTGGTGCCCCTTGAGCAGCACGGTGGCGTCCCACCGGTCGCGCCGCGCGGCGGGCGGAGGCGAGCTGGTCGGTCTCCACCTCGCGCGGTCGACCCCGAGCATCGCGGCGAGCTCGCCGGCGTGGGGGGTGAGGAGGCGCGGGCCGGTCGAGCCGGGCCGGGAGGTGGGCCAGGGCGTCGGCGTCGACGACGAGGGGTACGTCGTCGCGCAGGGCCGCCGCTCAGCGCCTCCGCCGCCTCGGCGTCGCCGCCGGAGCCGACCACCCAGGCCTGACGCGACCCTCGCCGACGCACGACCTCGGGGTGGGCCGCCCGCACGGCGTCGCGGTGCGCCACCGGCGTACCGGACCATGCCGGCCAGCCCGCACGCCGCACCGGCGGTCGAGAGCACGCCGGCGCCGGGGTAGCGCGCGGAGCCGGCCCGGACGCCGACGACGCCGCGGGTGTACTTCTGGGCGTCGGCCGGCGGGATCGGCAGCAGCCTGGCGACGTCGTCGGCCTGGAGCGCGGTGACGGGTCGGCCTCGGGCAGGTCGAGGCCGAGGTCGACGAGCTGGACGACCCCGCAGGCCGACGCCGCCGGCTCGACCAGGTGGCAGATCTTGTGGGTACCGAAGGTGACGGTGACGTCGGCCGTCACGTGGGCTCCCTCGAGCCGGCCGGTGTCGACGTCGACCCCGCTCGGGGTGTCCACCGCGACGACGGGCACGCCGTCGACGCGCGGCCAGGGCCTCGGTCGCGGGCGCCCGGAGCCCCGGGTGTCCGCCGATGCCGACGATCCCGTCGACGACGACGTCGGGTCGGCGTACGTCGGCGAGGTCGACCAACCGCGGCCGCCGGCCCGCCGCAGGGCGGTCGGCTCCCGCCTCGTGCACCCGGTCGCCGACCGCCACCGCCTGCACCTGCGCACCCCGCCGCGCCAGCATCGCCCCGGCGTACAGCGCGTCGCCGCCGTTGTCGCCCGGCCCGACCAGCAGCAGCACCCGCGCGCCGTACGTCGCGCCGAGCAGGTCGCCCACCGCCGTCGCCAGCCCGGCCGCGGCCCGCTGCATGAGCGTGCCCTCCGGGACCGTGGCCATCAGCGCAGCCTCCGCGGCCCGGACCTGCTCCACGGTGTGCGCCGACCTCATGCCCTCAACCTAGCGGGGGTCGCTGGGGCGGGTCGTCGACTGCGGTTTCATCATGTGAAGTGGGCCAACCGGCACTCATCCTGGTGAGTTCACCGTGAGAAGTGCCGGTTCACCTTCATCACATGATGAAGCTGTGGCCCGTGAGCCTCAGGTCTCCAGGACCACCACGGCGGAGGCGATGCCGGCGTCGTGGGACAGGGAGAGGTGGACGTGGGCGGCGCCGAGCTCGTCGGCGGCGGCCGCCACCGTCCCGCGCAGGACGAGCCGGCGGCCGGCCGGAGGACTCCGAGACCACCTCGGCGTCGTGCCAGGCCAGGTTGGCCGGAGCCGCCGAGCGCCTTGGCGAGCGCCTCCTTGGCGGCGAACCGCGCGGCCAGCGAGGCCGGCGGCCGGGCTCGCCTCGGCCGCGGTGAAGAGCCGCTCGCGCGAGCCCCGGCGTACGACGCAGCGAGTCCTCGAAGCGCGCGATGTCGACCACGTCGATGCCGACGCCGACGATGGCCACCGGGCAGCCCTACTCGACCGTGACGGACTTGGCGAGGTTGCGCGGCTGGTCGACGTCGTGGCCGAGCCGGGTCGCCAGCTCGCACGCGAACAGCTGCAGCGGTACGACGGCCAGCACCGGCTGCAGCAGCGTCGAGACCCGGGGCAGCCAGATCATCGTGTCGGCGTAGGCCTCGATGCCGGCGTCGTCGTCCTCCTCGGCCAGCACGATCGTGCGGGCGCCGCGGGCCCGGATCTCCTGGATCGCGCTGATCATCTTGTCGTGGAGCTGGTCGCGGCCCCGCGGCGGCACGACGCAGAAGACCGGCAGCCCCTCCTCGATCAGCGCGATCGGGCCGTGCTTGAGCTCGCCCGCGGCGAAGCCCTCGGCGTGGATGTAGGCCAGCTCCTTGAGCTTCAGCGCGCCCTCGAGGGCGACCGGGTAGCCCGACGTGCCGCCCGAGGAACAGCACCGACTTGCGCCTCGGTCAGCTCGCGCGGCCAGGTCGTACAGGTCGTCAGCGCCGTCGAGGATCCGCTGCACGTGTCCCGGCATGTCGCGCGAGCTCGGCGAGCACGCGCGGCGATCTCGTCGCCGTACGACGTGCCGCGGACCTGCGCCAGGTAGAGGCCGAGCAGGTAGGCAGGCGATCAGCTGGGTGAGGAAGCCCTTGGTCGAGGCGACCCCGATCTCCGGGCCGGCGTGGGTGTAGATCACGGCGTCGGACTCGCGCGGGATCGTCGAGCCGTTGGTGTTGCAGATCGCCAGCACCTTCGAGCGCTGCTGGCGGGCGTGCCGGATCGCCATCAGCGTGTCGGCGGTCTCGCCCGACTGGCTGATCGCGACGACGAGCGTCGACGCGGGTCAGGATCGGGTCGCGGTAGCGGAACTCGTGGGCGAGCTCGACCTCGCACGGGATCCGGGTCCAGTGCTCGATGGCGTACTTGGCGACCAGCCCGGCGTAGAACGCGGTCCCGCACGCGATGATGATGATCTTGTCGACCTCGCGGAGCTCGTCGTCGGAGATCCGCACCTCGTCGAGCTGGAGCCGGCCCTGGGCGTCGTGCCGGCCGAGCAGCGCGTCGGCGATCGCCCGCGGCTGCTCGAAGATCTCCTTGCGCATGAACCAGTCGTAGCCGTCCTTCTCGGCGGCCGAGAGGTCCCAGTCGACGTGGTAGCGGCGTGCCCTCGGCGGGCTAGCCCGTCGAAGCCGCGTGACGTCGACGCCGTCGCGGGTGATCGTCACGACCTGGTCCTGGCCGAGCTCGAGCGCCTCACGGGTGTGCTCGATGAAGGCCGCGACGTCGGAGCCGATGAAGTTCTCGCCTTCGCCGAGACCGACCACCAGCGGCGAGTTACGGCGGGCCGCGACGACGCGCGACGGGTCCTGGGCGTCGACGGCGACCAGGGTGAACGCGCCTTCGAGCCGTCCGGCACACCGCCACCATGGCGTCGGTGAGGTCGTCGCAGCGCGCCAGCTCCGACTCCAGCAGGTGGGCGGCGATCTCGGTGTCGGTCTCGGAGCGGAGCTCGTCGCCCGCGGCCTCGACCTGTGCACGGAGCTCGGCGAAGTTCTCGATGATGCCGTTGTGCACCAGCGCGACCCGGCCGTCGTTGCCGAGGTGGGGGTGGGCGTTGACGTCGTTGGGCGCGCCGTGGGTGGCCCACCGGGTGTGCCCGATGCCGGTGGTCGACTCGGGCAGCGGTGCGTCGGCGAGCGCCTTCTCGAGGTTGGCGAGCTTGCCGGCCTTCTTGGCCCACGCGATCGCGCCGTCGGCGACGAGGGCGAGCCGGCCGAGTCGTAGCCGCGGTACTCCAGCCGGCGCAGCCCCTCGATCACGACGTCCTGGGCCTGCTTCTCCCCGACGTAACCGACGATGCCGCACATGGCGCGAGTCTATCGGCGGGCCGTGCCACCGCCGGCGCCGCTGGCACCGCCTGCAACAATCCCGCCCATGTCCATGGCGGGCTCCAAGGTGGCCAACGGCGGCGAGCCCTCGCCGTACGTCGAGCTCGACCGTGCCGCGTGGGCGGCCCTGGGCGTCCAGGTGACCCAGCCGCTGTCCGCCGAGGAGATCACCCGGCTCCGCGGGCTCGGCGACCAGCTCGACCTGGACGAGGTGGAGCAGGTCTACCTCCCGCTCTCGCGCCTGCTCAGCCTGCGGGTGAAGGCGGCCCGCCGCCTGCACCGCAAGCAGGAGGAGTTCCTGCACCGGCCGCAGCCGCCGCGTACGCCGTTCGTGATCGGCCTCGCCGGCTCGGTGGCGGTCGGCAAGTCGACCACCGCCCGCGTGCTCGCGCAGATGCTGGCGCACTGGGACGAGCACCCCAACGTCGCGCTGGTGACCACCGACGGCTTCCTCTACCCCAACGCCGAGCTCGAGCGGCGCGGCATCCTGCAGCGCAAGGGCTTCCCGGAGTCCTACGACCGCCGGGCCCTGCTGCGCTTCGTGGTCGACATCAAGTCGGGCAAGGAGGAGGTCGAGGCACCGACCTACTCCCACCTCGTGTACGACGTGGTGCCCGACGACCCGGTGGTGGTCCGCCACCCCGACATCGTCATCATCGAGGGGCTCAACGTCCTCCAGCCGGCGCGCACCACCGAGGACGGGCGGAGCGGGCTCGCGCTGAGCGACTTCTTCGACTTCAGCGTCTACGTCGACGCCGCCACCTCCGACATCCGGGCGTGGTACGTCGAGCGGTTCCTGCGGCTGCGCAAGACCGCGTTCGCCGACCCGGCGTCGTACTTCTCCCGCTACGCCGGCCTGTCCGCCGAGGAGGCCACCGCGACCGCCGAGCAGATCTGGGACACCATCAACGGCCCCAACCTCGAGCAGAACATCAAGCCGACCCGCTCCCGCGCGACGCTGGTGCTGCGCAAGGACCGCGACCACTCGGTGCGCTACGTCAGGCTCCGCAAGCTGTGACCGCCGTGCTCCGCTTGCCCGGCTGGTGGCGCGACGCCGTCGTCTACCAGGTCTACCCGCGGTCGTTCATGGACGGCAACGGCGACGGTGTCGGCGACCTGCCCGGCATCACGTCGCGCCTCCACCACCTCGCGCTGCTCGGCGTGGACGTCCTCTGGCTGAGCCCGGTGTACCGCTCGCCGATGGACGACAACGGCTACGACATCAGCGACTACCAGGACGTCGACCCGCTGTTCGGCAACCTCGCCGACCTCGACGCACTGATCGCGGGCTGCCACCAGCGCGGGATCCGGGTCGTGATGGACCTCGTCGTCAACCACACGTCCGACGAGCACCCGTGGTTCGTGGAGTCGCGCGACCCGGCCTCACCCAAGCGCGACTGGTACTGGTGGCGGCCGGGCCGGCCCGACGCCCCGGGCGGCGCACCGAACAACTGGGAGTCGGCCTTCAACGGCCCCGCCTGGCAGTACGACGAGCGCAGCGGCGAGTGGTACCTCCACGTCTTCAGCCCCAAGCAGCCCGACCTCAACTGGGAGAACCCTCAGGTCCGGCAGGCGGTCCACTCGATGATGCGGTGGTGGGTCGACCGCGGGGTCGACGGCTTCCGGATGGACGTGATCAACCTGATCTCCAAGGACCCGGACCTCCCTGACGGCCCGCCGATCTCGCCCGACCGCGAGCTCGCCCCGCCGTACGGCGTGCTGAACGGCCCGCGGTTGCACGAGTTCCTGGCCGAGATGAACCGCGAGGTCGGCCTGACCGACCAGCACCTGCTCACGGTCGGCGAGATGCCGGGCAGCTCGGTCGACTCTGGCTCGCGACGTGACCGACCCGAGCCGCCGCGAGCTGGACATGGTCTTCACCTTCGAGCACGTCGCGCTCGACCAGGTGCCGGGGCTGGACAAGTGGGCGCTGCAGGACCTGCCGCTGCCCGTGCTCAAGGCCAACCTCGCCGCCTGGCAGACCGGCCTGGCCGACGTCGGCTGGAACTCGCTGTACTGGGACAACCACGACCAGCCCCGGGCGGTGTCACGCTTCGGCGACGACACTCCTCAGCACCGGGTCGCCTCCGCCAAGACGCTCGGCACCGTGCTGCATCTCCACCGTGGCACGCCGTACGTCTACCAGGGCGAGGAGCTCGGCATGACCGACGCCGGGTTCACGAGCCTCGAGGAGTACGCCGACCTGGAGTCACTCAACTGGGCTCACGAGGCGCTGGCCAGCGGCGTGCCGGAGGCCGACGTGCTGCGGTCGCTGCGAGTGAAGAGCCGCGACAACGCCCGCACCCCGATGGCCTGGGACGCCGGGCCGCACGGCGGCTTCACCACCGGTACCCCGTGGCTCCGCACCAACCCGAACAGCGACGAGATCAACGCCGCGGCCGCGGTCGCCGACCCCGAGTCGGTCTTCCACCACTACCGCCGCCTCATCGATCTCCGGCACACCCACGACGTGGTCGTGGACGGCCGCTTCGGGCTGCTGCTCCCCGACGACCCGCAGGTCTGGGCGTTCACCCGCGCCCTCGTCGACGACGTCGTCGTGGTGCTGGCGAACTGCTCCTCGGACCCGGCGACCGTCGACCCGCGCTCGGTCCCCGACCTCGAGGACTCCGAGGTGCTCGTGCCCACGCACGGCATCTCGTGGAGCCTCACCCTGCAGCCGTGGGAGTCGCGGGTCCACCGGCTGCGGTGACCTGGCCCGAGCGGTCGGAGCCTGCTGGATGTCGCCGTGGGCGACGGTGGCAACGGTGGTGGCCGCCTGGTGGTGGCCCGGCTCAGAGCGAGAGCCGACGTCGTACGACGTCGGCGAGGCGCTCGGCCACGGCCGTCGCCTCCTCGGGCGAGGACGCCTCGACCATCACCCGGACCAACGGCTCGGTGCCGGACGGACGGAGCAGGATGCGGCCGGAGTCGCCGAGCTTCTCCTGCTCGCGGGCGACCGCCTCGGCCAGCTCGGGGTCGTCGGCGCGGTCCTTGTCGACGCCGGGCACGTTGAGCAGCACCTGGGGCAGGCGGGTCACCACGGACGCCAGCTCGCGCAGGGTCGAGCCGGTACGGGCCATCCGCTGCAGCACCTGGAGGGCGGTGAGGATGCCGTCGCCGGTGGTGGCGTGGTCGCTCATGATGATGTGGCCCGACTGCTCGCCACCGAGGCCGAAGCCGCCGTCGCGCATCGCCTCGAGCACGTAGCGGTCGCCCACCGCGGTCTGGTGGACGTGGATGCCGGCGGCCTGCATCGCGTGCAGGAAGCCGAGGTTGCTCATCACGGTCGCCACCACGGTGTCGTGGGCGAGCAGCCCGCGCTCGTGCAGGTCGAGCGCCAGCACCGCCATCAGCTGGTCGCCGTCGACGACCGTGCCGGTGTGGTCGACGGCCAGGCACCGGTCGGCGTCGCCGTCGAGCCCGAAGCCGGCGTCGGCACCGTGCTCGACCACGGCGGCGCACAGGCCCTCGAGGTGGGTCGAGCCGCAGCCGTCGTTGATGTTGAGGCCGTCGGGCTCGTCGTTGATCGCGACCACCTCGGCGCCCGCGGCGCGCAGCGCCTCCGGGCCCGACCTGGTACGCCGCGCCGTGCGCGCAGTCGAGCACCACCCGGAGCCCGGCCAGCGGGAGGTCGAGGGTGCCGACCAGGTGGGCGGCGTAGTCGGCGACCGTGGCGCCGTAGGGCCGGACCCGGCCGATGTCGGCGCCGGTGGGGCGGTCCCAGTCCTCGGCGAGGCGGTCCTCGATCTCACGCTCGAGCGCGTCGTCGAGCTTCACGCCTCCACGCGCCAGGAACTTGATGCCGTTGTCCGGCATCGGGTTGTGGGACGCACTGATCACCACACCGAGGTCGGCGCCGAGCGCCTCGGTCAGGTACGCGACCCCGGGCGTCGGCAGGATCCGGAGCCGCAGCACGTCGACCCCGGCCGAGGCGAGCCCGGCCACGACGGCATGCTCGAGGAACTGCCCCGAGATGCGGGTGTCACGACCGACCACCGCGACCGGACGAGGTCCCTCGAACGAGCCGTGGTCGACCAGCACGCGGGCCGCGGCGACACCGAGGTCGACCGCGAGCTCGGCGGTGATGACGTCGTTGGCGAGCCCGCGGACCCCGTCGGTGCCGAAGATCCTCTGTCCCATCGGGGGCGGAGGAACGTCAGCGCTTGCTGTACTGGGGAGCCTTGCGGGCCTTCTTCAGACCGGCCTTCTTGCGCTCGATGACGCGCGCGTCGCGGGTCAGCAGCCCGGCCTTCTTGAGGGTCGGACGGTTCGCGTCCATGTCGATGGAGTTCAGGCACCGGGCCACGCCGAGGCGCAGTGCGCCGGCCTGACCCGTGATGCCGCCACCGTGGATGCGGGCGATCACGTCGAAGCGGCCGTCGAGGTGGAGCGCCGCGAAGGGCTCGTTGACGACCTGCTGGTGGAGCTTGTTGGGGAAGTAGGAGTCGAGCTTGCGACCGTTGATGGTCCACACGCCGGTGCCGGGCATGATCCGCACGCGGGCCACGGCCTCCTTGCGGCGGCCGGTCGCGGCCGCCGGGGCGATCGTCGCCGGACGGGCCGGGTCCTCGGCCGCAGCAGACTCGGAGGTGTAGGCGACGCCCTGCTCGTCGGTCGCGAACACCTCGGTCTCGGTCTCGGCCTCGGGGGTGCTGGTGGTGGTGTCGTTGTCAGCCACGGAAATACCTTCGCTCGGAGTCTGTGAGGTCACTGGGAGATCTGGGTGATCTCGAACGGCTTGGCCTGCTGGGCCTGGTGGGGGTGGTTCGGGCCGGCGTACACCTTGAGCTTCTTGATCATCTGGCGGCCGAGCTTGTTCTTGGGGAGCATGCCCCAGACCGCCTTCTCGATGACCTTGCGGGCGTCCTTGTCGAGCTGCTGCCCGACCGGCGTCGCCGTCAGACCACCCGGGTAGCCGGAGTGGCGGTACATGAGCTTGCTGGTCAGCTTGTCGCCGGTCAGAGCGACCTTCTCGGCGTTGACGACGATCACGAAGTCGCCCATGTCCATGTGGGGGGCGAAGGTGGGCTTGTGCTTGCCACGCAGCAGGTTGGCGACCTGGACGGCGAGCTTGCCGAGGATCACGTCGTCGGCGTCGATGACGTGCCACTCGCGGTGGATGTCTCCGGGCTTGGGGCTGTACGTACGCACGTGCGTCCGCCTCACTCGTTCGTGGGGGCCGGCGGGCGGTCACCCACCGGCGGTGTTGCTGCGGCCTCTGACGAACGCCTCGTGGCGAGGTAGTCTGCCCAGCTCCGCTTCGTCTGGGTCTGCCCCGGGCCCGGAGGGCTCGGAGCGGCAGGGGTCGCGACCGCACAATCTACCGGCCACCCCGCTCGCCTGCCAAAACGGCCGGGGCTGGTGCGGCCTGGTGCAGGCGTCGGAGACCGGATTCGCTCTCCGGGGAAGCCCGGACTAGTTTTGGCAGGGTGACTGACTCCCTCACCGTCCGCGACAACCGCACCGGCCAGGAGTACGACGTTCCGATCGAGAGCGGTGCGGTCAAGGGCGCGGACCTCGGCAAGATCAAGGATGCAGAAGGCACCCCTCTCTCGGTGTACGACCCCGGCTTCGTCAACACCGCTTCCTGCAAGAGCAGCGTCACCTACATCGACGGTGACGAGGGCATCCTGGAGTACCGCGGCTACCCCATCGAGCAGCTGGCGGAGAAGTCGACGTTCCTCGAGGTCTCCTACCTGCTGGTGCACGGCGAGCTGCCGACCCAGACGCAGTACGAGACGTGGGTGCACGACATCACCTACCACACGTTCGTGCACGAGAACGTCAAGGAGTTCATGCAGGGCTTCCGCTACGACGCCCACCCGATGGGCATGCTGATGGCCTCCGTCGGCGCCTTGTCGACGTTCTACCCCGATGCCCGGCACATCGACGACGACCAGATCCGCCAGCTCCAGATCGTCCGGATGATCGCGAAGATGCCGACGCTCGGCGCCTGGTCCTACCGGCACGCCCAGGGCAAGCCGTTCATCTACCCCGACAACGAGCTCGGCTACACCGCGAACTTCCTGTCGATGCTGTTCCGGATGAGCGAGGACCGCTTCGTGGCCGACGAGCGTCTGGTCAAGGCCCTCGACGTGCTCTTCATCCTGCACGCCGACCACGAGCAGAACTGCTCGACCAACGCCGTCCGGTCGATCGGCTCCTCCCAGGTCGACCCCTACTCCGCGGTCGCCGGCGGGGTCGCCGCCCTCTACGGCCCGCTCCACGGCGGCGCCAACGAGGCCGTGCTGCGGATGCTGCGGCGGATCAAGACCAAGGACAACGTCCCCGACTTCATCGAGGGCGTGAAGAACGGCAACGAGCGGCTGATGGGCTTCGGCCACCGCGTCTACAAGAACTACGACCCGCGCGCCAAGATCATCAAGAAGGCCTGCGAGGACGTCTTCGAGGTGACCGGCACCAACCCGCTCCTCGACATCGCGCTGGAGCTGGAGAAGATCGCGCTCGAGGACGAGTACTTCGTCTCGCGCAAGCTCTACCCCAACGTCGACTTCTACTCCGGCCTGATCTACGAGGCGTTCCAGTTCCCGCCGGAGATGTTCACGGTGCTGTTCGCGATCGGCCGTACGCCGGGCTGGCTGGCGCAGTGGCTCGAGCTCGTGCAGGACAAGGAGCAGAAGATCGCGCGGCCCAAGCAGATCTACACCGGCGACCGGACCCTCGACTTCGTCCCGGCCTCCGAGCGCTGGAGCTGAGCAAGGACCCGGCGCCGTCCTCGGGCGCGTGGCGGGCTGAGCTGCCGCTCGAGCTACGCCGCGGCCTGCTGGACCTCGAGCAGCGACTCGGAGTGCCGCTCGGCCTCGAACGCCTCGCGGCCGCCGCGGAAGCCGAACAGGCGCTTGGTCCACAGCAGGTAGACCACGGCGAAGAGGTTGAGGGCGAACGCCACGACGCGTAGCCAGGTCACCCGCTCGACGAGCTCGTAGATCTCGAGCGGGATGAAGACCAGGGTGCCGACCATGGCGACGTACTCGCCCCATCGCTTCATCAGCCACAGCCCGACGCCCTCGAGCAGCTCGAGGGCGCCGTAGGCCAGCACGCCGAATGCGACCAGCTCGAGGGTGGCGTGGTCGGTGTTCAGCGCCTTCTGGATCAGCTTGACCGGCCCGGTGGACTGCAGGTCGATCCCGAGCTTGGCGGCCAGCGGCTTCAGGGTCGGCAGGTACTCGCGGAACACCTGCTCGAGGGAGTCCTGTGCGCCGTTGAACCGGTAGATGCCGTAGGCGAGGGCGACGAGGAGCAGGCCGCGGATGAACCGTTCGGCCGCGAGGAGCCGGAGGATGAACGCGTCGCGGAGCGCCTTGCCGCGCAGCACCACCGGCGCGTCCTCGGCCGGGCCGGACCCCAGCGGAGGTCCGACGACGAACGTCGCGCAGCGCAGGCAGCGCCACGCCTCCCCCTCTGTCGTGTCGACGGACAGCCGCTCGGCCAGCTCGGTCTCGGTCGGCTTCCAGGTCACGTGGCCGTGCCGTCCGCAGCTGCGCAGCTCCCAGTTCCAACGAGCCCAGGGTGTCCTCACCGGGCGCAGCCTAGGTCCCCCACGGTCTCCCGGACTCACCCACAGGGTGGAAAGGAGAGGCGGTCGCCGACAGCGCACGCGAGAATGATCATCATGACCAGCTCGACCGCCTCCGCCCTCGAGTCCGCCCTCGACCACCTGCGCGCCGCGCCTGCCGAGGAGGGCACCCTGACGCTCGTCGTACGCCGTCCCCAGCGCTTCGAGCGTGAGGTCCTCACCGAGGCCGTGATCGACGTGGACGACGGGCTGGTCGGCGACAACTGGTACTCCCGGGCGACGTCGCGCGCCGTCGCAGAGGGCCGCCACCGCGAGGCGATGGTCACCGTCATGGGGTCGCGGATGATCGGCCTGCTCGCCGACACCGACGAAGGTCGCGCGCTCGCCGGTGACCAGCTCTACGTCGACCTCGACCTCAGCCACGACAACCTCCCCGCCGGCAGCCGGATCGGGGTGGGCGACGACGTCGTGCTCCAGGTGAGCGTCAAGCCGCACGCGGGGTGTGCGAAGTTCAGGGCCCGCTTCGGCGAGGAGACAGTGGCCTTCGTCAACAGCGACGAGGGCAGACGGCTGCGGCTGCGCGGGCTCAACGCCAGCGTCGTGCAGGGCGGCGTGGTGCGCCCCGGCGACGTCGTACGACGCCTCTGCTGAACTTTCACCGTCGGCCCAGCGACCTTTCAGCAAGGTCACAGACACGTCGGGCATCGTCGTGCCCGTGAACGACGAGCCCTTCCGACCGCAGCAGCCGGGTCCCGACCCGCAGTGGGGCGAGCAGCCTCCGACGCCTCCCCCGACCTGGTCTCCCTACGGGACGGCCCCGACCGCCGACACCGGGCAGACGATGCCGTTGCGCCACGACGGCCCGGTGCTGCCGCCGGACCATGAGCCGCAGACGTCCGGCGCGACCCGGAGCAAGGGGCTGGCCGCCTCCGTGGTGGCGGCCAGCCTCGTCCTCGGCGCTGCCGCCGGCGTCGGTGGTGCCGCCCTGTGGACCAACACCCACGACGACGTGCAGTCGTCGTCGGTCGTGGTGCAGTCCGGGACGTCCAGCGCGGCGCCCGCCGCCAACGGCTCGATCGTGAAGGTCGCCCAGGCGGTGCTGCCCTCGGTGGTGATGATCAACGTGAGCGGCCCGAGCGGTTCCGGATCCGGCTCGGGCATCATCCTCAGCGCCGACGGCAAGATCCTGACCAACAACCACGTCGCGTCCCTCGCCGGCAAGAGCGGTCAGCTGAGCGTCTCCTTCAACGACGGCTCGCACGCCGCGGCGAAGATCCTCGGCACCGACCCGCTCACCGACACCGCGGTGATCCAGGCCCAGCACGTCTCCGGCCTCACCCCGGCCACGATCGGCCACTCCTCGAGCCTGCAGGTCGGCCAGGGAGTCGTCGCGATCGGCTCGCCGTTCGGCCTCGACGCCACGGTGACCAGTGGCATCGTCAGCGCCCTCAACCGTCCGGTCAACGTCGGCACCGTCAGCCAGGGCAACGCGACGGTCTACCCCGCGATCCAGACCGACGCCGCGATCAACCCCGGCAACTCCGGCGGACCCCTGGTCGACCTCGACGGTCAGGTGGTGGGCATCGACTCCGCCATCCAGTCGGCCACCAACGGCACCGGCGAGGGCGAGCCCGGCTCGATCGGCCTCGGCTTCGCGATCCCGATCGACGAGGTGCTGCCGATCGTCCAGGAGATGATCAAGGGCGAGACCCCGACGCACGCCAAGCTCGGGATCGGCGTCGAGAACGCCGCCACCGGTGCCGGCGCGCAGGTCACCGACGGGGCCAAGATCCAGCAGGTCACCAACGGCTCGGCCGCTGCCGGCGCCGGGCTGAAGAGCGGCGACGTGATCACCAAGGTCGACGACCACCTGATCACCTCGTCCGACGGCCTGGTCGCCATCATCCGCGCCTACCGCCCCGGGGACACCGTCACGGTGACCTACACCCGGGCCGGTGCCACCCACACGGTGCAGGTCACGCTCGACTCGGACGCGACCACCACCAACTCCTGATCCCGCGCGACCGCGGGCACGTCCTTGAGCCGGCGTGCCCGTGGTCTCGCGTCACCCGGCGTGCCTGTCGCGTCGTCGTACGGCCCTGGCCTCCCCCGTGGTCGGACCGTACGACGTCGCGAACGTGCCCGCCGGACCTGAGCCCTCAGCGGGCTCGGCGGACCCGGGTCTCGTCCCAGACCGGCCCGTCGGACTCGTAGACGTCACCGTCGGCGCCGTAGACCAGGAACCGGTCGAAGCCGCGGGCGAACCACCGGTCGTGGGTGACCGCCACGACCGTGCCCTCGAACGCCTCGAGGCCCTCCTCGAGCGCCTCCGCCGACTGCACGTCGAGGTTGTCGGTCGGCTCGTCGAGCAGGAGCAGGGTCGCCCCCGACAGCTCGAGCAGGAGGATCTGGAACCGCGCCTGCTGGCCGCCGGACAGCGACTCGAACCGCTGCTCCGACGCGTGCGCCAGCTCGTAGCGGTCGAGCACCCGGGCGGCGGCCTCGCGGCCCATCCCGGTCCGGCCGTCGGGACGGCCGTCGCCGCGGTGGAGGATCTCCAGGAGGGTCCGCCCGACCAGCTCGGGGTGCTCGTGCGTCTGCACGAACCACCCGGGACGCACGCGGGCGCCCAGCTTGGCCTTGCCGGTGTGGCGCACGGGGTCGATGGGCGTCTCGTCGACCGGTCGGTGCTCGACGTCGGGGTCGGAGCCGCCGGCGGCGAGCAGCCGCAGGAAGTGGGACTTGCCGGACCCGTTGCTGCCCAGCACCGCGACCCGCTCGCCGTACCAGACCTCGAGGTCGAACGGGTGCATCAGCCCGGTCGTCTCGGCTCCGCTCGACACGAGCAGCTCCAGGCCCTCGCAGACCACCGCTCGCTTGCCGGTACGGCCGCCCGTGAGCCGCATCGAGACGCTCTGCTCCCGGGGCTGCTCGGTCGGCGGCCCGGCCTCCTCGAACTTGCGGAGGCGGGTCTGGGCGGCCTTGTACTGCGAGGCCATGCCGTCGTTGTACTCGGCCTTGATCTTCAGCCGCAGCACCAGGGCCTTGATCTTGGCGTGCTCCTCGTCCCAGCGGCGCCGCATCTCCTCGAAGCGGGCGAACCGGTCGCGCCGCGCCTCGTGGTACGACGCGAACCCGCCGGGGTGGGTCCAGACCGTGTTGCCACCACCGAAGGCCCCGAGCTCGACGGTGACGATGCGGGTGGCGGTGTTGTCGAGCAGCTCGCGGTCGTGGCTGATGAAGAGGATGGTCTTGTCCGAGTCGCGGATCCGCTCCTCGAGCCAGACCTTGCCGGGCACGTCGAGGAAGTTGTCGGGCTCGTCGAGGAGCAGCACCTCGTCGGGACCGGCCAGGAGGTACTCCAGCACCAGTCGCTTCTGCTCGCCGCCGGACAGGGTGCGCAGCTCGCGGTACTTGGCCCGGTCGTAGGGCAGGCCGAGCCCGCGCACCGTGCAGACGTCCCAGACGACCTCGACGTCGTAGCCACCGGCGTCGGCGTACTCCGAGAGCGCCTCGGCGTAGCGCAGCTGGGTCTTCTCGTCGTCGGTCTCCATCAGCGCGAGCTCCCAGCGCTCGACCTCCGCGGCGGCCGTGCGGACCCGGTCGGGTGACACCGACATCAGCAGGTCGGCGACCGTGGGCTCGTCTCCCAAGCCATGGGCGACCATCTGCCGCATCACCCCGAGACCACCGCTGCGGGTGACGGCACCGGCGTGCGGCACCAGGTCGCCGGTGATGATCCGCAACAGGGTCGTCTTGCCGGCGCCGTTGGCCCCGACCAGCGCGACCTTGGCGCCGTCGCCGACCCGGAACGACACGTCGTCGAGCAGTACCCGGCCGTCGGGCAGCTCGTAGCGCACTCCGGCGACGTCCACGTGACCCACGAGGAGCCATTGTCCGCGACGGCTCCGGCTCCGCGCACCCGGGTTTCCACGCCCTGCGGCCGAGCCTGCGAGGACCGCGACCTACCGGGCGCTCTCCCGCAGCGTCGAGGTGCGCGCCCCGCGGACCGTCAGCAGCGCGAACGCCGTCCCGACCACGAACAGCACCAGCATCACCAGGACGCTGAGCCGGACCCCGCTGGAGAGGTGGAACGACGGCAGCACCCGCGGGGTGAGTGAGGTGTCGGCGAAGCCGAGGGTGACCGACCTGACCACGACGTACTGGGCGAGGGCGCCGGCGGCGACCCCGGCCAGCGCGGCCGCGCCGATCACCACCAGGAACTCGATCACCACGCCGGCCATCACCGACCGCCGGGTCACCCCGACCACGCGCAGCGAGGCGGCGTCGCGACGTCGCGACGGCAGCTGGACGGCGAGGTTGGCCGCGAGCCCGGCCAGGGCGAGCAGCACGACCAGGACGGTGACGACGCCGTAGAGCCGGAGCGCCAGGGCGAACGCGTCCTGGTCGAGCACCGACTTGGCCTTCGCCTCCGTCGCGGGCTGGCTGAGCCCGCTCCGCGACAGCTCGTCGAGCACCGACGCCGGAGTGTCCGCACGCGCCCAGACGAAGACCTGGGTGTCGCTGTTGGTCTGCAAGGCGCTGCGGATGAACGCGTTGAAGTCCATCACCACCCCGGAGGGTCCGCGGAACGGCGTGGACTCGGCCCGCCCGACCGACTGCACCTTGAAGGTGCCCGAGGAGCCCGTGGTGAGCGTGCGGTGGGACGCGGCCTGCAGCCCCAGCAGGACGGGGACCACCGCGGGCAGGTCGTCGGGGCTGATGCCGGCGTACGACGCGGACGAGCTCGAGCTGAACTTCACGACCAGGTGCCCGCCCTCCACCGACGGGGCACCCTGGACCGCCGTCGGGGAGGCCGTCTGCGACTGCGCGACGTGCCAGGACCGGTCGAGCACGCCGGGCACGTCGTGGCCGTCGACCTCGAACCGGCTGATGTCGACGGTGCCGTGCATCGCCTCGACCAGCGCGGAGGGACCACCGAAGCTGATCGTCTCGAGCCGGCAGCCGCGGTGGCAGGCCGGGAGCCGCCGGGTGACCGTCGACTGACCGGGGTCGAAGGGGCCGACAGGCAGCTCACGGAGGGCGCCGTCGTCGTCGAGGATGCTCAGGGTCATGCCGAGCTGGTCGAAGTCGCCCTGGACCCGGTTGGTCAGCGCCACGGTGAGCTGCTCGCCGCGCAGGATGATCGGCGGCCGGCGCGGTCCGAGCTCACGGGCGATGTCGGCGGCCGAGCGGCCAGGCGTCCAGCCCGCGGGCCACGACGCGACCCGCGCCATCCGCGTCGTGTCGAGGACCGTGCGCGGGACGATGACATGGGTGCTGGCGTCGCCGTTGGGGTAGTCGACGCCGGCGGCCATCAGCCAGCGCCCCTGCGGGTCCAGCTGCTCGGTCAGGCCGACGGCCCGGGTGAGCGGGAGCCGGGTGGAGTAGGACAGCGGCGCCCCCACCTCGGTCGCGGCCGCACTGGCCCGCCAGGTCGATGCGGCGAGCGACACCCCCACCGAGAACACGGCGACGGTGAGGGCTGCTGTCACCGGCAGAATGACCATGGTGCCCTCGCGCCGACGGCGGACCGTGCGCGAGGCGACGTACGACGAGAGCCCGCGGCGTCGCGCGGACCAGCGGACCCACAGCCCGGCCAGCACGAGGACGACGAGACTGCTGACCAGGCCGACGGCGACCGCGAGCAACATCGGCAGCGCCAGGTCGGTCGCGTCGGGGGCCTGCGGCTTGCTACGGCTCCAGGCGGTGACCAGGGCCGCGACGGCGGCGGCGATGAGGGCGAGCCGGACGATCACGACGGCGCGGCCCGCCTTGGTCGGCCGGCGGTCGCCGGCGATCTGGGCGCTCAGCGGCTCGTTCACGGAGTCGCGGACGACGAGTGCCGCGACCACGGCGGTCACCAGCACGACCCCGACCACCGCCAGCACGCTGGCCGCCTCGAACGGGACCGGCAGCCCGGGGATCAGCCAGCTGTGCGCCAGCGCCCGCGAGGCGAGGTAGCCCCCGAGGACGCCGAGGGGCACCGCGGCGACCAGGACGAGCAGCGGCTCGAGCATCCCGAGGAACCACAGGCGCCGGCGGCTGTAGCCGCGCAGCGACGCGAGGGCGAGCTCCCCCGGCGCAGGTTCATGGCCGCGGCGAGCAGGCGTGAGAGCAGCACGATCGCGACCAGGATCAGCGAGAGCACCGCCGGGGCGACGGTCGACCTGGCCACTCCGCGCCGGTCGAGCAGCTGGCGGGCGACACTCGGCAGCGAGTTGCCCGGATCGAGGGTGAGGCCGGTCGAGGAGGTCCGACCGGCCCGGAGGCCCGGGAGATCGCATGGACCCGGCCCGCGGTGGTGGCGACGCTGACCGGCGGTGAGGTCGGCTGGCAGCTCGAGGCGCTGGTCGACCGAGACGTACCACGGATCGTGGCGCAGCTCGATGCCTGCCTGGGGCGTCAGCCAAGGGGCCGGGTGGGCCGGGACCTCGGCCGGCGGCGGGGGCCGCCCGGGCACGGTCTGCAGCCGCCCGGGCCCGGCCCAGAACGCGTTGTCGCGGGCGTCATCGCGGGGCTGGTAGATCCCGACCACGGTGAAGGGGGTCTGGTCGCCGTAGGGGTCGAACTGGCTGCCGACGTGGAGCCCGTAGGTCTCGGCGTCGGCCTCGAGGACCGCGATCTCACCGGGGCTGGTCGGGCAGCGGCCTCGGAGCGCGACATGGCTGCAGGCGCCCGGCACCGACAGCAGGGTCGGTACGGCGGACACGCTCGAGTGCGGCAGCAGGGTCGCGGGCAGTGGCTGCAACAGCAGCGCATGGCCGCGCGCGTACGCCGGGCCGGACTCTCGGGCGGTCTCGTCGAGTGCCTGGGCGATCGCGTCGTCGGCGGACTGGCCGTGCTGGCGGGCGAACCGGTAGGTGAGGCCGGTGGTGAGCACCGGCTGTGCCCGCAGCTGGGCGACCATGAAGGAGTCGGCCGCCGTGTGCTGGTAGCTCGGCCCGACCACCGCCGAGGCGATCGCGATCGTGGTCAGCAGCAGCGAGCCGACGCTGAGCACCCAGCGGGCGCGGAGGCCGCGCAGGCTGGTGGCGAGCAGCCAGCCGAACCGGGAGAGGCGAGTGCTCACTGGTCCGCCTCCCGGAGGGCGGAGGGCCGGGCCGGCCGACCGAACCTGGTGAACACGACAGCGCAGGCCAGGGCGGTGACCAGGGTGACCGCGAGCAGCACCGGCACGAGGGTCCAGGGCCGGATGCCGACGGACAGCAGCGGGCCCTCGGACCAGCCGCCGACGAGGGGATCGGGGTGAGCAGCGCCCGGGTGGCGGCCACCGCGGCCACTCCGGCCGCGACCAGCACGACGCCGGCCAGCAGGGCGGCCTCGCCGAGGTAGGCACGGCGTACGACGTGGGGTGACAGCCCGGCGGTCCGCAGGCCCGCCACCTCGGTCCGGCGCCGGCCGACCTGTCCGCCGAGCCACGCCAGGAGGTGGGTCAGCGCGACCAGGGCGATCCCGACCGCGACCAGCAGCGAGAGCCGGTCGGCCCGCGCCTGCGGCGTGGTGGCGAGCGCGCCGGCCACGTCGTCGTACGACGTCGGGGCGCCGCCGCCGTAGCCCTTGACCTTCGGCGAGCACGGCCGCCGGGGTGTCGGCCCGGGCGACGACGACCGCGTTCGCGACGGCCACGCTGCCGACCGCGCCGCGCAGCGCTCGGGACAGGTCGAGGATGCTGCCCGGCCCGGCCGAGGAACGGCACCGCGTCGACCTGACCGACGACGTCGACGGCGGCTGGTCGTTGCCGTCGATGGTCTGCACCGTCGAGCGGAGGCCGAGGCCCGGGGTGGTCAGGGCCTTCTGGGCCTGGTCGGGCTTCTCGAGCATGGCGAACGCCGAGGAGCCGCCGCCGTGGTGCTGCGGACCGTCGACCAGGTCGGTGTCGCCGACCCGCAGCGAGGAGAGGGCGAAGGGTGCCGGGCCATGAGCGGAGACCGAGAGCAGGGAGCACCCCACGCGGCAGCCGCGGAGGGGGTGCGTGGTGGTGCCGTCGGCGCGTGACCGGCACCCGCACGTGGAAGCGGGTAGCCGGGGTCGCCGAGGTAGTCGACCTCGAGCCGGGCCGCGCCGGTGCCCAGGCCGGACACCTGCGCCTCGAGGGTGTCGCCCCGGAAGAACACGGGGTCCGCCTGGCCGGCCAGCGTCGCCATGGCGCCGGTGGCCCCGGCGGCGCTGGTCCCGTCGACGAAGTCGCCGACCACCGCCGGCCAGCGGGCGGCGTCGACGAAGACCCGCCGGTCGCGGTCGTTGAGGTCGTCGATGGCGGTCGCGGCCATCAGCCAGTGCCCGTCGGGATCGGCGTCGCGGGCGGCAGCGTAGGCGCGAAGAGCGCCGGTCTTGAACGGGATCACGGTGGGGCCGCCTGCGCGGAGGTGGGCGGCGTCGTCGCGCCAGGCGGCCGCAGCGGTGGTGCCGGTGAGGGTGACGGCGAGCAGCAGCCCCGCCGCCACCACGATCCGGACCGCCGATCCGGGCTCGGGGTCGCGGCGGAGTCGGCGCGTGGTCAGGGCCGTCCCGAGGCGGTGACCGACGCGCGGGGTCAGTGCGAGCAGCCACATCACGACCTGGCCGACTGCCAGCGCCACCAGTGCGGGCGCGATCTCCGGCACCCAGCCGCGGTCACCCCGGTGCGCTTCGTAGACAGCGAGCACACCGGCGAGCACCACGAGGATCTCGAGGAAGGTGGTCACCCACGACGCCGGTCGCCGGCGCGGCTGCGTCGCCAGGGCGTCCACCAGCGGGGTGCGCAGCTGCGCGGCCGTCACCAGGCAGACCGTCGCCCAGGCACCGAGCAGGAGGGCGACGGCGACCACGACCTCGCGCGCCCCGAGGACGTACGACGCCCCCCACTCCGCGGCGATCCGGGCGGCCAGCCAGCCGCCGAGGGCCGAGCCCAGCGCGACCCCCACCCCGGTGACCGCGAGGAGGGGCGCGGCGGCGAAGGTCACCAGCCGGCCCCCGGTCAGCCCTCGGAGGCGGGCCAGCGCGACGTCCTTGCGACGGGCGGTCGCGGTGCGCGAGGTCTGCTCGGCCAGCGCGACCCCGCCGTAGAGCACGAGCATCGCGGCGACCGCGCCCGGCGTCCCGCCGACGCGCGCCGCGCCGACGACCGCCACCGACCCGGCCGTCACCACGAGGGCGAGCACGAAGGTGGCGACGGACGCGAGGCGGTGAGCCCGGACGGCGCGGATCAGCATGCCGGGTCAGTACTCGCCGGGCTCGAGCTCGGGGAGGAGCCGTCCTTCGTCGAGCACCAGCCGGCGGTCGGCCGCGTCGACCACGGCCGGGTCGTGGGTCGCCACGACGACCACGGCGCCGCGGGCGGCCTCGAGGCGCAGCTGGTCCATGACGTGCTCGCGGTTGCCCTCGTCGAGCTCGCTGGTCGGCTCGTCGGCCAGCAGCACCCGGGGCCGGACGGCGAACGCGCGGGCGCAGGCCACCCGCTGCATCTGCCCGCCGGAGAGCTCCTCGACCTGCCGGTCGCCGAGGTCGCCGATGTGGAACCGGGCGAGCTCGGCGTCAGCCCGCTCGTCGGCGGCAGGCGGCTTCTCCCCCCGCGCCCGGAGAGCGATCGCGACGTTCTCCCGGGCGCTCAGGATCGGCACCAGGCCGTAGACCTGGAGCACGAACGCGATCTCGTGACGCGGGTCGCCGTCGCCCTGCCACAGGTGGTGACCGTCGTACGACGCGAGCCCGGTCGTGGGCTTGACGATGCCGCCGGCGATCGACAGGAGCGTGGTCTTTCCGGAGCCGGACGGACCGGCCAGGGCGGTGACCTCCCCGGGACGGATCGAGAGCGAGAGCCGTTCCAGCACCCAGCGGCCGCCGATGTTGAGCGACACGTCCTCGAGCTCGAGGGGCGGGCCGGAGGTCTCCGCGAACGGGTCGGCGGGTCCCTCGTCGGTGGCTCCCGGGTACCACGCCGCTCACTGCTGGTCCTCCTCGGCGTCGCTCTGTGACCGGCTCAGCAGCAGCTTGTCGACCTGCTCGGGCTCGATCCGGACCAGCGTGCCCTGCGGCCAGTCGCGGGCGATGTGGGCCGGCAGGTGGACGACGCCCTCGGCGCCCACCACGACGTACTCCGCGCCGGCGCGGCCCTCCATGCCGACGCGTCCACCGCGCATCGTCACCGTGCGCGGGAACGAGCCGGCCACCTCGGGTTGGTGGGTGACCACCAGGATCGTGGTGCCGAAGTCGTTGCCGAGCCCGTGGATCAGCTCCAGCATGTGGTCCCGGTCCTCGTGGCTGAGCTGGCTGGTGGGTTCGTCGGCGAGCAGGAGCTGGGGAGCGCTGGTGATCGAGCAGGCCAGCGCCAGCCGCTGGCGCTCACCGCCGGACATCGACGACACGACCTGGTCACCCTTCGCCTCGAGCCCGACCCGGCGCAGGAGCTCGGCGTCGCCGAGGGTGTGGTCGGGGTCGGCGCTGGCGGCCCGGCTGAACCGGAGGTTCTGCTGGGCGGTCGCGTAGGCGAGCAGGTTGCGGGTGGCGCCCTGGAGCATCGTGCTCACCCGCGACGCCCGGACCTTGGTCAGCTGCCGCTCGCTCATCCGCGAGATCTCCTGGTCGCCCAGGAAGATCCGCCCCGCGCTGGGCCGCTGGATGCCACCGAACAGCGTGAGCAGCGTCGACTTGCCCGAGCCGCTGGGGCCGAGGAACGCGACCCGCTCGCCCGCCTCCACGCTGAGGTCGACACCCTGCAGGGCGACGACGTCGTGCCCCTCGAAGGTCTTGTAGAGGTGGACCAGGCCCTGGCAGCGGACCGCGAGCCCGCCTGCGCGGTCGTCGGCGACGCTCAGCGACCTCCTGCACGTCGTCCACCTCACTCCTCGGGTCCCTCTGGTCGTCCCCGGCCTCGGCCCAGGCAGTCAATCCGCCGGCGCAGGCCCCAGCAAGCAGCGCGCTGGACTCGTGACCAGATCGACACCCGTCTGACGCGCTGCTCACACGGCTGGTTGTCAGCCTGTCCCGCGCCCGCTACGACGGGTGGTGGCGGCGCCCCGTGACTCCAGGACCCGGAACCCCTTGGCACTGGCCAGCCGGGTCGTCGGCCAGCCCTGGTCGGTCAGCCAGGTCTGGAGGGAGTCGGCGCCGAGGTTCTTCCCGACCACCATCACCGCGCGCCCGTCCGGGCGCAGCCGGGGCAGCCACCGCAGCAGCAGCGCGTGGAGGGCCTGCTTGCCGATCCGGATCGGCGGGTTGGACCAGATCTCGTCGAACGTCCGCTCCGCCGGCACGGCGTCGGGCTCGCAGGCGACGTACCGGTCCTGCAGCCCGAGCGCCGCGGCGTTCTGCTCGGCGAGCAGGACGGCGCGTTGGTTGACCTCGACGCCGGTCACCCCGGAGGCCGGGCCGGTGGGCACTGCGGCCGCCCGCCAGGCGGCGGCGACGGCGAGCCCGATCACGCCGTAGCCGGTGCCGAGGTCGAGGACCTGCCCGGGTGACGGCGGCTCGGTCTCGCGGAAGAGCACGGAGGTGCCGATGTCGAGGTGTCCACGGCTGTAGACACCCGCCCCGCTGACCAGGTCGAGCCGGTGCCCCCAGACCTCACACGTGAAGGGCTCCCGGGCGAAGGGCGCCGACGGGTCGGCGGAGAAGTAGTGGTCGCTCACTGCAGCCGCTCCTCGACCAGGTCGACCAACCGCCCGCGACCCACCAGGTAGCCGTCCTCCTCGTCGGTCGCGACCCCCGCCGCCTCGTTGAACGCACGGGTGGCCATCCGGTACACCGCCGCGCGCAGCACGAGCTGGAGCCACGCGGGCCCGTCTGCCCAGGCGTCGAGCAGCCCGGGATCGGCGTCCTCCCAGCAGATCGCGTCGGACACCACGATGGCCGTCGCCCACGAGCGCGGCCGGTGGTACGCCGGCCAGTCGATGACCCCGGCCTGGTGGCCGTCGCGCAGGACGTTCACACACAGGTCTCCGTGGACCACCTGCGGCGACAGGTCGACCGGCTCGAGCAGGTCGAGAGCACGGCGGATCAGAGCCGTCGTGCGCGGTGCGCCCCGGAGGGGGTGCCCTTCCCACGCGACCCGGTCGCCGTAGGACCACGCGTCGTCGCGGTCGTCGAGGAACGCCGGCCGCGGCAGGTGCGCCACCGCGTCGTGGAACGCCTCGCACGCCGCTCGGAACCAGGCGGGGTCCTCGGACACACGAGCGGTCTCGCCGGGCACGAACACGTGTGCCCCCCATCCGGCGAAGGACCAGCCACCCTCGGCCTGCAACGGCTGCGGCACCCGGACGACCTCGCTCGTCCAGGCGTCGTACACCTCGGCGACCCAAGCGTGCTCGACGACGTCCTCGACCGGCTTCAGGACGACGTCACCGGCCCGCCAGGTGCGGCCCATCCCTCCGGGCAGCAACGACGGGTCACCGGGCGCTCCGAACGCCTCGAGCACCGCGGCGGGCGGGGGGACGCTCATCCCTGCTCCCGCTTGGCACGGGTCAGCTCGGCACGCGCGCGGAGCTCGTCGTCGGCCGGGTAGCGGACCTCCTCGAGGGTCAGCCCGTGCGCCGGTACGACGGTCACGGCGGGGTCGCGGGCACCCGCGGCGAGGACCTGGGCCGGCCAGCCCGCCGGACGGCGTCCCTCTCCCACCGCGACGAGGGCACCCACCAGCGAGCGGACCATGTGGTGGCAGAAGGCGTCGGCCCGCACGGTGCCGGTGAGCAGGTCTCCCTGGCGCACCCACCCCAGGTCGAGGAGGGTGCGCACCGTCGTCGCACCCACGCGCTGCTTGCAGAAGGCGGCGAAGTCGTGGAGCCCGAGCAGTGACCGGGACGCCTCGTTCATCACGTCGACGTCGAGCGGCCGCGGCCAGGTGAGCACGTGCCCTCGGGTGAGCGGGTCGGGCACCCCGTCACAGAGCCGGAAGGCATAGCGGCGCCACAACGGCGAGAAGCGGGCGTCGAACCCGTCGGGGGCGGCGACCACGCGCCGTACCCGGACGTCGTCGGGGAGCACCCCGTTCAGCCGGCGCCCCAGGGCAGCGGCCGGGTCGCCCTGGTGCCGGCTGCCGACCGCGGCCAGCACCTCGGCGTCGACGTCGAGGTGGGCGACCTGACCGCGGGCGTGGACGCCGGTGTCGGTCCGGCCGGCGCAGACCAGCCCGATCGGGCGGCCCGGGGCCGCGACCGGCTCCACCGCCGGTGGGAGCCGGAGCACCGTGGCGAGCGCCGCCTCGACGTCGCCCTGCACCGTCCGCAGCCCCGGCTGGGTGGCCCAGCCGTGGAAGGCACCGCCGTCGTAGGCGATATCGATCCGCAGCCGCACGCCTGCACTCTAGGCGCGGCCGATCTAGGCTCGTGCCATGGACGACCGCCCTGCGATCTTGCTGGTCTCCGAGGAGCATGCCGACGAGCTGCTCGACGAGTTCGGCCGCTACACCCGCGACTACGACGTGCGGGCCGCGCGCAGCGCCGCCGAGGCCCGCGTCGTGGTCACCGGGCTGTCCGGCGACGGCCAGCCACTCGCGCTGGTGGTCAGCGAGTCGGTGCTGCCCGACGCCCACGTGCTGGAGATGTTCCAGCGGCTGCGTACCTACGTGCCGACGGCCCGCCGGATGGTCGCCGCGCACTGGACCAGGTTCCGGCTGGACGCCGAGGACCTGCGGCCCGGCCTCGCCAAGGGCAAGTACGACGCGTACCTGCTGGCCCCGCGCGGCCAGCGCGACGAGGAGTTCCACACCGCGGTCTGCGAGATGCTCTCCGACTGGAACCAGACCGTGGCGCCCCCCGTCGTGGAGACGCTCCGGGTGGTCTCCCCCAGCAGCGACGGCGTCACCCTGGCGGTCCGCGACTTCCTCGACCGGATCGGCATCCCGCACCTGGTGCACGACCCCGACAGCGAGATCGGGCGCGAGGTGCTGGCCCGGCTGGTGCTGCCCGACGGCGTCGAGCCGTCGTACCCCGTCGTGGAGAAGTGGGACGGCGAGCCCTACGTCGCCCACTCCGTGCGCGACGTGGCGATCAGCATCTACGGACGACCGGACGACGTGGACGTCGACCAGGTGGTCGACCTCTGCATCGTCGGCGCCGGCCCGGCCGGCCTCGCGGCTGCGGTGTACGGCGCGTCCGAGGGCCTCAGCACCGTCGCCGTCGAGGCGGAGGCGATCGGCGGCCAGGCCGGCACCAGCTCGATGATCCGCAACTACCTCGGCTTCCCTCGTGGCATCTCGGGCATGCGCCTGGCACAGCGGGCGCGCAACCAGGCGATCCGGTTCGGTACCCGCTTCTTCACCGGCTGGCCGGCGACCGGCCTGGAGGTCGGACGCGACGGGGCTCCGCATGTCGTGCGCACCGAGGGCGGTGACGTCCGGGCCCGGGCGGTGGTGATCGCCTCGGGCGTGAGCTACCGCCGCCTCGGTGTCGATGCGATCGACGGCCTGGTCGGCAACGGCGTGAACTACGGCGCCGCCATGACCGCCGCCCGCGAGATGGAGGGGGTCGACGTCGTGGTGGTCGGCGGCGGCAACTCGGCCGGTCAGGCGGCGCTCCACCTCTCGCGCTTCGCCCGGAGCGTCACGATCCTGGTGCGCCGACCCGATCTGACCCCGACCATGTCGTCGTACCTGATCGGCGAGATCGCATTCAGCCCACGGATCACCGTCGAGGGCTGCAGCGCGGTCGTCGACGGCGGCGGCGAGGCACGGCTGGAGTGGATCGAGGTCGAGAACAGCGAGACCGGGCAGCGCACGCGCCGCGACGTCGGCGGCCTCTTCCTGCTGCTCGGCGCGGTCGCCCACTGCGACTGGCTCCCGCCCGAGGTCGCCCGCGACGCCAACGGGTTCGTGCTCACCGGCCGCGAGGTGCCCGGCGACACCTGGCGCGACGGGCTTCCGCCGGAGAACCTCGAGACCACCGTGCAGGGCATCTTCGCGGTCGGCGACATCCGCTCCGGCTCCATGAAGCGGGTCGCCTCGGCCAGCGGTGAGGGCGCGTCGGTCATCCCCCTCGTGCACACGTGGCTGGAGCCGGCGCCGACGCCCTCGGTCACCGCCTGACGGCGCTGCCGGACATCGCCCCTGACATCGCCCCTGAGATCGCCGGAGCGCCGGGTGTGAGCCCGGCCACGCCACGCCGGAGGGGCGGCTTCGCGGAAGGTGGGTCGTGACCACGCCGTTGGTAGGGTTCCGCCCGTGCCAACGGCTTCCCCGGACACGCTTCGAGCGGTCGCGTCGTCCCGGACGAAGCGGATCGGCCTTCGGCTGGTGATGGCCGCCATCGTGGTCGTCGCCCTGTGGTGGGCCCTGCTCGCGCTGGTCAACATCCGCACCAGCATCCTGTGGTTCCGCTCGGTCCACGCCGGTGACGTCTACGGCACGATCCTGGGCTCGCAGATCCTGCTCTTCGTGCGTGTTCGGCGGGCTGACCGCGCTGGCGGTCGCCGCGTCGCTGGCGTGGCTGATCCGCAAGCGCCCGCCGTTCCGCCCCGACCCGCAGCGCAACCAGTGGCGCGCCCGCTACCTGCGCATCGAGAAGCGGCTCCGGACCTGGATCGTCCTGGTCGTCGCGGGCTACCTCGGCATCAAGATCGGCAGCCGCGCCGCAGCCCAGTGGCAGACCTACCTGCTGTGGCGCCACGCCAAACCCTGGGGCCAGACCGACCCCTACTTCCACCGCGACATCTCCTACTACGTCGCGGACCTGCCGTTCCACCAGCTCGTCGTCAGCCTGCTCAGCTCGATCCTGGTCACCTGCCTCGTGGTCTCGCTGGTCGCCTCCTACCTCTACGGCGCCATCCGGATCCGTGGCCGCGGTCGCAAGATGACCCCGGCCTTCAAGTCCCAGCTGTCGCTGCTGGTCGGGCTCTGGCTGCTGGTCAAGGCGGCCGGGTTCTGGCTCAGCCGCTACGCGCTGACCACGTCTCCGCGCGGCCTGGTCACCGGCATGGGCTACACCGACACCCACGCCACGCTCCCCGGCCGCACGATCCTCGCTGTCATCGCGCTGCTGGCCGGGCTGCTGGTGCTGGCCAACATCTGGCTCAAGCGCCTGCGCTACCTCGTGCTCGGTGTCGTCACCGTCGTGGTCGCCTCCCTCGTCCTCGGTCTGGCGTGGCCGGCCCTGGTCTACCGGTTCAAGGAGCAGCCGAGCGCCGCGAGCCTCGACCGGACCGAGATCGAGAACAACCAGGCCGCCACCCTGTCGGCGTTCGGCCTCGACGGCACCGTCACGACCCAGGAGTACGGCGCCAGCACCAGCGCGCCCACGACCCCTGCCTCCGTCGAGCGCACGGCGCAGGTCCGGCTGCTCGACCCCAACGTCGTGTCCCCGACCTTCAACGTGAAGCAGGCGCTGCAGTCCTACTACCTGTTCAAGTCGACGCTCGACATGGGCACCTACCCCCTCGGATCCGGCACGGACAACGTCGCCAACGGTCCCCAGGACGTCGCCATCGCCGCCCGCGAGCTCAACCTCCAGGGCATCCCGCGCAGCTCGTGGACCAACCGGCACCTGGTCTACACCCACGGGTACGGCGTGGTGGCGGCACCGACCGACCAGGTCGACTCCCAGTCCGGCACGCCGACGTTCGTCAACGGCGGCCTGCCCCCGCAGAACCAGATCCCCGTCGGCGCAGCCCCGCATCTACTTCGGTCAGAACTCCCCCAGCTACTCCATCGTCGGGCAGCCCGCAGGCAGCACCGAGAACGTCGAGTTCGACCACCCGAACCCGGGCGGCGGCCAGCGCGGTGCCCGGACGACCTACGAGGGCGGCGGCGGCGTCCCGATCGGCTCGACGCTGACCCGGCTGCTCTACGCGATCCAGCTGCGCGACCCCAACATCTTCTTCTCGGCCGGCATCAACAGCGGGTCCCAGCTGCTGACCGTGCGCAACCCCCGGACCCGCGTGGCGCAGGTCGCGCCCTGGCTGACCCTCGACGGTGACGTCTACCCGGCGATCGTCGGCGGGAAGGTCGAGTGGGTCGTCGACGGCTACACGTCGACGCGCAACTACCCGAACTCCCAGCAGGTCAACCTGCGGCAGGCGACGTCGAGCGCGCTCACCACGTCGGGCTCGAACGTCCAGCAGCCCAGCACCAACGTCAACTACCTGCGCAACTCGGTCAAGGCGGTCGTCGACGCCTACACCGGCCAGGTGACGCTCTACGAGTGGGACCAGGCCAGCCGTCCCGACCCCCTCCTCCAGTCGTGGGAGAGCGCCTTCCCCGGCCTGCTGAAGCCGCAGTCCGAGATCCCGGCCGACCTGCTGCCCCACCTGCGCTACCCGCAGAACCTGTTCGACGTGCAGCGCACCCTGCTCACCCACTACCACGTCACCGACCCGGGCGACTTCTACAGCGGTGCCGACTACTGGAAGATCCCGACCGACCCGACGTTCGCGGCGGCCAAGAGCTTCAGCACCGCCGTCACCGGCAAGGGCGCCTCGTCGCCCACGATGGCGTCGGTGTACATGTCACTGTCGGCCACCGGCGACACCGACGCCCGCTACGCGCTGTCCTCCCCGATGGTGACCCTGAACGGCCGCAACCTGGCGGCGTTCCTCAGCGTCGACGCGACCCCCGGTCCCGGGTACGGGACGTTCACGCTGCTGCAGTTCCCGGCGGCCAGCCAGTTCGAGTCGCCGGCCCAGATCCAGAACGACATCGAGTCCGACAACCGGATTGCCGGAGCCCTGACCCTGCAGCGCAACGGGAACTCCAAGGTCGTGCTGGGCAACCTGCTGTCGATCCCGGTCAACGGCAAGGTCCTCTACGTCGAGCCGGTCTACACCCAGTCCCGCGGCGGCAGCTCGTTCCCGATCCTGCGGCACGTGATCGCGGTGTACGGCGACGGTGAGCCGGCGTTCAAGCCCACCCTGGACGCGGCCCTGCGCCAGGCGATCGTCAACGACCACCGCACCGGCTGATCCGACCCCCACGGCCTTGGTGTCGAGACGGTCGCAGAGCGACCTCCTCAACCACCGGCCCACGCCGGCCGTCGCCGGTGGTCGAGCGCCTTTCTCAACGCTGCGGTTGACAACGGGTCGACAGGCGCCCTAGCCTCTTGCAACCCATCGGTTGAAGAAGGTGCTCATGTCCGACCAGCTGTCCCGCGTCTTCGCCGCCCTGTCCGACCCGACCCGCCGTGACATGGTGGCGCGGCTGACCGACGGCGACGCGACGGTCGGTGACCTCGCCGCGCCGTACGCCGTGAGCCTGCAGGCCGTCTCCAAGCACCTCAAGGTGCTCGAGGAGGCAGGGCTGGTCACCCGCAGCCGTGACGCCCAGCGCCGACCGGTGCACCTCGAGGCGGAGGTCTTCGACCTGATGACGAAGTGGATCGAGCGCTACCGCCAACGCGCCGAGGAGCGGTTCGGTCGCCTCGACGAGGTGCTGGCCGCGCTGAGCCCCGAGACCGATCACCGCACCGTCCCCCAGGAGGGAGCAGCATCATGACCACCAGCCACACCCACCCGTCCTACGCCGAGGCCGCCATCGAGGCCGATGCGGAGGTGCCGATGATCCACATCCGCCGCGACTTCTCCGCGACGCCCGAGCAGCTCTTCCGCGCCCACACCGACCCTGAGCTGGCCCGGCAGTGGATGGGCCCGGCCGACCGTACCGTCGAGATCCAGCAGTGGGACGCCCACGACGGGGGTGCCTGGCGGTTCACCAACACGCGCGGTGACGACAGCCAGGCCTTCCGCGGCACCTTCCACACGGTCCGTCCCGACCGCATCGTCCAGACCTTCACCTGGCAGGGCATGCCCGACGACGTGGCCCTGGAGACGCTGACCTTCGAGGACCTCGGCGACGGCCGAACCCGGCTGCACGGCCGGTCGCTCTGCGACAGCTTCGAGGCCCGCGACGGCTGGCTGCGCAGCGGCATGGAGACCGGGGTCAACGAGGGGTACGCCGCCCTCGACGCGCTGCTCGCCGCTGACCAGGTGTGAGCTCTCAGCCCCGGGCGCGCCCCTCCTCGCGCAAGCGAGGCTCCGTGCGCAGCTCAGGATGCAGGCCGCGCTTGTCGGCGTAGAACGCCCGTACCTGGTCCATGTCGGCGACCACGTCGTCGGTCGCCTGGATCGTCGGCCCGAAGCCCGCCGTGCGGGTCGGACCGTCGATGAAGGCGAGGGCGATGGGCAGGTCGGCCGCGCGCGCGAGGCGCCAGAAGCCTGACTTCCAGTACTCCCCCTTCTGGCGGGTGCCCTCAGCAGCCAGGATCAGCAGGAACGGCTCTCCGCTACGGGCCTCGCGCACGAGGTCGCGGACCACCGCAGCCGGGTTGTCGCGGTCGAGCGGGACGCCACCGAGACGCGGCAGCAGCCAACGCCGGGGGCCCCGGAAGTGCTCCTGCTTGATCAGCACCCGGGGCGTCACACCGCCGCGCCACATGATCAGCAGCATCATCACGAAGTCCCAGTTGGACGTGTGCGGAGCCCCGACCAGCACGCCGCTGGAGGGTACGTCCCCGACCGCCTTCCAGCGGGTGGCCCAGAGGACGAAGCTGGCCAGCCGGCTCCTCATGACGTTCCCCTCCCGGATGCCGTCGGGTGGCGGTGTCCTGGGCCCCAACCTACGACAGCCGCGTCCCGCTGAGCCGGGCCGCCCCGGACCACCGCCGACGTCCCGCACGGCCGCTCAGTGCAGGACGGTGTAGGCCAGCCGGACCGTGAAGCTCTTGACGTCGTACTTCGCCCCGAGGGCGGTGTAGACGCCCCAGTACAGCGACCGGTCGGGGTAGACGTACCCGCCGCCCGCGGTGCTCACGCCGGCATGGTCGCCCAGGCCGGGCCGCAGCTGCTTGTCGCCCTTCCACCCGTCCTTGCGGTGGTAGTAGGCGATGTAGGCCAGGCTCCGTGGCTCGGCCCGAGCCGCGCCGCCGTACGCCGAGATCCGCAGCGAGCCGTAGCGCAGGGCTGCCGGCACCCGGATCCGCTGGACGGTGCTCACCAAGGTGGCCTGGAGGCTCCCCTTGCACCTCGTCTCGGTGTAGAGGCCCATCGACCCCTTCCACCCGCGGGCCGCCGGGAACTTCAGGGTCGAGCAACGACCGACCCGGGAGTCCACGAGCGACCCGCGGGCACTCACCGTGCGGGTGAAGGTCCGGGTGACCAGGAGCTGGTGGTTGACCGTCAGGGTCACGGAGTCGTCGGTGCTGGAGTTGCCGTACTGGTCGGTCACGACCGTGTGGACGGCGTACTGACCGGCCGCGACCACGGCACCCCCCTGGGTACGGCCGTTCCAGACCGCCTGGTCGGAGCCCCACGAGAGGCCGGTGGTGAGCACCCGCACGAGCGTCCCGTGGCTGTCGCGGATCTCGTAGCGGCTCATCACGGGGTTGTTGTCGGTGGCCGTGGTGGTCAGCGTCGTGGTGTCGCGGTAGCCGTCACGCGCGGGGTAGATCGTGGCGGGGGCGGCCGTCACCGAGCCGATCACCGGCTTGCTCGAGTCGACCACGAAGCTGCCGGTGCCCGGGTAGACCTCGCCCTCGAGGTGGCCGAAGTCGGGGTCGTCGTAGCTCACCGTGCCACCCAGCTCGTAGGGACCCGACGTCAGCCCGGTGGCGTCCAGGGGCACGGTCACCTCCCCGTGGCCGTCGGCGATGAGACCCGAGAACCTGCCACCGAAGCCCGGCACCACGGACCCGGTCGTCACCCGCCGGACCTCCAGGTCCAGGGTCACCGTGGCGCCGGTCGGGACCGAGATGAGGGCCTGGATGTCGGGAGCCGTCGTGTCGTCGGGCCCGAGGAACTGCGGGGTGATGCTCTGGACGACGGCGCTGGTGGTCCTGCGGACGGTGACATGGGCCGACAGACCGGGGTACAGGTGGCACGGCCCGACTCCGGCGGCGTGGCACCGCAGGATCCCGACGTCTCCGTCGCCGTCAGGAAGGTCGAGGTCGGTGGTGCCGTTGCGGTCGAGGATGATCCAGGTGGACGGCGTGGTCTCCCCGGTAGGCGTCCAGGTCGCGTAGAGCGCGCCCCCACCGGACGGGTCGGAGACGGAGACGGTGTAGGGGCCGTTGCCCGTGCCGAGCTTGCTGATGTCGGGCCAGGTCACCGACGGTGTCGCTCCGACGGGTGCGAACGATGCCGTGTCCACCGGGCCGCCACAGCTCGACGGGTCGGCGTCCGCGCACTCGCTCACCCGCACGTCCGCGGCGTCGCCGAGGCCCCAGGTGCTCAGGTCGAAGGCCACCTGGTGCGTGTCGGACGGGACCGCCTGCACGTCGGCGTCGAACTCGCCGACGAAGACGCCGGGGTCACCGCCGGTGACCGAGACCATGACGAAGGCGGCATCGCTGGTGACCGTCCCGGTCACGTGGCCGGCGGAGGGCGTGGCCACGTTGCTGAGTGCGGTCGTCGCGGCCTGCGCGGGGCCGGACCAGGCCCCGAGCACGAGCACGGTGACCAGGGCGCCGGCCACGGCGCTGGGCAGGAGGTGGAGGCGTCGATGCATGTGGGCTTCCCCGAGTCAGGACGGCTGCTGCTGCCGTCGGGCCCGGGAATCCTAGGGCCACGCCGCGCGGATGTGCGCACTTCGCCGATGTTGCCGTCGGGTCACCCCCTTCCGCGGCGGAGGTTCCGCTTCTAGCGTGACGCCATGACGACCTCGACCCACCCCATGAGCATGAACAAGGTGATCCACGGCGCGGTCCGCCGCGACCTCGGCCGGTTCCGCGTCGCGCTGGACACCTATCGCGACGGGGATCGCCAGCGAGCCGAGGCGCTGTACCGGGCGTGGGCCAACTTCGACGCCCAGCTGACCGAGCATCACGAGGGCGAGCACGAGATCGCCTGGCCGGCGATGACCGCGATCGGCATCACGGAGCAGACGATCTCCTCCTTCGACGCCGAGCACGAGCAGATGGCCGCCGACCTTGCGGCGACCGGAGAGGCGATGGCCGCGCTGCGCCGGACCGCGACCCGCGCCGACGCCGACGCCGCGGCTGCCGCGATGCTCACCCTCCAGACGACCACCGTGAGTCATCTCGACCACGAGGAGCAGGAGACCGAGCCGGCGTTCGCCCAGCACGAGGGCGACCCGGCCCTCACCGAGATGGGCCGAAAGTTCAGCCGGAGGACCGGACCCGCCAAGGCCGGGGTGTTCTTCGCCTGGGTACAGGACGGCGCCACGCCCGAGGAACGGGCTGCCCTCGCCTCCAGCGTGCCCAGGCCAGTGCTGGCGGTGCTGGGCGGTCTGTTCGGCCGTCGCTACCGCACGGAGGTCGCGCCGGTCTGGTCGAGCTGAGCCGCGTCTCGGGGATGCACCATGCTCGAGCCATGACCCCGCACCTCCACGCGACCGCGATCACGCCCGACCTCGTCCGGGGGGCGCTCGAGCTCGAGGAGACGCCGTACGGTGTGCTGCCGCACCGCCTCCCCCCGTCCGAGCGGCGCTGGGCCGACCCGCAGCTGGCGTTCGCCGAGTCGCAGCCCTCCGGCGTACGGCTGGCCTTCCGGACCCGCGCCACCGTCGTCCGGCTGATCACCGTCCCGACGAAGCAGGTCTACGTCGGTGCCCCACCGCGCCCCGACGGCGTCTACGAGCTCGTGGTCGACGGGCACCTCGCGACTCAGGGGTCCGTTGCCGGTGGGCACACGATGACCATCGACATGTCCACGGGTGGGGTCGAGGTGACGCCGGGAGGGCCTGCCGCCGTCGAGTTCGGCGACCTCGGCGCCGGCGACCACGAGATCGAGCTCTGGTTGCCGTGGAACGAGCGCACCGAGCTGGTCTCCCTGCACACCGATGCGCCGATCAACCCCGCTCCCGACACCCCGTCGTGTGTGGCTGCACCACGGCAGCTCGATCAGCCACGGCTCGGACTCCGCCGGCCCCACCACCACCTGGCCTGCGGTCGCTGCCGAGCGCTGGGTGGCGCCGGCCTGGTCAACCTCGGCTTCAGCGGCAGCGCCCTGCTCGACCCCTGCGTGGCGCGCGCCATCCGCGACACCCCGGCCGACCTGATCAGTCTCAAGCTCGGGATCAACGTGGTGAACCAGCGACTCGATGCGGCTGCGCGCCTTCACGCCGGCCGTGCACGGCTACCTCGACACGATCCGCGAGGGACATCCCACGGCGCCGCTCCTGGTGGTCTCGCCGGTCCTCTGCCCGGTCCACGAGGCGGTCCCGGGACCGACCGCCATGGACCTGGAGGAGCTGGCCCAGGGCCGGCTGCGGTTCCGCGCGACCGGTGACCCGGCCGACGTCGCCGCCGGGCGGCTCACCCTCGCCGTCATCCGTGCCGAGCTGGCACGCATCGTCGAGGAACGGCGTGCCGACGACCCTCACCTGGCCTACCTCGACGGACGCGAGCTGTACGGCGAGGCGGACACCGCAGCCCTGCCGCTCCCCGACGGCCTGCACCCCGGCCCCGCAGCCCAGCACCTGATCGGCGAGCGGTTCGGGCGGCTGGTGTTCGCCGACGAGGGGTTCTTCGGTCCAGCCGGCTGACCGCGCCGACGTCTACCGGATCTCGGTCCACCGGACGGCAAGGGGCGGCGTCGTGGCGGCCGCCTCGAGCAGCCGGGCGATGTCGGCGGCGAGCGGGACGCCGAGGCGTGGGTCCGCCGGGTCGGCGAGCAGAGCGTCGTACAGCCCCCGGTAATGGGCCTCCTTGCGGCCGACGGTGCCGGCATAGCCGACATGCTCGGTGACCAGCCCTCCCTCCACGACCGTGACCGTCATCGACGTGTGGTCGAGCCGGACCTCGCGATCGCCGTCGTAGGACAGGGTGGTCTGCTTGGACGAGTCGGCGGCCAGCCAGTTCGAGGTGAGCACGGTGCGGCCGCCGTCCTCGTGGCCGAGCAGGGTGACAGCGCGGTGGCCTTCGTCGGCGTGGCCGAGCAGGTCGCACCGTCCGACGAACGGCGCCAGGAGGCTGAGCTGGTTGGGCCCGGAGTCGACCCACGTCGAGCCGTAGCTGGCCAGACGCTCGGGCGGCAGGCCGCCGTAGGCGTCGTGGAAGACGCTCAGCACCCGCGTCGGGCGGCCCCAGCCCGCACCGGTGACGTGGCGGCGCGCCCACTCGACCTCCGGCGAGAACGCGAAGTGGTGGGCGACCCGGACCCGGTCGGCGACGTCGGTGAGCCGGTCGATCTCGCCGAGGCTCGTGGCCAGCGGCTTCTCGGAGAGCACGAGCGCCCCGGAGGCGTCGACCACCTCGCGCACCAGGTCGACGTGGGTGTCGCTCGGAGTGGCCACGACCACCAGGTCGGGGTCGGGCGCGGTCGTCAGGGCCTCGGCCAGGCTCGGGAAGACCGGGAAGGCGGCGCCGTCGACGACGGGGTCGACGCCGCCCACGACCGCCACGTCGGGCCGCTGGGCCAGCACCGACAGATGGGTCTGTGCGATGGTCCCCAGCCCGACGACGAGCACCCGTCGTACCCCCGTCACAGCCATCGCCGCACCTGCCTGCGGTAGTCGTCGTACGTCGCCGCGAACGACGTCGCCAGGTAGCGCTCCTCGGGAAGGACGGCACCCCACCGCAGCAGGGCCCACTCCACCGGGAGCAGCAGCAGCGCCCACAGCGATCCCGCCAGGAGAGCAAGGCCGGCCGCCCCCACCAGGAGCCCCACGTACAAGGGGTTCCGGGACCGGGCGAAGGGGCCGTCGACGATGACCGTGGTCGTGGGACTGCCCGGCAGGAGCCCGGTCCGGTGCCTGGCCACCGTCCACAGGGCCCAGCCGTTCCAGGCCACGAAGGCCGCGACCAGCAGCCAGCCCGACATCGCGGTCTGCACCGACCGGGTCAGGGGGTCGCCGACGAACCAGGTCACGAGCACCCCGGCGAGCAGTGGACCGCCCACCGCTACCGGCGGCCAGACCCGGAAGTCGGGTCCGCGGTCAGCCACGGCGCGCGCCGTCGGTCACAGCAGCTCGTGCCGGTACGGCGGGTCGGCACCCGGGCGAGAGACCGTCACCGCCGCGGCCCGGGCCGCGTGCCGCATCACGCCGGCGATCTCGTCCTCCCCGAGACCGGTCAGCCGGCCGCCCAGGGCGCCCAGCTCCCAGAGGGCGTCGATGGTGGCCGCGCCGAAGGTGTCTCCGGCCCCGATCGTGTCGGCCACCGCGACCTCCACACCCGGGACGTCGACGCGACGGTTCGCGCCGTACCAGGACGCACCTTGGCGCCCGCGGGTCACGACCACCGCCGAGGGACCGAGGTCGAGCAGCCGTTGCACCGAGTGCTGGAGGGTGTCGTCGGGGTAGAGCGCCTCGAGGTCCTCGTCGGAGGCCTTGACCAGGTCGGCGAGCGCGGCCACCTCCTCCACGGCAGTCACCACCTCCGGCCCGGTGCCGGTGACCGCCGGCCGGGCGTTCACGTCGTAGCTGATCGTCGCCGACGGGCGCTGCGCCTCGAGCAGCCGTCGTACGTCGTCGGCACCGGGGCTCAGCACGGCGCCGATCGAGCAGGTGTGCACGACCATCGGCCTGAGCTCGGGCAGCGGGTTGAGCCGCCAGTCGATGTCGAACGTGTACGTCGCGCTGCCGTCGGCGGCGATCGTGGCCAGCGCCGTGGCGGTCCGGGCCAGCGCGAACGGGTCACCGGCGACGCTCACGGCCGACTGGTTGAGGTGACGCGCCAGCACCGCTCCGCGTGCGTCGTCGGCGTACGCGGTCACGAATTCGACCGGTCTTCCGAGCCGCGCCAGGGCGACTGCGACGTTGGCCGCGCTCCCGCCGGCATGCTCGACGGTCGCACCGTCGGCACGCTGCACGATGTCGACCAGCGACTCCCCGACGACCACGACTCCTGCCATGGCACCTGCCTATCGCACTTCGCCTCCGGCGTGCAGCAGGATGTCCGCCGCGCCCGTCATCGGGTTCGACGCCGGGCTCCACCGCACGACGAAGGCCCGCCACCTCGACGAGGTGACGGGCCTTCGACTGTCCTACGGCGTGACTACTCGCCGGCGCGGGTGAAGCCCGCGGCCTCGGCGGACTCGACGGTGTCGAACCACACCTCCGCCACGGTCTGCTCGAACCACTGGCCGTCGGGCTCGTGGAACTTCATGGAGTCCTCGTTGCCCTTGATCGGGAAGCCCTCGGGAGCCTGCGACTCGTCCTCCAGCAGCACGTGCGAGCCGGCGTACTTGCCGGCGAAGCCGCCCTCGGTCTCCTCGAAGACGTCGTTGTCGACGCCCTCGACCTCGACGACGGGCTCGAGGTCGACGGCCTCCGCCGAGGCGGCCACCGGGTCGGTCACGACCTCGGTGTCGTCGACGGTGGTCTCCTCGACCGGCTCGTCGGTCTGGGGGGCCGCGGTCTTCTGGGCAGCCGACTTCTTGGTCGCCGACTTGTCGGCGCGGGCCGACTTCGGCTCGTAGGCCTCGGTCACCAGCTCGATCACGGCCATCGGGGCGTTGTCGCCCTTGCGGGGGCCGATCTTGGTGATCCGGGTGTAGCCACCCGGACGCTCGGCGAAGGTCGGCGCGATCTCGGTGAACAGCACGTGGACGACCGACTTGTCGCGCACGGTCTTGAGGACCTCACGACGGTTGTGCAGGTCGCCGCGCTTGGCCTTCGTGATCAGCTTCTCCGCGACCGGGCGCAGCACGCGCGCCTTGGCCTCGGTGGTGGTGATCCGGCGGTGCTCGAAGAGCTGGGTGGCCAGGTTGGCCAGGATCAGCCGCTGGTGGGACGGGCTGCCGCCGAGGCGGGGACCCTTCTTGGGCTTGGGCATGTCTCTCTCGGTTTCTCCCCGGCCGTGTCAGGTACCGGGGTAGATGGTGCTCTTGGTCTCAGGTGCCCCGCGTGTTCGGGGCTGGGTCACAAGCCGCCTTGCGAGCAAGCTCGCTGCGGCCGCGCTCCTGTCGTCACGTGCCGGCTGACGCCGGCCCCTGACGTCAGTAGCTTTCGTCCTCGATGAACGCGTCGTCGTCGTCGTCGCCGTACGCCGCGAGGGCGGCCTGCGGGTCGAAGCCGGGAGCGCTGTCCTTGAGGGACAGACCCATCTCGTGCAGCTTCGCCTTGACCTCGTCGATCGACTTGGCGCCGAAGTTGCGGATGTCGAGCAGGTCCTGCTCCGAGCGCGAGATGAGCTCGCCCACGGTGTGGATGCCCTCGCGCTTGAGGCAGTTGTAGGACCGCACGGTCAGCTGCAGGTCCTCGACCGGGAGGGCGAGGTCGGCAGCGAGCTGCTCGTCGACCGGCGACGGGCCGATGTCGATGCCCTCGGCCTCGACGTTGAGCTCGCGGGCCAGCCCGAACAGCTCGACCAGGGTCTTGCCGGCCGAGGCGATGGCGTCGCGGGGCTTCATCGAGGGCTTGGTCTCGACGTCGATGACCAGCTTGTCGAAGTCGGTGCGCTGCTCGACACGGGTCGCCTCGACCTTGTAGGTCACCTTCAGCACGGGGCTGTAGATCGAGTCGACCGGCATCCGGCCGATCTCGTTGTCGGCGCCCTTGTTCTGGACCGCCGAGACGTAGCCGCGGCCGCGCTCGACCACGAGCTCCATCTCCAGCTTGCCCTTGTCGGACAGGGTGGCGATCTTGAGGTCGGGGTTGTGCACCTCGACACCGGCCGGCGGCTGGATGTCACCGGCGGTGACCTCACCCGCACCCGACTTGCGCAGGTACATGGTCACGGGCTCGTCGTGCTCCGAGGAGACGACCAGGCCCTTGAGGTTCAAGATGATCTCGGTGACGTCTTCCTTCACGCCCTCGATCGTCGAGAACTCGTGCAGGACGCTGTCGATCTTGATGCTCGTGACCGAGGCACCGGGGATCGACGACAGGAGGGTACGGCGCAGGGAGTTGCCGAGCGTGTAGCCGAAGCCCGGCTCCAGGGGCTCGATGACGAACCGCGAGCGGAACTCGTCGACGGACTCTTCCGACAGGGTCGGGCGCTGTGCGATGAGCACTTGTTCTTTCCTTTCCGAGCCCACCCGCTATATGACGGACTCAGATCTTCTGGTGGTGGCGGTGTGGAGTTGTCGGGCGCCGCGCGAGCAGGCTCGCGGCGGCTGTCGCGGTGGGCGCCTCGTCCCGGCAGTGCCGGGTCGAGGCGACCTGGATCACTTCTTGGAGTAGTACTCGACGATCAGCTGCTCTTGGACCGGGATGTCGATCTGGGCGCGCACCGGCACCTGGTGCACGAGGGCGCGCATGCGGCCCGGGAGCACCTGGAGCCACGCCGGCACGACGCGCTCGCCGTGGGTCTCGCGGGCGACGATGAACGGCGTCATCTCCAGCGACTTCTCGCGCACGTCGATGATGTCGTACTGGCTGACCTGGAACGACGGGATGTCGACCTTGTGGCCGTTGACCAGGAAGTGGCCGTGGCTCACGAGCTGGCGAGCGTGACGACGCGTGCGGGCGAAGCCGGCCCGGTAGACGACGTTGTCGAGGCGGCACTCGAGCAGCTGCAGCAGGTTGTCACCCGTCTTGCCCTGCCGACGCGAGGCCTCGGTGTAGTAGTTGTGGAACTGCTTCTCGAGGATGCCGTAGGTGTAGCGGGCCTTCTGCTTCTCGCGGAGCTGAAGCAGGTACTCGCTCTCCTTGATCCGTCCGCGGCCGTGCTGGCCGGGAGGGTAGGGGCGACGCTCGAACGCCGAGTCGCCGCCGACGAGGTCGATGCCGAGACGGCGCGACTTCTTGGTCATGGGGCCGGTGTAACGGGCCATTTCTCACAAACTCCTAGATCTCGTGCTCGTGCTGACGACGGGGTCAGACGCGGCGGCGCTTCGGCGGGCGGCAACCGTTGTGCGGCGTCGGGGTCACGTCCTGGATGGTGCCGACCTCGAGGCCGATCGCACCCAGGGACCGGATCGCGGTCTCGCGGCCCGAACCCGGACCCTTGACGAACACGTCGATCTTCTTCATGCCGTGGTCCATCGCCCGACGTCCGGCGGCCTCTGCGGCCATCTGCGCGGCGAACGGGGTGGACTTGCGCGAGCCCTTGAAGCCGACGGTGCCGGCCGAGGCCCACGAGATCACCGCGCCCGTGGGGTCGGTGATGGTGACGATGGTGTTGTTGAACGTGCTCTTGATGTGAGCCTCGCCCTGGGCGACGTTCTTCTTCTCCTTGCGGCGCACCTTCTTGGCGCCGGTACGACTCTTCGGGGGCATTACTTGGCCTTCTTCTTGCCGGCGACGGTGCGCTTGGGGCCCTTGCGGGTACGGGCGTTGGTCTTGGTGCGCTGACCGCGGACCGGGAGGCCCTGGCGGTGGCGACGACCCTGGTAGCTGCCGATCTCGATCTTGCGACGGATGTCGGCCTGGACCTCACGACGGAGGTCACCCTCGATCTTGATCTCCTCGTTGCCCTCGATGGCGTCGCGGAGCTTGACCAGCTCTTCGTCGCCGAGCTCGTGGACGCGGAGGTCGGGGTTCACCCCGGTCGCGGTGAGGAGCTGCTGGGCGCGGGTACGGCCGATGCCGTAGATGTAGGTGAGTGCCACCTCGATGCGCTTGTCGCGCGGGAGGTCGACACCGACGAGGCGTGCCATGGGTGTGGCGTTTCCCTTCGGTTGGTTCACAGCGGTTTCGGTCGTGTCGCGTCGGGTCCGCCTCGGACCCGCTCCGGCCACTGCTCCGGAGGTGGCTTCACTGATCTCGTCGGTCGAGCCTGTCGAGACCAGCTAGCGATCACGTTGTGGTGGTGCTTGTTCAGTTGTGGCGGTCAGGCTCCCTCGCGAGCAAGCTCGCTACGGGGTCGATCCGACTGGAAGCCCGAACGTCGTTCGGTCTTCCAGGGCGGATCATCCTTGCCGTTGCTTGTGGCGGGGGTTCTCGCAGATCACCATGACGCGGCCGTGGCGACGGATCACCTTGCACTTGTCACAGATCTTCTTGACGCTCGGGTTGACCTTCATGTCAGCCCTTTCTGGCTCGTTCGGCGGCTTACTTGTAGCGGTAGACGATGCGACCCCGCGTGAGGTCGTACGGCGAGAGCTCCACCACCACGCGGTCCTCGGGGAGGATCCGGATGTAGTGCTGGCGCATCTTGCCGCTGATGTGGGCCAGGACCTTGTGACCGTTGCTCAGCTCGACCCGGAACATCGCGTTCGGGAGAGCCTCGACGACGGTGCCCTCGATCTCGATCACACCTTCTTTTTTCGGCATGTCCTCACTTCTGGTCGCTGGATGGCTCGTCTACCGTCGACCCGGGAACCTCCGAAGCCCCGTCGAACGGGGCGCCGGTGGACCTCTCGTGGTCGCTGCGCGCGCCTCATTCCCGACGCGCACACGACGATTCAGACGTTGTCGTGAGATGGTCCGGGCAGCCGCGAGGCACCGCGAAGCAGACCCAAGTTGGGCCGACACGCCAGTTTAGGTCGAAGGGGGTCGCAACCCCTAATCCGGCGGCGGCCTCGCCGCCCCCTGGCGGCTGGGCTAGCGTGGCGGCCCGACCCCGAGGAGCCCGCGTGCCCGAGCCTGCCACCCGGATGGCTGTCCTGATCGACGCCGACAACACCTCAGCCTCTCACGCCGCAGCCATCCTGGAAGAACTCGCGCGCTACGGCGTCCCGACGGTCAAGCGCGCCTACGGCGACTGGACGACGCAGAACCTGGTCAGCTGGAAGGCCGAGCTCCACCGGCACGCGATCCAGCCGGTCCAGCAGTTCGCCTACACGACCGGCAAGAACTCCACCGACTCGGCGCTGATCATCGACGCGATGGACCTGCTCTACTCCGGCAACCTCGACGCGTTCGCGATCGTCTCCAGCGACTCCGACTTCACCCGCCTCGCCACCCGGCTGCGGGAGTCCGGGACGACGGTCTACGGCCTCGGCCGGCGCCGTACGCCACCGTCGCTGGTGGCGGCCTGCGACAAGTTCATCTTCCTCGAGGTGCTCGGCCGGGAGGAGGAGGACGCGCCCGCCGAGGAGGCGGACCCGGGCGAGCCGCCGCGGCTGCCCGACCTCAAGCGGATCCTCACGCGGGCCGTCGAGACGTCGTCCCAGGACGACGGCTGGGCGTCGCTCGGCCAGGTCGGTACCTACCTGTCGAACACCCATGCGTCGTTCGACCCGCGCAACTACGGCTTCTCCAAGCTCAGTCTCCTCGCCCGCGCGCAGCCCTATCTCGAGGTGGAGCAGAAGGACGGCCGGGCGCCGCGGGTACGGCTGAAGTCCACGGCGCCGGCGAAGAAGACCACGAGGTCCTCGACCCGGACGACGGCGAAGAAGACCGCCAAGAAGGCCTAGCTTCAGGCCGGGGCGCCCCCGCGTCGGCGGTCGGCGACGAGGCTGGCCACGGTGGTGATCGCCAGGGTGCCGATGATGACGGCCAGCGAGACCCAGATCGGGACGTCGGGCGCCCAGTCGACCGGGTCGCCGCCGTTGACGAACGGCAGCGTGTTCTCGTGCAGGGCGTGCAGGATCAGCTTCACGCCGATGAACAGGAGCAGGAACGCGAGTCCGTAGGAGAGGTAGACCAGCCTCTTCAGCAGGTCGCCGATCAGGAAGTAGAGCTGGCGCAGCCCCATCAGCGCGAAGATGTTGGCGGTCAGCACGAGGTAGGGCTCGTCGGTCAGGCCGTAGATCGCGGGGATCGAGTCGAGCGCGAACAGCAGGTCGGTGACGCCCAGGGTCAAGATCACCAGGAACATCGGGGTGAACATCCGCGAGCCGTTCTCCCGCACGGTCAGCTTCGGGCCGTTCCAGCTCTCGGTGAACGGAAGGTGCCGGCGCGCCCAGCCCACCAGCCGCGGCTCGTCGTACCCGCCCTCGTCGTCGCCGGCCTCGCGCCACAGGTTGACGGCGGTCATGACCAGGAAGAATCCGAAGATGTAGAAGACCCAGCTGAACTGTGCGATCGCAGCCGCCCCGACCGCGATGAAGATGCCGCGCAGGACCAGCGCGAGCACGATCCCGACCATCAGCGCGCTCTGCTGGAGCTCTCGCGGGACGGCGCAGCTTGCCCATGATCACGATGAAGATGAAGAGGTTGTCGACCGAGAGGGAGTACTCCGTGAGCCAGCCGGCGAAGAACTCACCGCCGTACTGGCTCCCGGCGAAGTACCAGACCCCGAGGCCGAAGACGACGGCGAGGCCGATGTAGACGACCAGCGCCACCACCACCTCGCGCCGCGAGGGCTCGTGCGGCCGCCGGCCGATCACGAAGACGTCGAAGACCAGGATCGCGGACGTCACGAGGATGGTGGTCCACCAGACCAGGGGCGTCACGTGCATGCGGCGAACCTATCGAGGGCGACGAAACCCCACGAAGACCTCAGACAGCGCCCTCGGGAGCGCCGTAGGGCACGCCGAGCGCGGCCAGCCGGGCGGCACCGCCGTCGAGCGCGGTGAGCACCCAGGCGCCGTCGGGGGTGAGGGTGAAGGTGTGCTCGAAGTGCGCCGCCATCGACCCGTCCGCGGTGCCGACCGTCCAGTCGTCGTCGAGGACGTCGGTCTCGCTGGTGCCGAGGGTGACCATCGGCTCGACCGCGAGCGCCAGGCCCGGGACCAGCTTGGGGCCCGCGCCCGGCTCGCCCGACGTTGGGCACGTTGGGCGGCATGTGCATCGCGGTGCCGATGCCGTGGCCGACGTAGTCCTCGAGGATGCCGTAGCCACCGCGCGCCCGGACGGTGGTCTCGACCGCGTGGGAGATGTCGGTGACCCGGCCGCCCAGCCGAGCGGCCGCGATCCCGGCCCACAGGGCGTCCTCGGTGACCCGCATCAGCTCGGTGACCTCGTCGGGGACCTCGCCGATCGCGACGGTGATCGCCGCGTCGCCGTGCCAGCCCTCGACGATCGCGCCGCAGTCGATGGAGATCACGTCGCCGTCGCGCAGCACCCGGTCGCCGGGGATGCCGTGCACGACCTCGTCGTTGACCGACGCGCAGATCGTCGCCGGGAACGGCGGGTGGCCGTAGCCCAGGAACGACGGCACGCCGCCGTGGGAGCGGATGTTCTCCTCGGCGAGCCGCGTCGAGCTCGCCGGTGGTGACACCGGGACCGGCCGCCTCGCGCAGCAGCTCGAGCGTCTGCCCGACCAGCAGCCCGGCCCGGCGCATCAGCATCGATCTGGTCCGGCGTCTTGATCTCGACGCCGCGGTCGAGCAGGCCCATCAGCCGGCCTGCTCAGCTCTGGGGGACGACGTCGAGCGCGTCGAAGATCCGCTTGGTGACGTCGTCGACCTCGCCCATGCCGTCGATCTCCTCGACGATGCCGCGCTGGCGGTAGACGCTCGATCAGCGGCTCGGTCTGCTCGGCGTAGACCTCCTGGCGGCGGCGGATGACGTCCTCGGTGTCGTCGGCGCGACCCTCGCTCTGGGCGCGCTGGAGCAGCCGCGCGACGAGCTCGTCCTGGTCGACGGTGAGCACGACGACGGCGTCGAGCCGGTGTCCGGTGAAGGCCGACCATCCCGTCGAGCTCCTCGACCTGGGCGAGCGTGCGCGGGTAGCCGTCGAGCAGGAAGCCCGGCGCGGCGTCGGGCTCGTCGATCCGGTCGCGGACCATCAGGTTGGTGACCTCGTCGGGGACGTACTCACCGGCGTCCATGTACTCCTGGGCCTTCTTGCCCAGCGTCGGTGCCCTCGGAGACGTTGGCCCGGAAGATGTCGCCGGTCGAGATCGCGGGGATGCCGAAGTGCTCGGCGACCACCTTGGCCTGGGTGCCCTTGCCGGCCCCGGGCGGCCCCATCAGGATCAGTCTCATCTAGCGCAGGAACCCTTCGTAGTTGCGCTGCTGGAGCTGGCTCTCGATCTGCTTCACCGTGTCCAGCGCGACGCCGACCATGATCAGGATGCGAGGTACCACCGAACGGGAAGTTCTGGTCGGCACCGATCAGCACGAAGGCGATCAGCGGGATCAGGGCGATCAGACCGAGGTACAGCGCGCCTGGCAGCGTGATGCGGGACAGGACGTAGGACAGGTAGTCCTCGGTCGGCTTGCCCGCCCGGATCCCGGGGATGAAGCCGCCGTACTTCTTCATGTTGTCCGCCACCTCTTCAGGGTTGAAGGTGATCGACACGTAGAAGTAGGTGAAGAAGACGATCAGCGCGAAGAACGTGATCATGTAGAGCGGGTGGTCACCGCGGACGAAGTACTTCTGGATCCAGACCGACCAGCCCGGGTCGGCGTGTCTGGTTGAACTGCGAGGCCATCGCCGGCAGGTAGAGCAGCGAGGAGGCGAAGATGACCGGGATGACGCCGGCCTGGTTGACCTTGAGCGGGATGTACGTCGAGGTGCCGCCGAACATCTTGCGGCCCACCATCCGGCGGGCGTACTGCACCGGGATCCGGCGCTGCGCCTGCTCGATGAAGATGACGGCGGCGATGATGACCAGGCCGATCGCGATCACCACGCCGAAGATCCACCAGCCCTTGGACTTCTGCACGCGCCCACAGCGACGTCGGGAAGCGGGCGACGACCTGGGTGAAGATCAGGATCGACATGCCGTTGCCGATGCCGCGGTCGGTGATCAGCTCGCCGAGCCACATGATCACCGCGGTGCCGGCGGTCATGGTGATGACCATGATCAGGAACGTCAGGTGTTGTCGTTGTAGAGCAGCGGGTCTTGTGTGCAGCCCTGCAGCAGGTTGCCCGAGCGGGCCAGCGCCACGATGCCGGTCGCCTGGAGGAGCGCCAGGCCGAGCGTCAGGTAGCGGGTGTACTGGGTGATCTTGGTCTGGCCGGCCTGGCCCTCCTTCTTCAGGGCCTCCAGCCGCGGGATCACCACGACGAGCAGCTGCAGGATGATGCTGGCGGTGATGTAGGGCATGATCCCGAGCGCGAAGATCGTCAGCTGGAGCAGCGCGCCGCCGGAGAAGACGTTGATCAGGTTGTAGACGCCGCCGGTGGCGCCCTGGATGCACTGGTGGACGTTGGCGACGTTCACGCCCGGGGCGGGGATCTGCGAGCCGAGCCGGAAGATCACGATGATCGAACAGGACGAACAACAGCTTCTTGCGCAGGTCCGGAGTCCGGAACGCGTTGACGAATGCGCCTAGCACTGCAATCCTCTTTCTTGGTCTCGCGCCACCGCATGGACCGGTTGTGACTGCGCACGCCCGAGCGACGGCGTCGGGCCCTCGTGCGCCTCCGCGAAGGCCGCCGGAAGCCTAACAGGGGCCCACGACAGCCGTATCGGACGTCGGCGGACCGCGCGAGGCGCGGACCCGGCGGGCTGGTGCCCGCCCGGACCGCGCCTGGTGCGCTGGCGTCAGACGACGGTGGTGGTGCCGCCGGCAGCCTCGATCTTCTCCTTGGCGGAGCCGGAGAACGCGTTGGCGCTGACCTGGACGGCGACCGACGAGGTCGCCCTGGCCGAGCACCTTGACCGGCTGGCCCTTGCGGACCGCGCCCTTGGCGACGAGGTCGTCGACGCCACGGCGCCGCCCTCGGGGAACAGCTCGCCGAGCCGGTCGCAGGTTGACGACCTGGAACTCGACCCTGAAGGGGTTCTTGAAGCCCTTCAGCTTGGGCAGGCGCATGTGCAGGGGCATCTGGCCGCCCTCGAACGCACGCGGGCACCTGGTAGCGGGCCTTGGTGCCCTTGGTGCCGCGGCCGGCGGTCTTGCCCTTGGAGCCCTCACCGCGACCCACGCGGGTCTTGGCGGTCTTGGCACCCGGGGCCGGGCGCAGGTGGTGCAGCTTCAACGTCATGAGTCACTCGACCTCCTCGACCGTCACCAGGTGACGGACGGTCTGGACCATGCCGCGGATCTCCGGGCGGTCCTCCTTGACGACCACGTCGCCGATCCGCTTGAGACCGAGCGAGCGCAGGGTCTCGCGCTGGTTGGCCTTGCAGCCGATGGCGGACTCTTGGCTGCTGGACCTTCAGCTGTGCCATCAGCGCGCCACCTCCTCGGCCGACGCCCGTCGGGCGCCTCGGCCTGCGCCTTGCAGCAGCGCCGCCGGGGCGACGTGCTCGACCGGCAGACCACGGCGCGCGGCGACGGCCTCGGGCTGCTCGAGCATGCGCAGCGCCTCGACCGTGGCGTGGACGATGTTGATCTGGTTGGACGAGCCGAGCGACTTGCTCAGGACGTCGTGGATGCCGGCGCACTCGAGGACGGCGCGCACCGGGCCACCGGCGATCACACCGGTACCGGGAGCGGCCGGGCGCAGCATGACCACGCCGGCGGCCTTCTCACCCTGGACCGGGTGCGGGATGGTGCCCTGGATCCGGGGGACGCGGAAGAAGGCCTTCTTGGCCTCCTCGACACCCTTGGCGATCGCCGCGGGCACCTCCTTGGCCTTGCCGTAGCCGACGCCGACCATGCCGTCACCGTCGCCGACGACCACGAGGGCGGTGAAGCTGAAGCGACGACCACCCTTGACGACCTTGGCGACGCGGTTGATCGCGACGACGCGCTCGATGTATGGCTCTTCTCGGCGCCGCCCGCGACGGTCGTCGCGGCCGCCACCCGGCGATCGCCACCCGCGCGCTGTCCGCGCTGGGGTCCGCTCATGAGATGTCCTCTTCCTTGATAAGTCCGCTGTGGTCGTGCGTGGCCATCAGAAGGTCAGCCCGCCCTCGCGGGCGGCGTCGGCGAGGGCCGCGACGCGGCCGTGGTACTTGTTGCCCGCGCGGTCGAAGACGACGGACTCGATGCCGGCGGCCTTCGCCCGCTCGGCGACCAGCTCGCCGACCTTCTTGGCCTTGGCGGTCTTGTCGCCCTCGAGCGACGCGCAGGTCGGCCTCCATGGTGGACGCCGAGACCAGCGTCTTGCCCACGCAGGTCGTCGACGACCTGGACGCTGATGTGCTTCGACGACCGGGTCACCACCAGGCGCGGACGCTCGGCGGTGCCGGAGATCTTCTTGCGACCGCGGACCTGACGCGTGCAGGCGCGCCTTCGTCCGCGACGCGGTGTGCTTGTGCTTGGAGAGTGAGATCGCCATGGTCACTTACCAGCCTTTCCGACCTTGCGGCGGATGTGTTCGCCGGCGTAGCGCACGCCCTTGCCCTTGTAGGGCTCGGGCTTGCGCAGCTTGCGGATGTTGGCGGCAACCTCGCCGACCAGCTGCTTGTCGATGCCCTGGACGCCGAGCCGGGTGGGGCTCTCCACCGTGAAGGTGATGCCCGTCGGGGGCGTTGAACGTGATCGAGTGGCTGTAGCCGAGCTGGAACTCCAGCTGGGTCGGGCCCTTGGACAGGACGCGGTAGCCCACGCCCACGATCTCGAGCTTCTTCTCGTAGCCCTCGGTGACACCGACGACCATGTTGTTGACCAGCGTGCGGGTCAGGCCGTGACGGGCACGGCTCTCCCGCTCGTCGTCGGGACGGGTCGACGCTGAGGACGCCGTCGTCCTTCTCCACGGTGATCGGGGTGACGACGGTGTGGCTCAGGGTGCCCTTGGGGCCCTTGACCGTCACCAGCGGGCCGTCGATCGCGACGTCGACACCCGAGGGCACGACGACCGGCATTCTTCCGATGCGCGACATGCTCAGTTTCTCCTTCTCGGCTCTCGGGCTACCAGACGTAGGCGAGGACTTCCCCACCCACGCCCTTCTGGTTCGCCTGGCGGTCGGTCAGCAGGCCCTGGCTGGTGGAGATGATCGCGACGCCGAGGCCACCGAGCACCTTGGGCAGACCCGTGTCTTGGCGTAGACCCGCAGGCCGGGCTTGCTGATCCGGCGCACGCCGGCGATCGAGCGCTCGCGGCTGGCGGCCGTACTTCAAGGTGATGGTCAGCGTCTTGCCGACCCCGCCGCTCGGGTCGTCGGCCACCTCGAAGGAGGTGATGTAGCCCTCGTGCTTGAGGATCTCGGCGACGCCCTGCTTCAGCTTGCTGTAGGGCATGGTCACCGCGTCGTGGTACGCCTGGTTGGCGTTGCGCAGACGGGTCAGCATGTCTGCGATCGGGTCGGTCATCGTCATGGTGTGTGTCGTTCTCTCTTCTGTGGTTTCCGGCGGCCGGACCTTCAGCGGTGCGGACCTTGGGTGATCGGCGGAGTCGAGTCCTTGGATCGAGCGGAGTCGAGATCACCAGCTGGACTTGGTGACGCCGGGCAGCTCGCCGCGGTGGGCCATCTCGCGCAGGCAGATCCGGCACAGGCCGAACTTGCGGTAGACGGCCTTGGGGCGGCCGCAGCGCTGGCAGCGGGTGTAGCCGCGGACGGCGAACTTGGGCTTGCGCGCCGCCTTGACCTTGAGTGCAGTCTTCGCCATGGTCAGTTCTCCTTGAACGGGAAGCCGAGCTGCTTCAGCAGCGCGCGACCCTGCTCGTCGTTCGTGGCGGTGGTCACGACCGTGATGTCCATGCCCCGCGGGCGGTCGATCCGGTCCTGGTTGATCTCGTGGAACATGACCTGCTCGGTGAGACCGAAGGTGTAGTTGCCCTGGCCGTCGAACTGCTGCGGCGAGAGGCCACGGAAGTCGCGGATCCGGGGCAGCGCGAGCGACAGCAGCCGGTCGAGGAACTCCCACATCCGGTCGCCCCGCAGCGTGACGTGGGCGCCGATCGGCATGCCCTCGCGCAGCTTGAACTGGGCGATGGACTTGCGGGCCTTGGTCACCATCGGCTTCTGGCCGGTGATGGCCGTCAGGTCCTTGACGGCACCCTCGATCAGCTTGGAGTCGCGAGCCGCCTCGCCGACGCCCATGTTGACCACGATCTTGGTCAGGCCGGGCACCTGCATGACGTTGGCGATCTCGAACTCGCTCGCGCAGCGCGGGGAGGATCTCCTCGCGGTAGCGGGTCTTGAGACGCAGGCAGGACCCTCTGCTCCGTGGCGCTGCTCGGTAGCGGTGTCGGTCATCTCAGATCTCCTTCCCGGACTTGCGCGAGACCCGCACGCTGCGCGTGCCGGCGTACGTCGAACCGTCGGGGCGGCGCTTCTGCACCACGTCGCGGCGGAAGCCGACCCGGGTCACGCCGTCGCCCTCGACCAGCATCACGTTGGACACGTGGATGGGGGCCTCGGTGGTGATGATGCCGCCGGTGGTGCCGGCGCGGCCGCCCTGGTGGACGACCTTGGTGTGCTTCTTGACGCGGTTGACGCCCTCGACGATGACCCGCTCCTCCTCACGGAGCACCTGGATCACCTTGCCCTCGGCGCCCTTGTCCTTGCCGGCGATCACCTTGACGGTGTCGCCCTTCTTGATCTTCATCGAATGCTTCCCCATCTCAGAGCACCTCCGGTGCGAGCGAGATGATCTTCATGAACCGCTTGTCGCGCAGCTCGCGGCCCACCGGGCCGAAGATGCGGGTGCCACGCGGCTCGCCGTCCTGCCGCAGGATGACCGCGGCGTTCTCGTCGAACTTGATGTAGGACCCGTCGGGACGGCGGCGCTCCTTGGCGGTGCGCACGACGACCGCCTTGACGACGTCGCCCTTCTTGACGTTGCCGCCCGGGATGGCGTCCTTGACCGTGGCGACGATGACGTCACCGATGCCGGCGTAGCGGCGACCGGAGCCGCCGAGCACCCGGATGCAGAGGATCTCCTTGGCGCCGGTGTTGTCGGCGACCTTGAGCCGCGACTCCTGCTGGATCACTTGGCACGCTCCAGGATCTCCACGACGCGCCAGCGCTTGGTGGCGGACAGCGGACGGGTCTCCATGATCTGGACCCGGTCACCGATGCCGCAGTCGTTGGCCTCGTCGTGCGCCTTGAGCCGCGACGTACGACGCATGACCTTGCCGTAGAGCGCGTGCTTGACGCGGTCCTCGACCTCGACCACGACGGTCTTGTCCATCTTGTCGCTGACGACCAGGCCCTCGCGGACCTTGCGGGCGTTGCGCTGAGTCGCTGTCTGCTCGCTCATGCGTCAGCACCTTCCTTCTCGTTCTCGTCTGCGCCCGGCGTGGACCGGATGCCGAGCTCGCGCTCACGCACCACGGTGTAGATCCGGGCGATGTCCTTCTTGACCGTGCGGAGCCGGCCGTGGCTCTCCAGCTGGCCGGTGGCCGCCTGGAAGCGGAGGTTGAACAGCTCCTCCTTGGCCTCGCGCAAGCGGGCCTCGAGGTCGACGTTGTTCATCTCGTCCAGCTCGTGGGCCTGCACACTGTTGGCCATCAGAACTCACCTGCCTCTCGGGAGATGAAACGGGACTTGCAGGGGGAGCTTGTGCATGCGCGCGGCGCATGGCCTCGCGAGCGGTCACCTCGTCGACGCCGGACAGCTCGAAGAGCACGCGTCCGGGCTTGACGTTGGCGATCCACCACTCCGGGGAACCCTTGCCGGAGCCCATGCGGGTCTCGGCAGGCTTCTTGGTCAGCGGGCGGTCGGGGTAGATGTTGATCCACACCTTGCCGCCACGCTTGATGTGACGGGTCATGGCGATACGAGCCGACTCGATCTGTCGGTTGGTCACGTAGGACCCCTCGAGCGCCTGGATGCCGTAGTCACCGAAGGCCAGGCGGGTGCCGCCCTTGGCCGCACCACTCCGGTTGGGGTGGTGCTGCTTGCGGTGCTTGAGACGACGGGGCATCAACATGGCTCAGGCCTCCGTTCCGGACTCGGCGGGTGCCGCCGCCGGAGCGGCGGCTGCTGCCTCGGCGGGCGCGGCCTCGGGTGCCGAGCCGGCGCGGTCGCCACGGGTCGGGCGGGTGCCACGGCTCGGCCGGTCACTGCCGCGCTCGCCGCCCCGGCTGGGACGGCCGCTGCGACCGGGGACGCCGGCGCGGGCGGCGGCCTGGGCCTGACGCTCGGCGCGGGTGCCGGCGACCTCGCCCTTGTAGATCCAGACCTTCACGCCGATCCGGCCGAAGGTCGTCTTGGCCTCGTAGAAGCCGTAGTCGATGTCGGCACGCAGCGTGTGCAGCGGGACGCGGCCCTCGCGGTAGAACTCGGTGCGCGACATCTCGGCGCCGTTGAGGCGGCCCGAGCACTGGATCCGGATGCCCTTGGCACCCGAGCGCATCGTGGTCTGCATGGCCTTGCGCATCGCGCGGCGGAACTGCACGCGGCCGCTGAGCTGCTCGGCGACGCCCTGGGCGACCAGCTGCGCGTCGACCTCGGGGTTCTTGACCTCGAGGATGTTCAGCTGGACCTGCTTGCCGGTGAGCTTCTCGAGGTCGCCGCGGATGCGGTCGGCCTCGGCGCCACGGCGGCCGATCACGATGCCCGGACGCGCGGTGTGGATGTCGACCCGCACCCGGTCACGGGTGCGCTCGATCTCGACCTTGGCGATGCCGGCCCGCTCCATGCCCTTGGACAGGAGCCGGCGGATCGCGACGTCCTCGCCGACGTACGACTTGTAGAGCTTGTCGGCGTACCACCGCGACTTGTGGTCGGTGGAGATGCCGAGGCGGAAGCCGTTCGGGTTGATCTTCTGGCCCATCAGGCCTTCCCCTTCTTCCGGTTCTTGGTCTCGCCCTGCTTGGTCTGCACAGGCTGGGGGCGAGGCGTCACGACCAGGGTGATGTGGCTGGTGCGCTTGAGGATCCGCGTAGCGCGACCCTGGGCGCGCGGGCGCCAGCGCTTCATGGTCGGACCCTCGTCGACCTGGCAGTTGCTGACGACCAGGTCGGCGCGGTCGAGGTCCTCGGTGGTCTCGGCGTTGGCGACGCGCACTCCAGCACCTTGTAGACCGTCTCGCGGCGGACTGCGGGGCGAACTGCAGCAGGGCGAGGGCGTCGTCGACCGGAAGGCCGCGGATCATCTGGGTGACCCGGCGGGCCTTCATCGGGGTGATCCGCACGAAGCGTGCGCTCGCGAAGGCCCCCGGCTGGTCGCCGAGCAGCGACTCGCGGCGGGCGCTGGTGCGCCGGCGCTCGGTCACAGGCATGGTTCTCTGTCTCCTCTGAGCTGCCCCCGCGTCAGCGGCGGCGGCCCTTCCGGTCGTCCTTGACGTGCCCGCGGTAGGTGCGGGTCGGGGCGAACTCCCCCAGCTTGTGGCCGACCATCGAGTCGGTCACGAAGACGGGGACGTGCTTGCGGCCGTCGTGCACGGCAATCGTGTGGCCGATCATGGCGGGCACGATCATCGAGCGGCGCGACCAGGTCTTGATGACGTTGTGGGAGCCCTCGTCGTTCTCGGCGTCCACCTTCTTCATCAGGTGGCCGTCGACGAACGGGCCCTTCTTCAGGCTGCGAGGCATCTGTCTCTATCTCCCTGCTCAGCGCTTCTTGCCGGTACGGCGGCGACGGATGATCTGCTTGTCGCTGGCCTTGCCCTTGCGACGGGTGCGGCCCTCGGGCTTGCCCCACGGGCTGACCGGGTGACGCCCACCGGACGTCTTGCCCTCGCCACCACCGTGCGGGTGGTCGACGGGGTTCATCACGACACCGCGGACGGTCGGGCGCTTGCCCTTCCAGCGCATGCGGCCGGCCTTGCCCCAGTTGATGTTGGACTGCTCGGCGTTGCCGACCTCACCGATCGAGGCGCGGCAGCGGACGTCGACGAACCGCATCTCACCGGACGGCATGCGCAGCGTGGCGCGCGAGCCCTCCTTGGCGACGAGCTGGGCGGAGTTGCCGGCGGAGCGGGCGATCTTGGCGCCGCCCCCGGGCCGCAGCTCGATGCAGTGGATCGTGGTACCGACCGGGATGTTGCGCAGCGGCAGGTTGTTGCCCACCTTGATGTCGGCGGTCGGGCCCGACTCCAGCATCATGCCCTGGAACAGGTCCTTGGGCGCCACGATGTAGCGCTTCTCGCCGTCGGCGTAGTGCAGCAGCGCGATCCGGGCGGTGCGGTTGGGGTCGTACTCGATGTGCGCGACCTTCGCGGGCACGCCGTCCTTGTCGTAGCGACGGAAGTCGATGATCCGGTAGGCGCGCTTGTGGCCACCGCCCTGGTGACGGGTGGTGATCCGGCCCTGGTTGTTACGGCCGCCCTTCTTGGGCAGCGGCCGCGTCAGCGACTTCTCCGGCGTGGTCCGGGTGATCTCGACGAAGTCGGCCACCGAGGAGCCGCGACGGCCCGGGGTGGTCGGCTTGTACTTGCGGATTGCCATGGTTTCTCGTCCTAGTCAGGAGCCCGGTCAGGAGACCGGACCTCCGAAGATGTCGATGCGGTGGCCCTCGGCCAGGCTGACGATCGCGCGCTTGGTGTTCTTGCGGCGGCCGATGCCCGAGCGGGTACGACGGGCCTTGCCCTGGCGGTTGATGGTGTTGACCGAGGTGACCTTGACGCCGAAGACCTTCTCGACCGCGATCTTGATCTCGGTCTTGTTGGCGTCGGGGTGCACCAGGAAGGTGTACTTGTTGGCGTCGAGGAGCCCGTAGCTCTTCTCCGACACCACCGGCGCGAGCAGGATGTCGCGGTGGTCCTTGTGCAGGGTGCTCACTCGTCGTCGCCCTTCTTCTCGCCGCCGGCGCGGGTGAAGCCCGCTGCCTCGGCGTCCTCGACCGACTTGAAGTAGAACTCCGCCTCGGTCTGGTCGTACCACTGGCCGTCGGGCTCGTGGAAGAGACCCGAGTCGGCGTTGCCCTTGATCTCGAAGCCCTTCGGGGCGCCACCGCTCTTCAGCGGTGCCTTCGCGCCCTTCGGCAGCTCCACGGAGACCTCGGCCGGGTCGGCCTTGGCCGGCTTGTCGGCCTTCGCCACCTTCTCGGCCTTCGCGGGCTGCTCGGCCTTCTCAGGCTGCTCGGCCTTCTCAGTGCCTTCTCGGCCTTCTTCGCCTGGGCAACTTCTCGACCTTCTCGGCGGCCGCGTCGACCAGCGCCACCGGGGCGCTGGAGGAGGCGGTGCCACCGACGAAGGCGTCGTAGGCGCCCTGGGTGAAGACCAGGTCGTCGGAGGCCAGCACGTCGTAGGTGTTGAGCTGGTCGACGGCGACGATGTGGACCTCGGGCGCGTTGCGCAGCGAGAGCCAGGTCACGCGCGTCGGAGCGCTCGAGCACCAGCAGGAAGTTGGCCCGGTCGGCTGACGAGGCCGCGCAGGGCGGACAGCGCCGCCTTGGTCGACGGGACCTCACCGGAGACCAGTGACTCGACCACGTGGATGCGGCCGTCGCGGGCCCGGTCGGACAGGGCGCCGCGCAGGGCGGCGGCCACCATCTTCTTGGGGGTGCGCTGGGCGTAGCTGCGCGGCTGCGGGCCGTGCACGACGCCACCGCCGGCGAACTGCGGAGCGCGGGTCGAGCCCTGGCGGGCCCGGCCGGTGCCCTTCTGGCGGTAGGGCTTGCGGCCACCACCGCGGACGTCGCCGCGGCGCTTGGTGGCGTGGCTGCCCTGACGCGCCGCCGCCTGCTGGGCGACGACGACCTGGTGGATCAGCGGGATGTTGACCTCGACGTCGAAGATCTCCGACGGGAGGTCGACCTTCACGACCTTCGCTTCGTTTGCCATGCTCAGGCCTCCTTCGCGCGCTTCGCGGCCGAGCGGAGGACGATGAGACCACCCTTGGGGCCGGGAACGGCACCCTTGAGCAGGATCAGGCCCTTGTCGGCGTCGACCGCGTGGACGGTGACGTTCTGGGTGGTGACGGTGTCCGAACCCATCCGGCCGGCCATCCGCACGCCCTTGAACACGCGACCGGGGGTCGCGCAGGCGCCGATGGAGCCCGGCTTGCGGTGGTTCTTGTGGGCACCGTGGGAGGCGCCGACGCCGTGGAAGCCGTGCCGCTTCATGACACCGGCGAAGCCCTTGCCCTTGGTGGTGCCGGTGACGTCGATCTCCTCGCCGGCGGCGAAGGTGTCGACGGCCAGCTCCTGGCCCACGGTGTAGGACCCGGCGTCGGCGGTGCGGATCTCGGCCACGTGGCGACGCGGGCGTCACGCCGGCCTTGACGAACTGCCCGGCCACCGGCTGGGTGACCTTGCGGCTGTCGATCTCGCCGAAGCCGACCTGGATGGCGTTGTAGCCGTCGCTCTCGGGCTTGCGGACCAGGGTCACGACGTTGGTGGACGCCGCGACGACGGTCACGGGGACGACGCGGTTGTTCTCGTCCCAGACCTGGGTCATGCCGAGCTTGGTGCCCAGCAGGCCCTTCACGTTTCGTTCGATCGTCATGTCAGGAAGCCTCAGAGCTTGATCTCGATGTCGACACCGGCCGGCAGGTCGAGGCGCATCAGGGAGTCGACGGTCTTGGGCGTGGGGTCGATGATGTCGATCAGCCGCTTGTGGGTGCGCATCTCGAAGTGCTCGCGCGAGTCCTTGTACTTGTGCGGCGAGCGGATGACGCAGTAGACGTTCTTCTCGGTCGGCAGCGGCACCGGGCCGGCGACCTTCGCACCCGTGCGGGTGACGGTGTCCACGATCTTGCGCGCCGAGGTGTCGATCACCTCGTGGTCATAGGCCTTGAGCCTGATGCGGATCTTCTGTCCCGCCATAGGTCTCTCCGTCCTCTTCGTTCGTGCTTGCCGCATCCGTTCGTACGACCCCGGTCGGGCCGTCCGTTTGTGTTGCCCGCCCGCTCGATTCCCCGACCCCCGAGGTCGGGCGTGTCGCGGTGTCCGCGGCACACAGGGGCTCCCTTTGAGAGGATTCCTGCATCGTGTTGGTGGGTGTCCGACCGGGGTCGGACCATCGGGTCTCCAGGTTCGGCGCGACGCACGGCGACCACGAACCAGCGGGAGACGCGATTCAACAGTCAAGTGCAACGCACCCCGGCAACCCGCCGGAGCAACCGGACAATCCTGACAGATGTCCCCCCGTGCGCCAAATCCGCCGCCACCCGGACCGCGGAAGCGGCGCCCGGGCGCGTCCGGCACCTGACATCATGTCGCTCCACGGGGTCCGCCACGGGACGGGCTCCCCGTCGTCGGAACCCGTGCGAGGAGCGTGCCGCCGTGTCGGGAGACCAGCCACCCCCGCCCGGCTGGGGCGAGCCGGAGGCACCCCCGCCGGGCTGGCAGCCTCCTGGGCCCCCCGGTCCGCAGCCGGGCTGGGGACAGTTCGCCCCGCAGCCGGGGTGGCAGCCGGGCTACCCGCCCCAGGCCGGGTGGCAGACCCCCCAGCAGCAGCCCCCGCCCTACCACCAGCAGGCAGCCCACAAGCCCGGCGCGATCCCGCTGCGCCCGCTCCGCCTCGGTGACCTCTTCGACGGCGCGTTCCGGATCATCCGCTACAACCCCCAGGCCACGATCGGCGTCGCCGTCCTGGTCGCAGCGGTCGCCACGCTCGTGCCGGCGCTGTTCACGCTCGTGACCGGCGACACCGGCGGTCTCCAGCCGCAGGGACCGGACGGCACGATCACCCATGACCAGCTGGTCGGGATGGTCGGCGCCTTCGCGGGGATCCTGATCGGCGCCCAGCTCCGGTCGATCGGCCTGCTCTACGTCTCGGGCATGGTCGCCCACGTCACCTCGGCGGCCGCCGTGGGTCGCACCCTGACCATCGGGGAGGCCTGGGGCGCCACGCGGGGCAAGCGCTGGCGGCTGCTCGGCATGGCGTTCCTGCTGGGCCTGACCACCGTGGTGGCGATCGCGGTGGCGGCGGGCGTGGTCGTCCTGCTCGCCCTCAACGCCAGCATCGGGGTGACGATCCTCGCCGGGGTCGTGCTGGCGCCTGCCCTGCTGGTGTTCTACCTCGTCTTCTCCGTGCGGGTCCGGCTGCTCGCCGTACCGGCCCTGATGCTGGAGCCGGTCGGCGTCGTCGGGGCGATCGGACGGGCGGTGCGGCTGAGCTCCCGGCAGTTCTGGCGGCTGCTCGGACTGCTCCTGCTGACCGGGCTCGTGGTCGCGTTCGCCGGCAGCATCCTGGGCGCGCCGTTCAACATCGCCGGGCAGCTGCTGCTGACGGGGAACAACAGCCACGGCCTGCAGGCCTACGTACTGCTGACCTCGATCGGCTCGGTCATCACCTCCGCGGTGCTCCAGCCCTTCACCGCTGCGATCAGCGCCCTGCTCTACCTCGACCAGCGCATCCGCAAGGAGGCCTACGACGTCGAGCTGCTGAGCAGGGCCGGGGTCCCCGTCGCCTGATGCTGCCCCTCATGCCGCCCACCGGACCGCCGCTCGACCCCTCGGGAGCCGAGGGCCGGCGCCTGCTCCGTGAGGAGCTGCTGCACAGCGACTACCACCGCACCGACCTCTGGGGCCGGCTCGTGGCCTGGGTCGGCCGGATCTTCCGTAGCGGCGTCTCTGCCGCATCGGGCTCGTCGACGCTGACCGCCCTGGCCGCGATCGTCGTGGTGCTGCTGCTGGCGGTCGGACTGATCCTGGTGCTGTCCCAGGTACGACGTGACCGTCGGCAGCGTCGGCACCGCGACCACGCAGTGCTCCCGGAGACCGCCCGGCCGCCGACGACCTGAGGCGACGGGCCGAGGAGGCGCTGGCGGTGGGCCGGTTCTCCGAGGCGGTGGTGGAGGGCTACCGCGCCCTCGCGGCGCGTCAGATCGAGCGCGGCCGCCTGGAGGACCGCCCGGGCGCGACAGCGCACGAGATCGCGGCGCTGCTCGCCTCGGCGTACGACGGGTCGGGGCGCCGGATCACCGCCGCGGCCGACCTCTTCGACGTCACGCTGTACGGCGGGCGCCCGGCCACCGACGACCAGGCCCGCGAGGTGCTCCGCCTCGACGACGAGCTGGCCGGCGAGGCGGTGGGTGCCCGATGAGGTGGCTGGGCGAGCACCGCTGGGGGGTGCTGATCGGGGTGGCGGGCGTGGTGGCGGTGCTGGTGACCGCGCTGGCCTTCCACCACGCGCCGCGGCAGACCGCGGCGCTCGACCCCGACAACCCCGGTGGCGACGGTGCGCAGGCGGTGGCCCGGGTGCTGGCCCGGGAGGGGGTCGACGTCACCGTGGCCCGGAGCGCCGCCGACCTCGAGCGCCTGCCGGTGGACGCCTCGACCACGATCGTGGTCACGTCCTCGGACAACCTCGGCCGGTCGACGACCCGGCGCCTGCTGCGCCACCAGGGCCAGGCGTCGCTGGTGGTGGTCGCGCCGGGGCCGGGGCTGATGCGCCAGCTCGGCGCGGGCACCTTCCCCTCCCCCACCGAGCCGCGGGGCGCCGTCGCCGCCGGCTGCTCGTCGTACGACGGGCTGTCGCTCCAGGTGACCACGGCCGACGCCTACGACACCGCCGGCTGCTTCCCTGCGGAGCATGGCGTGCTGGTCGCCCAGCCGCGCCGCGGGCTGACCCTGCTCGGCGCCTCCGACGCGCTCACCAACGACCAGGTGCTCGCCGGCGACAACGCTGCCGTCGCCCTGCGGCTGCTCGGCGGACGCGACCGGCTGGTCTGGTACGTGCCGGCGCTGGCCGACCTGCAGGGGGGCGACGGGATCTCCCTGGCCGGCCTCCTGCCGGACTGGCTGCGCCCGGCGCTGTGGCTGCTGGGGGCGGCCGGGGTCGCCCTGGTCGGGTGGCGCGCCCGCAGGCTGGGGCCGCTGGCCCGCGAGCCGCTGCCGGTCGAGGTCAAGTCGGTCGAGACGACCCGCAACCTCGGGCGCCTCTACCGGCGCTCCGGCGACCGCGGGCATGCCGCGGCCTCCCTGCGGGCGGCCAGCCGCACGAGCCTGGCCGCTCGGCTCCGCCTGCCACGGCACGCCGACCCGGCGCAGGTCGTCGTCGCCGTGGCCGACCACACCGGACGGTCGGTCGACGATGTCGTCGTCGCTGCTGCGGCCCGACGTCCCGCCGCCCGCCCACGACCATGACCTGACCGACCTGGCGCAGCGCCTGGCCGAGCTCGACAGAGAGGTGTCGCACCGATGACCGACCACACGCCCGAGCCCACCGCGGGACCCGCCGCGTCCGGGGACGACGTCCGCGAGCGGCTGGCGGCGGTCCGGGCCGAGGTCGCCAAGGCCGTGGTCGGACAGGACGCCGCGGTCTCGGGCCTGCTGGTCGCGCTGCTGTGCGGCGGCCACGTGCTGATGGAGGGAGTGCCCGGCGTCGCGAAGACGCTGCTCGTGCGCAGCCTGGCCGGGGCGCTGTCGGTGGAGACGCACCGGGTGCAGTTCACCCCCGACCTGATGCCGGGCGACATCACCGGCTCGATGGTGGTCGAGGGCGCCCGCGGCGAGCTGACCTTCCGCGAGGGTCCGGTCTTCACCAACCTCCTGCTGGCCGACGAGATCAACCGCACCCCTCCCAAGACACAGTCCGCCCTGCTCGAGGCGATGGAGGAGGGCTCGGTGTCCGTCGACGGCGTCACCCACGTGCTGCCCAAGCCCTTCCTGGTCGCAGCCACGCAGAACCCCGTCGAGTACGAAGGCACCTACCCGCTCCCCGAGGCCCAGCTCGACCGGTTCCTGCTCAAGGTCGTGCTGCCCGTGCCGCAGCGCGACGCGGAGCTCGAGATCGTGCGCCGGCACGCGGCCGGGTTCGACCCGCAGGACGTCGCCGGCTCCGGGATCTCCGCGGTCGCCTCGGCCGCCGACGTCGAGGCCGGCCGGCGCGCGGTGCGCGAGGTGCAGGTGTCGCCCGAGGTCGCGGCGTACGTCGTCGACGTGGCGCGGGCGACCCGACAGTCGCCCTCGCTCGGGCTGGGCGCCAGCCCCCGCGGCGCGGTCGCCCTGATGCGGACCGCGCGGGCATGGGCATGGCTGTCGGGCCGCGGCTTCGTGACGCCGGACGACGTGAAGGCGCTGGCCCACGCCACCTTGGCGCACCGGCTCGCCCTCCGTCCGGAGGCCGAGCTCGAGGGGGTCGAGGTCGGCGCCGTGCTCGGCTCGGCGCTCGCCTCCGTCCCGGTCCCGCGCTAGTCGCCTGGTGGCCATCACCGGACGCGTCCCGCTCCTCCTCCTGCTGGGGGTGGTGGCGGTCGTGCTGCGCCCGGAGCTCTCGACGATGTGGCTGTGGGTCCTCGGCGTGGCTGTCCTCGTCGCCGTCGACGTGGCCCTGGCCCCCTCGCCCCGCCAGGTGGACGTCGTACGACGCCCGCCGGGGCGGGTGCGAGCCGGCCACGACGCACCCAGCACGCTCGACCTGACCAACACCGGACGACGCCGGGCCACGCTGCTGGTCCGCGACGCGTGGCAGCCGTCAGCCGGCGCCCACGACAACCGGCACCGGCTGCGGCTGGTGCCGGGCTCCGGACACGCGGTGACGACCTGGCTACGGCCACACCGGCGCGGAGAGCTGCGGGCCGTGGGCGTCACGATCCGGACGTCCGGACCGCTGGGGCTGGCTGCCCGGCAGGCGACGCGTGACGTCGCGGGCGCCGTGCGGTCGGTGCCGCCGTTCGAGTCCCGCAAGCACCTCCCGTCGCGGCTGGCCCGGCTCCGGGAGCTCGACGGCCGGGCGGCGGTGCGCGTGCGCGGCCAGGGGACGGAGTTCGACTCGCTGCGCGAGTACGTCCGCGGCGACGACGTCCGCTCCATCGACTGGCGGGCGTCCGCGCGCACCCGCGACGTCGTCGTCCGCACGTGGCAGCCCGAGCGCGACCGGCGCGTCGTCCTCGTGCTCGACACCTCGCGGGTCTCCGCGGCCCGGGTCGACGACGTCCCGCGCCTCGACTCGGCGATGGAGGCGGCCCTCCTCCTCACCACCCTGGCGGCCCGGGCCGGTGACCGGGTGGACGTCGTCGCCGGGGACCGCCGGGTACGGGCGCGGCTCCGGCTCGCCGGCGCCCGCGACGCCACCGGCCGGCTCGAGGACGTCCTGGCGACCCTCGAGCCCGAGATCGCCGAGGCCGACTGGACGGCCCTGGCCGGGGCGGTCCAGAGTCTCGGCCGGCAGCGAGCGCTCCTGGTGCTGCTCAGCCCGCTCGAGCCCTCCGCGGTCGAGGAGAGCCTGCTGCCGGCGCTGCCGGTGCTGGTGCGGCACCACCGGGTGGTGCTCGCGTCGGTCCGCGACCCGGAGCTGGAGCGCATCGCCGCCGGCCGGGACGGCCTCGACGCGGTGTACGCCGCGGCCGCGGCCGAGCAGGCGCTGGCCCGACGGCGGGCCACCGCCGACCTGCTCGAGGCGCTCGGCCTCGACGTGATCGACGTCCCGGCCGACGCGCTGCCACCCGCCCTCGCCGACCACTACCTGGCGCTCAAGGCCCGCGGCCTCCTCTGAGCGAGGCGGCTTGCCCGCGAGCGGGCTTCGCTGGTGGCTTCGGTCTCCCGGCGCGGCTGACGGCCGCGCTGACAGGTCCCCGCTCAGGACTGGCCGGCCACCCGGTCGCCGAGCAGCGCCTCGTCGAGGTCGCCGGTCTCCCCGCCGAGGACGGCCCGGCGGCCGAGCACGAAGACGTAGGCCAGGAACGTCGCCTCGGCGAGGAGGCCGATCGCGATCCGGGCCCAGGTGGGCAGCGGGCTGGGGGTCACGAACGCCTCGAGGCACCCACTGACCGCGAGCACGCCGACCAGCCCGAGGGCGACCGTCGCGGCGGTCCGGCCCTCCCGGGCGAACGACTGCGACCGGGTCAGGTCACCTGGCTCGACCCAGGACCAGAACAGCTTCAGCCCGACGCCACCCGCGACGAAGACGGCGGTCAGCTCGAGGGTGCCGTGGGGCATGATCAGCCCCCAGAACTCACCGGCCCGCCCGTGCCGGGTCATGATCGAGCCGATGATCGCGATGTTCGCGACGTTCTCGAACAGCAGGTAGACCACCGGCACCCCGAGCGCACCGAAGGCGAGGAGCAGGGCGGTGACCCACGCGTTGTGGGTCCAGACCTGCAGGGCGAAGTGAGAGGCGGCGTACTGGCTGTAGTAGCCGGCGAACTGGTGGTTCACCAGGTCGTCGACCTGCGCCGGAGACAGCAGCGACTGCTCGACGTTCGGGTGGTCGAGGAGCCACCACATCATCACGAAGGTGAGCGCCACGCTGGTCAGCGCCGTCCCGATCCACCACCAGCGGAGCCGGTAGAGCGCGGCCGGGAACCGCTGCGCCACGAAGTGCCGTATGCCGTGCCACGTGCCTCCGCGTCGGGCGCCGGCCCGGTTGCGAGCCCGGCTGAGCAGTACCGAGAGATAGCTGATGACCGCGGCGTCGGGAGCCGCCGTCCGGATCACCGACAGCTGGGTGGCCACGCGCTGGTAGCGCTCGGTCAGCTCGTCGCTCCCCGGACCGTCGAGCCGCCGGGTCCGGGTCAGGGTGTCGAGGCGCTCCCACTCCGCGCGGTGCGCGACGACGTAGGCGTCCAGGTCCACGCCGCGACTCTAAACTGTCGGCGATGTCGTTCCCGGAGTACGCGATGCTCACCGACGACGACCTCGTCACCGGCGAGGCCGTCGCCCTCGACCTGCCCGCAGCCACGGCGCCCGTCCGCCTGGCCTCCGGAGCGCTCGACGTGGCGTCGACCCTGGTCCTCGGGTCCGCCCTGGTCTTCCTGGCGCTGGTGGTCAGCGCGCACGCGGACGTGGCGCTCCAGGGGGTCGCGGTGATCTGCTGGCTGGTGGCGACCTTCCTGCTCTACCCGACGGCCGTGGAGACCCTCACCCGTGGGAGGTCCCCCGGCAAGCTGGCCTTCGGGCTGCGGGTCGTGCGCGACGACGGGGGCACCGTCACCGGGCAGCAGTCGTTCGTCCGCGCGCTGGTCGGGATCGTGGAGATCTACGCACTCTTCGGCGGGCCGGCCCTGATCAGCTCGATGGTCAGCTCGAAGGGGAAGCGGATCGGCGACCACGCCGCCGGCACCTACGTCGTGCGTGACCGCGCCCAGCTGACCCTCCCCGCGCCGGCCCCGATGCCGCCCGCCCTCCGCCGGTGGGCTGCGTCGGCCGACCTGAGCGCACCACCGGTCGACCTGGTGCTGGCCGTCCGGGCCTACCTGATCCGGCTGCCGTCGCTCGACCCGGCCACGCGCCGGCGGCTGGGCGACAGTCTCGCGACTCGCCTCGCGCCGTACGCCGCTCCCCCGCCGCCGCCGGGCACCACCTCCTGGGACTTCCTGGCCGCCGTCCTGGCCGGCCGGCGCGACCGCGACGTGGCCCGGCTGCACCGCGACGAGACCCTCCGCACGCGTCTGATCCGACGCCGCTGAACCAGTGCGAGGATGCGCGCATGATCGACCGCGACCGACTCACGTCCCTGCGCGCCGACGAGGAGCACCGGTTCGTCCAGACCCACCCGCGCTCCCAGGAGCTGTCGGCCCGTGCCTCCGACTCGCTCCTCGCCGGCGTCCCGATGCCCTGGATGACCCGCTGGGCGGGCTCGTTCCCGCTGTTCGTCGAGTCGGCGACGGGGGCGCGGCTCACCGACGTCGACGGCGTGGAGTACGTCGACCTCTGCCTCGGCGACACCGGAGCCATGACCGGGCACGCGCTCCCGGCCGTCGCGGAGGCGGTGGCCCGCCGCGCGGCGTCCGGCCTCACCACGATGCTGCCCTCGGACGACGCCATCTGGGTCTCGCAGGAGCTCGCCCGCAGGTTCGGGTTGCCGCAGTGGCAGTTCGCGATGACGGCGACCGACGCCAACCGTTTCGTGCTGCGCTTCGCCCGCCACATCACCGGCCGGCCGCGCGTTGCGGTGATGGACTGGTGCTACCACGGCACGGTCGACGAGGCCTTCGCGACCCTCGACGGTGACCGCGTCGTACCCCGACCTGGGCTGCTGGGCGCCCCGGTCGACGTCGCCGAGACCACGGCAGTGGTCCCGTTCAACGACGCGGACGCCCTCGACCGTCGGCTCGCGGTCGGTGACGTCGCCTGCCTGCTGATGGAGCCCGCTCTCACCAACATCGGCATCGTGCTGCCCGACGAGGGCTACCTCGCCGCCGTCCGCGAGATCACCCGCCGGCACGGCGTCCTGCTGGTCAACGACGAGACCCACACGCTGTGTGCCGGTCCGGGCGGCGCTACCGCGGCCTGGGGCCTCGACCCCGACCTCCTGGTCGTGGGCAAGCCGATCGGCGGCGGCGTCCCGATCGCTGCCTACGGCATGACCGCCGAGGTCGCTGACGCCCTGCGCGAGCCGATGCTCGGCCACGAGATCGACGTGGCCGGGGTCGGGGGGACGCTGACCGCCAACGGCCTCGCCCTGGCTGCTTCCCGCGCCGCGCTCTCCTCCGCACTCCGGGAGGAGGACTTCGCCGTGGCGATCCCGCTCGCGGAGCGCTTCACCGCGGGCGTCCAGGACGTCATCGAGCGGCACGACCTGCCCTGGCACGTGCAGCGGCTGGGCTGCCGGGCGGAGTACTGGTTCTGCCCGCCGCCGCGCAACGGGGCCGACGCCGCCGCGGCCGTCGACGAGGACCTCGAGGGCTTCCTGCACCTCTGGTCGCTCAACCGCGGGGTGCTCCTGACGCCGTTCCACAACATGGCGCTGTTCTCACCGCACCACAGCGGAGCCGACGTCGACCGCCACACCGCCGTGTTCGCCGAGGCCGTGGCGGCGCTGGTGGGCTAGAGGCCTACGAGCCGCTGCTCGAGATGCCGGCCAGGACCCCGAACACGACGAAGATCCCGAGGAAGACCACCGCCAGCCCGAGCAGGGCGGTTGCGACGATGCCGAGGATCTTGCCGATCGTGACCTCGGTGCTGCCGCTCCAGCGGCCCGGCGCTGCGGCCATCTCCCGCTCGATCCGGTTGCCCATGGTCCACGCGAACGGCCCGCACAGCCCGCACACCACGACCCCCAGGATCCCGAGCACCAGCACCGTGACGGCCTGCGGGTGCTTGGGCGGCGGTGGGGCGTAGGGGTAGCCGGGGGCGCCGTACGGCGGCGGGGGCTGCTGCGTCATGGGCGCAGTCTGGCAGGAGACCGGCCGCCCCTGCCGGAGACGTGCGGCTCAGCGGCGTCGGTAGGCCAGGTCGGTGATGACGCGGTCGGCCGCGAGCCCCTTGCGCTCGAACTTGGTGACCGGACGGTCGGCCCACCTCTCCACGACCCCTCCCTCGAGCCCCGGCTCGGCGTCCAGCACGCCCCGCATCTGCTCGGCGTAGTCGGCCCAGTCGGTGGCCAGGCGCCAGGTGCCGCCCGGGACGAGCCGCTGCGCCGCGAGGTGGGCGAACGGCGCGTCCACCAGGCGCCGCTTGTGGTGCCGGGTCTTGGGCCAGGGGTCGGGGAAGAACGTCCAGATCTCGCTCAGCGACCCGGGCGCCAGGAGGTGGCTCAGTACCCAGACCGCGTCGACCGAGCAGAAGCGCACGTTCGCCGCACCGGCCGCGGCCACCTCGGCCAGGGACGCGGCGATGCCGGGGCTCCAGACCTCCAGCGCCAGCACGTCGTACGCCGGTCGCGCGGCGGCCAGCACGCCGGTCGCCTCACCGACCCCCGAGCCGATCTCGACGACGAGGGGCGCCTCGCGGCCGAACCAGTCGGCCCACCGGAAGTCGGGCCGGTCGACAGCGTCGTCGGGGATCACCCAGGCCTCGTGGTGGGCGTCCCACGCCTGCTGCTGGGCCGGGGTGAACCGGTTGCCGCGCCGGGAGTAGCTGAGGACCTCGCGGATGCGCCGCCCGTCGTCGGTGAAGCGCTGGTGCGGGCGCGCCGGAGGCATCGCGGGGTGGTCGGGCACGGCGTCATTGTCCCCGATGGCGCTTGCCGTAGCCGCCCCGGCGACCTACCGTCACCAGATGGGAGCCTGGTTGGTGATCCTGGCGTTCTTCGCGGGGCCGGTGGCCTCGCTCGCCGTCGTGACCAGGCTGCTCTCCGATCCCCGTCTCCCCGGCCTGGGCCGCCTCCGCCGGGTCCTCGGCGGACGCCACCGCCACGTGGCGCCCACAGGGCGCCCCATCGAGGAGATCGCCCGCGACGCCCGCCGGCTCGGCCGTCAGCTCCAGCATGCCGACGACGGCCGGAGCGCGGCCCGGATCGGCGCCATCCGTCGTGCCTACGACGACGTCCTGGCCGAGGGGTGCACGGCGCTGGGTCTCGCCCAGCTGCTCGTCGTGCTCGCCGACGGACGTGAGCTGGACGCCGAGCGCCGGCGGGTCGAGGTGGTGCTGACCGGGGCCGGGATGGTCCTCGAACACGCCTACTGATCCTGCCAGGATGACCGCATGATCGACCCGCGTCCGCTGTGGGACTTCGACGACCCGGTCTCCTCCGGGGAGCGCTTCCTCGATGTGGCCGAGCAGGCCGACGAGCCCGACCGCACCTCCTGGCTCACGCAGTACGTCCGCGCCCTCGGCCTCCAGGAGCGGTACGACGACGCGTACCGGGTGCTCGACCGGCTCGGCTCCGACGACCCGGAGGCGGCGACCTACCTGGCCCTCGAGCGCGGCCGGGTCCTGCGCTCGGCGGGTCACCCCGACGAGGCCAGGCCGCTGTTCGAGCAGGCAGCGGCGACGGCGTCGGCGGCCGGCTACGACGCGCTGCAGGTCGACGCCCTCCACATGGTGGCGCTGGTCGCGCCGGCCGACGAGCAGGTCGCGATCCACGACCGGGCGCTGGCCATCGCGCGCGCCTCGTCGGACCCCCGGGCCCGCGACTGGGACGCCTCGCTGCTCAACAACGTCGGGATGTCCTTCGCCGACACCGGCGACTTCACCTCCGCCCTCGATGCCTTCGAGCAGGCGCTGGCCGCCCGCGAGCGCATCGGCGACCCCGGCACCATCCGGGTCGCGCGGTGGATGGTCGCCTGGTCGCTGCGCAACCTCGGCCGGCGCGACGAGGCGCGGGAGATGCAGCGCGCCCTGAAGAAGGAGCTGGAGTCGGTCGGCGCGAGCGACCAGTACGTCGAGGAGGAGCTCGCGCTCCTGGCCGACTGACTCAGTCGAGGGTGTAGGTCAGCACGTAGGAGTGGCCGGCGCCGTCGATGGTGAGCTCGAGGGCGCCCTCGATACCCACCAGGTCGCCGGTGCCGGAGCCGGGGACCACGGCATAGGTGAGCTGCTGCCCGCTGGGCCGCATCACGCCGTACTGCTGGAAGGCGAAGGAGCCCGGTCGCCCGTGCAAGGTGCCGGCGACCACCTCGACCGCGACGTAACCCGCGGCGCCGGTGGTCGGGTCTCCCGCTGCGAGCATCTGGCCCTGTCCGGCTCCGGCGAGGTCACCGGACCAGGTCTTGGCGATCAGCATCCGGCTGACGCCGATGTCGTCGTCGGTCGGCGTGATCGTGACCTCGAAGGTGCCCCGGGCCGTCTGTGTCATGGGCCCACCGTGCCAGGCGCCGCCGACAGCACGCCCGCGGCCCGGGCCGGCTCGGCGTACGCGCGGGCGAGGGAGGCGACGGTGTCGTGGGCGTTGAGCCCGCTCGGGTTGGGCACGACCCACAGCTGCGCACCCGCGAGGTCGTGGGGCTGACGGCCCAGGGTCGCCTGCGGTTGGCCGAACGCCGAGCGGTACGCCGTCACGCCCAGCACCGCGACCACGCGCGGCCGGCGGGCCGCGACCAGCTTCTCCAGGCGGTGGCGCCCCGCGACGAGCTCGGCGCGGCTGAGCTCGTCGGCCCGCGCCGTCGCGCGTGGTACCAGGTTGGTGATCGCGATGCCGCGGCTGACGAACATCGCCCGGTCGGCGTCGGTCATCCCGTCGGAGGCGCTGACCGGGTGGTCGATGATGCCGGCCTCGAGCAGCGCCGGGTAGAACCGGTTGCCCGGCCGGGCGAAGTGGGTCTGCACGGCCGCCGTCCAGAGCCCGGGGTTGATCCCGACGAGGACGAGCCGTGGGTGCGGGCCGAGCAGGTCGGGCACCTCACGGTCGCGGAAGGTCTCGAGCTCGGCAGGGGTGAAACGGGCCACGGCGCCCATGCTGGCAGGTGCTTCCCCGGAAAGCGGTCCGAGGGCCGACGTCGAGACCCCCCTCCGCGCCGGTCACCGGGCACCGAGGCATCCGGCTCGAGCAAACTCGACGTTACCGCCGCCGGCGCGCCCGGCGAAGCAGACCTCGCGGAAGAACGGGCCGTGGTACTCCACGACCGCGGGGCCCTGGGGCGCGGGCGTGGTGGCGTGGGAGCCGGACGAGGATGCGATGACGGTGGTGATCAGCAGGGCCAGCAGGCCGGCGGCCACGGCCGCAGCAGCGTAGAGCCAGATGTGCGGGTGAGCAGGGTGGTGATGGACGGTGGTCATGGTGGTTCCCCTCGGTCGGTGAGGCAGGTGCCTCGGTGTCGACCGTTGTCCACCCTCGCGGTATCCCGATGGCGCCCGAGCGGTATCGCCGCGGTATCTCCTTGCTTGACGCGACCGCTGCCGGGTCGGACAGTCGAGGTGTGCGGATCGGAGTGCTGGGTCCGCTGGAGATCGACGAGATCGACGCGCGACTCGGGACGCGGGACCGGATCGTCCTCGCAGCGTTGGCCGTGTGTCCGGGAGAGGTGCTCTCCCCGGAGCGCCTTGCAGACGCCGTCTGGGGGAACGACCCGCCTCCGTCGTGGTCGAAGAACCTGCAGGGCTGCATCAGCCGGCTTCGCAAGGTACTGGGCCACGACCTGATCGAGACGTGGGGCCAGGGCTACCGGCTCCGGGCCGGCATCGACGCCCTCGACGCGGTGGTGCTCACCGCGGCGGCTGCACGAGCCCGAGAGCTGATGGCCCTGCGCGAGTGCGAGCGGGCCCGTTACGTCGCCACCCAGGCGCTGGAGCTCTGGCGTGGGCGACCGTTCCAGGACCTGGAGCACTGGGAGCCGGGGCTGACCGAGGCGCACCGTCTGGATGAGGTGCATGCGGAGCTCGAAGAGCTGGTCGTCGAGGCGTCCCTGGAGTCCGGCCACCACGAAGAGGTCCTGTCCCGCGCCGCCGCGATGGTCGAGGCCGCCCCCTGGCGCGAGCGGCGCTGGGCGCTGCTGGCGCGGGCCCAGTACCTCTCGGGGCGGCAGACAGAGGCGCTGGGCACCCTGCGTCGGGTCAGGGTCGTCCTGTCCCGCGATCTCGGACTGGATCCGGGACCTGACCTGGCCGACCTGGAACAGGCGATCCTGCGCCAGGACCCGGACCTGGCGGTCGAGGAGGCTGCCCGGGGGCGCGAGGACGTCTCCCCGTATCCCGGCCTCGCGGCGTACAGCGAGGACGACGCAGAGTCGTTCTTCGGCCGCGATGAGGAGATCCGGACCTGCCTGGAACGGCTGGCTTCGGTCCGCCTGCTAGCTGTCGTGGGGCCGTCCGGGAGTGGCAAGTCCTCTCTGCTGCGCGCGGGGATCGCAGCGACGCTTCGGCGCGAGGGCACCCACGCGGTCGTCCTCACCCCCGGGCGGCATCCGATGGACGCCCTCACGTCGGCGGGTCGCCGACCGGCATCGGTTGTGCTGGTCGACCAGGCCGAGGAGGCGTTCTCCCTGTGCACCGACGACCACGAACGTGAGCGGTTCTTCGCCGCACTGGTCGACCAGACCGCACGAGGGCGCGTGGTGCTGGCGCTCCGCGCCGACCACACCGGAGACGTCGCAGCGACACCGGCCCTGGCGGCACTGGTGGAGCGCGGCCTGTTCCTGCTGGGGCCGATGTCCGCCGAGTCCCTCCTGGTCGCGATCGAGAATCCCGCGCGCCAGCACGGTCTGGTGCTCGAGCACGGACTCACCGACCTCCTGCTCCGGGAGATCGAGGGGGAGCCCGGAGCCCTCCCCCTGCTCTCCCACGCACTCCGCGAGACCTGGCTCCGGCACGAGGGCCGGACCCTGACCGTGGCCGGCTACCAGGCCTCCGGCGGCGTCCGGGGCGCCGTCGCCCAGTCCGCCGAGGCGCTGTACGGCGGGCTCGGCGAGGACGAGCGCACGCAATTCCGAGACCTCGTCCTCCGCCTGGTGTTCCCGGGTCCCGGCGGCGAACCGCTGCGCGGCGAGGTGCCGCGCCACCAGGTTGTCGCGGACCCGACCCAGGACCGGCTCATCGGCCTGATGGTCACGGCCCGGCTGGTCACCAGCGACGCCGACATGATCGAGCTGGCCCACGAGGCCGTGGTCCGCGCCTGGCCACGACTGCGCGGCTGGCTCGAGGACGACCTCGAGGGGCAACGGACCCGCCACCACCTCACCCAGGCCGCCGAGGACTGGGCCGGATCGGGGCACCAGCGCAGTGACCTCTACCGCGGCACACGCCTCGCCGCGACCCGCGAGTGGGTCGCCTCGTCGAAGCCGCGCCTCACCGACCTCGAGCGGCGGTTCCTGGCCGCCAGCGAGGAGCAGGCCGCTGTCGAAGAGGCGTCAGCGGTCGAGCTCGCGCACACCCGTGGACGCATGGTCCGACGGCTGCGCTTCGCCCTCGCCGGCGCCGCTGCGCTCCTCGTGCTGGCATTGATCACCGGATTCGTGGCGGTCGGCCAGACCGGGCGGGCGCGGGACGAAGCGGACGCCGCCCGCGCGCGTCAGCTCAGTGCCCAGGCACTGGGAGAAGCCGACCCTGCACTGAGTGCCCTCCTTGCGGTGGCCGCCGTCCGCATGGACAACACCCCTGCTACCCGGGCCAGCGTGGCGACCGTCCTGGCGCGACACGCAGGCCTGGTCGCGACGAGCGCGCCCGTCGGCCCCGGTGTCGACCGCCTCGTCCTCAGCCCGGACGGAACGCGCCTGGCGACCTACGACGAGCACAACGTCGTCTCGCTCGTCGACGTCGCCACCGGACGGGTCGTGGCGCACTACGACGCCCAAGGACCGGGTGGCGGGGACGAACAGATCCTGCAGACCAGCCCGCTCGAGTTCAGCCCCGACGGCCGCACGCTCGCAGTCAGCGGCCAGGCCTACGCCCCGGCCAGCCTGGTGCTCCTGGACAGCTCGACGCTCGCACCGCTGGCCACGCAGCCTCAGCACCTGCCCCGATGGCGCGCCAAGTCGCCGGACGTCGCCTTCTCCGCCGACGGACGCTTCCTCGCCGCCTCGTTCATGCTCCTGTCACCCCACAACGTCTCGATGGACGGGCACCCCGACCGCGCACGGACCCTGGTCTGGGACCTGTCACACCTCGCACGCCGTCCCGCGGTGATCGACGTTCCCGTCACGGGTTACGTCGAGCGCATGGCGCTCAGTCCCGACGGCAGCCGGGTCTACCTCAGCTCGCCCGTCGCGGCGTACTCCACGAGCTCCGGACGACGCCTGTGGCGCCTGCCCGGACCGGGCACCGACGTACCGATCGCACTGTCGACGGACGGGAGGCGACTGGCGGCGGCCTCCGGAAAGAACCAGAACAAGATCACGCTCCTCGACACCCGGCGCGGGAGGCTGGTCCGCACGTTGACCGGGGCACCGACTCTCTGGGACGTCGACTTCTCCGACGACGCGAGCCAGATCGCCGCCGTGAGCAAATCACAGCTGCTCACGTGGGACATCACCTCGGACCGACCCACTCGGTCCATTCCGATCGGTGACGCCTATGGCGTCCAGCTCAACTCGACCGCGTCGAGGGCCTACGTCACCAACCCCCACGAAGGGACCCTGGTGACCTGGGACCTCAACGGACTCTCGTCCTACCTGCGTGAGGAGAAAGCCCTACCCAACCTGAACGGCGGGTTCTATCGACCTGCCGCTGACGGGGTGCACGTCGCCTCCTACACCGACAACGGTCTCGACGTGGTCAACCAGACAACGGGCACAGTCTCCCCGCTGCGCGAGGCCCGGGCGACCAGCTTCTTCGAGCCCGGGTCCTGGCGACCGGACGGACGACGGTTCGTCCAGGGAACCGCCGACGGCTACGTCCAGGTCTTCGACGACGCCGGCAGGCTCCGCACCGAGGCGCGAGTGGCGCGAGCCACGGTGACCGACGTGGACTACGCCAGCGGTGGCCGGACGATCGCCGTCAGCGACCTGACCGGCAAGGTCGCGCTGCTGAACGCCTCCACGATGACGCCTGCCGGCAAACCGGTGCAGCTCGACGGACCGGTCGCCGGCGTGACCCTGGCCCCCGACGGCCGGACGGCCTTCGTCGTCACCCACACCCACTCCTTGGCTCCCGCCACGTTGCCCGGGTTCGACGGCTGGGCCCTGCTGGACCTCCGGACCGGGTCGGTGATCCGCACCGGCAAGCTTCCGGAACCCACCTGGGCCTTCGACGACTTCTCCCCCGACGGCGTCCACGTGGCCGCAGGGTTCTTCGGCGGACGGGTCTGGATCGTCGACACCCGCACCGGGCAAACCGTCGACGCCATGGCGACGAACCACATATCGATCCTCTGGCTGGGCTGGTCCCCGGACGGGTCACGGATCCTCACCACGGACGCCCAAGGCACCCTGGGATTGTGGGACGCCTCCACCCTCACGATGCAAGACACCGTGACGGTGCCCGGAACCACCATCGCCGCGGGCCAGTTCCGCCCCGGCACGACCGACGTGACGATCCTGGACGGTTCCGGGCGCGTCCTCACCTGGGACACCCGGCCCGAGCGCGCCATCGAGCTCGCCTGCCGCATCGCAGGCCGCGACCTCACCGCCGACGAATGGCGCACCTACCTCGGCACCGGGTCACAGTTCCAGGTGTGCCCGGCCTGAGGTGCAGTCACCGATCGGGCCCGGGGGCCGTGTGCCACCCGCGTCGGAGCGGCGGCCGCCCGCGCACGGGCTGGTACCCGTCGAACCTCGTCTCCAGGGTCCCCTCGCCGCCGGTGAGGTCCGGGAGCCGGCGCTGCAGCTCGTGGAGCCGCGTGGCGACCAGGCGCACCTCGAGGCGGGTGAGGTCGCCGACGGCGCTCTGACCCAGGAGCTCGGCTCCCCAGCGGGTCACCACCCGCTGCAGAGCGGAAGCGGTCTCCGTGGGGACCTCGAGCGAGACCCGCAGGAGCGGCTCGCAGACCCGGGTCCCGGCGCGGGCCAGCGCCTGCCGCAGGACGATCGGGGTGAGCTTGCGGTAGTCGAGTGCCGTCGGCAGGTCGCCGCGGGTCGACGGCGGCCCGTCCCAGGAGGCGTAGGCGGCCTCGGTGAGGGTGACCCGGCAGTCGGTGACCGCCCAGCCCATCAGGCCGTGCTGCAGGGTGCGCGCCACGTGGCGCTCCATCGCAGCGCCGAACGCCTCGGCACTCTTGAACAAGAAGAGGGGTACACCGCGTGACGGCACGTCCATGTCGAAGCGCAGCCCTGATCCGGGAGCGGTGGGCGAGATCCGCAGCCCGATCGTGGCGCCGTAGGGATTGGGGTAGGCGTTGAGCACCTCGACCGAGCTCCCCGACCGGCGCGGCCGCTCGACGTGGAGGACGCCGGCGTCGGCGAACGCGACCTCGATCCCGTGCTCCTCGGCCAGGGTCGACGCGATCACCTCCTGCTGGACGCGGCCGTAGAGCGACACCGTGGGCAGGCCGTCGTCGCCGGTGCGGACTGCGATCAGGGGGTCCTGGTCGGCGAGCTGGGCCAGCGCCGCCCGGAGCGCCGGACCCTGCTCGCGTCGTACGGCGCTCACGGAGGCCTCGAGCGTGGGCGGCGCGAAGTGGTGGTCGTCCGCCCGGGACGCCGCGCCGAACCCGTCGCCGACCCGCACCTCGGCCAGCCCGTGCAGCCGGCCGATCCGGCCGGCCCCGACGGCGTCGCTGCGGGTCCAGGCACCGGCGTCGTAAGTCTGCACGCCGGACACCTTGCCGACGCGACCGCCCGGGAGGTCGAGCCGCTGGCGGACCCGGACCGCGCCGGAGAACATCCGCACGTAGGCGACCTTCTCGCCGGCCGCGCCGCGCTCCACCTTGAACACCCGGCCCGTCGGGTCGCCGTCGTCGTCGCCCGGAGCCGTCGGGAGCAGGGCCGCGATCCCCTCCATCAGGTGGGGCACCCCGGCACCGGTGGCCGCGGAGCCGGCATACAGCGGGTGCACGAGGGCTGCGCCGGTCTGCCCCGCCACGGCCCGGTGCAGCCGGGCCCGGCCGCAGCGCTGCCCGTCGACGTAGGACGCGAGCAGGGCCTCGTCGTGCTCGGCGAGCACCTCGGTCTCCCGGTCGCGGAAGCTGGGGTCGTCAGGCGGGTACGGCGCGAACGTCGCCGCCCGCGTGCCCGACCCCACGACGTACCCCATCGGCAGCACGTGAGGGGTGAGCCGGCGCCGGATCGTGTCGACGACGCCGTCGAGATCGGCGCCGACCCGGTCGACCTTGTTCACGAAGAGGAGGGTCGGCACCCGGAGGCGCTGCAGCGCCCGCATCAGGATCCGGGTCTGCGGCTGGACTCCTTCGACGGCCGAGAGGACGAGGACGGCACCGTCGAGCACGCCGAGCGAGCGCTCCACCTCGGCGATGAAGTCGGGGTGGCCCGGGGTGTCGACGACGTTGACGGTCGTGTCGCCGAGCGGGAACGCGACCACGGCGGCCTTGATGGTGATGCCGCGGCGACGCTCGAGGGCCAGCGAGTCCGTGCGGGTGGTGCCGGAGTCGACCGACCCCGGTGCGTCGATGACTCCTGCGAGGTGCAGGAGGCGCTCGGTGAGTGTGGTCTTACCGGCGTCGACGTGGGCGAGGATGCCCAGGTTGAGCGAGGCTTGCGGACGTGCTGGCACGCGAGATCCCTTCGAGGCGGTGGAAGCGGACGGGAGCGTGCGGTGCTCGCATCTCGCTGCCTCCTTCTCGTGGGTCTGGGGCCGGGCCGTCCGGTCACCGCCACCGTACGGCGTGGGGGCGCGACGGCTCCAGGGGTTTTCCGCGCGCCGCCCGGGTGCGCCGCCGGGTGGCCGCCGGTGCGCCGCCCGGGTGCGCCGCCTCGGCGCCCGCCGTAGGGTGCCGGTCATGCTGGCTCGTCGGCGCGAGAGGTCGCTGCCCGTGGCCGGTCAGGTCACGTCGCTGGAGCTGTTCTTCGACCTGGTGTTCGTCTTCACGATCACCCAGCTCACCGCCACCGTGCTGGTGGGTGGCTGGGCGGTCACCGGCCGGTCGGCGCTGCTGCTGCTGATCCTGTGGTGGATGTACGGCGGGTACGCCTGGCTGACCAACGCCGCGCCCCCGGTCACCGCACGACGGCAGGCGCTGCTGGTGCTCGGCATGATCGGCAACTTCGTCACCGCGATGGCCATCCCCCACGCCTACGGGTCCGACCGCGTGGTGTTCGCCGCCGGCTACCTGCTCGTGGTCGTCGTCCACGCCGGCATGTACGTCACCGAGGCGCGGCGGATCACGCGCGGCATGGTCGTCCAGCTGCTGGGGTGGAACATGCTCGGCGCCCTGCTCGGGCTGGTCGGTGCGCTGTTCTTCGAGGACATCCTGGTGTGGTGGTGGCTGGGGGCGTTCCTGGTCGCGGTGGTGCTGCCGCGGCTGGTGCGGGTCACCTCGCTCAACGACGTCGAGGACGACGGCGGACCGTCGTTCGAGCTGGTGCCCGGCCACTTCGTGGAGCGGCACGGGCTGATGCTGCTGATCGCGCTCGGGGAGTCGGTGCTGGCGATCGGGATCGGGATCGGGTCGGGCACCGAGGCCATCGGGTGGCAGCAGATCGCCTTCGCCGCGATCAGCCTGCTGCTCGCCACCACGCTCTACTGGGCGTACTTCGGCGTCGGCGAGGACCACCGTGCCGAGGCGGCCCTCGACGCGCTGCCGCCCGACCGGGCGCAGTCGGCCGGCCTGGCGTCGTACGGCTATGCGTTCTTCGTCGTCCTGTTCGGGATCGTGCTGTTCGCCGCCGGGCTGCACCACGCGCTCGTCCACCCGACGGAGCCGCTCACCTGGGAGTACGCCGGTCAGCTCTGCGTCGGGGTGGGGCTCTTCTGGGCGGGGCTCGGGCTGTTCCGGCTCGCCCTCGGGCTGTCGGGCGGGTGGCCGCGGATCGCCGGCGGCGTCGTCCTCAGCGGCCTGATCGTGGTCGGCGCGACCGTGTCCGGGCTGTCGGCCCTGGTCGCCCTGCTGCTGGGCTCGGCCGTGCTGATCCTGCTCGAGCGCCGTACCTCTGGGCGGTTGTCTGCCGTCACGTGACCCCACGCTTCACACGGGCGCCAGCCCACCCGCGCTCCCGTCGCTTAGTAGGGGTTGCAACCCCTACTAAGCGCGGGGATCGCCGGTCGACCGGCGATCCCGGCGCGACACCCCCCCAGACGCAGCAACAGCCCCGGACCGAGGTCCGGGGCCGTGCTGGTGGTGCGGTCGTCGCGGTCTCGACAGGCTCGACCGACGACGTCAGATCACTTGTTGATCTTGGTGACCCGGCCGGCGCCGACGGTGCGGCCACCCTCCCGGATCGCGAACCGCAGGCCCTCTTCCATGGCGATCGGCTGGATCAGCTCGACGGCCATCTCCGTGTTGTCGCCGGGCATGACCATCTCGGTGCCCTCGGGGAGGGTCACGACGCCGGTCACGTCCGTGGTACGGAAGTAGAACTGCGGGCGGTAGTTGTTGAAGAACGGCGTGTGACGGCCGCCCTCCTCCTTCGACAGGATGTAGACGCTCGCGTCGAAGTTGGTGTGCGGGGTCGTCGTGCCCGGCTTGATCACGACCATGCCGCGCTCGACGTCCTCGCGCTTGGTGCCGCGGAGCAGCAGCCCGACGTTCTCGCCGGCCTGGCCCTCGTCGAGCAGCTTGCGGAACATCTCGACGCCGGTGACGGTCGACTTCTGCGAACCCTCGCGGATGCCGATGATCTCGACCTCCTCGCCGACCTTGACGATGCCGCGCTCGATGCGACCGGTGATGACGGTGCCACGACCGGTGATCGTGAAGACGTCCTCGACGGGCATCAGGAACGGCTTCTCGGTCTCACGCTCGGGGGTCGGGATGTACTCGTCGACCGCGTTCATGAGCTCGAGCACCGAAGCGCCCCACTTCTCGTCGCCGTTCAGCGCCGGGAAGGCGGCCACGCGCACCACGGGGATGTCGTCGCCGGGGAACTCGTACTCGGAGAGGAGCTCGCGCACCTCCATCTCGACCAGCTCGATGAGCTCGTCGTCGTCGACCATGTCGCACTTGTTGAGGGCGACCACGATCGCGGGCACGCCAACCTGGCGGGCGAGCAGCACGTGCTCACGCGTCTGGGGCATGGGGCCGTCGGTGGCGGCGACCACGAGGATCGCGCCGTCCATCTGGGCCGCACCGGTGATCATGTTCTTGATGTAGTCGGCGTGACCCGGGCAGTCGACGTGGGCGTAGTGGCGCGCCTCGGTCTGGTACTCCACGTGCGCGATGGAGATGGTGATACCGCGCTGACGCTCCTCCGGGGCCTTGTCGATCTCGTCGAAGGGCGTGAAGGGGTTCAGGTCAGGGTGCTGGTCGTGCAGGACCTTGGTGATCGCCGCGGTCAGAGTGGTCTTCCCGTGGTCGATGTGACCGATCGTGCCGATGTTGACGTGCGGCTTGGTCCGCTCGAACTTCGCCTTAGCCACTGTGGGCTCCTCCTGTTGTTGTCACTTGACTCGTTGATTCTGCTGGATAGCCGAGGGTCCGGCCAAATGCGGGTCGGATACCCGGGTCAGGCGACCCGGGATCCGGGGTGGTCACTCGCCGCGGACCTTCTTGACGATCTCGTCGGCGATGCCCGAAGGGACCTCGGCGTACGAGTCGAACTCCATGGAGTACGACGCCTGGCCGGAGGTCTTGGACCTCAGGTCGCCGACGTACCCGAACATCTCCGACAGCGGCACCAGCGCCTGGATGACCATGTCACCGTGGCGCTCCTCCTGTGCCTGGATCTGCCCGCGACGGCTGTTGATGTCGCCGATGACCGTGCCCAGGAAGGTCTCCGGGGTGATCACCTCGACCGCGAACATCGGCTCGAGGAGCACCGGCTTGGCCATCCGGGCGGCCTCCTTGAAGGCCTGGTTGCCGGCGATCTTGAAGGCCAGCTCGGAGGAGTCGACGTCGTGGTAGGCGCCGTCCTCGAGGGTGAACTTCACGTCGACCATGGGGTAGCCGGCGAGCACGCCGAACTCCATGGCGTCCTGGCCGCCCTGGTCGACCGACGGGATGTACTCGCGCGGGATGCGACCACCGGAGACGTTGTTGACGAACTCGTAGCCGGCACCGGCACCCGTCTCGGGGTCGATGCTGGGCTCGAGGCTGATCACGACCTTCGCGAACTGGCCCGACCCACCGGTCTGCTTCTTGTGGGTGTAGCTGTGGTTCAGGACCGGCTTGCGCAGCGTCTCGCGGTAGGCCACCTGCGGCTTGCCGACGGTCGCCTCGACGCGGAACTCGCGCTTCATCCGGTCGACCAGGATCTCGAGGTGGAGCTCACCCATGCCGGCGATGATCGTCTGGCCGGTCTCCTCGTCGGTCTTGACCGTGAAGGTCGGGTCCTCGTCGGAGAGGCGCTGGATCGCCGTGCCGAGCTTCTCCTGGTCGCTCTTGGTCTTGGGCTCGATCGCGACCTCGATCACCGGGGCCGGGAACGACATCGACTCGAGCACGACCTGGTTCTGCAGGTCGGAGAGGGTGTGACCGGTCTTGGTGTCCTTCAGACCCATCACGGCCACGATCTGGCCGGCGCCGACCGACGCGATCTCCTCACGCTTGTTGGCGTGCATCTGGTAGACCTTGCCGATCCGCTCCTTCTTGCCCGTCACGGAGTTCACCACGGTCGAGCCTGCCTCCAGCTTGCCGGAGTAGACGCGCACGTAGATCAGCTTGCCGAGGTGGGGGTCGGAGGCGATCTTGTAGGCCAGACCGGAGAACGGCTGGTCGTCCGCGGGCTTGCGCTCGATCTTCTCGTCCTCGTGGTTCGGCTTGTGGCCGACGATGGCGTCGATGTCGAGCGGGCTCGGGAGGAACTTCACGACGGCGTCGAGCAGGGGCTGCACGCCCTTGTTCTTGAACGCCGTCCCGCACAGCACCGGGTTGACCTTGTCGGCCAGGGTGGCGCGACGGATGCCGTCCTCGATCTCCTCCACGGAGAGGTCCTCGCCCTCGAGGTACTTCTCCATGATCTCGTCGTCGGCCTCGGCCAGCGTCTCGAGCAGCTTCTCGCGGTACTCGTCGGCCTGCGCACGCAGGGACTCGGGGATCTCCTCGACCTCGTAGTCCTCACCCATCGTGGTCTCGCCACGCCAGGTGAGGGCGCGCATGCCGACCAGGTCGACGACACCGAGGAAGTCGTGCTCGGCGCCGATGGGCAGCTGCAGCACGAGCGGGGTGGAGTTGAGGCGCTCGACCATCATGTCGACGCAGCGGAAGAAGTCCGCGCCGGTGCGGTCGAGCTTGTTGACGAAGCACATCCGGGGCACGGAGTACTTGTTCGCCTGGCGCCAGACGGTCATCGTCTGCGGCTCCACGCCGGCCACGCCGTCGAAGACGGCGACCGCGCCGTCGAGGACGCGCAGCGAGCGCTCGACCTCGGCGGTGAAGTCCACGTGACCGGGGGTGTCGATGATGTTGATCTGGTGGTTCTTCCACCAGCAGGTCGTCGCGGCGGACGTGATCGTGATGCCGCGCTCCTGCTCCTGCTCCATCCAGTCCATCGTGGCTGCGCCCTCGTGGACCTCACCGATCTTGTAGGTGATGCCGGTGTAGAAGAGGATGCGCTCGGTGGTGGTGGTCTTGCCGGCATCGATGTGAGCCATGATGCCGATGTTGCGGACCTTGTTCAGGTCCGTGGTGATGTCGACAGCCACTGAGGGTTCGTTTCCTTAGGTAGAACGTGAGTAGCCGGTGGGCCCGCCGTACCGGCTCCTGCGCGGAGCCGGTCGGCGTGCGGTCACCAGCGGTAGTGGGCGAAGGCCTTGTTGGACTCGGCCATCTTGTGGGTGTCCTCGCGCTTCTTCACCGCGGCACCGAGGCCGTTGGACGCGTCGAGGATCTCGTTCATCAGGCGCTCGGACATCGTCTTCTCACGACGGTCGCGGGCGTACCCGACCAACCAGCGCAACGCCAGCGTGGTGCTGCGTGTTCCCTTGACCTCGATCGGGACCTGGTACGTCGCGCCACCGACCCGGCGGGACTTGACCTCGATGGCCGGCTTCACGTTGTCCATGGCGCGCTTGAGCGTGACCACGGGGTCGGTGCCGGTCTTGTCGCGGCAGCCCTCGAGGGCGGTGTAGACGATGCGCTGCGCGACCTGCTTCTTGCCGTCGACGAGCACCTTGGAGACCAGCTGGGTGACCAGCTGGGACCCGTAGACCGGGTCGACGTCGAGCGGCCGCTTCGGTGCGGGACCCTTGCGCGGCATGTCAGCTCTTCTCCTTCTTGGCGCCGTAGCGGCTGCGGGCCTGCTTACGGTTCTTCACACCCTGGGTGTCGAGGGTGCCGCGGATGATCTTGTAGCGGACGCCGGGCAGGTCCTTCACCCGGCCGCCACGCACGAGCACGATCGAGTGCTCCTGGAGGTTGTGACCGACACCCGGGATGTACGCCGTGACCTCGACGCCGCTCGACAGTCGCACGCGGGCGACCTTGCGGAGGGCGGAGTTCGGCTTCTTCGGGGTGGTGGTGTAGACGCGGGTGCAGACGCCTCGGCGCTGCGGGCTGCCCTTGAGGGCCGGCGTCTTGGTCTTCGACGCCTTGTCGCGCCGGCCGTTGCGGACCAGCTGCTGAATGGTGGGCACTCGGTGGTTCCCTTTCGGTCTTTCCTCAGTACCCGGCGCCTTGCCGAGCACGATGATGGTGCTTGTTTGATGTGGTGCCGGTGATGACGGTGTCCGCGGCAGCACCTCGCTCGCCGTGAGGAAGCAGGAGGGCACGCGAACAGGCCCGGACGGACCGGACACGGTGTTCCAGGCTACTCGGCTCGCGCCCGCGGGCCAAAACGAGATCGGCGAGGCGCGACGCGAGCGCGCCGCTCCGCATCGCTCACGCCGCGTGGGCGCGGACCCCTCTCGGCCTCGGCGCGGACCTCCGGCTCGGAGCCGCGCGGCCTCGGAGGACCTCCCGAACAGCGCCACCGCCAGCACGACGCCGAGGATGACCAGGGCGCCCCCGCCGAGCAGGGTCCAGCGCGGACCGAAGGTCTGGCCGACCCAGCCGATGATCGGCGAGCCGATCGGGGTGCCGCCCATGACGATGGTCATGTAGAGGGCCATCACCCGGCCGCGCAGCGCCGGCTCCGACTCCAGCTGCATGGTGGCGTTCGCGGAGTTGAGCATGGTCAGGGTGCAGAACCCGATCACCGGGCACATCAGGGCGAACGAGAGGTACGTCGGCATCAGGCCGGCCACGATCTCGGCCGCCCCGAACGCCAGGGCCGCCCCGCCACCAGCCGCAGGCGGATCCGGACCCGCCGGGCGGCCATCAGCGCGCCGATCAGCGAGCCGACCGCCATCGCCGAGCCGAGGATGCCGAACTCGCCGGCGCCCTTGCCGAAGACCTCGGTGGCCATCAGCGCCGAGGTGATCTGGAAGTTCATGCCGAAGGTGCCGGCGAAGAAGACCATCACCAGGATCAGCATCATCTTCGGCTGGCTACGGATGTAGCGGACGCCCTCGACCAGCATGCCCGGCGTGCGGGCGACCGGCTTCGGGGAGTGCAGGAGAGCGGTGTCCATGTGCTGGAGCTGCCAGATCACCGCGCCGTAGGACAGCGCGTTGATCAGGATCACCCAGCCGGTGGCCGTGACCCCGCCGCCCAGGGCGCCGATCATCAGACCGGCCAGGGCGGGGCCGATGATGCGGGCGGTGTTGAAGGTGGCGGAGTTGAGGCCGACGGCGTTGGTGAGGTCGTCGGGGCCGACCATCTCGGAGACGAACGACTGGCGGGCCGGGGCGTCGAACGCCGAGCCGATGCCGAAGAGGAAGGCGATCAGGTAGACCTGCCAGACCTGCGCCCGGTCGGTCACCGCGAGCACGCCGAGGGCCAGCGAGGCGACCGCCATGGTGAGCTGGGTGAGCTGGAGCAGCCGGCGCTTGGGGAAGCGGTCGGCGATCACGCCGGCGTACGGCGAGAGCAGCAGGACGGGCAGGAACTGGAGGCCGGTGGTGATGCCGAGCGCCGTGCCGCTGCCGTCGGTGAGGCGCAGCACCAGCCAGTCCTGCGCGACGCGCTGCATCCAGGTGCCGGTGTTGGACACCAGGCTGCCGAGCGCGTAGCGCCGGTAGTTGGGGTTGCGGAGGGCGCGGAACGTGGGGCTCAAGAGCTGCTTTCAGTCGGAGTTGGCGAGTCGTTCGAGGAGGGGTGCGGCGCGCCGCAGGGTGTCGCGCTCCTCGGCGGTCAGGTCGCGGAGCCGCTGGGCCAGCCAGGCGTCGCGGCGGGCGCGGTCGGCCAGGAGGGTGGCGCGGCCGGGGTCGGAGAGGGACGACCACGACCTGGCGGCCGTCGGTCTCGTGGGCACGGCGGGTGACGTAGCCGCGATCTCCAGGGCGTTGACGGTGCGGGTCATGCTCGGCGGCTGGACCCGCTCGTGGGCGGCCAGCTCACCGACGGTGCAGGTCGCCGTTGCGGAACAGGCACCCGAGCACCGCCATCGCGCCCATGCTGAGGGCGTTGTCGGGGTGACGCTCGTTGCTGAGGCGCCGGCGCAGGCGCATGACACTGAGCCGGAGCTCGCTGGCGAGCCCGGCATCGGTGCGTGAGGCCATCTCCACGGTGGGCATATCGTTAGCATAACTCATTACCCATGCTAAGCATTCCCAGGGATCCCCACCGTCGCCGAGTCGCATGAGCCGATCGGCGTGATTTCGTCGCCTCTTTGCGACGACTCGGCGTGTTCTGGGCGCCCGTTTGCGCCGACTCGGCGGAATGGGACTGGCCTAGAGTGAGGACCATGGAGCTCCGCGACGACCAGCCGACGCGGCACGAGATCGGCAATCGCACCTACCTCGTCGCCGACGTCGAGCCGCTCGACGTCGACGGCGTGCGGACCGTGCAGGTCGGCATCGCGCTGTGGGTGGTCGGGTTCGTCGCGATGCTGCCGTTCTACGGCGCGGCTCCAGCGACGCCGGGCACGGCTGGATGATCTGGACCTGTGCCGCCGGTTGCGGGCTGGGGCTGCTCGGCCTGGAGTACTGCCGGCGTCGCAAGCGCGCCCGGCACGCTGCGCGAGGATCGCCGGACGGGCCGAGGGCGGCGATCGCCGCGCTAGAAGGAGTCGAGCTCGTCGTCGAGGTCGTCGATCACGGGGTCGGGCAGCGGCGGCGGCTCGTGCCGCTTGGCGAGCCGGATCTCGGAGTGGGCGCCGCAGCCGTGGCCGAACGGAGACGACCCGGCCGTCGTCGTTGGCGTCGCCGTTGGCGCAGACCCCGAACGACTCGGCGAGCGTGCCGGCCAGCCGGACAGGAAGCCGCAGGTCGAGCACGGGCTCGGGAGCCGACTGCGCGAGCGGGGAGTCGGGGCCGCTGTCGCCGTCGTACCACCGCTGGGCGACGCCCTCGATGCCCTCGGGAGAAGCGTCCGGACCCGGCCCAGGCCGAGGTCCTTGGCGACGGTCCGGATCTGGGCCCGGGCGTCGGGGTCGAGCGGGTCGTCGCCGAAGGAGTACGTCGGGACCAGCCGCGGGTCGTCGTCGGCCACCGGGCAGCAGGTCGCCGGGCGAGAGGTCGCCGGGCTTGAGCCGCTCGCGGTAGGGCACCCAGGCCGGGGCCACGATCGCCTCGGCGCCCGGGATCAGGACCACCTCGTCGACGGTCACGGTCTTCTGCCGGGAGGCCCGGGCCACGGTCACCGACCAGCGCCACCCGACGTAGCCCGGCTTGCGGCAGTCGAAGAGGTGGGTGACGACCCGGTCGCCCTCGACGTCGGCGCCGAGGTGGTCGCCGACCTCCGCGGGGTCGACGTCGGCGAGCAGGGCCTCGCGGGCGGCGTCGACGGCCGCGAGGAGCGCACTGTCGCCCTTCGCGGACCCGCGCCCGCGGTCGGCCACCGTGACGTCGTCAGCAGTCATGGCGCCCATGATGACTGATCGGACCGAGCTCTGTCAGATCTGTCCGGCACTCTGCGAGCCGAGCCCGTCCCGGGTCAGTGGCCGAAACGGGCAGGATGGACGACATGACCGCACCCGGGGAGTCGGCAGACGCGCGAGCCGCGCTTCGACTCCCTCGCGGACGGTGGCTCGCGCGACCGGCCGCGGGCTGGGTCGGTGGCGCGCGGCACCGGTCGGGCCGGCGCCTACGCGTTCCGTACGGCGCGCCGCGCGGCCGCGGCGGAGGGAGCCGACTCCAGCGGGCTGTCCCGGCTGATCGAGCTCGGCGCGCTCAACGCCGCCGGCGACGCGGCCGTCGCCATCTCCCTGGCCGGCACCCTGTTCTTCCAGGTGCCGACGGCCGAGGCCCGCGGGCAGGTCGCGCTGTTCCTCGGCCTGACGATGCTGCCGTTCGCGATCGTGGCGCCGCTGATCGGACCGGTGCTCGACCGGTTCGGGCACGGCCGCCGCTGGGCGATCGGGGCGACGATGGCGCTCCGGGCCTTCCTGGCTGGGCGCTGGCCACGATGGCGCTCGGACTCCCCGTGGCTGTTCCCGGCTGCCCTCGGGGTGCTGGTCGCGTCCAAGGCCTACAACGTGACCCGGGCGGCCGCCGTACCCCGGCTGCTCCCCGAGGGTCTGACGCTGGTCACCGGCAACGCGCGGATGTCGATGGCCGGGCTGGTCGGCGTCGCGGTCTCGGCGCCGCTCGCCGCGCTCGCCGCGCTGTTCGGCTCGGCGTGGTCGCTGCGCTACGCCTTCGTGGTCTTCGTGGCCGCCACCGTCCTGGCGATCCTGCTGCCGCCGCGGGTCGACTCCGCGCAGGGCGAGGAGCGCATCCACTACCTGCAGCGGCGACGGGCCGGGGACCGACGCGAGGCCGCCGGCCAGGACGCGGGGCAAGGTGCGCATCCCGGCGACGATGTCGTTCGCCCTGCGGGCCAACTGCGGCCCCCGCTGGCTGTCGGGCTTCCTGACGCTCTTCATGGCGTTCCTGCTCCGCGAGCACCCGATCGGCGACCACTCGCACGCAGTTCTCGCTCGCGGTCGTGATCGGCGCTGCCGGACTCGGCAACTTCCTCGGGATCGGTGCCGCCTCGTTCCTCAAGCAGGTGCAACCCGGCGTCCGTCGTGGTGGTGGCGCTGCTGGCCGACGTCGCCGCGGTCGACGTTCGCCGCGCTGGTCTACGGCCTGTTCTCCCTGTCCGTGCTCGGGTTCGTGGCCGGCCTGACCCAGTGCCTGTCCAAGCTGGCCCTCGACTCCGTCATCCAGCGCGACGTGCCCGAGCGCGTCCGGACGAGCGCGTTCGCCCGGAGCGACACGACCCTGCAGCTGGCCTGGGTGCTCGGCGGCTTCGTCGGGATCGCGATGCCGCTCGCAGCCCCGGCTCGGGATGTCGGTCGCGGCCGTGGTGATGCTGGCCTGGGCGGTGTTCGTGCTCGCCGCGCAGGTGCGTCGTACGACGGCGCGGGCGGAGGCGCTGCCGCCTGATCCCCCAGATCACCGACTGGGTGTCGAGCACGCGCTCAGAGCTCCAGCTCGTCGGCGAGCGCGCGCAGGAGCTTCGCGGTCGGCTTGGCCTGGCGGGAGTCGGGGTGGCGGCCGTGGCGGTAGGCCTCGCCGACGCCGTCGAGGAGGCGGATCAGGTCCTCCACGATCGGGGCCATCTCCTCGGGCGACTTGCGGCGGGCGTGCGACTGGTTGCGGACCACGGAGACGCCGGTGTCGACGACCCGCACCTGCAGCGCCTGGTCGCCGCGGCGGCCCTGGGCGATGCCGAACTCCACCCGGGTGCCGGCCTTGAGCGTGGTCACGCCCTCGGGCAGCGCGTCGGAGTGCACGTAGACGTCGGCCCCGTCGTCCTGCGACAGGAACCCGAAGCCCTTCTCGGCGTCGAACCACTTCACCTTGCCGTTCGGCACGTCCATCCCTCTTCCACGTCACGACGACCCGGACACGTTCCGTCCGGGCCAGCTGCCCAGGCCTAGGCGGCGGGACAACGCGGCGCCAACGGTTCGGTCAGGTCACTGGCAGGCAACCGGGCCTTGACTGGACCTGTGAGCCGGAGCAGTACGGCGCGACCATGGCGGTGATCCGTCCGGCGACCCTGGTCGACGGCGTCCGCCGGCCGGCCTGCCGGCGCGCCGGACCGCCGTCGCCAGGCTGGCCGCCCGCGCGGCCGGCGCCCGGCGCGGACCCTGCGCGGCGGCTCGGGCACGGTCATCGGCGGCCGGGTGCTGATCGCGCTGGCGCCCGCAGCGCCGTCCCAGCTCAGCCGCGGCCGCGGCGTCACCTGGTCAGCGGCACCAACGGCAAGACCACGACCACGGCGCTGACCGTCGCCGCGCTCGGCTGCGATCGGTCGGCAGCAACCGCGACGGCGCCAACACCGCGGCCGGGATCGCCGGGGCGCTCGCCGCCTGCGACCTGTCCCGCGTGGTGCTCGAGGTCGACGAGGGCGTGGCTGCCCTGGGCGGTCGAGGTCACCCGACCGCGGCAGCGTGGTGCTACCAACCTCACCCGCGACCAGCTCTCGCGCCACCACGAGGTCAGCGCGATCGCCGCGGCCTGGCGCGCGCCCTGGCCGGTGTGCCGGTCGTCGTCGCCAACGCCGACGACCCGGCCGTGGTCTGGGCAGCCCTCGCCGCGCGCCACCAGGTCTGGGTCTCGGCGGGGGAACGGTGGACCGCTGACTCGCTGGTCTGCCCTGCCTGCGGCGGCTCGGTGCCGTCGTACGGCGGAGAGCTGGGCGTGCCGATCCTGTCCGCTCCGCGTCCCGAGCCCGACTGGTGGCTGGACGGCGACGACCGTCGTCGGGGCACCACGGGCCGGGTGCCCCTGCACCTGGACCTGCCCGGCGAGTTCAACCGCGGCAACGCCGCGCTGGCCCTGGCCGCCGCGCAGGTGACCGACGCCGTCGCCCCGCGACCGCGGGCTGCCCGGCTGGCCGCGGTGACCTCGGTGTCGGGCCGCTACGAACGGGTGCAGGTCGGCGAGGCACGAGGTGCGGCTGATGCTGGCCAAGAACCCGGCCGGCTGGTTGGAGCTCCTCGACCTGGTGGCCGGCCGCGAGCAGACCGGTGGTCCTGCTCTTCAACGCCGAGGGCGTCGACGGCCGTGACCCCTCCTGGCTCTACGACGTGTCGTTCGCGTCGTTGCGCGGCCGCGACGTGCGGGTGCAGGGCCGTCGGGCGACAGACCTGCTGGTCCGGCTCGCAGTACGACGGTGTGGCGGCGCGCGCGGTGCCGGGCCGGCTGGGCGCCGCCCTCGCCACCGTGCCGGCCGGCGCGGTCGACGTGATCGGCAACTACACGGCGTTCCGATCGGCGCTCGCGGAGCTGCACGGTGGGTGACGTCGCTGTCGATCGTGCACGTCTACCCCGACCTGCTCGGGACCTACGGCGACCGCGGGAACGCGACGGTCGCTCGGCCCGGCGCGCCGCCGCCCGCGGCATCCGGCTGGTGGTCGTGGACGTCGGGCCGGAGGAGCCCGATCCCGACCCAAGGCGACGTCTACGTGCTCGGCGGCGGCGAGGACGCGGCCCAGGCCCTCGCCGCGCGTGACTCTGCTGGCGGACGACCGGGTGTCGGGCCGTGTCACGAGCGCCCCGACCCTCGCGGTGTGCGCCGGGCTCCAGCTCCTGGCCCGCAGCTTCCTCGGCCCGGACGGACGGCCGCGCACCGGGCTCGGCCTGCTCGACGTCGTCTGCGAGCGGCTGGACACCCGAGCCGTCGGGCGAGGTGGTCAGCGAGCCGGTCGAGCTCGACCTGCCGCCGCTGACCGGCTACGAGAACCATCGCGGTACCGCCCGGCTCGGGCCCGCAGGCGCGCCCGCTCGGCCGGCTGCTGGCCGGCACCGGCAACGGCGACGGCGAGACCGAAGGGGTCGCAGCAGGGGACCGTCGTGGCGACGTACCTCCACGGGCCGGTGCTGGTCCGCAACCCGGCCCTCGCCGACCTGCTGCTCACCCGCGCAGTGGGCACTGCTGCCGGCGTACGACGACGAGGCCGTCGAGCGCCTGCGTGACGAACGTCTGGGGGAGGCCGACCCGCGCCGGCAGCCGTGGCACCGACGACTGCTGGCGCGTGGTCGGGCCTGACGTCTACGGCAGCTGGGCGGTCGACCAGCCGGTCGAGCACGTCGAGCGGCATCGAGCCCGCTCTCGAGCACGGCGGAGTGGAACGCCTTGATGTCGAAGCGGTCGCCCTGCCGCTGCTCGGCCTCGCGCCGCATCCGCTGGATCTCGAGCCGGCCGATCATGTAGGACGTGGCCTGGCCGGGGCTGCAGATGTAGCGGTCGACCTCGGGGCGGCAGACGCCCTCGGTCAAGGGGCTGTTGGCCACCATGTAGTCGATGGCCTGCTGCCGGCTCCAGCCGAGCGCGTGCAGGCCGGTGTCGACCACGAGCCGGCAGGCGCGCATCGAGTCGGCGCTGTACATGCCCATCCGGTCGACCGAGGCGGAGTAGAGGCCCATCTCGTCGGAGAGCCGCTCGGTGTAGAGGCCCCAGCCCTCGGCGTACGCCGAGTTGTGGAGGTGCTTGCGGAACTCCGGCATCGAGTCGGGCAGCTCGGCGGCGATCGCGAGCTGGAGGTGGTGGCCGGGCACGCCCTCGTGGAAGGCCATCGCCTCGAGCTCGAAGATCGGCCCCAGGTCTCGGGGTCGACGGTGTTGACGAAGAAGGTGCCGCCGCGCGAGCCGTCGGTGGCGGGCGGGAAGTAGAAGGCCTTCGCCCCGACCTGCGTGCCCTGGACGGCGCAGGGTGCCTGCGGAACGACGGCGAACCAGTCACCCATCGCCGCCTCCGCGCGGGCCAGCGCGACCCGGGACTGCTCGACCAGCTCGTCCTCGTGCTCGAAGTGGAGCTTGGGGTCGGTACGCATCGCCTCGAAGATCTCCTGGAGGTCGTCGGTGCCGACGACCTCGGGCCCGAGCGCGCGGTACTCGTCGGCCAGCTTGGCCACCTGGGCGAGCCCGATCTCGTGGATCTCCTGGGCGCTGCGTCCGGTGGTCGTGAAGTAGCGCAGCGTCGCGTCGTAGGCCTCGTCGCCGCCGGGCAGCCAGCTCAGGCCGCAGCGCTCCTCGGAGCGGGCCTGGGGCAGGGCGACGTCGCGGAGCGCGTCGCGGTAGGCCTCGAGGCCGGGCCGTACGTGCTGCTCGACGGCCTCCTGCAGCGCGGCCCGGAGCCGGTCGGCGTCGACCCCGGCACCCGGCTTGACCGCGGCCAGCACCGGGTCGTCGGCCGGCGGGACGGCCAGCGCCGCCTCGACCTGGGCGATCGTCTCGGCGACGGCGAACTCGGCGGCCACCCAGCCCTCGGGCACGCTCTCGCGGATGCGGTCGCCCTTCTGGCGGAAGTGGGCGCCGACCCCGGCCAGCTTGGCCGGCATCGCGCCGGCGACGTCCTCGTCGGGCACCGCGAGCAGGCCCATCAGCAGCGGCAGGGTGCTCTGCAGCCCATGGACCGGGTCGGCCGCGAGGCCGCCGATCGGGGTCTCGTGGAGGTCGGCGGAGGCGACTGCGGACGAGGCGACGACGCCGCGGGTCAGCCGCTCCTGCTGGTCGAGCCCGCCCTCGTCGACGGCGTCGGCGCGGGCCGCGAAGTCGCGCAGGGTCGCGCGCGAACGCCTGCTCGTCCGCGCGCGAGGCGTCCTCGAAGCGGCCGACGTCGGAGTAGTCGCCGAGCATGTGCCGCCAGGTCGGGTCGTGGTCGAGGATCGCCTGCCAGTAGTCGTCCGCCAGCCGTGCGAGATCGTCGTTCACGCCGGGCTCCTTCCGAGTCGGGGGTGGTCGGTGCGCCAGCCAACCTAGCCCGAGCCGACGACCGCGCGTCAGGCCGGAGGATTGAGACGTCTCGGTCGGGCCGTGAGCCGTGTGCCGGTGAGGCCGAGCTGGGCGGCCGTCTCCTCGCGCATCTGCACCTTGCGGATCTTGCCGGTCACCGTCATCGGGAACTCGTCGACCAGCAGCACGTAGCGCGGGATCTTGTAGTGGGCCAGCTTGCCGGTGCGTACGCCCGGACGGCGTCGGCGTCGAGCGGCTCGGCACCGTCGCGCAGCTTGATCCAGGCGGCCAGCTCCTCGCCGTACTTCTCGTCGGGGACGCCGATCACCTGCACGTCCTCGATGTCGGGGTGGGCGTAGAGGAACTCCTCGATCTCCCTCGGGTAGACGTTCTCCCCGCCGCGGATCACCATGTCCTTGATCCGGCCGACGATGTTGCAGTAGCCGTCCTCGCGCATCTCGGCGAGGTCGCCGGTGTGCATCCAGCCGTCGGCGTCGATCGCCTCGGCGGTCTTCTCGGGGTCGTCCCAGTAGCCCAGCATCACCGAGTAGCCGCGGGTGCAGAACTCGCCGGGCTGACCGCGCTCGACGGTCTCGCCGGTGACCGGGTCGACGATCTTGATCTCGACGTGGGGGTGCACCCGGCCGATCGACGCCGTACGACGCTCGAGGTCGTCGTCGGTCGCGCGTCTGGCAGGACACCGGGCTGGTCTCGGTCATCCCGTAGGCGATCGAGGCCTCCTCCATGCTCATCTCGTTGACGCAGCGCTTCATCACCTCGACCGGGCAGATGGAGCCGGCCATGATCCCGGTCCGGAGGTCGGAGCTCGCCAGGTCGTGCTCGGCGAACGACGGATGGTGCTGCATCGCGATGAACATCGTCGGCACGCCGTACACCGCCGTGCAGCGCTCCTGGCTGATCGCGTCGAGGGTGATGCCGGGGTCGAAGCCGGGCGCCGGGATCACCATGGTCGCGCCGTGGCTGGTGCAGCCGAGGTTGGCCATCACCATGCCGAAGCAGTGGTAGAAGGGCACCGGGATGCAGAGCCGGTCCTGCTCGGTGAAATCGATCAGCTCGGTGACCAGGTAGCCGTTGTTGAGGATGTTGCGGTGGGAGAGGGTGGCGCCCTTCGGGCGTGCCCGTCGTCCCCGACGTGTACTGGATGTTGATCGGGTCGCGCGGGGGCGAGAGTCCGCATCCGGTGGTTGAGCGCGTCGGCATCGAGGCTCTCGCCCTCGGCGATCAGGGCGTCCCAGTCGTCGGTGTCGAGGTAGACGACGCGCTCGAGCGCGGCGGTTCAGCGGCGCCGTCTCCTCGACCATGGCGCGGTAGTCGCTCTTCTTGAAGGCCGCTGGCCGAGACCAGCAGCCGCATCCCCGACTGGTTGACGGCGTAGGAGAACTCGTGGGTCTGGTAGGCCGGGTTGACGTTGACCAGGATCGCGCCGACCTTCGCGGCGGCGTACTGGGTGATCGTCCAGCGCGCGCTGTTCGGGCCCCAGATCGCCGACCCGGTCGCCCTTCTCGATCCCGGCCGCGATCAGACCGCGGGCGACCAGCTCGACGTCGCGGTCGAGCTCGCGCCAGGTCCAGCGCTTGCCGGTGGCGAACTCCACCAGCGCCTCGCGGTCGGGGAACGCCGCGACGGTGCGGTCGAGGTTGGCTCCGATGGTCTCCTCGAGCAGCGGCGGCTCGGTCTCGCCCTGGGCGTAGGACTCCATGCTCGGAACCTAACGCTCGTCGCCGATCGCGGGTAGGGCCTGGCTGCGGCCTAGGGTGGAGACGTGGACACCGACGCCGTGCTCCGGCTGATGCAGGAGGTCGCGGCCGAGGTCATCGACCCGCGCTTCCGCTCGCTGTCCGAGGGCGAGATCGACGAGAAGGGTCCGGGCGACCTGGTCACCGCCGCCGACCGTGAGGCCGAGGTGCTGATCACGCGTGTGCTGCGGGCGGCCTACCCCGACGCGGTGATCCTCGGCGAGGAGACCTACGCCGAGCAGCCGGGGCCTGATGGGCGCGTTCCTGGCAGGCCGACCACGCGTTCACCGTCGACCCGGTCGACGGCACCAAGAACTTCGTCCACGGCTCGCCCGACCATGCGGTGATGGTCGGCGAGGTGAAGGGCGGCGAGTCGGTCCGCGGGTGGATCTGGCAGCCCCAGCACCACACGGCGTACGTCGCGGAGCTGGGCGGCGGCGCCTGGCGCAACGGCGTACGGCTGACCCGGCCGGCGCCGCCCGAGCGCACCTCGTGGCGCGGCGTCACGTCGCGCCGGAAGTGGATCGGCCGGTCGCTCGGCGACGACTGCCGCCGCTGGAGCTGACCTGGGTGTCGTGCGGGATCGACTACCCGCACCTGGTCGAGGGCGACGCCGACTACGTGCTCTACGGCCGGGCCAACCCGTGGGACCACGTGCCGGGCGGGCTGATCCTCACCGAGGCCGGTGGCTACCTCGGCACCCTGGACGGTCACCCCTACCGCCCCGCGGACGACCACGGCGGTCGAGTCCGCCGTACCGCGCGGGCTCCTCGCCGCCGCCGACCGCGCGACGTACGACGCCGTGCAGCCGCTGGTCTGAGCCGAACCGGGTCGTCCGCGCGGACGCCTAGCGGACGTCAGGCGGACGACCCGGAGGGCGGGTGCTCGACCGAGATCGTCAGGCCCTCGCCGAGGTCGACGACGGCGCCGGGCGTTGAGCTGGACGGCGATGCCGGGCTGGAGGTCCTCGGCGGCGCAGGCCGGGCTGGACGACGACGGTGCCGTTGGTGGAGCCGAGGTCGGTGACCACGGCGCGAGCCCTGGTCGGGTCCGGTACCGGGACGGAACTCGACGTGGGTCGACGAGATCTCCTGGTGGGGGCTCGGCACGGTGACCAGCCGCGCCTGGTCGTCGCCGGGTCGTCGCGCCTGGGGCGCCCGACCGACGATCACGACCCGGTCGACGTCGACGACCGGGCCGCTGGACAGCACGAGCCGCGCGACCGCGCGGGCCGCGCCGGCCTCCTCCGCAGCGGACCCGGCCGGCGGCTCGGGCGGCGGGCCGGCGGGCGGCGCCACCGGGATGAGCGGTACGGCGGGAGGCCGGGCGGCCTCGGGCGCCGGGGAGACCCCACCGGTGCGAACGCGCCGGTCTCGACCGGCCCGGCTCGAGGTCGACCCTCACCAGCGCCGGGCTCTCCTCGGGCACGGTCGACGCCGGCGCCTCGGGCTGCGCCGGCTCCCGCACCTCGGCGACCCGGACCAGCCCCGGCCCGACGGCGTACGGCGTGCCGTCGCCGTCGGCGACCCGGACCAGCAGCCCGGTCACGCCGGCGAGGGTGCGCTCGACCCAGGTGGTCTCGGCCGACCCCGCGACCGTCACCGGCCCCTGGTCGGTGGTGAGCTCGGCGCGACCGGGTCCACGGACGACCACCTTCACGGCGTCGTCGTCGCGGCTGACCAGCACGAAGGCGGGCAGGTCGCGCAGCCCGCGGCTGATGAGGGCGTCGAGCACCTCGTCGAAGCCCGCGCCCTCGTCGACGCGCTCCCAGATCGGCGGCGACCCGGTCCTTGGCGGCCGGCGGCAGGAGCACGACCACGTCGTCACCCAGCACGGCGTACCAGTCGCCCGGAGACCACCGAGCGCGACGTCGTCACGGGAGCACCGCGTCGACCACGATCACCGTCGAGTTGTCGATGCCGCCGGCGTCGTTGGCAGCCGCGACGAGCCGGTCGGCAGCCACGCGCGGATCGTCGTGACGCGGCGAGGATCAGCCTCGATCTCGCTGTCGGGGAGCATCCCGGTGATGCCGTCGGAGCAGAGGAGTACCCGGACGGCGTCCACCGGCGAGACCCGGAAGAGGTCGGGGTCGAGCGCATCGGGTCCACCGAGGGCGCGGGTCACGATGTGGCGCTCGGGATGGACCAGAGCCTCGGCCTCGGTGATCATCCCCGAGTCGACCAGCTCCTGGACGACGCTGTGGTCGGTGCTCACCCGGACGAGCCCGTCGTCGCCGAAGGCGTAGATGCGGGAGTCGCCGAGGTTGGCCAGCAGCCACGCCGGACCGTCGCCCTCGTCGACGAGCAGCCCGACGACGGCGGTGGTGCCGCCGTGCCAGCGACCGCCCTCGCTGCCGCGGTGGGTGGCGCCGTACGTCGATGAGCCGGCGCTGCGCCTCGTTGAGGGTCGCGACCACGGCCTCGGCGCCCTGGCTCGGGTCGTACCCCTCGTCGGCCAGCCGGGCGAACTCCTCCACGACGATCCGGCTGGCGATGTCGCCGCCGTCGTGGCCGCCCATGCCGTCGGCGACGACGAACACCGGCGGGCGCGCCAGGAAGGAGTCCTCGTTGACCTCGCGCAGGAGGCCGACGTCGGTCGCGGCGCCGTAGCGCAGGCCGACCTGCTCGACCGGAACCTCGCCGGGCTGGTCGTCCACGGGCGCGCTCACCGCTCGCCGTCCCGCGGCGTGGGGCTGGGACGGACCGCTAGCGTGGGGACGATGGGCACCTCGACGGCCCCGGGCCCCAGGGGCACCGCTCGCTCGCCGACCAGCTCAGGAGCTGGCCGGACGAGCGCATGCTCGGGTTGCTCCGATGGCGTCCCGACCTCTCGACGCCCTGCTCCGGCCGACTGCGGCCAGCTCGCGTCGCGAGCCGCCACGAGGTCGTCGTTGAGCCGTGCACTCGACCTGCTCACGCGTCTCGAGCTCTCCGTCCTTGATGCCCTGGTGGCGTCGGGCCAGACCACCCTCGCCGACGTGACCCCCATCCTTGACGCCGCGCCCGCCGCTGTCGAGAGCGCGGTCGTCCGGCTGGTGCGACCTGGCCCTGGTCTGGGAGAACGACGCGGGGCTGCGGCCGCTGACCGGCGTCGCCGAGGCGCTCGCCTCGCTCGGCGAGCTGCACCCGATGACCGGCACGCGGACCCCCGCCGAGGCAGCTGTCGAGCTGGCCCAGCTCTCCCCCGCCGCTCGGGCCATGCTCGACCACGTCGAGGCAGGCCCGGGCGAGGCCGACGCCGGTGCGGCTCGACACACGATCACCCCCGAGGAGGCGACGACCCCGGCCGAGGAGCTGATCTCGCGCGGCCTGCTCGTGCCCGGGCGGCCGCGGCTGGTCCGGGTCCCGGGTGAGGTACAGGTCGCGCTGCGCGGCGGCCACACCACGCGCGGCCCGGTCGACGTCCCGCCGGCGGTCGCGACCTCGTCCCGCTCGGCCGCGGTGGTCGATCGGGCGGCGGCCGGCGCGGCGTTCGAGGCGGTACGCCGGGTGGAGCTCGTCGTCGACCACTGCGGCGCACGGCCGCTGGTCGCCCTGCGCACCGGCGCCGTCTCGGTGCGCGACCTCAAGGCGGTGGCCGACGACGCCCAGCTCGACGAGCCCGCGGCAGCACTCGTGCTCGAGCTCGCGGCTGCGGCCGGACTGCTGGCGACCTGGCCCGACGCCGACGGCAACCCTGCCTGGACCCCCACCGAGGCCTTCGACATCTGGTGCGACGAGCCCACCGCCGACCGTTGGGTCCGCCTGGCCAGGGCCTGGCTCGACACCGAGCGGCTCCCCCACCTCGTCGGCTCCCGCGACGACGCGGGCAAGCCGCGCAACGCACTCGACCCCGAGCTGACCAGCCGGATCGCCCCGGAGACGCGACGGATGACCCTCGCGTGTCGTGGCCGCCCTGCCCGACGGCGAGGTGCTGGCGACCGGGACGGGCCCGGCGTCCCTGGTCGCACGCGTCGCGTGGGTCCGGCCCCGCCGGCCCCCCTCGCGGACCGAGCAGGTCGTGGCGGCGCTCGACGAGTCCGCCCACCTCGGGCTGACCGCTCTGGGCGGGGTCGCGTCGTACGCCCGGGCCCTGCTGGCCGGCGACGACCCGGCGCCGCTGCTCGCGCCCCTGCTGCCCGAGCGAGGTCGACCAGGTGATGGTGCAGGCCGACCTGACCGCCGTCGCCCCCGGACCGCTCGTCCGCGACCGCGCCCGCGACCTGCACCTGCTGGCCGACGTCGAGTCGCGCGGCGGGGCGACCGTCTACCGGTTCACCGCCCAGTCCGTACGCCGCGCCTTCGACGCCGGCTGGGCCGCCCACGAGGTGCACGCGTTCCTCGAGCGCCGTGTCGCGCACCCCGGTGCCGCAGCCGCTGACCTACCTCGTCGACGACGCGGCACGCACGTTCGGGACCGTGCGCGTGGGCCATGCCGAGGCGTTCCTGCGCGCCGACGACGAGGCCGCACTGACCGAGGTGCTCCACCATCCCGCGCGCCGGCTCGCTCGGGCTGCGACGGATCGCGCCGACCGTGCTGATCAGCACGACACCGCTCGACGTCCTGATCCCTCGGCTCCGCGACCTCGGGGTCTCGCCGCTGGTCGAGAGCATCGACGGCACCGTCCACGTCAGCCGGCCCGACCGGCAACGCGCCCGGCCGCGGGCCGTCCGGCGTACTCCCGACGTCGACGAGGCCAAGGTCGAGGCACGGCTGGCCCAGGTGGTCACCGCGATCCGGGCCGGCGACCGGGTCGCGCAGACCCGGGCGACCGCCGTCCCGTCGGAGCAGCTCACCCCGATCGGCTCGCTGGCGGCCCTGCGCGAGGCGGTCGAGACCGGCCGGACCGTGCTGATCGGCTACGTCGACAGCCACGGCACCGCCACCGAGCGGCTGGTCGACCCGGTCCGGGTCGACGGTGGCTGGCTCACCGCGCGCGACCACCGGGCCGACGACGTCCGTCAGTTCGCGGTCCACCGGATCCGCACCGTCAGCCCGGTGGACGCCTGAGCCAGGTCGGGACCTTTCTCCCGAGCGCTCACCGTGGGCGCCGACCTAGACTCGGAGCGTGGATTTCCTCCGGTACGCCGAGTCGTCGGCAGCCCTGCTCAACGCGGAGCTGTCCGACCACGACGCGCTCGTGACCTATCTGGAGGGACGCGCCTGGCTCGCCCGACAGGTCAACGACCGCGACCTCGCCGTCCTGCGCCGCTTCCAGCGCGAGCTGCGGCCGGCGTTCGAGGCCTCCGGGCTCGACGACGCCCAGGGCGTGGTCGACGTGCTCAACGCGCTGCTCGAGAAGCACCCGATCACCCCGCGGATCGCCGACCACGACCCGGCCCACCTCCACATCCACGTCGCGAACAAGTGCCGCGAGCGTCGCCGACCTGGTGATCGGCGAGTCGCTGCTCGGCCTGGCCACCCTGGTCTGCGACCTCGGCCCGACCCGGCTCGGGGTCTGCGCGGCGACGCCGTGCACCAACGTCTACGTCGACACCTCCCCCAACCAGTCGCGCCGCTACTGCTCCGAGCGCTGCTCCTCGCGGGCCAACGTCGCGGCCTACCGGGCCCGCCAGAAGGCCGCCGCGGGCTGATCGCCACCTTGGGGCGCGCCGGGGGGCCGACCTCCACTGACTGGCATACAAACCGTTGTTCGGGGTGGGCCCAGGTGCGGTTCGTATGCCAGTAGTCGGTACCGGCCCAGGCCTCGGCCGCGAGGAGCTCGCAGACCAGGGTCTCGGTGAGCAGACGGACGTCGTCGACGTCGTCGTGGGGGTAGCGGACCGTCACCGCGGCGCCGTCGACCTCGGCCCCGACCGCGACCAGGGTCGAGCCGCGCTCGCGCACCCAGCCGAGGAGCTCGTCCTCCCAGCGCGAGCCGGCCAGCAGCACCAGCCGGTAGTCGGTGGTCCTGGTCAGGTAGACGTCGACGTGGCTCCAGTCGGAGGTCTCGCAGGCGTACGCCGGCAGCCGGGGCCCCTCGCGCAGCATCAGCGCCGACTGCAGGGCCGAGCTGAGTCGCCGGGCCGGAGCGACGACGTGGGTGCCCTGCGGCCCGAGCGCCGCTTCGGACAGCCCGGGGAGCCAGGTGGCGCGCGAGTCGAGCAGGTGGCGCCGACGACTCGGCTGCTCGCTCGAGGTGGTCTGCGCGAGACCGGCCCGGTCGCCCTCGAGCGCGAGCAGGAGCGCCAGGGTGTGCTGGAAGGACCGGCACGCCACCCCGCCCCGCTCCAGCCCGGCCCGCATCCCGACCGTCAGGTCGCACAGGTCGTCCAGCTCGGTCTCCGACCGGTTGGTGAGCGCCACGAACCGGGCGCCGGCGTCGGCCGGCCCGGAGCCGGCGTACGGCGTCGACGGTCTCGCCGGGAGCCGCCCGAGGCGGACACTGCGACGACCGTCGTACCCGGACCGACCGTGGGCAGCAGGTCCGACCCGGCCCGTTCGGCGACCGCGGCGACCCCGCGCGACCGCAGGCGTGCGGCGGCGACCTGACCGGCGTAGTGCGACGAGCCCATCCCGAGGAACACCCAGCGCCGGGTCTCCCCGCACCGCCGCCCACGGGTCGTCGGCCCGGACGCGAGCCGGCGAGCGTCAGCCAGGCGGCGCGGGCTTCTCCTCCAGGTCGGCGAGGAACAGGGCGGGATCCATCAGGCCTCCGGGGCGAGCCGGCGGCGCACCGCCGCAGCCGGGACGTAGAGCCACTCCAGGAAGTCGTGGCGGATCGCGTAGAGGAACTCGCGGCAGACCTGCTCCCACTCGTACGCCGGCACCAGCGCCTCGTCGTACAGGTCGACGCGGCCGCCGAGCGCCGAGCAGGTAGCCCTCGAGGAAACGCCGCTGCTCGCCCGTCGTCCAGGCCACGCCGGCCTCGAGCGTCATCTCGGGGTGGTAGCCACGGACGACGTGCTCGACGTTCTCCAGCGAGACCAGCATGGTCGGCGACGTCCCGGGCCGCCGGTGCCGGCGCGGCGCGGAGGTCGGCCGGCAGCGTGGGGTTGCCGTCGAAGTCGACGACCGCGTAGCGACCGTCGGCGTCGCGGAGGACCTGGCCGACGTGGAGGTCGCCGTGCAGCGGCAGGACCGCAGTGCCGGCCGCACCGTCGAGGCGGGCCGAGCACCGCCTCGATCCGGTCCCGGTGCTCGACGAGCAGGGCGTGCGAGCCGGGGTCGTGGGCCTCGACGAGCCGCACGGTGAGGTCGAGCGCCTCGTGCGCTTCCTCTGCCTGGCGCCGCGCGAGGTCCGGCGTCAGCGTGGCCACGGGTTCGTCGGCGAGAGCCAGGTGCATCCGCCCGACGACGTCGCCGAGCGGCGTACCGATCTCCCGGGCGGTGCCGGGCTCGAGACCCAGCGCCCGGCGGGCCTCGAGCAGGGCCCAGGTCCAGCCGTCCTCGGTGCCCGGCAGGTAGGCCTGGACGACCACGAGCGGGACCCAGTGGCCGCTGTCCGGCTCCTGCCACTCGATGATCCCCACCAGGGTCGGTGACTCGGCGAAGCCGGCGTCGGACAGCCGCCGGAGCCGGTCGGCCGCCGGGTGTGGGCCGGCCAGGGGCTCGGTCATCCACTTCACGACGACGGCATCGCCGACGACCCACGACGCGTGGGTCTGGTCCACGCCCATCGCTCGCTCGCTCTCGTCAGCCACCGGAACGAACGAGACTCCGGTGACCCGGAAGCCCTCCTCGACGGCCATCCGGCTGCGCAGCCGGTGGAGGACGGACAGCCCGGCACCGTCGCCGACCACCGAGGGAGACCACGAGCCGTCCACCCACGTCACCGCCTCGGCTCTTCGGCCGCGGTCGCTCGGCACGACCCGGATCGCGTGCGTGGCGTCCAGGGGCAGGTGGTCTCGAGACGGGCGCAGAGCGCCCTCCTCAACCACCGGCTCGGTGGGCGAGACCCACCTGCTCGATGATCTCGGCACCACGACGCAGCCCGTCGCGGTCCCGGATGCCGGCACCGATCGCTGCCATCCGGGCCCGCAGCACGGTGTCCGCGAGCAGCCGGTCGACGGCTCCGGTCAGCTCGCCGTCCGCGAAGGTGTAGGTCTCGAGGCGGATGCCGAAGCCCTGCTCGTGCACGCGCTGGGCGTTGTCGTACTGGTCCCAGAACAGCGGCAGCAGCACCATCGGCTTTCCGAAGTGCATCGCCTCGGTCGTCGTGTTGTTGCCGCCGTGGGTGATCACCAGGTCGACCTGCGGCATCAGCGTGGTCTGCGGCAGGGTCGGCGCGCCGGTCATGTTGTCGGCCAGCCGCAGCTCGTCGGCGCGGGGGCCCAGGCTGACGATGACCCGGTGACGGGTCCTGCCGAGGACGTCGACCAGCCGCTGCATGAGAGCGACGTCAGCACTGCCGAGCGAGCCGAGAGACAGGTAGATCAGCCCGCTGTCGGCAGGCCGGTCGGCGACCTCGGCCGGGACGACGTAGTGCTCGTCGGTCTCGCGGACGCTGGAGTCGATCCGGTGCCAGGTCTCGTCGAGCGGCCGCGCGTCGGTGTAGTCGAGCTCGCGGGGGTAGACGTAGAGGTTGGCGACGGGCGAGGTGTGGATGAACTCGCGGGGCGGCAGCGGAGGAGCGCCCTGCTCGCGGCACCAGGCGTCGTACGCCGTCCAGGTCTCGGCGTGCGTGCGGTCGAACTCCTCCAGGAAGGCCGCCCACTGCGACCGGTCGGCCATCGGGTAGCCGGAGAAGACAGGTGGGATGTCGTCACCCCGGACCTCGAGCGGGTTGCACGACACGATCCGGACGAAGGCCGCGTCGGAGGTCATCAGGGCGGGGAAGGACACGACGTTGTCCTCGACGATCACGTCGGGCCGGTGCCGGGCGATGATCTCGCGCAGGTGCGGCTCGCAGTACTGCGCGCCCTCGATCAGCGCCTGGTAGGTCGGCTGGACGAAGGTCGCGAGCTGGTCGCGGGTCGGCTTCGCGAACTCCGGCGCGGTCTCGTGGATGAAGTCGATCCAGAACTGCCCCGCCGCCTCCTCCGCTGCGTCGGGGTCGGGCTCCGCGAGGTCGACCAGGTCCTCGACGAAGCCGTACGGCGCGAGCCGGCCGGCCCAGGACGCCTCCGCCGCGAACACCACCCGGTGGCCTCGGTCGAGCAGCACCTTGCCGAGACCGATGCACTGGTTGGTCGGACCGTAGGCCGACTCGGGCATGAACAGCACAGTGAGGGCGTCGGTCACGTGGCGCAGGCTATCGCCGCGCCGTCGGTCGAGCTCGTCGAGACCCGCAACCATCCGGCCTCATGGTCTCGGCAGGCTCGACCGACGGTGGGTCCGTAGGCTTGCCGTCTGATGAACGACGGACCCCTGATCGTCCAGAGCGACAAGACCTTGCTGCTGGAGGTCGACCACGAACGCGCAGCCGACTGCCGCAAGGCGATCGCGCCCTTCGCCGAGCTCGAACGCTCGCCCGAGCACATCCACACCTACCGGCTGACCCCCTTGGGGCTCTGGAACGCACGTGCCGCCGGGCACGACGCCGAGCAGGTCGTCGACACGCTGCTGGAGTTCAGCCGGTACGCCGTCCCGCACGCCCTGCTGGTCGACGTCGCGGAGACGATGGCGCGCTACGGGCGGCTCCGCCTCGAGAAGCATCCCGTGCACGGCCTGGTCCTGGTCTCCAACGACCGGCCGGTGCTCGAGGAGGTGCTCCGCGCCAAGAAGATCGCCGGCATGATCGGCGCACCGGATCGACGACGACACCGTCGCCGTCCACCCCTCGGAGCGCGGCAACCTCAAGCAGGCGCTGCTCAAGATCGGCTGGCCGGCCGAGGACTTCGCCGGCTACGTCGACGGCGAGGCGCACGCGATCGAGCTGGACGAGTCGGGCTGGTCCATGCGCCCCTACCAGAAGGAGGCCGTCGAGTCGTTCTGGCACGGCGGCTCCGGTGTCGTCGTCCTGCCCTGTGGCGCGGGCAAGACCCTGGTCGGTGCGGCGGCGATGGCCGAGGCCAAGGCGACCACGCTGATCCTGGTCACCAACACCGTCAGTGCCCGGCAGTGGAAGGACGAGCTGATGCGGCGCACGTCGCTGACCGCCGAGGAGATCGGCGAGTACAGCGGCTCGGTCAAGGAGATCCGGCCGGTCACCATCGCGACGTACCAGGTGATGACGACGCGACGGAAGGGCGTCTACAGCCACCTCGAGCTGCTCGACGCCCGCGACTGGGGACTGATCGTCTACGACGAGGTGCACCTGCTCCCGGCACCGATCTTCCGGATGACCGCCGACCTCCAGGCCCGGCGCCGGCTCGGGCTGACCGCGACGCTGGTGCGCGAGGACGGCCGCGAGGGCGACGTCTTCTCACTGATCGGACCGAAGCGCTTCGACGCCCCGTGGAAGGACATCGAGTCGCAGGGCTGGATCGCGCCGGCCGACTGCGTGGAGGTGCGGGTGACGCTGCCCTCGCACGAGCGGATGGCGTACGCCGTCGCCGAGCCCGAGGAGCGCTACCGGCTGGCGTCGTGCACGCACCACAAGATCGACGTCGTCCGCCGTCTGATCGAGCAGCCACCCCGGACAGCCCACCCTGGTGATCGGGCAGTACCTCGACCAGCTCGACGAGATCGCCACCGCCCTGGACGCACCCACCATCACCGGCGCGACGCCGGTCAAGGAACGGCAGCGGCTGTTCGAGGCCTTCCGGCAGGGCGAGGTCGGGCTGCTCGTGGTCTCGAAGGTCGCGAACTTCTCCGTCGACCTGCCCACGGCCGAGGTCGCGATCCAGGTGTCCGGCTCGTTCGGCTCGCGCCAGGAGGAGGCACAGCGCCTCGGCCGGCTGCTGCGCCCCAAGTCCGAGGGCAAGACCGCGCACTTCTACACGATCGTCTCCCGCGACACCGTCGATGCCGACTTCGCCGCCAACCGGCAGCGGTTCCTGGCCGAGCAGGGCTACGCCTACTCCATCCGCGACGCCGACGACTGGGCAGCAGGACCGAACTAGCGCCGCGAGTCTGCTCGGGCACCTGGGCGCGGACCCCACACTGCGAAGCCGTAGCCGGCTGAGCGCGGGACCAGGGTGCGATAGTCGCGAGCGAGGTCGAGACCGCACGCGTGCCAGGCAGCGAGTTCATCAGGTGCCAACGAGCGGTCGACGAGCACCAGCGGCTGGCGGTGCTCCCCAGGGGTTGCCGTGCTCGCAGGCCGCTCTTAGGTCGGCGGCCTGCAGTCCGTCCTCGTAGTTAGTGAACCAGTTCTCCCCGATCGGGTCGCCTCCCAGCTCGAGGACGGGTTCGGACAGTTCTCCGTATGCGAGCATCGGCCGGCCAGCCGGACGGATCTGCGAGCCGAGGGCGGCCCGCAGCCGGTTGACGGAAGTGGCCTGGGCATCGGGCAGCCGGAGCGGCGCCAGCATCGTCACAGCCGCGACCCGTCCGGACGCATCGCGGTAGAGGGGGGTCCCGTCGCGGGTATGGGTGGCGCCGCTGATGGCGACGCAGGTGGCCACCAGCACGGTCGCGGCTGTGGCGCACGCCGCCAGTGCGTGCCGGCGCAGGCGCCCCGCTTCTTCGAGACCCGTCACGATCCAGAGGAGCGCCGCGAGCCAGAGCCCCGCGCCGTTCACCGCGATGACGAGCAGCGGATTGTTCGTGCCGAGGGCCTGCAGGACGGGGACGGTGAGCAGCAGCAGCACCACCGGTACACCGCGGTCGCGTCGTAGAGGCGTCCCGAGCGCGGCACCGAGGAGCACCGTGGCGGTGAGGAGCGCCGAGTACGAGCCGGCGTGCCCGAGCCCCGAGCGCAGCCCACCGAACGCGGCGCCCAGCACGACGTTCAGGGTCTCGGCGACCGCGGCCACGATCCAGACCGTGCGCACAGACGTCGTCGGACTGCGGGTGATCAGGACGAACACTGCGAGACCTGGCAGGACGAAGGCGAGTAGTGCCAGCACTAAAAGCCGACCGGAGCCCGTGACATAGCCGGACAGGAGGGTGCCGACGGCATGGGTGTGCGAGACGATGCGGATCGCCTGGGCCATGGGCGGCACCAACTGGCCGAGCGGCTTGACGAAGAGGTCCACAGTGAGCACCGCAGCCGTCATCCCGAGTATCGCGCACACCGCAGACCGGACGAGACCTCGGGCGCCTGCGCGGTGGAGTACCACGGCACCGACGACCAAGATGACGGCCACGCAGCCTCCAGTGCTGAACTTGCTGAGCACCATCGCAGCGGAGACGACGCCAGCGGAGAGGGCCGCTAGGGGATGCGTCGGCCGGCCGCGCTCGATCCGGACCAGGTCGGTCAGGAGGAGTGAGACCAGCCACGTGGACCCCAAGGCGGCGACGTCGTTATAGCCGGGGGTGGCGGGAAGCCAGCCGTAGACGATTCCCGCCCCGGCCAGGATGACCGCGGCGCCGGCGACTTCCCAGCGCGCCGTCGGCGGCGCCTGCGGGCGCTGCGTGCGCAGCCAGCGCATGAAGCTCCAGCCGAGCATGCCGGCGGTGAGCAGCAGGGTGAGGACGCGGAACCAGCGGAGACGCTCGACGTCGTAGCCAAGCAGCTGGAATACCGGGCCGTAGAGATACTGCGCCCCTATGTAGGTGCGCGGCGAGGTGGACCACGAGCGGTAGGCGAAGAGGTAGAAGCCCTCGTTGCCACCACTGAAGCCACGTCCGGCCATCGATACAGCGGCGCCGACCCATGCCACTGTGGCGACAGCCCCGAGCGCGGCCGCGACCAACAGGGCGCGCGAGGCGTCCCGCTCACGACTCACCCGACGAATCGTAACCACGCGAAGCCTTCCGGCACGGCCATTCGCCACGATCCGGCAGTCCGCGGTGCCCTCGCCTGGGCGGATGTCCGTAAGCCGCGAACTGGGTGGGGCCGCGACGCCGACGACTGACGCGGCCCCCCAAGTAACGCGGGGTTATCACCGCACAGGTCGCCCCACAGCACCGCAGAAGTAGCCACAGCACCGCAGAAGTCGGTCAGGCGCGGCCGACGAAGACGGCGTCCAGATCGGTGTCGACCTCGAGGAGGTCGTTCTCCAGCCACGGCGCATCGGGTGGCCCCCCGACCGGCCGGCAGCGCACCACCACGCCGGTCGCCGCGTCGAGCGCCACGTCGTAATGGTCGGGGTAGAGCCGCCCCCGCCATGCCTCGGGCACGTCCTCCGGGCGCGTGAAGTCGGACCGCAGCCCCGCCTCGCTGTAGATGAGCTCGCAGCAGTTGCCGCCGCAGCGCGGCAGGTAGCCGGGAAGCGCGCGCAGGTCCGCAGCGCCAGGCGGGCCGGCCGGCGACGTCGACCACGCGCAGGCCCTTCACGTCGACATGGTGGCTCAGCTCCACCGGATCGAGCATCGCCACCCAGGAGTAGTTCCCGTACATCGGGTCGTCGTAGTCGAGCCACTGATCGGTCGGCCGCTCGGCGACGAGCCCGTCGGCACGCAGCGAGGGGGACACCTCGTGCGGGAGCGTCCTGCGCGGCTGCGGGGGAGGCGCCTCTCCGGCGCCCGCCACGCGTACCGACGACACGGTGTAGGGCAGGCCCGCTACGTACGCGTCGGGCTGCGGCGGCTGCCGCACCAGGAGCTCACCCGGCCGTCGGACCCAGGCTTCGCACTCGCCCGGGAACCGGGACCTGTGCTCGAGGTGCAGCGTCGTCCACCGCCACGGCGAGCTCCGCGCCAGGGCACGGAAGTCGTCGACAGTCGGTGGCATGCGGACCATCCTCCGGCACGAGGACCCAGGTGAGCACCCGCTTACCCTGAGCCCGTGACGCTGGACGCGCAGGAGGTGGCCGACGCGTTCGCCCTCGGCCGCGCAGACTCGCTGAGCGACCCCGTCGCGCGCGGCGAGCTCGGGGAGATACGTCGGCTCGAGACCGACCTGGGCAGCTGGGCGGTCAAGACCGCGCTCGAGCCCTGGGTGGCGGGCGAGGTCGCCGAGCTCCAGACCAGCAGCGCGTTCCACCACGCCTGCTGGGAAGCCGGGCTACCGACGTCCGAGCCGCGGCGTACCGCCGGAGGCTGGACCGCCGAGATCGACGGCGAGCACGTGCTCGCCTACTCCTGGGCCGACCTCGACGACCCCGACACCGGCCTCGACCCGACCGCCGTCGGCGCCCTGGTCGCTCGGCTGCACCAGGTCGACCACGCCTGGCCGACGCCGACGGTCGACCCGTGGTTCGAGGCGCCGGTCGGGCGCGCCGAGTGGAAAGCCGTGCTCAAGGCCTCGCGCGCCGCCGCAGCGCCGTACGCCGCTCGGCTGGCCGAGATGCTGCCCGCTCTGCTGGAGGTCGAGCAGGTCCTCACCCCGATGCGGCCGCTCCGGACCTGCCACCTCGACCTGTGGGCCGACAACCTCCGACGCAGTGGCGGGCAGCCGTTCGTGATCGACTTCGACAACGCCGGACCCGGTGACCCGTCCCGCGAGATCGCGATGGTCGTCTTCGAGTTCGGACAGGGCGACGGCCGCCGCCAACGCGCGCTGTACGACGCCTATCTCGCGGCGGGCGGTCCGGGCCGGGTCCGCGACGGTACCGACCTCGGTCTGGCCGTCGCCCAGCTCCACCACATCGGCCACCGCCACGTCAGGATGTGGCTGGCAGCGCGCGACCCCGAAGCGCGCGTCCGCTCTCTGGCGGGCGTCGAGGAGTTCGTCGCCGAACCCCTCACCCTGGCCGGGGTCGACGCGCTGGTCACGGCCCTGGGCTGAGCTCAGGTCCCGGACTTGTTCTCTCCGCGATGCAGGTAGGCCACGGTCGTCTCGTAGTCGGCGGCGAGCGACTGGGGCGGGTCTCGACGCACGCGCCGGCTCACCCGCCCGGCCATCACCCAGTCGAGCACGAGCAGCCCGACCACGACGGCCGCCACGACACCACCGAAGATCCACATGCCCACGGGTGCCTCCTGGGGACGGGCGCTGCGCGGGCGCCGAGGGCTCCACCCTACGCGTGGGACGGCCCGTACGCTCGGGACGTGGGGACATTCCGTGACCGGCTGAACGACGCCATCTTCACCCGGGTCGCCGGGCCCGAGGGCGCACTGCACCGCGACCGCATCCACGGCACACCCGGTCCGCGCTGGTTCGAGCCCGGCAGCCCGATCACCCGGGTGCACGGCGAGGCGTCGATGTACGTCGGCGGGCTGCGCGCGGTGCTGCTGCAGACCCTGCAGCCGCAGGCGATGACCGCCGTGGCCGAGCACTCCGGCTACCGCGGCGACATCTGGGGCCGACTGGCGCGGACCAGCCGCTTCCTGGCCGTGACCACGTTCGGCACCGCCGACGACGCGCAGCAGGCTGTGGACGTCGTGCGCGCCATCCACGAGCGCGTGGTCGGCACGATGCCGGACGGTACGCCGTACACCGCGACCGACCCCCACCTGCTCGAGTGGGTCCACGTCGCGGAGATCCACAGCTTCCTGCTCTCCCACCAGCTCTACGGCGCCCGCCCGCTCGACCAGGCCGGCCGCGACGAGTACGTCGCCCAGACGGCGTTCGTGGCGCGCAAGCTCGGTGCCGTCGACCCGCCGACCACCGAGGCGGAGCTCGAGGCCGCACTCGCCCGCTTCCGCCCCGAGCTCACCGTCACCGACCACGCCCGCGAGGCCGTGTCGTACCTGATCTGGCACCCCGACCTCCCGGTTCCCGCCCGGCTCCCCTACGGCGTGCTGGTCGCGGCGGCGATCGGACTCATGCCGCCGTGGTCGCGTCAGCCCCTGGGCCTGCCGATGGTGCCGCTCGTCCACGACCGCCTCTCCCGACCGCTCGGCGCGGTCGCCACCCGAGCCATCCGGTGGGCGATGACCAGTGACCCGTCCGTGGTGGCTCGGCTCGAGGCACGACGAACCGCGCCCGGGCTCGGAGCCGCGGGCGCATGACCACGCCCGCCGGGCGGTGGCCCCTGCCGGACCACCGCGGCGCGCGGGAGGCCCTGCTGACGGCGTACGGCGACCCCCGCCGCGGCTACCACGACCTCCGGCACCTGAGCGAGGTGCTCGACCGGCTCGACGAGCTGACCGGGGCCGGGGTCGCCTTCGACCCGACCGTGCTGGCGCTGGCCGCGTGGTTCCACGACGGGGTCTACGACGGTAGGCCCGACGACGAGGAGCGCAGCGCGGCGTGGGCCGAGGAGGCGCTTGCCGACACGCCGTACGCCGACGAGGTGGCGCGCCTGGTCCGGCTCACCGAGACCCACGACCCCGCCGACGACGACGCGGCGGGGCAGGCACTCAGCGACGCCGACCTGGCGATCCTGGCCTCGGAGCGGCTGCGGTACGACGAGTACGTCGCCGGCGTACGCCGCGACCACGCCGATGTCTCCGACCCCGACTTCGTGGCCGGCCGGGCCGCGGTGCTGCGCGACCTGCTCGGCCGCGAGCGCCTGTTCCGTACGAGCCACGCCCACCTGCAGTGGGAGCCGCAGGCACGGCTCAACCTGCAGCGCGAGCTCGCGGGGCTGGAGCGAGGCGGAGCTGACACCGCTTCACCATGAGAAGGAGGTGAGCCGCCACTTCACATGGCGAGCTCACCGTGAGAGGTGGAGGTTCGACCACGTCACATGGTGAAGCGGTCACAGCCAGTCCCCGTCAGAGGTAGAGGCAGAACGGGTGCCCGGCGGGGTCGAGCATGACCCGGACGTCGTCCTGCGGCTGGTGCTCCGCGAGCGTCGCGCCGAGCTCGAGGGCGTGCTCGACCGCGGCGTCGAGGTCGGTGACCTGGACCTCGAGGTGCAGCTGCATCCCCGGGCGGCCGGGCTCGGGCGGCCAGACCGGCGGCTCGAAGACGTCGGCCTTCTGCACCCCGAGCGAGGCAACGCCTTCGAGAAGGTCCAGTGAGCCCCCGGTCTCGGTCTCGTTCCAGATCGGCCGGTCGAGGATCGCCGACCAGAACGCCAGCAGCGCATGCGGGTCCGGCGCCTCGAGCGTGATCCCCCACCAGTCCTTCCGCTGCCACCGGTCGGTCTCCGGGCCCGACGAGTCGCGTCCGCGCATCAGTCCTCCTTGCTCGCTGTCGATCCCTTGCGACGCCGCAGCCCCGCCCGCACCAGCGCCGTGACCAGCTCGCGCGAGCTGACCGGCACCGCGCCGGCAGCCACCGCGTCGTCGTAGAGCTCGGCCGGCACGTCGTAGTGGTCGCGGTCGAAGCCGCGCTCCGGGATGCCGAGCCCCTGGGCGAACACGTGCAGCTCGTCGTACGACGTGTCGCTGGCGACGTGGGACCACATCCGGCCGCGCGACGGGACGAGCGGCGGGTCGATGAGGATCATCGGGCCCCGTCGAAGGGCAGGTCGATCGGCAGGTCGATCGGCAGGTCGTCGACCAGGGCGCGCCACGACCGGACGTAGCCGGCGTCGACGTAGGCCTTCGGCGACCCGCCCGGTCGCACCTGGTCGCCGAGGTGGAGCTGGCGCACCCCGGCCTGGATGAGCCAGGGCACGTGCTCGGCGGCGAGACCGCCCCCCGGCATCACCAGCGCGGCGTTCTCCGGGGAGATGACCGCCAGCAGGTCGTCGTAGCCCGACGACAGCCCGCGGGGGGAGCCGGCGGAGCGCACCGCGACCAGCCGTGGCAGCGGCAGCAGCCGGCGCCACGAGCGACGCGGGTCGAGCGAGGAGTCGACGGCACGGGTGAAGGTCCACGGCACCGCGGGCAGCCGGTCGAGCAGCATCGTGCAGGTCTCGGTGTCGATCTCGAGGTCGGCGTCGAGGAAGCCGAAGGCGACCCCGGTGGCGCCGCAGGCCAGGTAGTCCTCCGCCAGCCCGACCAGCCGGGCGAACTCGCCACCCGTCGTCGACCAGCTGTCGTTGAGGCGGAGCAGCGCGAAGACCGGGAGGTCGCTCTCGTGGCACACGGCGCTGACCAGGGCCGGCTCCGGCGACAGCCCGCAGGTCGGGCCGGGCACCGCCAGGTGGAGCCGGTCGGCACCACCCTCGACCGCGCCTGCCACGTCGCGCGGGTCGCTGACCGCGACTTCGAGCACGACTCCGGGCATGGGTCACCCTAGGCCGAGGAGACGGTGGACCTCATGGTGTCGTCACGTGGGCGAGTCCCGCGTCGAGGAAGGCTGTGACCGAGTCGCCGGCGGTGTCGAAGCCGGCGCCCATGGTGGCCCCCGCCAGATAGCGGTGGTTGATGCCCTGCGCGATCACCGCGAGCTTGTAGTAGGCGAGACCCATGTAGAAGTCCCAGTTCTCCAGGCGTACGTCGGTCACCGACTCGTAGAGGCCGGCGATCGTCTCCGCGGACGGCAGCCGGTCGCTCGTCCACGCCGCGGTGGTGCCGAGCACCAGGTTGAGGCCCGGGTGCCGGTAGGCGCACATGAGGGCGACGTCGGCCACCGGGTCGCCGATGGTGGAGAGCTCCCAGTCGACGATCGCCCGGACGATGCCCGGGTCGTCGCGAGTCCAGCAGGGTGTTGTCGATCCGGAAGTCGCCGTGGACGATCGTCGCCCAGCGCTGCTCGGGCACCGTTCGCGCAGCCGCTCCAGCAGGCGGTCGGCCGACCTGGACGGGTCTCGGGCCGTGAGCGTCCCACTGGCCCGACCAGCGCCGCAGCTGGCGCTCGGCATAGTCTTGGTGCGGCCGAAGTACTCCAGCCCGACTGCGCGGTGGTCGACCGGTGGAGCGAGGCCAGGGCGGAGACGAGCCCCTGCACGCATCTCGCCGTCGCCGTGTCGTCGAGGAGCTCGAGCTCGGCCTGCGGTCCGGATCGTCAGTCCGTCGACGAACTCGACGACGGTGAACGGGGAGCCGATCGCCGGGCGTCCTCGCACAGCGCCACGGTGCGGGCCACGGGCACGGCGGTGGTCTCCAGGGCCCGGGCGACCCGGTACTCGCGGGCGACGTCGTGAGCCGACGGGGTGTTCCGCCCACGGGCGGCCGGCGCAGGACCCACCGGTGCTGGTCGTCGCGCGACGACGAACGGTGAGGTTGGAGCGGCCGCCCTCGATCAGGCGTGCGGCCACGCACGGCCACCGGCCAGGCCGACCCCGGACCGCTCGAGGACGGCGGCGACCGCGTCGAGGTCGACCGTCGTGGAGGCGTCGCTCATGCGCGGTCCCGGGCTGCCTGGCGCAGCGCCCGCCGCGCGATGGACCAGCGGTGCACCTCGGACGGCCCGTCGTAGATCCGGAAGGGCCGGAGCTCGCTCAGCGACCTCGCGCGACCGGCAGGTCGCGCGGAGACGCCCAGCCCGCCACAGATCTGCGTCGCGCGGTCGGCGACGCGGTAGAGCGCCTCGCCGGCGAAGGCCTTCGCGATCGAGGTCGCCTCGAGGCGCGACCGCCCGCGTCCGAGCTCAGCGGCAGGCCTCCAGCAGCAGCGCCCGGGTCGGCGGCGAGGTCGATCTCGTTGTCGGCGATCATGCTGCTGCACCATGCCGAGGTCGCCGAGGCGCGACGCCGAAGGCCACCCGCTCGCGACGCGTAGCCGAGGGCCACGTCGTGGGCCCGGCGGGCGGCGCCGAGCCACCGCATGACGTGGGTCATCCGGGCCGGGCCGAGGCGCACCTGCGCGTAGCGGAAACCCTCGTCCACCTCGCCCAGCACGGCGTCGTCGGGGACCTCGACAGCCCTCGAAGCACGACGTCGCAGTGGCCGCCCGAGCATCGACCGGTCCATCGTGGGCACGTGCCGCCCGACGTCGGATGCCGGGGGTGTCGGCCGGCGCCAGGAACATGGTCGCGCCGCCCGCATCGCCGGGGCACGCCCTGCGTGCGGGCCATGACGATCGATGAAGGCCGCGCCGTCGGCGCCGGTGATGAACGTCTTCGCGCCGCTGATCGCGCCAGCCGCCCGACACCGGCTCGGCGGGGTCGTCAGCAGGCGAGGGGTCGGAGCCGGCACCCGGTGCCGGCTCGGTCATCGCGAACGCCGACCGCACCTCGCCGCCGGCCAGCGGGGCGAGGAAGTGGTCGCGCTGTGCGGTGTCGGCGACCAGTCCAGGAGATGCAGTTGCCCTCGTCGGGCGCGGCTGCGTTGCAGCGCCAGCGGGCCGAACAGCGAGTAGCCGGCCGCCTCGAACACCGGCGCCCGGTCGACCATGCCCGAGCCCGAGACCGCCGAACTCGACGGGGAGTGTGGGGTCCGAAGACGCCCGCCTCGCGCGCCCGCGCCTGCAGCCGGAGACGCAGCGCGTCACCTCCCGCCGCCTCGGCGTCACCGTCGTACTCGTCGTCCTCGGGGAGCACCACGGACCTGACGAACGACGTCGTGGCCGCCACCAGGGCGGCGAGGTCCGCGGGTCCGTCCAGGTGGAGCGTCGGCTCGCCGACAGGTCCGCTCATCGCGCTCGTCCCCGGCTCAGCGCGCGCCGGCGATGGACTCGGCGATGCTCAGGTAGTGCTCGAGGAGCGTCTCCACGGAGAAGGGACCGTCGGGCCGGTACCAGTTGGCCACGCCCACGCACATGGAGGCGATGGCACGGCCGGCGTCGGCCGGGTAGGGCGTCGTGAACTGCTCCGACTCCACGCCGGCCAGGATGATCTTGTCGAGCATCCGCTGCTGCTCGTCGCGTCGGGCGACGTAGGCCACGCGGTTGTCCGGCTCCAGGCTGCGCAGCTCGCTGGTGGACACCATCGCCCCTCTGCTGCCGGAACATGTGGAACCTCAGCAGCGACTCGACGAGCGCGTCGAACTGACGGCGTGGGTCGGGCCCGGCGCTGGCGACCGCTTGCTTGCTGCGCTCGAGGAGCTCGTCGATGACCACCATCATCAGGTCGAAGAGGATGTCCTGCTTCGAGGGGTAGTGGTGGTAGATCCCCGGCACCGACAGGCCCGAGCGCGTGGCCAGCTCCGGGTCGTGGTCCCGTGGTACCCCTTCTCGGCGAAGGCCTCGAGGGCTGCGTCGAGG
>CAWEEN010000002.1:0-479679 GCA_963808115.1 uncultured Actinomycetota bacterium
GCATCGGTCTAGGAGTTCAAGCCGCTGGTGCTGATCGCCGGCTACTCGGCGTACCCCCGTCGGGTGGACTTCGCCAAGATGCGGGAGATCGCCGACGAGGTCGGCGCCACCCTGATGGTCGACATGGCCCACTTCGCCGGTCTGGTCGCCGGCAAGGTCTTCACCGGTGACGAGGACCCGGTGCCGTTCGCCCACGTCACCACGACCACGACGCACAAGTCGCTGCGCGGTCCGCGCGGCGGGATGGTGCTGGCCCAGGAGGAGTTCGCCGCCGACGTCGACCGGGGCTGCCCGATGGTGCTCGGTGGCCCGCTCTCGCACGTGATGGCCGCCAAGGCCGTGGCGCTCGCCGAGGCCCGCCAGCCCGCGTTCCAGACCTACGCCCAGTCGATCGCCGACAACGCGAAGTCGCTCGCGGAGGGTTTCCTCACCCGCGGCGCCACCCTGGTCACCGGCGGCACCGACAACCACATCGTGCTGCTCGACGTGTCGTCGTTCGGGCTCACCGGCCGCCAGGCCGAGTCGGCGCTCCTCGACGCCGGCGTGGTCACCAACCGCAACTCCGTCCCGGCCGACCCCAACGGCGCCTGGTACACCTCCGGCGTGCGCCTCGGCACGCCAGCCCTCACCACCCGCGGTTTCGGCGCCGCCGACTTCGACCGGGTCGCCGAGCTGATGGTCGACGTGCTCCGAACACCCAGCCCGGCACCACCAAGGCCGGCACCGCGTCGAAGGCCTCCTACGTGCTCGCCGACGGCGTCGCCGACCGGGTCAAGGCCGCCAGCGCCGAGCTCCTCGACGCTCACCCCCTCTACCCCGGCCTCGACCTGGCTTAGGGAGAGGGGACGGTGTGCCCGCCCCCGCAGGCAGGGAGCAGCGAGCTTGCTCGCAAGGCGGCTTGACGGTCCTCACGACCGCTGCAGGAACATCCAGCGGTGGCCCTCGAGGTCCTCGGTGCGGTAGAGCCGGCCGGGACCGCCCTCCTCGATCCCCGAGAGGGTAGGAGCGCCCGCCGCGACGGCTCGCCGGTAGTGCGCGTCGATGTCCTCGACGTAGACCAGGGCACCGTCCACGACGTACGGCGACTGCAGCCACGCGTCGGCCGAGGAGCAGTGGGCGCGGTGCGCGGTAGGCCCTTCGTACGCCGGGTCGGTCGACGCGATCATCAGCAAGCCGTCGCCCGCGAGCATCTCGCCGTGGGAGACCCGGCCGGCATCGTCGAGCCAGCGGGTCTGCTCGACGAAGCCGAACGCGGACGCCAGCCAGTCCATCGCTGCGGGTCCGTCGGCGTAGGTGAGCATGGGGACGACGTCGTTCATCGTGGGGTCTCTCGGTGTGGGATGCGAACCAGCCGATGACGTTCGGCCAGAAGAGGAAGGCGCGGGTGCCACCGGGGAGCACGTGCTGGTCGACGTGGACCCGGGTGCCACCGACGACGGACGTGAAGGTCACGACCGTCTCGCTGTCGTCGAGCACGCCGCGGTAGGTCACGCGCACACCGGGCTCCCAGACCGTGACCGTGGCGACCACCAGAGGCGGCTGGTCGCCGTACAGCTCCGAGCACGCGGCCACCGACCGCCGGCTCGACCGCCATGCCCGTCGCCCGAACGGCGTCGAAGAAGTTGATCGGACCGGGACCCACCAGGAGCCGATCTCTTCGGTGAACACCCGGAACGCCGTGGCGGGGTCGACCCCGACCTCGACGGTCGCCTCGGCAGAGCGCTCATCGGCCATCCGCGGACCCGCGTTCTACGTGGTCGGCGTACGACGCGAGCGTGCGCTCCCAGTGCGCCTGCACGGTGCGCCACCAGTCCGCGGTCGCGTCGAAGCCCTCGGGCCGGATCCGGAAGATCCGCACCCGTGCGTCGCCGGGGTCGCGGTCGTCGGCGACGAGCCCGGCCTCGAGCAGCACCCGCAGGTGACGGCTCATGGCGGACTTCGACAGTCCGGCGAGGGCTGCAGCTCGCCTGCGGAGTGCTGGGCCTCGGCGAGACGCTCGACCACGAGGCAGCGGGTCGGGTCGGCCAGAGCGGTGAAGGTGTGGGCGGCGGAGGGCACGTCGACACGCTACGCAGAGCGCGCAATAGTTGCAAGGATCGACAACTAAATGACCGGCGTCGCCCGCTCCACGATCGCGCGCAGGTCGGCGGTCGAGGAGGTGAGCGTGCCGTAGGTCCCGTCGTACGACGTGCCGAGGCGTGAGCCGCAGAACGCGTCGGCGACCTCGGCGGGCGCGAACCGCACCAGGAGCGCACCTTGCAGGCACGCCGCCATCCGGCCGGCCAGCCGCCGGGCGCCGACCTCGAGCGACCCGGTGTCGCCGAGCGAGCGCCAGCGTCGTCGTCGACCGCGCGGTCGAGCCGGGGGTCGCCCCCACGGGCGTGCCCGACCTCGGTGATCCACGCGCTCAACGCCTCCGGCTCGCGCGACAGCGCCCGGAGGACGTCGAGCGCGTTGACGTTGCCGGAGCCCTCCCACACGGAGTTCAGCGGCGCCTCGCGGTAGCGCAGCGGCAGCCCCGACTCCTCGACGTAGCCGTTGCCGCCCAGGCACTCCAGCGCCTCGGCCACGAACCCGGGCGTCCGCTTGCAGACCCAGAACTTCGCCAGCGGCAGGGCGATCCTGCGTAGCGCGGCCTCGTGCGCGTCGTCGGCCGCGTCCACCGCAGCGGCGAGTCGAACCGCGAGCGCAGTGGCCGCTTCGGCCTCGACGGCCAGGTCGGCGACGACGTTCTGCATCAGTGGCTTGTCGGCGAGCAGGCCACCGAACGCGGACCGGTGGGCGACGTGCCACGATGCCTCGTTCAGGGTGTGCCGCATCAGCGAGGTCGACCCCAGGACGCAGTCGAGGCGGGTGGCAGCGACCATCTCGATGATCGTGCGCACCCCGCGACCCTCGTCGCCGAGCCGCACGGCCAGAGTGCCGTCGAGCTCGAGCTCCGCCGAGGCGTTCGAGCGGTTGCCCAGCTTGTCCTTGAGCCGGACGACGTCCAGCGGGTTACGGGTGCCGTCGGGCAGGACGCGGGGGAGCAGGAAGCAGGTGAGCCCGTTCTCTGCCTGCGCGAGCACCAGGAACACGTCGTTCATCGGGGCCGAGGTGAACCACTTGTGCCCGTGCAAGGTGTACTCGCCGTCCACCGAGGTCGGTCTCGCCTCCGTGACGTTGGCTCGCACGTCCGAGCCACCCTGCTTCTCGGTCATCCCCATCCCGGCCAGCGCGCCGTGCTTCTCGGCGACCGGCCTGAGCCCCGGGTCGTACGACGTCGAGGCCAGGGCCGGCGTCCACTCCTTGGCCAACGCCGCATCGGCCCGGAGCGCCGGCACGGCCGCGTAGGTCATCGAGATCGGGCAGCCGTGGCCCGGATCGGTGTGCGACCACGCCATGAACCCGGCTGCCCTGCGGACGTGCGCATGCGGGGCGCCGTCGTCCTGCTGCGTCCACGGGGCCGCCTGCAGCCCGTACCCGACGGCTCGCTCCATGAGCCAGTGCCACGAGGGATGGAAATCCACCTCGTCGACGCGGTTGCCCCAGCGGTCGTACGGCATGAGCACCGGCTCGTGGGAGTTGGCGAGCCGGCCGTGCTCGCGCGCCTCGGCCGACCCAGCGGCGGCGCCGAGCGCCGCGAGATCGGTGACGACCTCGCCCGAGCCGTGCCGGGTGACTGCTTCGACGAGGGCGGCGTCGGCCGTGACGACGTTGTGACCTTCAAGCGGCGGCGCCTGGTTGAGGGCTACCCGGCTACGGCCTGTCATGTGGCTACGGTAGAGCCCATGCCGGGTCCCGAGCCTTCGCGGCCCGTGGACGCTCCCGAGAGCAGCGGGTTCACCTGGCCACCCTGGGTGCTGCGCACCCGCGAGACCTCCTGGCGGATCGTCGTCTCGACCGTCGGCTCGTCGATGCGCTACCGCGTCACCGGGTTGGCCGCCGAGGCGGCGTTCTTCACCGTGCTGTCGGTGCCACCGCTGATCTTCGCCCTCGCCGGTGCCATCGGGTACATCACCCAGTCGTTCAGTCCCGACCAGGTCGACCACGTCCGGACGGCGCTCCTCGACCTCGCCTCCCGGTTCCTGACCGACTCCGCGGTCGACAAGGTCATTGCGCCGACCATCGACGACGTCCTCAGGGGCGGCCGCTTCGACGTGATCTCCGTCGGCTTCGTCCTCGCCCTCTGGTCGGGGTCACGAGCCATGCACGTGTTCGTGGACACCATCACGATCATGCACGGGCTCAGCGGCCACCGTGGGATCGTGAAGACCCGCGCCCTGTCCTTCAGCCTCTACCTGCTGGCCATCGTGACCGGTGTGGTCGCTCTGCCGCTGGTCGTGGCCGGCCCGCGCCTGGTGCATCGATGGCTGCCCGACCGGACCGACTTCCTGGTCGGGTTCTACTGGCCGGTCGTGCTGATGCTGTGCATCTGCTTCCTGGCGACGCTCTACCACGTGTCGATCCCGGTGCGGACCAAGTGGCGGATCAACCTCCCGGGTGCGACGTTCGCGCTCGGCGTGTGGGTCCTCGGCAGCTTCCTGCTGCGCGCGTTCCTGACCGTGACTGCGGCCGACTCGAGGTCCATCTACGGCCCCCTGGCCGCTCCGATCGCGGTGCTGCTCTGGCTCTACATCCTCTCGATCGCGGTGCTGGTAGGCGCTGCGCTGAATGCGGCGCTCGACACCGTGTTCCCCCAGCAGCAGACCGAACGCGCCCGTTCGGAGCTGGTGCAGCGCCTGCGTCAGCGCCGGGCCCGCGACGGCGAACCGGGCGAGTCGGTGCAGTAGGTTCCCCTCGTGCCCGTCGATCCCGAGCAGTCCGGCTCCGGGAGCGTCGTCCTGCCCGAGACGGTCCGGTCGCCCTGGTGGGTGCTCAGCCGGCGGGTCCTGCTCGGCCTGGCGATCATCACGTTCACGGTGCTGCTCGTCTGGGTCGACCGCGGTGGCTATCGCGACAACAACGACCCGCCCCACCACGCGGTCAACATGGTCGACGCGATCTACTACTCGACCGTCACGCTCAGCACCACGGGGTACGGCGACATCACGCCGGTCTCCGCGGGTGCCCGGCTGACCAACGCGTTCGTGATCACCCCGCTGCGGATCGCCTTCCTGGTGCTGCTGATCGGCACCACGCTGGAGGTGCTGGCCACCCAGGGTCGGCGCAGTTTCCGGATCTCCCGTTGGAGGAAGCAGATGTCCGACCACGTCGTCATCGTCGGCTACGGCACGAAGGGCCGCAGCGCGGTCGACACGCTCCTGAACAACGGGATCGACCGCGACAAGATCGTGGTCGTCGACAAGGGCGGGCAGGCCGTCTCCGACGCCCACGACGACGGGTTGGCCATCGTGACCGGCGATGCGACCAGGCGCGAGGTGCTCCAGCGAGCGGGGGTCTCGGAGGCCCAGCAGGTCATCATCACGACCGACCGCGACGACTCCAACGTGCTCGCGACGCTGACCGTGCGCCAGCTCAACGCGGACGCGTGGATCGTGGCCGCGGTGCGAGAGCACGAGAACGCACCCCTGATGAAGCAGTCGGGCGCCAACTCCGTGATCACCTCGTCGGACGCCGTCGGCCGGCTGCTCGGTCTGTCGTCGCTGTCCCCGACCCTGGGCACCGTGATGGAGGACCTCCTCACCTACGGCGAGGGGCTGGAGGTCGCGGAGCGCGAGCTCCTGGTCTCCGAGGTGGGGCAGCAGCCCCGGGCCCTCCCCGACCAGGTGATCGCGGTCGTCCGCGACGACAACGTCTACCGCTACTTCGACCCCACGGTCACCCAGCTGGCCCGCGGCGACCGGCTGATCGTCGTCCGACCCGCCAAGGAGCTGCCCTGGGCGCCTCGCCCGGGCACCCACGGCGAGGAGACCGACACCGACGACTGACCGGGCTGCGTCACCTCTCGGCGGCGGCCAACGCCTCTCGCAGCTGGTCTGTCGTCGCCGCCCGCCCACTGTCGGACGGCGGCGGGTAGGACCCGCTCGTGTCGGCGTTGTAGGGCCGGCCGTACGCCGGGGTCCCGACGTCGAAGCGCCAGCTGTCCGCCAGTGAGCCGGCGTCGACGACGTCGTACCCGAGGCTGTCGATGAACGCCGAGACCTTGCTCTTGGCGTCGGCCTCGTCCCCCGCGATCGGGAGCGCCGTGCGTGGTCCGTTGCCGGCCGGCCGCTGGAGCGATCCGAGGTGCAGGTAGTTGATGTTGTTGAACCCCTTGACGACGGTGCTGCCGGACAGCAGCGACTGCACCAGCTCGCTGGTGGTCAGGGTCTGGTCGTCGAGGGTGGCGATCTGGCCGTCTCGCTGCGGGTAGTAGTTCGAGGTGTCGATCACGACCTTGCCCGCCAGCGAGGCGCTCGGTACCTGGTCGACCGCGACCAGCGGGATGGTGAGGACGACGAGGTCGCCGGCCCAGCGCCGCGTCCTCCGCGGTCGCAGCCCGCGCGCGCGGACCGAGCTCGGCGACCAGGTCCTGCAAGGTCTCCGGGCCGCGGCTGTTGCTGAGGACGACATCGTGTCCCGCGTCGACCGCGAGCCGCGCGACCGTGCTGCCGATGTGTCCACTTCCGATGAAGCCGATGGTGGTCATGGGGGAGGCAACGGTGCAGTCGGCAGCTTCATTCCACAGTTCGGCGCTCGAGCGCGCCCCGCTCGGCCCGAGTGGCGGGGCGCACTCTCCCGGACTGGAAACCGGGGCGCGGACGCCGCCCGGTGGGGCACGTCGCGCCGGACAGTCTGGCGGGTGAGGCTGGGGGGTGGCCTCACCCATCCGGGGGAGCAGACTGTTCCATCACGACCGGCCGCTCGCGGGGGGCTGGAGCGGCCATCCGAGGGACTGGGAGGACCCCGGTATGGCTGCAAGCCTGCCGCATCGTCGCCACCGCGACCATCGGGTGAACGTGCTCGCGCGGATAGCCCGAGATGACTACACCGGACCTGACTCGGACGGTGAGGGTCCGGCCCGACCGGAGGTGGTCCGGTCACCGCCGACGCCCCGCCGGTGTACAGCTGCACCCACGGAGGTCGCCGGCAGTGTGACCGGACCTCCACGGTGCGCCTCGCCGTACGGCGCCCGCACCACCCCAAAGGCCATGGGATGTTCAGGAGGCCGAACCGGTGGAGCCCCACAACGCCACGGGGGTGCGCGTGGGGCTCCAGAGCCCCCCAACGGGCTCACGGCGGAGACCGCCCCGTCATGGGGTTGGGGCGCCTCGCGCGCCCACCCAAGCAGATGGTTGAAAGCGTGACCATCGCCGAGGTGGGCCAGGGGACCGACCGTCGGCGGCGTCCTCGGCCGCGTCTAGGGTGGGCCGATGGCGTCGGTCAGACAGGTCCAGGTCACGTTCGACTGTGCAGATTCAGAGCGGGTCGCGCGCTTCTGGTGCGAGGTGCTGGGTTACGTCGTCCCGCCACCGCCGGGCGGCTTCACGACCTGGGAGGACGTCGAACATGCGCTACCCCCCGAGGACCGGGGCGCGTCGTTCGCGTGCGTCGACCCGTCCGGGACAGGTCCGCGGCTGTTCTTCCAGCGCGTTCCTGAGGGCAAGCTCGTCAAGAACCGCGTCCACCTCGACGTGCGCGTCGCCACCGGGCTGGTGGGACAGGAGCGGCTGACCGCGCTCGAGGCCGAGTGTGCGCGCCTGGTGAAGCTCGGGGCGGTCCGCGGGCAGCTGCTGCTGGCCGACGAGGAGAACGAGTCGTGCCAGGTGATGCAGGACATCGAGGGCAACGAGTTCTGCCTCGACTGAGAACCCCTTCCCTCGGCCCGTTACGCGCCCCGTCACAAACCCCCCGGTAGCGACGGGGCGCGCTCGTCTGAACCTAGAGTCGATCCGGAACGCCCAACACACCCCTCGGGATGACTCCGGGCACCGGGACATGACGGTGCCCCGACTCCGCAGAGCCGAGGCACCGACCCTCGTCTGGCGAGGATGGGCGGGGGGAGACAGGTACGGGGATCCCGCCTCACCCGCCCACTCCTTCAGCGTCACGGACGACGAAATCATCACGCCCGGGCATGACGATGCCGCCGGGGTCTCGGGTCCCCGGCGGCATCACTGACCACTGTACCCGGTGGGCGACACCGGCGCGCAGGCGACCCGGAGAGACCGAGGTTCGCCGGAGCATCCCGAAGGTCACGTCAGCGGAGCCGGTTGGACGTGCCCCGCCGTCTCAACCCCCCGATTTAGCCGCGGGGCACGTCTACCCGAAGGTGCAACGCCTGGACAGCGGATGGAGGCCCGGGGTCCGGGGGCGCCGAAGGCTCGAATCTACGCCTCATCAGCCGCCGGGGACAACAGCCGAGGCATGACGACGCCCGCCGGCTCTCGGGTACGCCGACGGGCGTCAGGTCGGGGAAGCGACTGCTCGCGACCCGGTGGGGGACCGAGAACGCCAGCACGTCTTGACCGACGAACCTAGGTGCTGCTCGACCCCGGTTGGCAGACCCCGAGCGGGCCAGGTACCAGCGCCCTGGAGCGGGAGGCGGGCCCCGCCCCTCTCCCGAAGCGGGGCCCGCGTGCTTCTCCGGCTCTCTCCAGTAGCCCGTCGAAGCGGCGGCGCCCGTCACCGGATACGGGACCGGCAGCACGGCGTCGCCAGGCACGCGCGGAGGTCCGAACCCCCAGGCCGCCCACCAAGGAGACGGCCAGCCGGCGTCCTCGTGACGCGATGCCCGACCTCGATCGGCAGGAGACCTCGGCGCTGCGCGCGGCGTCCCGGCCCTCGGGCAGGACAGAGGCCAGCGCCCGCCTGGTGTCCCCCGCTGCCAGACGAGCGCTGAGCTGGTCAGGCGAGAGGGAAGCCCCCGGCTGCCCAGCGGGTGGCACGCTAGTAACCGATCCTGAGAGTCCGCTGACCTGACGGCGTCCCGGGGCTGGGGGACCACCCGGGGCATCACGGTAGGGCGATGCACGATCTTCACGGGGAGTCGCCGGCCCGCCTTGGCCAGAGGCTACCCGGCGCGCGCCCCCGGGCCGGCAGACCCGAACGGGTCAGGTGAGTGACACCGGGATCAGTCCATGTCCGGTCTGCCGGCGAGCTCGTTACAGGTGGGGCATCGGGCCTCCGCGGGGGTGCGCTCGAAGGGATAGCGGCTGCGGCCGAACTCGACGAGATCCCGAGTCAGTCGCCCGCACAGGGTGATGTCGGCATGCTGCTCAGCAGCGTGGATCCTGCCCGACGGGCGAGGGCGGGGCTCCCGCCTCGACAGCATCGATGGGCGCGACCTGGCTTCGCCTTCAGCGAATGTGCGGAAGACATTCACCTGACCAGTCTGCTCGGATGGTCGAAATGACGGACCGCCCCTACGGGCGGGGTGATCGGGCGGGCGGACGTCCTCTCGACCAGGGTCGGGACGAGGCTCTTCAGCACCTCGCCCGCATCAGCCGCGTCGCTGCGGGCCGCGTCGGCACGACTGCGGCCGCCAGACAGGTGCCGAGGAGCCGCAGGCAGGCATCGTCGGCTGGACGTATGAGCACCCTCCGGTCACCGTGACGCCTCGGTGGGTCGGCCGGCCAGCTCGTTGCACGCCGGGCACCGGTGTCCCATCGGGAAGACCTCGAAGGGGTAGCGACTACGCCCGAACTCGAAGAGGTCCCGAGTGGCGCGGCCACACAGTGTTGCCAACGTGTGCATCTCGGCGGCGTGGATCCTGCCCGCCGGGATCGTGCGGGGCCCGCGTCGGGAGAGCAGTGAGCGGCGCGTCTTCTCCTCGCGCTCTGCGAACGTGCGGAAAATCTTCACCGAGCCTCCCGTGCCCGAAATCCCGTCCGCAGCCTAGGTCGCCAGACCTGCCAGAAACCTGGCGATGCCCCGGCAACGGGGGGAGTCGCCGGGGCATCGCTGTGAAGTGTAGGTGCCGGGGCCAGACTCCTGGGTAGCGAGACTCGCCGAAGAACCGAGGGAGCCCGTCCAGCGAGAGAGCCCACCGCTCGGTCGGGCTGAGGGGCTCGAGGCGCTCTTGGAGGAGCATGGAAATTCGGATCGGGAGGTCGGTGACTTGATGGCCCGTCTCCATGAGCTACTACGGTCACCTGGGCGTGGCGACGCCCGCCGCGATCTCGGAGGCCACGGCGGGCGTCTGGGCCACCTCACCCCGATTCGCTCCGCCCCCCACGGCGGTGGCTGGCGATGGCCCGCCTACGTCGTACCCAGGTCATGGCGTGGCGATGCCCCGGCGTACGGGGAACGCCGAGGCATCGCATCGGTAACATATCCACAGAATGTCCCGCGGTCGACGGATCCCGACCCCGGGCCAGGGCGGCGAGACGACACGCGTCCGGCAGAGTCAGGGCAGCGTTGGAACCGGCGGCGTCTGAGCAGGGGCAAGGCGTCGCGATGACGACGTGCGGGACGTTGGCCGCGGCCAGGTACATCAGCACGACGCTTCCGGGTCTCTGTGGCGCACGGCTGAACGGCGCGGTCGTGGTGGGCAGGTTCCCTGTCTGGGAACCGGCTCTGACCTGCGGTGATGCTGGTGGGCGATACTGGGTTTGAACCAGTGACCTCTTCCGTGTCAAGGAAGCGCGCTACCACTGCGCTAATCGCCCGTGAAGCGGTGCTGATGCGAGGTGGGTACGGGATTTGAACCCGTGTAAACGGATTTGCAGTCCGTTGCCTCGCCTCTCGGCCAACCCACCGGTGGATGGGCTCGAGACCCGCTCCGAGCGGACGACGAGGCTCGAACTCGCGACCTCAACCTTGGCAAGGTTGCGCTCTACCAACTGAGCTACGTCCGCTTGCTTCCCCGCACCCGAAGGCGCTCCCGGAGACGCGAAGAGAACCATAGCCGATGCCCCAGGCGCCACCAATTCGCCCCCACGCGGGTAGTTTCGGCCCATGCGGACCTGGGTGAACGGCGACCTCGTGACCGACCCCGACGCCCCCGTGGTGGGTGCCCGGGACCACGGGCTGACCGTCGGAGACGGGGTCTTCGAGGTGCTCAAGGTGGTGGACGGGACGCCGTTCGCGACGTGACCTGCACCTGGCGCGGCTGGCCCGCTCCGCGCAGCGGCCTCGGGCCTGCCGGAGCCCGACCTCGACGAGGTCCGCCGGGGCATGGAGGCGGTCGCTCGGCGGGGAGCCGCTGGCGCTCGGCCGGCTGCGGATCACCTGGACCGGCGGGCCCGTCGCCGCTGGGCAGCGACCGTGGCGACGGACCGCCGACGCTGGTCGTCGTGGCCGCTGCGATGGACGCCCTGGCCCGACTCCACGGCCGTCGCGACCGTGCCCTGGCCGCGCAACGAGCGCGGGGCGCTGGCCGGCCTCAAGACCACGTCGTACGGCGAGAACGTGCGTGCGCTCGCCCGGGCCCGCGAGCTCGGGGCGCGAGCGAGGCGGTGTTCGCCAACCTCCAGGGCCACCTGTGCGAAGGCACCGGCACCAACCTCTTCTACGTCGTCGACGGCGAGCTGCGCACCCCGACGCTGGCCAGCGGCTGCCTGGCCGGGATCACCCGCCGGCTGGTCCTCGACTGGTACGGCGCGACCGAGGTCGACGCGCCGCTCGACGACGTCGTGCAGCAGGCGAGCGAGGTGTTCGTGGCCTCGACGACCCGCGACGTACAGGCGGTCCACCGTTGGGACGACCGCGAGCTGGACGCCCCCGGGCCGGTGACCGCGCGAGGTGCGCAAGGTGTGGCACGAGCGCGAGGCCGAGCAGCTCGGCTGGTGACCCCGGCGAATGTGGAGGGCCGCTGGCGTTGCGCTACAGTCGGCGTCCGCACGGGCGATTGGCGCAGTGGTAGCGCGCTTCGTTCACACCGAAGAGGTCACTGGTTCGAACCCAGTATCGCCCACCCGATCAGGCCGCAGTCGGCCGTGGCGCACGTGGTAGCGCGGCTCTGCCGTCGTACCGAAGAGGTCACTGGGTCGAGCGCGTATCGCCCACGGCCATCGGTCCGGCACGCCAGCGCGGCGCCGTCGCGTGAATAGTGGATGTGCCACGGATGCCCGTCGATGGTTGGTCGGCCGTGGGCGTGCGCGGGCCACTGGCCACGATCGAGTTGATCAGTCCCGCCAGCCTCGACGTCGTCGCCGTGGTGCAGTGGAAGCGCGGCCGCGCCCCCGAACCGAAGAGGTCGCTGTCCGTCAGTATCGCCCACCGATCAGGGCAGACGGCCTGGCGCAGTGGAGCGTCGGCTCTGCCGTCGTGCCACGTGGCTATTGGGCCCAGGCAGCATCGTTCACGAGCCGGACCAGGGTGCCAAGCGCCTGCCGTCGTACCGAAGAGGTCACTGGTACCACAGTATCGCCCACCCGATCAGGCCGCGACGGCCGTGGCGCAAGATAGCCCCGCGGCTCTGCCGTCGGACCAATGAGGTCAAGGTATCAACCCAGTATCGCTCCACCTCAGGCCGCAGACGGCCGATTGGCGCAGTGGTAGCGCGCTCTCGTCGCACCGAAGAGGTCACTGGTACGAACCCAGTATCGCCCACCCGATCAGGCCGCAGACGGCCGTGGCGCAGTGGTAGCGCGGCTCTGCCGTCGTACCGAAGAGGTCACTGGCACGAACCCAGTATCGCCCACCCGATCAGGCCGCAGACGGCCGTGGCGCAGTGGTAGCGCGGCTCTGCCGTCGTACCGAAGAGGTCACTGGTACGAACCCAGTGCTTAGGCGAGGCGAGGTCGGGCGCCCTGTGAGCGGGTCGACCGACTCAGGCCTCGTCGAGTTCGTCCGCAGCCGCTACCCCGTCGAGTGGTACCCACGGAGCGACGATGCCCGGTACGCAACGAGCTGTCCGATGCCCGACCGATTCGTAGATCCGCGTGCCAGAAGCGCCCCGGGACTTCCTGGCCGTTCGTTACTAGGAACGACATTCGATCGGCTGTGTGAAACCCCGCAGGTACAGCGCACCATGCAGGCGGGGAGAACCATCTCTCCACGAGATACAACCGGGGGAAACTAATGCTCGACTACCTGCAGATCATGCTCAAGGCTCGCCTCGCCAAGACGGACGAACGCGGCGCCTCCGCCGTGGAATACGGCCTCCTCATCGCCGGCATCGCGGCGCTCATCATCGTCGTCGTGTTCGCCTTCGGTGGCGTCCTCAACAACGTCTTCAACAACACCTGCGGCTCGATCGCAGGCGGGGGCACCCCAGCTTCCTGCTAGGCGCTTGACCAGAAATGCCCGCCGGAGCTGCGAACTCCGGCGGGCTTCGTCGTGCGCCTCCTGTGCCACCCGCAAGGGTGTGATGGGGCGCCCCGGCAGGCCTCTAGGTTCATGGCCGCCGGCGAGCCCCACCAGTTCGGCCGGGGGGTCTCGTGGGCGTCGGGCTCGATGCCCCGGTGCAACCGAACGCCGAGCGCCGGGGCATCGATGTTCCGGAGCATCTAGAGTGGTGCCGCGGGCCCGGGCACGCGGCCTTCCCTCCCAGGTTCTGTCGCCTGCTCGCCCGCCATGACCGGTGACCCCGACCACCGGACACGGCAACCATGAGCTGACCGCAGTACTGAGGGCGACCGGTTGCTCCTGCCAACGCGACCGTCGAGACGGTGACCGCTCATCTCCCTGAGCAGGCGCCGGACAGCGGCATGAGCGTCGACCGGATGACGATCGCCCGAAGGGGCGAGGCGCTGGTGGGCATCAGGTGGGCGACGGCTGACGGATGCATGGCACCCCGCGGTTGCGGCCCCTCGCGGGTGGTCAGACCCGGACGGCAGTTCGCCCCGCTGTCACGGCCGTCAGCGTGCCCTGTGGTCGGACAGCGGCAGAGTCAGATCGGGCCCTGAGCGGCGCGGAAGGCTGATTCGGTCACGGCGCCCGAGCCGGCGGCTCGGCGGTCGTCTTCCGGGGCTCCAGGTAGGTCAGCACGACGAGCAGCCCACAGATGACGGCCATGACGACCAGCACGGTGAACAAGGCGTGCGACACGTCGCTGTATGCCGTGGCCAGTCCACCGCTGGTGGGAGCAACGTGGGCTGCGGGCGCGAGCAGGGTCGAGGGCATCGATGGTGCCGTACCCTTCTTTCGCCCTGCCATCCCCAGGTCGGCCTGAGTTGCGTGGTCGATCGGATGGCTCAGGCGCGGTGTCGGCCGTAGGTCATGACCTCGAGGGTGCTGTTGGCCGGGCGCCAGGCGGAGTCGTAGTGCGGGTTCTCGGCGTAGGGCAGGGCCATGATCCGCAGCGTCATGCACGGCCAGCCGTCCTCCCGGCAGCCGTGGACGGTCTCCTCGTGGAGGTGGACCAGCTGCCTCTGCGCCCACGACTCGGCCAGGATCCGGGCCCGATGATCACCGGCACCCCCGGCGATCGCCTCGCGCTCGGTGATCCGGGCAAGGAGGAAGTCCGTGAGGATCACGTGCCCCGCGGCGGCGGGACGTCGCTCCCGAGGTGCGATCAACACTCTGTTGCTCCCTGCGTTCCCGCCCCCCGGCGGCTTCCACCGCACCCTCGCGAGGTTACCTACGCGCAGTGGCTTCGTGGCCAGGAACCGCAGAGTTGGATCCGCCTGGCGTCATGACGGTCGATCCGTCAGGTGCCGGCCGGGCGGACCTCAGCCTGTCGTCGAGACGCTTCACCCGAGATGCCGCCCGTGGTCCGGGTCGGCGCAACTGATCGTCGCCCGTGCGGTCTGCGTGCGCTGTTCTCCGGAGCCGTCCAGCGAACACGCCGCGACGACAGCCGGACCGCCACAGTTCCGCCACAGATCTCCACAGTTCTGCCTGCGGGCGGATCCGGCGTGACGTTTTGGCGCCCGGCGGCGCTGAGGTAATGGAGCGCGTTCATGCCGCCACCCCGTAGCGGTAGAGCGCTCTCTGCACCTCGCCTGGCGAGGAACGATGCCCCGGTTCCCCAGAGTCGGGGCATCGTCGCGTCCGGGGCAGGGTGGCGTCAGCCGCTGGTGAGCGGGATCTCGACGGACAGGACCTCGGGCAGCGCTCCCAGGCGTCGAGCGCCGTCGGCGGTGGCCGTCCACCCCTCCGGCAAGGCTCCGGTCGGGTGCCAGCCCTGCGGCCAGTGGACGGTGACGTCGAAGTTCTCGGGCGTCACGAGGGGCTGCGGGTCGACGTCGAGCCGGTAGACCATGGTCCCGTCGCTGCCGAGCACGGCTGCCCGGGGCACGACGTAGGAGACCTGGGTGGTCCACGACTGCCCGGCGTTCAGGGAGAACGACGGCTCCAGGAACTTCCGGTTGTGGACCGACGGCACGGTCGGGAGGTGGATGACCGGCGCCTTGGGCTTCCCGTCGACCAGGAGCGGACCCTTCAGGCGCGAGCGGTTGGGCAGGAACAGTCCGACCAACGAGTCGAGGTAACGCGTGGAGTAGCCGATGCCCGGGTCGGGGACCGGCAGGGTGTACGCCGGCGCCTGGTTCTGCACGAGCACGTGCAACGTCACCAGGGCGCTCCCGTCGGCTCGCAGTCGGACGTTGTCGGTGACCTGGCGGTGCTGGTAGTAGTCGTTCTTGCTGCCGTTGGTGTTCTGGCTGAAGACGCCGACGTAGTCGTTGGGGGTGTAGGTCAGGTTGCCCGAGAGGCCGACCTTGGCGAAGCGGCGCTGTGCCGTGCGGTTGCGGAAGAACGTGAAGAAGTTGCGCCCGGCGGCAGCGTCGACGAGGGCCGTCACCTTCGCCTGCATCTGGCCGCCACCGAAGAACTTGTCACGGAACGCCGGCACCAGCTCGGAGTTGAGCCGCTTGCGCTCCTGGATCGAGCTGAACTGGTCGTAGCTCCCGGCCACCAGGGAGACCAGGTTGTCCGAGCCGACGGTGCCGAAGTGGGCCAGCTGGACCGGGCCGGTGATCTTGAACAACGAGGCCAGCGCCTGCAGGTCGATGCCGATGACCCCGTTGAAGTGCGTGCCCGGGAAGGCCTTCTCGTAGCCGCGCAGCAGCTCCTCGCTGGAGACCGACCACCAGGGCGAGAAGGTCGCGTTGGCGACCCGCATCGGGCCGTTTTTGTGGAAGATGTTGCCGGTCACCGGCCGCCAGGTCTGGGTGATGCCCTGCCGGAGGACGTCGTCGATGTCGACCGTGCCGCCGAAGGCGACCTTGCCGTGGTCGAACGTGATCGACGTGAACGAGAGCGCACCGCCGCCGGAGTACCGCTGCTCCGACGGGTTCAGCAGCGCCAGCAGGTAGGTCTGCCGACCGTGTGCTCCGACGATCGACGGGAGCGTCTGGATCAGGGGCCCGGACGTGCTGTAGGTCTCCTGCAGCGGCAGCAGGTAGCCGAGCGCGGTGTCCTTCGCGCGCCCCACGGACCCCCCGACGACCGGCGTGCTCGCCTTCACCTGGTCGAGGTCCGCGATCGCTGCGTCGAGGTGAGAGCCGATCGCGGTGGTGCGCTGGACGACCTGGTCGAGCACGGCGAGGTCGATGCTCTCGCCCTTCATCAGCCGGGAGGAGCCACCCGACACCATCGGGTAGAGCTGGACCCCGAGCTGGGCGACCGACGTCGTCTCGGCCAGGGCGTCGACGAGGTGGCGCGCATCGTTGACGGCGCCTCCGGCCACCGGTACGGCGGACCAGACGTCGGAGCCGAACCCGTGGGCACTCGCGTGCGCCGCGTCGACGTGCGTGCGCGCACTCGCCACCAACGTGCGGGCGCGGTCGATCCGGTGCGCGGAGACAGCGGTCTTGGCGGCCTGGAGGTCGGCCTGCGCGGCGTCCGCCTCGTGCTTGGCGTGCACCAGCGGCAAGGCGAGGAACACCAGGGCGACGGCCGACCACGACGAGGAGCAGGAGCGACCAGCCCGATCCAGCGACCACGATGACGACGGGAGCGACCCGGACGCCGCTGGTCGGCTCCGGGCTCTCCCCGGCAGTGGTCGGGCTCGTGGACACGCCATGAGTAAACAGGGTCAGGCGTGAGGTCGCGGGGAATGCGGGAGAAGTGGCGCGACGCGTCTCGATACCATCGGGCGTCCCCGACCGTCGTACTCCTGAGGAGGAGCTGTGCCCGACATCAAGATCGTCCTGACCCACGCCGACGCGCGTGAGGAGCGGACGGTCACGACGGGCACCAAGGCCTGGGAGCTGTGGGCCGACGAGCCGAGCGTCATCGCTGCCCGGGTCGACGGCGTCCTGCGTGACCTCGCCTACGAGCTCCAGGACGGCGACGAGGTCGAGGGCGTCGCGATCGACAGCGCCGACGGCCGCGACATCCTGCGTCACTCGACCGCCCACGTGATGGCGCAGGCGGTCCAGCAGCTCTGGCCCGACGCCAAGCTCGGCATCGGGCCGCCGATCGAGAACGGCTTCTACTACGACTTCGACGTCGAGAAGCCGTTCGTGCCCGAGGACCTCGACAAGATCGAGACCGCGATGCGCAAGATCATCAAGGAGGGCCAGCGCTTCAGCCGGCGAGCGGTCGCCGACGCCGACGCGCTCGCGGAGCTCCAGGACGAGCCCTACAAGCTCGAGCTGATCGGGCTCAAGGGGTCTGGGCACGCGGACGACGCCGCCGAGGGCGCGAACGTCGAGGTCGGCGGTCGGCGAGCTGACCATCTACGACAACCTGCGCCGAGACGGCGCGCTGGCCTGGAAGGACCTCTGCCGCGGCCCGCACCTGCCGACCACCAAGCGGATCCCGGCGTTCAAGCTGATGCGCACGGCGGCGGCGTACTGGCGCGGCAACGAGAAGAACAAGCAGCTCCAGCGCATCTACGGCACCGCCTGGGAGACCAAGGACGCGCTCGCCGCCCACCTCCACCAGCTCGAGGAGGCCGAGAAGCGCGACCACCGCAAGCTCGGTCGCGAGCTCGACCTCTACTCGTTCCCCGAGGAGCTCGGCCCCGGCCTGCGTGGTGTTCCACCCCAAGGGCGGCGTGATCCGGCGGGTGATGGAGGACTACGTCCGCCAGCGCCACATCGAGGAGGGCTTCTCCTACGTCAGCTCGCCGCACATCTCCAAGGACGGGCTGTTCCACACCTCCGGCCACCTGCCGTACTACGCCGACACGATGTACCCGCCGATGGAGCTCGAGGGCGCGAAGTACCAGCTCAAGGCGATGAGCTGCCCGATGCACAACCTGATCTACCAGTCGCGCGGGCGCTCCTACCGCGAGCTGCCGCTGCGGCTGCTTCGAGTTCGGGGGCGTCTACCGCTACGAGAAGTCCGGCGTCGTCGGCGGCCTGACCCGGGTGCGCGGCATGACCCAGGACGACTCCCACTCCTACGTCACCCCCGAGCAGGCGGCCGACGAGGTCAAGCACCTGCTGAACTTCTGCCTCGGCCTGTTCCGCGACTTCGGGCTCGACGACTTCTACCTCGAGCTCTCGACGCGCGACGACAAGAACAAGGACAAGTTCCAGGGCTCCGACGAGGACTGGGAGACCGCGACCGCGATCCTGCAGCAGGTCGGCGGTCGAGTCCGGGCTCGACCTCGTCCCCGACCCCGGCGGCGCGGCGTTCTACGGACCGAAGATCTCGATCCAGGCCAAGGACGCGATCGGCCGCACCTGGCAGATGTCGACGGTGCAGTACGACTTCGGCCAGCCCGCCGGGTTCGGCCTGGAGTATCGTCGCCGCGGACGGCTCGCACCAGCAGCCGGTGATGATCCACTCGGCGAAGTTCGGCTCCATCGAGCGGTTCATCGGCGTGCTCGTCGAGCACTACGCCGGCGCCTTCCCGCCGTGGCTCTCGCCCGTCCAGGTCGCAGGGCATCCCGATCGCCGAGCGACACGTCGACTACCTCTGGGACGTCGCGCAAGCAGATGGCCGCGCGCGGACTCCGGGTCGAGGTCGACGACTCCGACGACCGGATGCAGAAGAAGATCCGCAACGCGCAGCTGCAGAAGGTGCCGTTCATGGTGATCGCCGGCGACCAGGACATGGAGGCGGGCGCGGTGTCGCTTCCGCTACCGCGACGGCCACCAGGACAACGGCGTGCCGGTCGAGGAGGCCATCGAGCGGGTCGCGGCGGCGGTCGCCTCGCGCGAGCAGGTCTGAGCGCGGCCGCCGGCGACCTCGTCAGATCGGCCTCAGGCGTCCCGTCCTGGGCTCACTCCCGACCACGGCCCCCACCGTCACCGCACGCGCTTGGTGAACCTCCGGCAGGGGGAGATGAACTCCTCGCCGAGGGCGGTGACCGGGTAGTCGACGTCACCCTCGTCGGCCCAGCCCTGGCGGGCGTAGAACGCCTGCGCGCGGTCGTTGCCGCGGACCACGACCAGGAAGGCGACGTCGTGGCCGGCCGCCGCGATCTGGCGCTCGGCCTCGGTGAGGAGCAGGGAGGCGACCGAGGTGCCCCGGAAGTCACGGTCGACGTAGACCTGCTCGGCCTCGTCGTCGTGGACCATGATGAAGCCGGCGACCCGGCCGTCGACGTCGGCAACGGTGGTCTCCTCGGTATCGGCGACGCGGGCGGTGACCCGGTCCAGGAACGCCTGGGCCGTACGACGTCGGGTCAGCCCCTCGGGCACCCGGCCGGGGTGCACGTCGTGCCACCCCTGGTGGAAGACCGCGGCGATCGCCGCCACGTCGTCGGCGGTCGCAGGGCGCAGGATCGGGTCGGGCACCCGACGAGCCTAGGGTCTGCCTAGGATCGCGCCATGCCCTCTGCCGCCGACGACCCCCTGCACGAGGACGGCATCGGCGGCCCGGACGGGCTCGAACGGCTCTGGACGCCCTACCGGATGGCCTACCTGCGCGGCGAGAACAAGCCGGCCGACAGCTCGGCGGGGGAGTGCCCGTTCTGCCGGATCCCGGGCGAGCACGACGACGAGCGCTACCTGGTGGTACGACGGGTGAGCTCGCGTACGCGGTGCTCAACCTCTACCCCTACGCCCCCGGTCACCTGATGGTGTGCCCCTACCGGCACATCGCCGACTACACCGACACCACGGTCGAGGAGGCGGCGGAGATCGCCACCCTGACCAAGGCGGCGATGCGCACGTTGCGCGCGGTCTCGAACGCCGAGGGGTTCAACGTCGGGATGAACCAGGGGGCGGCCGGCGGCGCCGGGCATCGCCGCCCACCTCCACCAGCACGTCGTACCGCGCTGGGTCGGCGACCAGAACTTCATGCCCGTCATCGGGCGCACCAAGACCCTGCCCCAGCTGCTGCAGGACACCCGACTCTGCTCGCGGGCGCCTGGACGGACTGATCCGCAGGGGAGCCCGAGCCGAGCGGAATCAGCTGATCGGGTAGGGGTACTCCTCGCTGCGGTGCTGGAAGTCGAGGATGGCGGTGTTCTGCACGCGGCCGTCCTGGATCTCGATGGCACGGCTCAGGGTCTCGTCCATCTCCCACGCCTCCGGACCCTCGAGGACCGGGCGGAGGAACGGGATCAGGGCCTCGCTGATGTCCCAGGTCGCCGAGTTCCAGAGGTACGACGGGGTGTGGTCGACGGCGTAGTAGTGCACGCTGGTCGCCGACGTCGAACATCGGCTCGTCGAACGACGTCGGACGCGCCCACTCGAAGCCCATGCCCTCGTCGCAGGAGACGTCGACGATGAGGCTGCCGGGCCGGAACGCGCCGAGGTCGTCGTTGCGAGGTAGATCAGCGGGTTGGCGGGGTCCTGGAGCGTGCAGTTGACCACGATGTCGTGCTCGGCGAGGAACGGCGCGAGGGGCACCCGGCCTCGGGTGGTGATCGCATGGCTCGGGCCGCCGTCGGGTCGTGGTCGAACTGGACGATCCGCACCGAGTGGATCGGCGACGCCACGGCGGCCACGCCCGCGGTTCGTCAGCACCGACACCTCGTGGATGCCCGGGCGCTGAGGGCGGTCACGGCGCCTCGGGCCGTGGCGCCGAAGCCGATCACGACGCCGCTGAGCCGGCGCCCGTAGTCGCCGGTCGACCCGACAGCTGGAGGGCGTGGAGCACCGAGCAGTAGCCGGCGAGCTCGTTGTTCTTGTGGAACACGTGCAGGCCCGACGGCCTGGTCGCGCGTCCAGTGGTTCATCGCCTCGAACGCGATCAGGGTCAGGCCCTTGTCGATCGCGAGCTGGGTCAGCTCGGTGTCCTGCACGCAGTGCGGCCAGCCCCACAGGGTCTGTCCGGGTCGCATGGCGTGCACGTCCTCGAGCTGGGGCTTGAGGAGCAGGACGACGTCGGACCGCTCGAAGATCTCCTCGCGCGAGGCCAGGCCGGCGACGTGCGGAGCGAGATCGGCGTCCTCGCGGCCGAACGTCACGCCGTACCCGTGCTCCAGCGTGATCCGGGCGGCGACGTCGGCCGGGAGGCCGGCCAGGTGGTCCGGATGGAGCGGCAGCCGGTGCTCGTTCTCCTTCGCCGAGCGACCGATGATCCCCAGCTGCGAGCAGGCTCACCGCTTCTTGTTCGGGTGCATCTGCTCGGAGAGCGACTCGGGGTGAGCCTTGGCGCGCTTGTCGGCGCGCTTCTCCTTGATCGACTTCGAGGACTTCTTGGACATTCCCTGCCGCGGCGACTTGTCGCTCATGCTGGCTCCATCGTCGGGAGCCTGAATGGCTCCGCCCTGCCACCGTACGCCCTCGGCTCCGGGCGCCCGACGGATCAGCCCAGCCGGCGCCGCCCCTCCTCGAAGAAGGCGAGCACGACATCGACGTCGACGCTGCTCATCGAGGACGTGGACGGCGCCGAACGGCTCGGTCCAGAAGTCGTCGAGCGGCGGGACGACCCAGGGTCCGACGTAGGCGTAGGGGACCGTCACGGCCGCGTCGTTGGGGGAGACGCCGTAGTTGACCTCGTCCAGAGCGGTCGCGACGTCGAGGTGCTCGGGCCACAGCACCGGCTCCTGGCCCGGGTCGAGCCGTCGTAGTGCAGCGTCGCCGGCCTCCCAGCAGCGGACCAGCCACGAGGCTGCGGGCGCATCGAGGTGGAGCGGCTCATCGAGGTCCGCCTGCGTGGTGTCGGCGTACACCTCGCTGAGCGAGACCTCGGGCAGGCCGAGCGCGGACAGCAGCTCGCGGGGGCTACGGCCGTCGACCGGTACGACGGTCTGGTCGCGGCTGACGGCTGCCGTCGCCGTAGGTCACGGGGCTGCCTGCGCTCGTGGTGAAGCCTCCGGGCACCACCCGGAGCGCGATCTCCTGCGTCTCCGCCCACTGCGGGCCGGCGAGGAGCACCTCGGCGACGACGTGCAGGGTGCGCCGCGTGGCGGCAAGGGGCTCATCGGACGGCATGGCGCCAGTGTGCTCAGGCGCCGTGGTCCTCGTCGAGCTCCCCACGGAGATCGGTGTAGCGCGCGGCGTGGCCTGCGGCGACCTCTGCCGATCGGGTGACCCCCGTCACCGCGCGGAGGAACGCCTCGCGGCCGAGCACGACCAGGGTGGCCTCGCTCAGGGACCGCACGGAGGCAGTGCGGGGCACGCCGCGTAGCAGCGCCAGCTCACCGAACCAGTCGCCCGGTCCGAGCTCTCGGAGGAGCGTTCCGTGCTGGGTCACCTCCACCCGGCCCGAGCCGACCACGTAGAAGGCGTCGCCGAGCTCGCCCTCGCGTACCAACCAGGTGTCGGTGTCGACGGCGCGCTCGGTCTGCTCGCGCACCAGCCGCTCCAGCACGAGCGGGGCGAGCACCCCGAGGAACGGCACCGCCCTCAGCCGAGCGACGTCCGCCGGGGAGATCTCCGAACGCGCGTCGGCGCGGTGCAGCCCGGGGAGGACGAGGAGGGTGGCCGCGGGGAGCAGCAACCCCACGAACACGAACGCGCCGGAGGTGCCGGCGAGCGCGATCAGCAGCGGTGCGGCCAGCGCCCCGCAGGCCAGGCCTGCCGACATCGTCGACTCCTGCAACCCGAAGACGCCGACCAGCAGGTGGTCGGCGACCGACGCGCTGCAGGAGCGTGCGCGCCGCGACGTCGTAGAACAGCTTGCCCGCTCCGGCCACGGCGACCAGGGCGAGCGCGACCCACGACCTCGTGCGCGAAGCCGGCGAGCGCGATCGGGACGCCCGCGGTGATCCCGCCCACGACGATCGCGGGAGCCAGGTGGTGGAGGCCGACCAGGAGGACCGTCATGGCCGTCCCGACGAGGGCGCCCACCCCGAGCGCGGAGTTGAGGATGCCCGGGCCCGACAGCGGGAGCCCGAGCACGTCGAGGGCCAGCACGACGAGCAGGATGTCGAGGGCGCCGATGAGGACGTACTCGGCGAACGTGGTGGCCGCGAACAGCCGGGCGGACGGGTCGTGGAGCAGCTCTCGCCACGGGAGGCGCCGTCGTGAGCAGTCCCCCGGGGCCGGAGCTCCGCGCCTGCGCCATGAGCGGCCGTACCAGCAGTGCCCCGACGCCGGTGAGGCCGGCGACCACGAGCACCACGCCGCCCGGCCCCCACGGCACCATCAGCAGGCCTGCGCCCAAGGGGCCGATGAAGACCGCCGCTGCCTCGACCGCACCCGAGAGGGAGTTGGAGGCGGTCAGCTGCTCGGTGGTGTCGGCGAGGTCCGGGAGCAGCGCATAGTGGACCGGCCGGGTCGCCGAGATCGCGACGCAGGCGACCACCGAGGTCGCCACGATGGCCAGGGGCGGGCCGAAGACCAGGGCCAGGCCCTGCGCGGTCAGGGCGAGGAACTGGACGACGTACGTCGTGTAGAGGGCGCGAGCTCGGGCGATCCGGCTGCACCAGCGCGCGACGACGGGAGCGAGGAGGGCGGTCGGGGCGAGCTGGACGACCGACACGGCGCTGGCGGCGCGTACGCCGCCCGCGCCGTAGGCCCAGACGATGGTGGCGAGGAACGCCGCCCACTCGGTGATGTTGAAGAAGAGGTACGCCAGCAGCTGCCGGCGCAGTCCCGGGCTCGCAGCGGCGGTGCGGATGACGTCCGTACGGCCGGGGGAGCGCGTGGGCTCCCCGGCAGGCGAGCCGTCGTCTCCCATCGCCGCACCCTCTCACGGCGAGGACCGCCCCGGCCTCCGCTAGCCTGCTGCCGCCATGCTCGAACGCTTCCGCCAGTTCTGGACCCACGTCTGGGCCCCGCTGGGCGACCTCCTGCTCAGGATGGGCGTCAGCCCCAACACCGTGACCTTCGTCGGCACGCTCGGGGTCTGCGCCGGTGCTCTCGTCTTCTTCCCCCAGGGCTGGCTGCTGGCCGGCGTCCTGGTGATCACGGCGTTCGTGTTCAGCGACATGATCGACGGCTACATGGCACGCACCAGCGGGCAGACCTCGCCGTTCGGCGCCTTCCTCGACTCCACGCTCGACCGGGTCGGCGACGCCGCGATCTTCGGCGGGCTTGGCGATGTACTACGTCGGACCCGGCGACTCGCGAGTGGAAGGCCGCGCTGGCGATCTACTGCCTGACCATGGGCGCGGTCACCTCCTATGCGCGGGCGCGTGCCGAGTCCCTCGGGATGCAGGCCAAGGTCGGCATCGCCGAGCGCTCCGACCGGCTGGTCCTGATCCTGGTGGCGGTCGGGCTGGCCGACCTGCTGCGCCTGCTCGGGGTCGACGACCGGGTGATGTGGCTGATCCCGATCGCGCTGGGACTGTTGGCCGTGGCCAGCACGATCACCGTCGTGCAGCGGATCCTCGTGGTCCGCGAGCAGGCCCTCGCGGCCGCGCCTCCGGCACCACCCGTCGTACCACCTGCCGAGTAGGGAAGGGCGCCCTGTCCCGGCCTACGATGGGGGTATGGCTGAGAGCAACAACGACGAGCCCCGTCGACTGCCAGGCACCGGCACCACCCGCGTGAAGCGCGGCATGGCCGAGATGCTCAAGGGCGGCGTGATCATGGACGTCGTCACCGCCGAGCAGGCGAAGATCGCCGAGGACGCCGGCGCTGTCGCAGTGATGGCGCTCGAGCGGGTCCCCGCCGACATCCGCGCCCAGGGTGGCGTGTCCCGGATGAGCGACCCCGACATGATCGACGGCATCATCGAGGCCGTCTCGATCCCGGTGATGGCCAAGGCCCGGATCGGCCACTTCGCCGAGGCCCAGGTGCTGCAGAGCCTCGGGGTCGACTACATCGACGAGTCCGAGGTGCTCACCCCGGCCGACTACGCCAACCACATCGACAAGTGGCAGTTCACCGTGCCGTTCGTGTGCGGCGCCACCAACCTCGGCGAGGCGCTGCGCCGGATCACCGAGGGCGCGGCGATGATCCGCTCGAAGGGCGAGGCCGGCACCGGCGACGTCTCCAACGCGGTCACCCACATGCGCGCGATCGGCGGCGAGCTGCGCCGCCTCTCGAGCCTCAGCGAGGACGAGCTGTACGTCGCCGCCAAGGAGATCCAGGCGCCGTACGACCTGGTGCGCGAGGTCGCGGCGGCCGGCAAGCTCCCCGTCGTGCTGTTCACCGCGGGCGGCATCGCCACCCCGGCCGACGCCGCGATGATGATGCAGCTCGGCGCCGAGGGTGTCTTCGTCGGCTCCGGCATCTTCAAGTCGGGCAACCCGGCTCAGCGTGCCGAGGCGATCGTCAAGGCCACGACCTTCTACGACGACCCCGACATGGTCGCCAAGGTCAGCCGCGGGCTGGGCGAGGCCATGGTCGGCATCAACGTCGACGAGATCCCGCAGCCGCACCGGCTCGCCGAGCGCGGCTGGTAGGGCTCGACCCGCGTGTCCGCGTCCGGTCAGCCGACGGTCGGAGTGCTCGCCCTGCAGGGCGACGTCCGCGAGCACCTGCGCGTCCTGTCCTCCCTCGGCGCGCGGCGCGACCGCCGTACGACGGCTGGCCGAGCTCGAGGCGTGCGACGGGCTGGTGATCCCCGGCGGAGAGTCGACCACGATGTTCAAGCTGGCCCGGACCTTCGACCTCTTCGAGCCGCTCCGCCAGCGGATCAAGGAGGGTCTGCCGGTCTTCGGCACCTGCGCCGGCATGATCATGCTGGCCGACCGGATCGTCGACGGGGTCGCCGACCAGGAGACCCTCGGCGGCCTCGACATCACGGTGCGCCGCAACGCCTTCGGGCGCCAGGTCGACTCCTTCGAGGGCGACCTCGCCCTCGACGGGCTCGACGCCCCGGTGCACGCCGTCTTCATCCGCGCTCCGTGGGTCGAGGAGACCGGTCCGGAGGTCGAGGTGCTCGGCCGCGTCGAGGACGGAGCCGCCGCCGGTAGGATCGTGGCGGTCCGGCAGGGGTCGTTGATGGCGACGTCCTTCCACCCCGAGGTGGGCGGGGACGATCGCGTGCACCGCTTGTTCCTGGACCTGATCCACTGACCGCTGCAGAGCAGAAGAGGAACACGAGCATGTCCGGCCACTCGAAATGGGCGACCACCAAGCACAAGAAGGCCGTCATCGACGCCCGCCGCGGCAAGATGTTCGCCAAGCTGATCAAGAACATCGAGGTCGCCGCGAAGATGGGCGGCGGTGACGTCGCCGGCAACCCGACCCTCTACGACGCCATCCAGAAGGCGAAGAAGTCGTCGGTCCCCAACGACAACATCGACCGCGCCGTCAAGCGCGGATCGGGCGCCGAGGGCGGTGCCGCCGACTACCTCACGATCATGTACGAGGTCTACGGCCCGCAGGGCGTGGCCTTCCTGGTCGAGTGCCTGACCGACAACAAGAACCGTGCCGCGATGGAGGTCCGGACGGCGGTGACCCGCAACGGCGGCACGATGGCCGACCCGGGCTCGGTGTCCCGCCTGTTCAACCGCAAGGGCGTCGTGATCGTGCCCAAGGCGCAGGAGGCTCGTGAGGTCAGCGAGGACGACGTCCTCGAGGCCGCCCTCGACGCCGGCGTCGAGGACGTCAACGACCTCGACGAGTCGTTCGAGGTGGTCACCGAGGCCACCGACGTGGTCGCCGTCCGCAGCGCCCTCCAGGACTCCGCGATCGACTACGACTCCGCCGAGGTGCAGTTCGTGGCCACGATGGACATCCCGGTCGACGCCGACGCTGCGAGCAAGGTGTTCCGCCTCGTGGACGCCCTCGAGGACCTCGACGACGTGCAGAACGTCTTCACCAACGTCGACGTCCCCGACGACGTCCTGGAGGCCCTGGACGCCTGAGCGAGGACGGGTCGGGCCGACGGGGGTCCGCAGGGTCGACCGCGGCGAATGCCGGGGCGACCTCGCTCGCGAGGTGGAGCACCCGCGTGTCGTCCGCACCGGCGCCGCCACCGCCGGATAGCGTGACGTACGAACAGGTGTTCGGACGAAGGGCGACGTCATGCGTGTGCTGGGGATCGACCCCGGGCTGACCCGCTGCGGCATGGGCGTCGTCGAGGGCGACGTCGGGCGACCGCTGCGGCTGGTCGACGTCAACGTCATCCGTACGTCGTCGGCCGACCACGTGTCGCGCCGTCTGATGCACCTCGAGCGGGGCATCGAGGCCTGGCTCGACGAGCACCGGCCCGACGCCGTCGCGATCGAGCGCGTCTTCGCGCGCTCCGACTCCAGCACGATCATGGGCACCGCCCAGGCCAGCGGGATCGCGATGGTCGCCGCGGCCCGCCGCGACCTCCCGATCGCGCTGCACACCCCCAGCGAGGTGAAGGCCGCGGTGTCCGGCAGCGGACGCGCCGACAAGGCCCAGGTCGGTGCCATGGTCACCCGGATCCTGCGCCTCGAGGCACCGCCCAAGCCTGCGGACGCCGCCGACGCCCTCGCGCTGGCGATCACCCACATCTGGCGGGGCGGCGCCCAGGCCCGCATCGACGCTGCGCTGGCCGCTGCCGCTGCCCGGAGCGGCCGATGATCGCGTTCGTCCGCGGTGAGGTCGCTGCCCTCACCCTCACCAGCGCGGTGCTCGAGGTGGGCGGGGTCGGGCTCGAGCTGATGTGCACCCCCCACACCCTCGCCACCCTGCGCACCGGGCACGTCGCGACGCTGCCGACGTCGATGGTCGTGCGCGAGGACTCCCTGACGCTGTTCGGGTTCGCCGACGACGACGAGAAGCAGGTCTTCGAGCTGGTGCAGACCGCCAGCGGCGTGGGGCCCAAGCTCGCCCAGGCGATGCTCGCGGTCCTCACGCCCGACGCCGTACGCCGTGCGGTCGCCGGCGACGACGTCCGGACCCTGACCGCGGTGCCCGGCATCGGCCAGAAGGGCGCCCAGCGGATCATCCTCGAGCTCAAGGACCGCATCGGGGCTCCCACCTCGCCGTCCGGCGGTGCGGCCCGGATGGTCGTCTCGGAGCCCTGGCGCGACCAGGTCCAGCAGGGTCTGGTGGGCCTCGGCTGGTCGGCCAAGGACGCCGACCAGGCGATCGAGGCCGTCTCCGACCAGGCCGGTGACCAGCCCGACGTCGCGGCCCTGCTGCGGGCCGCCCTCCGCACCCTGAGCAGGGCCTGACCCCGTGAACGACTCCGCGGACGAGCTCGCCGCCCACGAGGAGGCCTACCTGGCCACCCTCACCACGGCCGAGGCCGAGGGCGACGAGCGCACCGTCGAGGCGGCGCTGCGACCCCGCACCCTCGACGAGGTGATCGGTCAGCAACGTGTGCGTGAGCAGCTCGGGCTCGTGCTCGAGGCCGCCCGCCAGCGTGGTCGGGCCTCCGACCACGTGCTGCTGTCCGGGCCGCCCGGGCTCGGCAAGACCACGTTGGCCATGATCATCGCCCACGAGATGTCCACGCCGATGCGGGTCACGAGCGGACCGGCGATCACGCACGCCGGTGACCTCGCGGCGATCCTGTCGGGCCTCAACGACGGCGACGTGCTGTTCGTCGACGAGATCCACCGGATGTCCCGGCCGGCCGAGGAGATGCTCTACCTGGCGATGGAGGACTTCCGCGTCGACGTCGTCATCGGGAAGGGCCCCGGCGCGACCGCGATCCCGCTCGAGATCCCGCCGTTCACGCTGGTCGGCGCGACCACCCGGGCCGGGCTCCTGCCCGGGCCACTGCGCGACCGCTTCGGCTTCACCGCCCAGCTCGAGTTCTACGAGCCCGACGAGCTCGACACCATCATCCGCAGGTCCGCCGGCCTGCTCGGCGTCGAGGCCGACGCGGCCGGCACGGCCGAGATCGCCTCCCGCTCCCGGGGCACGCCCCGGATCGCCAACCGGCTGCTGCGGCGGGTCCGTGACTACGCCCAGGTGCGCGCCGACGGCATCGTCACCCGCGACGTCGCCCACGCCGCGCTCGACCTCTACGAGGTCGACGCGCTCGGACTCGACCGGCTCGACCGGGCCGTCCTCGACGCCCTGTGCCGCCGGTTCGGCGGCGGACCGGTCGGCATCTCCACCCTCGCGGTCGCGGTCGGTGAGGAGCGCGAGACCGTCGAGGAGGTCGCCGAGCCGTTCCTGGTCCGCAACGGGTTCCTGGCCCGGACGCCGAGGGGCCGGGTCGCGACCCGCACCGCGTGGGAGCACCTCGGGCTCGCGGCGCCGCCCGCGCCGCCTGCCGACCCGGTCGCCGGACCCTCGGTCGAGCCCACGCTGTTCGAGTCCTGAATGAGGCGGGGAACACCCCCCCGGTTACACTTCACCCTCGGTCGGCGGGTCTCGCCTGCCACCCCTGCCGTTGTCGGCTCCCCCCAAGACAAGGACCCCTGTGAACGCCGCGCCACTCCTCTTCCTGCTCGTGGTCGCCGGAGCGTTCTGGCTGCTGATGATCCGCCCCGCCCAGCGGAAGGCGCGTGAGCAGCAAGCCCTCCAGGCGGCGATCGAGGTCGGCGACGAGGTGATGACCACGTCGGGGATCTTCGGCGAGGTCCGTGCGTTGGAGGAGGAGACGGTGCACCTGGCGATCGCCGACGACGTCCAGATCCGTGTCGTCCGCGCCGCGATCGCCCGCGTCGTCACGCCGACGGCCACGGCCCCGGACGAAGACAACGAGCTCGCGGACACGACCGCCGAGCCGGAGGAGAAGCAGTAGATGGCACGCACAAGCGCCCGGCCCGCACGCACCCTGGTGGTGTTCTTCGCGGTGCTGGCGGCAGCCTTCGGCCTGGTGGCCGTGATCGGCACCTGGAAGCCGGCGCTCGGCCTCGACCTCCAGGGCGGCACCCAGATCATCCTGACCGCCAAGGACTCCGGCGTGAAGAGCGACCAGCTCAAGGAGGCCGCGAACATCATCGACGCCCGGGTCAACGGCTCCGGCGTCTCCGAGGCGACCGTCACCACCCAGGGCAGCAACGAGATCGTGGTCCAGGTCCCCGGTCCGACCAACAACAGCCTGGTCCAGACCGTGGTCCGGCAGGCACAGCTCTACTTCCGCCTGGTGGCCCAGGTGCCGCAGACCGCGACGCCCTCCAGCCCTGCGCCGTCGGCGAGCAGCTCGCCGGGCGCCGGCGTGCTCGCACCCTCCACGTCGCCGTCGCCGAAGGCCACGAAGGCGACCTCGAAGCCCACCTCCAAGGCCAGCGGCAAGAACCGCCCGCCGGTGGTGTTCGGCAAGCCCGGCCCGCACCGCGCCAAGGCCACCCAGAGTGCCTCGCCGAGCAGCACGAGCAGCCCGACCAGCACCCCGAGCGGCAGTGCGTCGAGCAGCCCGGCCAGTGGCTCCAGCGGCCCGACCTCGACGTCCGAGGTGAACTACACCGCGGCCAACCAGAAGGCGTACTCCGACCCGCTGACCTGGATGGCCAACCCCGACCCCCAGTCGGTCGAGGTCTACAACAACTTCACCTGCCCGCCGGTGACCCCCGTCGTCGACGACCCGACGATCCCCCTGGTCACCTGCGACGCGCAGAACAACAAGTTCCTGCTGTCGCCGGCCCTGATCAAGGGCACCCAGATCACCTCTGCGTCCGCGGGCATCCCGCAGAACCAGGTGCAATGGGTGGTCAACCTCCAGCTGGACGGCGCGGGCTCCGCGGAGCAGCTGAAGCTGTCCCAGGCGATGGCGGGTGACCAGTCCAAGACGTTCGCGATCGTGCTCGACGGAACGGTGATCTCCGCGCCGTTCTTCGAGGGCGTGATCGCCAACGGGAGCTCGCAGATCTCCGGAAACTTCACCGAGACCACCGCGAAGAGCCTGGCCACGAGCCTGAAGTACGGCGCGCTGCCGATCCAGTTCGACCAGGGCAAGACCACGATCCAGACCATCGGCCCGTCGCTGGCCGGCGACCAGCTCCGGGCCGGCATCCTGGCCGGCATCCTGGGTCTGCTGCTGGTGATGCTCTACTGCCTGCTCTACTACCGAGGGCTCGGCATCGTGGTCGTGGCGTCGCTTCTCGTCGCCGGCGCCACGACGTACGCCCTCGTGCTGCTGCTGGCCAAGAGCGCCGGCTTCACGCTGACCCTGCCGGGCATCGCCGGACTGATCGTGGCCGTCGGCATCACCGCCGACTCGTTCATCGTGTTCTTCGAACGCATCCGCGACGAGATGCGAGGCGGGAAGTCGATGCGGGTCGCGGTCGAGGCCGGCTGGATCCGGGCTCGAGCGACCTGCCTGGCGGCCGACTCGGTCTCGATCCTCGCCGCCGTGGTGCTCTACATCTTCGCCGCAGGCGTCGTGAAGGGCTTCGCGTTCGCCCTGGGTCTGTCCACCCTGATCGACATCGCAGTCTTCTTCTGGTTCACCCACCCGATGGTGTCGCTGCTGGCCCGGTACCCGTTCTTCAACAAGGGGCACCGGCTCTCCGGCCTCGACGCCGAGAGTCTCGGGCTCGATCGCATCCCGGCCGGAGGGAGGGCCTGATGAGCAAGTTCACCCGCCTGGGCAACGACCTCTACTCCGGCAAGAAGTCGATCGACTTCGTCGGTCGCCGGCACGTCTGGTACGCCGCCTCCGGGCTGATCATCATCGCCGCCGTCCTGGGCCTCTACTTCAGGGGCCTGAACTTCGGGCTGGAGTTCCGCGGCGGGGCGCAGTTCACCGTCACGGTGGCGCAGTCGGAGGCCACCCAGGCCAACGCCGACAAGCTCAGCTCCGCGGTGGCGGACACCGGGATCGGCGCGGCCCAGCAGGTCGTGGTCACCACCGCCGGCAAGAACAACATCCTGGTGGAGACCGAGCCGCTCACCCCGGTCGAGAGCAACCAGATCAGCTCGACCATCCAGCAGACGATGGGGATCACGAAGGCCGACGTCTCCGTCGACGAGATCGGGCCGAGCTGGGGCAAGGAGGTCGCCAAACGGTCGTTGATCGGCCTGGCCGTCTTCCTGGTCCTCGTGGTGATCCTGATCTGGGCCTACTTCCGACAATGGAAGATGTCACTGGCGGCGATCGTCGCGCTGATCCACGACCTCGTGATCACGGTCGGCATCTACGCCCTCTCCGGGTTCGAGGTGACACCGGCGACGGTCACGGGCGTGCTGACCATCCTCGGCTTCTCCCTCTACGACACCGTGGTCGTCTTCGACAAGGTGCGCGAGAACACCAAGGACCTGCGCACCAGCCGGATGACCTACTCCGAGGCCGCCAACCTCGCCGTCAACCAGACCCTGGTCCGCTCGATCAACACCTCGATCGTGGCCCTGATCCCGGTGGCGGCACTGCTCTACGTCGGCGCGTTCCAGCTCGGGTCCGGGCCGCTGAAGGACCTCGCCCTCGCCCTGTTCGTCGGCATGGCTGCCGGCACCTACTCGTCGATCTTCATCGCGACGCCGATGCTGGCGCACCTGAAGTCGCTGGAGCCCGCCGTTCAGGAGCAGGAGAAGCGGATCAAGACCCGGCGCCGTCACGACGCCGACCGCTACGCCAACGTGCCCGCCTTCACCGACGACATGCCGATCGCCACCGACCCCAACGTCGCCGTGGCGGGTGCCTCTGACGGTGCGGCAGCCGCGCCGGTCCCCTCGGGCGGCAACCGACCGCTGCCCAGCACCGACGCGACCGGCCGCGGACGCGTCGTACCGCAGTCCCGTGGACCCGTCGCGCCGAGCTCCTCGAGCGGGAGGGTCCAGCCGGCTCGCAAGCCGAAGTCGAAGCGCGGCAAGAAGTGACCGGGCCGGGCACGCCCACGGCCTCCGATCACCTCAGGCGGCTGGTCGTCGACGTCCCGGACTTCCCCGAGCCGGGGGTGATGTTCAAGGACATCACGCCGGTGCTCGCCGACCCGACCGCCTTCGTCGCGGTCGTCGAGGCGCTCGCCGATGCCGGACGCGACGCGTCCGGGCGCCCGGTGGTCGACCACGTGGTCGGCATGGAGGCGCGCGGCTTCATCCTGGCCGCGCCGGTGGCTCTCGCCCTGCACGCGGGGTTCGTGCCGGTCCGCAAGGCGGGCAAGCTCCCGCGCGAGACGATCAGCGAGACCTACGCCCTGGAGTACGGCGAGGCCACGCTCGAGGCGCACGTCGACGGGTTCCGGCCCGGAGACCGGGTCCTCCTGGTCGACGACGTGCTCGCCACGGGCGGCACCGCTGCAGCCGCGACGCGGCTGGTCGAGCGCTGCGGTGCCCACGTCCACGGACTGGCGGTGCTGATGGACCTCAGCTTCCTGCCCGGCCGTGAGGCCATCGGTGACCTGCCTCTCACCAGCCTGCTCACCGTCTGACTGTCTGACCGTCGCGGCCCGGCCGGCGCGCGCCGGTCCGTAGACTCGGGGTATGGCGACCGAGAGCAGTCTCCCCGCGGCGAGCGAGCGCGGTGCGACGACTGCCCGCGAGCGCGCCGCCGAGCGGCTCCCGTCGCCCCGGGCGATGCGCAACCGGCTGGCTCGGATGGGAGGCGGTCGCAACCAGGCCGAGTACCCCGAGCTGGAGCCGCTGTTCCGTGCGGTCCGGACCAACCACCCGAAGGCCGACCTGGCGTTGATCGAGCGCGCGTACCGGGTGGCCGAGGAGCAGCACGCCGGCCAGACCCGCAAGAGCGGCGACCCCTACATCACCCACCCGCTCGCGGTCGCCACGATCCTCGCCGACATCGGCATGACCGAGCCCACCCTGGTCGCCGCGCTGCTCCACGACACGGTCGAGGACACGCCGTACACCCTCGAGCAGGTGCGGGCCGACTTCGGTGACGAGGTCGCCGTGCTCGTCGACGGCGTCACCAAGCTCGACAAGGTGCAGTACGGCGACTCGGCGCAGGCCGAGACGATCCGGAAGATGATCGTGGCGATGGCCCGCGACATCCGGGTGCTGGTGATCAAGCTCGCCGACCGGCTCCACAACATGCGCACCGTCCGCTACGTCAAGCAGTCGACCCAGGAGCGGCAGGCCACCGAGTCTCTGGACGTCTACGCACCGCTGGCCCACCGGCTGGGGATGAACACCATCAAGTGGGAGCTGGAGGACCTCGCGTTCGCCACCCTGCACCCCAAGATCTACGACGAGATCGTGCGGATGGTCGCCGAGCGCGCGCCGTCGCGCGACCAGTTCCTGGCCCAGGTCATCGAACAGGTGGTGGAGGACCTCAAGGAGGCCAAGATCAAGGCCAGCGTGACCGGCCGGCCGAAGCACTACTACTCGATCTACCAGAAGATGATCGTCGGCGGCCGCGAGTTCACCGACATCTACGACCTGGTCGGGCTGCGCATCCTGGTCGAGGAGGACCGCGACTGCTACTCCGCACTCGGCGTGGTCCACGCCCGCTGGAACCCCGTGCTCGGCAGGTTCAAGGACTACGTCGCGATGCCGAAGTTCAACATGTACCAGTCGCTGCACACGACGGTGATCGGTCCGCAGGGCAAGCCGGTCGAGATGCAGATCCGCACCCTGTCCATGCACCGCCGCGCCGAGTACGGCGTGGCCTCGCACTGGAAGTACAAGGAGAACTCCCGCAACGGCGTCGACACCGAGCGCCTCGGCGACCTCGACGACATGAACTGGGTGCGCCAGCTGCTCGACTGGCAGAGCGAGGTCGAGGACCCGGGCGAGTTCCTGGAGTCGCTGCGCTTCGAGATCAACCGGGCCGAGGTCTTCGTGTTCACGCCGCGCGGCGACGTGATCGCGCTGCCGGCCGGCGCCACCCCGGTCGACTTCGCCTACGCCGTCCACACCGAGGTCGGCCACCGCACCATCGGCGCCCGCGTCAACGGGCGGCTGGTGCCGCTGGAGTCGACGCTCGACAACTCCGACGTCGTCGAGATCTTCACCTCCAAGGCACCCACGGCCGCCCCGTCACGCGACTGGCTCCAGTTCGTCAGGTCGCAGCGCGCCCGCAGCAAGATCAAGCAGTGGTTCACCAAGGAGCGCCGTGAGGAGGCGATCGAGCGCGGCAAGGACCAGATCGCCAAGCTCATGCGCAAGGAGGGCCAGCCGCTCAAGCGCGTGCTCTCCCACGAGTCGCTGACCCAGACCGCCCAGCACTACCGGCTCGCCGACGTCTCCGCCCTCTACGCCGCGGTCGGCGAGAACAACCTCAGCGCCCAGGCCGTCGTCCGCAAGGTGATCGAGCTCCACGGGGGGGAGGAGGGCGCTGCGGAGGACCTCGCCGAGGGCGTCAGCATCACCACCTCCCGCAACCGCACCAAGACCGCGGCAGCGGGGGAGTCCGGGGTGATCGTCAAGGGCGTCCCCGACGTCTGGGTCAAGCTCGCGCGCTGCTGCACCCCGGTGCCCCCGGACGCGATCCTCGGGTTCGTCACCAAGGGCGGCGGGGTCTCGGTCCACCGGCTCGACTGCACCAACGCCGCCGAGCTGGAGCGCCAGCCCGAGCGGCTGCTCGAGGTGGAGTGGGCGCCGACGGCCCACTCCACGTTCCTGGTCAACATCCAGGTGGAGGCCATCGACCGGGCCCGGCTGCTCTCCGACATCACGATGGTGCTCTCCGACGCCCACGTGAACATCCTCAGCGCCACGCTCTCCACCACCCGCGACCGGGTGGCGAAGAGCCGGTTCACCTTCGAGATGGCCGAGGCCAAGCACCTCGACACCGTGCTCCGCGCCGTCCGCGGCGTCCCCGGCGTCTTCGACGCCTACCGCGTCACGCAGTAGGGCGGTTTCGCCGCGCGTGGGAATCGCCGGTCGACCGGCGATTCCGGCGCTTGTCGGCCGTTGCAACGGCTGACAAGCGGCAGAAGCGCGTCGTCGATGTTGCTGGAGTGACCACCGTGGCGGGCCGCCCTGCCGTCGAGCGGCCGCGGGCATCGTGGTCGACGAGGTGCCACGGCGTGACCACCTCGTCGTCCACCTCGAACGGCCCGGCGTCGTCGTACGGCGCGGCGACAGCGGCACCGCTCTGCGCGAGGTACGACGTCACCTCCAGCTCGCGCGCCACGACCAGCGGGTCGCGACGGCCGGCCGTCCAGACCCGCGCCACCACCGGGCTGGGGGCGAGGTGCAGGAGCGTGCTGGTCACCTCACGCAGGACCACCGGCCCGTGGACCCTGACCCCGAGGCGGTGCCGACCTCGACGGCTGCGGCCAGGGTGTCGACCACCTGTCCCCCTGGCGCGGTTTCATCATGTGACGTGGGTGAGCCTCCGCTTCTCACGCCGAGCTCACCGTGAGAAGCGCCGCTTCACCCTCTTCACATGGTGAAGCTGGAGATGACCCGTCAGCCGGAGTAGTCCGCCGAGGCTCGCTCGGCCATCTCGAGGAAGGCGCGGCGCGAGGCGAGGTTGTCCTCGAGGTCGGCGACCTTCTTCGGGTCACCCGCGGCGCGCGCCTTGTCGAGGTCGGCCTCGACCTTGGTGATCGCGTCCTGCAGCTGGGCGACCATGCCCTCGGCCCGCGCAGACTTCTCCGGGTCGGACCGGCGCCACTGCTCCTGCTCCAGCCCGCGGATCTCCTGCTCGACGGCCTTCATCCGGTCCTCGAGCGGCCGGATCTTGTCGCGCGGCACCTTGCCGATCGTGTCCCACCGCTCCGAGAGCTCACGGATCGCCCGCTTGGCCGCGCCGACGTCGGTGACCGGCAGCAGGGCCTCGGCCTCGACGAGCAGCTTCTCCTTGGCCTCGGCGTTGGCGGCGAACTCGACGTCCTGGGCGGCCATCGCCTCGTCGCGGGCGCCGAAGAAGGTGTCCTGGGCGGCCCGGAACCGGCCCCACAGGTCGTCCTCCACGTCTCGAGGCGCGGGGCCTGCGGCCTTCCACTGCCGCATCAGCTCGCGGTAGGCGCCGGCTGTCGGTCCCCACTCGTGCGAGCGGGCGAGCGACTCGGCCTCCTTCACCAGCTGCTGCTTGACCTGGCGAGCAGCCTCGCGCTTCTCGCCCTGCTCGGCGAAGTGCGCCTTGCGGCGCCGGGTGTACGACGTGCGGGCGGTGGAGAAGCGCCGCCACAGCTGGTCGTCGGTGGCCTTGTCGAGACGGGGGAGCGCCTTCCAGCGGTCGAGCAGGTCACGGAGCCGGTTGGCGCCGTTGCGCCAGTCACTGCTGTCGGCGAGCTTCTCGGCCTCGACGACGAGCTTCTCCTTGTCCTCCTTGGCGGCCGCGGTGCGCTCGGCCCGCTCCGCCTTGCGCGCCTGGCGCTGCTGGGAGATCACCGGCCCGAGGGCGTCGAGCTTGCCGACCAGGGAGTTCAGGTCTCCGACGGCGTGCGCCTCGGCCACCTGGGTACGCAGGGCGCGGACCGCCTCGGCCGCCTCATCGGGGGGTACGACGCCGGCCATCACCCGCTGCTCGAGCAGGTGGACGCTGCCCGACAGCTCGTCGTACCGCTTGGTGAAGAAGGCCAGAGCCTCCTCGGGCGAGCCCTCCGGGTACTGCCCGACGGCTCGCTCACCGTCGGACGTCCGGACGTAGACCGTTCCGTCGTCGGCGACGCGTCCCCAGTCACTCGTCGTCACAGCGTTCCTCTTCATTCGGTCCCGGCGGTGGTCCGGCGACCCCTCATGCTAGCCGCGGGTCTCCGGAGGACCTGCACGGCGTCCCGCCGGTTCTGCACCGGTTCGGGGCGATCGGGCACCGGTGGATAGTCTGCCCGGGTGCTCATCGCCGGCTTCCCCGCAGGGTCCTGGGCCGCGAACTGCTACGTCGCGGCGACCGGACCTCGCTCGGAGTGCGTGGTCGTCGACCCGGGTCAGGACTCCGCTGCCGGCATCGCCGACATCGTGCGCGAGCACCGCCTGAAGCCGGTGGCGGTGCTGCTGACCCACGGCCACCTCGACCACATGTGGTCGGTGACGCCGGTCGCCGGCACCTACGACGCCACCGCCTGGATCCACCCTGGCGACCGGCACCTGCTGGCCGACCCGATGGCCGGCATCTCGCCGGAGACCGCCGCGCATGCTGCTGGGCGGCCGCTACGAGTTCGCCGAGCCCGACGACGTCGGCGAGCTCGACCGACGGCCAGGTCCTCGAGCTCGCCGGGCTCGAGGTCACCGTCGACCACACGCCCGGCCACACCGGCGGGTCGGTCACGTTCCGGACGCCGTACGACGACGACGTGTCCCAGGTGATGTTCTCCGGCGACCTGCTGTTCGCCGGCTCGATCGGCCGCACCGACCTGCCCGGCGGCGACCATCCGACGATGCTGCGCACCCTGCGCGACAAGGTGCTCACCCTGCCCGACGACGTCGTCGTCCTGCCCGGGCCACGGCGAGCAGACCTCGATCGGCCGCGAGCGCGCCACCAACCCGTTCCTGCTGTCCGTGGCCGAGGACGACGTACCCGGCCGTGTCACCCGAGGACTCTGACCCCATGAGCAGACCCACGCCGCTCAGCGGCTTCCCCGAGCTGCTGCCTGCCGCCCGCGTCGTCGAGCGCGAGGTCGATCGCCTCGCTGTCGCGCACGTTCGAGCTCCACGGCTTCGCCAACATCGAGACCCGCGCCGTCGAGCCGCTCGACCGCCTGGCCAAGGGGGCGAGATCGACAAGGAGGTCTACGTCCTGCGCCGGCTGCAGGCCGACGACAGCGCGCCGACGACACCGGGCTGGGGCTGCACTTCGACCTGACCGTGCCCTTCGCCCGCTACGTCCTGGAGAACGCCGGCCACCTCGAGTTCCCGTTCCGGCGCTACCAGATCCAGCAGGCCTGGCGCGGGGAGCGCCCCCAGGAGGGTCGCTACCGGGAGTTCACCCAGGCCGACATCGACATCGTCGGCCGCGACGAGCTGCCGTTCCACCACGACGTCGAGGTCGTCCGGGTGATGGTCGAGGCGCTCGCCGCGGCTGCCGCTGCCGCCGCTGTCGGTGCAGGTCAACAACCGCAAGCTGATCCAGGGCTTCTACCGCGGGCTCGGCATCCCCGACGTCACCGAGGCGATCCGGCAGATCGACAAGCTCGACAAGCTCCCGACCGACGCCGTGTCCGCCCTGCTGCGTCGAGCGCGCCGGCGCCACGCCGGAGCAGGCCGCAGCGGTGTCTCGAGCTCGCCACGATCCGCGACAGCCGGCCCGATCGCTGGTCGAGCGGGTGCGGGCGCTCGGCGTCACCGACGACCTGCTCGGCACGCGGCCTGGCCGAGCTCGCCGCCGTGCTCGACGGCTGCGCCGACGTCGCCGGCGACCTCGACGGCCGGGTCACGGTCGAGGCCAACCTCCGCATCGCGCGCGGCCTCGACTACTACACCGGCACCGTCTTCGAGATCTACATGGAGGGCTACGAGCGGCTGAAGTCGGTCGGCTGGCGGCGGGCGGTACGACGCGCTCGCCGACGACGGGCGTACGACGTACCCCGGCGTCGGCATCTCGCTTCGGCGTCTCCCGCACGCTGGTCCCGCTGCTCGCGCGAGGGGGTCCTGGCCGGCAGCCGCGCCGTGCCGAGCGCCGTCCTGGTCGCGCTGGCCGACGAGGAGAGCCGGCCGGCCTCGGAGCGGGTCGCCGCCGATCTGCGCCGCCGCGGCATCGCCTGCGAGGTCGCGGCCGAGCGCGCAGAAGTACGGCAAGCAGATCCGGTACGCCGAGCGCCGGGGCATCCCGTTCGTCTGGTTCCCCGCGTCGGAGCCGGGCGCCGCCGACCAGGTCAAGGACATCCGCTCCGGCGACCAGGTCGACGCCGCGACCGACGTCTGGAGCCCACCCGACGACGACCTGCGTCCCACGAGCATCTCGACTCCGCTCGACACGAGCATCTCGACTCCGCTCGACACGAGCATCTCGACGACCACCACGAAGCAGGAGAAGAACGCGTGATCCGCACCCACGACGCAGGCACCCTCAGCGCCGCCGACGAAGGCACCGAGGTGGTCCTGGCCGGCTGGGTCGCCCGCCGCCGCGACCACGGGGGCGTGGCGTTCCTCGACCTGCGCGAGGCCAGCGGCATCGCCCAGGTCGTCGTCCGCGACGAGGCCGTGGCGCACAGCCTGCGCAACGAGTACTGCCTGAAGGTGACCGGCGACGGTCCAGCGCCGTCCCGAGGGCAACGCCAACCCGCACCTGGCGTCGGGCGAGATCGAGGTGATCGCCGCCGACGTCGAGGTGCTCAGCCCCAGCGCCGCGCTGCCGTTCCCGATCGACGAGCACGTCGACGTGGGCGAGGAGGCCCGGCTCCGGCACCGCTACCTCGACCTGCGCCGCAGCGGCCCGGCCGCCGCGATCCGGCTGCGCAGCAAGGTCAACAGGGCGGCCCGCGACGTCCTCGACGACCACGACTTCGTCGAGATCGAGACCCCGACCCTGACCCGCTCGACGCCCGAGGGCGCCCGCGACTTCCTGGTGCCCGCGCGGCTGCAGCCCGGGAGCTGGTACGCCCTGCCGCAGAGCCCGCAGCTGTTCAAGCAGCTGCTGATGGTGGCCGGCATGGAGCGCTACTACCAGATCGCCCGCTGCTACCGCGACGAGGACTTCCGCGCCGACCGGCAGCCGGAGTTCACCCAGCTCGACATCGAGATGAGCTTCGTCGACCAGGACGACGTGATCGCGGTCGCCGAGGACGTGCTGGTCTCGCTGTGGAGGCTGATCGGGTACGACGTGCCGACGCCGCTGCCGCGGATGACCTACGCCGAGGCGATGGCCCGCTTCGGCTCCGACAAGCCCGACCTGCGCATGGGGCAGGAGCTCGTCGACTGCACGGCGTACTTCGCCGACACCGAGTTCCGGGTCTTCCAGGCGCCCTACGTCGGTGCGGTCGTCATGCCCGGCGGCGCCGACCAGCCCCGTCGGCAGTTCGACGCGTGGCAGGAGTGGGCCAAGCAGCGCGGCGCCCGAGGTCTGGCCTACGTCACCGTCGGGGAGGACGGCGACCTCGGCGGACCGGTCGCGAAGAACCTCAGCGACGCCGAGCGCGACGGGCTCGCCGCCCACGTCGGTGCGGGGCCGGGTGACTGCGTCTTCTTCGCGGCCGGACCCGACGAAGTCGAGCCGGGCGCTGCTCGGCGCCGCGCGGCTGGAGATCGGCCGCCGCGTCGGCCTCGATCGACGAGACGGCCGTGGAGCTTCCTGTGGGTCGTCGACGCGCCGCTGTTCGAGCCGGCCGACGAGGCGACCGCTGCCGGCGACGTCGCGGTGGGCAGCGGTCAGTGGACGGCGGTGCACCACGCCTTCACCTCGCCGCAGGACCTCGAGACCTTCGACCAGGACCCCGGCGACGCGCTGGCCTGGGCCTACGACATCGTCTGCAACGGCAACGAGATCGGCGGTGGCTCCATCCGTATCCACCGCGGCGACATCCAGCGGCGGGTCTTCGCGGTGATGGGGCTCGACGAGGACGAGGCGCAGGAGAAGTTCGGCTTCCTCCTCGACGCCTTCCAGTACGGCGCGCCGCCGCACGGCGGCATCGCCTTCGGCTGGGACCGGATCGTGGCGCTGCTGTCCGGCGCGGAGTCGATCCGCGACGTGATCGCCTTCCCCAAGTCGGGAGGCGGCTTCGACCCGCTGACCGGCGCCCCGGCCCCCATCACCGCAGATCAGAGGCGGGAAGCGGGCGTCGACGCTCCGTTGGAACGGTCCAAGCCCTGAGACAGAATCGTTACCTCGTGGGGCGGAGAAATCGCTTGACGGTGATCTAGAGTCCGTCACGGTCCAGGTGCCGTGACCCGCCTCACCCGGTGCAGGAACGACTTGGGCCACGGCGCAACGAACGATCTTCCAGCCGCGCGAAAGGACGACCATGGGCATCAGCGCTCCCGAACTGGCCGAAGCACCCGTAGGTGCAGACGAACCCCAGGTCAAGAGCTCGCCGGTCGGTCGCCCGGACAGATCGCCTGGGAGCGTCTGCGCCACGACAAGCTCGCGGTGGTCTGCATGATCATCGTGCTCGCTGATGGTGCTCGCCGCGATCTTCGCGCCGCTGATCTGCAAGTGGCTGAACATCTACCCGACGGCTGAGTCCTTGCCCTACCAGCCCTCGGACGTCCTCGACTTCAACACCGGTCTGCCGCTGCACGGGCCGCCCAACCACGGCTTCTGGGCGGCCCACCCGCTCGGTCTCGCGCCCCAGACCGGCGTCGACAACCTCGCCCGCCTGCTCTACGGCCTGCGCACCTCGCTGCTGGTGGCCACCCTCGCCACGATCGGCAGCATCCTGATCGGCGTCGTCGCTCGGCCTCATCGCCGGCTTCTCGCGCGGCTGGGGCGACCGGCTGATCATGTTCGTCACCGACCTGTTCCTGGCGTTCCCCTTCATCCTGGGCGCGCTGGCGATGTCGCCGATCATCGTGTCCCACTTCCAGAAGCCCGGCCAGCTCGCTGCTCTGGGCAGGGCCCAGCTCATCGCGCTGGTCGCTGATCCTCGTGATCTTCACCTGGATGGGCCTGACCCGTCTGATCCGCGGCCAGGTGCTGTCGCTGCGCGAGCGCGAGTTCGTGCAGGCCGCCCAGGTCATGGGTGTGCCGACGCGCCGGATCCTGTTCAAGGAGCTGCTGCCCAACCTCGTGGCCCCGATCGTGGTGGCGACCTCGCTGTCGCTGCCGGCGTTCGTCACCGCCGAGGCCGGACTGTCCTTCCTCGGCATCGGGCTGACCGGCCGTCCCTCGCTGGGCCAGACCATCATCGACGCGCAGGTGTGGTGGGACGCCTACCCCCTGTACCTCTGGGCGCCGGTCATCACGATCATCGTGCTGGTCCTGGCCCTCAACCTCCTGGGTGACTCGATCCGAGACGCCCTCGACCCCAGAACTCGCCGGTGACCCATTCACCGGGAGAAATGCAGCGATCCACGGAAAGGGTGGGCTATGCGGTTCAAATCACCGTTGATCGCCATCTCCGCGGTCGGGATGTTGGCTCTGAGCGCTTGTGGTGGCTCGGGTTCCTCGTCCAGTCCGACGGCAGGCGGCAGCGGCGCAAGCGGCGACGACTTCGGCGACACCGGGAACGGCCAGGACGCCGAAGGCCACGGGTCCGGTCAACATCGATGGCGCCCAGAAGGGTGGCACCGTCACGGTGCTGACCCTGACCGGCCTCACGACGACGATCGACCCGAGCGAGATCTACTACACCGACACCTCGTGGATCATGAGCGGCCTGGTGCATGCGTTCGCTGACCCAGTACCGCTACGACCCCACGAGCCAAGCAGATGGTCCTGGTCCCCGACCTGGCCACCGACCTCGGTACCGCACAACGACAACTACACCCAGTGGACGTTCACGATCCGCCCCGGTGTGAAGTGGGAGAACGGTGACCCGGTCACGGCCAAGGAGGTCGCCTGGGGCATGACGCGGTGCATGGACGCCGCCGACGTTCCCGACCGGCCCTGCCAGTACTACTCGAACGTCGTACTTCAAGGGCGGCTCGACCTACAAGGGTCCGTACACGCGCACCAGAGCCAGAAGTACAAGGGCGATCAAGGTCAACGGCAACAAGATCACCATCCAGATGGACAAGCCGTTCCCGGACATGCCCTACTGGGGCGCGTTCCCGGCCAACGGCCCGATCCCGCAGGGCAAGTCGGCTTCGAACCCGAAGACCTACAAGAACCACCCGCTGTCGACCGGTCCGTACAAGATCCAGAAGTACAGCAACGTCCAAGGAGCTCGTGCTCGTCAAGAACACGAACTGGGACCCGAGCACCGACCCGGCCCGCACCCAGTACCCCGACGGGTACGACTTCAAGAGCCAGCAGCAGTCGGAGAAGATCGACCAGATCATGATCGCCGACTCCGGCTCCGGTCAGACGACGCTGACCTACGACGACCTGCTGGCTCCGGACTACCAGAAGATGAAGCAGACCGCTTCCGACCGGCTCGTGCTCGGTGGTCAGCCCTGCACCTTCTACTGGGCGCCGGACAACCGGAAGATCACCGACAAGAAGGTTCGTCGAGGCTCTGGCCTGGGCGTACCCCTACAAGAACGTGATCCTCGCCAGTGGTCTCATCCCGGGCGTCAACGCGGTTCCCGCGAGCAACCTGATGCCTCCGGGTCTGCCCGGTCGTACGCCGTACAACGTGCTCAACCACGGCGGACTTCCAGACCGACCCGGCCAAGGCCAAGGCGCTGCTGAAGCAGGCCGGACGCCACGGGGCTACGAGATCAAGTTCCTGTTCCGTACCGATGACGCGGTGAACGTCAAGGTGAAGGACGCTGATCGTCAAGGCGCTGACCGAGGCCGGCTTCAAGGCCACCCCGGTGCCGACCACGACCGCCGACTACGTCACGGCGCGTGACAACACCAACGAGGACATCAACGTCCGCTCCTCGGGCTGGTGCTCTGACTGGCCGTCCGGCTCGACCTGGATCCCGACGATCTACGGTTCGACCCACGCGGCGCAGACTCAACTCGTTCGGTACCAACTACACCGCCTTCAGCAACGAGTCGATCGACAACCAGATCGACGCGGTGCAGAAGCTGCCGCTGTCGCAGCAGGCCGCGGCGTGGAACAACCTGGACAAGACGATCGCCCAGAAGTGGTTCCCGCTGTTCCCGACCTACTACGGCGGCGTCGCTCAGGCCCACGGATCGAAGATCCAGGGCGACAACGACGACAACACGCTCGGTATGCCGACCTGGAAGAACATCTGGATCAGCCAGTGACCCGACCGGTCGACTGGTCGGTCACCTGACCGACATCGTCACGGTGGTGGGGTGCGGGCCTACCCGCACCCCACCACCACACCGCTCCACCGCCGCCGCACCACAACCCCTAGGAAGCCTGGGATGACTGGATTCATCGTCCGCCGACTGCTCAGCTCGGTCGTCGTGGTCATCTTGACCTCGTTGTTCGTCTTCGTGCTGTTCTTCAAGGGCCTCGGCACTGCGCCGGCGCGAGAACTATTGCGAGAAGCTCGGCCCCGGAAAGTGCACGCCGACCAAGCTCGCCTCCATCGAGCAGCAGATGGGCTTCGACAAGTCCGTGGCGGCCAACTACGCCGAGTGGGCCAAGGGCATCTTCGTCGGCCGCGACTCCGTCTACGTCGACGGCAAGACCTACAACTGCCCGGCGCCGTGCCTCGGCATCTCGATCAGACCGGCAACACGGTCTGGACCGACCTCAAGCAGAAGCTTCCAGCCACGATCGTCGCTGGCCGTCGGTGGAGCCACGCTCTACCTGACCTTGGGGGTGTTCCTCGGGGCGATGGCAGCTCGATGGCGGGGTACGGCGGGTGACCGCCTCCTCGTCGGCAGCACACTGATCGTGTCGTCCATCCCGTTCTACCTCGTGGCTCTGCTGGCGTGGATCTATCTCTCGCTGCAGCTCAAGATCTTCCCCAATACGGGGTATTACCCGATCACGGAGAATCCAGCGAAGACCGTCTCCTACATGATGCTGCCGTGGCTGGTGATCGGGCTGACCAACTGCACGCAGTACGCCCGGTTCACCCGCGGCCAGATGGTGGAGACGCTGGGGGAGGACTACATCCGCAGTGCCACTGCCAAGGGCGTGCGCACCAACCGGATTCTCTACAAGCACGCCCTCCGCGCCGCTATCGTCCCGGTGATCACGATCTTCGGCATCGACTTCGCGACACTCCTGGGAGGCGCCATCTTCACCGAGCAGATCTTCGGCATCGACGGGATCGGCCACTGGGGCCTGCAGGCGCTGCAGACGCCGATCGACCTCAACGTGGTCAGCAGCACGGTCCTGGTCGCCGCGATCATGATCGTGATGGCCAACCTGATCGTGGACGTCCTCTACGGGTTCATGGACCCGCGTGTGAGCGTGGCATGAGCACGCCGTCCCCGTCCCCACGTCGCCGCGGCCCGAACGGAGGCTCCGAGTGAGCGTCGATCTCAACGATCGTCCGGAGGGCATGGCTGCGCCGGCCAGCCCGGACGACCCGTTCCTCGTCGTCGAGAACCTCACCGTGAAGTTCCCGACCCACGACGGTCTCGTCCAGGCGGTCACCGACCTCTCCTACACCGTCGAGCGTGGCAAGACGCTCGGTGTCGTCGGGGAGTCGGGCTCCGGCAAGAGCGTGTCGTCGATGGCGGTGCTCGGGCTGCACGACCCCAAGCACACCCGGCTGTCCGGCTCGATCCGCGTCGACGGGCAGGAGATCCTGGGGGCGCCCGAGGAGCGGATGCGCAAGATCCGTGGCAACTCCGTCTCGATGATCTTCCAGGACGCCCTGACCGCGCTGCACCCGTTCTACTCCGTGGGTGACCAGATCTCGGAGGGCTACCGGATCCACCACAAGGTGTCGAAGTCCGACGCCAAGAAGCGTGCGATCGAGATGCTCGACCGGGTGGGCATCCCGCAACCCGATCGCCGCGTCGACGACTACCCGCACCAGTTCTCGGGTGGCATGCGACAGCGCGCGATGATCGCGATGGCCCTGGTCAACGACCCGCAGCTGCTGATCGCCGACGAGCCCACCACCGCGCTCGACGTGACCGTGCAGGCGCAGATCCTCGACCTGCTCCAGGACCTCCAGCGGGAGTTCAACTCCGCGGTGGTCATCATCACCCACGACCTCGGGGTGGTCGCCGAGATGGCCGACACCACGATGGTCATGTACGCCGGCCGCGCGGTCGAGTACGGCGCCACCCGCGAGATCCTGACCCACCCGGAGATGCCCTACTCCTGGGGCCTGATGGGCAGCGTGCCCGACGTCAGCGGCGACGCCGACGCGCGGCTGATCCCCATCCCGGGCACCCCGCCCAGCCTGCTCAACCCACCCTCAGGATGTTCGTTCCACCCACGGTGCCCGCACAAGGACAAGGTGCCCGGTGACCTCTGCCGGACCACCCTGCCGGACCTGACCCCGGGCAACCGTGGGGACAACCACCTGAAGCGCTGTCACCTCGCCAACCCCAGCGAGATCTACGCCACCGAGGTCCTGCCGGAGATCGCCCCGGATCTGATCGATCCCGAGACCGGCGAGATGATCCCCGAGCTGGCAGCAGTCGACCCGGACGAGGTTTGAGGGCAGGATGAGCACCGTGACCAACTCCGACGTCGAGCCTGCCCACACTCAGGCGGACGCAGCAGGCAGCGACATGCTTCTGGAGGTCCGCGACCTCAAGAAGTACTTCCCCGTCAAGTCGGGCGGCGTGATCCGTCGCACCGTGGCCCACGTCCAGGCCGTCGACGGCGTCTCGTTCAGTCTCCGCAAGGGCGGCTCGCTGGGCCTGGTCGGTGAGTCCGGCTGTGGCAAGACCACGACCGGGCGGCTGATCACCCGCCTCTACGACCCCACGTCAGGAGCCATCGACTTCGAGGGCACCGACATCTCAGGACTCTCGCGTCGGCAGATGATGCCGATCCGCAGCGAGATCCAGATGATCTTCCAGGACCCCTACTCCTCGTTGAACCCCCGTCACACCGTGGGCTCGATCGTGGGGACGCCGCTGCGGGTCCACAACATGGTGCCGGAGAAGAAGGTCCTGCCGCGCGTGCAGGAGCTGCTCGAGGTCGTGGGCCTCAACCCCGAGCACTACAACCGCTACCCCAGCGAGTTCTCGGGTGGCCAGCGACAGCGCATCGGCATCGCCCGGGCGCTCGCCCTCCAGCCCAAGCTGCTCGTCGCCGACGAGCCGGTCTCGGCCCTCGACGTGTCGATCCAGGCTCAGGTGGTCAACCTCCTCAAGGACGTGCAGGAAGAGTTCGGCGTCGCGTTCCTCTTCATCGCCCACGACCTGGCGGTGGTCCGGCACTTCTGCCCCGAGGTGGCAGTCATGTACCTCGGCAAGATCGTCGAGATCGGCGACCGCGAGACCATCTACGAGCACCCGAAGCACCCCTACACCCAAGCACTGCTCTCGGCGGCGCCCGACATCAAGCAGGCGGCCATCGGTGGCCGTCGTGAGCGGATCCGGCTCGAGGGCGACGTCCCGTCGCCGATCAACCCGCCGAGTGGCTGCCGCTTCCGTACCCGGTGCTGGATGGCGCAGGAGATCTGCGCGAAGCAGGAGCCGCCGCTGCTGCAGATCGGCGCCCAGCACAAGGTCGCCTGTCACTTCGCGGGCGAGTTCGGCCAGGCGCCGCAGCGCCCGGTGACGACCGCGATCCTCGGCGTCGACGACCAGGGCAACCCGTCGGGGACGGCGACCATGACGGCCGCCGAGCTGGCCGACCAGCCCGGGTACGCCGACAGCTGGTACGACCTGAAGACCGGGTCGGTCACCTCGGCCTAGAGCGAAGACGTCCGGGTCACGCGTCAGCGGGACCCCACGAGCGGAGCGGGCGTCGGAGCTCGCTCGCGACGCCTAGGCTTCCACCATGGACGGGTTGTTCGAGACCGACGAGGTCGGTGGTCGCCGCCCGGCGCCGGGTCGCTGTCCGCCAACACCACGGCCTCGGCACCCCTCGCGGTGCGGATGCGGCCACGCACCCTCGACGAGCTCGTCGGCCAGCCGCAGCTGCGAGCCGAGGGCTCGCCCCTGCGGCAGCTGATCGAGGGGCGGCAAGTCGATGTCGGTGCTGCTCTGGGGCCCGCCCGGTACCGGGAAGACCACGATCGCGGCGATCGTCAGCAGGCAGACCGACCGGGCGTTCGTGGAGGTCTCGGCGGTGTCCGCAGGCGTGAAGGAGGTGCGCGCCGCGATCGAGCAGGCCCGGGCCGACCTCACCCGGCGCGGGCGCGAGACGGTGCTCTTCGTCGACGAGGTCCACCGGTTCAGCAAGGCCCAGCAGGACGCGTTGCTGCCGGGCGTGGAGAACCGGTGGGTCACGCTGGTCGCCGCCACCACCGAGAACCCGTTCTTCTCGGTGATCTCGCCCCTGCTCTCGCGCAGCCTCCTGCTCCAGCTCGACTCGCTGACCGACGACGACGTCGTCCGCGGTGATCGACACGGCCCTGGTCGACGAGCGCGGCCTCGACGGCGCCTTCACCCTCGACGACGACGCCCGCGCCCATCTCGTGCGGCTGGCCGGCGGCGACGCTCGCCGCGGCCTGACCTACCTCGAGGCCGCAGCCGGCGCAGCGAGCTCGAAGAAGGTGACGGTGATCGACCTGGCCACCGCCGAGACGGCCGTCGACCGGGCCGCCGTGCGCTACGACCGGCAGGGCGACCAGCACTACGACGTGATCTCCGCGTTCATCAAGTCGGTGCGAGGGTCCGACGCCGATGCCGCCCTGCACTACCTGGCCCGGATGTTCGAGGCCGGGGAGGACCCCCGGTTCATCGCGCGGCGGCTGGTGATCCTGGCCAGCGAGGACATCGGTCTCGCCGACCCGACCGCCATGACCACGGCCGTGGCGGCCGCGCAGGCGGTGCAGCTGATCGGGATGCCCGAGGCCCGGCTCAACCTGGCGCAGGCGACGATCGCCCTCGCGGTCGCGCCCAAGTCGAACGCCGTGATCAAGGCGATCGACGCGGCGAGTGCCGACGTCCGGGCCGGGAAGATCGGTCAGGTGCCGCCCCACCTCCGCGATGCCCACTACCAGGGCTCGAAGAGCCTCGGCCACGGCACGTCGTACGCCTACAGCCACGACGAGCCGTTCGGCATCGCCGAGCAGCAGTACGCGCCCGACGTGGTCGCCGACGCGGAGTACTACCAGCCGACGTCGCTCGGTGCCGAGGCTGCGGTGAGGGAGCGCTGGGAGCGCATCCGGCGCATGGTGCGCGGACGATAGGGTCGGACGCTGTGGGAAGCGACCAGGCCTGGTGGCTCGCCGTCGGCGGGCTGGCTCTGCTGTGCCTCGTGCTCCTCGTCGTGGTCCTGTGGCAGCGCAGGTCGAGCGCGGCGTCTCGCGCCGAGGCCGAGGCCCTGCGGGCACGGCTCGAGCGGCTCGAGGAGCTCGTCGCCGCGTCCGCACCCGCAACCGCGCCCGCGGCGGCATCCCCGGTCGCACCGGTCGAGTTCGTGATCACCGACCTCGGCACCCGCGCCGAGCCCGCGTCGGATCCGGAGCCCGTCGCCGCCCCCGCGTTCGCCGACATCGTGCTCAAGGAGACCGTGGTGATGGCCGCCTCGCTCGCCCACGGCGTACGACGCGGCCTGGCGCCGGCCAACAGGAACCGGATCCGCTTCGAGATGAGGCAGGAGGTCCGCCGGTCGCGCAAGCAGCGCCGCTCCGACCTCAAGGCCGCCCAGCGCGACCTCCACGCGCGTCACCGCGCCGCGATGTCGGCCGACACCGGGGCCGCCTCGTGAAGCGCGGACTCTGGTTCGTGGCCGGCGCCGGGGCAGGGATCTACGCCTCCGTGCGGGCCCGCCGCGTCAAGGAGGCGTTCACCGCCGACGGCCTCAGCGACCGCTGGCACGCGCTCGCCCTGGGGGCGCGGCTGTTCCGCGACGAGGTGGCGCAGGGCCAGGCCGAGGCCGAAACGGAGTTGCGCGAGCGGTTCGGGCTCGTGCCTCATGGACGTCCGGAGCTGAGCGCGGCGGGTCGGCCCGCCGTGGTCAGCTCGTCAGGCTCAGCAGGGCGCTCGACAGGCTCGACCGACGAGGAAGGCGACAGCTGATGGACACCGCGGAGATCAGACGACGGTTCGTGGGGCACTTCGAGGCCGCCGCGCACACCGCCGTGCCGTCGGCGTCCCTCATCCTCGACGACCCGAACCTGCTGTTCGTCAATGCCGGCATGGTGCCGTTCAAGCCCTACTTCCTCGGCCAGGAGACGCCGCCCTACGACCGGGCGGTGAGCGTGCAGAAGTGTGTACGCACCCCCGACATCGAGGACGTCGGCAAGACCACGCGGCACGGCACCTTCTTCGAGATGTGTGGCAACTTCTCCTTCGGCGACTACTTCAAGGAACGCGCCATCGAGCTCGCGTGGGAGCTGGTCACCAAGCCCTTCTCCGACGGGGGCTACGGCTTGGAGGAGAGTCGGCTCTGGCCCTCGATCCTCCATGGCGACGACGAGGCGCTCCACCTCTGGATGAAGGTGACGGGTCTGCCGAGCGAGCGGATCGTCAAGCTCGGCCCCAAGGAGAACTACTGGTCGATGGGCGTCCCCGGGCCGGGTGGGCCCTGCTCGGAGATCCTCTACGACCGCGGTCCCGAGTACGGCCCCGACGGGGACTTCGAGACCACCGACCGGATCGCGATGCCGGCGAAGCTCGAGGACCGCTACCTCGAGATCTGGAACCTCGTCTTCATGCAGGACGAGCTGAGCGCGGTGCGCGCGAAGGACGACTTCGACATCGTCGGCCCGCTGCCGAGCAAGAACATCGACACCGGCATGGGGCTCGAGCGGGTCGCCTGCCTGCTCCAGGGCGTCGACAACATGTACGAGATCGACGAGATGTACCCCGTGATCGAGCGGGCCGAGGAGCTCACCGGGCGGCGGTACGGCGCGCAGCACGACGACGACGTGCGGTTCCGGGTCGTCGGCGACCACGTCCGTAGCTCGATGATGCTGATCGGCGACGGCGTCACCCCCGGCAACGAGGGGCGCGGCTACGTGCTGCGGCGCCTGCTGCGCCGAGCGGTCCGCTCCATGCGCCTGCTCGGTACCGAGGACCAGGTGCTGCCCGAGCTGATGCCGGTCAGTCGCGACAAGATGGGGGAGACCTACGCCGAGCTGCACCGCGACTGGGAGCGCATCTCCCGGGTCGCGTACGCCGAGGAGGACGCGTTCCGGCAGACCCTGAAGGCCGGAACCACCATCTTCGAGACGATGCGGCAGACCACCGAGGCGGACGGCTCCAAGGTGCTGCCCGGCCACGATGCCTTCGCGCTCCACGACACCTACGGCTTCCCGATCGACCTGACCCTCGAGATGGCGCCAGGAGCAGGGTCTGGAGGTCGACGAGGTCGGCTTCCGGCGAGCTCATGGACCAGCAGCGGCAGCGGGCCAAGGCCGACGCGGCCGCCAAGAAGGGCGCTCACCTCAACACCGCGGCGTACCGCCGCATCGCCGACGAGCTCGCGGAGCCGGTCGAGTTCACCGGCTACCGCGAGGTCGTCACGGAGGGCTCCGTGCGCGGCCTGCTCTGGGGTGGTGAGGTCGTCGAGGCCGCCCGCGAGGGCGATGACGTCGAGCTGGTGCTCGACCGCACGCCCTTCTATGCCGAGGGTGGCGGCCAGCTCGCCGACCAGGGCGTGATCCAGCTCGACGAACGGCGCGCGGGTACAGGTGCGCGACGTACAGACGCCGATCACCGGTCTGATCGTCCACTCCGCCCGGGTGCTCAGCGGCGAGGTGACACCGGGGATCGCCGTGCAGTCGAGTGTCGACATCGAGCGGCGCAAGGCGATCTCGCGCTCCCACACGGCGACCCACATGGTGCACAAGGCCTTTCGCGAGGCGCTCGGCGAGACCGCCACCCAGGCCGGGTCGGAGAACTCCCCGGGGCGGTTCCGGTTCGACTTCTCCGCCACCGGCGCCGTCCCCGAGTCGGTCATGCACGACGTGGAGGCCAAGGTCAACGACCTGGTGCTCGCCGACCTCGGCGTGCACGCCGAGATCATGACCCAGGAGCAGGCGGTGCGCTCCGGTGCGATGGCGCTGTTCGGGGAGAAGTACGGCGACCAGGTGCGGGTGGTCTCGGTCGGCGACTGGGCGCGCGAGCTGTGCGGCGGCACCCACGCCGGCCGCTCGGGCCAGCTCGGCGTCGTCAAGCTGCTCGGCGAGTCGTCGATCGGCTCCGGCGTACGGCGCGTCGAGGCGCTGGTCGGCGCCGACGCCTACCGGTTCCTGGCTCGCGAGCACGTGCTGCTGGCGCAGCTGTCGGAGGCGCTCAAGGCGCGGCCCGAGGAGCTGCCTGAGCGAGTCCACGACATCGTCGAGCGGCTGCGGGCCGCGGAGAAGGCGCTGGAGCAGACCCGGATCGCCCAGCTGCTCTCCGAGGGCGCCCAGCTGGCTGCCGATGCCGCGGACGTCAACGGGGTGCGCCTGATCAGCCTGCGCATCGACGGTGCCGACGCGGGGGACATCCGGACCATGGCCGTCAACCTCCGCGGCCGGCTGAGCCAGGAGCAGCCCGGCGCGGCGGTACTGGTGGGCGTGAAGGACGGCAAGGTCGCGGTGGTGGCCGCGACCAACGAGCGCGCCCGTGACCGCGGCGTCAAGGCCAACGCGCTGCTCGCCGCGGTGATGCCCTTCGTAGGCGGACGCGGAGGTGGCAAGGACGACGTGGCCCAGGGCGGTGGCACCGACGCCTCGCGCATCGACGACGCCCTGGCCGCGGCGACCGGGGCCGTCGCCCAGGCCACCGCCTGATGCGGCCCGGCGTACGCCTGGGTCTCGACCCGGGCGACGCCCGGATCGGGGTGGCCCGTAGTGACCCGACCGGGTTCCTCGCCACACCCGTCGAGACCGTACGACGGGGCAAGGGCGACCTGGCGCGGATCGCCCGGCTGGTGCGCGACGAGGAGGCCGTCGAGGTCGTGGTGGGGCTGCCCCGGTCGCTCTCGGGCGGCGAGGGGCCGGCCGCGGTGAAGGTGCGCGAGTTCGCCGGCCGGCTGGCCACCCGGATCAGCCCGGTCTCGGTGCGGCTGCAGGACGAGCGTCTGACGACCGTGTCCGCGGAGGCTATGCTGCGCGACCGGGGGAAGAAGGGTGCCGCACGACGGGCCGTGGTCGACCAGGCCGCGGCGGTACTCATCCTGCAGCACGCCCTGGACACCGAACGAGCCACGGGGCGTGCTCCGGGAGAGATCATCACCGGAGACACCGAATCGGGAGAGTCATGACCCACGACGGCAGCGCCTACGACCACCAGGCGACTGACGACCACGAGCTGACCGACCCCCTCCTCCCCGGGGGTGGTGTCGACGACGACCCGGGTCCGGACGACTACGAGCCGACCTATCTCGGCGGAGCCCGCAAGAAGAAGAAGCGTGGCTTCTCCGGCTGCCTCGCGGTGCTGATCGCCCTCGTGGTGGTCGTCGGTGGTGCCTACTTCGTCGGCACGAAGGGCTACCACTACCTCAAGGACCATCTGTCGCACGCGGCGGACTACGCCGGTCCGGGCCACGGGTCGGTGCTGTTCCAGGTGCACCCGGGCGACGCGGGCTCCCAGATCGGGCGCAACCTCAAGCACCAGGGGGTCGTGGCGTCCGTCGACGCGTTCACCGCGGCCGCCACCGACCCCAACAAGATCCAGGTCGGCTACTACCAGCTGAAGAAGAAGATGAGCGCCGACGAGGCGTACCAGGTGCTCAGCGACCCGACGAAGATCGTCACCACCGCGGTCACCATCCCGGAGGGCCTGCGCGTGGTCGACACGGTGGCGATCCTGGCCGCGAAGACGAAGTACTCGAAGGCCGCGTTCAACACGGCGCTCAAGGACCCGAAGGCGCTGGGGCTCCCGGCGTACGCGCACGGCAACGCGGAGGGCTACCTCTTCCCGTCGACCTACGGCTTCGGGCCGAAGGAGAAGCCGGCCGACATGCTCAAGGACATGGTCGACCGGTGGCGGCAGTCGGCCACCGAGAACGGCCTCGAGGCCGGCGCCAAGGCGCAGGGCAAGACCCCGGCCGAGATCATGACCATCGCCAGCCTGATCCAGGCCGAGGGCCGCGGCTCGGCGATGCCGAAGGTCTCGCGGGTCATCTACAACCGGCTCGACGGCCCCGGCGACCAGCAGGGCACCAACGGCCTGCTCCAGATCGACGCGACGGTCAACTACGCCCTGCACCGCAAGGGCGTGGTCGCGGTGACCATCGACGACACCCACGTCGACTCGCCGTACAACACCTACCTCCACCCGGGCCTGCCACCGGGTCCGATCAACTCCCCAGGTGACGACGCGATCAAGGCGGCGCTGCACCCGGCGGACGGAGACTGGTACTACTACGTGACGGTCAACCTGCGCACGGGTGAGACCAAGTTCGCCAAGACCTACGCCGAGTTCCTGCAGTACAACCAGGAGTTCAAGCAGTACTGCCAGACCTCGACCCGCTGTTGAGGACGGTGATCGGCGATGCGCTGCGCAGTCCTCGGGGATCCGATCGAACACTCGCTGTCGCCTGCCCTACACCGGACGGCGTACGACGTGCTGGGCCTGGACTGGACCTACGACGCGGTGCGGGTGGCGGCCGGGCGTCTGGAGGCGTTCGTCGACGGTCTCGACGCCGACTGGCGCGGGCTGTCGCTGACCATGCCCCTCAAGCGTGAGGTGATCCCGCTCCTGACCTCGCAGGACGACTGGACCCGGCTCTCGGGGGCGGCGAACACCCTGCTGCTCGACGACGCCGGTGGGCGGCACGGGCTCAACACCGACGTGCCCGGCGCGCTCGCAGCGGTCAACACCGCCACGTCGGCCCACCTCCGGTCCGCCGTCGTGCTGGGTGGCGGCGCCACCGCGGCCTCGGTGCTGCTCGCCCTGTCCGAGCGCGGGCTGGCCGAGGCGTGGCTGGTGGTGCGCGACCCTCGGCGTGCGGAGGAGACCCTGGCGGCGCTGGCCAGGCACCAGCACCCGCCGCGGGTGCAGGTGGTGCCCTGGGGCGACCTGCGGCCGACGAGCGCCGACATCCTGGTGTCGACGGTGCCGGCGGAGGCCCAGGACGCCGCCGTCGTCGCCGCCACGCGCGACGTGCCGGTGGTCTTCGACGTCCTCTACGACCCGTGGCCGACCCCGTTGACCCGGGTGGCCGTCTCGGACGGCCGCACCGTGATCGGCGGCCTCGACCTGCTGGTGTGGCAGGCCGTCGACCAGGTACGGGCGATGACCGGGCGGTTCGACGTGCCGGTCGAGGCGATGCGCGCCGCTGGTGTGGCAGGACTGGCCGACCGCCCCCGGAGGGACGGCCCGGTGCCCTAGGGTCCCGCCATGGACTCGACCCTCCTCGCGGCCCTGGTGGCCGCTGTGGTGTCAGGTGCCGGCAGCCTGCTGGTGCCCCACCTGATCGGTCGGGTCCCGGAGGTCGAGCCCGACGAGGTCGACCCGGCGATCCCCGGCTCAGAGGGCGATGCCACCCTCGATGTGACGACCGAGCCCGAGCCACCCCCCGAGCCGTTCGCCGACATCGCTCGGCTGCCCGGGCTGGCCTGGCGCAGCGCGGTCGCAGGCGCCGTGGCGGGCGCAGTCCTCGGCGGCGCCCTGGGCTGGTCGTGGGCCTGGGTGATGTGGGTGCCGATGGTGCCGGTCTACGTCGCACTGGCGGTGGTCGACTGGCGCACACGGCTGCTGCCCACCTTCGTGATCCGCCCGTCGTACGTCGTGCTGGGCGCGCTGGCCCTGGTCGGTGCGGTCGTCACCCAGGAGCCGAACGGTCTCCTCGGCGCCGCTCTGGGGTTTCTGGTGGCCGGCGGCACGTACGCGGTGCTGTGGTTCGTCTACCCGCGCGGGCTGGGCTTCGGCGACGTGCGGCTGGCCGGCGTCCTGGGCATCGGCCTGGGGTGGCTGGGCTGGGGTCCCCTCCTGGTCGGGCTCTACGCCGGCTTCCTGCTCGGTGGGGTGATCGGGGCGGTGCTCGTGCTGCTCAAGCTGGCGGACCGCACGGGGGTGCCGTTCGGGCCGTTCATGCTGCTCGGTGCCGTGGCCGGAGTCGTCTGGGGCGACCCGATCTGGTCGCGTCTGGTCGGGGGCTAGCCGGCAACTCCGTGCGGGGCTCGCGAGCACGCTCGCTTCGCCGCTCGCTCCGGCCGCCCCGCCCCGGCTCCGCCGGGTCGGGGCGTCCTCGCTCGGCATGGAAGACTGACGCCATGCTGCGCTGGCTCACCGCCGGGGAGTCCCACGGACCGGCCCTGGTCGCCGTCCTCGAGGGGCTGCCGGCACACGTCCGGATCACCACCGACGACGTGGGTGACGCGCTCGCCAGGCGCCGGCTCGGCCGCGGGCGCGGTGCGCGGATGAAGTTCGAGCAGGACCGGGTGACGATCCTCGGCGGCATCCGTCACGGCGAGTCCATGGGTGGGCCGGTGGCGATCGAGATCGCCAACAGCGAGTGGCCCAAGTGGGAACAGGTGATGTCCGCCGACCCTGTCGACGAGACGGTGCTCGGCGACCTCGCCCGCAACGCCCCGCTGACCCGCCCGAGGCCCGGTCACGCCGACCTGGTGGGCATGCAGAAGTACGGCTTCGACGAGGCCCGTCCCGTGCTCGAGCGCGCCTCGGCCCGCGAGACCGCGGCGCGGGTGGCGCTCGGCGCGGTCGCCGCTGCCTTCCTCGACCAGGCCGCCGACATCCGGCTGGTCGCGCACGTCGTCGAGCTGGGCGGGGTGCGGGCGCCGGCCGGCGTCCTCCCGGGACCGGACGACGTGGCCCGGCTCGATGCCGACGAGGTCCGGTGCCTCGACCCCGAGGCGAGCGCCGCCATGGTCGCTGCGATCGACCGGGCCCACCACGACGGCGACACGCTCGGCGGGGTGGTCGAGGTCGTCGCCTACGGCCTCCCGCCCGGCCTCGGCTCCCACGTGCACTGGGACCGGCGGCTCGACTCGCGGCTGGCCGGGGCCCTGATGGGCATCCAGGCGATCAAGGGGGTCGAGGTCGGTGACGGCTTCGAGCTCGCAGCCACTCCGGGCAGCCTGGCCCACGACGAGATCGTGCCGACCGACGACGGGATACGCCGGACCAGCGGCCGTTCGGGCGGCACCGAGGGCGGCATGTCGACCGGCGAGGTGCTCCGGGTGCGCGCCGCGATGAAGCCGATCGCGACCGTGCCCCGCGCGCTGCGCACGGTGGACGTCGCCACCGGGGACGAGGCGGTCGCCCACCATCAGCGCTCCGACGTGTGCGCCGTGCCGGCAGCCGGGGTGGTCGCGGAGGCGATGGTCGCCCTCGTGCTGGCCGACGCCGTGCTGGAGAAGTTCGGCGGCGACGCGGTCGACGAGACGCGGCGCAACGTCGACCTCCTACCTCGACCACCTCGCGATCCGATGACCCGGCGATGACCAGACCGCTCGTGGTGCTCGTCGGTCCGATGGGTGCCGGGAAGTCGACCGTGGGCCGGCTGCTCGCCGAGCGGCTGGGTGCGGGGTTCCGCGACACCGACGACGACGTCGAGCTGGCCGAGGGCCGGTCGATCTCCGACATCTTCGTGGACTCCGGCGAAGAGCACTTCCGGAGCGTCGAGCGGCGCGCAGTGGCGACTGCGCTCGCCGAGCACGGTGGCGTGCTGGCTCTCGGCGGCGGCGCGGTGATGGTCGAGGAGACCCGGACCCTCCTCGCCGGCCACCGGGTGGTGTTCCTGCGGGTGGGGCTCACCGACGCCGCCGCGCGGGTAGGCCTCGGGGCATCGCGACCGCTGCTGCTGGGCAACGTGCGCGGCACCATGAAGACCCTGCTCGACGAGCGCGCCCCGGTCTACGAGTCCGTGGCCACGGCCGTCGTCGACACCGACGGCCTGACCCCGCAGGAGGTCGCTTCGGCGGTGCTGGAGGTCGTCGAGTGAGCGAGCCGACCGTGATCCGGGTGGCCACCGCCGCGGCGTACGACGTCGTGGTGGGTGACGACCTGCTCGGCCGGCTCCCCGGCCTGGTCGGTCGCGACGCCGCCCGGGTGGCAGTGGTGGCGCCCGAGGTCCTGCCCGCAGCCGAGTCCGTGTGCGAGGCCCTCGCGCCGGCGTACGACGTGCTGAGGCTGGTGGTGCCCGACGGTGAGCGGGCCAAGTCGGCGACGGTGGCCGCCGAGTGCTGGGAGGCCCTGGGGCGCGCCGGCTTCACCCGCAGCGACGCGGTGGTGACCGTCGGTGGAGGAGCGACCACCGATCTCGGAGGATTCGTGGCCGCGACCTGGCTGCGTGGGGTACGGGTCGTGCACGTCCCGACCTCGCTGCTGGGCATGGTCGACGCGGCGGTCGGCGGCAAGACCGGCATCGACACCGGCGCCGGAAAGAACCTCGTCGGCGCCTTCCACGAGCCGGCCGGGGTGCTGTGCGACCTCGGCTTCCTGGGCTCGCTCCCCGACGCCGAGCTCCGTGCCGGCCTGGGCGAGGTGGTCAAGTGCGGCTTCGTCGCCGACCCCGAGATCCTACGGCTGGTCGAGGAGCACGGCGTGCCACCGGTGGGGTCACCGGTGCTGCGCGAGCTGGTCGAGCGTGCCGTGCAGGTGAAGGCGGACGTCGTCGCCGGTGACCTGCGCGAGACCGCCGGCTCGGGTGGTCCCGGCCGGGAGGTGCTCAACTACGGCCACACGATGGGACACGCGGTCGAGCAGGCCAGCGACTACACGCTGCGGCACGGCGAGGCGGTCGCGCTCGGCTGCGTCTTCGTCGCCGAGCTGGCTCGGCGGGCGGGCCTCCTGGACGCGTCCGTCGCGGCGCGCCACGCGACGGCCTTCGGGCGGGTCGGGCTGCCGACGACCTGGGCCGGCGCGTCGTACGAGGAGCTGCGTGCTCGGATGGCCGTCGACAAGAAGTCTCGCGGCACCCACCTGCGCTTCGTGGTGCTGCGAGGTCTGGCGGACCCGGTCGTGCTGACCGATCCCGCCGACGAGCACCTCCATGCGGCCTACGACGTGATGGCGGGTGGTCCGCGATGAGCCCGTCGCCAGGCTCCAGACCGCGGGTCCTGGTGCTGAACGGCCCCAACCTGGGCCGGCTCGGGCGGCGCCAGCCGGAGGTCTACGGCTCCACGACCTACGACGAGCTCGTCACCCTGTGCGAGGGATGGGGTCGCGACCTCGGGCTGGAGGTCGAGGTCCGGCGGACCAACCACGAAGGTGACCTCCTCGACTGGCTCAACACCGCCGCCGACGAAGAGACGCCCGTGCTGCTCAACGCGGGTGCCTGGACCCACTACTCGCTGGCGCTCTACGACGCCTGCGCCCAGCTGAGCGCGCCACTGGTCGAGGTGCACCTCTCCGACCCCCTCCAGCGGCCCGAGGAGTTCCGCCACCACTCCGTGGTGACCCCCCACGCTGTGGCGGTGATCTCCGGGAAGGGCGTCGAGGGTTACCGCGAGGCCCTCGCCCACCTGGCCGGCACCGGGTCGCCCGCCTGAGCGTCACCCGTGGCGGTCTGTCGCGCGGACGACCGCGGGACCGGGAGCCGGCTGACCGCGATTCCGGCCCCGGCCGAGCGCCGTACTAGACTTCGAGGTCGCCCGCGCGGACGGTTGTCGCCGCGGGCCCACCCATTCCCAGCAGCTCCGACCCAGCAGAAGAGGCGCGCCCGCGATGGCCACCACGAACGACCTGAAGAACGGCATGGTCCTCAACCTCGACGGCCAGCTCTGGCAGGTCATCTGGTTCCAGCACCACAAGCCCGGCAAGGGCGGGGCGGTCGTGCGGTCGAAGCTGAAGAACGTCGAGTCGGGCAAGACCGTCGACCGTACCTTCAACGCTGACGTGAAGGTCGACGTCGCCAGCGTCGACAAGCGGACCATGCAGTACCTCTACAACGACGGCTCGTCCTACGTCTTCATGGACACCGGCACCTACGAGCAGCTCGAGATCGGCCCCGACATCGTCGGCGACTCCAAGAACTTCCTGCTCGAGAACAACGACGCCATCGTCGCCACCAACGAGGGGCGCGTGCTCTACGTCGAGCTCCCGGCGTCGGTGGAGATGCTGATCACCTACACCGAGCCCGGCGTCGTCGGCGACAGCGCCACCGGGCGCACCAAGCCGGCCACGCTCGAGACCGGTCACGAGATCCAGGTGCCGCTGTTCATCACCCAGGGCGAGAAGGTCAAGGTCGACACCCGCGACTCGTCGTACCTCGGCCGCGTGAAGGCGTAGTCCACCTCCATGCCAGCCCGGACGAAGGCCCGCAAACGGGCACTGGACGTGCTGTACGCCGCGGAGATGCGCGGCCAGGACCCCCTCGCGGAGCTGGACTCCGCCATCGCTGCCGGTGAGGGGCCGACCAACCCCTACACCGCGACCCTGGTGCGCGGTGTCGTCGAGCACCAACCCCGGATCGACGAGGTGCTGGCGTCGTACTCCGAGCGGTGGACGCTCGACCGGATGCCGGCCGTGGACCGTTCGGCCCTGCGGATCGGCGCCTACGAGCTCCTCTACAGCGAGGACGTGCCGCACGCGGTGGCGGTCACGGAGGCGGTGGCCCTGGTCCGCAACCTCTCGACGGACGAGTCGCCCGGCTTCGTCAACGGTGTCCTCGGAAGCATGATGCGTGACCGCGACGAGCTCGTCGCGCAGGGCTGAGCCGACGACCTCACCCGAAGAAGGGGGTTTGGAACTCCCCCCGGCGGGGAAGACCCCCCGCTATGACGGACATCGGCGACCGCGCGGAGCAGAAGGCCCAGGACATCCACGAGAGCACGTGGCTGGATCGGGGCATCCGCTTCGGCATGGTCGTCTACGGCATCGTCCACCTGCTGATCGCCTGGCTGGCGCTCCAGCTCGCGCTGGGTGCCCACCGGGCCAACGCGTCGCAGAAGGGCGCGATGCAGGAGCTGGCCAAGCAGCCGTTCGGCACCGCCCTGCTGTGGCTGGTGGCGGTCGGCATGTTCGTGCTGACCCTGTGGCGCGCGCTCGAGGCCTGCGTCGGCCACACGGAGTACGACGGCGGCAAGCGCTGGCGCAAGCGGGCCGTCTCCGCCAGCAAGGCGATCCTCTACGGCTACGTCTGCTACCTCGCGGTGAAGTACGCCGTGGGCGCCGGCTCCAGCTCGAGCAGCTCCGGCTTCACCGCCAAGCTGATGGACCAGCCGCTCGGCCGGTGGCTGGTCGGCCTGATCGGCGTGGCGATCGTCGCCTACGGGCTCAACTACGCCCGCCGCGGCTGGACCGAGAAGTTCATGGAGAACCTCGACGCCCGCGGCACCATCGGTGACGTCGGGACGGCCTACCGCTGGGTCGGCAAGATCGGCTACATCGCCAAGGGCATCGCGTTCATGATCATCGGCGGCCTGTTCGTGGCGGCCGCGATCACCCACAAGGCCAAGAAGTCCGGCGGGCTCGACAACGCCCTGCACGCCGTGCTCCAGCAGCCCTTCGGGCAGGTCCTGCTGATCCTGATCGGGCTCGGCATCGCCTGCTACGGCCTCTTCTGCTTCGCCCGGGCACGGCACCTCAACAAGTGACCCCCGAGCCGGGGCTCCCCGACCTGCCTCCGGGTTGGTCGGTCCGTACCCCGGCCGAGGACGACGTGACCGCCCTGGCGGCGCTCCGTCTCGCCGACCACGCGCCGTACACCGGCGAGGGGGTCGCCGACGAGGAGTCCGTGCGCTCGGAGGTGGTGGGGACGGCGTCGTGGACCCGGCGTCAGCTGGTGGTCTCGCCGCCTGGGCAGTCCCGGCCCCGCGGCTGGGTCTCCGTGCAGGACCGGGCGGGCGGTCGGACCACGGTGAGTCTCTGGCTCGAGCGCGACCTTCCCGACCTCGACGCGGTCGCGGCCGCGCTCTACGTCTGGGCCGGCCAGCAGGGCTGTGCGATCGCCGCGCTGCGCGGCCTGGACCACACCCGCATGGACGCGTCGCCGTTCGCCGAGGACACCGTGCAGCGGGGGTGGCTGGCGGCTGCGGGCTACACCCGGCGGCGGCGCTGGCTGCACATGACCCGACCGGTCGACCCCACGGAGGTGCTGCCGCCGCTCCGCGAGGGGGTGACGATCCGCCAGGTCGACACCCACGACAACGGCATCCCGGTGGCTCGGGACCTCCAGGTGGTGCACCGGATGCTGGAGGAGTCGTTCCAGGACCACTTCAACTCCTACCGCGAGAGCTTCCCCGAGTTCGTCCAGCGCCTGCGCGAGGACCCCGGACACCGGTGGGACCACTGGTGGCTCGCCGACGTCTCGACCGACGGTGGTGACGTGCCGGCCGGCGCGGTCGTGTGCTCGGTGCTGCCGACCGACCCGCAGGGGATCGAGGGCCTCTACGTCGACTACATCGGGGTCAACCGGGCGGCCCGTGGTCGCGGGGTGGCGAAGGGCCTGCTGCACACCGTCCTCGGCGATGCCGCCCTGCACGGCCGCAACCGGGTCGGCCTCGAGGTCGACGCCGACTCTCCGACCCGGGCCGACGAGATCTACCTGTCGATGGGGTGGGCGACCGACTACGTGACCGAGTCGTGGTTCCGTGACGTCGCGACCCGCTGAGCACGCTGCCCCCGCCCGGGCGGCGATGACCGCCGTCGTGCGAGGGTGAACCCATGACGGCGGAGGACCAGACGGAGTACGACGTGATCGTGGTGGGCCTCGGGCCCGGCGGCGAGCACGTCGCGATCAAGCTCGCCGAGGCAGGCGTGCGCGTGCTCGGCGTGGAGGAGCGGCTGGTCGGGGGCGAGTGCCCCTACTTCGGCTGCGTCCCGTCGAAGATGATGATCGCCGCTGCCCACACGTTGCGCGAGGCAGGCCGGGTGAACACCATGGCCGGCACCTCGTCGGTCACCCCCGACTGGACGCCGGTCGCCACCCGGATCCGCGACGAGGCCACCGACGACTGGGACGACACGGTGGCGGTGAAGCGGCTGGAGGACGCCGGCGCGACGTTCGTCCGCGGCCGGGGCGTGCTCGCCGGCGACGGCCGGGTGACCGTGGGGGAGCAGACCTACTCCGCCACCCGAGGCATCGTCGTCAACACCGGCACCGCGCCCGCCGCGCCGCCCATCGACGGCCTCGCGGGCACGCCGTACTGGACCAACCGCGACGCGGTGCAGCTCGAGGAGCTGCCGTCCTCGCTGATCGTCATCGGCGGTGGTGCGATCGGCTGTGAGCTGGCCCAGGTGATGGCCCTGTTCGGCGTCCGGGTCACCGTGGTCGAGATGGCCGACCGGCTGCTCGCGCCCGAGGAGCCCGAGGCGAGCGAGGCCCTGGAGAAGGCCTTCGCCGAGACCGGGATCCAGGTGCTCACCGGCGCCTCCATCGGGTCGGTGTCCTACGACGACGGACAGTTCGCGGTCGCGGTGGGCGACCAGACGCTGACTGCCGAGAAGCTGCTCGTCGCCGCCGGACGCCGGACCAACCTGGCCGGGCTCGGGCTCGAGAACGTCGGACTGGACCCGGAGGCGAGGCTGCTCGACCCCGACGAGCGGATGCGCGTCGCCGACGGGGTGTGGGCGATCGGCGACATCACCGGCAAGGGCGCCTTCACCCACGTGTCGATGTACCAGGGCGCCGTCGTGGTCAACGACGTGCTCGACCGCGACGGGCCGTGGGCCGACTACCGTGCGGTGTCGCGGGTGACCTTCACCGCGCCCGAGGTGGCCGCGGTGGGGCAGGGCGAACAGGCCGCTCGCGACGCCGGGGTCGACGTCGTCGTCGCCACCGGCGACCTCGGAGCCCGGGGGTGGATGGCCCAGGAGGACGGTCTGGTCAAGCTGGTGCTCGACCGGTCGCGCCGGGTGCTGGTCGGCGCCACCGTGGTCGGACCCGCGGGCGGCGAGATCATGTCGCTGCTGGCGCTCGCGGTGCACGCCGAGGTGCCGTTGCCGACGCTGCTCCACATGCACTTCGCCTACCCGACCTACCACCGCGCGATCGAGACCGTGCTCAAGGACCTCGCCCAGCAGGTCGGCGGTCACTGAGCACGGTGCTGCCGGCGCAGGCCGTGTTCAGCCGTCGCTGGCCGTGCTGAGGAGGGTCCGGCACCACACGTCGGCGACCTGCGCGGCGTACTGCGCCGGGCCGAGGCCGCGGAGGGCCAGCAGTCCGAAGTACTCCGCGCTGTTCATCGACCACACCAGGTCGGCCACCTGACGGTCCGTGAGGTCGTCGCGGAGCTCGCCGGTGGCCCTCAGGTCGCCGGCGAACAGCAGCATGTTGGCCGCGCGGCGGTCGTTGACGGCTGTCCAGACAGCGCGGCACTCGGGCTCGGTGGCGCCCGCCTCGCGCAGGGCGTTCATGAGGGGGACCGTGGTGGGCAGGACCTGCGCGAGGGCGGCGGCGTAGGTCTCGATCTTCGCCCGCGCGGTGGGAGCCTCGCGTACGGCACGGACGTAGTCGCGTTCCTCGGCCGGCACCGGCTCCGTACCGCCGGCGAGCACCATGTCGTGCACGGCCAGCAGGAGCTGGGGCTTGCGCCCGACGGCGGCGTACACGGTGTCGACGGAGACCCTGGCCCGACGGGCGACCTGGGCGACCGAGGTCTCGGCGTACCCCTGGGTGGTGAACAGCCGGTGAGCGGCGGACAGGACGCGACGGCGCGTGCGATCGGCAGCAGCGCGGCGTGCCGTCGCGTCGTACCTCCGTGTCTTGCCGGTCCGGGTCACGGAGAGTACGTTAGCAATATTCGTCCGAATACGGTTCGGACGAAAATGACAAGGGGTGGTCCATGACCGTCGACCAGCACACGTCGGGCGTCGTGATGCGCGAGCCGGGGACCGGCCGTGGCACCTGGGCGATGGGGTCGCTGTTCGAGCACCTCCTCGAGTCCGACCAGGCGCAGGGCCGGCTGGGCCTCGCCTTGGTGACCCAGCCACCCGGCATCGCGACGCCGCTGCACCGGCACACGCTCGAGGCGGAGGCGTTCTACCTCCTCGACGGTCAGATCAGCTACCGCGCCGGTGACGAGGACTTCGAGCTCTACGCCGGGTGCTTCATGTACCTCCCCGAGGGCGTGCCGCACGCCTTCCGGATCCGCGGCGACGAGCCGGCCCGCTTCCTGGCCCTCACCGCGCCCGGCGGACTCCTCCACCTCTACGACGAGGTCGGGATCCCGGCTGCCGAGCTGCGGCTGCCCGGTGCCGACGGGCTGACGCCGGAGGTGGAGATCCCGAGGTGGGTCGAGGTCGGGCCGCGCTACGGGCTCGAGGTCGTCGGGCCGCCGATCCCGGAGTGACCAACGGCCCGGCGCAGGTGCAGAGGCCGGTGCGGCGCGGGTGCCGCGTCGCGGGACCGGGCTGGTAGGGTCGCCCGCGATCGACATCCTTTAACGAGCCGTCCGGTGAGGCGGAGAAGGAGGTCCGGCAGCAGATGCCTGCGCCTGCCACCCCCGCGTCGTCAGCGGCACCCGAGCCCGACGACAGCCCCGGTCGCACCGTCCTGGACGCCAGCGACATCTCCCGGGCCCTGAGCCGGATCTCGCACGAGATCCTCGAGCGCAACAAGGGCGCCGCCGACCTCGTCCTGCTCGGGATCCCGTCGCGGGGAGTCCCGCTGGCCGAGCGGATCGCCGAGCGGATCGCCGCGGTCGAGGGCGACGCCGTGCCGTCGGGTTCGCTCGACGTGACGATGTACCGCGACGACCTGCGACTGCGACCCGCCCGCACGCTGCTCCCCACGTCGATCCCCGACGGGGGCATCGACGACAAGGTCGTGGTGCTGGTCGACGACGTCCTGTTCTCCGGACGCACGATCCGAGCCGCCCTCGACGCCCTCGGCGACGTCGGCCGGCCCCGCGCTGTCCAGCTCGCGGTCCTGGTCGACCGCGGCCACCGCGAGCTTCCGATCCGGGCCGACTTCGTCGGCAAGAACCTCCCGACCTCGCTCGTGCAGCGGGTGCGGGTCCACCTCACCGGCGTCGACGACGACGACGCGGTGCTGATCGAGGGGACCGGCTCATGAAGAGGCACCTGCTGTCCGCCGCCGACCTGACCCGCGACGACGCCGAGCTGGTACTGCGCACGGCCGAGGAGATGCGCTCGCTGGCCGACCGGCCGATCAAGAAGCTGCCGGCCCTGCGCGGCCGAACCGTGGTCAACCTGTTCTTCGAGGACTCCACCCGGACCCGGATCTCGTTCGAGGCGGCAGCGAAGCGGCTCTCCGCCGACGTCATCAACTTCTCCGCCAAGGGGTCCTCGCTGTCCAAGGGCGAGTCGCTCAAGGACACCGCGCTCACCCTCGAGGCGATGGGCTGCGACGCGGTCGTGATCCGGCACGGCGCCAGCGGAGCACCGCACCGGCTCGCCAACTCCGGGTGGGTCCGGGCCTCCGTGGTGAACGCCGGTGACGGCACCCATGAGCACCCCACCCAGGCCCTGCTCGACGCCTTCACCATGTGGCGACACCTGGGAGCGCGCAACGGCGGCACGCTCGACGGCCAGCGGATCGCGATCGTGGGCGACGTCCTCCACTCGCGGGTCGCCCGCTCCAACGCGCTGCTCCTGCACACGCTGGGCGCCGAGGTCACCCTGGTGGCGCCCCCGACCCTCTTCCCGGTCGGCATCGAGTCGTGGCCGGTGGAGACGTCGTACGACCTCGACGGCGTGCTGCCCAAGGCCGACGCCGTGATGATGCTGCGCGTCCAGCGAGAGCGGATGTCCGGCGGGTTCTTCCCGACCGCCCGCGAGTACAGCCGCCGGTACGGTCTCGACGGCCGCCGGATGGCCACCTTGCAGGACCACACGATCGTCATGCATCCCGGTCCGATGGTGCGGGGCATGGAGATCACCGCCGACGTCGCCGACAGCGACCGCTCGGTGATCGTCGAGCAGGTCACCAACGGCGTCGCCGTCCGGATGGCCGTGCTCTACCTGCTGCTCGGCGGCAGCGAACCTGCCCTCTCCCACGACCTCGAAGGAGCCGACGCGTGACCAGCTACCTGATCAAGGGGGCCTCGATCCTCGGTGGCGAGCCGACCGACATCCTGCTCCAGCAGGGCCGGGTCTCGCTCGACGGCGACTGGGACGAGCAGGGCCACGAGGTGGTCGACGCGACCGGGCTGATCGCGCTGCCCGGCCTGGTCGACCTGCACACCCACCTGCGCGAGCCCGGCCGCGAGGACGCCGAGACCGTGCTCACCGGCACCCAGGCCGCCGCGGTGGGTGGCTTCACGGCCGTGCACGCGATGGCCAACACCGACCCCGTCGCCGACACCGCGGGCGTGGTGGAGCAGGTCTGGCGGCTGGGACGCGAGGCGGGCTACTGCGACGTCTACCCGGTCGGCGCCGTGACCGTCGGGCTGGCCGGGCAGCAGCTCGCCGAGCTCGGGGCGATGGCCGACTCGGCCGCGCGGGTCCGGGTGTTCTCCGACGACGGCCGGTGCGTGAACGACGCGGTCCTGATGCGCCGGGCGCTGGAGTACGTCAAGGCCTTCGACGGCGTCGTCGCCCAGCACGCCCAGGAGCCGCGGCTCACCGAGGGTGCGCAGATGAACGAGGGCGAGCTCTCGGGCCGGCTCGGCCTGACCGGCTGGCCCGCGGTGGCCGAGGAGGCGATCATCGCGCGGGACTGCCTGCTGGCCGCCCATGTCGGCTCCCGGCTCCACGTCTGCCACGTCTCGACCGCCGGGTCGGTGGAGATCATCCGGCAGGCCAAGGCATCGGGCTGGAACGTCACCGCCGAGGTGTGCCCCCACCACCTGCTGCTCACCGACGAGCTGGCCACGACGTACGACCCCCTCTACAAGGTCAACCCTCCGCTGCGGACTGCGGCCGACACCGAGGCGCTCCGTGCAGCCTTGGCCGACGGGACCATCGACGCCGTCGCCACCGACCACGCCCCGCACCCCTTCGAGGACAAGGACTGCGAGTGGGCCGCGGCCGCCTTCGGGATGCTCGGCCTCGAGACCGCCCTCTCGGTCGTGCAGGAGACGATGGTCGATCCGGGCCTGATGACCTGGGCCGACGTCGCCGAGCGGATGTCCTACGCCCCGGCCCGCATCGGCCGGGTCTCCGACCACGGGCAGCCGCTCGAGGACGGCGCGCCGGCACACGTGGTGCTCTACGACCCGACCCCGCGCCGGGTGGTCGAGGCGGCCGAGTCGGTCTCGCTCTCGCGCAACACGCCGTACGCCGGCATCGAGCTGCCCGGTCGGGTCGTGGCGACGTTCCTGCGCGGGAAGCCGACCGTGCTCGACGGCAAGCTCTGCTGAAGGCGGCCCGAGCGGCGACGCCCCGCACCCCGGGGCGGGTGGGGTCCGGGGTTCGAGACGGCGCTGGCGCGCCTTCTCGACCGCCGGACCCTGCGGGCCCGGCACCTGACCCCAGCCTGACCGGAGGGCGTGGCGGCGTTTGCCGCGGGCGTCCGGGCGGGCATGATGCGCCCGTGACTGATCCGTCGAGCTGGCTGCTGACCCAGGCCGAGCGGGCCAACCCGACGACGACCCTCGACGAGCAGCACCAGGGCGACCAGGCGTGGTCGGAGGGCAACCTGGTCCGTCCGCTCATCCACGGCTCGACGTACTTCCGCGAGCTCTACGACGCGATCGAGGCCGCCGGTGAGGGCGACCTGGTGCTCTTCACCGACTGGCAGGGAGACGCCGACGAGCGGCTCATCGGCGAGCCCGGCAGCGAGGTGGTCGAGGTGCTCGGCCGCGCCGACCGGCGCGGGGTCGGACGTACGCGGCCTGGTCTGGCGCTCGCACCTGGACCAGACGGGCTTCTTCGCCGCCGAGAACCGTCACCTCGGCGAGCAGCTGCAGAAGCGGGTGCCGAGGTGCTGCTCGACATGCGCGTACGCACCGGCGGCTCGCACCACCAGAAGTTCGTCGTGATCCGCTACCGCGACGACGCGCGCCGCGACGTCGCGTTCGTCGGCGGCATGGACCTGGCCCACAACCGGCGCGACGACGCCGACCACGGGGGAGACCCGCAGGCGCAGCCCCTCACCGACGAGTACGGCGCCCACCCGCCGTGGCACGACGTGCAGGTCGTCGATCCAGGGCCCGGCGGTTCACGACGTCGAGACCGTGTTCCGCGAGCGCTGGGACGACCCGACTCCGCTCTCGCAGGCGCCCTGGCGGCGGCTCAGCGACAAGCTGCGGCGGCTCGACACCTCACCGGACCCGTTGCCCGAGCAGACGCCGGCCCCGCCGGAGGCGGGGCACCACGTCGTCCAGCTGCTCCGGACCTACCCGAACCTGCGGCACGGTCGCGACTACCCGTTCGCGCGGGGCGGCGAGCGCAGCGTCGCCCGTGGCTACACCAAGGCGGTCGGGCGCGCCGAGCGGATCGTCTACGTCGAGGACCAGTACTTCTGGGGTCACGACGTCGCCGACGTGTTCCTGCCGACCCTGCACGCCCACCCCGAGCTCCGCCTGGTGGTCGTGATCCCGCTGGTGCCCGACATCGCGGGCCTCAACCGGGTGCCGCAGTACCTCGGCCGGGAGCGTTCCCTCCAGACCCTGATGCGGGTCGCGCCGGGCCGGGTGGCGGCGTACGGCATCGAGAACCACGCCGGCACGCCCGTCTACGTCCACGCCAAGGTGTGCGTGATCGACGACGTCTGGGCCAGCACCGGGTCGGACAACTTCAACCGCCGTTCCTGGACCCACGACTCCGAGCTCTCTGCGGTCGTGCTCGACGAGGACTACGCCCTGGACCTGCGGCTCACGCTCGCCGCCGAGCACCTGGACCGGCTCGGAGAGGTCGGCGAGCGCGGACTGCGCGAGGTGATGGACGACTGCGTCGACCCCGTCGGCCTGTTCGGGGCGTACGACGCGTCGGCCGCTCGGTTGGAGGCCTGGCACGTCGGCGGGCGTCGGGGTGAGCGGCCGCCGGGGCGGCTCCGGCCGCTCCCGCTCCCGCGGCTGACCCGGCTGACCCGCGCCTGGGCCCGCCTCCCGCTCGACGTCGTGCACGATCCCGACGGACGGCCCGGACCCCTGCGCAGCGGCGACGAGTACTGACCGGTCGTCCGGGCCCGTGGTCCGGACGACCGGTCGCCCCCGCTGTCAAGCCGTGTCAGAGCCGTGTCAGAGCCGTGCCTCGTAGACGAGGTTGAACGGCGTCTCGGCCACCCGGCGGAACCGGGTGAACCCGGCGTCGGTACAGACCTGGCGGATCGCCTTCTCGCCGGCCTGGGCGCCGAGCGCGTAGCCACCGCTCTGGGACAGGGCGTTGGGCACGCACAGGAACGTGGAGAAGTTGTAGTAGACCCGGCCGACCGGGTTCAGGTTCTCGGCCACGGTGTCACCCGCAGCCGGCTCGACGATCAGCCAGGTGCCGTCGGCGGCCAGCGTGCTGCGCACGTGCTGGGCAGCGCCGACGGGGTCGCCCATGTCGTGGAGGCAGTCGAAGCTGGTGACCAGGTCGTACCCGGAGCCCGAGAACGCCTGGGCGCCGGCGACCTCGAAGGCCACCCGGTCGGCGACTCCGGCCTCGGCAGCTCCCTTGCTCGCCTCGGCGACAGAGCCTTCGTGGTAGTCGGACCCGAGGAACGTCGTGGCCGGGTAGGCCTGGGCCATCAGCACCGTGCTGGCGCCGTGACCGCACCCGATGTCGGCCACCCGAGCACCCTGCTCGAGCTTGGCCTGCACGCCCTCCAGAGCGGGGATCCACTCCGTCGTCAGATGGGCGAGGTAGCCGGGCCGGAAGAACTTCTCGCAACCGCTGAACACCTGGTCGTCGTGCTCGTGCCAGCCGAGCCCGGCGCCGGTGGTGAACGCCTGCTCCATGCGCGGGACGGCCGCGAGCGACCCGAGGGCGAGCTCGAAGGCGCCGGGCAGGAACAGCGGTCCGTCGGGGTCGGTGAGGGCGAACGCCTTCTCCTCGGTCATCGAGAAGCGGTCGCCGTCGGCGTCGTACTCGACATAGCCGCCGGCCGCCTGGCCACGCAGCCACTCGGTGACGTAGCGGGCGTTGGTCCCGGTGCGCTGGGCGAGCTCGCCGGCCGTCGCCGGGCCCTGCGCGAGCCCGCGGTAGAGCCCGAGCCGGTCGCCGAGGACGACGTTGCCGGCCGCCACGGTGGCGCCGAGGTCCCCGGCGAACTGCCCGACGAACTCCATGAGCTTGTCCTGGTCGATGGTCATGGTCGAAAACCCTTCGTGAGGTGGATCCTGGTCTCCGAGGACCCTCGACCCCGCCGGTTGCAAGCCGATTGCAACCGCGGGGCGTCACGCTGCTCGCCGAGGTCGGGCAGTGCCCGCCCGCCCGTGGAGGAGCCCGCCCATGAAGGCACGAGAGCCGGACCGCACCGGTGTCGTCGAGCGCGCCGGCGTGCGCGTCGCCTGGCAGTCGTACGGCGACCTCCCCCACCCCGACGACCCGGCCGTGCTCCTGCTCCCGACCTGGTGCATCGTGCCGGCCGAGGTCTGGAAGCTCCAGGTGGCGTTCCTGGCGCGGCGTACGCGGGTCGTCGCGTTCGACCCTCGGGGTAACGGCGCCTCGGACCGGCCCCGCAACGGGTCGGCGTACCTCCGGGCCGAGCAGACGCAGGACGCGCTCGACGTGCTGGACGCCACCGACACCCAGCGGGCGGTCGTGGTGGCGTTGTCCATGGGCAACCTGCAAGCGCTCGACCTCGCGGCCCACCACCCCGACCGGGTCGCGGCCTGGGTCGCGATCGCGCCCGCGATCCGCGACCTGACGACGTTCCCGCCCGAGCGCCAGGCGTCGTTCGACCGCTGGGACGAGGACACCGGTGACGACGAGGGCTGGGGCCGCTACAACCGGTGGTCGTGGCTGCGCGACTATCCCGGCTTCCTCGAGTTCTTCTTCGGGCAGCTGGCTCCGGAGGAGCACTCGACGAAGCTGCTGGAGGACCTCATGGGCTGGGGCCTGGGCACCGACGGCGAGACCCTGGTCCGCGCGGAGATCGGTCGCCTGCCGGGCGAGCCGTCGGTGGAGGCGCAGTGCGCCGCGGTCCGCTGTCCCGTCGTGGTGGTGCACGGTACGGACGACCGGATCATCCCGCACCGGGCCGGCGCCCGGCTGGCCGAGCTGACCGGTGGCCGGCTGGTCACCTTCGAGGGCTCCGGACACGTGCCGCAGGGGCGGGAGCCGGTCGCCGTCAACCGGATCGTCGACGACGTGCTGCGCAGCGTGACCCGACCGCGGGGGACGACCCGGCGGGAGCGAGCGACCCGACGGCCGAAGCGGGCCCTGTTCTTGTCCTCGCCGATCGGCCTGGGACATGTACGCCGCGACGTAGCCATCGCCGACGAGCTGCGCAAGCAGCAACCGGGTCTCGAGGTGGAGTGGCTCTCGCAGCCGCCGGTCACCGACTTCCTGGCCCGCCTGGGCGAGCGGGTCCACCCGGCGTCCGCCTGGCTGGCCAGTGAGAGCGGGCACGTCGAGTCGGAGGCAGGGGAGCACGACCTGCACGCGTTCGAGGCGATCCGGCGGATGGACGAGATCCTGGTCGCCAACTTCATGGTCTTCGACGACCTGGTGCAGGAGCGTGCCTACGACCTGTGGGTGGGCGACGAGGCGTGGGACCTCGACCACTTCCTGCACGAGAACCCCGGCCTGAAGCGAGCGCCGTTCGTGTGGCTCACCGACTTCGTGGGCTGGGTCCCGATGCCGGACGGCGGAGACCGCGAGGCCTTCCTGACCGCCGACTACAACGCGGAGATGGTCGAGCACGTCGCCCGCTATCCGCGCCTGCGCGACCGGTCGGTGTTCGTCGGTGACGCCGACGACGTGGTCGAGCTGCCACTGGGGCCCGGCCTGCCGTCCATCCGCGAGTGGACCACGCAGCACTTCGACTTCAGCGGCTACGTGATGGGCGACCGGCCCGACGCGACCGACCGCGAGCGCCTCCGGGCGCGGCTGGGCTACGCCGACGACGAGGTCGTCTGCGTGGTGAGCGTCGGCGGGTCGGGCGTAGGCGCTCCGCTGCTGCACCGGGTCATCGACGCCTACGACGCGGCGGCCGGCCGGGTGCCGGGGCTGAGCCTGCACGTGGTGACCGGTCCACGGCTCGACCCGGGGTCCTTCGCCGCTCCGCCCGGGGTCCACCTCCACGGCTTCCTGCCCGACCTCGACCTGCACCACGCCGCGTGCGACGTGGCGGTGGTGCAGGGGGGCCTGTCGACGACGATGGAGCTGGCCGCGGCGGCTCGCCCGTTCCTGTACTTCCCCCTACGGCACCACTTCGAGCAGCAGGTACACGTGCGGCACCGCCTCGACCGCCATCGGGCCGGCCGGGCCATGGACTACGACACCGCCGACCCGGACACGCTCGCCGACGCCCTGGTCGACGTGCTGTCCCGACCTGCCGACTACCTCCCGGTGCCGGGCGACGGTGCGGCCCGGGCGGCCGCGCTCCTCGCGGAGGTCCTCTGACGTACCCGGTCGTGGATGGAGCGCCACGAGGAGGTCGTGGCCGTGAGCAAGGGCTCCACCACGGTGGCGGCACGCGAGGGCTCCCCGGCGTCGACCCATGCGGCGGCCAGCGCGTCGTACACGTCGGCCCCGGTGACCCAGGCCCGGCCAGGAGGTGCCTGGATGCCGCGCACCATCCGGTCGACGTCCTCGAGGCCCTGCCCCGTGGCCAGTGCGAGGGGTGCGAGGCAGCGCAGGCGGTAGGCCGGGGTCGTGGCCTCGCCCAGGGCTGCCAGGCCGGTGGCGCACAGCGCCGCTGCCTCGTCACGGCGGCCGAGGTCGATCAGGGTCGTGGCCTGCCCACCGATGGCCGCGGCGTACCACCACGGGTGCACCTGGGGTGAGGTCTGGGCAACGGCGTCGTGGCCGTCCGCACGGGCCGCGTCCAGGTCACCGGCCAGGCGGGCCAGCCACGCCCGCTGGGCCAGGAAGAAGCCGACGTAGGCGTCGTACCCGGTCTGTCGGTTGATCTCCAGGGCCCGGTCCACCCGGGCCCGGGCCTCCCCACCTGCCGGACGCGGCGGGGACCAGGGCCGACTCGAGGACCGCCCACTGGAGCAGCCACCGCGAGCCCGTGCGCTCCAGAAGCGGGAGGAGCTCGCCGAGCACCCGCTCGAGCCCGAGGGTGTCCCCGGTGTAGGCCTGGGTGGACTTCAGCCCGTCCAACGACCTCACCAGAGCGCCCGGCACACCGGCCGACCTCGCCTCCGTGACACCGGCCACCGCCAGGTCGTAGGCGTCGGTGAGTCGGAGGCGGCTGCACTCGAGCACCACGATCCGGCTCCGGAAGAACGCCGTGGCGACGGCGTCCCCGAGCTCGGCGGCCTGGTGGACCCCGGTCTGGTTGACGGTGATGAGCTCGTCGAGCGGTAGCCGGCGGGCCACCGAGATGTCGCCCCCGAGCAGCCGGAGGCTGCGCAGCTGCAGGCGAGGCTCGTGCAGGTCGGCGAGCATGGCCCTGGCCCCGAGGAGGTCGGCCTGGGCCGACGCGTAGTCGGTCCGCGCCTCGAGGGCGCGCGCCCGCTCGAGCAGGACCGTGGCCAGGAGGTCGGGCGCCTGTGCAGCCTCCGCGTTCGTCAGCGCCAGCGACAGGAGCGCGACGGCGTCGTCGACCGCGGCCATCTGGCGTGCGGTCCGGCCGGCCGCGAGGTAGCCGCGCGCTGCGCGGTCGGGTTCGCCGGCCAGGTGGGCATGGCCCGCCATCTCCTCGGGTCGGTCGCCGAGGAGGTCGGCCGCACGACGATGCAAGGCCAGCGCGAGCGGCCGGGGGACCGTGACCAGCACGGCATCCCGCACCAGGTCGTTGACGAAGTCGTAGCGGTCGGCGACCACGGTCATCAGCCCGGCGCCCACCAGCCGGTCGCAGGCCAGGGCGGCCTGGACCTCGGAGCTCTCCACGAGACCGGCCAGCAGGCGCGGGCGGACGTGGGTGCCGAGGACGGACGCCGCGCACGCCAGGGCGCGCAGGTCCGGGTCGAGACGGTCGAGCTGTCCGCCCACGGCCGCGGCGACGTCCGGAGGAACTCCTGCGGTGCCGGAGGCGAGGGCGCGGAGGCTGGCCACGACGCTCAGCGGATGACCGTGGCTGCGGGCCAGCACCTCGGCCGCCCGGGCGGGGAAGCCGGCCGCCGTGGTCAGGGCGTCGACCGCCGAGGCGGGGAGCGGCCCCAGCGTCACCGGCTGGGTGAGGGTCGTCAGCTGCGGCAGCGCCGGCAGGCCCTCGGTACGGGTGGCGACCAGCAGGAGTACCGGTGCCGGCCCGAGGCTCACCGCGAGGTGGGCCAGCAGGTCCGCGGTGACGTCGGCGCCGTACTGCAGGTCGTCCACGACCAGGAGCACCGGACGTCGGGCCGCGAGACCGGCCAGCACGTACCCGATGGCGTCGAAGCTGCGCCGTCGAGCCAGGGCGCCCGACACCTCGGGCTCGGTCTCGACGACGAACAGCTCGCGCAGCTCGGGGAGCAGTCGCGTCCAGGCCGCGAGGTGCACGCCGAGCAAGGACCGCAGCACGGGCTCGGGCAGGCCGAGCAGCACCGGACGCAGCACCTCGACGAAGGGCTGCAGGAACAGCGACCGCTCGCCGGGGCGGCAGACTGCGGACATCACCAGGCCACCGCTACCCAGGGCGGTGTCGGCGACTTCGGCCAGCAGCCTGGTCTTGCCGATGCCGGGGACTCCCGCGACGAGCGCCAGCCGGGTGCCCTCGGTGGCGGCCGTGGTCCAGGCGGCGTCGAGACCGGCCAGCTCGGACTCACGGCCCACGAGCGCCTCGGCCGGGCGAGGCGGTGCCGCGGCGCGGCGCTCGGCCGGCGGCTCTCCGCGCAGGATCGCCAGGTGGACGCGCTCGGTCTCCGGATCGGGGTCGGTGCCGAGGTCGTCGGCCAGGCGCGACACGAGCGCCGCGTGGACCTCCAGCGCGGCGGAGGCTCGGCCGTCGGCGACCAGCGCCCGCATGAGGTCGCGGTGGGCGCGCTCGTCGTAGGGGTCGCTCTGGACGGCGGTCTCGGCCACCCCGGCCGCGCGTGCGGGGTCCTCGGTCGCGGTCGCGGCCACCGCGACCAGGTGCCGCGCGTCGCGGCAGACGGCAAGCGCCTCGCGCCGTACGTCGTCGGCCCAGGGCCCGGCGAGCTCCTCGGCCATGGCGGCGTCCGCGACCAGGTCGAGAGCGGCCACGGCGGAGGCCAGCGCCAGCGTGGGCTCGGCACGGGACAGACGAACCGTGGCCGTGGCGAGCAGTGCGCTCGCCGCGTCGAGGTCCAGCTCGACGCCGCGGGCGAGGGCGTACGACGCCGGGCCCGGGACGGCGAGCTCGGTGCCGACCGTGCGGCGGAGCCGGCTGAGCATGGTCGCCAGGTTGGCCACGGGGTCCCGGGGCGGCCGGTCGCCCCAGACGGCCTCGACGAGACGGTCGGTGGAGACCGGCGCGCCGCGCGCCGCGGCCAGGGCGGCCAGCAGGACCCGCGCCTTGGGCGTACCGAGCCGCCGGCCGTCGAGGCGCCACCCGTCCCGCTCCACGGCCAGAGCGCGGCACACGGTCACCCGAACCGCCACCCGCCGAGTATCCCGCCGGGAGGCGCGGCACGGAACGGCCGCGCGGACGACGTGCCATGCTCGCCCGATGAGCGACTACCTCGACACGAGCGGCCGGGCCGACCGCCTCTCCGGCGGGGTGCGGATGATCCCGGTCTCGACGCCGGCGGGGGAGTTCCGGGTGTGGACCAAGCGGGTCGGGAACAACCCCGACCTCAAGGTCCTGCTCCTGCACGGCGGGCCGGGGTGCACCCATGAGTACTACGAGCCCTGCGACTCGTTCCTGCCCGCGGCCGGCATCGAGTACTACTACTACGACCAGCTCGGCTCCCACTACAGCGACCAGCCGGACGACCCGTCGCTGTGGACGATCGACCGGTTCGTCGACGAGGTCGAGCAGGTACGGGTCGCCCTCGGCCTCGACGCGAGCAACCTGGTGGTGGTCGGCCAGTCGTGGGGCGGCGTGCTGGCCATGGAGTACGCGCTGGCCCACCAGGAGCACCTCAAGGGCCTGGTGATCTCCAACATGATGGCGAGCGGTGCGGCGTACAACGCCTACGCCGAGGACGTGCTGATGCCCACGATGGATCCCGCCGCGCTGGCCGAGATCAAGCGCCTCGAAGCAGCGGGGGAGACCGACGACCCGTCGTACGAGGCACTGCTCTTCGAGCACCACTACCGCCACCACGTCTGCCGGATGCCGGTCGAGGAGTGGCCCGACCCGGTGGTGCGGGCGCTGGCGCACATCAACCCCGCCATCTATGTGCCGATGCAGGGGCCGAGCGAGCTCGGGCTCAGCGGAGTCCTGCTCGACTGGGACCGCACCACGGACCTGCACCGGATCGAGGTGCCCACCCTGGTGATGGGCGCGGAGCACGACACGATGGACCCCGACCACCTGCGCTGGATGGCAGAACAGCTACCGCAGGGGCGCTACCACCACTCGCCCCACGGCAGCCACCTGGCGATCGTCGACGACCAGGAGACCTGGTTCGAGGGGCTGATCGGCTTCCTGAGGGACCTCTGACCTGCCCTCCCCGTCGCGATCTCCGGGGGTCGGGAAATACTGCGGTTTGGTCCCCAACCGCAGGGATTCAAGGCCCCGGCCGTGCAGTTCGTGACCAGACGGTCTCACCCTTGTGGTGACGCGGTCGGATGAGACCCCGGACCCACCGAGCTCTCCGGACGCCACCGCCGATTGGTCACGAACCGCAGCTGTGGGCCGGTGAACTCTGCGGTTGGGGACCAAACCGCAGAGATTCAGCGCTCCAGACGGAGGCTGAGCCAGTCGGCCAGAGCGACGATCTCGGCGTCCACCGCCGCCGTCATCGCCGCGGTGAACGGCACGTCCTCGTGGACGGCGTCGACGAAGAACCGGCCCGCCTTGCGGTCGGCGGTGGCGTCGAGCTTTCCGACGAGACGGTCGCCGTGGAGGATCGGCAGCGCGAAGTAGCCCCAGCGTCGCGTGGCCGCGGCCTTGTACATCTCGAGGACGTAGTCGAACTCGAAGAGGTCGCCCATCCGGACGCGGTCGCGGACGAGCGGGTCGAACGGCGAGAGCAGCGCGGTGCGCCCCTCGAACCTCGACTCCGCTCGATCACCCGAGGAGCTGAGCTGGGCCGGGTCGACCCGCCACTCGCCCTTGGTGCCCTCGACGACCGCCGGCTCGCCGGCGTCTCCGACGTGGATCGGCTCGCCGGGCAGCGCCGTGCCCTTGGCGCGAGCCAGTCCGAGCGCGGTCAGCCGCCGCCGGTCGGCGATGGCTCGCGCGTCGTCGAGGGGGACCGGTTCGACACGGGGTGGGTACACCCGGGCCGCGAGGTCGTACGTCCGCTGGCTGCCGACCCGTCCGGTGACGGCGACCTCGCCACGGGCGAGCAGGCAGGTGAGCATCATCCGCACATTGCGGTCGACGTTCCACCCCGACGACCGCCAGGGCACCTGGGCCGTCGCATGCACCTCGCGCGAGGCGAGCGGCCCGTCGGCGTCGAGGATGTCGAGCACCTCGTTGCGGAACAGCTCGTTGGCCTCCAGCCAGTCGCGCGTGCCCTCCCACTGCGGCGAGATCGCCATCGCGGCGAGATGGAGCGGCAGGTCTGCCATCGGGCGGATGCCGTCGCCGTCGTCGTACACCTCACGCTGGTCGAGCAGCTCGACGAGGTCGGCCGGCTCGTAGGACGAGCCGAGCCGCGACCAGCTGACCAGGTCGTAGCTCGGGGCGATCGCCGCGGTCGGGTCCACCGGCAGAGCGGTCAGGTGGTCGACCACACTGAGCAGGTCGGTCGGTCGACGCGCGTCGAGCAGGGTGGCGCGGATGACGACCTGTCGTGCCTCCTGACGCGTCAGGTGATGGGGGTCGGCCATGCCCGGGACGCTAGCCGAGGGCGGCGACGTCCGGCGTAAACCGGTTGGCAGCGACGGGCCCGCCCGGGTTGGCTCGTGCCCATGGAGATCTCCTCAGGGTCCGCGGTCCTCGCCGCCGAGTCGCGCGGGACGGGCGAGCCGACCGTGCTGCTGCTGCACGCCGGCGTGACCGACCAGCGCAGCTGGGCGCACGTCGTCGACGTACTGCCGAGGCACCGCTGCCTCACCTTCGACGCCCGCGGCTACGGTCGCACGACCTACGCGCGGGAGGACGGCTGGTCGAGCGTCGACGACGCCGTCGCCGTGCTCGACGCCTACGACGTGGGGTCGGCAGTGGTGGTCGGCTGCTCGATGGGTGGGCGGACGGCGCTCGACCTGACCCTCGCCCGTCCCGACCGGGTGAAAGCCCTGGTGCTGATCGGCACGGCGGTGACGGGGGCGCCTCCGATCGACCTCGAGCCCGGCCTGGAGGACCTGGAGCGCCGCTACGACGAGGCGTACGAGGCCAAGGACCTCGACGAGCTCAACCGGCTCGAGGCCGAGATCTGGCTCGACGGCCCGTTCCACCAGGGTCGGGTGGAGGGTCCGGCCCGCGACCTGTTCCTCGACATGAACCGGATCGCCCTCGAGGCGCCCGAGCCGGGGGACCCCCGCGACGAGGCCGACGCGTGGAAGACCTGCGGCGAGGTCGCCGTCCCGACCCTGATCCTGATCGGGGAGCACGACCTCGCCCACACCCACCGCAACGCCGCCCACCTCGCGGCGGAGATCCCGGCCGCCCGGCTGGTCGACCTGCCGGGGACCGCCCACCTGCCTCAGCTCGAGGCGGACCCGCTGACGCTGCGTGAGATCGCCGGGTTCGTCGCCGGGCGCTGAGACGAGGCCTCAGCCGGGACTGCTAAGGTCGGCCTCGCTCGACATCCTTTAACGATCCGTCCCGTGAGGCGGAGAAGGAGGTACGGCGTGCCGCTGCATGCGCCCGCTCTGCTCGTCCTCGAGGACGGCCGGTCCTTCCGCGGGGAGGCCTTCGGCGCCGAGGGCGAGACCTTCGGCGAAGCGGTGTTCGCCACCGGGATGTCGGGCTACCAGGAGACCCTGACCGACCCGTCGTACCACCGCCAGGTGGTGGTGATGACCGCTCCCCACATCGGCAACACCGGCATGAACGACGAGGACCCGGAGTCGTCGCGCATCTGGGTGGCCGGGTACGTCGTGCGTGACCCTGCCCGGGTCCCGTCCAGCTGGCGGTCCCAGCGGTCCCTCGACGACGCCCTGCGGAAGCAGGGCGTCGTCGGGATCTCGGGCATCGACACCCGGGCCCTGACCCGGCACCTGCGCGAGCGCGGGGCCATGCGGGTCGGCATCTCCACCACCGAGAGCGACACGTCGGCGCTGCTCGAGCGGGTGCGGGCCAGCTCGGAGATGACCGGCTCCGACCTCTCCGACGAGGTCTCCACCGACCACGTGTACGTCGTCCCGGCCGTCGGCGAACGACGCTTCACGGTGGCGGCGCTCGACCTCGGGATCAAGGCGAACACGCCCCGGATGATGGCGGAGCGCGGCATCGAGACCCACGTTCTGCCGGCCGCCGCGACCCTCGACGACGTCCTGGCCCTCGAGCCGGACGCGCTGTTCTTCTCCAACGGCCCGGGCGACCCCGGCGCCACCACCGGCCAGGTCGCGCTCCTGCGCGGCGCTCTCGACGCCGGCCTCCCGTACTTCGGCATCTGCTTCGGCAACCAGCTGTTCGGCCGCGCCCTCGGCTTCGACACCTACAAGCTGGTCTACGGCCACCGGGGCATCAACCAGCCGGTCCTCGACCGCACCACCGGCAAGGTCGAGGTCACCGCGCACAACCACGGGTTCGCGGTCCGGGCCCCGCTCGACGGCGCGACCAGCACGCCGTACGGCGAGGCGAGCGTCAGCCACGTCTGCCTCAACGACGACGTGGTCGAGGGACTCGAGCTGCGACGCGACGGGCGGCTGGTGGCCTTCTCGGTCCAGTACCACCCCGAGGCCGCCGCCGGTCCCCACGACGCGGCGTACCTCTTCGACCGCTTCTGCGACCTGATGTCCGAGCGAGAGCCGAGGAGGTTGAGCAGCGTCGGTGCGGATCGCGAGCCTGCGAGCGAAACGACCGACGCGTCTCGAAACCCGGTGAGTGGACCACACGCCCCAGGCACCGCGGACGATGGTTTCGAGACAGGCGCTGGCGCGCCTTCCTCGACCAACGGTGGAAGCGAGGACGCCTGATGCCGAAGCGCGACGACATCCGCAGCGTCCTGGTGATCGGGTCGGGGCCGATCGTGATCGGGCAGGCCTGCGAGTTCGACTACTCCGGCACCCAGGCGTGCCGGGTACTGCGGGAGGAGGGCATCCGGGTCGTCCTGGTGAACTCCAACCCGGCCACGATCATGACCGACCCGGAGTTCGCCGACGCGACGTACGTCGAGCCGATCACCCCGGAGTTCGTCGAGCAGGTGATCGCGAAAGAACGCCCCGACGCGCTGCTCGCGACCCTGGGCGGGCAGACGGCCCTCAACTGCGCGATGAGCCTGGCCGCGGCCGGCGTCCTCGAGCGGTACGACGTCGAGCTGATCGGCGCGAGCATCGAGGCGATCGAGAAGGGCGAGAACCGCGAGTCCTTCAAGCACATCGTCGAGGGTCTGCCACCCGAGTGGGGCGCCGAGGTGGCCGACTCCGCGATCTGCCACTCCATGGACGACTGCCTCGCCGCGGTCGAGGCCCTCGGCTACCCGGTCGTCGTCCGGCCGTCGTTCACGATGGGCGGCGCCGGCTCGGGGATGGCCTACGACGAGGACGACCTCCACCGCATCGCGGGTCTCGGTCTCTCGCTCAGCCCCACCACCGAGGTGCTCCTCGAGGAGTCGATCCTCGGCTGGAAGGAGTACGAGCTCGAGGTCATGCGCGACCGTGCGGACAACGTCGTCATCGTCTGCTCCATCGAGAACCTCGACCCGATGGGCGTCCACACCGGCGACTCCATCACCGTCGCGCCCGCCCTGACCCTGACCGACCGCGAGTACCAACGCCTGCGTGACATCTCGATCGGCGTGATCCGCGAGGTCGGCGTCGACACCGGCGGCTGCAACATCCAGTTCGCGGTCAACCCCGCCGACGGCCGCATCGTCGTGATCGAGATGAACCCTCGGGTCTCCCGCTCGAGTGCGCTGGCGTCGAAGGCGACCGGCTTCCCGATCGCCAAGATCGCGGCCAAGGTCGCGATCGGCTACACCCTCGACGAGATCCCCAACGACATCACCACCCGGCCCGACGGGCAGTCGACGCCCGCGAGCTTCGAGCCGACCCTCGACTACGTCGTGGTGAAGGTGCCGCGGTTCGCGTTCGAGAAGTTCCCGCACGCCGACCCGACCCTGACCACCCACATGAAGTCGGTCGGCGAGGCGATGGCGATCGGCCGCAACTTCACCGAGGCGCTGCAGAAGGCGCTCCGGTCGCTCGAGCGGCCCGAGGCGGTCTTCGACTGGCACCAGGAGTGGGTCGAGCTCGACAAGGCGGCGCTGCTCGACCAGATCGCCCGTCCGCACGACGGCCGGCTCAAGCTGGTGATGGACGCGATCCGGGCCGGCGCGACCCCCGAGGAGATCTTCGAGGCAACCTCGATCGACCCCTGGTTCCTCGACCAGCTGGCACTGATCAACGAGGTCGCCGCCGAGGTCACCGCAGCCCCCGAGCTGACTCCCGACCTGCTCCGGCTCGCGAAGCGGCACGGCTTCTCCGACGCCCAGATCGGCAAGATCCGAGGGATGACTGCCGACGTGGTCCGCGGCGTACGCCATGCCCTGGGCATCCGGCCGGTCTACAAGACCGTCGACACCTGCGCCGCGGAGTTCGCTGCGGCCACGCCCTACCACTACTCGACCTACGACGAGGAGACCGAGGTCGAGCCGCGGGAGACCCCGGCGGTGATCATCCTCGGCTCGGGCCCCAACCGGATCGGCCAGGGCATCGAGTTCGACTACTCCTGCGTCCACGCGTCCATGGCCCTCGGCCAGGGCGAGGGCGGCGCCGGGTTCGAGACGATCATGGTCAACTGCAACCCCGAGACCGTCTCCACCGACTACGACACCTCCGACCGGCTCTACTTCGAGCCGCTCACCCTCGAGGACGTGCTCGAGGTCGTGCACGCCGAGCAGCAGGCCGGTCCGCTGGCCGGCGTCATCTGCCAGCTCGGCGGGCAGACCCCGCTCGGGCTGGCCCAGGGCCTCGAGGACGCCGGCGTACCGATCGTGGGCACGACTCCCGAGGCGATCCACCTCGCCGAGGAGCGCGGCGCCTTCGGTCGGGTGCTCCACGAGGCCGGGCTCACCGCGCCGATGCACGGCATGGCGTCGTCGTACGACGAGGCGTCGGCGATCGCCCGGGAGATCGGCTACCCGGTGCTGGTCCGCCCGTCGTACGTCCTCGGCGGCCGCGGCATGGAGATCGTGTACGACGACGGCGCGCTCGAGGGTTACATCGCGCGCGCCACGGCGATCAGTCCCGAGCACCCGGTGCTGGTCGACCGGTTCATCGACGACGCGGTCGAGATCGACGTCGACGCCATCTTCGACGGTGACGAGCTGTTCCTCGGCGGCGTGATGGAGCACATCGAGGAGGCCGGCATCCACTCCGGCGACTCGTCGTGCGCACTGCCGCCGATCACCCTCGGTGACCGCGAGATCGACCGGATCCGCCAGGCGACCGAGGCGATCGCGCGCGGGGTCGGGGTGCTCGGCCTGATCAACATCCAGTTCGCGCTGGGCTCCGACGTCCTCTACGTCCTGGAGGCCAACCCGCGGGCCAGCCGGACGGTGCCGTTCGTCTCCAAGGCCACCGCCACCCCCCTGGCCAAGGCCGCGGCCCGGGTGATGCTCGGCGACTCGATCAAGCAGCTGCGCGCCGAGGGGCTGCTCCCGGCCTCCGGCGACGGCGGCAACCTGCCCGCCGACTCGCCGATCGCGGTCAAGGAGGCGGTGATGCCGTTCAACCGGTTCCGCCAGCCCGACGGGCGCTACGTCGACACCGTGCTCGGGCCGGAGATGAAGTCGACCGGTGAGGTGATGGGCTTCGACGCCGACTTCGGGCGTGCCTTCGCCAAGGCCCAGGCTGCGGCGTTCGGGCCACTTCCGACGTCGGGGAAGGTCTTCGTCTCGATGGCCAACCGCGACAAGCGGACGATGATCTTCCCGATCAAGGTGCTCTCCGACCTCGGCTTCGAGATCCTCGCCACGCAAGGCACCGCCGACGTGCTGCGACGCAACGGCGTGCCCGCGACCGTCGTCCGCAAGCACTTCGACGGCCCCGGGCCCGACGGCGAGCCGACCACGGTGCAGCTGATCGCCGACGGCGACGTGGCCCTCGTGGTGAACACGCCCCACGGCTCCTCGGGGACCGGCGGGTCGGTCCGTGTCGACGGCTACGAGATCCGGACCGCGGCCGTCCGTGCCAACGTCCCGTGCATCACCACCGTGCAGGGCCTCGGCGCCGCCGTCCAGGGCATCGAGGCCCGGATCCGCGGCGACATCGGGGTGCGGTCGCTCCAGGACTGGGCGAGACAATGACGCCCTACGACCGGTTCTTCGAGCGTGTGTTCACCCGGGTCGACCCCGAGCGCGCACACCGCCTCGGCTTCCGGGCGGTCCGGGCCGGACGCCCGGTGACGAAGACCTTCGTGCACACCCCCTCGTCGCCGGTCCAGGCGATGGGGCTCACCTTCGCCAACCCGCTCGGCCTGGCCGCGGGGTTCGACAAGAACGCTGTCGGGATCGACGCCCTGGGTGCCCTCGGCTTCGGGTCGGTCGAGGTCGGCACCGTCACCGCGCTGCCCCAGCCCGGCAACGAGCAGCCCCGCCTGTTCCGGCTGCCGGCTGACCAGGCGATCCTCAACCGGATGGGCTTCAACAACGACGGCGCCGACGTGGTGGCCCAGCGGCTGGCCCGACGGTCGGAGCGGCTCAACCGGCGCGACCGTCGGATGTCCGGCCGGATCGGTCAGCGACCCGCGGCCCGGCCCGTGGTCGGCATCAACATCGGGAAGTCCAAGGTGGTCGACGAGGACGACGACCAGGCTGTGCTCGCCGACTACGCCTCCAGCGCCCGCCTCCTCGCACCCCACGCCGACTATCTCGTCGTCAACGTCTCCTCGCCGAACACCCCGGGCCTGCGCAGCCTCCAGGCCGTCGACCGGCTGGCACCGCTGCTCGACGAGGTACGCCGGGTCGCCGACGACGCCGCGGGGCAGCCGGTGCCGCTGCTGGTCAAGATCGCGCCCGACCTGGCCGACGAGGACGTCGTCGCGGTCGCCGAGCTCGCCCGCGACCGCGGGCTCGACGGCCTGATCGCCACCAACACCACGATCTCCCGCCAGGGCCTGCACACCCCGACCGCCGAGGTCGCGGCCCTCGGGGCCGGGGGTCTGTCCGGACCCGTCCTGCGCCGGCGCTCGCTGGAGGTGCTGCGGCTGCTGCGGTCGCAGGACCCCACCATCGCGATCATCTCCGTGGGTGGCGTCGCCACGCCCGAGGAGGCGCTGACCCGGCTGAGGTCGGGCGCAACGCTGGTCCAGGCCTACACCGGCTTCGTCTACGGCGGCCCGCTCTGGCCACGTCGCGTGGTCCAGGCGATCGCTGCGGGCGGCGTCGGCCGGCCCGCGGGCGGGCACGGGGCGGCGACCGCGCCGCACCCCGGAGGAGCGGGGGCGTGACCCACCCGGCGGGGCCGCTGCACGTGCGCGGCGAGGTGCTCGCCGCCAAGACCGTGGGTCCCTACCGGCACCTCACCCTGGTCGCCCCCGGGATCGGGGAGCGCTCGCGGCCCGGCAGCTTCGTGGCGCTGTCGGTCGGCGAGGCCCACCTGGCGCGCCGGGCCCTCTGGATCCACCGGGTCCGGCCGGTCGGGGGCCACCGCGCCGCACTCGACGTCGTCGTGGAGCCGCGAGGGGTCGGCACCCGCCACCTGGCCGCGCTCGAGCCCGGCGCGACGCTCGACGTCACCGGCCCGCTCGGCCGTCCGTTCGCCCTGCCGCGCGAGGAGGGTCGCTGCCTGCTGGTCGGCGAGGGGTACGCCGCGGCCCCGCTGGTCGCGCTCGCCGAGCGGCTGCGCGAGCGCGGTTGCCCCGTCGTCCTGGTGCTGACCGCGACCGACCAGCACCGCCTGCTCGACGTGCTCGAGGCGCGCCGCTCGGTGGGTCGGGTCGAGGTCGTCACCGGCGACCCGTCCGCTGCCGTGGCCGCCGCCGCGGCCGGGGTCGACCTGGTCTACGCCGCCGGGTCGGTACCCACCCTGCGGGTGGCGGCCGACGCCGCCCGTACGGCGGGCGCCACCTGCCAGGTGGCCCTCGAGCGACCGCTCACCTGCGCCACCGGCCTCTGCCACGGCTGCCCGGTGCCGGTGCTCGACGACGACGGCGGCGTGCACGTCGTCCGCGACTGCGTCGACGGCCCGGTCTTCCGCGCCGACCGGCTCGACTGGGGGGCCCTGGCATGACCGCGGACTGGCCCTTCGCGACGCCGGTGCTGACCGCCGCCGGCTGCGGCGGGACCGGCCGCGAGCTCGCGGCGTACGGTGCGCTGGGCGCGCTGGGCGGGTTCGTCACCCGCTCGCTGACCCTCCACCCCCGACCCGGGGCTCCCGCACCCCGGATCGCGGAGAGCCCCAGCGGCCTGGTCAACGCAGTGGGCCTGCCCAACCCCGGCGTCGCGGCGTTCCTCACCGACGAGCTGCCGGCGCTGCTCGAGCTCGGCGCGACCGTCATCGCCAGCGTGGCCGGACACTCGCTGGGGGAGTACGCCGAGGTGTCCCGCACGCTGGCGCGTGCCGACGGTGTCGTCGCGCTGGAGATCAACCTCTCCGCACCCGACCCCGCCGGTAGCGGTGCCGTCGACGTGCGCGAGCCGTTCCAGGCCGCGTCGGTGGTCGCGGCCTGTCGTCGCGACCTGCCCCAGGGGGTCCTGCTGCTGGCCAAGGTGCGTAGCGACGTCCTGCGCGTGGCGGAGACCGCGCGGACCGTGGTCGACGCCGGGGCGGACGCCGTCGTGGTCGGTAACGCCCAGCCCGCGGCGATGCCCGACGGCCGGCCGGGCGGCCTGAGCGGTCCGGCGCTGCGGCCGATGGCACTCCGCTGCGTCGCCGAGGTGGCCCGGGCCCTGCCACACGTCGCGGTCGTCGGCTGCGGTGGCGTCACCACCGCAGCCGACGCATGGCAGCTCCTCGACGCCGGCGCGCGGGCCGTCCAGGTCGGCACCGCCCTGTTCCACGACCCGACCGCGGCGTTCACGATCGCGGCTAGCCTGCGCGTCGAGCGCGACCACCACGAGCACCACGACGACCCGGAAGAGGACGCATGACCACCTTCGGAGCCCGCCTGCACGCTGCCGTCGACGAGCGCGGCCCCCTGTGTGCCGGGATCGACCCCCATGACGCCCTGATCCGGGCGTGGGGTCTCGACCCCGGCGTGGCCGGGCTGGAGCGGTTCGCCCTGGGCGCAGCCGAGGCGCTCGCGCCCCGGGTGGCGATCGTGAAGCCGCAGTCGGCGTTCTACGAGCGGTTCGGCAGCCGAGGCATCGCCGTCCTCGAGCGCGTCGTCACCACCTGTCGCGAGCGGGGAGCCCTGGTGCTGCTCGACGTCAAGCGCGGTGACATCGGCTCGACCACGCAGGCCTACGCCGACGCCTACCTCGACCCGGCCTCACCGATCGCGGCCGACGCGATCACGGGCAGCCCCTACCTGGGCATCGGGTCCCTCGACCCGATGGTCGAGACCGCCCGCAAGCACGGCACCGGGGTGTTCCTGCTCGCCCTCACCTCCAACCCGGAGGCTCCCGAGGTGCAGGAGGCGCGCTCTGCGTCGGGCCGGGCGGTGGCGGACGTGGTGCTCGACCACCTCCGCGACCTCAACGCCGGGGAGTCACCCCTCGGCTCCTTCGGCGCCGTCGTCGGCGCGGCCGTCGACCCCGGCACGCACGACCTGGCCTTCAACGGGCCGATCCTGGCACCGGGGTACGGCGCCCAGGGGGGCACCGACGACGACCTGCGGCGGGTGTTCGGAGCGAGCCTTCGCCAGGTCCTGCCCAGCACCTCGCGGGAGCTGCTCGGCGTCGGCCCGGACGGCCTCGCGGACGAGGCGGACCGGCTCAACGACCGGCTCCGGACGCTGCGCGGATGAGATCAGCGGGTCTTGCGGCTGTCGTGCTCGTCCTCCCGCTGCTCGCGGGGTGCGGCGGTGGCCAGGACTACTGCGGGACCGTGCAGGCGCGCCAGTCGCAGCTCGGGACGATCGCCAACGCGGGCTCGCCCACCGGGGTCCTGCAAGCCCTGCCGATCCTCGAGGAGCTCGAGGCCAAGGCACCCGGTGACGTGCAGGACGACTACCAGCTCGTGGTCACCCGGATCCAGGCGCTGCAACACGCGCTCGACACCGCCGGCGTCGACCCCGCGTCCTACGACCCGCAGCACCCGCCTCCGGGGCTGAGTCACGCCGACCGGCGACAGATCCGCGATGCGGCTGCCCATCTGGCTGCCAGCGACACCGCGCAGGCACTGTCCGTGATCCAGCAGGAGGTGCTGGACGTCTGCCACACCCCGGTCGAGATCTGAGACCAGCGTCTGAACGTCAAGGCTGGGTGGCTTTTCCGCGTCTGTGGTGACTAGATTGGCGCCCTGCCGAACCCCACCGGTTTCCACGTCGTGGGTCCAGACGAAGGATGTGCGTTGGCCCTCCCTCCGCTCACACCCGAGCAGCGCCAGGCGGCCCTCGACAAAGCAGCGGCCTCCCGGCGCGAGCGCGCCGAGGTGAAGAACCGCCTGAAGAACTCCGGTGCCTCGATCTCCGACGTGCTCCACGAAGGCCACGCCAACGAGGTGATCGGCAAGATGCGGGTCGTCGACCTGCTGTGCTCGATGCCCGGCGTCGGCAAGGTGCGGGCCAAGCAGCTGATGGAGCGCATCGGCATCGCCGAGAGCCGTCGCGTCCGTGGGCTCGGGACCAAGCAGGTCGCGGCTCTCGAGCGCGAGTTCGCGCCCGGCGAGTGAGCGAGCCCGCCTCCCGTCGTACCCGCCTGACGGTGCTCGCCGGACCAACGGCGGTCGGCAAGGGCTCGGTGTCGGCCGACATCCGTGCCCACCACCCCGAGGTCTGGATCTCGGTCTCCGCCACCACGCGGGCGCCGAGGCCGGGGGAGCAGCACGGGGTGCACTACTGGTTCGTCTCCGACGCGGAGTTCGACCGGATGGTCGAGGAGGCCGCGCTCCTCGAGTGGGCCGTCGTGCACGGCGCCGCGCGCTACGGCACGCCGCGGGCTCCCGTCGAGGAGGCCCTCGACGCCGGCCGGCCCGCCCTGCTCGAGATCGACCTGCAGGGCGCCCGTCAGGTGCACGCGGCGATGCCCGGTGCGTTGATGGTGTTCCTGGCCCCGCCGAGCTGGGAGGAGCTGGTGCGACGGCTGGTCGGCCGTGGCACCGAGGGCGAGGAGGAGCGCGAGCGCCGCCTGGCCACCGCCCGCCGCGAGCTGGCCGCCGAGGCGGAGTTCGACGAGACCGTGGTGAACCACGAAATTCACGCTGCCGCCGAGGAGTTGGTAACCTTGATGGTCGGCCGTCCTGGCCCTCCCCAACCCTGAACTCTGTGAGGCTCCTGCGTGGCTGCACCCACTCCTGCCGCCGAGGGCGTGACCAACCCCTCGATCGACGATCTGCTCACCAAGACCGACAGCAAGTACAAGCTCGTCCTCTACAGCGCCAAGCGTGCCCGGCAGATCAACGCCTACTACTCCCAGCTCGGTGAGGGCCTGCTCGAGTACGTCGGCCCCCTCGTGGAGACCCACGTCCAGGAGAAGCCGCTGTCCATCGCCCTGCGCGAGATCAACGACGACCTGCTGACCTGCGAGGACGTCGACCCGGCCGAGCTCGCCGCCGAGGAGGAGGCCCGCAAGGCCGCCGCCCTCGAGCCGGGCTTCCAGACCGACTGACCCACGGCACCACCTCCCACGCGATGGTGAGCGACATGGCCGGCTCCGACGCCTCCGCCGAGGCGGGGGGTCGGCCTTCGGTCGTCCTGGGGGTGGCCGGCGGCATCGCGGCGTACAAGGCATGCGAGCTGCTGCGCCTGCTGACCGAGTCCGGCCACGACGTGACGGTCGTGCCGACCCGGGCTGCGCTCGAGTTCGTCGGCGCCACCACCTGGGCCGCCCTGTCCGGCAAGGCGGTCTCCACCGATGTCTGGACCGATGCCCACGAGGTGCCTCACGTGCGGATCGGGCGCCACGCCGACCTGGTCGTGGTCGCGCCCGCCACCGCCGACCTGCTCGCCCGGGCCGCTCACGGCCTGGCCGACGACCTGCTCACCAACACCCTCCTCACGGCCCGGTGCCCGGTCGTGTTCGCACCTGCGATGCACACCGAGATGTGGGAGCACCCCGCGACCCAGGCCAACGTCGCGACCCTGCGCGAGCGGGGTGCGCTCGTCCTCGAGCCGGCGGTCGGGCGGCTGACCGGCGCGGACACCGGCAAGGGCCGGCTGCCCGAGCCGGAGGAGATCTACGCCGTCTGCGTCGACGTGCTCGCCCACGGGCTGGAGCATGACCTGGCCGGCCGCACCGTCGTCGTGTCGGCCGGCGGCACCCGCGAGCCGCTCGACCCGGTGCGCTTCCTGGGCAACCGCTCGTCCGGGCTCCAGGGCGTGGCCCTGGCCCGGTCAGCGGTCGCACGCGGTGCCGACGTGACCCTCGTGGCCGCCAACGTCAGCCTGGCCGACCCGGCCGGCGTGAAGGTGGTGCGGGTCGAGACCACCGAGGAGCTCCGGGACGCCGTCGTCTCCGCGGCCGGCTCCGCCGACGCCGTCGTGATGGCCGCGGCGCCGGCCGACTTCCGGCCCACGGAGACGCTCTCGTCCAAGATCAAGAAGACCGGCGACGGTGCGACGCCCATGCTGGCGCTCGTCGAGACCCCCGACATCCTGGCCGAGCTCTCCCACGATCGGGTCCGGCCGGGCCAGGTCGTCGTCGGGTTCGCTGCCGAGACCGGCGACGAGACCGGGTCGGTGATGGACCTCGCTCGCGCCAAGCTGGCCCGCAAGGGCTGCGACCTGCTGGTCGTCAACGACGTGAGCGGCGGCGCCGTGTTCGGCGCCGCGCACAACCAGGCCGTGATCCTGGCCCGCGACGGCGTCCAGGTCGACGTACCCCACGGGTCCAAGAGCGCGGTCGCCCACGCCATCTGGGACCAGGTGGCCCAGCGGCTGACCCCGTGACCACCGCACGACCGGGCGCCCGGCGCAGCGGGAGCGCCCGCTATCGTGACCCGGACGTCGAACCACGAACAACCCCGTAGGAGCAAGCAGACCGTGACCGGACGACTCTTCACCTCGGAATCCGTCACCGAGGGGCATCCCGACAAGATCGCCGACCAGATCAGCGACTCCGTCCTCGACGAGATGCTGCGCCAGGACGCGCACAGCCGCGTCGCCGTGGAGACCCTGCTCACCACCGGGCTGGTGGTGGTCGCGGGCGAGGTGACCACGACCGGCTACGTCGACGTCAAGCAGGTCGTCCGCGACCGCATCCTGCGGATCGGCTACGACTCCTCCGAGAAGGGCTTCGACGGCAAGTCGTGCGGCGTCATGGTCGCCATCGGCGGCCAGTCGGGCGACATCGCCCAGGGTGTCGACTCCGGCCACGAGGCGCGCACCGGCTCGGTCGACGCGATGGACAAGCAGGGCGCCGGCGACCAGGGCCTGATGTTCGGCTACGCCTGCGACGACACCGACGTGCTGATGCCGCTGCCGATCACCATGGCCCAGCGCCTCGCCGAGCGGCTCACGGCCGTGCGCAACGACGGCACCCTGCCCTACCTGCGCCCCGACGGGAAGACCCAGGTCACCATCGAGTACGACGACGACAACCGCCCGGTTCGGGTCGACACCGTCGTGCTCTCCACGCAGCACGCCGACGAGGTCGACCTCGTCGACACCCTCGAGCCCGACATCAAGAAGCACGTGATCGACCCGGTGCTGGCCACCTTCGAGATCCCCTCCGAGGGCTACCGACTGCTGGTCAACCCGACCGGACGCTTCGTGGTCGGCGGTCCGATGGGCGACGCCGGCCTCACGGGTCGCAAGATCATCGTCGACACCTACGGCGGGATGGCCCGCCACGGCGGCGGCGCCTTCTCCGGCAAGGACCCCTCGAAGGTCGACCGCTCGGCCGCCTACGCGATGCGCTGGGTCGCCAAGAACGTCGTGGCCGCCGGTCTGGCCAGGCGCTGCGAGGCACAGGTCGCCTACGCGATCGGCAAGGCCCAGCCCGTCGGGGTCTTCGTGGAGACGTTCGGCACCGGCGTGATCCCCGACCACGAGATCCAGCAGGCGGTGCTCGAGGTCTTCGACCTGAGGCCGGCCGCCATCATCGAGGACCTCGACCTGCTCCGGCCGATCTACGCCCTCACCGCCGCCTACGGCCACTTCGGTCGCGAGCTCCCGGAGTTCACCTGGGAACGCACCGACCGCGTCGACGCGTTGCGCAAGGCCGCCGGCCTGACCGACTGAGCCACCGCACCTCGGCTGCCGACGTGGCCGGGACCGTTACCACTTCTTGACCGCTGGACGGTGCCGTCACGCCCCCCGGGCGTTCTAGATTGCCCGGAGACCACGGGCCCGGACGGGCCGGACGGGGGCGATCCGGGTGCATGCCATGACCTCGGCGATCGGCGCGGTGCTGGCGCTCGGCGTGAGCACCTTGGCGGGTACGCCGACCGGCGCCGAGCCGGCGCCCCAGCCGACCGGGCGGGCGCCGGTCTCCCGCAGCGCCGCAGCCCTCGACCGGCTGGTGGCCGACACCCGTGGCCGCGTCCACGTCTCCCGAGGCCCCCAGGGCCTGGCGCGGGTCGTCAGCGTCGACGGCGCGTCACGAGAACGAGGCGCCGACCGAGGCCTCACGCCCCGGGCCGCCGCCCGCACGCAGCTCGCCCGGTACGGCGCGCTGGTCGGCGTCGACCGGAGCGGTACCCGGCTGGTCCGTCCGAGAGTGGTGCGCACCGTCACCGGCGACCGGGTCGTGCACTTCACCCAGCGGCGTGGGGGGCTCCCCGTGGTCGCCGGGGCGGTCGCGGTCGACCTGCGTCCCGACCGCAGCCTCGCCTCGATCACGGCGTCGGTCTCGACCGCGACCGTGCCCGGCGCGACGTACCCCGCGGCGCGGGCGGCCGTCACCGCGCTCGCCGTCGCCCTCAAGACCTCGGGCCACCCGGCGCGGGCCGCCCTGCACACGAGCATCCCGGTCCGCCGGCTGTGGGACCCTGCCGTGCTCGGCATCGCCCGCACCAGCGACCCCCGCACCGCTGCTCGAGGCGTGTGGCAGGTCGTCGTGAGCGCGGGCGCCGGGTTCCGTCGTACCGTGCTGGTCGACGACCGCACCGGCGCCGTCGTGCTCGACGTCGACCGTGTCGAGCAGGTCGACCGCGTCGTCTGCGACGACGACAACACCGTCGCGATCGACGCGCCGTGCACCCAGGGGTTCGCGCGTACCGAGACCGGACCGGCCAGCCCGCTGGCCGACGTCAACGACGCCTTCGACCTCGGCGGCGTGGTCGCGGCGTACTACCACCAGATCGGTGGCCTCGACCTCACCCGGATGCTGGGCGTCGACGTGGCCGGCCGTCCCGAGCTCGCCGCGACCGTGCGGTTCTGCTCCGTGGGGCTGGAGTGCCCGATGCAGAACGCGTTCTGGAACGGCCAGCAGATGTTCTACGGCCAGGGCTTCGCCGGCGCCGACGACGTGGTCGGCCACGAGATGACGCACGGGGTCATCGACCACACCAGCCGGCTGTTCTACTGGGGCCAGTCGGGGGCCATGAACGAGTCCCTGGCCGACGTGATGGGCGAGATCGTCGACCACCGGCACGCGTCGCCCGGGGACGGCCCGCACAGCTGGACCCTCGGCGAGGACCTGCCGATCGGCGCCGTCCGGAGCCTGGCTCACCCCGGGAGGTTCGGCCAGCCCGACCGGATCACCGCTCGGTCGTACGTCGGGGAGGACATCTACAACGACGAGGACGGCGTCCACACCGACAGCGGCGTCGGCAACCGCACGTTCTACCTGATCTCGCAGGGCGGCAAGCAGGCCGGACAGGTCGTGCACGGCATCGACCACAGCCAGAAGCTGACCAAGACCGCCACCCTCGCGCTGTCCGTGATCGAGCACCTCACCTCGGGCAGCGACTACGCCGACCTCGCCGCGCAGCTCGACCAGAGCTGCCGGGCGCTGGCCCGTCACCACGCGGTCGGGTTCACCGCGGCCGACTGCCGCAACGTCCACCGGGCGACCCTCGCCACCCAGCTGCGCGTGGACCCGCCCGCCGCGCCGCGGCCGAACCCCGCGCCCCTGACGTGCCCACGCGGCACGGGCCCGGTGCGCGTGCTCTTCGACTCCGAGACCGGCACTCCCCTCGACGCGTTCACGACCGGCCCGACCTGGAGCCGGGCGCCGTCGGCGGACGCACCGGCCAACGCGACCTCGGGACTGCGGTCGTGGTTCTCCACCGACCCCGAGGACATCGGCACCAGCTCACTGACCTTCGCCCAGCCGGTGGCGCTGCCGGCGGGTCGCCCCGCCTACCTGTGGTTCCACCAGTGGCGGGTCCTCGACTTCATCCTGAAGGGCAACTTCGACGGGGGGACAGTCGAGCTGGCCGACGACACGGCGGCGACCCCGATGCGCGACACCGCCTCCGGGACGTGGGTCAACGGCCCGCACGACCGGCTCCGCACCTACTCCGGCAACCCGGCCGGTGGCCGGCTGGCCTTCGGGCGGGACAGCCACGGCTGGACCGCGAGCCGGCTGAGCCTGACCGGGAAGGCCGGGCACGCGGTCCGTCCGCAGTTCACCATGAACACCGACAACTCCATCGCCCTGCCCGGCTGGTACCTCGACGACGTGCGGGTCTACAGCTGCGGTGCGGGGCCGGTGCCCCGGTCGGTGCCGACCGTCGTCGGCGACCCGCGGGTGGGGTCGACGCTGACCGCGGACCCGGGCCGGTGGTCCGGCAGGGGGCTGACGTTCCGCTACCGCTGGTTCGCGGACGGTACGCCGATCGCCGGCGCCGACCACGCGTCGTACGGCGTGACCGCGGGAGCGGTCGGCCATCGGCTCACCGTCGAGGTGAAGGCGGTCAGCAGCGCCCACGCGGAGACCTCGACGTCCTCGGTGGCGACGGCTGCCGTGAGGCACTGACCGCGGGCCGACCCGAGCCCGGCCAGGGCGGGTCGGCGGCCGCTGGTAGAACTGCGCCATGGCCGACCGTGGACCCGCACCGCCCGAGACCCTGCCCGGTCTCAAAGCCGTGGTCCGCGCTGCGGGGCGTCCGCGCCGTGCCCCCGCGGTCGAGCCGGTCGCCGACGTCGACCCGGTGGCCCGGGTCCTGGTCGACACCCCGCTGGCCCACCTCGACCGCCCGTTCGACTACGCCGTCCCGGCGTCGCTGGCCGACCGCGCCGTCCCCGGGGCCCGGGTCAAGGTGCGGTTCGCCGGCAAGGACCTCGACGGCTTCGTGGTGGCTCGGGCTGCGACGTCCGAGCACACCGGCACCCTGACCCCCTTGCGCCGCGTGGTGAGCCCCGAGCCGGTGCTCCTCCCGGCCGTGGCCGACCTGGCGGGCGTGCTGGCCGAGCGCTACGCCGGCACCCGGGCCGACGTGCTGCGGCTCGCCGTCCCGGCCCGCCACGCCACGACCGAGACTCGGGAGTCGCCGCCCGAGGAGCCGCTCGAGGTCGACCCCGAGCCGCTGCGCCGGGCCTGGTCGGCCTACCCGGCGGCCGACGCCTACCTCGCCCACCTCGCGACCGGTGGCTCTCCCCGCGCCGTGTGGTCGGCGCTGCCCGGTGACGACTGGCCCCGCCTGCTGGCCGCTGCCGCGGCCGCCACCCTGGCCTCGGGGCGCGGCAGCGTGGTCGTGGTCCCCGACCATCGCGACCTCGCGCGCGTCGACGCCGCCCTGACCGACGTGCTCGGCGCCGGTCACCACGTCGTGCTCACGGCCGGGGCCGGGCCGGCCCGCCGCTACCGCGAGTTCCTGGCCGTCTCGCGCGGCACCCGCCGGATCGTCGTCGGCACCCGCGCCGCAGCCTTCGCCCCGGTGCACGACCTGGGGCTGGTCGCCATCTGGGACGACGGCGACGACCTGCACGCCGAGCCCCGCGCGCCCTACCCCCACGCCCGCGAGGTCCTGCTGAGCAGGGGTCTGCTCCAGGACGCCGCGGTGCTGGTCGGTGCCTTCTCCCGCAGTGTCGAGGCCGAGCAGCTGGTCGCCACCGGCTGGGCCCACGAGATCGTGCCGCCGCGCGCGGCGGTCCGGGCGGCGGTGACGGTCTCGGTGACCGGCGCCACCGACGTCCAGCTCGAGCGTGACCCGCTGGCACGCTCGTCGCGGATGCCCCGGCAGGTCCACGACGCGATCGCTGCCGGGCTCGAGCGTGGGCCCGTGCTGCTGCAGACGCCGCGGCGCGGCTATGCGCCGGCGCTGGCCTGCGAGCGCTGCCGGACGCCGGCCCGGTGCGCCGCCTGTACCGGCCCGCTCGCGGTGACCGGCGCCGCCAGTCCGCCGGCCTGCCGCTGGTGCGGCACGGTGGTCGACGCGTGGTCCTGCGCGACGTGCGGTCACCGGGGGCTGCGGGCACCGGTCGTGGGCGAGCGCCGTACCGCCGAAGAGGTCGGCCGTGCCTTCCCGTCGACGCCCGTGGTGGCCTCCGGGGGCGCCCATGTCGTCGCCGCGGTCGGCGCCCGGCCCGCGGTCGTGGTCGCGACCCCCGGGGCCGAGCCGGTGGCCGAGGGTGGCTACGCCGCGGTCGTTCTCCTCGACACCTGGCTCGCCCTGGCTCGGCCCGACCTCCGGACCGAGGAGGAGGCGCTGCGTCGTTGGCTCGGTGCTGCCGGCCTGGCCGCACCGGGAGCCGCCGTGGTGGCCGTCGGCGATCCCGCCCAGCCGGTCCTCCAGGCGCTGGTGCGCTGGGACCCGGCCGGCTTCGCCCAGCGGGAGGCGGAGAGCCGGGCCGAGGCCCACCTCCCGCCGGCGAGCCGGCTGGCGACGGTCACCGGTGGCGCCGGTGCCGTCGACGACGCCCTCACCCTGCTCGACCGTCCCGTCGGCTGCGAGGTGCTCGGTCCGGTGCCGGTCGACGACGAGCAGGTGCGGGCGGTCGTCCGCGCGCCCCGTGCCCAGGCCGTCGCGCTGTCCCGCGCACTGGGTGAGGTCCTCCGGGTGCGCTCCGCGCGCAAGCTCGACCCGGTGCGGGTCCAGGTCGACCCGCTGACCATCGACTGAGGCACCACCCGCGGCCCTGGCGTGGGCCGTCAGCGGCAGCCGGAAGGCCCGGAGTCGACGACCCGGTAGACGATCAGCCGCTGGTTGGTGGCGACCTGGCGCAGGCCCGCGCAGCGGGCGAGCGCAGCGAGCGGGTCGGGCACCCGCCAGGTGGCACCCGTGCTGAGGGCGTAGGTGTGCGGTTGGCCCACCACCACCCACCGGACGTCGTTGCGGGACAGGTAGTCCCAGTGAGTCGCCGGGTCGGCGAAGAACGCGTCGGCACCGCGGAACAGGACCGTGGCGCGCTCGAGCAGGGAGGCGAAGGTGTACGGCGCTCGGCCGTCGAGGAGCCCGTCGCCCGAGGTGACGTCGGGGATGAAGCCCTCGGTGTAGCCGTTGGCGAGCACCACGTCGCCGGGCTGCACCGGGAGCGACCGCCACAGCGCCACGTCGTCCCGGCTCGGGGCCAGAGGCGCCTCGTAGACGGCGACGCCGGTCATCGAGACCAGCCCGGCGGCGGTGAGCACGGCGATGATCGTCGGCACGCGACGTCGCGAGGCCGGCAGCGCACGACCACGCCACCGCCACGTCTCCTCCGCCAGCGACCCGAGCCCGAACGCCAGGAACATCGGGAGCAGCAGGCTGCCCTCGAGGATCACCCGCGACGCGCCCGTCCGGCGGGGCACGTAGCCCTGCCAGCCGAGCATGAAGACGGAGGCGATCAGGCCCAGCCCGACCAGTGAGAGCAGCGTGAACACGATGACGAGCCGGCCGTCGGCGTCGCGGCGTCGGTGCCAGACGCCCCACCGCGGCCATCACCGTGGCGGGGACGATCCACCACCACGAGCCGCCGAAGAGGTCGCCCCGGCGTCGTGCATCATGCTCAGGTTGGTCGGCGGCATCGACGGCTCCAGACCGCGAGCCGCGCGGTAGAAGTCCCAGGTCGGGTCGGCCAGCCCGCCGGTGTCGACGAGGCCGCCCGCGTGGGCGGTGCCCGACGCCTCGCGGAAGACCAGCCCGGTGACCACGACGGCGACGACGAATGCCGCCAGCGCCGACCGCCGTACGGCGGAGCTGCGCGCGCCGCGGACCGCGGGGCAGGAGGGCCAGCGGCGGCCGCGCGTGACCATCACCCCGGCCGCAAGGGCCGCGATGCCGTGGACCTGCGACAGGACGGCCACCAGCAGGGTGGCGGTGACCAGGGACCGTCGGTCGCCGCGACGCAGCCAGTCGAGGCTCGAGGGCGACGATCAGCAGGGCCAGACCCAGGGCGAAGCCCTCGGGCCGGTAGGCCGCGAGGCGGATCGGCGCCGAGCCCGGCGGTCACGGCCGGCACCACCGCGATCAGGGCCGCCGCTGCGTCCGGCCCCGAGGGCGGTCGAGCCGCTGCCACTGCGCCGAGGCCCGAGCAGCAGCGATGCTGAGCAGGGTGACCAGGGTGATCACGGTGATCGGGCCGCCGGGGTGCTGCACGAGGAGCATGGCGGTGCCGGTCGTGAACAGGTGGTAGTCGTTGAGGAACGACGTCGTGGACGTGCCGAACTCCACCGACGTCGCCGGGATCGAGCCGAGCGTCGGCGACCTGGCGGGCGAGTCCGTAGTAGTACCAGGGAGTCGAGCCGAGCGGCGACCACGGTGGTACGGATGATCACGTAGCCGAGCGGGGCGAACGCCAGCGCGGTCAGCCCGACGATCGTACCCACCCTGCCGAAGGCCCGGCGTAGCACGCGCGCCCAGGATCGGGCGCGCTGGCGGGGGAGGAGCAGGACCCCGACGGAGGCCAGCGCCACGACGCTCTCGTAGACCCACACCGAGGTGGCGGTGAGCCCGACCGTGCGGGCCAGGAGGCCCGAGCCGAGCAGCCACGTCGCGAGACCGACGGCGAGGCCGCGAGCCAGCACCAGGTCACCCCGATCCGGCGTGGGATCGCTCCTGGCGCCGCCGAGGGCCGACTCGGGGGCGTCGGAGAGCACGACGGCGCCGGCCAGGGCGGGCAGCACGAAGACCAGCAGCAGGCCGACGACCGCGCTCATCGCGTGGCGCTCACGATTCCGTACGCCGGGCCCGGACCCACGAGCGGACGATCGCGCCGAGGAAGCCGAGCGGGTAGCCGAGGCCACGCGGCTTCTTGCTCTCCCCGACCTCTCGGCTGCGGATGTGGACCGGCACTTCCCGGATCCGGAGGCCGTGCCCGGCCGCCTGGATCAGGATCTCGGGGGCCGAGAAGCGGTCCTCGACCAGCTCGAGCCGGGCCAGGGACGGGCCGTCGACGGCGCGGTAGCCGTTGGTGCAGTCGGTGATCGGGGTGTGCGAGAGGAAGGCGATGAGCCGGGTGAAGCCGCGGATGCCGAGGTCGCGCGCGCCACCTGCGTCGTCGTACCGGCCGAGGAAGCGCGAGCCCTGGACGTAGTCGGCGTCACCGGCGACGACCGGTCCGACCAGCGTCGGCAGGTCGGCGGGGTCGTGCTGCCCGTCGGCGTCCATCGTCACCACGACGCGGGCGCCGAGCCGGCGGGCGAGCGCGAAGCCGGTGCGGAGCGCGTCGCCCTGGCCGAGGTTGTGCTGGTGGGTGCCGACGACGGCGCCGGCCCGCCGGGCCTCCGCGCGGGTGTCGTCGCTGCTGCCGTCGTCGATGACGAGCGGGCGGACCCGCAGGCCGCACAGCGTCTCGGGGAGGCTGTCCAGGACCGGTCCGACCGAGCCGGCCTCGTTGTACGCCGCCATCACGACCGCCAGGACGGGCTCGTCGGGGTCCGCGGCCGGTGCGCCGGCCAGCGCGTCGTCCACCGCGGCGGCCCGGACGTCGGCGGCTGCGGCGCGCTGGGCCGCTCGGGCGCGGTGGCGGCGTACCCGGTCGTCGGCGAGCGGCGAGCAGGGCGACTCCGGCGACCCCGGCGAGCGGGGTCCGCGCGCGGGTCACGCGCCCGACTCCTGGAACCAGGCGACCGTGCGGTCGAGGCCCTCGGCGAGCGCGACCTGCGGCTCGAACCCGAACAGCTCCCGGGCCAGGGAGATGTCGGAGTAGCTGCGGGTCACGTCGCCGGCGCGGGCCGGCCGGTGCTCGACCGGGACCTCGCCGGCCCGCGCCGAGACCTGCCGCGCGACCTCGAGCACGGTGGTCTCGGTGCCGGAGGCCGAGGTGGGCGACCAGGCCGGTGCCGCCGACGGTCACCGCCGACGCGATGCCGCGGCAGAGGTCCTCGACGAAGACGAAGTCGCGGGTCTGGGAACCGTCGCCGTAGACGACGAGCGGCTCGCCGGCGAGGGCCGCCTTGCAGAACGCCGCCACGACCGAGCCCTTGTGGTAGCTGTAGGGCCCGTAGACGTTGGAGAACCGCAGCGCCACGGTCGGCAGCCCGTAGGAGCCGGCGAACGCCGAGCAGTAGGCCTCACCGGCGAGCTTGGAGGCGCCGTACGGCGACGTAGGGCGGGGCACCAGCCCCTCGTGGGCCGGCGGGGTGATCTCGCCGAGCGGGGCGCTCGACGAGGCGAGCACGAAGCCCCGCACGCCGGCGTCGCGGGCGGCGAGAAGGGCGTGCAGCGTCCCGCGCGACGTTGAGCTCGCAGTCGGTGACCGGGTCGGCGACCGAGGCCGGGACCCCGGCCTGCGCGGCCAGGTGCACGACGTGGGTGCAGCCGACGGCTGCCTCGGCCAGCGCGGCCGCGTCGAGGATGTCGCCCTCGACGATCTCGTCGTACGACGCGCGCTCGGCGTCGTCACGACGGCCGGTGCTGAAGTCGTCGAAGCACCGGGTCGCCAGACCCAGCTCGGCCAGCACCGGGGCCAGGTTGACGCCGATGAACCCGGCGCCGCCGGTGACCAGGACTCGGTCCTGCTCGTGGGGGTCACCGCCATGTGGTGCGGGGAGCGATCGCCTCGTGGACGGTGCGGTCCTGGTACTTCATGAGGGTGCTGAGGGTGTCGGTGACCAGGTCCTCGGAGAGGAGCGTGGGCTTCAGCCCGAGGTCGAGCAGCTTGGTGTGGCTGGGGTTGTAGTAGTGCTCCTGCGCCTCGGACGCGCGGGTTCTCGACCTCGCCGATCTCGACGTCGAGCCCCAGCTCCTTGCCGGCGTGCTGCACGGCCACCGCCAGGTCGCGGATCGAGAAGGACTCGGTGAACTGGTTGTAGACGCGCATCTCGCCGCGGTCGGCGGGGTTGAGCACGGCCAGCTCGACGCAGGCGAGGGTGTCGCGGATGTTGAGGAAGCCGCGGGTCTGGCCGCCGGTGCCGTACACGGTCAGGGGGCGGCCGACCACGGCCTGGAGGCAGAACCGGTTGAGCGCGGTGCCGAACTGCTCGTCGTAGTCGAAGCGGGTCAGCAGCCGGTCGTCGAGCAGCGTCTCCTCGGTGTGGACGCCGTAGACGACGCCCTGGTTGAGGTCGGTGGCGCGGAGCCCGTAGACCCGGGTGGCGAAGTGGATGTTGGTGGAGTCGGCGACCTTGCTGGCGTGGTACCAGCTGTGGGGCAGCTTCGGGAACGGCAACGTGTCGGTGCGGCCCTTGTGCTCGATCTCGATGTAGCCCTCTTCGATGTCGATGTTGGGGCAGCCGTACTCACCCATCGTGCCGAGCTTGATCAGGTGGCAGTCGGGGTTGTTCTCGAGGATCGCGAAGATGACGTTGAGGTTGTTCTCCACGTTGTTGAGCTGCGTGAAGACCGCCTGCGAGCGCCCCTGCATCGAGTAGGGCGCCGACGGGATCTGGCCGTAGTGGACGATCGCGTCGGGGTGGAAGTCCCGCACGACGCGGTTCAGCAGGTCGTAGTCGCACAGGTCGATCAGGTGGACGTCGATCGAGCGCCCCGAGACCTCCTGCCACGCCGCCGCCCGAGCGGGGAGGTTCAGGATCGGGGTGAGGCTGTCGCTGCCGGACTGGGTGACCAGCTGGCGGCGCAGGTAGTTGTCGGCGACTGCGACCTCGTGGCCGTGGGCCGACAGACTCATGGCCGTGGGCCACCCGAGGTAACCGTCGCCCCCCAACACCAGGACACGCATTCGTGGCTCCCTTCCTCACACCCGGCGGACGGCAGAAACCTAGCCTGTAGCGCTCGCATTGATCCATTTGCCGGCCCTCGGGGGGCAGGTTTTCGGCAGGTTCGACCCGCACCCTCGAGCGGCCGAGGCCGTGGCCTCAGGGTGCCGGGGGCGTGGCCTCCGGCGGGCGGAACAGGCGGTCGAACAGGAAGAACCGCACTCCGAACATCACGACGTACACCGTGAAGTAGATGCCCCAGACCAGGAAGGTCTGGGTCGCGTGGGAGATCGAGGTGCGGTCGAGCGCGGCGGCGCCGAGGCCGGTGGCCAGGATGGCCAGGCCGAGGGTGCCGAGGATGATCGCGACGTAGGGCACGACCTCGCGCCGCATGCTGGGGCGTCCGCGGCGGCCCCAGGTCCACGATCGGTTGAGGAAGTAGTTGGGGATCGCGCCGGCGAACCAGGCAAGGGTCGAGGTGAGCGTCGTCCCGACCCCGACCCAGCCGTAGAGGACGATGAACGTCACCTGGCTGCAGATCGTCGCGACGATCGCGTTGGTGCCGTAGCGGAACACGCGACGGACGAGGTCGGAGCGCACCTCGCGGATCTCCGCGAACCTCTCGGAGACGCTCGGCATGTCGGTCAGCCTACGCACGCCGCCTCCGGCGATCCCCGTCCGGGCGGAACCGGTCAGGGGCTCCGGGTGATGGCCGGGCCGATCTACGAGGTGGCCGCCGAGGTCCTGCTCCCCGGCTGGCTCCTGCGGCGTCCCGGCCCACTCCTAGACTCGTCGTCGCCGGTGCGGGAGTCCTGCCGGACGGCGACCGAGAGGAGTCCTGTGGCCATCCAGCCGATCCGACTGTTCGGCGACCCCGTCCTGCGGAGCAGGGCGATCGAGGTCGTCGACTTCGACAAGGAGCTGCGCCGGCTGGTCGAGGACCTCACCGACACGATGCTCGAGGCGCCCGGGGCGGGACTGGCGGCACCCCAGATCGGCGTCGGCCTCCGGGTCTTCACCTGGAACGTCGAGGGCGAGGTGGGCCACCTGGTCAACCCGGTGCTCGACCTCTCCGAGGAGACCCAGGACGGCGACGAGGGCTGCCTGTCCATCCCGGGCCTGTCCATCGACTGCCTGCGCGCGCTGTCGGTGGTCGCACGCGGCTTCGACCAGTACGGCGAGCCCGTCACCATCGCCGGCAGCGACCTGCTGGCGCGGGCGATCCAGCACGAGACCGACCACCTCGACGGGGTGCTCTTCCTCGACCGGCTGACCCCCGAGCTGCGCAAGCAGGCGATGAAGGAGATCCGCGAGTCGGAGTGGTTCGGCCTGGCCGGCGCTCCTCAGGTCAAGGTCTCGCCGCACCCGACCGGCGGGCTCGCCCTGTGAAGGTCCACCGCTGATGCGCGTCGTCTTCGCCGGGACTCCCGAGCCCGCGCTCCCGGCCCTGCGGGCGGTCGCCGAGTCCGCCCACGACCTGGTCGGGGTGATCACGCGGCCCGACGCCCCGAGCGGGCGTGGTCGGCGGATGGCGCCTTCACCGGTCGCCTGGGCGGCCGAGGCGCTCGGCGTACCGGTGCTCAAGCCAGGTCACCCGCGCGAACCGGAGTTCCAGGACGCGCTGCGCGCGCTGGCCCCCGACGTGTGCCCGGTGGTGGCCTACGGCGCCCTGCTGCCGTCGTCGGCCCTCGACATCCCGGCCCTCGGCTGGGTCAACCTGCACTTCTCGCTCCTGCCGGCGTGGCGCGGAGCGGCCCCGGTCCAGCACGCGATCCGGGCCGGCGACGACGTCACCGGAGCGACGACGTTCCAGATCGTCGCCGAGCTCGACGCCGGCCCGGTGTTCGGCGTGATGACCGAGACGATCCGCCCGCGGGACACCTCCGGGGAGCTGCTCGCCCGGCTGGCCGAGGGTGGGGCCGGGCCTGCTGGTCGCCACCCTGGACGGCCTCGCCGACGGGTCGCTCGAGGCACTCCCGCAGCCCGACGAGGGGGTGTCGTTCGCCCCGAAGGTGACCGTCGACGACGCCCGCGTCGACTGGACCCAGCCCGTGGCCGCGGTCGACCGGCTGGTGCGCTCGTGCACCCCGGCGCCCGGTGCGTGGACGTCGTACGACGGCGAGCGGGTCAAGCTCGGCCCGGTGACGCCGGCCGACGGCGCGCTGCCGCCCGGCGAGATCATGGCTGGGAAGAACGCCGTGGTGGTCGGCACCGGCGGGGGCGCTGTCCGGCTCGGCGACGTCCAGCCCGTGGGCAAGCGCCCGATGCCGGCCGCCGACTGGGCCCGCGGGCTCCGGCTCACCGGCGGCGAGGTGCTGGTCTAGTGACGCGCCGGGCCCGGGTCGGCGACGTCGACGCGATCTGCCGTTCGCTCCCCGAGGTGGAGCTCGGCACGTCGTGGGGCGACCGCCCGACCTACCTGGTGCACCCAGAAGCCCAAGCCCCGCGGGTTCGTGCTCGAGCGCGCCCCGCGGCACGACGCCGTCGACCCTGCGACCGGTGAGGAGTACCAGGACCTCCTGGTGATCCGGACCGCGAACGCCGAGGACAAGGCGGCACTGGTCGAGGCCGACGGGCCGTTCTTCACCATCGACCACTTCCGCAGCTACCACGCCGTCCTGCTGCAGCGGAGCCGGATCGGTGAGCTGGGGGTCGACGAGCTGCGCGAGGTGATCACCGACGCGTGGCTGGCTGTCGCGCCGAGGTCGCTGGCCCGGAAGTTCCTGGAGGGTGAGCGGTGAGCGCGCTCCCCGACCCCGCACGCCGGGCCGCGTTCGAGGTGCTGAAGGCGGTACGGACCAAGGACGCCTACACCAACCTCGTGCTGCCCCACTTCCTCGGCAAGCATCAGCTGTCGGGCCGGGACGCGGCGTTCGCGACCGAGCTGGCCTCGGGCACGATCCGGCGGCAGGGCAGCTACGACGCGATCCTGGCCGCCTGCACCGACCGGCCGCTCGCGAACACGGCTGCGAAGGTCCTCGACGTGCTCCGGCTGGGCACGCACCAGCTTCTCGGGATGCGGGTCGCGCCGCACGCGGCCATCAGCACCAGCGTCGACCTGGTCCGCTCCGAGGTCGGCCCCGGGCCCGCCGGCTTCGTCAACGCGGTCCTCCGCAAGGTCTCCGCCCATCGACCTCGACACGTGGTTCGACCGGATCGGTGCCGACCGCGCGATCCGCTCGTCCCACCCGCAGTGGATCGTGGACGCGCTCACCGAGGCGGTCGGCGGCGACGAGATCGACGCGCTCCTCGACGCCGACAACGTGCCGCCGGCCGTCACCTTGGTGGCGCGTCCCGGTCGGTCGAGCGTGGCGGACCTCGGCGGGACGCCCACCGCCTTCTCCCCGTACGGCGCGGTGTCCGCCGGCGGCAACCCGGCCGACGTGCCGGCGGTCGCCGAGGGGCAGGCCGGCGTCCAGGACGAGGGCTCGCAGCTCGTGGCCCACGCGCTCGCGGCGGCACCGGTGGACGGCGCCGACAGCCGCTGGCTGGACCTGTGCGCCGGGCCCGGTGGCAAGGCCGCTCTGCTCGCCGCGCTGGCCGCGGAGCGCGGGGCACGCGTGGTGGCCAACGAGGTCCAGCCCCACCGGGCCGACCTGGTCCGCCGCACGCTCGCCGGGGCCGCCGGTGTCGAGGAGGTCACCGTCGCCGACGGCACCGCACCGCCCTGGCCGGCCGGCTCCTTCGACCGGGTGCTGGTGGATGCGCCGTGCACCGGCCTCGGGGCCCTCCGCCGGCGGCCTGAGGCACGGTGGCGACGGCAGCCGGGCGACCTCGACTCGCTGCTACCGCTGCAGCGTGCCCTGCTGAGCGCTGCAGTCGACCTGGTGCGCCCGGGAGGTGTGGTCGTCTACGCCACCTGCTCGCCCGTGCTCGCCGAGACCCGCGACGTGGTCGGCTCGCTGCTGGTCAAGCGCGACGACGTGAAGCTCGGCGACGCGGTCGCCCTGCTGACCCGCGCGGCCGGCCTGCGCGCCGACGTCCCCGACTGCGAGGGGCCGCTCCAGGGCACCGCCCAGCTCTGGCCGCACCGGCACGGCACCGACGCGATGTTCCTGGCCGTCCTTCGGAAGGGGTGACTCCCCGTTTGGGCGAACGTTCGGCCAAAGAGCGTCTTGTTCGAACGTTCGTCCCACCGGGTCGCGAGCTACTCCGAGGTGAGATGGCGCAGGTAGGCCTCCGGCGAGGCCAGGAACCGCCGCCAGTGCCACACGAGCTCGAGCTCCTCCCAGGTGGTCTCGCGGTAGCCCCACTCACCGACCTCCAGCAGCGTGGCCCCCGGGAGCGCCGCCAGCACGGGGGAGTGGGTGGCGCAGAGCACCTGGCCGCCCTCGGCCGTCAGTGACAGCAGCGAGTCCATCAGGCTCAGGGTCGAGGTGAACGACAGCGCTGCCTCCGGCTCGTCGAGACAGTAGAAGCCGGGCGAGTCGAAGCGGCGGGCGATCACCGTCAGGAACGACTCCCCGTGGCTCATCTCGTGGAAGGCCGGGTCCTGCCGGTAGACGTCCTTCGCCGAGCCCGGGTTGTCCTCCAGGTAGGTGTAGAAGCCGTGCATGGTCTCCGCCCGCAGGAAGAAGCCCCACCGGCCGGCTCCGAGACCGCGCCGCAGCCGCAGGGCGCGCGAGAGCGGTGACTCCGAGCTCCGGGTGCCGTGCTGGCTCCCGGTGCCGCCCCCTTCGCGCCCCAGGCCGTAGGCCATCGCGACGCCCTCGACCAGGGTCGACTTCCCTGACCCGTTCTCGCCGACCAGGAAGGTCACGCCCTTCGGCAGGTCGAGCCCGTCGCGGAGCAGCTGGGCGACCGCTGGGATGTCGGCCGGCCACTGGCCGGGCGGCAGGGGCCGCTCAGGATCGGCCTCCACCCGCGCCACGGGCGGCTGGTCGAAGTCCATGGCCGCACGATAGGCCGCTCACGCGTCGGTCGAGCCCCACGTCGTGTCGAGCCCCACGTCGTCGGTCGAGCCCCACGTCGTCGGTCGAGCCCCACGTCGTCGGTCGAGCCTGTCGAGACCACGACCCCGTCCTGGCTACCGTGACCCCATGGCGTCGCCGTTCGTGGAGGTCGAGGTCGACAACCGGGTGGTCAAGGTGACCAACCCGGACCGCGTCTACTTCCCGGAGAGCGGGGCGACCAAGCGCGACCTGGTCGACTACTACCTCAGCGTCGGCCCCGGCATCGTGAACGCGCTCTACGAGCGGCCGTGCATGCTCCACCGCTTCCCGACCGGGCTGTCGGGCGAGAAGGTCCACCAGAAGCGGCTGCCCTCCGGTGCCCCCGACTGGGTCGAGACCGTCCAGCTCCACTTCCCCCGCTGGAACCGCACCGCCGACGAGCTCTGCGTCACCGAGCTGGGTGCCGTGGTCTGGGCGGTGCAGATGTCGACGGTCGAGTTCCATCCCTGGAACAGCCGACGTGAGGACCCCGAGAAGCCCGACGAGTGGCGGATCGACCTCGACCCCGGACCGCTCAGCGACTTCGCCCAGGTGCAACGCGTGGCCCGAGTGACCCACGAGATCCTCGACGAGCTGGGCGCGGTCGGCTACCCGAAGACCAGCGGTGGGTCGGGGCTGCACGTCTACGTCCGGATCCGGCCCGACCATGGTCACAAGGAGGTACGACGGGCCGCGCTCGCGTTCGCCCGCGAGGTCGAGCGCCGGATGCCCGACGACGTGACGACGTTGTGGTGGCGCAAGGACCGCGACCCCCACCACCTGTTCGTGGACTACAACCAGAACGCCCGCGACCACACCATCGCCGCGGCGTACTCCGTGCGGGGCTTCCCCGACGGGCGGGTCTCGACCCCCGTGCGCTGGGACGAGGTGGACGACGTGGACCCCCACGACTTCACCCTCCGCACCGTGCCGGCCCGGTTCGCCGAGATCGGCGACCTGCACGCCGACATCGACGACCACGTCTTCGACCTCGACGCCCCTGCGCGAGTGGGCCGACCGGGACGAGGCGAACGGCCTGACCTCGACCACCGGCAACGACCCGGAGTAGCCCTCCGGTCGAGCCTGTCGGGACCGCGGGTGCCGTCGCGAGCCTGTCGAGGCCACGGCTCTACGCTGTGCGAGTGGGCATCCAGATCACGCCGAGCATCCTGACCGCCGACTTCGGCGCCCTCGGCGCCGAGCTCGACCGGATCCCGAGCGCCGACTGGGTGCACGTGGACGTGATGGACAACCACTTCGTGCCCAACCTGACCTTCGGGCCGACCATGGTCGAGGCGCTCAGCAACGCGACCAGCCTGCCGGTCGACGCCCACCTGATGATCACCGACGCCGACCGCAACGCCGCGGCGTACGTCGAGGCAGGCGCGCGCAGCGTCACCTTCCACGTCGAGGCGGCCGCGGCCCCGGTCCGGCTGGCCCGCGAGATCCGCAAGCAGGGCGCGCGGGCCAGCATGGCGCTCAAGCCGGCGACCCCGATCGAGCCGTACGAGGACCTCCTGCCCGAGCTCGACATGGTGCTGATCATGACCGTGGAGCCGGGCTTCGGAGGCCAGAAGTTCCTCGACCTGTGCCTGCCCAAGATCCGGCGTGCCCGTGCGCTCCTGGACAAGCACGGGGTCGAGACCTGGCTCCAGGTCGACGGCGGCGTCAGCCTGGAGACCATCGAACGGTGCGCCGAAGCCGGAGCCGACGTGTTCGTCGCGGGATCGGCGGTCTTCGACGCCGCGGACCCCGACGCCATGGTCGCCGCCCTGCGCGCCCGGGCACAGGACGCGGTCTCCTGACCCCCGCGGCCGCGCGCTACCCTGGGGCCAGCAAAGAGCCAAGTGCTCGCGTGCTCTGGGGGCGGTGGAACTCCGCACCGGCGGTGACTGAGAGATCGATGCTCAGGAGTCCGCGACCCGGTCACCGCCAGTGACCGGTTGACCAGGTGAGAGTCCTGGACCGACGGTCAAAGTCCGGATGGGAAGCGCACGCAGGTGACGGAAGGTGGCCGACCGGCCACCGGTGGTCGAGCGAAGTCGAGACCACGCCCTCACCGTCGTTCCCCGGAGTCCGTGACGTGACCGGACCGGAGACCACGATGACCGCCAGCCAGACCGAGGTGGCCGCGATGCGGCGTGCCCTCGCGCTGGCGGCGACCGACGGCGTACCGCTCGGCCCCAACCCACGCGTCGGCTGTGTGATGCTCGCGCCCGACGGCACGGTGGTGGCCGAGGGCTACCACCGCGGAGCCGGCGCTCCCGCACGCCGAGGTCGACGCGCTGTCCCGGGCCGGGCGAGGCGGCCCGCGGAGCCACCGCCGTGGTCACCCTCGAGCCGTGCAACCACACCGGCCGCACCGGCCCGTGCGCGGTAGCGCTGCGTCGAGGCCGGCGTACGACGAGTGGTCGTCGCCCAGCGCGACACCAACCCGGTCGCCGTCGGCGGGGTGGACACCCTGCGTGCTGCCGGCGTCGACGTCGAGACCGGGGTCCTCGAGGACGACGCCCGCGCGGTGAACCGGGTCTGGACGTTCGCGGTCGAGCACCGCCGGCCCTTCGTCACCTGGAAGTTCGCCGCCACCCTCGACGGCCGCAGCGCCGCCGCCGACGGGTACCAGCCGCTGGGTCTCCAGCGCGGCCGCCCGCGTCGACACCCATCGCCTCCGCGCCCTGTGCGACACGATGCTGGTCGGCACCAACACCGTCGCCGTCGACGACCCCCACCTGACCGTCCGCGACCCCGACGGCATCCCGCTGCCGCCCAGCCACTCCGGGCGGTGATGGGGGAGCGCGACCTCGACCCGGGCCGGCGGGTCCTCGACGACGCCGCCGAGACCGTGCACCTGCGCACCCGCGACCCGGGGACGGCCCTCGACGACCTGTTCGCCCGCGACCGCCAGCACGTCTTCCTCGAGGGCGGCCCGACGCTGGCGGCGGCCTTCCTGGCCGCCGGCCTGGTCGACGAGGTCGTCGCCTACGTCGCGCCCATGCTGCTCGGCTCCGGGCGCTCCGCGGTGGGCGACCTGGGAATCTCCACGGTCACCGCGAGCGCTGCACCTGCCGGTCACCGACGTGACCGTGCTCGACCCCGTGACGACGGGGACGACGTCAACGTACGGATCACCCTGCGCGGGCCGACCTCGTCGGTCGAGCCTGTCGAGACCACCGAAGGGAACCACTAGATGTTCACCGGCATCGTCGAGGAGCTCGGCACCGTCGCGGCGGTCGAGCGGCTGTCCGACGCCGTCGCGCCTCACCGTGCGTGCCACCACCGTGCTCGAGGACGCCGCGCTCGGCGACTCGATCGCCGTCAACGGCTGCTGCCTGACCGTGGCTCGGAGCGCACGGACGGACGACCTGGACCGCCGACGTGATGGCCGAGACCCTCGACAAGACCGGGCTCGGCTCGCTCGCGGCCGGCGACCGGGTCAACCTCGAGCGCGCGGCCACCGCCGGCACCCGCCTCGGCGGCCACCTCGTGCAGGGCCACGTCGACGCGGTCGGCCGCGTCAGCCGGCGCGAGCCCGGCGAGCACTGGGACGTCGTCACGGTCGGGATGCCGGCCGACCTCGCGCCCTACCTGGTCGACAAGGGGTCGATCACCGTCGACGGCGTCAGCCTCACCGTCGTCGAGGCGGGCGATGGAGTCGTTCACGGTCAGCCTGATCCCCGAGACCCTGCGCCGTACGACGCTCGGCTTCCGGGCTCCGGGCGACGCGGTCAACCTCGAGGTCGACGTGATCGGCAAGTACGTCGCCCGCCAGCTCGAGCTGCGCGGGGCTGCCCAGGAGGTCGGGGCATGAGCTTCCTGCAGTGGCTCTACGACGCCCAGCTCACGGTCGCCGGTCACGCGATCACCTGGCGCGAGATCCTCGGCAACGCCTTCGGCTTCGCCTCCGCGGTCGGCGGGATGCGGCGCAAGGTCTGGGCCTGGCCGGTCGGGATCGTCGGCAACGTCCTGCTCCTGAGCGTGTTCCTCGCCGTCACCTTGCAGCCGGGTTCGCACGCGCCGTTGTTCGGCCAGGCCGGACGCCAGGTGTTCTTCATCGTCGTGAGCGTCTACGGCTGGTGGCGCTGGCAGCAGAGCAAGTCCCACCGGGGCGCCGACGCCCCGGCGATCACCCCGCGCTGGGCCAGGGCGGGGGAGCGGATGGGCTACCTCGTGACCTGGGGCGCGGGACTCCTGCTCTTCCAGTGGCTGTTCGCCGTGATCGGTGCCGGCTTCCCCGTGGAGCGCTGGTACTTCTGGTGCGACGCCTGGATCTTCGTGGGCTCCATCGTCGCGACGTTCGCGATGGCGAGGGGCTGGACCGACTTCTGGTTGGCCTGGATCGCCGTCGACGTCGTGGGCGTGCCTCTGCTGTGGCACAGCAAGCTGTACCCGACGGCGATCCTCTACGTCGTCTACGGCGCGCTCGTGGTCTGGGGCTTCGTCGTGTGGCTGCGTGCCAGCCGGACCGAGGCTCCGGACCGGTCGGTCGAGCCAGTCGAGACCACTGGAGGTAGACGATGAGCACCATCCCCCTGGACACCGTCGAGCGAGCCATCGCCGACATCGCGGCGGGCAAGGCCGTCGTCGTCGTCGACGACGAGGACCGCGAGAACGAGGGCGACATCATCTTCGCCGCCGCGAAGGCGACCCCCGAGCTGATGGCCTTCACGATCCGGTACAGCAGCGGCGTGGTCTGCGTGCCGATGCCCGGCGACATGCTCGACCGGCTCGAGATCCCGCTGATGACCCCGCACAACCGTGACCGGATGCGCACGCAGTTCACGATCTCGGTCGACGCGCGCGACGGCGTCACCACCGGCATCAGCGCGGCCGACCGCGCCCACACCGCCCGGGTGCTGGCCGACTCGGCGACCGAGTCGTGGGACGTCACCCGACCCGGCCACGTCTTCCCGCTGCGCTACCACGAGGGCGGGGTGCTGTCCCGGCGCGGTCACACCGAGGCGGCCGTCGACCTGGCCCGGCTGGCCGGGCTCACCCCGGCCGGCGTCCTGGTCGAGGTGGTCAACGACGACGGCACCATGAAGCGGGCACCCGAGCTGCGGGCGTTCGCCGACGAGCACGGTCTGGCGATGATCTCGATCGAGGACCTGGTCCGCTTCCGGCACCGCACCGAGACCCTGATCCGTCGGGTCGCGGTGACCGAGCTGCCGACGCGAGCACGGCACGTTCACCGCCTACGGCTACCGCTCGACGATCGACGGCGGCGAGCACCTCGCCCTCGTCCACGGCGACGTGACGGGACCGGAGCCGGTGCTCACCCGCGTCCACTCCGAGTGCCTGACCGGTGACGTCTTCGGCTCCGAGCGGTGCGACTGCGGCCCCCAGCTCGACGAGGCGATGGCGCGCGTGCTCTCCGCCGGGCGCGGAGTGGTGGTCTACCTGCGCGGCCACGAGGGTCGCGGGCATCGGCCTGGTCGCCAAGCTCCAGGCCTACGCCCTGCAGGACGCCGGCCGCGACACCGTCGACGCCAACCTCGACCTGGGGCTGCCGGCCGACGCGCGTCACTACGGCGCTGCCTCGCAGGTGCTGCGCGACCTCGGGGTGACCCGGGTCCGGCTGCTGACCAACAACCCCGACAAGTCCGACAGCCTCGAGGACTTCGGTGTCGCACGTCGAGGCGCTCGAGCCGCTGACCCCGCGGCCCACCCGGCACAACCTCGCCTACCTCAGACCAAGCGCGACCGGATGGGCCACCAGATGCCTGACCTGCCGACCACCGTCGAGACCCCGGCCGTGGTCGACCGATGAGCGGCCACGGCGCCCCCGACGACGACGTCGTCGACTGCTCCGACCTCAGCGTCGGAGTGGTCGCGGCGAGGTGGCACACCGAGGTGATGGACGGCCTGCTGGCCGGCACCCGCCGCGCGCTCGCGGCGTACGGCGTCACCGACGCGACCGAGGTCCGGGTGCCCGGTGCGTTCGAGCTGCCCGTGGTGGCCGCCGAGCTGGCCCGCACCCACGACGCGGTCGTCGCGCTCGGTGTCGTGGTCCGTGGTGGCACGCCCCACTTCGACTACGTGTGCTCCGCGGCGACCGACGGCCTGACGCGGGTGGCGCTCGACACGGGGACCCCGGTCGGGTTCGGCGTGCTCACCTGCGACGACGACCAGCAGGCGCTCGACCGTGCCGGGCTCGACGGGTCGCGCGAGGACAAGGGCTACGAGGCAGCCGCGGCGGCGCTCCACACCGCCCGGTCCGTCCGCTCCTTGCGCGCCACCCACGACGGCTGAGGGGCTAGCGGGCGGCCCGCCACTCGTCGGCGAGCAGGGCGAAGACGACGCTGTCGACCCAGCCGAGGTCGCGGTGCAGGGACTCCTGCCGGTGCAACGCCTCCTGGCGCATCCCGACCTTCTCCATCACCCGCACCGACGTCGGGTTGCCGGCGAACGCGATCGCGGTCAGCCGGCGCAGGCCGAGGTCGTCGAAGCAGACCCGGACGAGCTCGTCGACCGCCTCGGTCGCGTAGCCCCGTCCCTGGTGGGCGGGGGAGAGCACCCAGCCGATCTCGGCCTGGACGGCCTTGCCGCCCTCGGACACCTCGGCCTGCGCCCAGGCGTCCTCCACGTGCAGGTAGAGGTCACCGACGATCTCCCCGTCGCGCTCCACGACGAGCGTGCGACTGAGCATCCCGGTCCGGTCGAGCCCGAGGAGCCACTCGTCGTACGACGTGGGGTGCGACGGCATCCAGCGCGCCACGTCCGGGTCGGAGCGGTAGCCGAAGATCGTCGGCGAGGTCGGCGGTCTCCGCCGGACGGAGGCTCAGCCGCTCGGTCTGACGGGGCCACGTCACGCGTTCGAAGGTCACCGCCCCACTCTCCACTCCTCGGCCAGGATCGCGTACCCGACCCCGTCCAGCCAGCCGAGGTCCCGGTGCAGCGACTCCCGCACGCCGTAGCTCTCCTGGCGCATCCCGATCTTCTGCATCACCCGCACCGACGCGACGTTGGCGGCGAACGCGCCGGCGACGACGCGGCGTACGCCGAGGTCGTCGAAGCAGATGCGCAGCAGCGCGGTGGCGCCTTCGGTGGCGAGGCCGCGGCCTGCGTAGGCCGGGTCGACGCACCAGCCGATCGACGCCCAGCGTGCCGTGCGCCCGCGGCGCCGCCTCCAGCTGCGACCACGGTGCCTCGACCGCCAGGTAGAGGTCACCGACGACCACGCCCCCGAGCTCGATCGCCAGGGTCTGGCCGAGCCGGACCGCGGTGTTGTTGCGCTCGAGGTACTCGGCGTACGACGACGGGGCCTGGGTGAGCCAGTGGGACACCCCGGGGAGGGCTCGGATCTCGTAGAGCCGCGCCAGGTCGTCGATGGTGACCGGCCGGATCGTCAGCCGGTCGGTACGGACCGGCCAGGTCACCCGGTCGAACGGCGCGCTGTCGCTCACCGGTCAACCCTGGACGGGGTGCCCGGCGCAGGTCAACGGACAACTACCCTGCTGTCCGTGAAGACGTTCGAGCAGCTGTGGGAAGAGCTGGCCGACAAGGCCGAGCGCCGTCCCCACGGCTCCGGCACGGTCGCCGAGCTCGACGCGGGTGTCCACGCGATCGGCAAGAAGCTGGTCGAGGAGGCAGCCGAGGCCTGGATGGCAGCCGAGCACGAGACTCCCGAGCGGGCCGCGGAGGAGATCAGCCAGCTGCTCTACCACGCCCAGGTGATGATGCTCGCGACCGGGCTGACCCTCGACGACGTCTACGCCCACCTGTGAGCCCGGCTGTGAGGACACCGTGACGAGCCAGACCACTCCCGACCTGCTCCGGATCGCGGTCCCCAACAAGGGGCCGCTGTCGCAGGCCGCGACCGACATGCTGCGCGAGTCCGGCTACCGGGTGCGGCTCGACGCCAAGGAGCTCACCGTCGTCGACGTCGACAACGGTGTGGAGTTCTTCTACCTGCGCCCCCGCGACATCGCCCTCTACGTCGGCGAGGGAACCCTCGACGTCGGCATCACCGGGCGTGACCTGCTGCTCGACTCGGGCGCCAAGGCCGAGGAGGTGCTCGGGCTCGGCTTCGGCCGCAGCACGTTCCGCTTCGCGGGCCCGGTCGGCCGCTACCACGACCTCGCCCAGCTCCAGGGCACCCGGATCGCGACGTCGTACGTCGGGATCGTGCGGCAGTACCTCGCCGAGCACGGGCTCGACGCCACCGTGAGCCGGCTCGACGGCGCCGTCGAGACCAGCGTCCAGCTCGGGGTCGCCGACGTGATCGCCGACGTCGTGGAGACGGGCAGCACCTTGGCCAAGGCCGGGCTGGAGGTGTTCGGCGAGCCGATCCTCGAGTCCGAGGCGGTCCTGATCACCCGGGGCAGTGAGACGCCGGCCGGGCTCGACGTCTTCCGGCGCCGGCTCGAAGGCGTGCTGGTGGCCCGGAGCTACGTGATGATGGACTACGACATCCCCGAGGAGCGGGTGAGCGAGGCCGTCGCGCTGACCCCGGGCATCGAGAGCCCCACCGTCTCCCCGCTGCACCGGGAGGGCTGGGTCGCGGTGCGGGCGATGGTGCCGCGGGCGGGCGCCCACCGGGTCATGGACGAGCTGTGGACCATCGGTGCCAGGGGGATCCTGGTGACCGACATCCATGCCTGCCGTCTCTGAGCGCCCGCTCCCGCACACCTGGCGCCCTCTCGGTGTGCGGCTGGCGATGCTGTTCTTCGGTGGCCTGCTGCTGGTGGTCTGCGTCGCTGCCTGGGTCGCGGTCGGACCCGACGTCCGGGCCCGGGTCGACGTCCTCCAGCGGGCCACCTTCCTGCTGGTCGGCGCGATGGCGGTCGGGGTGGCCTGGGCGCTGGTGCGCTGCCGGGTCACGGCCAGCGAGCGCGGGCTGGTGCTCGTGAACGGCTACCGCCGGCGGGCCTACGAGTGGGCCGAGGTGGTCGCCGTCCAGATGCCGCGAGGCGCGCCGTTCGCGACCCTCGACCTGGCCGACGGCACCAGCATCCAGGCGCTGGGCATCCAGTCCGCCGACGGTGACCGGGCCCGGGTCGCCGTGCGCGAGCTGCGGCTCCTCCTGGACCGCCGGTCGGGCGAGGAGTCAGTGCAGCGCCCGGATCCCCCACGAGACTGACACCTCGTCGCCGGGCTGGCCGGCCGGCGCCAGCGTGAGCAGGTCGCGGCCGGTGCGGAACGCGTCGGGCGGCGCGGTCATCGGCTCGACGGCCAGCGACCGGCGGGCGGCGGAGCCGGGCTGGTCGTCGGCGCTGTAGACCATCAGCCAGGGGTGGTGGCGGTCGGCCCACAGCGCCACGCCGTGACCGGAGGCGGGGTCGCGCACCTCCACGGTCGCCGTCCCGCTCTCGGACCGGGCGAGGTCGCCGAACGCGTCGTCGAGGACGATGTCGCGCACCGGGCGCGCCATCCGGAAGTCGTACGCCGTCCCCTCGACGGCCTCCTCGCCGACCGGGATCTTCTGCTCGTCGGCGAGCAGCCGCAGCGAGGCCGGCACCGTGATCTCCCACCGGTCGACCGGGCCTTCGCCGGCGGTCAGGTAGGGGTGGGCACCCGACGCGTACGGCGCGGGTTGGTCGCTGAGGTTGGTCGCCGTCTGGGTCACGGTCAGGCCGTCGGCCGAGAGGTCGTAGACCACGTGCAGGTCGAGGGTCCAGGGGTAGCCGCTCTGCGCCATCAGCCGGTAGCCCAGCGAAACCGAGGTGCCGGCGTGCTCCTCGGCCGTCCACGCGGACCAGCGTGCGAGGCCGTGCATCGCGTTGGTCCGGGCCGGCTCGGTGAGCCCGAGCTGGAGGTCGCGGCCGCCGAACGCGTACCGGCCGTCGCGGATCCGGTTGGGCCACGGGACCAGCAGCTGCCCACGCCCGCCGGGGACCATCTCGTCCTCGGCGTACCCGTCGACGACCGCCCGACCGTCGTGCTCGAGCGCGCGCAGACCGGCCCCGCACTCGGTCACCACCGCGCGGTACCCGCTGGCGACGATCTCGAACTGGTCTCCCGACGGCGCTGTCATGACCCGCGACCCTAGCCACCCTCCCGCGCACCGCACCACCGTCCGCCGCCGGGCGCTCCACCCGCCACTGGTGGGGAGCCCGCCCGTCGACGCTGGTTGAGGAGCCCGCCCGTCGACGCTGGTTGAGGACCCCGCCCGTCGCCGCTGGTTGAGGACCCCGCCCATCGCCGCTGGTTGAGGAGCTCGCTCTGCGAGCGTCTCGAAACCCGGCGACCCAAGTCGAAGCCGGTGGAGGAGCGGGCCGGCGGAAGCTGGTCGAGGACCCCGCCCGTCGCCGCTGGTTGAGACCCGCCCGTCGCCGCTGGTTGAGGAGCTCGCTCTGCGAGCGTCTCGAAACCCGGCGACCCCGGTCAGTCCGGCAGCACGACCTGCCCGATCGGCCCCGGGTTCCAGGCGATCTCCCAGCGGACGCCGTCGGGTGCGGTCAGGTAGCCGGTGTAGCCGCCCCAGTCGCGCTCGTGGGGGCCGCTGACCTCAGCACCGAGGGCGGTCGCCTCGGCCAGGATGGCGTCCACCTGCTCGCGGGTGGGGACGTTGTGCGCGAGCGCGACCGGCGGGCCGCCCTCACCGCGGGCGATCGGACCCACCTCGGCCTCGAACTGCGCCTCGTCCCACAGGGACAGCACCAGGTGCTCGCCGACCTTGATCATCACCACCTCACCCGGCACGTCGAGCTCGGGGGTCCACCCGAGCCCGTCGACGTAGAACGCGCGGGTCGCAGCGAGGTCGCGGGCGGCCAGGGTCACGAACGAGATACGTGGGTCCATCCGCCGACCCTGCCACCCACGGCCGACCAGCAGCCCGGGACCTGACCTCCTGGGGCTGGGCGGTGGGAGGTCGGGATCGCCGGTCGACCGGCGATCCCGGCGCTTGTCGGCCGTTGCAACGGCCGACAAGCGGGAGGAACGCGTACGCCGTGGGGCGGGTGTGGCTGGTGTGGCGGGGTCGGGTGCCGACCACCACCGACAAGCACCCCCGGGACCTGACCCCTTGGGGCTGGGCGGTGGTGGGGGTCGGGATCGCCGGTCGACCGGCGATTCCGGCGCTTGTCGGCCGTTGCAACGGCCGACAAGCGGGAGGAACGCGTACGCCGTGGGGCGGGTGTGGCTGGTGTGGCGGGGCCGGGGTGCCGCTCACCACCGCCCACCGCCCACCCTCAGCGCAGCAGGGAGCCGACCCGTCCGTCGAGGACGACGTCCGCCCGCTCGCGGGTCCGGTCCCGGTCGAACAGTGCTTGCTCGTCGACGGCCCACTGCGGCCAGTGCTCCGCCACGCCGACACCGCCGCGCTCGAGCCCACGGGCCATCCGGAGCTCGTAGGGCACCTCGACCCAGGCCAGCACGGTGATCAGGGTGTCGACCGAGGCCGAGCCTGACCCGACGCCCTCGAGCACCAGCAGGGGTGCCGGCGGCACCAGCACGGTCTCGGCCCACGCGTTCCCGGGCCAGTCCCAGCGGCGGTAGGAGCCGGAGCGGCCGGCGGCCAGCGGCCGTAGCAGCGCCTCGAGCTGGCCGGTGATCCCCGGGAGGCCCGCCCAGCCCTCGAACAGGTCGTCCATGTGGAGCACCGCTGCGGCGGTCAGAGTGGCGATCTCGGCGGCCAGCGTGGTCTTGCCCGACCCGGCCGGGCCGTCCACGCAGACCAGCCGCCCCCGACCGAGGGTGGGCTCCCGGGAGAGCGCCAGGTCGAGGACGGTCTGCGCGTTGCTCACCAGGCGTTGCCGCAGCCGCGGTAGGTCGGCACCTCGTCGACGAACGAGTCGCCGGCCAGGAGCTGGACGGAGTTGGTGTGCTCGAACAGCTCGCCGGACTTGGCGTGCCGGAACCACACCAGGTCGCCGACCCGCAGGAGAGCGGCCGGGTGGCCCGTGAGCGGCGTCTGCACCTCGCCCACGCCCTCGAGCCCGGTCAGGTGCAGGCCCGGCGGCGCCCACGGGAGCGGTGTCCGGTCCGCCCCGACGGGGCCCGAGGCGACGAAGCCGCCGCCGTGCACCGTGGCGATCGCGTCGGACGGCTTGCGGGTCACCGGCAGCCCGTAGAACGCGGCCGGCCGCGGCGCGAAGGACTGGTAGTGGTCGAACAGCCCGGGGACGAGCAGTCCCGAGCCGGCCGCGATCTCGGTGACCGAGGAGTCGGCCGCGGTGGCCTGCACCGAGCCCGAGCCGCCGGCGTTCCAGAACTCGAGGTCGACGAGAGCGGAGAGCCGGTCGGCGAGCACCCGGCGCCGCTCGGTCAGCTGGGTCATCGAGGCCGACTTCAGCCGCCGTACGACGAGCGACCGGGCGCGCTGGGACGGCACGTCGTCGGGAACGCCGGCGACCTGGCCCTCGTAGGTCATCACTCCGACCAGGTCGAACCCCGGCCGCGCGACCACCGCCTGGGCGAAGCGCACGACGTCCTCGGCGTCGTAGAGCGGGGAACGCCGCGGCCCGACGTGCTGGCCCCCCATCCGGAGGCCGGCGTCGATGTCGATCGCCACCCGGACCTGCGGGTCCGCAGAGGTGCGGACCGCGTCGACCACGTCGAGATGGGCCGGCTCGTCGACCATCAGGGTGACGTGACGGGCGGCGGACGGTGAGGCGAGCAGGGCAGCGATGGCGGAGCGGTCGACGGTGGGGTAGGCGATCACGACGTCGTCACTGACCCCGTGCTCCTCCAGCCAGAGCGCCTCGCGCAAGGTGTAGGCGAGCACGCCCTGGAAGCCCGGGGCGGCGAGCGCCCGTTCGATCAGAGCGGGCACGCGCAGCGACTTCGACGCCACCCGGACCGGCTTGCCGGCTGCCCGGTGGACCAGGTCGGCGGCGTTCGCGTCGAAGGCGTCCAGGTCGACGACCATGACCGGCGTCGCGGGCGGCGTCTCGAGCCCGGCCACCGCCGCGCTGAGGCGTGCCCACAGGCGGTTGCGGGCGACGTGTCCGTCGCCGCCTGCGGTGGTACCCATCAGGAGATGCCGCGCTTCTTGAGGATCGCCTGGATCTCGGCCAGGTCGTCGTCGATCAGCGGGTCGGCCGCGCTCGTCGCGGCGACCGACTTCGTGGGCTTCGGCTTGCCGCCCTTCGACGGCTTGCCGCCCGGCTCGGCCGCGTCGGGGCGGCTCCGGCGGGCCAGGGCGTTGGCGCCACCGATCAGCACGAACGCGACCACGAAGAGGATCATCCCGAGCCAGACCTTGGGGCTGAAGATGAGGTGGGCGAACCAGGTCCCGAAGGTGTCGACGACGTCGCCGAAGACCGACAGCAACCCGGTCATCCAGGCCGCCAGCGGCAGCAGGGTGATCCCGGCGCCCCGCACGGCCGCGGTGACCCCGCGGTGGCGCAGTGCCCACCAGGTGTAGATCCCACCCAGCACCGACAGGGAGAGGGCGAGGGCTCCCCACGACACGTCGTTCACCCCTCCAGCATGGCACGATCTCCCGCATGTCCGAGCGTCCAGTGCCCGGCTCCCCGGGCGGCCGGAGCCTCCCCGGGTCCGCCTTCGCCGGTGACCTCGGCGGGGCCGACCCCGACCTGCGGGCGGCGCTCCTGGCCCTGGCCGGCGACGCGGCCGACCCGGACCGCCACCTCGCCGTGCTCGCGGCGCTGGGCCGGGCCCGGGTCCTGGTGCCGGTGGTGGCGATCCTCGGCGAGGTCGAGCACGACGAGCAGGGACTGGCCCGCGAGAAGACCAGCGACATGGCCACGGTCCTGCTCACCGGCCACGACGGCCGGCAGGCGCTGCTGGGGTTCACCGGCCTGGACACGCCTGACCGCCTGGCGACCCGACGCCCGGCCGGTCGCAGTGACCGCGCGCGACGCGGCGCGCTCCGCGCTGCAGGAGGGGGCGGCCGCGCTGCTGCTCGACGTCGCCGGCCCCACGCCGTACGCCGTGGAGGGCGAGGCCCTGCTCGGCCTCGCCCGCGGCTGGTCGCTCGTCCAGACCGCCGAGGGACCCGCGTGGAAGGAGCCGGTGGAGCCCTCGGACCAGGAATAGGCGCCCGCGGCGTCCGGTTGTTACCCTTGTCACCGACCGACCTGACTCGTGGCCGCTTTCCCGGGCGACGAGGAGGGTCTGACAAGTGGAGGCTCACTCCCACCCGCACCGACCGCCGTGCCGCACCTGGGCACACAGGTCGTCGGGTCCGGTCCGCACCACGGGTGCGACGCGTCCCCTGGGACGTGTCCAGGCGTGGCGTGTTCCTCGAGCCTCCGCGCGTCGCGTGGGGGCTTCCGGCATTTCTGGCGCCGGACCCTGGCCTCCCCGGTGTCACCCAGCCGTACGACACATGGAGGACACATCAGCACCGAGCTGCGCATCAACGACCGGATCCGGGTTCCCGAGGTCCGGCTCGTCGGACCCAACGGCGAGACCGTCGGCATCGTCCCCACGGGCGAGGCCCTCAAGCTCGCCCAGGAGGCCGACCTCGACCTGGTCGAGGTCGCCCCGATGGCACGTCCGCCGGTCTGCAAGCTCATGGACTACGGGAAGTTCAAGTACGAGAACGCCCAGAAGGCCCGTGAAGCCCGCCGGAACCAGACGAACGTGATCATCAAGGAGATGAAGCTTCGTCCCAAGATCGACGCGCACGACTACGAGACCAAGAAGGGTCACGTCGTGCGGTTCCTGAAGGCCGGAGACAAGGTCAAGATCACCATCATGTTCCGCGGTCGCGAGCAGCACCGTCCCGAGCTCGGGTTCCGGCTGCTGCAGCGCCTGGCCGAGGACGTCACGGAGCTCGGCTTCGTGGAGTCCGCGCCGAAGCAGGACGGCCGCAACATGATCATGGTGCTCGGGCCGCACAAGAAGAAGGCCGAGGCCAAGGTCGAGATGCAGGCCGCCAAGGCGGAGCGGGCCGCCGCCCGGGCCGCCGACGAGGCCGAGGAGCGCGAGGAGCGCATCGCGCACAACGCGGGGCAGGCCGTGGCCCAGAAGAAGGCCCACGGACGGTCCGAGAACTTGGATCCGGAGATCGAAGCCTGAGCAGAGCTCAGGCTTGGAAAGCTCCGGAGCGGAGTTCGGAGAAGAACGAAGGTCTCACCCAGTTTTCGCAGGAGTAGTCCACCGCAGGACCACGCCTGCACAGAACGACGTGTGCCCGCGCCAGCCGCGACCACACGACGTACGAGAAGAGGAAGAGGAACGATGCCGAAGAACAAGACGCACTCCGGCGCGAGCAAGCGGTTCAAGGTGACCGGCTCGGGCAAGCTGCTGCGCGAGAAGGCCGGCAAGCGCCACAACCTGGAGAAGAAGTCCTCCAAGGTCACCCGCCGCATGACCGGTACCACCGACGTCGCCAAGGCCGACGTCCCGCGCGCCAAGAAGCTGCTCGGCCGTTAACCACCCGCTGGCGGTGGCCGCGCGCAACGCCGACCACCGAGCACGACCCTGAAGGAGAATCACCCATGGCACGCGTCAAGCGGGCAGTGAACGCCCACAAGAAGCGTCGTACCACCCTCGAGCGCGCCAGCGGCTACCGCGGCCAGCGCTCGCGCCTGTACCGCAAGGCCAAGGAGCAGGTCACCCACTCGCTGGTCTACAGCTACCGCGACCGCAAGGCGCGCAAGGGTGACTTCCGCCGGCTCTGGATCCAGCGGATCAACGCCGCGGCCCGCGCCAACGGCATGACCTACAACCGGTTCATCCAGGGGCTCAACCTGGCCGGGGTCGAGGTCGACCGCAAGATCCTGGCCGACCTGGCCGTCAACGACGCCCCCGCGTTCGCCGCGCTCGTCGAGACCGCCAAGGCCGCCCTGCCCGAGGACGTCAACGCCCCCAAGGCCTCCTGAGGCGGTCGGTCGCGTGGACGCCGTCGGTCGAGCCTGTCGAGACCGCCGGTGACCCCGCTGACGGCCGGCAACACCCGGGTCAAGGAGACGCGCAAGCTCAGCCGTCGTTCGGTTCGCGCCGAACGGCGGCTGTTCCTCGCCGACGGCCCGAAGGCCGTCGAGGGCGCGCTCTCGGCCGGGCTGCGTGGTCGAGGTGTTCGCCACCGTCGCCGCCTCCGAGCGGTACGCCGCGCTGGTGACGCAGGCCCCGCGGCTGACGCCTGGTCGACGACCGCGCCCTGGCCTCGCTCAGCGACAGCGTGACCCCGGCCGGCCTGGTGGCCGTCTGCTCGTTCGTCGACGTCGCCGCTGGCCGACGCCCTCGCCGCCCCGGCCACGGGGCGCGGCGCTGGTGGCCCTGTGCGCCGAGGTCCGTGACCCCGGCAACGCCGGCACCCTGGTCCGCACCGCCGACGCGCTCGGCGTCGACGCGGTCGTGCTGGCCGGCGAGTCGGTCGACCTCTACAACGCCAAGACCGTCCGGGCCAGCGTGGGCAGCGTGTTCCACCTGCCGGTCGCCCTCGAGCCCGACCCCGCCCGCGCCGTCCGCGCCGCTCAGGAGGCCGGCCTCACGGTGCTGGCTGCCGACGGCCGGGGCGAGGTGCTGCTCGACGATGCCGGCGACCTGCTCGACCGGCCCACGGCCTGGCTCTTCGGCAACGAGGCGCACGGGCTCTCCCGACGACCTGGCCGCGCTGGCCGACCATCGCGTACGGATCCGGATCCGCGGCCGCGCGGAGAGCCTCAACCTGGCGACCGCGGCCGCCATCTGCCTGCACGAGAGCGCCCGGAGACGCTGACCCGGCTCAGGGGGCAGCCGACTCGCGGCGTCGCTGCTCGTCGTAGTGCTCGTGACCCAGACGGCGCAGCAGGGCGAGGATCTCGCCGAAGACGGCCTCCCCGACCACCATGTCCTCGAGCGTGCCCTGGCGGTCCTTGGTCGTGTCGACCATCGTGATCTCGGCTCGGCACAGCTCGTCGGCCAGCCGCGCGTAGGACGCGAGGATCTCGGGGTTGACCGTGAGCAGCTCGGAGCCGCCGAGCTGGACGACCGCCGCCAGCCGACGTCGTGCGCCGGCGTCGGCGCGGACGCCGCTCCAGCCGACGCCTTCGATCACCGCGTCCACGGCCCGGTCGACCTCGGCGGTCGGCCGGTCCTCCGGCAGCGGCGGGCTCAGGTCGTCGGAGATCTCGCAGAACAGCTCGTGGGTCGGGCGGACCGGGTCCTCGAGGGCGTCGACGATGGCCTGGAGCGACGAGACCGGCGCCCCGCCGACCTCACGCAGGGCGCGGAGGATGTGCAACCGGCGCACGTGGGTCTCGTCGTACTCCGCCGAGCGCGGACCGGTGACCCGGCCCGGCGGCAGCAGCCCGGCCCGCAGGTAGTACTTGACGGTCGCCAACGGCAGGTCCGCGCGCTCGGCGAGCTCCGACACCAGCACTGACACACTCTTTCCACGGTAAAGTTTCGCGTTTCCTGCGAAATCGGTTGTGTTCGGGTGGATACCAGCACTATCTTAGTCCTGTTCGTGCTTCCGAGACACGGACTTCGGGCGGGCCCCACGGGGGAGGGGCTGTCCACCACACGTTGTCGGGTCGGCCCCACCGGGGGGAGGGGCCGCCCGCAGCAACGTATCTCCTCGCCGGTGCCGACTAGGCTGCGCCGCGTGGACACCGTCGACCTGCTGCCCGACGGCGTCGTCATCGCCGATGCCGAGGGCCGGGTCACGCTCCTCAACGACCGCGCCGCGACCATGCTCGGCGCCGACCGCGCCGCCGCCGTGGGACGCCCGCTGTCCGAGGTGCTGGCGGTCACCGACCACGAGGGCGCCGAGTGGGTCGCCTGCGCCACGCCGTACGACGGGCTGGTGACGCGCAGCGGCATCCCGGAACAGGCGTGGGTGCTGCCGACCGGCGACGAGGTGCTGGTCGCGGCCCGGATGCATCGCCACACCCGCGGCGGCCCGGTCACCACCGTGGCGGTGAGCCTGCGCTCCGGCCGGGCGCGCGCGCGTCTGGACCGCGAACGCTCCGACCTGGTGGCCACCGTCGCCCACGAGCTGCGCTCCCCGCTGACCGGCGTCAAGGGGTTCGTCCAGGCACTCCTCAACCGCTGGGACCGGCTCAACGACGAGCAGAAGAAGCTGATGCTCACCACGGTGCACGCCGACTCCGACCGGCTGAGCCGACTGATCACCGAGCTGCTCGACGTCGCCCGGCTCGACACCGGACGGCTCTCGATGCACCCGCGTCCGTGCGACGTCGGCGTGCTCACCCGCGGGTCGTGGAGAGCGTCCGGGCCGGGGCGCCCCACCACATCGACTACTCCGCACCCGACGACCTGCCCCACATCTGGGCCGACCCCGACAAGGTCACCCAGGTGCTGACCAACCTCCTGGAGAACGCGATCCGGCACGGCTCGCCCCCGGTGCACGTCACCGCCTGGCTCGACGGCGACCTGGTCAGCGTCCAGGTGGACGACCACGGCGACGGCATCGCGCCGGAGGTGCGGCAGCGAGCGTTCACCAAGTTCTGGACCACCGGGCAGCGCGGCGGCTCCGGTCTCGGGCTCTACCTGGTCAACGGGCTGGTCCGCGCCCAGGGCGGCACGGTCACCATCGACGACGCCCCGCGGCGGTGGCGCGCGGATCGTGACCACGTGGCGGGCGTTCGGCACCGACGAGATCTGACGGCGTCCGCGCCGGGAAACCCCGTCGTCGCGCACCGAGGCCGCCTTCCTACACTGTCTGGCAGCAGGACGAACCTGAAAGGCACCCATGTCGGGCCCGAACACCCAGTACGACCCGGTCGAGGTCAGCCCGCTCCAGCCGGAGCAGGTCGCAGCCGCCCGCGACGAGGCTCTGGCTGCGATCGCGGCCGCCTCCGACCTCGCCGCGCTCAAGCAGGCCCGGCTCGACCACGCCGGCGACCGGTCGCCGCTCGCCCTGGCCAACCGCGAGATCGGCGCCCTGCCCGCCGGCCGCCAAGAAGGACGCCGGCCAGCGGGTCGGGCAGGCCCGCGGCGCGGTCAACCAGGCGCTCGCGGAGCGCACGGCGGTGCTCGAGGCCGAGGCCGAGGAGCGGATGCTCGTCGAGGAGACCGTCGACGTCACCCTGCCGACCGGCCGTCGCCCGCGCGGCGTCGCGGCACCCGCTCACCCTGATGTCCGACTACATCGCCGACCTCTTCGTGGCCATGGGCTGGGAGGTCGCCGAGGGGCCGGTGCTCGAGGCCGAGTGGCTCAACTTCGACGCCCTCAACCTCGGTCCCGACCATCCCGCACGCACCATGCAGGACACCTTCTGGACCGACCCGGCCGACGACCACCTCGTGCTGCGCACGCACACCTCACCGGTGCAGGCGCGCACCATGCTCACCCGCACCCCGCCGATCTACGTCGTCTGCCCGGGCCGGGTGTTCCGCACCGACGAGTACGACGCGACCCACTCGCCGATGTTCCACCAGGTCGAGGGCCTCGTGATCGACGAGGGCATCACCATGGCCCACCTCAAGGGCACCCTCGACCACTTCGCCGCAGCAGATGTTCGGTGAGGGCATCACGACCCGCTTCCGCCCGTCGTACTTCCCCTTCACCGAGCCCTCCGCCGAGGTCGACCTGGTCTGCTTCGTCTGCCGCGGCGTGGCCGGCGACGTCGAGTCGTGCCGCACCTGCAAGGGCGAGGGCTGGATCGAGTGGGGTGGCTGCGGCGTGGTCAACCCGCGCGTCCTGGCCGCCTGTGGCGTGGACAGCGAGCGCTACGCGGGATTCGCGTTCGGCATGGGCATCGACCGCTCGATGATGTTCCGCACCGGCGTGGAGGACATGCGTGCGCTCTTCGAGGGCGACGCGCGGTTCTCCTCCGCCTTCGGCACCGAGTGGTGAGGCGGACCCCCATCACGCCCGCCGCGCCCACCACCTCCTCCGAAAGTCACGCCTGATGCGCACCCCCGTCTCCTGGATCCGCGAGTACGCCGACCTGCCGGCCGACCTCGCGACCGGTCGACCTCGCCCACCGGCTGACCGCGCTCGGCCTCAAGCTCGAGGCGCTCGAGCAGCCCGGCGCCGAGATCACCGGCCCGCTCGTGGTCGGCCGGGTGCTGACGATGGAGCCCGAGCCGCAGAAGAACGGCAAGACCATCAACTGGTGCACCGTCGACGTCGGCGACGCCAACGGCACCGGGGAACCGCAGGGCATCGTCTGCGGCGCGCACAACTTCGCTGCCGGCGACCTGGTGGTCGTGGTGCTGCCGGGCGGCGTGCTGCCGGGCGGCTTCGAGATCTCCGCCCGCAAGACCTACGGCCACGTCTCGGCCGGGATGATCTGCTCCGCCGCCGAGCTGGGGCTGGGCGACGACCACGACGGCATCATCGTGCTCCCCGTCGACGCGGGGAGCCCGGCCAGGACGCCCGGCCGGTGCTGGGTCTCGACGAGGAGGTCATCGAGTTCGAGATCAACCCCGACCGGGCCTACGCCCTGTCGCTGCGCGGCATCGCCCGCGAGGCGGCGACGGCCTACGCCGTGACCTTCACCGACCCGTGTGCACGCCCGGTGCCGGCCGCCGAACGGTGCCGGCTACCCGGTACGGGTCGACGACAGCATCGGCTGCCCGGTGTTCGTGGCCCGGACGGTCACGGGCTTCGACCCGACCGCGCCGTCCCCGACTGGCTGGCCACCCGGATCCGGCTGGCCGGCATGCGCCCGATCTCGTTGGCCGTCGACGTCACCAACTACGTGATGCTCGAGACCGGCCGGCCGATCCACGGCTACGACGGCGACCGCCTGCAGGGACCCCTCGTCGTACGTCGGGCGTCGGCGGGGGAGCGGCTGCGCACCCTCGACGGCACCGACCGCGAGCTGTCGCCCGAGGACCTCGTGGTCTGCGACGACTCCGGCGTGATCGGGCTCGGCGGCGTCATGGGCGGCGAGGCCACCGAGATCTCCGACGCGACGACCACGGTCGTGGTCGAGGCCGCGCACTGGGACGCGGTCTCGATGTTCCGTACCGGCAAGCGCCACCGGCTGACCTCCGAGGCCGGCAAGCGCAACGAGCGAGGCGTCGACCCGACCATCTGCGAGGCCGCGGCCGACCGCGTGGTCGAGCTGCTCACGACGTACGGCGGCGGCACCGCGGCTCCGGGGGTCACCGTGGTCGGCACGCCGCCGACGCAGACACGCCATCTCGCTGCCCGTCGCTCTGCCGGGCCGGGTGGCCGGGCTGCCCATCGACGACGAGCAGGTGCGGGCCGCGCTGGTCGCGGTCGGCGCGACGGTCGCCGGCGACGACGACCTGTCCGTCACGCCTCCGCCCTGGCGGCCCGACCTGAACGACCCCTACGACCTGGTCGAGGAGGTCGTCCGGATCGTCGGCTACGACCAGGTGCCGTCGGTGCTCCCGACCGCGCCCGCCGGGCGCGGGCTCACCCGCGAGCAGCGGCTGCGGCGCCGGATCGGTCGCACCCTGGCCTCGCTGGGCTGCATCGAGGTCGTCAGCATGCCGTTCGTCGGTGACGACACCTTCGACGCGCTCGGTCTGCCGGCCGACGACCCGCTCCGGCACGCCGTCCGGCTGTCCAACCCGCTGTCCGCCGAGAAGCCGCTCTACACGACCACGCTGCTGCCCGGGATGCTCGAGTCGGCCGGTCGCAACCTCGGTCGCGGCGCCACGGGCGTCGCGCTGTTCGAGACCGGCACCGTCGCGTTCCCGGTCGACCGCGGGCCGGCCCCGGTGTACGGCGTCGAGTGGCGCCCGAGCGACGCCGAGCTGGACAAGCTGCTCGACCGCGCTGCCGGTGCAGCCGCTGTTCCTGGCCGCCGTCCTCAGCGGCGAGCGCGACCCGGCCGGCTGGTGGGGACCGGGCCGCACCGCGGACTGGACCGACGCGGTCGAGCTGGTCCGGGCCCTCGGCCACGAGCTCGGGGTCGAGGTGCGGGTCGAGCAGGTCGCCCGGATGCCCTGGCACCCCAGCCGGTGCGGCCAGGTGCTGGTCGGCGACGTGGAGTTCGGTCACGCCGGCGAGCTCCACCCGCGGGTCTGCCAGGCCTACGGGCTGCCGCGCGGCACGGCCGCCCTCGAGATCGACCTCGACCTCCTGATGGAGCACGCCGTCGACGCACCCCGCGCCCCGTCGTACTCCCACCAGCCGCTGGCCAAGGAGGACGTCGCGCTCGTCGTCGACGCCACCGTCCCGGCGGCCGCCGTCGAGGCGGCACTGCGCCAGGGCGCGGGCGCGCTGCTGGAGTCGGTCCGCCTGTTCGACGTCTACACCGGACCCCAGGTCGGCGAGGGGCAAGAAGTCGCTGGCCTTCGCCCTCCGCTTCCGCGCTCCCGACCGCACCCTGACCGAGGCCGAGACCGGCGCCGCCCGCGACGCCGCGGTCGCGGCCGCCGCCGCAGCCGTGGGCGCCGTCCAACGCTGAGCCGGCGTGGCCAGGCACGGACAGCGCGCCCCGAGTCGTCACGTGCCGACTCGGCGTGGGGGCGGGTAGTTTCGGGGGCGTGACCGATCTCGAGCCGCTGACCCTGCCCACCCCCGACGCCGGGACCGCTGCCTGGTCGGCCTGGCTGGGCACCCGTACCGACGACCAGCTCACCGCCGCTCGCGAGCAGATCGCCTCGCTGAAGGCCGACCGGCCCGACCGGGCCGCGGAGCTGCTCGACCGCTGGAACGGCATCAACACCTCCCTCGCCAACGCCTTCGCGGCCAGCAGCCTGGTCCAGCAGGTCCACCCCGATGCCGCGCTCCGGGACCAGGCCGAGCAGGCGCAGGTCGAGGCCCACCGGCTGCTGACCGACCTCTCGCTGGACCGGGAGGTCTACGACCTGTTGGTCGTCGACGACGCCGAGCAGCGCACCTCCGGGCTCGACGACGACGCCGAACGCGTCCGCAACTTCGCCCTTCGCGACTTCCGCCGCTCCGGGGTCGACCGCGACCAGGCGATCCGCGACCGGGTCCGGCAGATCAACGAGCGCGAGAACGAGCTCAGCCAGACCTTCGAGCGCAACATCCGCGACGACGACACGACGGTCAAGGTGCGGCCCGACCAGCTCGCACGGTCTCCCCAGCGACTGGGTCGAGGCCCACCCGGTCGGCGACGACGGTCTCGTGGAGCTCTCCCTGGAGTACCCCGACGTCGTCCCGATGCTGACGTTCGCCACCGACCGGGACGCGCGGCTGACGGTCGCGACGGCGTTCAACAACCGGGCCTGGCCGGCCAACGACGAGGTCCTGGTCGAGCTGATGAAGCTCCGCCAGGAGCACTCCTCCCTCCTGGGCTACGACGGGTGGCCGTCGTACGACGCCGAGGTCAAGATGATCGAGACCGGCGACGCGATCCCGGCGTTCATCGACAAGATCAGCAAGGCCTCCGAGGCCTCGGCCCTGCGCGATCGCGACATCATCCTCGAGCGAATCCGCCAGGACCGCCCCGACGCCGAGACCCTCGACGGCGCCGACACCCGCTTCTACATCGAGGCGATCAAGCGCGAGCAGCACAGCGTCGACGCACAGGAGGTGCGTCGCTACTTCGCCTTCGAGAAGGTCCGCCAAGGACTGCTCGACGTGACCGGCCGCCTCTTCGACCTCGGCTACACCCGGGTCGACGCACCCACCTGGCACGCGGACGTCGCGTCGTACGACGTCACCCTGGCCGGCCAGCCGATCGGCCGGATCCACCTCGACCTCCACCCTCGGGCCAACAAGTTCAACCACGCCGCGCAGTTCACCCTCACCGACGGGGTGACCGGGCGGCAGCTCCCCGAGGGCGTGCTGGTGTGCAACTTCCCCGCAGGGGCTGATGGAGCACGACGACGTGGTCACGCTCTTCCACGAGTTCGGCCACCTCATCCACCACGTGCGTCGGCGGGCACCAGCGCTGGGCCCGGCTCAGCGGCGTCGCCACCGAGTGGGACTTCGTCGAGGCGCCCTCGCAGCTGCTCGAGGAGTGGGCGTGGGACGCGAGCGTCCTGCAGGGCTTCGCGACCGACGAGGACGGGACGCCGATCCCGGCCGACCTGGTGGCGCGGATGCGGGAGGCGGAGGACTTCGCCAAGGGGCTGACGGCCCGGAGCCAGATGTTCTACGCCGCGCTGTCCTACCGGATCCACCAGGACCCGCCCGCCGACGGGGCTGCCGCCTCGGCGCTCTCGCGCGAGCTGCAGGCGACGTACTCGATGGTCGCCCCGGTGCCCGACACCCACTTCCACGCCGTCGTTCGGGCACCTCGACGGCTACTCCAGCGGCTACTACACCTACATGTGGTCGCTGGTGATCGCCAAGGACCTGTTCTCGGCGTTCGACCGCGGACGACCTGTTCGCGCCTGAGGTGGCGGCGCGCTACCGCGACCGGATCCTGGCCCAGGGCGGGCGCAGGGACGCCGCCGACCTGGTGGAGGACTTCCTCGGCCGGCCGTTCGGGTTCGAGTCGTTCGCGACCTGGCTGGAGGAGTAGGCGGGACGCGCCAGCGGACCGCCTGTTGGTGGTCGAGCGAGCCGCGACCGGCGTGTCGAGGCCCGGTGATGCCCGCGCCGACCTACGTAATCGGCTGGTGGATCACCGAGCGGAACTTGTCGATGATCCGGAGGTCGCCGGCGAGGTGGGTGTCGGCGCCGTCGCCACGGCGCCAGATGCGCGCGTCGAGGGCCTCGGCCGTGCCACTGACCACGGCGTCGGGCTCGACCCCGGGATCGGGGACGACGTGGATGTCGTCCTCCTCGTGCTCGATGCCGTCGGGGTCGGTGCCGTGGAAGCGGCCGAGCTGCACCCACACCCGGTCACCGGTGTCGGTGAGGTCGATCCGGACGTAGTGGGGGAGCCCTGAGAACTCGCCCCAGGGCGGGCACCCGCCGTACATGATGTCGAGCACCTCGTCGACACCGTCGGCGGCCAGGTCAGCCGGGAACGGTGAGATCGTGTGGGTGGCCAGCTCGGCGTCGCGCCGGTGGATCAGGGCCTCGTGGGCCTGCCGGCGGTAGATGAACGCGACGTCCTTGTGGTCGGAGTGCCACGTCCAGGCCTCGTCGGCCGGGTCGGCCGCGGCCAGCGCGTCGACCAGCGCGGTGTACTGCGCGTCGTAGAAGGCGAGCAGGTCGGCGTAGTCGGCCGGGCGGTCGGGCTGGGGGTACTCGTCGGGGCCCTTGGGCCGGTGCTCGACCATCCAGGTCCACCAGTGCTGCACCTCGCCGAGGTGCCACAGGAGGTCGGCCGCGCGCCACTCGGGGCAGCTCGGCACCTCGGCGGCGGGGTCACAGTCGGCGAGCACGTCGCGGAACTTCCGCGACTCGTCGCGGATGTGCTCGAGGTACGTCGGGGAAGTCCAGTCGCGCCATGCCCAGAAACCTAGCCGCGAGCACCGACGTCCGCGACCCCCCGGAGGTCCCGACCCTGGAGCGCGACCCCGGCTGGCATGAACATGCACTTCATCGTATGATCATGCACATGTCTCAGGTGAGAGTCGCGGTCGCCGGCGCGAGCGGGTACGCCGGTGGCGAGCTGCTGCGTCTGCTGCTCGGCCACCCGAGGTCGAGGTCGGCGCACCTCACCGCCGGCGGCAACGCGGGGCGCACGCTCGGCTCGCTCCAGCCCCACCTGACCCCGCTGGCCGACCGGGTGCTGCGCGAGACGACGCCCGAGACCCTGGCCGGCCACGACGTGGTGTTCCTGGCCCTGCCGCACGGTCGGTCGGCAGCCCTGGCCGCGGACTGCTCGGACCAGATCCTGGTGGTCGACTGCGGCGCCGACTTCCGGCTGCGGGACGCGGCGCAGTGGGAGCGGTTCTACGGCGGCGACCACGCCGGCACCTGGCCCTACGGCCTGCCCGAGCTCCCCGGTGCAGCGCGACGCGCTGCGCGGTGCCCGGCGGATCGCCGTACCGGGGTGCTACCCGACGGTGTCCTCGCTCGCCCTCGCTCCCGCCGTCGCGGCCGGCCTGGTGACGCCCGACGTGGTCGTGGTCGCCGCCTCCGGCACCAGCGGCGCCGGCAAGGCCGCCAAGCCCCACCTGCTCGGCAGCGAGGTGATGGGCAACGCCTCGGCGTACGGCGTCGGCGGCGTCCACCGGCACACCCCCGAGATCGTCCAGAACCTCGCGGCCCTCACCGAGGCCGAGGTGACGGTCAGCTTCACGCCGCTGCTGGTGCCGATGTCGCGCGGCATCCTCGCCACCTGCTCAGCGCCGCTGACGCCCGGCACGACCGCCGACGAGGTGCGCGAGGCCTACCTCAAGGCCTACGACGCCGAGCCGTTCGTGCGCGTGCTGCCGGAGGGGGAGTGGCCGCAGACCAAGGCCGTCCACGGCAGCAACGCCTGCCACCTCCAGGTGACCGTCGACGAGCCGCCGGCCGCCTGGTCGTCGTCGGCGCGATCGACAACCTCGCCAAGGGCACCGCCGGCGGCGCCGTCCAGTCCATGAACCTCGCCCTCGGCCTCGACGAGACCCTGGGCCTGACCTCCGTCGGGGTGGCGCCGTGAATGGCCTGTGTCGGGATCACCGGCTGACCGGCGATCCCGTCGCTTGTCGGCCGTTGCAACCCCCACGAAGCGACGGGAACGCCGTCGCGATGTGGCAGACGGGGCAGGAGGGACCGGCATGAGCGTCACCCACCCGCGGGCTTCCGCGCGGCCGGCGTGGCCGCCGGGCTCAAGTCCACCGGCGCGAAGGACGTCGCGCTCGTCGTCAACGACGGCCCGTCGTACGACGCCGCGACGGTGTTCACCGCCAACCGGTGCCAGGCCAACCCCGTGCTGTGGAGCCAGGAGGTCGCCAAGGACGGCGTCGTCCGCGCGGTCGTGCTCAACTCCGGCGGCGCCAACTGCTACACCGGCCCCGAGGGCTTCCAGACCACCCACGCCGTCGCCGAGCAGGTCGCCGAGCACCTCGGCATCGGCGCGGTCGACGTCGTGGTCTGCTCGACCGGCCTGATCGGCCTGGCCAACGACCGCGCGCAGGTGCTCGCCGGCGTCGACGCGGCGTACGACGCGCTGGGCACGCGGCGGACGGGCGGACGCGGCGGCGCGACGACGCTGCCCGCGCGATCATGACCACCGACTCCGTGCCCAAGCAGGTCGTGGTCGAGGGAGCCGGCTGGTCCGTCGGCGGCATGGCCAAGGGCGCCGGGATGCTGGCGCCCCAGCTCGCGACCATGCTCGTCGTGCTCACCACCGACGCCGTCGCCAGCGCCGAGCGACCTCGACACCGCGCTGCGGGCCGCGACCCGGGTCAGCTTCGACCGGCTCGACTCCGACGGCTGCATGTCGACCAACGACACCGTGACCCTGCATGGCCAGCGGCGCCAGCGGGATCACCCCGACGCCGCGCCGACTTCACCGACGCGGTGACCCAGGCCTGCACCGACCTGGCCATGCAGCTGCTCGCCGACGCCGAGGGCGCCGACCACGAGATCGCGATCACCGTGCTCGACGCCGCCTCCGAGGACGACGCCGTCGAGGTGGCCCGCAGCATCGCGCGCAGCAACCTCTTCAAGGCCGCCGTCTTCGGCAACGACCCCAACTGGGGCCGGGTGCTGGCCAGCATCGGCACGACCCAGGCCGCCTTCGACCCCGCCGACCTCGACGTCGCGATGAACGGCGTCTGGGTGTGCCGGCGGTCGACCCCCGCCGCCGACCCGGCCGACGGTCGACCTGAAGCCGCGCGAGGTCACCGTCACCGTCGACCTCAAGGCCGGCGACGCGAGGGCGACGGTGTGGACCAACGACCTGACCCACGCCTACGTCCACGAGAACTCGGCGTACAGCTCATGACGACGACCACGCCGACCCCGGCCCCCGACCCGCCAAGGCCGCGACCCTGGCCGCCGCCCTGCCGTGGCTGAAGCGCTACCACGGCAAGGTCGTCGTGGTGAAGTACGGCGGCAACGCGATGACCGACGACACCCTCAAGCGCGCCTTCGCCGAGGACATCGCCTTCCTGCGCTTCGCCGGCTTCAAGCCGGTCGTCGTCCACGGCGGCGGCCCGCAGATCTCGGCGATGCTCGACCGGCTCGGGATCGAGTCGGAGTTCCGCGGCGGCCTGCGGGTGACCACGCCGCAGGCGATGGACGTCGTCCGGATGGTGCTCGTCGGCCAGGTCCAGCGCGAGCTGGTCGGCCTGGTCAACGAGCACGGCCCGCTCGCGGTCGGCCTCTCCGGCGAGGACGCCGGCCTGTTCACCGCCGAGCGCACCAACACCGATCGTCGACGGCGAGGAGGTCGACCTCGGCCTCGTCGGCGAGGTCGCTCACGTCCGCCCCGAGGCGGTGCTCGACCTCGTCGAGGCCGGCCGGATCCCGGTCATCTCCAGCGTCGCCCCCGACAAGGACGGCACCGTCCACAACGTCAACGCCGACACCGCCGCCGCCGCTCTCGCGGTCGCGCTGGGCGCCGAGAAGCTGCTGGTGCTCACCGACGTCGAGGGCCTCTACCTCGACTGGCCGGACAGCGACGACGTGATCAGCGAGATCAGCCCCGAGTCGCTGGCCGAGCTGATGCCGTCGCTCGCCGTCGGGCATGGTGCCGAAGATGGGCGCCTGCCTCCAGGCCGTCCAGGGCGGCGTCCCGCGGGCCACGGTCGTCGACGGCCGCGAGCCGCACGCCGTCCTGCTCGAGCTCTTCACCGACGAGGGCGTCGGCACCCAGGTCCTGCCCGGCGTCGCCACCAAGACCCGGAAGGCGACGGGCATGACGCACGACCACCCAGGAGCGGTACGCCGCCGCGCTGATGAACACCTTCGGCCCGCCCCAGCTCGTCCTCACCCGCGGCAAGGGCGCCCACGTCTGGGACGAGGACGGCCGGGAGTACGTCGACCTCCTCGGCGGGATCGCCGTCAACGCGCTCGGCCACGCCCACCCGGCCCTGGTCGAGGCCGTCACCGAGCCAGCTGTCGACGCTCGGCCACGTCTCCAACTTCTTCGCGACCGCGCCCCAGATCACCCTGGCCGAGCGCCTCCTCGACCTGGCGAGCCCCCCGCAGGTCGGGGAGGTCGCTCCTGGGAGCCCGCCGCGGCAGCCCGGCAAGGTGTTCTTCACCAACTCCGGCACCGAGGCCAACGAGGCCGCCCTCAAGCTCACCCGGCGTACCGGCCGCACCCACCTGGTCGCGGCCGAGGGATCGTTCCACGGCCGCACCATGGGCGCGCTCGCGCTGACCGCGAAGGCGGCCTACCGCGAGCCGTTCGAGCCGCTCCCGGGCCACGTCACCTTCGTCCCGTACGGCGACTCCGCGGCGCTGGCCGCGGCCGTCACCGACGAGACCGCGGCGGTGCGTCCTGGAGCCGGTGCAGGGTGAGGCAGGGGTCGTCGTCCCCCCCGACGGCTACCTCGCCGACGCCCGCCGGATCAGCACGGCCCACGGTGCCCTGCTGTGGCTGGACGAGGTGCAGACCGGGATCGGGCGCACCGGACGATGGTTCGCGGCGGCGGCCGACCCCCAGGTCGCCCCCGACGTCGTCACGGTCGCCAAGGGGCTCGGCGGCGGCATCCCGATCGGGGCGTGCCTCGGTCTCGGTGCCGCCGCCGACCTCCTCCAGCCCGGCCACCACGGCACGACGTTCGGCGGCAACCCGGTCGCCTGCGCGGCCGCCCTCGCCGTCCTGGACACCATCGAGGACGACGGGCTGCTGGCGCACGCGACCGAGGTCGGGGACTTCCTCAGGGCCGGCCTCGCCGCGGACCCCCGCGTCCTCGAGGTGCGGGGGAGGGGCCTGCTGATCGGCCTCGACCTGACCGTCGACGCTCCGGCGGTGGTGGCGGCGGCCCGCGAGCACGGGTTCCTGGTCAACGCGACCGGCCCGGGCACGGTGCGGCTGGCCCCGCCGCTGGTCCTCGGCCACGACGAGGCCGCGGCGTTCCTGGCGGCCTGGTCCGGGATCCTCGACGCCGCCTCTGCAGCGGCCGACGAAGGAGCCCCCCGATGACCCGACACTTCCTGCGCGACGACGACCTCTCGCCGGGCGAGCAGGAGGAGGTGCTCGAGCTGGCCGCCACGCTCAAGCGGTCGCCGTACGACTCCCGCAGCCTGGCCGGGCCGAAGACGGTCGCGACGATCTTCGACCAGCCGACGCTGCGGACCCAGGCGTCGTTCGCCGCCGGCATCGCCGAGCTGGGTGGCAACCCGATGGGTGTCGACGGCGCGACGGCCGAGGTCGTGACCGACCCGCGGGCCGCCGTCACCGGCGCCGACGTCGTCGTCACCGACACCTGGGTCTCGATGGGCAAGGAGCAGGAGGCCGCCTCCCGGCGGGCGGCGTTCAGCCCCAACCCGGTCACCGCCGAGCTCCTGGCGCTCGCTGCGCCCGGTGCGATCGTCATGCACTGCCTGCCCGCCTACCGGGGCAAGGAGATCGAGGCCGACGTGCTCGACGGCCCGCAGAGCGTCGTGTGGGACGAGGCGGAGAACCGCCGCCACGCCCAGAAGGCGATCACCTGGCTGCTCGAGGTCGCGCCCGGGGAGGCCACGTGAACGGCACCGCCCGCCGCCCGACGACGAAGAACAGCCGGCACGGCCTGATCGTCGACCTGCTGTCCACCCACGAGGTCCGCTCGCAGCCCGAGCTCCTCGACCTGCTGCTCGAGCAGGGGGTCACGGTCACCCAGGGCACGCTGTCGCGCGACCTGGTCGAGCTCGACGCGGTGCGGGTGCGCGCCCACTCCGGCGCGCTGGTGTACGCCGTACCTGCTGAGGGTGGCGACCGGCGGCCGACGGCACCGGGGGAGACCGCGGCCGCGGGTCACCGGCTCCAGCGGCTCCTGGCCGAGCTCCTGGTCAGTGCCGATGCCAGCGCCAACATGGTGGTGCTCCGCACGCCGCCCGGGAGCCGCGCAGTTCCTGGCCTCGGCCCTCGACAAGGTCGAGTTCGGCGACGTGCTCGGCACCATCGCCGGCGACGACACGGTGCTCGTGATCGGGCGCGAGGCCGCGGGCGGCGACGACCTGGCCCGACGACTCCTGGCGCTGGCCCAGCAGCCGGCGCCCTGACCCCACCCCTCGGCGGTCGAGCCCGTCGAGACCGCCGCTCGTGGGTCGAGCCTGTCGAGACCGCGAGCCCTTCACCGCAAGGAAGACACCTGTGAGCAAGGTCCTCACCGATCTCCCCCTCGGCCAGCGCGTCGGCATCGCCTTCTCCGGAGGTCTCGACACCTCCGTGGCGGTCGCCTGGATGCGTGCCAAGGGCGCGATCCCGTGTACGTACACCGCCGACATCGGGCAGTACGACGAGCCCGACATCGACACCGTCCCGACCCGCGCCCTCGAGTACGGCGCGGAGATCGCCCGCGCGGTCGACTGCAAGCGCCCCCTGGTCGAGGAGGGGCTGGCCGCCCTGGCGTGCGGGGCGTTCCACGTGCGCTCGGCGGGGCGCGCCTACTTCAACACCACGCCGCTGGGCCGCGCGGTCACCGGCACCATGCTGGTCAGCGCGATGCACGAGGACGGCGTCGACATCTGGGGTGACGGCTCGACGTTCAAGGGCAACGACATCGAGCGGTTCTACCGCTACGGCCTGCTCACCAACCCCGACCTCCGGATCTACAAGCCCTGGCTGGACGCGGCGTTCGTCTCCGAGCTCGGGGGACGGCACGAGATGAGCCAGTGGCTGACCTCCCACGGCCTGCCCTACCGCGACAGTGCCGAGAAGGCCTACTCGACCGACGCCAACATCTGGGGCGCCACCCACGAGGCGAAGACCCTCGAGCACCTCGACGTCTCGCTCGAGACCGTGCAGCCGATCATGGGCGTGCGGTTCTGGGACCCGGCCGTGCCGATCGAGTCCGAGGACGTCACGGTCCGCTTCGACCGCGGCCGCCCGGTCGCGGTGAACGGCACGTCGTACGACGACCCGGTGGCCCTGGTGCGCACCGTCAACGAGATCGGCGGCCGGCACGGGCTCGGGATGTCGGACCAGATCGAGAACCGGATCATCGAGGCCAAGTCGCGGGGGGTCTACGAGGCGCCGGGCATGGCGCTGCTGTGGATCGTCTACGAGCGGCTGCTCAACGCCGTGCACAACGAGAGCACGCTGGGCAACTACCACGACCAGGGCCGCCAGCTCGGACGGCTGCTCTACGAGGGTCGCTGGCTCGACCCGCAGGCGTTGATGATGCGCGAGTCGATCCAGCGCTGGGTCGGGTCGCTGGTGACCGGCGAGGTCACGGTGCGGCTGCGCCGGGGCGAGGACTACTCCGTGCTGCGTACGGCGGGCCCGGCGTTCTCCTACCACCCCGACAAGCTGTCGATGGAGCGCGTCGAGTCGGCCGCGTTCGGCCCGACCGACCGGATCGGCCAGCTCACCCTGCGCAACCTCGACATCGCGGACTCGCGCAGCAAGCTCGAGCGGTACGCCACGCAGCCCCTCGACGAGGGCCAGGTGCTCGTCGAGCACGGCCACCTGCTCGGTGCCCTGCCCGCCGGCGGCGCCGACCGGATCGCCAGCAACCCCGCGGCCGGGACGACCGCCGACGACGAGGCGCTCGACCACGCCGCCCTGGACGAGGGCACCGACTGACCCCGCGTCGGCGCGAAGCAGGGACCAACGCCGAGTCGTCACGTGCCGACTCGGCGAGGACCGACTGATAGGAAAGACCCGTGCCCGAGCCCACCCACCCCGCGCCACCGACCGCGGTACCGGCGTGAGCACCACCAACGAAGGTGCGCTCTGGGGCGGTCGGTTCGCCAGCGGGCCGTCGCCGGCGCTCGAGGCGCTCTCGCGCTCGACCCAGTTCGACTGGCGGCTGGTGCCCTACGACCTCGCGGGCTCGGTCGCGCATGCCAACGCCCTGCATCGCGCGGGGCTCCTCACCGACCACGACCACCAGACCCTGCTCGGCGGGCTCGCCGTCCTCCAGCAGGCGTACGACGAGGGGTCGCTGCGCCCGGCCCCCTCCGACGAGGACGTCCACGGCGCCCTCGAACGACTGCTGATCGAGGAGGTCGGCGCCGAAGCCGGCGGCCGCCTGCGGGCCGGCCGCAGCCGCAACGACCAGGTCGCCACCCTGTTCAAGGCCTACCTCCGCGACCGGGCCCGCGAGATCTCCGGCCTGCTGCTCGACCTCGTCGACGTGCTCGCGAGCCGCGCCCGCGACCACCTCGACGTCGTGATGCCCGGCCGCACCCACCTCCAGCACGCCCAGCCGGTGCTGCTCTCGCACCATCTCCTGGCCCACGCCTGGCCCCTGCTGCGCGACGTCGAGCGGCTGCGCGACTGGGATGCCCGCGTGGCCGCGGACTCGCCGTACGGCTCGGGCGCGCTGGCCGGCTCCAGCCTCGGTCTCGACCCGCGTGCGGTGGCTCACGAGCTGGGCTTCACCGACTCCAGCCCCAACTCCATCGACGGCACGGCGTCGCGTGACTTCGTGGCCGAGTTCGCCTTCGTGGCCGCGATGGCCGGCGTCGACCTGAGCCGGCTCGCCGAGGAGGTCGTGATCTGGACGACCGCGGAGTTCGGCTTCGCCCGGCTCGACGACGGCTACTCGACCGGGTCGAGCATCATGCCCCAGAAGAAGAACCCCGACATCGCCGAGCTCACCCGGGGCAAGTCCGGCCGCCTGATCGGCAACCTGACCGGCCTCCTCGCCACGCTCAAGGGCCTCCCGCTGGCCTACAACCGCGACCTCCAGGAGGACAAGGAGCCGGTCTTCGACTCCGTCGACACGCTCCTCGTCGTCCTGCCGGCCATGAGCGGGATGGTCGCCACGCTCACCTTCGACACCGCACGGCTGGCCGCGCTGGCGCCGGCCGGCTTCTCGCTGGCCACCGACGTCGCCGAGTGGCTGGTCCGCGGAGGTGTCCCGTTCCGGGAGGCCCACGAGGTCTCCGGTGCATGCGTACGCCGGTGCGAGGAGCTCGGCTGCGACCTGCCCGACCTCGACGACGCCGAGCTCGCCGCGATCTCGCCCCACCTGACCCCGGCGGTCCGCGAGGTGCTCACCGTCGAGGGCTCGGTGGGCTCGCGCTCCGGCCGCGGTGGTACGGCCCCGCCCGGGTCCGCGACCAGCTGGCCGAGCTCACCGCGCGCGTGCAGACCGCCCGTGGCGCCTGACCTCCGCGCCCTGCTCGCCGGTCCGGTGCTCGATGTGGCACCCCGGCTGCTCGGTTCCGTGCTCCGCCACGGCGACGTCGCCTGCCGGGTCACCGAGGTCGAGGCCTACGACGGACCCCGCGACCCCGGCTCGCACGCCTACCGCGGACGCACGCCGCGCAACGCGGTGATGTTCGGTCCGCCCGGCCACCTCTACGTCTACTTCACCTACGGCATGCACTGGTGCGCGAACGTCGTCTGCGGCCCGGTCGACACCCCGAGCGCCGTCCTCCTCCGCGCCGGCGAGGTCGTGGCCGGCGCCGACGCCGCCCGCGCCCGTCGTACGACGGCCCGGAGCGACCGCGACCTCGCCCGCGGACCGGCGCTCCTGTGCCAGGCACTGGCGATCGACGCCACCGCCAACGGCCACGACCTCACCGCTGCCCCGCTCACCCTGACGCTCGCCGAACGAGCACCAGCCGACGTCGCGACCGGTCCGCGCGTGGGGTTGCGGCAGGCGGCCGACCGGCCCTGGCGCTTCTGGCTGCCGGGCGAGCCGTCGGTCAGCAGCTACCGTCCTGCGGCGCCCCGCCCGCGGCGGCGACCAGCCACCCCCTAGGGTCGCCGCGTGGGGGTGCGGGCCTTTCTGGCAGACACGACGCCGCTCGCCAACGCACCCTTCCGCCGTCTCTGGACGGCCAACATCATCACCGTCGTCGGCGCCCAGCTGACCGTCGTCGCGGTCCCCGCGCAGATCTACGCGATCACCCGGTCGTCGGCCTACGTCGGTCTGACCGGGCTGTTCGGCCTGGTGCCGCTCATCGTGTTCGGACTCTGGGGCGGCGCCCTGGCCGACCACGCCGACCGTCGCTCGATCCTGCGGGTCACCACCTCGGCCTGATCCTGACCAGCGCCTCGTTCTGGGCGCAGGCGGCCCTCGGCCTCGAGAACGTCTGGCTGCTGCTGATCCTGTTCGCGGTCCAGCAGGCCTTCTTCGCCGATCAACCAGCCGACCCGCAGCGCCGTGCTGCCCCGCCTGCTGCCGGCCGCCCAGCTACCGGCCGCGAACTCGCTCAACATGACCGTCACCGGCGCCGGTGCCATCGCCGGGCCGCTGATCGGCGGCGCCCTGATCCCGGTGCTCGGCTTCTCCGTGCTCTACCTGGTCGACACGCTCTCGCTCTTCGCGACTTGTGGGCGGTCGATCCGGCTGCCGAAGCTGCCGCCGACGGGCACGTCGACGGGCACCCCCGGCCTGAAGGCGGTGCTCGACGGCTTCGCCTACCTGCGCGGGCACACGGTGCTCCTGATGAGCTTCGTGGTCGACATCATCGCGATGGTGTTCGGGCTGCCCCGCGCCCTGTTCCCGCAGATCGCGCACCAGAGCTTCGGTGGCCCCACCGACGGCGGGCTGGCGTTCGCGCTGCTGTTCGCCGGGATCCCGGCCGGCGCCGTGCTCGGCGGGATCCTGTCCGGCTGGGTGTCCGGCGTACGCCGGCAGGGGCGCGCGGTGGTCTCGGCGATCATGGTGTGGGGTCTGGCGATGGCCGGGTTCGGCGTGGCCGTCGGCCTGGCACCGCGCGCGACCACGGCGATGCTCGTCGTCGCGGTGCTGGCGCTGATGGTCGGGGGCGCTGCCGACATGGCGTCTGCGGCGTTCCGCTCCTCGATGCTGCAGAGTGCCGCCGCCGACGACGTCCGCGGGCGGCTCCAAGGGGTCTTCATCGTGGTCGTGGTCGGGGGACCACGAGTGGCCGACGTGCTGCACGGCGCGGCGGCCGCGGTCATCGGTCCGGCGCTGACCGCCTTCCTCGGCGGGGTGCTCGTCCTCGTCCTGGTCACGGTGGCGGTCGCGCTCGCCCCGGTCTTCTGGCGCTACCGCGTGGGCGCCTCCGAACCGGTGGGGTGACCCCCGTTGGGCCGGTCATGGAGGCCTTGCTAGGGTTCCTGTCGTCGCCTCGAGCGGCCCTCCTCACCGGGGGCAGCCGAGCGGCCAGGACGAGCCGGTTCTGATTTGACGCCCACGGCGGCGGACCGGTAAGTTTTCTCAGGTTGCCCCCGAGACACCTCGCGAGAGGTTCCTCCGGTGCGCGTCTGATTTTTGAGAACTCAACAGTGTGTTTGTCGATGAATTGGTTTGTATGAACTCCGTCCATCTGGCCTTTTGGGGTTGGGTGGTTGGGTTTTTTTGAGTTGACGAATGATGATTCTGGCGATTGTTTGCTAGTTGTCGTTTTTTGGCTTGGGTTATGGTTTTTCATTGTGTTTTCGATGGAGAGTTTGATCCTGGCTCAGGACGAACGCTGGCGGCGTGCTTAACACATGCAAGTCGAGCGGAAAGGCCTCCTTCGGGGGGTACTCGAGCGGCGAACGGGTGAGTAACACGTGAGTAATCTGCCCCTCACTCTGGGATAACTGCCTGAAAGGGTGGCTAATACCGGATGCGACCGTCCCCTGCATGGGGTGGTGGTGGAAAGGGTTTCTGGTGGGGGATGTGCTCGCGGCCTATCAGCTTGTTGGTGGGGTAATGGCCTACCAAGGCTTTGACGGGTAGCCGGCCTGAGAGGGTGACCGGCCACACTGGGACTGAGACACGGCCCAGACTCCTACGGGAGGCAGCAGTGGGGAATATTGGACAATGGGCGGAAGCCTGATCCAGCAACGCCGCGTGAGGGATGACGGCCTTCGGGTTGTAAACCTCTTTCAGCACAGACGAAGCGCCCGTTGTGGGTGGTGACGGTATGTGCAGAAGAAGCACCGGCCAACTACGTGCCAGCAGCCGCGGTAATACGTAGGGTGCGAGCGTTGTCCGGAATTATTGGGCGTAAAGGGCTCGTAGGCGGTTTGTCGCGTCGGGAGTGAAATCCACTGGCTTAACTGGTGGCTTGCTTTCGATACGGGCAGACTGGAGGTATGCAGGGGAGAACGGAATTCCTGGTGTAGCGGTGAAATGCGCAGATATCAGGAGGAACACCGGTGGCGAAGGCGGTTCTCTGGGCATGTCCTGACGCTGAGGAGCGAAAGTGTGGGGAGCGAACAGGATTAGATACCCTGGTAGTCCACACCGTAAACGTTGGGCGCTAGGTGTGGGATCCATTCCACGGGTTCCGTGCCGCAGCTAACGCATTAAGCGCCCCGCCTGGGGAGTACGGCCGCAAGGCTAAAACTCAAAGGAATTGACGGGGGCCCGCACAAGCGGCGGAGCATGCGGATTAATTCGATGCAACGCGAAGAACCTTACCTGGGTTTGACATACGCCGGAAAGCTCTAGAGATAGAGCCCCTTTTAGTCGGTGTACAGGTGGTGCATGGCTGTCGTCAGCTCGTGTCGTGAGATGTTGGGTTAAGTCCCGCAACGAGCGCAACCCTCGTTCCATGTTGCCAGCAGCACCCTTCGGGGTGGCTGGGGACTCATGGGAGACTGCCGGGGTCAACTCGGAGGAAGGTGGGGATGACGTCAAGTCATCATGCCCCTTATGTCCAGGGCTTCACGCATGCTACAATGGCCGGTACAAAGGGCTGCGATCCCGTGAGGGGGAGCGAATCCCAAAAAGCCGGTCTCAGTTCGGATTGGGGTCTGCAACTCGACCCCATGAAGTCGGAGTCGCTAGTAATCGCAGATCAGCAACGCTGCGGTGAATACGTTCCCGGGCCTTGTACACACCGCCCGTCACGTCACGAAAGTCGGCAACACCCGAAGCCCACGGCCCAACCACCTTGTGTGGAGGGAGTGGTCGAAGGTGGGGCTGGCGATTGGGACGAAGTCGTAACAAGGTAGCCGTACCGGAAGGTGCGGCTGGATCACCTCCTTTCTAAGGAGCACACACCCGAGTTCGGTGCCGATCGTGCGCCGGCGTTGGTGGTGTCTTAGACAAGTGGAACATCGACATCTCCCCATCCCGGGCTTGTGAGAGCCCAGCGAGAGCAGGGGTGGGGGCACACTGTTGGGGTTCTGAAGAATCAGGTGCGGGCTCCTCGTGTGAGGGGTTGGTGTCTGGGGCTTCAGTGGGACCCGGCTCGAGCTGGTGCGCCTGTGGGTGTGCGTGGTTCGGGTGTGGGGTTGTTGTTTGAGATCTGGATAGTGGACGCGAGCATCTTGTGGCCGCACCCGTGCGCCCTGTGCTGGGTCCTGGTCCTCTTCTTCGGGAGGGGGGTGGGTTCTGGTGGTGGGGTGGTTTGGTGTGTGGCTGCTTGTTTGTATGTATGTATGTTGCATGCCCTCATCTGATTGTGGTGGGGGTGTGTGTGGTTCTTTGTGGCTTGTTGTGTGTGCATCGCGAGTCTGGTGTCACCGGCTGCTGTCTTCTTCCTTCGGGGGGTGGGTGGTGGTGGGTGGGGTTGGGTTGGTGGTGTGTGTGACAAGCTGTGAAGGGCACATGGTGGATGCCTTGGCATCAAGAGCCGATGAAGGACGTAGGAGCCTGCGATAAGCCCTGGGGAGTTGGCAACCGAGCGTTGATCCGGGGGTGTCCGAATGGGGGAACCCAGCTGGAGTCATGTCCAGTTACCCGCGCCTGAATGAAATAGGGTGTGTGGAGGGAACGTGGGGAAGTGAAACATCTCAGTACCCATAGGAAGAGAAAACAACAGTGATTCCGTGAGTAGTGGCGAGCGAAAGCGGAAGAGGCTAAACCCGCATAGTGTGATACCTGGCAGGGGTTGCTGTGTGGGGGTTGTGGGGCGTGTTTGTTACCGGGCTGCTGGCCGGTTGCGAAGTGAGCAAGGTGTGGTGAAGTTGAAGTCCGTTGGAAAGCGGCGCCGTAGAGGGTGATAGTCCCGTAGGTGTAAGCCATACCCTTCGTGAATGCGTTCCCGAGTAGCACGGGACCCGAGAAATCTTGTGTGAATCTGGCGGGACCACCCGTCAAGCCTAAATACTTCTTGATGACCGATAGCGGACTAGTACCGTGAGGGAAAGGTGAAAAGTACCCCTGGCGGGGAGTGAAATAGTACCTGAAACCGTGTGCCTACAATCCGTCAGAGCCTGGCAGGACTTGTTCCTGGGTGGGTGATGGCGTGCCTTTTGAAGAATGAGCCTGCGAGTTTGTGTTGTGTTGCGAGGTTAACCCGTGTGGGGGAGCCGTAGCGAAAGCGAGTCCTAATAGGGCGTTTGAGTAGCACGATCAAGACCCGAAGCGAAGTGATCTATCCATGGGCAGGTTGAAGCGACGGTAAGACGTCGTGGAGGACCGAACCCACCTAGGTTGAAAACTGGGGGGATGACCTGTGGATAGGGGTGAAAGGCCAATCAAACTTCGTGATAGCTGGTTCTCCCCGAAATGCATTTAGGTGCAGCGTTGCGTGTTTCTTGCCGGAGGTAGAGCACTGGATAGCCGATGGGCCCGACCAGGTTACTGACGTTAGCCAAACTCCGAATGCCGGTAAGTGAGAGCGCAGCAGTGAGACTGCGGGGGATAAGCTCCGTAGTCGAGAGGGAAACAGCCCAGACCATCAGCTAAGGCCCCTAAGCGGTGACTAAGTGGAAAAGGATGTGGAGTCGCAGTGACAACCAGGAGGTTGGCTTGGAAGCAGCCACCCTTGAAAGAGTGCGTAATAGCTCACTGGTCAAGTGATTCCGCGCCGACAATGTAGCGGGGCTCAAGTCATCCGCCGAAGCTATGGCACTCACACGTGTACTCAGCCGGCCCCCTCGAGGGGCTTGGTTCAGGTGTGTGGGTGGGTAGGGGAGCGTCGTGCCGCCAGAGAAGTCCCGGAGTGATCCAGGGGTGGAGGCGGCACGAGTGAGAATGCAGGCATGAGTAGCGAATCCGATGTGAGAAACATCGGCGCCGAATGATCAAGGGTTCCAGGGTCAAGCTCATCTGCCCTGGGTAAGTCGGGACCTAAGGCGAGGCCGACAGGCGTAGTCGATGGACAACGGGTTGATATTCCCGTACCGGCAACATGGCGCCCCTGACGAACCCGGTGATGCTAACCATCTGAAACCACACCTACGAAGCCTTCGGGCCGAGGGGTGTGGCGGAGCGTGGGACCCGAACCGGTAGTAGTCAAGCGATGGGGTGACGCAGGAAGGTAGCCCAACCGTGGCGATGGTTGTCCACGGGCAAGGACGTAGCACGGACGGTAGGCAAATCCGCCGTCCTCACTTCGATGTGGTGTGTGAGATCTGACGCGGAGCCATATGTGGTGAAGTGGGTGATCCTATGCTGCCAAGAAAAACCTCTAGCGAGCCATGCGCCGCCCGTACCCCAAACCGACTCAGGTGATCAGGTAGAGAATACCAAGGCGATCGAGAGAACCATGGTTAAGGAACTCGGCAAAATGCCCCCGTAACTTCGGGAGAAGGGGGACCCGGATCGTCAACACTCGGGCTTCGGCCTGCAGTGGGTAGCGTGAAGGGTCGCAGAGACCAGGCCCAAGCGACTGTTTACTAAAAACACAGGTCCGTGCGAAGTCGCAAGACGATGTATACGGACTGACTCCTGCCCGGTGCTGGAAGGTTAAGGGGACGAGTCAGCCCACACCGCTCTTCGGAGCCGTGGGTGAAGCTTTGAACTTAAGCCCCAGTAAACGGCGGTGGTAACTATAACCATCCTAAGGTAGCGAAATTCCTTGTCGGGTAAGTTCCGACCTGCACGAATGGAGTAACGACTTGGGCGCTGTCTCAACCATGGACTCGGCGAAATTGCAGTACGAGTAAAGATGCTCGTTACGCGCGGCAGGACGGAAAGACCCCGGGACCTTTACTATAGTTTGGTATTGGTGTTTGGTACGGCTTGTGTAGGATAGGTGGGAGACTGTGAAACCTGGACGCCAGTTCAGGCGGAGTCAACGTTGAAATACCACTCTGGTCGTATTAGATGTCTAACCTAGGCCCATGATCTGGGCCAGGGACAGTGCCTGATGGGTAGTTTAACTGGGGCGGTTGCCTCCTAAAATGTAACGGAGGCGCTCAAAGGTTCCCTCAGCCTGGTTGGCAATCAGGTGACGAGTGTAAGTGCACAAGGGAGCTTGACTGTGAGACAGACATGTCGAGCAGGGACGAAAGTCGGAACTAGTGATCCGGCCACGGCAAGTGGAAGCGTGGTCGCTCAACGGATAAAAGGTACCCCGGGGATAACAGGCTGATCTTCCCCAAGAGTCCATATCGACGGGATGGTTTGGCACCTCGATGTCGGCTCGTCGCATCCTGGGGCTGGAGCAGGTCCCAAGGGTTGGGCTGTTCGCCCATTAAAGCGGCACGCGAGCTGGGTTTAGAACGTCGTGAGACAGTTCGGTCCCTATCCGCCGCGCGCGCAGGAAACTTGAGAAAAGCTGTCCCTAGTACGAGAGGACCGGGATGGACGAACCTCTGGTGTGCCAGTTGTCCCGCCAGGGGCACCGCTGGTTAGCTACGTCCGGACGTGATAACCGCTGAACGCATCTAAGCGGGAAGCACATTTCAAGATAAGGTTTCCCACCCACTAGATGGGGTAAGGCCACCCGCAGACCACGGGATTGATAGGCCGGAGGTGTACAGCAGCAATGCCCAGCCGACCGGTACTAATAGGCCGAGGGCTTGTCACCCACACCCACCACAAGAACCACCAAGACAACATCTAGACAAACATCAGACACTCTAGACAAACATCTAGACACACCGCGTCCACTACCCAGAATCTGAACCAACAACCCACCCCCCACACCACCACCAACGCCACCGTGACAACCACGGCGACCAGGTGACACGGTGAGGACCCATGATGAGGACCCATGGTGAGGACCAAGGGGGACAACGGGAACACGTTCACAACAGAACAACGGTTCACAACGTTACGGCGGCCATAGCGGCAGGGAAACACCCGGACCCATCCCGAACCCGGAAGTTAAGCCAGCCAGCGCCAATGGTACTGCACCCGACAGGATGTGGGAGAGTAGGACGCCGCCGAACATCTTCTCGAAAAGGGCCACCCTCCGGGGTGGCCCTTTTCCTCATTTCCGGACACCGTCACCGGCCGCTGCCGCGCCTGGACGTCGTCCCGGGCCCGCAGCCCGCTTTCCGTCCACACTCGGTGTTCCGGACGCCTTGCTGCACAGGTCGGCCCCGCGGCGGTACCCGTCGTCGCTGACCGCCGGGACGCTCGGGTCCAGGAGGTGGTGCGCATGAGCGCAGCGAGGAAGGGCAGTCTCGCCGTCGACGACGACCGGTCGGGTCACGACGCTCGCGCGGCGGAGGTCAACGAGGTGACCCTGGTCGGCCGGATGTCCCAGCCGGCGGAGGAGCAGGTGCTGCCGAGCGGCACCGAGCTGTGGAAGTTCCGGGTCATCGTCGGGCGCCCGCCCGAGAGTCGCAGCTCCCGGGTGACCGTCGACGCTCTCGACTGCGTGGCCTGGGCCAAGCGGCCGGCCAGGTCCGTCTCGTCCTGGCGAGCGGGAGACCTGGTCGAGGTGCGGGGCAGCCTGCGCCGGCGCTTCTTCGCGCCGTCGGGCGGTGGCCGGGTTTCGCGCTGCGAGGTGGAGGTCGCGAGCGCCCGGCTCATTCGTCGAGCAGCCGGATGAACGACCCGAGGCTCGGCTTCGGCTGGAACGACGTGGCCTTCTCCGGCAGCAGGTCGCCCGAGCGCACCACGGCGACGACGACGTCGAGGTCGACGGCCGGCAGGAGGGCCGCCGTGACCCGTCCGGGTCGCACCTGCTCGAGCGCCACCGCGAGCGAGTGGGCGAAGCCCACGCGGGACGGACGTCGTGGCAGTCGCGCCAGCAGCACGTCGTCGACGAGCTGGACGACCGCATGACCAGGCGGCACCACGACCCGGACCGTGGCCCAGGTGACGCCGTCGGTGAGGACCAAGGTGTCCGGCGAGAGGGCGGTGACGGCCTCGGCCTCGCTGCTGGTGCGGACGTCCGCTCCGGCGGCCCGGGCTGCCGCGATCAGCTGGTCCGGCGCCGTGCCGTGGAAGACACGGTGGATTGCCCCGAGGAACATCGGCGTCTCCTCGTGGTCGATGACCATCGCAAGACCGCGGGCGTAGGCCTCGCCGCCGTTGCGACCGTGCAGCGAGACATACGCCGCGTACCGGTGATGGCCGTCGGCGACCAGCAGCTGTGCGCCCTCGAGCGCCTCGGTGACCACCCGCTGCTGCTCGTGGTCGCGGATCGCCCAGACCCGGTGCTGCTGGCCGGCATGGTCGACGTACTCCTGGTCGGGCTGGGCTGCCCGCACCCGGCGGCTCACCTCGCGCACCACCGCCGGTCCCCGGTGCACGAGCAGGATCGGCGCCGGGTTGAGCTTCATCGCGGACATCCGTCCGGCCAGCTCCGCCACCTGCTGGGGGTGCACCCCTTCGTGGGGGAAGACCTGCCGGTCCTCGATCCGGGCCGCGAGGTGGGTCAGGTCGAGACAGCCCACCACGCCGCGGACGGTCAGGCCGGAGTCGGAGTACTCATGGAGATACAGCGCAGGCTGGTCGTCCCGTCGCGCGAGCCCACGACGTTGCCAGGTGGCCAGCCGCTGCTGGACCCCGCGATAGGGTCGCGCGAAGGCACGCGCCGACGCGGGGTCACCGACCCGCCGAGGAGCCAGGGACAGCGCCCGAAAGGGCGCCAGCTGCAGCGGGCCCGCGACGTACGGCGGCACCGTGGCAGGTCCGGAGTCCATCGGTGCATCGTAGGGGTAACGACCAAGGAGCTTGAGGGTGGTGGAGCCGGAGGGCAAGACCCTCGCGACCGCGTACGACCTGCTGATGTTCGACCTCGACGGGGTCGTCTACGTCGACGGTCACGCAGTCGACCACGCGGCCGAGAGCATCGCGGACGCGCGGCGGTCCGGCGCGCACATCGCCTTCGTCACCAACAACGCCTCGCGGACTCCCGGCCAGGTCGCCGACCACCTGGTGGAGCTCGGGATCGAGGCGACCTCCAGCGATGTGGTGACGTCCTCGCAGGCAGCGGCCCGGCTGCTGCGCGACCGGTTCGGCGAAGGCGCGCGGATCTCGGTGCTCGGCGCGGTGGGCCTCGAGGAGGCCCTGCGCGAGGCCGGCCTGGAGCCGGTGCCCGTGGGCGAGGACCGGGCGGTGGCGATCGTGTCCGGCTACGCCCCGGAGGTCCGGTGGAAGGTGATCATGCGAGCCGCCACCTTGATCCGCAACGGCCTGCCCTGGACCGCGACGAACACCGACCTGACGCTGCCCACCGGCGAGGGGCTTGCACCGGGCCACGGCCTGCTGGTGCGCCTGATCAGCGACTTCGCCGAGGTCGAGCCGGAGGTCGCCGGCAAGCCGGCACGCCCGCTGCTCGACGAGACCCGCCGACGCGTCGGCGGCGACCGCCCCTTGATGGTGGGCGACCGGCTCGACACCGACATCGAGGGAGCGCGGCGGGCCGAGATCGACTCGCTGCTGGTGATGACCGGTGTGAGCTCCCTGCTCGACCTGGTCCGCACGGCACCGGAGCTGCGCCCGACCTACGTCGCTCCCGACCTGCGGGCGCTCGGCCGACCACCGGTGCGGGCCGAGGAGACCGCGCGCGGGTGGAGCGCCGACGGCTGGAACGCCAGGGTCGACGACTCCCGTCTGACGGTCACGGGTGCGGGTGGGGCCGACGGCTGGTGGGCGGTCGTGGCTGCGGCGTCCTGGAGCCACCTCGACCAGACCGGAGAGCCGGCCGACCTCGACGGCCTGTCCCCTCCCGACGACTGACGTCGGGCGAGGTAGCCTGCGGCCATGACCGAGCAGGCGCCAGACGGGTTCCATCCGGACGTGGACGACGACCTGGCCACCGTGGATGGCCGGCCGACCACGGGCGTGGCGTCGGTGGACCGGGTGCTCGGCGAGCTCGACGGACTCGACGACCTGCCGCTCGACGGCCACGTGGCTGCCTTCGAGCAGGCTCACGAGTCGCTGCGGTCGGCACTGGACGCCCCCGCCGACCCGGCCTCGGGCGACCTGGCCTAGCCGGTGGCGCCGCGCCGCCTGCGGCTCGACGCCGAGCTGGTACGCCGTGGCCTGGCGCGGTCACGCGACCATGCCTGCGAGCTGATCGCGTCGGGCCGGGTCAGCGTGGCTGGGGCGACCGCGACCAAGCCCTCGACCGCAGTCGCCACCGACGTGGCCCTGGTGGTGGCAACCGACCCGGCGATCCCGGGTGGGCAGGAGTACGTCTCACGAGGGGCCCACAAGCTCGCCGGCGCGCTGGCCGCGTTCCGACCTCGGGGACTGACCGTGACCGGTCGCCGGTGTCTCGACGCCGGGGCCTCCACCGGAGGCTTCACCGACGTCCTGCTGCGAGAGGGGGCGCGTGAGGTGGTGGCGGTGGACGTCGGCTACGGCCAGCTCGCCTGGCGCCTGCAGCAGGACGAGCGCGTCGTCGTGCGTGACCGGACGAACGTGCGTGACCTCGACCTGGAGACGGTCGGCGGCGCCGTCGAGGTCGTGGTCGGAGACCTGTCGTTCATCTCGCTGACCCGGGTCCTCGAGGCGCTGGTCGGGGTGACCGAGGAGACGGGCGACCTCGTGCTGATGGTGAAGCCGCAGTTCGAGGTCGGGCGCGAACGGGTCGGCAAGGGCGGGGTCGTCCGCGACCCGGCGCTCCGGGCCGAGGCGGTGGCCACGGTGGCGCAGGCAGCCGCCCGGCTGGGCTGGGGGGCCCGAGCGGTGGCGGTGAGCCCGTTGCCCGGACCGTCGGGCAACGTCGAGTTCTTCCTGTGGCTGCGTCACGGCGAGCCCGAGGTCGACCGAGCAGCGATCGATGCCGTGGTGTCGGCCGGGCCGCCGGGGGTGCCGGGTGAGAAGGTGGAGGAGTGAACATCCGGCGCGTCCTGATGCTGACCCACACGGGTCGGGCTCAGGCACGCGAGGTCGCCGCCGAGATGGTCGACGCGCTCACCGGTCACGGCATCCGGGTGCGACTCCTCAAGGAGGAGGCCGAGGCCCTCGGTCTGTCCGACCGGCCGCACGTCGAGCTGGTCGACGACCCGGCTCCGGTCGGGCTCAGCGGGGGACTGGTGGTGGGGCTGCCCGACCCGAGCGCCGACTGCGAGCTGGTGGTCGTCATCGGCGGCGACGGCACGATCCTGCGCGCCGCCGAGCTGGCCCACGACAGCGGGACGCCGATCCTGGGTGTCAACCTCGGACACGTCGGGTTCCTGGCCGAGGCCGAGGTCGACGACGTGGGCTCGACGATCGAGGCGATCGTCGACCGCCGCTATGCCTCCGAGGACCGGCTCACGATCGATGTGTCGGTGTTCCGCGACGGGGAGCGGGTCGCCCGCACCTTCGCCCTCAACGAGGCCAGCGTCGAGAAGGCCGCGCGGGAGCGGATGCTCGAGGTCGTCGTCGAGGTCGACGGCCGGCCGCTGTCCCGCTGGGGCTGCGACGGCGTGGTGTGCGCGACCCCGACCGGTTCGACCGCCTACAACTTCAGCGCCGGCGGCCCGGTGGTCTGGCCGGGCGTGGAGGCGCTGCTGCTGGTGCCGATCAGCGCCCATGCGCTGTTCGCGCGTCCGTTGGTGGTGGCGCCGACCTCGGTGCTGGCCATCGAGGTGATGGCGCCGCCCCAGGCCTCGGGCGTGCTCTGGTGCGACGGTCGCCGGACCGTCGACCTCCAGGCCGGAGCCCGGATCGAGGTACGCCGCGGCGAGCGCCCGGTGCGGTTGGTCCGGCTTCACGAGAAGCCGTTCACCGACCGGCTGGTGGCGAAGTTCGGGCTCCCGGTGACCGGCTGGCGTGGTGCCGGCGAACGACGTCGCCGGGGCGGTGTCGATGCTTGAGGAGCTACGGATCACCGGGCTCGGTGTCATCGACTCCGCCACGCTCGAGCTGGGCCCGGGACTGACCGTCATCACCGGTGAGACCGGCGCCGGCAAGACCATGGTCGTCACCGCGTTGGGGCTGCTGCTGGGAGGTCGGTCCGACAGCGGAGCCGTGCGGTCGGGCAGCCGGAGCGCCCGGGTCGAGGGCCTCATCCGGGTCGCTGACCTGCCCGACGTCGTCGCCGCGGTGGAGGCGGCGGGGGGCGAGGTCGAGGCAGACCAGGTGCTGCTCGCCCGCAACGTCACGGCCGAGGGGCGGTCGCGGGCGTTCGTGGGCGGCGCCTCGGTGCCGGTCTCGCAGCTCTGCGAGGTGGCCGAGCCGCTGGTGGCGGTGCACGGCCAGTCCGACCAGCATCGGCTGCTCAGGCCGCGCGCCCAGCGATCTGCTCTCGACTCCTACGGCGGCGCCGAGATCGCCGACCTGCTCATCACCTACCGGTCGCTGCACACCGAGCTGCTCGAGGTCGAGCGCGAGCTGGCCGAGGTCGTCGCCCATGCCCGCGAGCGGGCCCGGGAGGCCGACCTGCTCAGGTTCGGGCTCGGCGAGATCGAGGCGGTGTCTCCCCAGCCCGGCGAGGACACGTCCCTCGCCGAGGAGGAGCGCCGGCTGGGCCATGCCGACACCCTGCGTACGGCGGGCGAGTCCGCGCGCGAGGCGCTGTCGTCCGACGAGGGCAACCCCGACGCCCTCGGTGCCGTGGCCGCGGCCCGCACCCTGCTCGACGGTGTTCGCGACCACGACCCCGTCGCCGGCGAGCTGGCCGACCGGATCGCCGAGATCACCTACCTGCTCTCCGACGTGGCGGCCGACGTCGCGTCCTATGCCGGGGCGTTGGAGACCGACCCGGCCCGGCTGGCGGCGGTCTCCGAGCGCCGGGCAGCGCTGACCGCGCTCACCCGCAAGTACGGCGAGACCGCGGCCGAGGTGCTCGCCTGGGCCGAGGCATCGGCGGTCCGGCTGGCCGAGCTCGACGACACCGACGACCGGGTCGAGCGGCTCCGGCAGCGCCGCGACGACCTGCGTGCCCGGTTGGGCCCGGCCGCGGGTGCCCTGTCCGACGCCCGCTCCACGGCTGCTGCCCGCCTGTCGACCGAGCTGACCGGCGAGCTGGCGTCCCTCGCGATGCCCCACGCCGTGCTCGACGTCGAGGTCCGCCAGACCACGAGCGACGAGGGGCTGGTGGTCGCCGACCGGCGGCTGCGGTTCGGGTCGTCGGGCGTCGACGAGGTGGAGATGCTCCTGTCAGCCAACACCGGCAGCGAGCCGAGACCGCTGGCCAAGGGAGCCTCCGGTGGCGAGCTGTCCCGGGTGATGCTGGCCCTCGAGGTCGCCCTGGCGGGCACCAGCCCGGTGCCCACGTTCGTCTTCGACGAGGTCGACTCGGGCGTCGGCGGCAAGGCTGCCGTCGAGGTCGGCCGCCGGCTGGCCGCGCTGGCAGCGACCGCCCAGGTCCTGGTGGTCACCCACCTCCCGCAGGTCGCCGCGTTCGCCGACCGCCACGTCGTCGTCGAGAAGTCCGGCGACGGGTCGGTGACCACGTCGGGGCTCACCCTCCTCGACGCCGCCGGCCGCGAGCGTGAGCTGTCGCGGATGTTCGCCGGCATGGAGGAGTCCGAGACAGCGCTCGCACACGCCCGCGAGCTGCTCGCGTCGGCCGGGCACGCGACCCCCTGACGGTCGTTGCGTCGGGTCCGATCGGCCCGACGCGCCGGGGTTCGCCACCTCCGCGGGCAGCCACTGGTCGGCTGACACGATGAGGCAGTGGTGAAGCTCAGGAGCCGTGTCCCAGCGCTGGACGGTGTGTCCGGCACCGCCCGCTCCGACCGCCGTACGACGGCCCTCGTCGCGCGGTTGCGCGACGGTGACGTCGCGGTGCTCGACCAGGTCGACCTCGACGGGCAGACCGCCGAGGCGTTGGTCGACGCCCGGGTGGCCGTCGTGCTCAACCGCTCCGCGATGATCTCGGGCCGGATCCCCAGCCGTGGCGCACAGGTCCTGGCCGACGCGGGCATCCCCATGGTCGACCTCGTGCAGGCGACCGGCGGCCGCGAGCTCGCCTCCGTGGTGCCCGACGGCCGGCGGGTGCGGGTGCTCGACGGCTCGGTGCTGGTCGGCGACGAGGTCGTCGCCGAGGGCCGCGCGCTCGGTGTCGACGAGGTCGCGACCCAGCTCGACGCCGCCCGGCTGGGCATGTCCGCCCAGCTCCAGACCCTGACCCACGACAGTGCTGAGTTCATCCGCCGCGAGGAGGGCCTGCTCCTGCACGGCGAAGGAGTGCCCCGGCTACGCACCCGCGTGAAGGGCAAGCCGGTCGTCGTGGTCGGCCACGGCCCCGACGGGGCGGCCGAGCTGCGCCGGATGCGCCGCTACCTACGCGAGATGAAGCCCGTCGTGGTCACCACCGCCGAGGGACTGGAGGTGGTCCGGACTGCCGGACTCCGCGCCGACGTCGTCGTCCTCGACGGCCGCGTCGACGACCTGCCCTCGGCCAAGGAGCTGCGTGCGGTCGGCGACGTCGTCGTCACCGAGCCCCCGGGGGTGTCCAGGTCCCAGGGTTCCGAGCGGTTCGACCGGATCGGGGTCCGCGCCCTGACCCTCCAGACCAGTGCCGCGCCCGCCGACGCCGCCTTGCTGCTCGCCGACGCCGGGGCGGCCGCGCCGATCGTCGGGGTCGGGCTCCGGGGCTCCATCGACGAGCTGCTCGACGGCAGCCGCGACGGCCTCGGCAGTGCGTACGTCGCACGCCTCAAGGCAGGTCCGCGCCTGGTGGATGCGACCGCCGTCCCGCTCCTCTACTCCGGCCAGCTCCGGGCCCGCCATGCCTACCTCGTGCTCCTGCTCGGGCTCCTCGCGGTAGCGGTGGCCGTCGCCACCACCGACGTCGGTCACCAGTGGGCGGTCGACCTGGGCCGTCAGCTGCAGCAGCTGGTCGACGACCTCCGCAGGCGGGTCTCGTGATCCGCTCCCGCAGCTACACCGTCCCTCTGGTCGCTGTGCTGCTGGCTCTGGCGACCGGCGTCGCCCTCGGCGCGGGGCCGCTGACCGACACCCGCTCCAGCGCCGCCGAGCCGCCCCCGTCGGCGCCCGCGTCGCCCAGCGCGCCGGCGTACCCCGACCAGTTCGCGGCTGCCGTCTCCTCCGAGCTGTACGCCGGGCGCCTCTCGAGCCGTCCGGTGGCCCTGGTCACGATGCCGGGGGCCGACCAGGCGACGGTCGCCGCGCTGACCTCGCAGGTGAAGGCAGCCGGGGGACAGGTGTCCGGGGTGTACGCCGTCGGCTCGCAGCTCGTCGACGCCCAGCAGAAGAGCCTGGTCGACACCCTGGGCGCCGAGCTCAACAAGGAGCTCAGCAGCCCGGTCTCCCGGACCGCCACGACCTACCCACGCATCGGCCAGCTGCTCGCGGTCGCCCTCGCCACCCGAGGCACCCGGTCCCGGCAGCCCAGCGACGACGTGATCGCGGTCCGCCAGAGCCTGGTCGCGGCCAAGCTGCTCACCGTGCCCGCCGGCTCGCCGACCGCCGCTCCGCTCGTGCTGGTGGTGATGGGCCGGCCGGTCGACCAGGCGATCGCCGACGGGCTGCTGACCGGTCTGGCGGCCCGCTCACGGGGAGTCGTGGCCGTGGCGCCGTCCCGCGACGCCACCCTGGCCGCCCTCGACACCGATGGTGTCACCCGAACTGTCACCACGGTCGACGGCTCGGAGACCAGCGCCGGCCGGGTGGCCGCCGTGCTCGGTCTGGTGCGCGCCTGGAACACCCGAGGTGGTGCTTACGGTGCGTCGGGTGTGAAGGGCGCCGTACCCCTCCGGTAGGCTGGAGGTCCATGAGGCAGGCCCCGGTCACCAAGCACGTGTTCGTCACCGGAGGAGTCGCCTCCTCCCTCGGCAAGGGGCTCACCGCCTCGAGCCTCGGACGGCTGCTCAGCTCCCGCGGACTCCGCGTGACGATGCAGAAGCTCGACCCCTACCTGAACGTCGACCCCGGGACGATGAACCCGTTCCAGCACGGCGAGGTCTTCGTCACCGACGACGGCGCCGAGACCGATCTCGACATCGGTCACTACGAGCGCTTCCTGGACCGTGAGCTGGGCCAGCAGGCCAACGTCACCACGGGGCAGGTCTACTCCAGCGTCATCGCCAAGGAGCGTCGCGGTGACTACCTCGGTGACACCGTGCAGGTCATCCCGCACATCACCGACGAGATCAAGGCCCGGGTGCGGGCGATGGCCGACACCGGCGAGGACGGCGAGCACGTCGACGTCGTGATCACCGAGGTCGGCGGAACGGTCGGCGACATCGAGTCATTGCCGTTCCTCGAGGCCGCTCGTCAGGTGCGCCAGGACATCGGTCGCGACAACTGCTTCTTCCTGCACGTCTCCCTGGTGCCCTACATCGGGCCGTCGGGGGAGCTCAAGACCAAGCCCACCCAGCACTCCGTGGCCGCGCTGCGCTCGATCGGCATCCAGCCCGACGCGATCGTCTGCCGGGCCGACCGCGAGCTCCCCGACGGGATCAAGAAGAAGATCTCCCAGATGTGCGACGTCGACCAGGAGGCCGTGGTCACCGCCGCCGACGCCCCGTCGATCTACGACATCCCGAAGGTGCTCCACCGCGAAGGCCTCGACGCCTACGTCGTACGCCGCCTCGACCTGCCCTTCCGCGACGTCGACTGGACGGTCTGGGACGACCTGCTCCGCAAGGTGCACCACCCCCAGGAAGAGGTCACCGTCGCCCTGGTCGGCAAGTACATCGACCTCCACGACGCCTACCTGTCGGTGGCCGAGGCCCTGCGAGCAGGTGGGTTCGCCCACGAGGCCGCGGTGCGCATCCGCTGGGTGCCGTCCGACGAGTGCGCCGACCCCCACGGCGCCCACCGCGAGCTGCACGACGTCGACGCGATCTGCGTGCCCGGCGGCTTCGGCATCCGTGGCCTGGACGGCAAGCTGGGGGCCCTCACCTACGCTCGAACCCACGGCATCCCCACGCTGGGTCTGTGCCTCGGACTCCAGTGCATGGTGATCGAGTACGCCCGCAACGTCGCCGGCCTCGAGAAGGCCGCCTCGACCGAGTTCGACCCCGACTGCCCCGAGCCGGTGATCGCGACCATGGAGGAGCAGAAGTCCTACGTCGACGGCGCCGGTGATCTCGGGGGCACCATGCGCCTCGGGCTCTACCCCGCGGAGCTGACGGCCGGGTCGATCGTGCGTCAGGCCTACGGCGAGGCTCGGATCGAGGAGCGTCACCGACACCGCTACGAGGTCAACAACCATTACCGCGAACAGCTCGCGGCGGCCGGTCTCGTGTTCTCCGGTACCAACCCCGACCTCGACCTGGTGGAGTTCATCGAGCTCCCGCGCGACGTCCACCCCTACTACGTCTCGACCCAGGCCCACCCCGAGCTCCGCTCGCGGCCGACCCGGCCCCACCCGCTGTTCGCGGGCCTGGTGGGCGCCGCGATCGAGCGGCAGAAGGCCGAGCGCTTCCCGATCGACGAGTCGGGCCTGCGTCGCGAGTTCGACGACGACTGAGCCGACGACGTCCGCCTCCTGCGGCGAGACGACCAGCGGCGCTCAGACGGACTCGCCCCGCGCGCGCAGCATCCGGCGCAGGGTGTCGCTGCCCGAGGTGAGCGCGGACCTGACCACCGCATCGGTGCCGGGTTCCTCGAGCAGTGACTCGATGCGGGTGAGGAACTCGCGGTCACCCACCGTGGGGAACATCCCGCGCACCAGGCTGAGCACCTTGAGCATCCCGCTCCCGGCCACCTCCGGTACGGCGTCGAGGTAGCGCCTCGTGAGCGGGAGCAGCAGGGGAGTCTGGGCCGGCTGCCAGAGCGCCTGCCGCATCAGCCCCAGCATCGGCCCCAGCGGCACCGAGTCCTTCTCGTAGATCTCCGCCCAGGCCTCCTCCTTGGCGGCCACGTCCGGCCGGGCGGCTCGCACGATGGTGAGCCGGACCTGCGCGTCGGGGTCGCGGTCGCGCTCGAGGAGGGCGTCGAGCCGGTCCTGCTCGTAGTCACCGAGGGCTGCCTTGCGGGTGAACATCCGCCAGGCGAGGTCGGTCTCGTCGCCGGCCGGGCCCTCGAGCACCGAGAAGTGCTCGTCGCGCGTCGCCGTGGCGGCGAGGGTGCGCAGGGCGGGGGTCAGCACGTCGGGGCGCTGCGTCAGGCCCAGGGCCGCGTCGGCGACGTCGCCCTGCCGGTCGAGGATCTCCGCGACCGGCGTGAACGCGCTCGCCATGGTCTCGGCCAGGAACAGCAGCGGCTCGACCAGAGCGGCGTTCTGCTCGGTGCGCAGGCTCGCCAGCAGGGCATCGAGGAGGTCGGCCGCGGCGAGCTCGCCGTCGAGCACCTGCTGGTAGCCCGTAGCCACCACGACGCCACGGTCGACGGCCGCCGGCAGGTCGCCGAGTCGGTCGAGCAGCACCGCCCGCGACCGCTCGTCCGGGCTCAGGATGGCGAAGGTGAGGTCGGCGGCGTTGAGCAGGTGGGCGTCGGCCTCCGGCAGGCCGACCGGGGTCTCGGTGCCCGCGGTCTCGACCGACGTCGTACCGACGAGCCGGAGGTGGCCGTCGACGAGGGCGTAGCTCCCGATGTCGAGCCGGTGGACCCGCGGTCCACCGTCGGCGGCGCTGGCACGGAGCACGCCGTCTGCCAGGCTCACGGTGTCGGGGCCGGCGCGGTCGAGCCACGCTGCCGACCACGACGTCAGGTCGCGCCCACCCGCCTTGCCGATGGCGTGGGAGAGGTCCTCGAGGGTGGTGTTCCCCCAGGCGAAGCGGGCGAAGTAGTCCTGCAGGCCACGGGTGAAGGCCTCGTCGCCCACGAGAGCGGCCAGCTGCTTGAGCACGGCCGCGCCCTTGCCGTAGCTGATCGCGTCGAAGTTGGCCATCGCCGACGCCACGTCGGGGACGTCGCCCCGGATCGGGTGGCTGGCGGGGCCGGCGTCCTCGCGCAGCGAGATGAGCTTCTTCACCGTCAGGAACGACGCCCACTGGTCGGTGAACTCGGTGGCGTTGACGCAGGCCCAGGTCGACGCCCAGGTGGCGAACGCCTCGTTGAGCCAGAGGTCGTCCCACCACTGCATGGTCACCAGGTCGCCGAACCACTGGTGCGCCATCTCGTGCAGCAGGACGTCGGCCCGGCCGGCGCGCTGGGCATGCGTCGGGACGGTGCGGTAGAGGGAGGCGTCGCTCCAGGTGACGCAACCCCAGTTCTCCATCGCGCCGCCCATGTTGGGCACGAAGACGTGGTCGTAGCGCTCCTGGGCGAAGGGCCGGCCGAACTGCTCGCCGAAGAACCGCAGCCCGCGGTCGGTGAGGTCGAAGAGCTCCTCCGCGTCGCGCTCGAGGTAGGGCCGCAGCGACTGGCGGCAGAAGAGCCCGAGGTCGTGGGCGCCTCGGTGGGAGCGGATCTCGTGGAACGGACCGGCGTTGACCACGGTGACGTACGTCGAGAGCCGGGGCGTGTCGCCGAAGGTCCAACGCCGACCCCCGTCGTCGAGACCGGTCACCGCGTCGGGTGCGGAGTCGCTGGTCACCGTCCAGCTCTCGTGGGCGTCGACGACGAAGCCGTGCACCGCCTTGAGGTCGGGCTGGTCGAAGCAGGCCCAGGCACGACGGGCCGAGTCGCACTCGAAGCTGGTCCAGACGTAGACCAGCTTGTCGCTGGGGTCGACGGTCCGCATGATGCCGTTGCCGGCGGACGTGTCGGTCTGCCGCGACTCGACGACCAGGACGTTGTCGGCGGCGAGATCCGGCAGCGGCAGCCGGCCGCGCCCGTGGGTGGACAGGTCGAGGGCACGCCCGTTGAGCGTGGCTGCCACCACGTCACCGACGACGTCGACGAAGGTCGACGCACCGGGATCGTGGCAGGTGAAGGTGACGGTCGAGGTCGCGGCCCAGAGGTCGCCCTCGAAGAGGCCGCGCAGGTCGACGTGCACGTCGTACCGCTCGACCTCGACCAGGCCGGCCCGCAGGACGGCTTCCTCGCGAGTGAGGCTGGCAATGGCTGACATGTCGCCACCGTATCCCCGGCGTGAACGATCACCGTCCAGGTGGGATCGCAACCCATTCGGTGCCCGATGTCCTTGACTCCACCGGCCCAGCAGACAACTCTGCTCCCCAGGCCATCTGGCCTCCCCGTCGCGGAAGGATCCACTCCATGCGTCTCAAGCGTTCTCTCGGGCTGATCAGTACGGCCGCTCTTGCCACCGCTCTGGCGGCCTGCGGCTCGTCGAACTCGTCGACCACGGCTACGGAGGGATCGGGCGCCACGAAGATCGGCAACTGCAACATCACCAGCAAGCCGAACAGCATCTCGGTCACCCCGGTCAAGTCCGGCACGCTGACCGTCGAGACGACCCTCCCGGCCCAGGGCTGGTGGAACGGGACGACGCCCGACACGATCAAGGACGGCTACGAGTACTGCATGGCCGCCGAGCTGGCGAACATGGCCGGACTGAGCTCGGTCACGGTGAAGAACGTGTCGTTCGACCAGCTCGTCGCGGGTCACACCAACGACTTCGACCTCGCCCTCGCCGAGATCTCGATCACGCCCGAGCGCGCCAAGGTCGTCGACTTCTCCAAGCCGTACTTCAACTCCAACATCGGGGTGCTCACGAAGAAGGGCGCCGACGTGACCGAGGCCAACATCCAGAGCAAGCGGTGCGCCGCCTACTCCGGTACGACGTCGGTGCCGTTCATCCAGGACCAGCTGAAGTGCGCCACCACGAAGGTCTACCCCAACTCGACGACGCTGTACCAGAGCGTGCTGTCGGGGCAGTCCGACGCCGCCTTCCTGGACACCGCCATCGTGCTCGCCGAGGCCAAGGACTCCAACGGCGCGCTCGCCGTCCCGGGTCAGTACGAGACCGGTGAGAAGTACGGCGCGATCTACCCGAAGGGCTCGGCCAACGCGGCCGGCTTCGACCAGGGCATCGGGACCATGCTGAAGGACGGCACCCTGGACAACCTGTCGAAGACCTACCTCGGTCCCGCCTTCGGTGGCGACCCGTCGTCGGTGCCTGTCTGGACGATTCCCGGATCCTGACGCCTCGGCCGATGAAGGAGTCCTGACGTGAGCTCCAGCCTCGTCTCCGAAGAGCTGCAGCCGGGACCGACCCCGAGCCCGCCCCGCCCGGTCACCGGCCTGGCGGGGCTGGGGTTGGTCCTCGCGATCCTCGCCACCTTGGTGATGGCCAAGGCAGCGATGATGGTGCGCGACTACAACCACGACGGACCGGTCTCCACGGCCGTCGGCGTGGTGCTGGTCATCCTCAGCCTGTATCCGTGGTTCGTCGCCTTCCGCGCGTTCGGGGAAGGCCGGAAGCGGGGCCGGCTCCTCGCCCAGGGTGAGCTGGTCGCGGCTCGCCGCGTCGCGGCCACCGGCCGCGAGGAGGCCATGATCTGCATGGGCTGGGCCGCGGCGGTCCTGATCATCGCGGTCATGATCCTGTTCGTCTTCGCCAACGGCGGCGGGGTCGCCAGCACGTTCTTCAACATCTCCGACATCAAGGTCTCGTTCCACGCGATCCTCAAGGCCTTCTGGACCAACATCTGGGTGGCCTGCGTCTCGGAGGTCCTGGTTCTCGTCCTGGGCCTCCTGGTCGCGGTCGTCCGGATGCTCCCGGGCCGCGCCGGTGCGCCCCTGCGGGCGATCGCGGTCCTCTACTGCGACGTCTTCCGAGCCATCCCGGCGATCGTGGTCCTGACCCTGATCGTGTTCGGGCTTCCGCTCACCGGCGTGAAGTTCTTCCAGACCATCCCCACGGTGTGGCTGGGCATCTTCGCGCTGACGCTGACCTACACGTCCTACGTGTCGGAGGTGTACCGAGCCGGGCTGTCGTCCATCCATCCCAGCCAGAGCGCGGCGGCCCGCTCGCTGGGTCTCAGCTACTCCCAGACCCTGCGGACAGTGCTGGTGCCCCAGGCCGTGCGGCGGGTGATCCCGCCGCTGCTCAACGACTTCATCAGCCTGCAGAAGGACACCGCCTTGCTGTCCGTGGTCGGCATCGCTGAAGCGCTGCAGGTGGCGGGGCTGTACGAGGCGAAGTACTTCAACCTGTCGCCGATCGCGGTGGTCGCCTTCTTGTTCATCGTGATCACGATCCCGCAGGCGCGGTTCGTGGACTACCTGATCGAGCGCGACGCCAAGCGCCGGGCTGGAGGCTCCTGATGTCGTTCCTGGAGATCGACGAGGTCCACAAGTCCTACGGCCACCACGAGGTGCTGAAGGGCGTCACGCTCAACGTCGAGCGGCACGAGGTGGTCTGCCTGATCGGCGCCTCCGGCTCCGGGAAGTCGACCTTGCTCCGCTGTGTCAACGCCCTCGAGGACATCCAGAGCGGCACGATCCGGATCGAGGGTGACACGGTCACCGGTGCCGGGGTCGACCTCAACGCGCTGCGTCGAGACGTCGGCATCGTGTTCCAGAGCTACAACCTGTTCCCCCACATGTCGGTGATCGAGAACGTGATGCTCGCTCCCACCAGGGTGGGCGGAATCTCCAAGGCGGAGGCACGCGAGCGGGGCATGGCCCTGCTCGAGTCGGTGGGGATGTCGGACAAGGCCGGGTCCTACCCCGACATGCTCTCCGGCGGTCAGCAGCAGCGCGTGGCCATCGTGCGAGCGCTCGCCATGCAGCCGCGGGTGATGCTGCTCGACGAGATCACCGCAGCGCTCGACCCCGAGCTCGTCGGCGACGTGCTCGAGATCGTCCGCGAGCTCGCCCACGGTGGGCTGACGATGCTCCTGGCCACGCACGAGATGGGCTTCGCCAAGGAGGTCGCCAGCCAGGTCTGCTTCCTCGACGCCGGCCAGATCCTCGAGCGGGGCCCGGCCCAGCAGATCTTCGAGGACCCGCAGGAGGAGCGCACCCAGCAGTTCCTGAGCCGCGTGGTCAAGTCCGGTCGTCTCTGAGCCGAGGCGGCTCGGTACGGTCGAGGTATGGCGCGCGAGCTCGAGGACGTCCCGGAGTCCTGGCCGGTCACCGGCAGCACGGACCTCTACCGCACCGACTGGGTGATGGCGCTCCGCCGCGACGAGCTCCACCGGCCGGGTGACGCCGAGACCTTCGAGCGGCTCGTGCTCGAGCACCCGGGCGCCGTGATCGTGCTCGCCGTCGACGACCAGCGTCGCGCCCTGTGCCTGTGGCAGTACCGACACCCCGCGCAACAGCGCTTCGTCGAGCTGCCGGCCGGGTTGCTGGACGCGGAGGGGGAGTCGCCCGAGGAGACCGCGCGCCGAGAGCTCCGCGAGGAGGCCGGGCTCGAGGCCGACGAGTGGACGCCCCTGGGCCGCACCTGGTCGAGCCCGGGGATCAGCTCCGAGGAGATGCACTTCTTCCTGGCCCGGGGGCTCCACGAGGTCACCGACGAGTTCGAGCGCACCCACGAGGAGGCCGACATGACCGCCGACTGGGTACCGGTCGCCGACCTGCGGGCGGCGGTGCTCGCCGGCCACGTCGGGGACGGTCCGCTGGTCCTGGCGCTGCTGCTCGCCGAGGTCAGGGGGCTGCTGGCATGACGTCGATCGAGCAGCTGCTCGCGGCCCACCCGGTCATCGACGGCCACAACGACCTCCTCTGGGCCCTGCGCGACCTCAACGGCTACGACTTCGAGGCCTACGACGTGGGCCAGCGGCAGGCACAGACGCACACCGACCTGCCGCGCCTGCGCGACGGGGGAGTGGGGGCGCAGTTCTGGTCGGTGTTCGTGCCGACCTCCGAGGGCGAGCGGTCGGTGACCTCGACCCTCGAGCAGGTCGACGCGACCTATCGGATGGTGGCGCGGTACGCCGACCGGCTGGTACTCGCCACCACCGCGGACGAGGTGGAGGCCGCCTGGCGCACCGGCCGGATCGCCTGCCTGATGGGTGCCGAGGGTGGCCACCAGATCGCGGAGTCGCTCGGCGTGCTGCGGATGTACCACCGGCTCGGCGTCCGCTACCTGACCCTGACCCACAACGACAACGTGCCGTGGGCCGACTCCGCGACCGACGAGCCGGTGCTCGGCGGGCTCAACGACGCCGGCCGTACGGTCGTCGCGGAGATGAACCGGGTCGGGATGGCCGTCGACCTGTCGCACGTGAGCCACGACGTCATGCGTGACGTCCTCGACGTCGCCGCCGCGCCGGTGCTGTTCTCCCACTCGTCGGCGTACGCGGTCTGTGACCACCCTCGCAACGTCCCGGACGACGTGCTCGCCCGGCTCGCGGCCAACGGCGGCACCTGCATGGTGACCTTCGTGCCGCGGTTCGTGAACCAGGCGGTGCGCGACTGGGCCCTCGTCGCCGAGCAGCGTGCCCGCGCCGCGGGCGTCGACCCCCGCGACATCCCGGCACTGCAGGCCGTCGAGACGGCGTACCAGGAGGAGGTCCCGCACCCCCCGTCGACCCTGGCCGACGTCGTGGCCCACCTCGACCACGTGCGCGAGGTCGCCGGGGTCGACCACGTCGGGCTCGGCGGCGACTACGACGGTGTGGACTGGCTGCCCGAGGGGCTCGAGGACGTGTCGTCGTACCCGCGCCTGCTGGCTGCGCTACGGGAGGCACACTGGTCCGACGACGACCTGGGCCGGCTCACCTGCCGCAACGTGCTCCGGACCCTGCGCGGGATCGAAGTGACCGCCTCCCCGGCGACGTGACGACCGTCACGGGCCGATAGTGTGCTAGTGGCCCGAGAGGACGGGCCCCGAAGAAGGAGCGAACGGTGAAGGTCGGCGTCCCGAAGGAAGTCAAGAACCACGAGTACCGGGTGGCGATCACGCCCATCGGTGTCCACGAGCTGACGGCTCACGGCCACGACGTGTACGTGGAGCGCGACGCGGGGCTCGGCTCGCAGATCGAGAACAGCGAGTACGAAGCGGCGGGGGCGAAGATCCTCGACGGTCCGGACGAGGTCTGGGGCACCGCCGAGATGGTGCTCAAGGTCAAGGAGCCCGTCGCGGAGGAGTACCACCGGATGCGGGAGGGCCAGACCCTCTTCACCTACCTCCACCTGGCAGCCGACAAGCCGCTGACCGACGAGCTGGTCAACCGCAAGGTGACCGGCATCGCCTACGAGACCGTGCAGCTGCCCTCGGGTGGGCTGCCGCTGCTCTACCCGATGTCCGAGGTCGCCGGCTGCCTGGCTCCGCAGGTGGGCGCCCACTCGTTGATGAAGGCCCAGGGTGGCCGGGGCGTGCTGATGGGTGGTGTCGGCGGGGTCGCCAACGCCAAGGTCGTGATCATCGGTGCCGGTGTCTCGGGCCAGAACGCCGCGAACATCGCGCTCGGCATGGGTGCCGACGTCACGCTGCTCGACAACGACCTGGACAAGCTGCGGATGTCGTTCTGGCGCTACAACAACCAGGTGCACGGTCTGGCGTCGTCGAAGCTCGCGATCGAGCAGCAGGTGATGGAGGCCGACATGGTGATCGGCGCGGTGCTGATCCCGGGTGCGGCTGCGCCGAAGCTGGTCAGCAACGACCTGGTCTCGCGGATGAAGCCGGGCTCGGTGCTGGTCGACATCGCCGTGGACCAGGGTGGCTGTTTCGAGGACACCCACCCGACCACGCACTCCGACCCGACCTTCCCGGTGCACAACTCGATCTTCTACTGCGTGGCGAACATGCCCGGTGCGGTGCCCAACACCTCCACCTACGCGCTCACCAACGCGACGCTGCCCTACGCCGTGGCGCTGGCCGACAAGGGCTGGGTCCAGGCCTGCCGTGACGACCACTCGCTGGCTCTGGGCCTGAACACCTACGACGGCCGGCTGACCAACAAGCCTGTGGGCGCGGCGGTCGGCATCGACGCGGTCTCGGCCGACGAGGTCCTCGCCTCCATCGACTGACCGACCACGGCCAGCGAGCACACCGAGCCAGCAGACCCAGGGACAGGAGCCGGTCGAGTGGCCGAGGTCGGGGTCGCGCTGCGGACCTACCTCGACCACCTCGCGGTCGAGCGGGGTCTCGCGGCGAACACCTTGGCGTCGTACCGCCGCGACCTGCGCCGGTACGACGCCTTCCTCGGCGAGGCCGGGGTCACCGACCTCGACGCGGTGACCGAGGCCACGGTCTCGGCCTTCCTGGTCCGGCTGCGCGAGGGCGACGAGGCGCATCCGCCGCTGTCGGCGAGCTCGGCCGGTCGCACCATCGTCGCGGTCCGCGGCTTCCACAAGTTCTGCGTCGCCGACGGGTTGGCGGTGGCCGACCCGGCGGCCGCGGTGCGGCCGCCTCAGCCGGCGCGGCGGCTGCCGAAGGCGCTCCCCCTGGCCGACGTCGAGGCCATCTTGGAGGCGGCCGGTGCAGCGGGTACGACGCTGGCCCTGCGTGACCGGGCCCTGCTGGAGGTCCTCTACGGCACCGGTGCCCGGATCTCGGAGGCCGTGGGCCTCGACGTGGACGACGTCGACCGGGTCGACGGCACTGTGCTGCTGCGTGGCAAGGGCGGCAAGGAGCGGCTGGTGCCCGTCGGCTCGTTCGCGCTGGCGGCGGTCGACGCCTACCTCACCCGGTCGCGGCCGGAGCTGGCCGCGGTGGGCTCCTCCGAGCGCGCCGGCGCGCTGTTCCTCAACGCGCGCGGTGGCCGGCTCTCGCGCCAGTCGGCCTGGACCGTGCTGGTGCGGACGGCCGACCGGGCCGGAGTCACCCGCGACGTGTCCCCTCATACCTTGCGCCACTCCTTTGCCACCCATCTCCTCGAGGGCGGTGCCGACGTGCGGGTGGTGCAGGAGCTGCTCGGTCATGCGTCGGTGACCACGACCCAGATCTACACGCTGGTCACCGTCGACAACCTGCGCGAGGTCTTCGCCGCGGCGCACCCGCGAGCGCGCAGCACCCCCTGACCCGCAGGTCGCACGGGGCGGACTAGTCCGAACGGGCTAGACGCAAGGGACGATGGTCCCTCGACTTTGCCAAACGCCCTCCAGACGAACCATCGGACTCCTATCGTGGCAGGGCCGGGCTGCCTGTGCCCGACCATCATCGACCCTCGGTCGGCGATGCGGGTTGGACTCGAGTCCCTGGAGTACCGTTGCCTAAACTTCGTAAGGACGCTGTCTCGGGCGCGTTTACCGCCTTCCGGGTGTCCGAGTGGTCGGTGCGACGCAAGGTCGTCGCCGTGCTCGCGCTTCCGGTCATCCTCGCTGCCGTGTTCGGCGGACTGCGCGTCCGCACCGAGCTGGTCTCGGCCAACGACTACTCCGCCAACCAGCAGCACGCCACCGTCCTCGGCCCCGCCATCGCCTACCTCGACGCCACCGAGCGCCTCGCCCTCCCCTCTCCGCTCTCCGACAAGCTCAGCGACGTCAGCAGCACCCAGGGCTACACCAAGACCCTCGCCGACCTGAAGAGCGCGGCCGCGTCGGCCAACCTCACGCCCGCGCAGCAGACCCAGGTGGACGACCTGATCAAGACCGGTGAGGAGCTCAGGACGGGCTCCGGAACCGGCATCACCGCCACCGCTCCCGTCCAGCTCGGGAACATGGCCACCGACGTCACCGAGCTGATCGCCTCGAGCCTCGACACCAACGGTGCGCCGGACCCGCGGACCCAGGCCCTGGCCCAGGCCGTGAACGCCCGGCTCTCGCTGGTCAAGCAGCAGCTGCTGATCCAGGGCTCCACGCAGAGCGCTGCCTCCCTGCTCGACTCGGTCTGGCTCGCCGCCGAGATCGGCGTCGAGGGCCAGGCGCTGCAGAGCATCAAGGGCAACGGCAACGGAAACCGCAGGTTGAACAACCTGATCGCCGCCAACGGCACCCGTCTCGGCCAGGCGACCACGGAGAAGGCTGCCTCCCTCGGCGCGACGCCCAGGAACTTCAGCACCTACGACGGCATGAGCGGGAGCCTCCTGACCAAGATCAACACCCAGCTGGACGCCAGCGCCTCGGCGTCCAAGAGCCGGGCGCTCACCGACAGCGCGATCATCCTGCTCGCCCTGCTGGCCTCGCTCGTGCTGGCTCTGCTGATCGCCGGCGCACTGATCCGGCCGCTGCGCAAGCTCCGGGCCGGAGCCCACGAGGTGGCCAACGAGAAGCTGCCCGAGACGGTCCGCCGGATCCGCGAGGGACAGGAGCCGGACGAGTTCACCCCGATCCCCGTGCAGACGCACGAGGAGCTCGGTCAGCTCGCCCGTGCCGTCGACGACATGCACCGGCAGGCGGTCACCCTGGCGACGGGTGAGGCCCACCTGCGGTCGCAGGTCGGCGCCATGTTCGTCACCCTCTCGCGTCGCAACACGACGCTGGTCAACCAGCAGCTCGCGCTGATCGAGTCCCTGGAGCAGGACGAGGAGGACCCGCAGCGTCTGGAGCAGCTCTTCGCCCTCGACCATCTGGCGACCCGGATGCGTCGTACGGCGGAGAGCCTGGTGATCCTGGGCGGCACCAGCGGTCGCGCCGCGAGCTTCGAGGAGCTCAGCGTCTCCGACATCGTCCACGCGGCGGTCTCCGAGGTGCAGGACTACCAGCGGGTTCGGATCGACGCCGCCCCCGACCGGATGGTCTCCGGGCGCGCGGCCTCCGACGTCGTCCACCTGATGGCCGAGCTGATCGACAACGCCCTCTCCTACTCGCCTCCGGGGAGCCCGGTGCTGATCCAGGCGTCCGAGGAGAACGGCCGCGTGGAGATCGAGATCATCGACTCCGGCCTCGGCATGGCCGGAGACGCGCTGGCCAAGGCCAACGAGTCCCTCAAGCGTGGCGGCGAGGTCACCGTCGACACGGCGCGCCGGATGGGGCTGTTCGTGGTCAGCCGGCTGGCGGAGGAGCACGGCCTGAAGGTCAAGCTCCGTCGCAACGCCAACGGCGGCGGGATCATCGCCACCATCGTGCTGCCCCCCGAGGTCCTGGCCACCGGTGAGCCCGTCGAGCACGTCTCGCTGATGGACGCCCCGGAGCAGGTCGAGGAGCCCGAGGTCGTCGTCGAGCCCGAGCCCGACGAGGAGTACGACCCCTACCTCGAGCGCATCGAGGAGGCCATCGCGGCCGTCACCGGCCTGCCCCGGCGTCGCCCGGGCCACAACGTCACCGGGCCCGACCCGGTGGCACCGCCGGCTGCTGCGGTGAGCATGTTCGAGGCCACGCCGGAGCTCCCGGCCGGTTACGAGCCCACACCCCTGCCGGGCATGGTGGAGTCGGAGTCCTCGTCAGGGAGCGAGGAGTCCGACCCCATTGCCCTGCCGGCGGCGACGTCCACCCACCCCGTCGACGCGCTGTCCGCGGACGTCGTCCCGGAGCTCGACGACGAGCCGCTGGCCGACGTGGTGACCGCCGACTTCGGCGCTGCCCGCGAGGGCCGCGACCCCTGGTCGGTCGAGCCGGTGGTCCTCGCCGAGCAGGTGGCCGACGACACCGCGGTGCCCGAGACGACCTCCGACGCCGCCGACCAGCTCGCGGCGCAGCCAGTCGCCGAGGAGAGAGGAGCCGAGGAGACCGAGGTCTCCGTCGACGACGACTCCGACGACACCGGCGTCGAGGACGACGAGTCGACGGTGGCAACCGCGGCCGAGACCGCGGCGGGAGCCTGAGCCTGAGCCTGAGCCTGAGCCGGCTGCCCCGGTCGCCGGCGCCGGCTGGATGGCCGCCGTGGCGTCTCTGTCCGACGAGCACCACTCGGAGGAGCCCGTGTCCGAGCCGTTCGAGCAGTCGGGGTCCCCTGCCGCGCCGGCGGCGTCGTGGGACGCAGACCCGGTCGCCCCCGAGCCGGCCGAGGAGGTCGCCCGGCTGGAGCCGGCCGAAGCCGTGGATCACGCCGTACGGCTGCAGATCCGCCGTCCTCTCGACGCGACCTCGGCCGCGTCGGCGCTCGACGGCGAGCACGTGCCGGCGGACGACGGCGAGGCCTCACCGATCTTCGGCCAGCTGCGCTCCAACTGGCTCAACGAGGAGACCGAGACCACCTGGTCCGACACCGAGGTGGACCAGGGCTGGAGCGCCGCGGAGAAGGTGGAGGCGGTCGCGACTCCCGACACGACCCCCACGACCCCCAGCGGTCTTCCCGTACGACGTCCCGGTGGCCGCCTGGTCCCCGGTGGGGTGACGCCGGAGTCCCCGGACTCCGTCGTGCGTGACCCCGAGGCGATCCGCAACCGCCTGGCCGCACACGCGGCCGGGGTGTCGCGAGGCCGAGCGGCCGCAGCGGCACAACCAGTGAATGACGACTACGCGCACGAGGAGACGGGCCCAGCATGACCGAGAGCCTCCAGGCAGACATGACCGTCGACGCCGACGACCGCCAGCTCGACTGGGTCGTGAACCGCTTCGTCGACAGCGTTCCCGGAGCCGCGCACGCCGTGCTCGTCTCCGCGGACGGACTTCTGATGGCCGCCAGCGGCCGCCTCCCCGCGGAACGTGCCGAGCAGGTGGCGGCCGTGTCGTCCGGGCTGGCCAGCCTGGCGACCGGTGCGGCCCGCCTGTTCGAGGGCGGGGCGGTGCTGCAGACGATCGTCGAGATGCAGAACGGCTTCATGCTCCTGATGAGCGTGGGCGACGGGTCGCACCTCGCGGTGCTGACCCAGGCCTCGGCCGACATCGGTCAGGTGGGCTACGAGATGGCTCTCCTGGTCGAGCGCGTCGGCCAGATGGTCCAGGCCCAGGCCCGAGTGCAGCGGGTGTAAGGGGAGTGAGATGGCAGACGAGCCCGAGCTGAGCACCGCTCCGCAGGCGGCGCGGATCGTCCGTCCGTACGCGCTGACAGCGGGCCGTACCCGGACCGTCGTCGACCTGCCTCTGGAGGCCACGCTGCGGCTCGACACCACGGCGACCCGACGGGCCTGGGGCGAGGACCTCCAGGGCCGGATCATCGACGTCTGCGACCTGCGGTCCGTGGCCGAGGTCTCGGCCCTCGTCAAGACCCCGATCGGCGTCACCCGGGTGCTCCTGGGTGACCTGGTCCAGCAGGGCTACATCCACGTGCAGGCCACGCTGACCGAGAACTCCACCGACGACGAACGTTACGACCTCCTCGAAAGGACCCTCCGTGGACTCCGTGCACTCTGACGGCGGCCGCACCGCGGCGTCGACGAAGATCGTGATCGCCGGTGGGTTCGGCGTCGGCAAGACGACCCTGGTCGGGATCGGTGTCCGAGATCGTGCCCCTGCGCACCGAGGCGCTGGTCACCAACGAGTCGGTCGGGGTCGACGACCTCGCCCAGACCCCGGGCAAGTCGACGACGACCGTGGCCATGGACTTCGGCCGGATCACGCTGGCCGAGGACCTCGTGCTCTACCTCTTCGGCACGCCCGGCCAGAAGCGTTTCTGGTTCATGTGGGACGACCTGATCCGAGGGGCGATCGGCGCCATCGTGATGGTGGACACCGCTCGTCTCGACGCTGCCTTCGCGCCGCTGGACTACTTCGAGTCGAAGAACGTGCCGTTCATCGTGGCCGTCAACGAGTTCGAGGGCGGACAGAAGTTCGGGCTCCACGAGATCGCCCAGGCGCTCGCGCTTCCTGACGAGGTCCCGCTGATCACCCTCGACGCCCGCGACCGCGACTCCGCCAAGCGGGCGCTGATCCGGATCACCGAGTTCGCGCTCACCCGACTGGCCGCCCAGCAGCGCCAGGCCGTCGTCTGAGCCGATCCGGAACCGGTGTCGCCGACCGACCCCACCGTCCGACCGGGGTCAGTCGGCGACGCGCCGGACGTCGTACTGGCCCTCGGCGAAGCCGCGCCGGACGACCTTCTTGTCGAACTTGCCGACCGAGGTGCGCGGCACCGCGTCGATGAAGGCCCACGCGTCGGGGAGCTGCCACTTGGCGAACGACTGGGCGAGATGGGCCCGCAGGTCCTCCGGTGTCGCGGTCGCGCCCTCGCGGAGCACGACGGTCGCCAGCGGGCGCTCCTGCCACTTCTCGTCCGGGATGCCGACGACCGCGGCCTCGACGACGTCGGGGTGACCCATCAGCGCGTTCTCCAGGTCGACCGACGAGATCCACTCGCCGCCGGACTTGATCACGTCCTTCGACCGGTCGGACAAGACGATGTAGCCCAGCTCGTCGAGGGTGCCGACGTCGCCGGTGCGCAGCCAGCCGTCGTGGAACTTCTCGTCGACCTCGGGGTCGTCGGACTTGTAGTAGCCGCCGGTCACCCAGGGCCCGCGGACCTCGAGCTCACCTACGGACCGCCCGTCACGGGGGAGGGTGGTGCCGTCGTCGCCGACGATGCGGCCCTCGACGCCGCAGAGCAAGCGCCCCTGCGAGCCCCGGTAGGCCCAGACGTCCTCGCCCTCGACGCCGAGGGGGACCATCCCGGCCGAGGCGACCGGTGAGGTCTCGGTCATGCCCCAGGCCTGTCGGACGTAGATGCCGTGGCGCTCCTGGAGCGCACGCTGCAGGGAGACGGGCACCGCGGAGCCACCGCAGAGGATGAACTTGAGCGAGTCGAGCGAGATCTCCGGGTGGGCGTCGAGGTGCTGGAGCACGTCGTTCCAGACGGTGGGGACGGCTCCGGAGACGGTGGGCCGGCTGGCCTGGATGAACCGGCACATCGGCTCGGCCTGCAGCCACCGGTCGGGCATGCAGCAGGGAGGCGCCGGTCATCAGGGCCGCGTAGGCCAGACCCCAGGCGTTGGCGTGGAACATCGGCACGATCGGGAGGATCCGGTCGTGGCCGTCGATCCCGCTGACATTGCCCGTGCTCACCGCCAGCGAGTGCAGCCAGATGGAACGGTGGCTGTAGACGACGCCCTTGGGGTTGCCGGTGGTGCCACTGGTGTAGCACATCGCCGCGGCGTCGCGCTCGTCCACCTCGGGCCAGTCGAACTCCTCGGGCTGCCCTGCGAGCAGGTCCTCGTAGAGCAGCACCTCCTTGCCGGAGGCCCGCAGCGAGTCGAGGTCGGCGGACGCGGCGTCGGGACCGGAGACCAGCGACGTGGGTGACCGTCTCGAGCTTCGGCAGCTCGCGAGCCAGGAGCGGGACCAGGGAGTCGTCCACGATCACGACGCGGTCCTCGGCGTGGTTGGCGATGTAGACGAGCTGCTCGGGGAACAGCCGGATGTTGAGGGTGTGCAGCACCGCGCCCATCGAGGGGATGGCCAGGTAGGCCTCGAGGTGCTCGGCGTTGTTCCACATGAAGGTGGCGACCCGCTCGTCACCGGTGATGCCGAGACTGCGGAGACCGTGGGCGAGCCGGGCGGTACGACGGCCGAGCTCGGCGTAGGAACGGCTGCGCGTGCCGTCGGCCGTGGCGGTCACGACCTCGGAGTCCGCGTGCACCGTGGTGCCGTGCTTCAGCAGCGATCCGATGGTGAGCTGGGCGTCCTGCATGGTGCTCTTCACGGGTGCTCCTCGCTGGCGGGGACGGCGTCGAGGACATCTTGCTCCGCAGGTGGTGGCGCGCGCACCTGCGAGGTCGACCCACGACCGGACGGCGACCTTCCTATGCTGACCCGGTGACCATCGTGCTGCGGCTCCTCGGCGAGGTGTCGTACGACGGCAAACCCGTGGCCGGAGCCCGCTCGGCCGACCTCCTGGCCGCGTTGGCGCAGGAGCCCGCGGGCGTGAGCGACACCCGCCTCGTGGAGGAGGTGTGGGCCGACCACCCGCCGGCCGCGCCGGCGAAGGCCCTCCAGGTACAGGTGTCGCGGGTGCGGTCGCAGTGCGGCGCCGCGCTCATCGAGCGGTACGACGGCGGCTACCGGCTCGGGCTCGCGGACGACGCCGTGGACGTCTGGTGGGCCGACGTGCTCACGCACCGGGCTCGGGAGCGGCTGGCGCACGACGTCGCCGGCGCGCTGGACGACGCCACGGAGGCCGACGCCCTGCTGCGCGGGGTGACGGTCCCGGACGGCGACGGGTCCCTGGCCGTGCTCCGCATCCGCACCCTCGGCCTCGGCCTCGCGGTGACCCGGACGCGGGGGCTCGCTCTGAGCCGGTCCGGCCGCGACGCCGAGGCGCTCGAGCCCCTCACCGAGGTGCACCGGCGCGAGCGGGACGACGTCGAGGTGCTGGTCGCCCTCCTGCGGAGCGAGGCCGCCGCCATCGGCGGACCCGCCGCGCTCGACCGCTACGACGCCTACCGCACCGACGTCGCCGACCGGCTGGGGGTGGACCCCGATCCTGCCCTGCAGCGGCTCCATCGCGAGCTGCTCGCAGCCGACGAGCCGGTGCGCAGCGGCGTGCGCTACGACGCCGACGACCTGCTGGGTCGCGGCCACGACCTGGCCGAGCTCCGCGCGCTGGTGCGGACCGGTCGGCTGGTGTCGATCCTGGGCCCGGGCGGCCTGGGCAAGACCCGGATCGCGCACGTCCTGGCCCGGGAGGCGACCCAGCCCCGCGTGCACTTCGTGGAGCTGGTCGGCGTCTCGGCCGGCGACGACGTGGTCTCGGAGGTGGGCTCGGCGCTGGGCGTGCGCAACTCGGTGACCGGGCGCCGTACCCTCACGCCGGCGCAGCTCGCCGACGTCCGCGCCCGCATCGCCCAGGACCTCGACACGGTCCCGACGCTCCTGGTGCTCGACAACTGCGAGCACGTGCTCGACGCGGTCGCCTCGCTGGTCGCCTACCTCCTGGTCACCACCCGCGACCTGAGGGTGGTGACCACCAGCCGGGCCCCGCTGGGGATCGCTGCCGAGCGGGTCTTCCCCCTCAGCCAGCTGGCCCCGACCGACGGCGCCGAGCTGTTCCGACTCCGCGCGCACGCGGTGCGACCGGACGCCCAGCTGCCCGACGACGTCGTGGACGAGATCGTCGCCCGTCTCGACGGGCTCCCGCTGGCGGTGGAGCTGGCCGCCGCGCGGGTGCGCACGATGTCGGCCGACGAGGTACGGCGTGCCCTCGACGACCGCTTCGGTCTGCTCCGCACCCGGGACCGGTCGGCGCCGGCCAGGCACCAGACCCTGACCGCCGTGATCGCCTGGTCGTGGGACCTGCTCGCCGCCGACGAGCAGCGCGCCCTGGCCTGGCTCTCGGTGTTCCACGACGGTTTCACCGCCGAGTCCGCGACCGCCGTCCTCGGGCCGAACGCCGCCGACCTCGTCGAGGCGCTCGTCGACCAGTCCCTGCTGACCGTCGCCGAGCACGACGGCTCGACCCGGCACCGGATGCTCGAGACGGTGCGTGAGTACGGCGCGCAGCGGCTCGTCGAGTCGGGACAGGCCGAGGCAGCCCGCAACGCGCAGACCACCTGGGCCGTAGCCCTCGCGACCTGGGCGCGACCGGAGGTGTTCGGCCCGCGCCAGATCGAGGTCATGGACGCCCTCGCACAGGAGGAGGGCAACCTGACCGACGTGCTCCGGCGGCTGCTCACCGCCGGTGACCCGGCCCGGGCGGTGCCCGTGCTGGCGGCCCAGGGTGGCTTGTGGGCGATCACGGGCAACCACCCCCGCTTCTTCGCGCTGGCCGACCTCGCGCAGCGGGTGCTCCTCGACTGGGAGCCGCCTCCCGAGCTCGTGCAGGTGACCCTCGAGGCGCTGGCGCTCCTGGTGGTGCACGTCGGCTTCCTCCGCCCCGAGGAGGTCGACGAGCTGATGGCGAAGATCGAGCGGCTGGGGGTGCCCGAGCAGCCGTGGACCCGGGTGATCCGCGCGGTCTTCGCGCCCGGCGTACCGCCCGCCGACCGGGCGGCGGCAGCGCTCAGCCTCGTCGACGACCCCGACCCTGCGGCCTCGCTGATGGCGTGGCAGTGGGCGGCGGTGCTCGCGGAGAACCAGGGTGAGGTCGACGACGCCCGGACCTACGTGGAGAAGGCGCTCGGCGCCGTGGACGCCACGACGACGCCCTGGCAGGTCGCGACCCTCCACACCCAGCTGGCCATGCTCGACTTCAACGCCGGGCTGCACCACGAGGCGGCCCGGCACGCCCAGGTCGCCGTACCGCTGCTCGAGCGGCTGCACGCCGACGACGACGCGACCAGCATGCGGATCAGCATCGCCCTGACGGCTCTGCACGACGGCGACCTCGACGAGGCCGAGCGGATCCTCGACGCCGTGGGGGAGCCCGAGGCGAAGGACGTCACCGGCGGGATGGTCGCCCACGAGGTGCGCGCCGAGCTCCTGCTGGCCCGGGGCGAGACCGACGTCGCACTGCGCACCTGGCGCGACAACGTCGCCGTGATGCGCGCTGTCCGCTTCCCGGGCATGGAGTCGGGCGGCGACGAGCCGTGGAGCGTGGTTGCGCTCGGTACCGCGCTGACCGCGCACGTCCGGTACGCCGAGACCCCCGCCCAGCGGCGTACGACCGCCGACCTGGCCGCCCAGGCGGTCGCGGCGGCGGGGCGCCTGGTCAGCGGGTCCGAGGCGGCCGTCGACTACCCGGTCACCGGCATCGCGCTGGCCGGGCTGGGAGCGTGGCAGCTGACCGCCGAGGGCGGCAACCGTGAGGCCGGCACCCGGCTGCTGGCCCTGGCCAGCGCGTTCAGCTACAACCGCTGGTTCCCGGTGATGGCGTGGGAGCCGCTCGCGGCGTTCGCCGAGGCGGCCGCGCCGGGCCGTCTGGACTCGTGGGTCGAGGCCTACGACGGCCGGCGCGGCCGCGAGCTGAGGGGCGAGGCGAGCGAGGCGCTCGCCCTGGTCACATCTTCCGGGTGAAGCTGCGCACCGACAGCGGCGCGAAGACGGCGACGATCACCGCGCAGCCGAAGAGCGCCCAGCCGACCTGGGAGGTCACCTGCCCGTTGTTCGCCAGGTCACGGATCGCGGAGATGATGTGCGAGACCGGGTTGGCGTTGGCGAAGGCCTGCAGGTAGGTCGGCATCGTCTCCGTCGGGACGAACGCGTTGGACAGGAAGGTGAGCGGGAACATCACCATCAACGAGATGGCCTGCACGCCCTGCGCGCTGCGGCCGACGGTCCCGAACCAGGTGAAGATCCACGCCATCGACCAGCCGGAGATGACGGCGAGCAGGATCGCCGCGGCGACGCCGATGACGCCTCCGCCGGGGCGGTAGCCGAGCGCGATCCCGGTGGCGAAGGTCAGCGTGCTCGCGACCAGGTAGCGCAGCATGTCCGCGACCATCGGACCGGCCAGCGGCGCGATCCGTGCGATCGGCAGGACCTTGAACCGGTCGAAGACGCCCTTGTCCATGTCCTCGCGGAGCTGGACGCCGGTTGCGACGCACGCGGTGAGCACGGTCTGACCCACCAGCCCGGTGATGATGATCGGCAGGTAGTCCTGGACGCTCCCCGAGATCGCGCCACCGAAGATCCCGGCGAACATCGCGGTGAAGAGCAACGGCTGGATGGTGACGTCGAAGAGCGTCTCGAAGTTACGGCGCATCTTCATGGTCGCCCGCCAGGCCATGGTCAGGGTCTGGGTGAGGGTCGCGCGCAGTCCGACGCGGGTGGACAGGCCGGCGCCGGGGTCGCGCAGGGTGGTGGTGAGAGCAGTCATCGGACGGTCTCCAGCTCGAGAGTGGTCGTGGTGTCGTCGTCGGTGGTGTCGTGACCGGTCAGGGCGAGGAACACCTCGTCGAGCGAGGGCTTCTGCACACTGACGGAGTCGACCGCGATGCCCTGGTCGCGCAGCGCGACGAGGATGTCGACGGCCTGGTCGCTGCGCTGCAGTGGCACCGTCACCTGGCGCACGGCGGGGGAGAGGACGGGAGCCTCGTCGGTCACCCGCTCGACGACCGACGCGGCGGCGTCGAGCCGGGCCCCGTCGACGAGGGCCAGCTGCAGGGTGGACAGGCCGATCGACGTCTTCAGCTCGTCGGGAGTGCCCTCCGCGACCTTGATGCCGTGGTCGATCACCGCGATCCGGTCGGCCAGCTGGTCGGCCTCGTCGAGGTACTGCGTGGTCAGCAGCACCGTGCAGCCGTTGGTCACGAGCCCGCGGATCGTGTCCCACATCTGGCCGCGGGTGCGCGGGTCGAGGCCGGTGGTCGGCTCGTCGAGGAAGATCAGTGGGGGCCGGGTGATCAGGCTGGCCGCCAGGTCGAGGCGGCGGCGCATCCCGCCGGAGAACGCCGAGATCGGCTTGGCGGCGGCCTCGCTGAGGTCGAACTGCTCGAGCAGGGCCTCCGCGGTCGACCGGGCGGTCCGGCGGTCGACGTTCTGGAGGCGGGCGAACAGCATCAGGTTCTCGGTGGCGGTGAGGTTCTCGTCCACCGAGGCGTACTGCCCCGTCACGCCGAGCAGCTGGCGCACGACGTGCGGCTGCCGGCGGACGTCGTGCCCGAAGATCTCCGCCTGCCCGCCGTCGATGGTGAGCAGGGTGGCGAGCATCTTGAGCATCGTGGTCTTGCCGGCTCCGTTGGGGCCGAGGACGCCGAAGACCTCGCCACGCCGTACCTCGAGGTCGACATGGTCGACCGCGCGGTGGTCGCCGAAGTCCTTGACCAGGCCCTGAGCGAGGACCGCAGGTGTGGTGTCGTTCATGCCTCCACTGTGGGGGGTGCCGGTTTCACGGCGGTTTCACCGGCTCGCGGTCGTCCCGCCCCCTGTGAAAGTCGTACCTCGGTAGCCTGCTCCCATGTCCGACCTCGGCACGCGCCGGCCGCGCTACTCGCGGTGGGAGCCGCTGACCGTGGGGATCGACATCGGTGGCACCAAGGTCCTGGCCGCCGTGGTCGACCCCGCCGGCAGCGTGCTCGCGGTCGATCGCCGGCCCACCGAGGGCCACGACGTGCTCGCGGTCGAGAACACCATCGTCGAGCTGGTGCAGGGCTTCGCGCAGCAGTACGACGTGGCCGCCGTCGGCATCGGGGCGGCCGGCTTCGTCGACGTGACCCGCACCGTCGTGATGTTCTCGCCCCACCTCGACTGGCGCCGCGAGCCCCTGCGGGCCCGGGTCGCTGAACGGGTGCGGCTCCCGGTCGTCGTCGACAACGACGCCAACACCGCGGCGCTCGGCGAGACCCGCTTCGGAGCCGGCCGCGGCCACCGCTACGTCCTGTGCGTGACGCTCGGAACGGGCATCGGCGGCGCGCTCGTGCTCGACCAGCGCGTCTACCGCGGGGCGAACGGCATGGCGGGGGAGTTCGGACACATGCAGGTCGTCCCCGACGGCCACTGGTGCCAGTGCGGCAACCGTGGGTGCTGGGAGCAGTACGCCTCGGGAAACGCCCTCGTCCGTGACGCACGTGAGCTCGTCCGGTCGACCTCGCCGATGGCCCACCACCTGCGCGGCATCGTGGAGGGCGACGCGTCGCGGCTCGAGGGCCCCCAGATCACCCAGGCGGCCCGCGACGGCGACCCGCTCTCGATCGAGCTGCTGGCCGACGTCGGGCGCTGGCTCGGGGTGGGCCTGGCCGGGATGGCAGCGGCCTTCGACCCCGGCTGCATCATCATCGGCGGCGGCCTCTCCGACGCCGGTGAGCTGCTGATCGACCCGACCCGCACCGCGTTCTCGCGCTCGCTGACCGGGCGCGGCCACCGCGACGAGCCGGTCATCGTCCAGGCCGAGCTCGGCCCCAACGCCGGCTTCATCGGCGCCGCCGACATGGCCCGGTCCGCCGCCCGCCGCTCCCGGCGAGGTCGGGTCCGGAGCGCCCGCTCGGGGCGTCCGCGGCGCCGGCTCTTCGAGATCCTCACCGAGGTGCCCGACCGCGAGGTGCCCCGCTAGGAGTCGAGTCCGAGGCTGCGCGGGTCCAGCCTGGGGGTGGCGCTGACACAATCGAGCGTGTGACCTGGAGCAGACCATGGTGAAGGGGACCGACGGCCGGGTGCCGGTGCGCGACCGCATCGCCGGGGCTCCCATCTCGTGGGGCGTCTGCGAGGTCGCCGGATGGGGCTACCAGCTCGACGCACACACCGTGCTGACCCAGATGCGCGACCTGGGGCTGGCCGCGACAGAGCTCGGCCCCGACGGGTTCCTGCCCGAGGAGCCGGCCGCGAAGGCCGACCTGCTCGCGTCCTACCGGCTGCGCGCCGTCGGCGGGTTCCTGCCGGCGGTGCTGCACGACCCCGGTCACGACCCGCTGCCCGAGGTGGACCGGTTCATCGACGGCTGTCTGGCCACCGGGGGCGACGTCGTCGTGCTCGCTGCCGGCACCGGCGTCGAGGGGTACGACGAGCGGCCCGCACTCGACGCCCGCGGCTGGGACCTGCTGCTCGACCGGCTCGACGCGGTCTCCGAGCACGCCGCCACCCGCGGCGTCGTCGTGGCGCTGCACCCGCACGTCGGGACGATGGTCGAGACCGGAGAGGAGACCGAGCGCGTCGTCGCCGGCTCCGGGGTCGGGCTCTGCATCGACACCGGCCACCTGCTGGTCGGCGGGGGAGACCCGGTCGCGCTGGCCGCGGCCCACCCGGGGCGCGTCGTCCACGTGCACCTCAAGGACGTGGACGCAGCGGTGGCCGCACGGGTGCGCGCGGGCGAGGTCTCCTACGGCGAGGCCGTGCGCGACGGCATGTTCCGCCCGCTGGGTGACGGAGACGTCGACATCGCCGCGATGGTCCGCACCCTGGAGAGCGCTGGGTACGCCGGGTGGTACGTCCTCGAGCAGGACGTGATGCTCGACGGCCCCGACCGGGCCGACGCGGCCCTGGCCGACGTACGGCGCTGCCTGGAGCTCCTGACCCGGGTCGCCGGATGAGCAGCGCAGGGGCACACCTCGAGGTGCTCACCATGGGCCGCGTCGGCGTCGACCTCTACCCCGAGCAGGTCGGAGTGCCTCTGGAGGACGTCACGACGTTCGGCCGCTCGCTCGGCGGCAGCCCGACCAACGTCGCGGTCGCCGCGGCCCGCCACGGCCGGGCTGCGGCGGTGATCACCCGCACCGGCGATGACCCGTTCGGACGCTACGTCCATCGGGCCCTGCGGTCGTTCGGGGTCGATGACCGGTTCGTGTCGACGGTGCCGGAGCTGCCCACGCCGGTCACGTTCTGCGAGATGTTCCCGCCCGACGACTTCCCGCTGTACTTCTACCGGTACCCCTCGGCACCCGACCTCCAGCTCCGGGCCGACGACCTCGACCTGGAGGCGATCGCCGACGCCGACATCTTCTGGGTGACCGGCACCGGGCTGTGCCAGGAGCCCTCGCGGTCGGCGACCATGGCCGCGCTCCGGGCCCGCGGAGCGCACGGCCTGACCGTCCTCGACCTCGACTGGCGTCCGATGTTCTGGCCCTCGGCCGACGAGGCGCGCCCACACCTCCAGGCCGCCCTGGCGCTGGTGGACGTCGCCGTCGGCAACCTCGAGGAGTGCGGGGTCGCTGTCGGCGAGCTGGACCCCGAGCGAGCCGCAGCCGCCCTGCACCAGGCCGGCGCCGACCTCGCGGTCGTCAAGCAGGGCCCGGCCGGGGTGCTCGGGGTGCGTGCGGGTGAGCGCGTCGTCGTACCGCCGGTGCCGGTCGAGGTCGTGAACGGCCTCGGTGCCGGCGACGCCTTCGGCGGCGCGCTCTGCCACGGCCTGCTCGCCGGATGGTCCCTGGAGCAGGTCCTCCGAGTCGCCAACGCTGCCGGTGCCTACGTCGCCGCCCGGATCGCGTGTGCCGACGCGATGCCCACCCCTACCGACCTCGAGGTCCTGCTCGGGAGCCGGACGTGAGCGCCCGCCACCACCTGCCCGCCGGCAGCTCGACCGCGGAGGGGTGCAGCGTCCTGGTCACTCCGGCTTCGGCGGGCTGGGCCCGCTCCGGTCTCGCCGTCGTCGACCTCGAGCCCGGCGGTGCGCTCACCCGGGCCACCGATGACGCCGAGACCCTGGTGATGGCGTTGTCGGGATCGTGCGAGGTCTTCAGCGAGGGAGAGTCGTACGTCGTCCGGGGGCGGCCGGACGTCTTCAGCGGCCGGAGCGACTTCGTCTACGTGCCCCGCGACAGCGAGATGACGTTGACCAGTGAGCACGGTGGCCGCTTCGCCCTGCCGTCGGCGGTGTGCTCGCGCCGCTTGCCGGTGCGCTACCAGCCGGCCTCGGCCGTGCCGGTCGAGCTCCGCGGCACCGGTGCGGCGAGCCGCCAGGTCAACAACTTCTGCACTCCCGAGGCGTTCGAGGCGGACGCTCTGATCGCGTGCGAGGTGCTGACGCCGGGCGGCAACTGGTCGTCGTACCCCCCGCACAAGCACGACGAGGCGAGCGCCACCGAGAGCGAGCTCGAGGAGATCTACTACTTCGAGGTGGCGAGAGGGCCGGGCGGGCCGGGCGTCGCCTACCACCGCGTCCACGGCCACGACGACCGCGAGATCGACCTGCTCGCCGAGGTCGGCTCGGGTGACGTGGTGCTGGTCCCGTTCGGGTGGCACGGCCCCTCGATGGCAGCCCCGGGCTACGACCTCTACTACCTCAACGTCATGGCCGGCCCGGGCGACGAACGCGCCTGGCTCGTCTGCGACGACCCGGCCTACGCCTGGGTCCGCGACACCTGGGCCGACCAGCCGGTCGACCCACGGCTCCCGTTCGGCTCCGGCACCGACGAGGAGGACCGATGACGACCCGGTTGACCGTCGCCCAGGCGGTGGTGCGCTTCCTGGAGCAGCAGTACGTCGAGCGCGACGGCGTGGAGACGCCGTTCTTCGCCGGATGCTGGGGCATCTTCGGCCACGGCAATGTCGCCGGCATCGGGCAGGCGCTGCTGGAGCGGGAGCAGGCGGTGCGCGACGGCGACACCGGCCGCGCCCTGCGCTACCACCAGGCCCGCAACGAGCAGGCGATGGTGCACGCCGCGGTCGGCTACGCCCGCCACCGCGACCGGCTGGCCGCGTTCGCCTGCACCTCGTCCGTGGGGCCGGGCGCCACCAACATGATCACCGGCGCCGCCCTGGCCACCGTCAACCGGATCCCGGTGCTGCTGCTGCCTGGTGACGTCTTCGCCACCCGCGTCTCCAACCCGGTGCTCCAGGAGCTCGAGGACCCCGACGCCGTACGACGTCAGCGTGAACGACGCCTTCAAGCCGGTGTCACGCTTCTGGGACCGGATCAACCGGCCCGAGCAGCTGCCGCTGTCGCTGCTGGCCGCGACGCGCGTGCTCACCGACCCCGCCGAGACCGGTGCGGTCACCCTCTCGCTTCCGCAGGACGTCCAGACCGAGGCCTGGGAGTGGGACGACGACCTCTTCGCCCACCGGGTCTGGCACGTGACCCGCGCGCCCGTGGCCGGCGACGCGCTGGCCCGGGCCGTCGCCGTCATCCGGGCGTCCCGGCGGCCGCTGCTCGTCGCGGGCGGGGGCGTCACCTATGCGGGCGCCGGCGACGCCCTGCGCGAGCTGGTCGAGGCGACCGGTGTCCCGGTGGGGGAGAGCCAGGCGGGGAAGGGGTCGCTGCCCTGGGACCACCCGCAGTCGGTCGGCGCCATCGGGGCGACCGGCACGGCGGCGGCCCAGGCGCTGGCGGCCGAGGCGGACGTGGTGATCGGCGTCGGCACCCGCTACAGCGACTTCACGACGGCGTCCGGGACCCTTTTCGGTGACCCGGAGGTCTCGTTCGTCAACCTCAACGTCGCCTCGGTCGACGCCCACAAGCTCTCCGCGGTCGCCCTGGTCGGTGACGCGCGGACCGGTCTCGAGCAGCTCATCGAGGCGCTCACCGGCTGGCACGCCCCGCTCGCGCACACCGACCGGGCCACCGCGCTGGCAGCCGACTGGGACGACGTCGTCCGGGCCGGCGAAGACCTCGGACACACGCCGCTACCGGCCCAGTCGGAGGTGATCGGCTCGGTGAACCGGCTCAGCCGGCCCCGCGACGTCGTGGTCTGCGCGGCAGGGTCGATGCCCGGCGACCTGCACCGGCTGTGGCGCGCCCGCGACCGCAAGGGCTACCAGGTCGAGTACGGCTACTCCTGCATGGGGTACGAGATCGCCGGCGGCCTCGGGGTCGCGATGGCGGTCCGCGACGCCGGGGAGGACCGCGACGTCGTGGTCATGGTCGGCGACGGCTCCTACCTGATGCTGGCCCAGGAGCTGGTCACCTCGGTGCAGGAGGGCGTGAGGCTCATCGTCGTGCTGGTGCAGAACCACGGGTTCGCCAGCATCGGTGCCCTCTCCGAGTCTCTCGGGTCGCAACGGTTCGGCACGTCCTACCGCTACCGCACCCGCTCCGGCCTCGACGGCGACCTGCTCCCGGTCGACCTCGCCGCGAACGCCGCGAGCCTCGGCGCCCGGGTGATCTCGGTGGCCGGCGTGGCCGGGCTCGACGAGGCGTTCGCGCGAGGCGCGGGGCAGCGAGGTGACGACGGTGATCCACATCGAGACCGACCCGCTGGTGCCGAGCCCCGGGACCGACGCCTGGTGGGACGTGCCGGTGGCCGAGACCTCGTCGCAGGAGTCCACCCGCACGGCTCGCGCGTCGTACGAGCAGCAGAAGTCGCGGCAGCGCAGCCACCTGCGGCCGGCCGACGGAGGCCGCGATGAGTGACCGGTGGCCGACCGACACCGTCCAGGTCGGGCTGATCGGCGCGGGCGCCATGGGCGCCGTGCACCTCGACAACCTCGCCCACGTCGTACCTGGGGCTCGGGTCACGCAGGTCTTCGACGTCGACTCCGAGCGGGCGAAGGCGGTGGCCGGTCAGGTCGGCGCGACGGCCGCGCCCTCGGCGGAGTCGCTGCTGGAGTCCGCCGACGTGGACGCCGTGCTGATCGCCGCGCCCGACCGTTGGCACGAGCCGCTCGCGGTCGCGTGCATCGGGCTCGGCAAGCCCACGCTGCTGGAGAAGCCCATCGCCGCCGACCTGGAGGGCGGACGCCGGGTGGTGGAGGCGGAGGTGAGGGCCGGTGCCCGCCTGGTCCAGCTCGGCTTCATGCGACGTTTCGACCCGGCGTACGGCGCGCTGCGCGCGGGGGTCCTCGGTGGCTCCGTCGGTCGGGTCAGGGCCGCCCACTGCGTCCACCGCAACCCGCACAGCCACCCCAGCCACACCGACGACAGCGTGCTGTTCGGGTCGATGGTCCACGAGTTCGACGCGGTGCCGTGGCTGCTCGACGACCCGTTGGTGGCGGTCACCGTGTTCGCGGGACGGGTCGGGGACGGGAGCCTGAAGGATCTGCAGGTAGCGGTGCTCGAGACGGCCGGTGGCTCGGTCGTGACGGTCGAGGTCTACGTGAACGCCGGCTACGGCTACGACATCCGGACCGAGGTCGTCGGGAGCGAGCGCACCCTCGCGCTCGGCTCGCCGTACGACGTCGCCGGGGCGGTGGCCGACCAGGACTGCACCGACCGCTTCCTCGAGGCCTACCGGGCCGAGATCGGCGCCTGGGTCGAGGGGGTCCGGGCCGGCCGGCTCACCGGGCCGAGCGGCCTGGGACGGGCACCGCGCCAACGTCGCCGCCTTCGCCGCGGTCGCGTCGCTGCACGGTGCCGGACGGGTCGAGATCACCCGGGAGGAGACCCCGCCGCTCTACCGCTGACGGGTCCGCGAGCCCGTCGTGGCTGTGCACAGGCTTGTGCACAGGTTGGGTCCGCCCTGTGCACTCCCCTCGGGGCCTCTGCACACGTCGTACACAGATTCCGGGATCGGCCTGGGGGAATCTCTCAGTGTGTTGAGGCTCTCCGGCGCGCCCTCCTACAGTCACGCCGTACCTCGGGGGAACATGTCGGAAAGTCGACATTTTCCGACCAGGCGCACCGCACGTCACCCAGCGCCACCACACCAGCAGGGAGTCTCCATGACCGGGACCTTCTTCAGCGGCCGCTCGGGCCCCGCCCAGGGATCCGTCGCACCAGCCATGCCGCCGAAGGCCCCGCTCCCGGAGGCTCCTGCCGAGGAGACCCCGATGAGCCAGCCGCTGCCCTTCGCCCGACCGGACGACGCCACGTCCGTGCAGGTCGAGGAGGCACCGGTCGACCTGGTGGTCGACGAGGTGGCCGAGGTGGTCGAGCCCGCGGTCGAGCGCCCGATCGGCCCGACCGGACGACCGGTGCCCGACTTCCCCGACCTGCGACCGGTGACCGCCCACGGCCACGCCCGGGTGATCTCGATGTGCAACCAGAAGGGCGGGGTCGGCAAGACCACGACCACGATCAACCTCGGGGCGGCCCTGGCCGAGTACGGCCGGCGGGTGCTGCTGGTCGACTTCGACCCGCAGGGCTCGCTCTCGGTCGGGCTGGGGCTCAACCCCCACGAGATGGACCACACGATCTACAACCTCCTGATGGACCGTGAGGTGACCCTCGACGACGTCGTGGTCCCCTCCGGCGTCCCGGGGATGGACCTCCTGCCCTCCAACATCGACCTGTCCGCGGCCGAGGTGCAGCTGGTCCACGAGGTGGCTCGCGAGCAGACCCTGCAGCGGGTGCTGGCCCCGGCCATCGAGCACTACGACGTGATCCTCATCGACTGCCAACCTTCGCTCGGCCTGCTCACCGTCAACGCGCTGACCGCCTCCGACGGCGTGATCGTGCCGCTGGAGTGCGAGTACTTCGCGCTGCGCGGCGTCGCGCTGCTCAAGACCACCATCGACAAGGTGCGGGAGCGGCTCAACCCGCGACTGGAGATCGACGGGGTCCTCGGCACCATGTTCGACGGTCGGACGCTGCACAGCCGTGAGGTGATGGACCGGCTCGTGCAGGCGTGGGGCGACAAGGTCTTCCACACCGTGATCCGGCGGACCGTGAAGTTCTCCGACTCGACCGTCGCCGGGGAGCCGATCACGTCCTACGCCTCCACGTCCGCAGGCGCCGAGGCCTACCGTCAGCTCGCGAAGGAGGTGGGGGTCCGTTGTCTCGACGTGTGAACCTGCCGGCCGCCGACGAGCTGTTCCGACCGACCGACATCAGCGTCGACGACCCCGCGGAGGTCCAGACCCCCCGCGAGCGCCGGGTGCGCGCCGTACCTCCGGCCCAGGAGACGCAGGGCCGCCGACCCAGCGGGCGGGTACGGCACGACGAGAAGATGACCGTCTACGTCACCGCCGACGAGCTGCTCGACATCGAGCACGCCCGGCTGCTGCTGCGCCGTGACCACGGCCTCGCCGTCGACCGCGGCCGGCTGGTGCGCGAGGCGGTCGCCCTCGTGCTGGCCGACCTGGAGGAGCGTGGCCTCGACAGCCTGCTGGTCCAACGGCTCTACGAGGAATGATGCGCTGGTGAGCATCGCCACGGCCGCCGGCGACGACCTCGCCGCGGCGGGCGAGGGCGGGTTCGAGGTCACCCTCGACAACTTCGAGGGTCCCTTCGACCTGCTCCTCAGCCTGATCGCCAAGCACAAGCTCGACATCACCGAGGTCTCGCTCTCCCGGGTCACCGACGAGTTCATCTCCTACGTGAAGGCCGGCGCCTCCGACGGCGTCTGGGACCTCGAGCAGACCTCGTCGTTCCTGGTCGTGGCCGCGACCCTGCTCGACCTCAAGTCGGCGCGCCTGCTGCCGCAGGGCGACGTCGAGGACGAGGAGGACCTTGCGCTGCTCGAGGCTCGCGACCTGCTGTTCGCCCGGCTCCTGCAGTACCGCGCCTTCAAGCAGGTCGCCGGCGTGATCTCCCAGCGCCTGGAGTCGGAGGCCCGGCGCTTCCCCCGCGCGGTCGGCCTCGAGGACCGCTACGCCGGGCTGCTGCCCGAGGTGCTGATCGGGATCGGGCTCGAGGCCTTCGCCTCCCTGGCCGCCCAGGCACTGGCCCCGAGGCCCGAGCTCGAGGTCTCCTTGCACCACATCCACGCGCCGGCGGTCAGCGTCCGCGAGCAGGCGGCCCTGGTGGTCGACCGGCTCCGGCGGGTCGGCACGATCACGTTCCGGGCCCTGTGCGGCGACTCGCCCGACATGCTGACCACGGTGGCGCGGTTCCTGGCGCTGCTCGAGCTGTTCCGCGAGAACACCGTCGCCTTCGAGCAGGTCACCCCGCTCGGGGAGCTCACTGTGCGCTGGACCGGCGGCGACCAGACCGACGTCGAGGCCGAGCTGGAGCGCATCGACGAGTTCGACGGGGCCCCGCCGTCGGTGGACCCGCCGGCAGACCCGCCGTCGGTCGAGCCTGTCGAGACCACGGCGGCCGCCACGCCCGCCGCCACGGAAGACCCCCACGAGGAGACACCATGACCGAGGACGTGCTGGAGGTCGCCGTCGCCGAGCTGCGTCCGTCGCTGGAGGCGCTGCTGATGATCGCCGACCAGCCCCTCGACGAGAGCACCCTGGCCACCGCCGTCGGCCACCCGGTCGCCGACGTCACCGGTGCCCTCGCCGCGCTCGCCACGGAGTACGACGAGCAACGGCGCGGCTTCGAGCTGCGCAACGTCGCCGGCGGCTGGCGCTACTACACGCGCGACGAGTTCGCGCCCGTGGTCGAGACGTTCGTGCTCGACGGGCAGCAGGCCCGGCTGACCCAGGCCGCGCTCGAGACGCTGGCGGTGGTCGCCTACCGGCAGCCGGTCTCGCGGGCCCGGGTCTCGGCCATCCGCGGCGTCAACGTCGACGGCGTGATGCGCACCCTGGTCACCCGGGGCCTGGTCGAGGAGGCCGGTCACGACCACTCGTCGGGCGCCAACCTCTACCGCACCACCTCCTACTTCCTCGAGCGGATCGGCGTCACCTCGCTCGACGACCTGCCCGAGCTCGCGCCGTACCTCCCCGACCTCGACGACCTCGACGAGCTCGAGGACGCGCTGGGCTCGGTCTCCGGTGAGCGAGGCCTGGTCTCGACAGGCTCGACCGACGGGGAGAGCGGCTCGGGCGAGAGCGCGTGAGCGGACCCGACCTCGAGCGCGACGACGACGGGCTGGTCCGGCTCCACAAGCTCCTCGCGCGCTCGGGCGTGGCCTCGCGCCGCAAGTGCGAGGAGCTGATGCTGGCCGGTGAGGTGACCGTCGACGGCGAGGTGGTCACCCGGCTCGGCACCAAGGTCGACCCGACCACGGCGGTGATCCGGGTCCAGGGCCGGCGGCTGCCGCCGATGTCACCCCACGTCTACCTCGTCCTCAACAAGCCGGTCGGGGTCACCTCGACGATGTCCGACCCCCATGCCGCCCGCACCCTGTCCGACCTCGTCGCCGACCGGCCCGATCGCCTCTTCCACGTGGGCCGGCTCGACACCGACACCGCCGGGCTCCTCCTGCTCACCAACGACGGTGAGTTCGCGCAGCGGATGGCGCACCCCTCGTACGAGGTCGACAAGACCTACGTGGCGACCGTCGAGGGGCAGGTCTTCCCCCGGACGGTCAAGCAGCTGCTCGCCGGCGTCGAGCTCGACGACGGCCCGGTCACGGTCTCGTCCGCCCGGCTCGTCGGGGGTCGGGGGAGCGACAAGGGAAGCATCATCGAGCTGGTCATCCACGAGGGTCGCAACCGGATCGTGCGCCGCCTGCTCGACCAGGTGGGCCATCCGGTGCGCGACCTGACCCGGACGGCGATCGGGCCGGTGGTCCTCGGGCGACTCGGCGTGGGGGAGCTCCGCGACCTCACCCACGACGAGCTCGGGGCCCTGCTCGACGCAGCCCGCCTCTGAGCGGCATCTGGGCACCAGCGACCCGCGAACCGAGGCGACGGCGCAGGGCCGTCGCGCCTAGGATCGGCCGGTGCTGAGAGGCGAGAAGGTCTACCTGCGGGCCCGCGAGCCGGCCGACGTCCCGGTGCTGCACCGGGGGCTGTACGACGACGTGGCGATGCATGCGCGCGCCGACGGGCGGGCCTGGCGGCCGTACCCGCTGTCGACGGGCTCGCCGTACGACGTGAAGGAGCCGTCGGATCGAGCGGCAGCGTTCTCGGTGGTGGCGGTCGAGGACGACGAGCTGCTCGGCGAGGCGCTGCTGTGGAGCATCGACCTGCACAACCGCTACGCGCACGTCGGGATCGCCCTGCTGCCGGCGGCCCGTGGCCGCGGCGTCGGCACCGAGACCCTCGACCTGCTGGCCGGCTACGGGTTCGACGTGCTCGGACTGCACCGGCTCCAGCTCGAGACCCTCGCCGACAACGACGCCATGATCGGGGCGGCGTACAAGGCCGGCTACCGCCTCGAGGGCACGCTCCGCGAGTCGGGCTGGGTGCTCGGCGCGTTCGTGGACGAGGTGATCCTCGGTCAGACCGTCGACGAGTGGCGCAACCGCTGACCACGACCCGGGCGAGACGCGGTCGGGGACGGGGTGCCGCCGCGGCTAGGGTCGTCCCGTGGCAGTGAGGGCCGTGCGGGGAGCGACGCAGCTGGACGTCGACGACCGCGAGCACATGCTGGAGCGGGTCGCCGAGATGGTGACCCAGGTGATGGACGCCAACGGATGGGTGGTCGACGACTTCATCTCGATCATCTTCACCGCGACCACCGACCTTGTCTCGGAGTTTCCCGCGTACGCCGCGCGGATGCTGGGCTTCACCGACGTTCCCCTGATCTGCACCCGTGAGCTGGAGATCGAGGGCTCGATGCCGCGCGTGGTGCGGATGATGGCGCACGTCGAGACCGACCTCCCGCGGGCCGACATCACCCACGTGTACCTCCACGGTGCGGCCGCGCTGCGCCGCGACCTGGCTCGGGTGCGCGCCGTCCCGGACGAGCCGACCGGTGACTGACCCGACCTCGGCGCTGCCGCAGCCGGTGCTGGTCGTCGGCACCGGGCTGCTCGGCACCTCCCTCGGCCTGGCGCTCCGACGACGCGACGTCGCGGTCGTGCTCTCCGACCGCAACCCCGAGCACGTGCGCACCGCGACCGGCCTCGGCGCCGGCACGGCGTACGACGGTGGTCCCGTCGGCCTCGTGGTGGTGGCGGTGCCGCCCGACCACGTGGCGACCGAGGTGGCGCGGGCGCTGACCGAGACCGACGCGGTCGTCACCGACGTCGGGAGCGTCAAGACCGCGCCCCTGGCCGCGCTGGCCGAGGTCCCTGGTCTCGAGCGGTACGTCGGCAGCCACCCGATGGCGGGCAGCGAACGCTCGGGCCCGCTGGCCGCGAGCCCCACCCTGTTCGATGGTCGGCCGTGGGCGGTGGTGCCCCACGAGACGAGCAGCGAGGGGGCGACCGAGGCGGTCACCGCGCTGGCCCGCCTGGCCGGGGCGAGCGTCGTCCGGCTGAGCCCGGAGGAGCACGACCTGGCCGTGGCCCGGACCTCTCACCTGCCGCACCTGCTCGCCGTTCTCGTCGCCGGTCGGCTCGCGGACGCCCCTGCCGAGCACCTGGCGCTGAGCGGTCAGGGTGTCCGCGACGTGACCCGGATCGCAGGGGGCGACCCCGCGCTGTGGCAGCAGATCGTGGCCGGCAACGCCGGCGCCGTGGCCGGGCTGCTGACCCAGGTGCGCGACCAGCTCGACGTGCTCATCGACGCCGTCGCCGCGGGCGACCGCGCGCCGGTCGCCGAGATCCTCGAGCGCGGAGTGGCCGGCACCCGCGCGATCCCCGGGAAGCACGGTGGGCCCAGCCGGCCGACCGTGTCGGTCTTCGTGTCCCTGCCCGACCACCCCGGCGAGCTGGCGCGGCTGTTCGCCGATGCCGGGGCGAGCGGCGTCAACATCGAGGACGTCCACATCGACCACGACCCGGCTCGCGACACCGGTCTGGTCGAGCTGCTGGTCGACGAGACCCGCGCCGACCATCTCCAGGCCTCCCTCGGGGCCGGTGGCTGGCAGACGCACCGCTAGCGTCCGCGTCCCCGGGGAGGGCGGTGGTGGGGGGGAGTTTCACCATGTTCAGTGGGCGAGCCTGCGCTTCTCACGGTGAGCTCGCCATGAGAAGTGGAGGTTCACCTACTTCTCATGGTGAAGCGGTCACGCACTCGGGAGCCTGAGCCGCCGGCGCCTCGACCCGCACCGCACGCTCAGCCCGCTCCGGGCGGAGGACGACGGTGGCCAGCAGCGCTGCCAGGGCCGCAGCCACCGCCGCTGCGAGGAAGGCCAGGTGGTACCCGCCGGTCAGCGCTTCGGCCCGGGCTGCCCCCGAGGCGGTCAGGCTGTGGGTACGCCCGGTGGCGAGCGTCGAGAGGACGGCCAGACCGATCGCGCCGCCGACCTGCACGGTGGTGTTGTACAGCCCTGAGGCCACGCCGGAGTCCTCCGGGGTCGCGGCCGACATCGCCATCCCGGTGAGGGCGGGGAAGCCGAGACCCGCTCCGAGCCCGGTCAGCACCATCGCCGGGGCGACGTCGACGACGTACGAGCCGTCGACCGGCAGCCGGGTCATCAGCAGCAGGCCGCCGGTCAGCACCAGCAGGCTCAGCACCAGCGTCGGCTGCTCGCCGAGACGCCGGGTGACGCCGGCAGCCAGGCGGAGCGACATCACGCCCATCACCACGGTGGCGGGGAGGAAGGCGAGGCCGATCTGCAGCGGACCGTAGCCCCGGATCTCCTGCAGGTAGAGGGCGCCGAGGAAGAACGTGCCGAACATCCCGACCACGAGCAGTCCCTGCACCAGGTTGGCACCGGTGACGACCCGGGAGCGGAACAGCCGCAGCGGCAGCAACGGAGCCGACGAGCGTGCCTGCCGGACGACGAACGCGACGAGCAGGACGGCAGCGGCAGCGCCCGTGGCGAGCGTCGTCCCCGTCCCCCGCTGGGAGACCTCCACGATCGTGTAGACGCCCGCCATCACGCCCAGGGTGAGCAGGACCGCGCTGGCGGCGTCGGCCCGGCGACCGGCTACGGCGGGCCGGGCGGCGTCGACGTAGCGGAGGGTGCCGATGCAGGTGACCACGCCGACCGGCAGGTTGACCAGGAAGATCCAGCGCCAGTCGAGGGCCGAGGTGAGCAGGCCGCCGGCCAGCAGCCCGATCGAGCCGCCGGCCGACGCGACGAACCCGTAGACGCCGATGGCGCGCATCCGCTCGGCCGGGTCGGGGAACAGCGAGATGATCATCCCCAGCACGACCGCCGAGGTGAGGGCTCCGCCGACGCCCTGGACCAGGCGCGCCGCGACCAGCATCCAAGGGGCCACCGCGAGCGCGCAGGCGAGCGAGGCCGCGACGAAGACCCCCAGGCCGGCCAGGAAGACCCGGCGCTGGCCCAGCAGGTCGCCCATCCGGCCGGCAAGGAGGAGCAGGCCTCCGAAGGCGACCAGGTAGGCGTTCACCACCCAGCTCAGGTCGCCGGGGGAGAACCCGAGGTCGGCCGCGATGCTCGGCAGCGCGACGTTCACGATCGTCGCGTCGAGGACGATCATCAGCACGCCGGCGCAGAGCGTGTAGAGGGCCAGCCAGCGGCGGCGGTCGGTCGGGGTCATCACGGGTCCTTCCCGGTAGAAGGCGCGGTCGGGGCCTTCTTGCTCCTACGTCGAACCGGGCGACCGGGAATCGACACCGGCCCGGTGGGATTCCGCGCGCCGTGTGGCTGCTCCGGCGAATCCGCCCCGGACCGGGCTCCCCGGTAGGCTGAGGGCTTGCCCGACGCCGGTTCCGGGGTCGGCGCCACCCCTCTCGACAGGTCAGGACAGTTCCGTGAGCGCTCCCGCACGCACCGGCGTGGTCGTGGCGATCGACGGACCCTCCGGCTCCGGGAAGTCGAGCACCTCGCGGGGTGTCGCGACCCGGCTCGGACTGCGCTACCTCGACACCGGCGCGATGTACCGGGCGCTGACCTGGTGGATGCTGGCGAACGACGTGCCGGTCGACGACCCGGGGTCGGTCGCCGCCCGCTGCTCCGAGGCGACCATCGAGGCGGGCACCGATCCCTGCGCTCCGACGATCACCGTCGACGGCGTCGACGTGGCCGCGGCGATCCGCACCCCCGAGGTCACCGGAGCGGTCTCGCAGGTCAGCGCGGTGCCGCAGGTGCGGGCCCGGCTGCTCGACCTCCAGCGCGGCGTGATCGCGGAGGCCCTCGGCGGGCCCGGGATCGTGGTCGAGGGACGTGACATCGGCTCGACCGTCGCTCCCGACGCCGACGTGAAGGTCTTCCTGACCGCTGACGCCTCCGCCCGCGCCGAGCGGCGCACCGCCGAGGAGGGTGGCTCCGACGTGGCCGCGACCGAGTCGTCGCTGCTCGCCCGAGACCAGATCGACTCCACACGTACGGCGTCGCCGCTCACCATGGCCGAGGGGGCCGTCCACCTCGACAGCACGCCGTACACCCTGGACAAGGTGGTCGACCTCATCGTCGGGATGGTCGAGGCCGCCTCGTGAGCGCGGCGGTCGGCGCGGCCGCCGGTCCCGCGCAGCACCCCCCGACCTGGCTCCTCCACGGCGCTCGCTCCACGTGCCGCTGGCTGATCCGCCGGCGCTACGACGTGCGCGAGCACGGCCTGGGCCATCTCCCGCCGCAGGGGCCGGTCATCGTCGCGGCCAACCACACCGGCGTCATCGACGGTCCGCTGCTGGCGATCTTCGGCACGCGACCCGTGCACGCGCTGACCAAGGAGGAGATGTTCGCCGGCCGGCTCGGCGGCTTCCTCCGGCACGCCGGCCAGATCCCCCTCGACCGTGACCACACCGACCTCCGGGCGATCCGGACCTGCCTCCGGGTGCTCGAGCACGGCGGGGCGGTCGGCATCTTCCCCGAGGGCAACCGCGGAGCCGGCGACCTCACCCGCTTCCGCAACGGAGCGGCGTACCTCGCGCTCGTCACCGGCGCGCCGGTCGTCCCCCTCATGATGTACGGCACCCGCCCGGCCGGAGGCGGCAAGGACGCGCTGCCCGAGCCCGGCACCCGCATCGACCTGGTGTACGGCGCGCCCCACCGCGTGGCCGCCCGTCCGTGGCCGCGGACCAAGACCTCGGTGGCCGCGACCGCGGACGCCCTGCACGCCCGGATGCAGGAAGAGCTGGAGGCCGGTCTCGCGTTGACCGGCCAGACCCTGCCGGGACCCATCCCGGCATCCTCAGCACAGGAGAGCTCATGAGCACCCCCGACGACCGGCCCGTCGAGGCGAGGCCGCCGCGCAGGCCGAGGAGCAGGTCGAGGCAGCCGGCGGGCCGCTGCCCGTGCTCGCGGTCGTCGGCCGCCCCAACGTCGGCAAGTCCACCCTGGTCAACCGGATCCTGGGGCGGCGCGAGGCGGTCGTCGAGGACGTCCCCGGGGTCACCCGCGACCGGGTCTCCTACGACGCGGTCTGGGCCGGCCGCGCGTTCACGGTCGTCGACACCGGCGGCTGGGACCCGGACGCCCGCGGCATGGCCGAGCGGATCAAGGAGCAGGCCGAGGTGGCGGTGACGCTCGCCGACGCCGTGCTGTTCGTGGTCGACGCGACCGTCGGCATCACCGATGCCGACGAGGCCGTGGTCCGGGTGCTCCGGGCATCGAAGAAGCCGGTGATCCTGGCCGCCAACAAGGTCGACGACCAGCGCACCGAGGCCGAGGCCTTCGGGCTGTGGAACCTCGGGCTGGGCGAGCCGGTACCGGTCTCGGCACTGCACGGGCGCGGCTCCGGCGACCTGCTCGACGCCGTCCTGGCCGTGCTCCCCGACCCGCCGGAGCAGTCGTTCGGCGAGCCCGCCGGCCCGCGCCGGGTCGCGCTGGTGGGCAAGCCCAACGTCGGCAAGTCCTCGACGCTCAACCGGCTCGCCGGGTCCGAGCGTGTCGTCGTCGACGCGGTCGCCGGCACCACCGTCGACCCCGTCGACGAGCTGATCACCATGGGCGGTCGCGAGTGGCGGTTCATCGACACCGCCGGCATCCGCAAGCGGGTCAAGGAGGCCTCGGGCCACGAGTACTACGCCTCGCTGCGCACCACCACCGCCATCGACCGGGCCGAGGTCGCCGTCCTGGTGCTCGACGCGTCCGAGTCGATCTCGGAGCAGGACGTCCGGATCCTGCAGACCGTCCGAGACGCGGGCCGGGCCCTCGTGATCGCGTTCAACAAGTGGGACCTGGTCGACGAGGACCGCCGCCACTACCTCGAGCGCGAGATCGAGCGAGACCTCGTGCAGGTGCAGTGGGCGCCGCGGATCAACGTCACCGCCCGCACGGGCTGGCACGTCGACCGCCTCGTCCCCGCGCTCGACAAGGCGCTGGAGGGGTGGGAGACCCGGGTCTCGACCGGCGCCTTCAACGCCTTCCTCGGCCGCCTGGTCGCCGAGCACCCGCACCCGGTGCGCAGCGGCAAGCAGCCGAAGATCCTCTTCGGCACCCAGTCGTCGGTCGCGCCGCCGACGTTCGTGCTGTTCACCTCGGGCCGGCTCGACGCGGGCTACGAGCGCTACATCGAGCGTCGCCTGCGCGAGGACTTCGGGTTCGTCGGGACGCCGATCGTGCTCACCCAGCGGGTCCGCGAGCGCCGTAAGCGCTGACCGGCCGGGGCGGCTGTCACCCCTGCCGGCAATCCCCAGGCAGACCCGCGACACCGCGTGAGACCATGCCGGGCATGGTCACCCTGCATCAGGTGCTCGGCTTCGGCCTGGTCGCGCTCGTGGTGATCGCGATCCCCGGTCCGAGCGTCGTGTTCACCGTCGGCCGCGCCCTCACCTACGGGCGCGGGGTGGCCCTGATGACCGTGCTGGGCAACTCGTTCGGCCTGCTCACCGCCCTGCTGCTGGTCGTGGTCGGGCTCGGCGAGCTCGTCGCCACCTCCGACGTCGTCTACGAGGGCGTCAAGCTGGCCGGTGCCGCCTACCTGGTCTACCTCGGCGTCCAGGCCCTGCGCCACCGGCACGGCATCACCGTCGCGGAGTCCGGGGCCGCGGCCGCGCCCCCGATGCCCCCCTTCACGGCGTTCCGGCAGGGCTACCTGGTCGGCTTCACCAACCCCAAGGGCTACGTCATGTTCGTGGCCCTGCTGCCGCAGTTCGTCGACCCGTCCCGGGGCCAGGTCCCGCTGCAGCTGCTGACCCTGGGCCTGGTCGCCTTCCTGCTCGGCCTGTGCTGCGACAGCGTGTGGGCGCTGCTGGCCAGCCAGCTCAGGCGCTGGTTCAACGCGTCCCCCCGTCGCGGCAAGGCGCTCGGCACGGTGGGCGGCGTCTCGATGATCGGCCTCGGCCTGGCGGTCGCGGTCGCCGGCCGGGCGGACGCCGGATGAGAGCGCGGCTCCTCGGCCTCTCCCTGGCCGGTGCGCTGGCCGTGACCGGCGCGGCGTACGGCGTGTCGACGGCGACTGCGGTGGGCTCGGGGACCCCGACCAGCGCCGCCGCGCAGAAGGCGCCGGTCGCCGGTACGTCGTGCCACGTCTTCCCCGCGAACAACTACTGGCACGCCGACATCCGCTCGCTGCCGGTCGCGGCGCGCAGTGCCGTCTGGCTCTCGCACATGTCGACCGGCCTCGACCTGCACCCCGACTTCGGGCCCTCGTTCGGCGACGGGCCGAACTACGGCATCCCGGTCACCGTCGTCGGGCACAGCCACCCGCGGGTGCGGGTGCACTTCCAGTACGCCAGCGAGAGCGACCGCTGGCGCTACCCCCTCGGGGCGGACACCCGGATCGAGGGCGGCCGGAGCTCCGACGGAGACCGGCACGCGGTCGTCGTCGACCGCGGCGTGTGCCGGCTCTACGAGACCTTCGCGACCCGGGAGCAGAGCGGGACGTGGTACGCCGGGTCGGGTGCGATCTGGTCGCTGGCCTCCAACAAGCTCCGGCCCGACGGCTGGACGTCCGCCGACGCGGCGGGGCTGCCGATCCTGCCCGGGCTGCTGCGCTGGAACGAGGTCAAGCACCTGCACGTCGACCACGCCATCCGGTTCACCACCGACGTCACCTCGATGCACCACCTGTGGCCGGCCCGGCACGACGCCGGCTCCAAGGCCAGCTGGACGTACCCGCCGATGGGGGCCCGCTTCCGGCTCAAGGCGTCGTACCACCCGACCGGCTTCGGGGCCCGCGCGATGGCCGTCGTCAGGGCGATGAAGACCTACGGGTTGGTGCTGGCCGACAACGGGTCGCCGTGGTACTTCCAGGGTGAGCAGAACGCGCGGTGGCCGATCGGCTTCATCGACCAGCTCAAGCAGATCCCGGCGCGGCAGTTCGTCGCGGTCGACACCTCCTCGCTGAAGGTGTCGAAGGACAGCGCCGCGGTCAGGTAGCCGCGGGGCAGCCCGTCAGCCCTCGAGTGCGGCGTCCAGAGTGATCTCGACGCCGGTCAGGGCCTTGCTCACCGGACAGGTCGCCTTGGCGTCCTGGGCGGCCTTCTCGAATCCGTCCGCGTCGAGGCCCTCGACCTCACCACGCACGGTCAGGGTGATGCCGGTCAGCCGGAAGCCGCCCGCCGGGTCGGGGCCGAGCGAGACGTCGGCCTGGATGTCGAGCGCCACCGGGGTGCCGCCCGCCTCGGCCACGAGGGCCGAGAGCTGCATCGCGTAGCAGGCCGAGTGGGCGGCCGCGATCAGCTCCTCGGGGCTGGTGGTGCCGTCGGCGTTCTCGGCGGCCCGCTTGGGGAACGACACGTCGAACGTCGCGAGCTGGGAGCTGGTCAGCTCGACCTGACCGGTGCCCTGCTCGAGGGTGCCGGTCCAGGCGGTACGGGCGGTACGGGTGGGCATGGGTCCTCCGAGGTGGTCGCTGGGTGGGGCTCAGTCGCGGTGGTGGTGACGGGCCTTCTTGTCGGGTAGCTGCTGATGTCGCACCGCACCTGCCAGGGCGGTGGCCACGGTTGCGTAGATGAACATCAGCGGCATCGCCGCGGACAGGCACACCACCATGCAGACGACGGAGATGGCGAGCAGGATGTTGGCGATCGTCAGGTTGGTCATGGAGTCGTCCTCGTGAGAGAACCGTCCGGCGTCTGAGCCACACCGGCCGGTGTAGGGGTCACGTTCCCGGAGTCCGGATCGTTCAAACCTGCATCATCTGCCCGACCACCAGATCCGCGGACGACGAAGGGGCAGCCACGGTCGAGCAAGGCTCGACGGGGCTGCCCCTCGCGGGTGGTGTGAGCTGCGCTCAGGCGATCGGGCCCTTGATCAGCGTCACCGTGGTGGTGTGGCTGCTGCCCTGGGCATCGGTCCAGGAGAGCTGCACCTGGTCGCCGGGGGAGTAGGTCTGGATGACCTTCCTCAGCCCGTCCGCGGTGCTCACCGAGGTGCCGCCGACCTGGGTGATGGTCGCGCCCTTGGAGATGCCGGCGCGGGCGGCGGGGGTGCCCGCGTAGACGCCCTCGACGGTGGTGCCGTTGCCGGACAGTCCCAGCCCGAGGAACGCCGGAGCGCCGTAGGCGTAGCGGGCGTTGAGCACGTGGCTCTCGAGGTCGTCGGCGACCTGGAGGACCGTGGAGATCGGGATGGCGTAGCCGACGATGTCGCTCGAACCGGTCGAGGCGGCGGTGGTCATGCCCACGACCTCGCCCTGGTCGTCGTACGTCGCGCCGCCGGAGTCACCGGAGATGACGTCGCTGCTGATCTCCATCAGCCCGGTCAGCTTCTCGCCCAACGAGCCGTCCTCGTTGTGGGTGGTGATGTGCTGGTCGGTCGCGGTGACCTTGCCGTCGGCCTGGCTGAACGTCGTCTCCGAGCCGCCGGCGTCGCCGACCGCGGTCACGGTGTCGCCGACGGTGACGCCGGTCGTGTCGGTGGTGACGGTCGCGAGCCCGCTGGCGTTGGTGAGCTGGAGGACCGCCACGTCGTCCTTGGCGTCGGTGCCGACGACCTGGGCGGCGTAGGTGTCACCGGTGCTCATCACGGTGACCTTGACCTCGGTCGCGCCCTCGACCACGTGGTGGTTGGTGATCACCTCGCCGTCGCTGGTCAGGATCATCCCCGTGCCGGCGGCAGCGCCGTCCTGGTACCCCAGGGTCGTCGAGACCCGCACCAGTCCGGTGAGCTGGTCGCTGTCGGCGGGGCTGCTGTTGGCGGAGGTGGACGGCGCGTTGCCGCCACCACCGAAGTTGCCGAAGGGGCCGAGGTTGCCCAAGCCGCCCTGGCCGCCCTGGTTCGGGGTCTCGGCGTTGGGGGCCTGGCCGGAGCCGTACCCACCGAGGCCGCCACCCGCAGCGGCGTTGCTGTGGTGGCCGCGACCCAGAGCGAACCCACCGATGCCGGCCGCCATCACGATCGCCACGGCCGTACCGGCAGCCACGATCATCGGGGCCCGCGAGCGGCGGTGCTTCTGGGGCGGGTAGGTGGCGTAGGGACCGTACGGCCCGTAGGGCTCACCGTGCTGGGGATACTGGCCGTAGCCCTGGTACGCCGCGCCGGGGCCGTAACCGTAGCCGGGCGGCGGCGGCGGGGGAGGAGGCGGCGTGGGCGCGCCGTACGCGAACAGCTGCTGGGTGTCGTCCTGCGACGCGGGCTGCGGCTGTGACGGGGGCGCAGGCCAGCCGTCGGGCTGGTCCTGCGGCGGGCGGGGCTCGTCCATGAAGACTCCTTGTGCTCTGGTGCCCCTATCCAGCACCCACAACCCGTGAGAATGCTGTGAAACCGTTGGGGTGTCGGTGTTCGTACCCCAAGAAGTCGCTGAGAACCCCGGATGTTCCCGACCCGGCCGGCCGGATTCGGGACGCGCCAGGGGCTGCGGTAGCCTTCACTCCGCCCTGGGCCACCAGCCACGGGCATCGGGCTGTGGCGCAGTTTGGTAGCGCACTTGACTGGGGGTCAAGGGGTCGCAGGTTCAAATCCTGTCAGCCCGACCGAGAAACCGCAGGTCAGAGAGGCTCTTCGGGAGCGCCCTGACGAGGTACCTCGCATCGATGAGGAACCCCGCTGGCGCCGGGCGTTGTGAGCGTCGCTCCGCCGGGCGTCGACCTGGAGCGGACCCGGTGATGTGTCCGTCGGACGGCATGGCTCTTGTGCGGGATGTTCCGCGAGCCCAGACTGAGGGCCTCTCGCGTCGAGAAGGGCTGTTCGATGGACGCCGTGGCGAAACAGGAACTCATCTTCGAGCCACCGGGGCCGGGCCCCTGGGACCTCGACTCACTGCACTTCCCCCGGCCGGTCACCGCCTACTGGGCCGAGATGCACCCGGAGCCGTTCAGCCTCGGCTACGAGGACATGATGACGTTCTACGGCGCCCCGATGCAGACCAGGGTGACCGCGTACGTCAGCGGGTTCTCCTACGGGCAGATGCGTGCCCATCCCGCCGGAGTCCTTCCCCGAGCGGGTGCAGCGCGCCGCTGAGGTGTTCGCGGGCCAGCCTGTGGCGCGAGCAGGCGACGGAGTGGGAGGAGGTGCGCAAGCCGGCTTCGGTGCAGGCGCACCACGAGATCCAGGACGTCGATCCCGATGCGCTGGACGACGAGGCGCTGGTCGACTACCTGCGCCGCTGCCACGACCACCACGCCTCGATGATCCGGCAGCACATGGCGTTCACGGGCACTGCGGTCATCCCGCCGGGCGACTTCCTCGTCCACGCACGGGAGTGGACCGGGCTGTCGACGGTGAAGCTGCTCGGTCTGATGCGCGGCGCGTCCCTGATCTCCGGCGGCGCCTCTCCCGCAGCACGCCGCGCTGGTGGCGGCGTACCGCGCCGACCCGGACCGCGCGCGCGGGCGCTCGACTCCGACGAGGACCCCGGCGCCCTGCTCGAGCGCCTGCGGCGGGAGGCCACCCCGACCGGCGAGGCGCTGAACGACTACCTCGACTTCGTCGGCTTCCGGCTGCTCGACGGGTTCGACATCTCGAACCACTACGCGCTCGAGATGCCCGACGTCCTCCTGCGCGCCATCCGCACGGCGATCGACGAGACCGGGGCGGCGTCGAACGTCGACCAGGAGATCGCCGAGGTCCGCAGCCAGGTCCCCGAGGAGCACCGCGACGGAGTACGACGCGCTGCTCGCGGAGGCCCGGATCGGGTACAGCGTGCGCGACGAACGCGGGGTCTACTCCGACATCTGGGCGTCTGGACTGATGCGTCGCGCCGCGCTCGCAGCCGGCCGTCGGCTCGCCGCGAGTGGCCGGCTCCACGATGCCGAGGACATCGTGTTCGCGGACGTCGACGAGATGTGCGCCCTGGTCGCCGGGGCGGCGGAGCCGACGGCCGACGAGCTCGCCGCGCGGCACGCGTACCACAAGACCTACACCGCGAAGGACGCCCCGGTGCACCTGGGCGACGGCGCCGCCCCCGATGCCCGACCTGTCGACGCTCCCGCCACCGATGGCCCGGCTGATGGCGGCCCTGGGCACGGCCCTGGGCGAGATGTTCGCGGTCTCCGAGGAGGCCCACGAGGAGACGGTGATCCGCGGGCTCGGCGCCAGCTCCGGCTCCCGGGAGGGCATCGTCCGTCGCGTCGCCGGTCCCGAGCGACTTCGACCGGATCCAGCAGGGCGACGTCCTGCTCACCGAGGCCACCACCGAGGCGTTCAACATCCTGCTGCCGCTGCTCAGCGCGATCATCACCGACAGCGGCGGAGCCCTGTCCCACGCGGCGATCATCTCGCGCGAGTACGGCATCCCCGGGGTCGTCGGCACCCGCGACGCCACCGAGCGCATCGCCGACGGCACCCGGGTCCGGGTCGACGGTGACGAGGGCACCGTCACGGTTCTCGAGTGAACAGGATCGTGCCGCTGGTCGAAGCGGACACCGAGGAGCTGTACGGCGCGAAGGCCGTCGGGCCTGGGAGACGCCCTGCGCGCCGGGCTGCCGGTCCCCCCGGGAGTCGCCCTGCCCGGACCGGAGGTCGACTCCATCGCCTCCGGCGACGTCGCCACGGTCGCCGCTCTGCTGGCGGCCGTGGGGGAGCTGCCGGCGCCCCTGGCCGTGCGGTCGTCCGCCGTCGGCGAGGACAGTGCAGGGGCGAGCTTCGCCGGACAGCACATCACCGTCCTGAACGTGCCGTCGGCCGACGGACGTGGAGGCGGCGGTCCGCGAGGTCTGGTGGTCGGCCAACTCCGACTCCGCCATCACCTACCGCAAGCGGCTGGGCGTCTTCGCCCGGCCGAGCGTCGGGGTGGTCGTGCAGTCGCTGCTGCAGCCGGAGACCGCCGGCGTGATGTTCACCCGCAACCCGATCACGGGCGCGGACGAGCGGATGATCGAGGCGAGCTGGGGTCTGGGCGAGGCGGTGGTCTCCGGTCGGGTCATCCCCGACTCCTTCCGGGTGGCGCGCACCGGCGAGGTGCTGGAGCGTCGCGCCGGGCTCAAGCGGTTCGCGATCCGGTCGGCACCGGACGGCGGCACCGTGGACGAGGACGTGGCACCGGACCTCGTGGAGTCGCTGTGCCTGAGCGACCCGCAGCTCCAGGCGCTGTCCGACCTCGCCACCGACTGCGAGCGGGTGTACGGCCCGGAGCGCGACCTCGAGTGGGCGTTCGCCGAAGGCCGGCTGTACCTCCTGCAGTGCCGCGCGTTGACGACGTCGGCCGGCAGCCGCAGCACCCGCGGCGGGGAAGGCAACGGACGCGCTGTCCGAGTCCCTGGTGCGCGTGCCGCTGCTGTCGGACCTCGGCGATGCCGACCGCGACGCGATCGCCCGACTCTTCACCGAGCGGACCTTCGCCGCCGGCGAGACGGTCACCAAGGAAGGGGCGGACGCCGCGGCGTTCTACCTCATCGAGTCGGGCACCGCCACGGTGACCGTGGGAGGGGTCTTCCGACGCACGCTCGGCCCGGGGGACCACTTCGGCGAGATCGCCCTCATCGACGGGCGTGCCCGCACTGCCACCGTGACCGCCGACGCCGAGCTCGTCTGTCAGGGCATCACGCTGTGGGACTTCCAGCCGCTGGTGCAGCGCAGTCCGACCATGGCCTGGACGCTCCTCCAGACCCTGGCCGGCATGCTGCGCCCGACCGGTGAGGCGCCGAGCTCGCAGTAGAGCGCCGGCGCCCACCCCGTGGCCGGGCCACTACCCCAGGGGTCGCACGGCGACTGCGCCGGGCCCGGGCAGGAAGACAGGCCAGTAGTTCTGGTCGTGGAGACTGATCTTGTTGAAGTAGGAGAAGTCGACGGTGGTACCGCCCGCGGACCAGTACGCCGGCACCGTGATCGGGATGGTGTTGACCTGGACGTTCCGGCCGGTCGGCTGCCACTGGAACCCATGGGCCGTCAGGAACGCGAAGGCGTTCTGCCCCTGAACCAGCGCGGAGAACTGGGCCTGGGTCGGGACGGACCATCCGGAAAGGCCGTCGAGGACGGAGTTGGTATCGAACAGGGTCGAGAGCGAGAGATTGTCTCCGCAGTACGCCCAGCAGAAGACCTTGCCGCCGCGGAAGGTCAGGTTCGAGCGCGACCACATGAGGCCGGTCCCGGTGTCCGCGACGACGTGCGCGGGAAGCCGCCCGACCCCACCGGTCGCCAGCTGGTTCCAGTGGGTCAGCATCGTCGGCACCAGGTTCGCGTACGTCTGTACGAGGGCGTCGTTGGCGGAGAAGGTGGTGCCGCTCACCGTCCAGCTCAGGTGGTTGACCTCGGCCAGCAGGTTGAACGCCTGGACCGCCAGCGCCTCGTAGTAGTCCAGCATGTCGGACATGGGAGTGGTGAAGTCACTGGTGTAGAAGCGATCTGTCGGATACGGCGTCTGACTCTGGACGACGCTGCGGTAGATCGCGATCAGCCCACGGGAGCCGCCAGCTCCGACCATGGCGAGGTCGAGATGTTGGATGATCAGTCCCAAGGTGCTGCGCATCGTCTGCAGCTCGCTGCTCTGAGAGCCGTCCACCGGCGTACCGGGGGCCTTCTTCAACCAGGAGTCGAGCTGGATCTGGTAGTCCGCCACGGCGGCGGCGTCCGAGGTGACCTGGGCCGCCACCCCGTCGTAGGTGTTCCGGTCCGCCTGCGTCATCAGCTTCTTGATGGAGTCGCCCAGCTTGATGTCGAGCTGGTGGACCTGCGTCTGCAGATCCGTCATCTGGCTCTGCAGCCCGTCGAGCTGTTGCTTGAGGACATCGCTGTCCTTGGCGGCGGGCCCGAAGATCGAGTCGAGGGCCCAGCCCGCAAGTACTCCACCGATCTTGCTTCCCGCCGTCTTGGCCAGCGACGACATCAGGGTCTCTGCGAGGGGTGTGGCGTCGATCGCCGACATGGCGCCGCCCAGCGGAGCCGGGAGACAGGGGGAGTCCGGTCGCTGGGCGGCGTGCTCGTTGCTGCAGGACTGCTCCGCAGCTCGGCCGTGCTCTCCCGGCGAGCCGACCCCGGCATCGGCGGGAGACGAGAAGACCACCAGCGTGGAGACGACGAGTGCGGCGAGACAGGCGAGGGCCGACAGTCGTGCCGTTGACCGTCCTCGACGTCCGGGGTTCCTGTGCTGCATCACTGCTCCTTCGGCGTGGTGTGCGGTCGCGGTGGCGGCCACGGGCGCAGACGCGCGCAGCCGGGCCATCTCGTCGAGCCGCCCGATCAGCTCGAGCCATCCCCGGAACGGCGTCTGCCGCCTCAGCCTGCGGCCGGCACGAGTTCTGCGGCAACGGGACGACCCCCTGACGGACCCCCTGGAATTTGGACCAGGAGTGATGGTGCTCCGGACGGGAGGGGACCTACGCTGCGGCGCATGGAGAGATCGGACTTCCGTGTCGAGACGGGGTCCGGCGAGCTCTCGGGATGGTCGACCGGCGAGGGGCCGCGCGTGGTGGCGGTGCACGGAGGTCCGGGGCTGAGCTTCGACTACCTCGACGAGGCCGTGCTCGAGCTGGGTGCACGGTATCGAGTGGCGACCTACCAACAGCGCGGTCTGGCACCGTCCACCACGGAAGGGGAGTTCACGATCGCCGAGGCGCTGTCCGACATCGAGGCGGTTCTCGATGGACTGGGGTGGGACTCGGCATACCTGATGGGCCACTCCTGGGGCGGTCACCTGGTCCTGCACGCGGCGAGTGGGATCGCCGCGCGGCTCGACGGAGTGCTGGCCGTGGACCCCCTCGGTGCCGTGGGGGACGGGGGTATGGCGGCGTTCGGGGCCGAGATGGCAGCGCGAGTGCCGGAGCGCTCACGTGCCCATGCCCGGGAGCTGGATGAGAAGGAGATGACAGGCAACGCCACGGCTGAGGAGTCGCGGGAGGCGCTCTCGCTCTACTGGCCGTCGTACTTCGCCGACCCGGCGTCGGCACCGCCCATGCCGCCGACGGAGCTGTCGCAGCCGGCCATGTTCGGTCTGTTCGCTGACGTCTCGACCAGGCTGCCCGCGCTCGAGGAGTCCCTCGCCTCCATCTCGGTCCCGGTCGGGATCCTGGTCGGTGAGCTCAGCCCCATGCCACCGACGGTGGGAGTCGAGACCGCCGGCAGGATCCCGGGTGCCTGGTCACACGTCGAGGTCGGAGCCGGACACTTCGTCTGGCACGAGGCACCCGGTTCGGTCGTAGCGGCCATGGACCGCCTGGTCAGCCGTCCGTGAAGGACGCTCCGGGTTGATGACCCGGGAGTGTCGAAATCGCCGTACCGCGCTCGACATGGAGGTGTCCGCACCCTCTCGGAGCTCAGGAGCACGTCATGTCCCAGACCCAACCCGATCGGAGTCGGATGACCGGCCACGCGATGCGCAAGGTGGTCGTCTACGAGCTGCTGTCGCTCGACGGAGTGGCCGAGGATCCCGACCGGCTCTTCGCGGAGTGGGACGACACCATGGACGCCCACCTCGGCACCGTCATTGCCGACCAGGACGCCGTCGTGCTCGGCCGGCGCAGCTACGACGAGTGGTCGGCCTTCTGGCCCGGCAGCACGATCGAGCCGTTCGCCTCGTTCATCAATGCCGTCCCCAAGTACGTCGCCACAGCGACGCCCCTCGAGCGGACGTGGACCAACTCCCACGTGATCGAGGGTGGGCTGGTCGACTTCGTGGGAAGCCTGAAGGCCCAGCCGGGCGGGGACATCGGTGTCCACGCCAGCATCTCGGCTGCTCAGACCCTGCTTGGCTCCGGCGTCGTGGACGAGCTCAGGCTGGTCATCGCTCCCACGATCGTCGGGAGTGGCCGGCGACTGTTCGACGGGTTGCCGAGACTGCGCCTCGAGCCGATCGGCACCCCGTCCTGCCACAGCGGGTCACTGCTCGTCGACTACCGCGTCGTGTCACCGTGACGCTCCATCCCGACCGAGAGTGCAGCGGCTCGACCGTGGCGCTGGGCGCGATCAGCAAGGGCGGGAGCACCCGGTGAGGTCAGGCAGGGACGTCGGCGCGGACGACGTTCCAGAACTCGTCCCAGCTTCCATACTGAGCGAGAGCGAGGAGCACGCGAAGGCTGAGAACGGGTTCGGATCCGAACTCTGGAAGAACCTGCAAGCCGTCGAGCTCGGGCCGGACGGCGATCTACCGGCACCGGTCCGAGCCGACGGACGCGAGGGCATCGTGGTCGGCGTCGACCAGGTAGCGATGAGCGACACCCGAGCCCCTCTCGACGAGCAGGCTTCGAAGCCTGGTCGTGCCAGAGACTGGTGGGCTCGGCTCACCCGCCGTTGAGCGATCGCTGCACCAGCGGTTTGCGGAGGATGAGTTCGGCCGGTTCGCCGGGCAGCAGCAGGACGCCGCTGTCGACGTACCCGAGCCGTCGGTAGAGATGCTGCGACCTCTCGTCGGACATCGTCGACGTGAGCACCAGCTCGTGACCACCGGCGGCCTGGACCTCCTCCCAGGCGTGGACCAAGGCGGTGCCGGCCCCCCGCCCGCGCCGTGCGGGGAGGACCCAGAGCAGGTTCATGAACGGCACCTGGTCCCAGAAGAGACCCCATCGCAAGAACCCCACAGGGCCACCGTCGACCTCGACGACCATCACCCGCCCTGTCGACACCACGTCGGCCAGGCTGTCGGGAGACAGGTGCCCATCCGCGTCTTCGAGAAACGAGAGGTCCGAGCCTGTCGCCACCCGCGTCGTCACGCCCACGACGTCACCCTGTCACCCGCCTACGGAGAGTGCACGGTCGGAGGCATCGACCAAGCGGCGTCCTCGGTCGGTGTCGTCGGCCACCCGGCTACCGGAGCGCGAGGATCGTGCCGCCAGGCAGCGGCTCGACCTTGCCCCTCTCACCGGTCTGCACGCCGATCAGGCACGCGCGCCCAGACTCGGCGTCGGCGGTGACGATCATGGCTCGCACGGTGAAGTCGGGTGCGGGGCTGCCGGGCGGAACCGGATGGCCTGTCGTCACGGTGTGCGGGAACGTGCCGATCAGCTTGATCCGGAGCTCGCGGCCGGACGTGCACGGGTGGCCGGTGTCGGAGTCCGCGACCCGCCCCGGCCGGGCGAGGACCGAAGCACCCGACACGGTCGCCCCTTGGTCTTCGATCACCCGGTGCGCGACTGCGTCTGCCTTGGCGACCTCACCCTGGCTCAGCGAGGTCCCACCGCTGCCCGGGGCGGCGTCAGGAGGGTGAGCCGATGAGCACGCAGCCAGCAGCGGCAGCACCACGGCGACCGCGAGGAAGGGCTTCACATCGGTCTGACGGCGACCCACGCTCCCGGGTTCCACGGCCGCGGGTCGGCTGGTCCCTCCTGCCGGAGCGGTCACGGGCCGGAGCCTCCGCTGACCAGTCGCCACTGGCGGCCCTGCCGCTCGAGCTGGTAGAACCACGTGGTCCGGCCTGCCGCGATGGTTCCGTCCTTGCTCCCACCGGTCGTGAGCTCCGTCGCGTACGCGGCGGTGTCCCTCCCAGGACGCGCGGGCCCTTCCGGGGTGGAGAACGCCGAGACCTCGACGTCACCGCAGAGCTCGCCGTGACCCCAGGAGAAGCTCGAGGCGGCGAGGGCATGGGCAGTCGTGCAGTCACCCGCCACCAGGGCACGCAGGTAGGTGTCGAGCACGACGGAGGCAGGTGCGCCGGCGGGAGGCAGTGACACCGAGGGGTCCGACGACCTCCCGCCACACCCCGTCAACGACAGCAGCGCTGCGACGCCCGCGACGAGTGCCGCAACCCACCTCACCACCCGCAGTATGCCGAGCGATCACCCTCGCCAGTGTCGGCATGCGCGTGGTCAGAAGTCCTTCATCCACCCGCCGACGGACGAGCCGCCGTCCGGAACGAACACCACCTGGCGTCCCACTCCGCCGCAGCAGCCGCCGAAGGAGTACTGGTAGACGTGATCGGAGAAGACCAGCCAGTAGATGCCGTCGGGCTGCTCTGAGCTGTCGCGCAGCAGAACCCGCGAGATGCCCATCAGCCGCGGCCTGACGCCTTGCAGCGGTCGTTGGTCGCGGTAGTAGGCCCAGAGCCGGTGTGCCTGGGTCCTCGAGCCGCCGCCGAGCAGCGTCACGCTGCCGTCCTGGATCCGGTCGGCCTGCCTCAGCTCGCGCGCGGTGACCTGCGGTGCTACCGGACCGGGGTCTCGGGGCCAGGTGCGCCAGGCGAGCGCACCGGCCAGGACGAGCACCACCGCCGCCATGACCAGCAGCCTGCGCCGACTCATGCCGGAAGTGTGCACCCCCGGCGACGACCGCCGGGCGCGGTCGTAGCCTGATCGTGACGTAGGACGCTCCCGAGCCGACGGCTGGTTCAGCTGGTTGGCGGCTCTGCCGGCTCCGCCGACTCACTCGCCTCCGCGGCCTTGGCGGCGTCGCGCTTCTCCCCGAGATCTGCGAGCAGGGAGTCGATCGCGATCACGCTGCCTCCCAGGACGAAAGCCCCGATCGGTCCCGGCAGCCTGGTACGGCGCAGAGCCGTCGTCGCGGCCAGCATCACCGTCGACCAGGACGTCACGGACGTCGCGAACGGCACCGAGGCGCGCTTCCACGGCTCGTCCGTGTCGGGGACCACCGTGAAGACCTGCAGTCCGGGCTTGCTCAGGAACCAGCCGCCGGTGTACGCCGCGAACAGGATGCCCGAGCGCGTCGCCGTGTCAGCGGCGAGGTAGGCACCAGCCACGCCCACACCTCGGATCACTGCCCCTGGTCGCACCTTCATGACCGCACCTCCCGGGTCGATGGTCTCGTGTCGTACGTCGGGGGGCAACAGAAGCGGCCGCTCCTCGGCACCGAGCCGCTACGCGTCAGCGCCGCCTCACCGGGCTGAGTCCGTCGGCAGGGTGAGGATCTCGGCTCCGTCGTCGGTGATGGCGATGGTGTGCTCGCTGTGTGCGGTGCGGCACCCTGTCGCGCTCCGCAGCGTCCACCCGTCGTCATCGACGACGAGATCTGCCGTGTCGTCCATGACCCAGGGCTCCAGTGCCAGCAGCAACCCCGGGCGCAGCTCGAACCCGCGCCCGGGTCTGCCGGTGTTCGCCACATGTGGGTCCTGGTGCATCGTCGACCCGATGCCATGACCGCCGAACTCGGTGTTGACCAGATAGCCCGCTTCGGTGAGCACCGAGCCGATGGCATGGGAGATGTCACCGATGCGCGCCCCGGGCCGGGCGGCGGCGATCCCCGCGGCCAGCGCGCGCTCGGTCGCCCGGATCATGGCGACGCTTGCCGGGGGCCGGGCCTCGCCGACGATGAAGCTGATGGCGGAGTCGGCAGCGACTCCGCCCCTGACCACGGCCAGGTCGAGGGTGAGGAGGTCGCCGTCGGCAAGCGGGTAGTCGGAGGGCCGTCCGTGGAGCACGGCGTCGTTGACGGCCGTGCAGATGTAGTGGCCGAACGGGCCGCGTCCGAACGAGGGCTCGTAGTCGACGTAGCAGGACTCCGCCCCAGCCTCGACGATCATGGTCCTGGCGCCCTCGTCGATGTCCAGGAGGGTCGTGCCGCTCGTGCTCGTCCTCCTGAGCGCCTGCAGGATGTCGGCGACCAGCGCACCGGTGTCGCGTGCGTGGGCCAGCCGGGTGGGGTTCAGGATCTCGATCATGCGCGCCTTCCGTGCGATAGCGATGACTATCCCGGTCATATTGTCCCGGTAGGGGTATGGGTCTCATGGTCCGGTTGCCGCTCAGGTCTGCCGAGGTCGAGCGTGGGCCGCGATGCGCTCGTGCGGGCGCCTGTGCCAGGAGAGTGTCGGCCTTGGTCGAAGGTCTCGATAGCGTCGGCTGCCGGGAAGCGCAGCGGGGACTCGTCCTGGGCGGAGCTCGCAGCAGCTCAGTGACACGAGTGCCCCGATCGGGGTGCATGACCTGCACGAGCACACGACGACAGGAGCAACGAGCATGGACGAGCGCACGCTGGGCAGCAACGGTCTGCGGGTCTGACGCCGCACCCTGTCCCGGCGCAGATCGAGCCCGGTCAGGCCCAGGTGACACGGGTGAGGTGCTTGACTGCCTGCGTGCAGGCGCTCGGCGACGTGCAGGCGACCTATCGCAGCTTCGCGGTCTACGCAGCGGGCAGCTCTCCCTGCTTCGAGGAGTGGGCGCTGGGCGTCGCCGCGGACGACGAGGTGCAGCGCTGGCTGGCTCGGCTCCCGGAGCCGAAGCGCCAGCCGAACCTGGTCTTCGCGGCCGCGCGCTGGCACGGCCTCGCCGCTCCGGCGCCGTACCACGACCTCCGCGCGACCCTCCTGGGCGATGCCGGCCGGATCCGCAGCACGATCCTGGAGCGGGCCACGCAGACCAACGAGGTCGGGAGGCTGGCGACCCTGCTGCCGGCCTTCGCGCATGTTCCGGGTGATGGGCCGGTCGGTCTGCTCGAGGTCGGCGCAAGCGCAGGACTCTGCCTCTATCCCGACCGGTGGTCCTACGCGTGGAGCACCGACCACGGCACGATGACGGCCGGCTCGGCAGCCCCGACCCTCCGGGCGGACGTCTCGGGTCCGGCTCCGCTCCCGCACGACGTCCCCGAGGTCGGCTGGCGAGGCGGCATCGACCTGAACCCCCTCGACGTCGCTGACCCCGAGACCTGCCGCTGGCTGCTGACGCTGGTCTGGCCCGAGCACGAGGACCGCCGGGCCCGGCTCGAGGAGGCGTGGGAGGTCGCGCGCCGCGAACCGCCCGACCTCCGGCGCGGCAACCTGCTGGAGGCGCTCCCTGACCTGGCGGCCGAGGCGCTGGCCGCCCTGCCCGACGACCGCAGGCTGCTCGTGTTCCACTCCGCCGTGATCGCCTACCTCGACGTGCCGGGCCGCGAGCGGTTCGCGGCCCTGATGCGGGACCTGATGAAGGAGCCGCGCCTGCACTGGGTCAGCAACGAGCGCCCGCGTGCGCTGCCGGCGGTCACCGCGACGGGACCCGAGCCGCCGCCCGCACGCTACGTCCTGGGCGTCGACGGGCAGGCCGTCGGTCACACCCACCAGCACGGCCGCAGCCTGCACTGGTGGGGCTGATCCTCAGCCGGCCACGGACGGACACTGGGGTCGCGCGACGTCAGGCACGGTCCCCGGGGGGCTCCTCCGGCAGGCGCGGCAGCACCTGGGTCTCCTCGTCGGGGCCGGTCGGACGGGGGAGGTCACCGGCAGGCCGGCGACGCATGCCGGCGCGGCTGGGCAAGCGACGCGGCGGGAGGAGGCGGACCTGGCGGCGTACCCGTTCGTCCAGGCCCAGCTCCTGCTGCAGCCGGCGGATGGTGGCGCGGGCAGCGGCGTAGAGCTCGACCACGTCGGGCGGGCGGGCCTCGCTGAGCGCGGCGTCCAGGCGGGCTCGGGCTCGGAGCATGCCGTCGTGCGCCTCCTGGAGCCGGGCGATGTCCTCGCGGCTCAGGCTGACCTCCACGTCGCCCTCGTGACGGACCAGCTCGCCGAAGGCATCGGTGCCGGCCGCCAGCCGGCGGAAGGTCTCGGCCAGGTCGCGGAGCACCTCGCTCGCCGAGTGCTCGTCCAGCCAGTCGCCCTCGGCGGCCTCGGCCACCGAACGCATCAGGCCGCGGATCGCCACCGCCGTGTGCTCGAGTGCCTCCAGGCCCTGCCGGAGGCCGGGCTCGACGTGCGGCGTACGCACGGCCCGCAGGTTGAGACGCCGCCCCTCCTCGGCCCGGAGCAGAGCGGCGCCGACGACCGGGATGTCGTGGGTGATCCGGCGGGCGTCGTCGAGCCACTCGCGGGCGGCGCCGGACAGGCGATGCGGGTCTCCCTCGGCCATGGAGTCCAACTCACCGGCGGCCCGGACCAGGAGCTCGCTGACCGCGTCGGCGAGCCCGTCGATGGCGCGGCCGGCGTCGGAGCTGGCGACCTTGGGCGGGAAGACGAGCGTCGCGATGATGCCGACCGCCGCACCCACCAGGGTCTCGGCGATCCGCTGCCAGGCCGCGGCCTCCGCGCCGATCGCACCCACACCCAGGACGAGCATCGCGCTGATCGCGACCTCGACCAGGTTGGACCTCAGCCGCAGGAACTGGCCGATGGTGATCGAGATCAGGATCAGGAACCCGAGGCTCCACCACTCGAGCGGTACGACGGTCGCGAACCCCACGGCCAGCGCCACCCCGGCCACCACGGCGATGATGCGGTCGAGCCCGCTGGCCAGCAGGGAGAGCGGCGTCACCTGCACCACCAGCATCGCGGTCAGCGGTGCGAGCAGCGGCTGGGTGCCCGGGAAGAAGAGGGACGCCACGAGGTAGCTGGCCGTGGCCGCGACGGTGATCCGCAAGGACCACAACAGGGAAGCGCGGCCGTCCCGACGCAGGCGCGCCCACTCCCGCGAGACCAAGCCGCGCCACCACTGCACCACGCCTCATTCTGCAACTCCCCGCGTCACCGGAGTACTCGCGCCCCGCCGTGGGCGGGTGGCCGTCAACGGGTCGACGCGTGGAGCCGCTCGAGGAGAGGCACGGTGTGCTCGACGCGGGGGAGTGTGCCGATCTCCTCCGCGACCAGGCCGGTCCGGTCCCGGGCGGCTCGGTCACCCAGCGCGGCCTCGACACTCCGGCGGATCGTGTCGGGCGTGGCGGTGGCGGCATCGAGGGTCCAGGCCAGCCCGAGCGCCTGGGCACGCGCGGCGTTGTGCGGCTGGTCCGCGCCGAGGGGGAGCAGCACCGAAGGGAGTCCGTGGGCCAACGTGGCCATCAGCGTCCCCGAGCCACCGTGCGAGACCACCAGGTCGGCCGCGGGCAGCAGGTCTGCCTGAGGGACGAAGCTCTCGATGCGCACATGGTCGCGCTGCGGGCCGAACTCCGTCGGATCGACGTCCCTGCCCACGGTCACGACCACCTCGGCGTCGACCTCGGCCAGGCCGGCGAGGAGACGCTCGAAGAGGTCGCCGGAGCCGGAGTTGAAGACGGTCCCCAGCGTCACGTAGACGCACCTTCTGGACCCGAAGGCCCGAGGCGCGGGGCTCGTCATCGACGGGCCACTGCGGAAGGCGAACGTCGTCTCCGGGAGGGGGAGCGGTGAGTCCGGGCTCCGGAACGACGCCGGGAACGGCGACAGCACCAACCCCCGGGTCAGCATCGAGAGCCCCGGGTCCGGCGGAAGTCCGTGCGCGCTGCGCAGCGCCGCCAACGGCGGCGAGACCAGGTCGGGCCGGACCAGCATCCCGGAGGCCAGGACCAGGACCGTCGCGACCGGGATCCCCAGCACCTCGGCCGCGATCGCGGACCCGAAGTCGGCCTCGTCACGCACCACGAGGTCTGGTCGCCAGGCGTGGAGGTGCTCCTGGACCGCCTCAGCGTGCCGGCGAGCGCCCTTGCCGGCGAAGTTCTCGGCGAACTCGACCTCGGCCGCGTCGGCATCGACGGGCAGGAGGGGGGCCAGGTCCCTGGTCCGGGGGCCGGGCGGCCGCGGGAGGCTCGTCGCCAGGCCCAGGAAGCCCCGCACCCCCACCTGGTCGGTGAGCCCGCCCGAGCACGCGACGGCCACGTCGTGGCCCGCAGCCACCGAGGCGCGAGCCACCGGCTCCAGCGGGTCGAAGTGCCCGAGACCACCGATGAACGTGAACAGGATCCGCATCGCGGGTCAGCCTAGGTGTCGTGTCCTCGGACGTCGTCGAGGCCTGGATGTGAGGATGACCTGCCGCGCGTGTGGCAGCGGAGACGGGCGTCTCGCGGGCCACTGCCGACGCGTGGCTGGCCTGGTAACGGGCCCAGGGTGGTGTGGCCGGTTTGATCGATCGTTCGAGCAACCCGCACCACAGTCCGCTGCCTACGGCCCCGTGGGTCGAGGCGGCGGCCTCGCCTCCCGCAGGTGCGCCTGCTCCGCGTGAGTGCCCGGGTAGGTTCCCGCGTGCCTGCCCTCACGGGCGACCTCGGTGCCGGGGATCTCCTGTCGGATCACGGTCGGCTCTTCGTGGTAGGGGTGGAGGCCGCCCACGAGGGAGCCGGCCCGAGCATCAGGAGATGTCACCCATGAATCGTGCGGAGCCCGTCGCCCGTCGTCTGTTCGAGCTCACCGAGCCGATCTCGCTGGTCAACTTCTTCTCCCCGGAGCCCCACGACTCGATGGTGGCGCTCGGCTTCCGCACCTACTGGGACGGCTACTTCGCGGGACGTTCCGCGCCCCTCGGCCTGGTCCCGGCCGAGGTGGTCCACGCGGCCTTCTACAACTTCGCCGAGGGTGAGGTGGCCCGCCACATCCCGCGCGTCTGGGACACCACCACGCCCGAGGCTGCGCACGCCGCACGGGAGCGCGGCTGCGTGGCAGCGCTGCGGCGGATCCTCGGCGACCTCGTCGGCACGCCCGAGCTGGAGCGGAGCGCCGAGCTCTTGGCCCGGGCCTCGACCAGCGCCCCGACCGAGGGTCGGGTCATGTACGCCGGACTCCGGACGCTCCCGATGCCCGCGGAGCCCGTGGCCCGGCTCTGGCACGCAGCCAACATGCTCCGCGAGCACCGCGGTGACGGCCACATCGCGGCGCTGGTCTCCGAGCAGGTCGGCGGGACGGAGGCCCACGTCCTGAGTGCTCTCGACAGCGGCATCCACCCCGCGGAGTCGTTCGGCCGGATCCACCACCTTCCCGGGGCCCGGCTGGCCGAGGTCATGGGCGGGCTGCGCGACCGCGGCCTCCTGGATGCCTCGGGCCGGTTCACCGACGCCGGGCGGGCGACCAAGGACCGGATCGAGAGCCTGACCGACGCCCTCGCCGAGGCGCCGTACGACGCGCTGGAGCCGCTCGAGCTCGACGAGCTGGTCGACTCGCTCGAGCCGATCTCCAGCAGGCTCGACGCCACCGGCTCGCGGTAGCGCACCGGGCCGCGGGGGGATGGCCCGGAGCCGGAGCCGAGTGCGACCGTCGTCGCGCGTCGGGGCTCCTGCACAATGACCCCGGTGAGCGAGGCGGCGTACGAGCGGGTCCTGGACTGGACCAGCACGCAGGGGCTCGAGCTCTACCCGCACCAGGAGGAAGCGATCCTCGAGCTGCTCTCGGGCAGCAACGTCGTGCTCGGCACGCCCACCGGGTCGGGCAAGTCCCTGGTGGCCACAGCAGCGCACCTCGCGGCCCTCACCGAAGGCCGGGTGTCTTTCTACTCCGCACCGATCAAGGCACTGGTGAGCGAGAAGTTCTTCGCTCTGTGCGAGGTGTTCGGGGCGCAGGACGTGGGGCTGCTGACCGGCGACGCCTCGGTGAACCCGGGCGCTCCGATCATCTGCTGCACGGCTGAGGTGCTGGCGAACATCGCGCTGCGCGAGGGTTCCCGGGCCGACATCGGGCTGGTGGTGATGGACGAGTTCCACTACTACGCCGACCCGCAGCGCGGATGGGCGTGGCAGGTGCCGCTGCTGGAGCTGCCGCAGGTCCAGTTCCTGCTGATGTCGGCCACCCTGGGCGACGTCACCGAGCTGGCGGCCGACCTGACGCGACGCAACGGCCGCGAGACCGCGGTCGTCGACCGGGCGGAGCGGCCGGTACCCCTCCACTTCAGCTGGTCGTTGCAGCCGCTCGGCGAGACGCTGACCGAGCTCGTGGAGACCGGGCAGGCGCCGGTGTACGTCGTGCACTTCACCCAGGCGGCGGCGGTGGCGCAGGCCGAGTCGGTGCTCAAGCACGGGTACGACAAGACCCACCAGCGCGGAACCCACCACGAGCGGCTGCTGGAGCGGCTGGCCGGCATACGCTTCGGCGCCGGGTTCGGCAAGACGTTGTCGAAGCTGCTGCGACGGGGGCATCGGCGTGCACCACGCCGGGATGCTGCCGCGCTACCGACGGCTGGTCGAGCAGCTGGCCCAGGAGGGTCTGCTCACGGTTATCTGCGGCACGGACACCTTGGGCGTGGGGATCAACGTGCCGATCCGCACGGTGCTGTTCACCGGCCTCGCCAAGTACGACGGGCACAAGCAGCGGGTGCTGCGGACCCGGGAGTTCCTCCAGATCGCCGGCCGCGCGGGCCGGCCGGGCTTCGACACCTCCGGGTTCGTCGTGGTCCAGGCACCCGAGCACGTGATCGAGAACGAGAAGGCCAAGGCGAAGGCAGTGGCCAAGAACGCTGCCATGCGCGAGCACTCGCTGGCGAAGCGGAGGTCCAAGGCGCAGCTCACGACGCCGCCGGCCGGCACTGTGGTCTGGACCGAGAAGACCTTCGACAAGCTGGTCGCCGGAGCCCCCGAACCGTTGCGGTCCCGGATGCGGGTGGACAACGCGATGCTGGTCAACGTCGTCGCGCGGGAGGAGGACGCGTTCGCGGTGATGCGACGGCTGCTGATGGAGAGCAACGAGGACCGGCGGACCCAGGTGGCCCACGCGCGCCGGGCGCTCCGGCTGGCCCGTAGCCTGGTGCACAACGGAGTGCTGAAGCGGCTCGAGGAGCTGGACGAGTTCGGCCGGCGTTACGTGCTCACCGTCGAGCTGCCGGAGGACTTCGCCCTCAACCAGCCGCTGGCGCTGTTCGCGATCGCGGCGCTGGACCTGCTCGACCCGGAGGCACCGACGTACCCCTTGGACATCGTCTCGGTCGTCGAGGCAGTGCTCGACCCGCCGCGCCAGATCCTCTTCGCGCAGCAGCACGACGCCCGTGGCGAGGCGATCGCCGAGATGAAGGCGGATGGCCTGGAGTACGACGAGCGGATGGCGCTGCTCGAGGAGGTCAGCTGGCCCAAGCCGCTCGCCGACCTGCTGGAGCCGGTCTTCGAGACCTACCGGGAGACCCATCCCTGGCTCCCGCTCGACGCGCTGGACCCGAAGTCGGTGGTGCGCGACATGTACGAGCAGGGGATGGGGTTCACCGCCTTCGTCGGCCGGTACAAGATCGCGCGCTCGGAGGGCCTGCTGCTGCGCTACCTGTCCGATGCCTACCGCACGCTGCGACAGACCGTGCCCGCCGCGCACCGCCCGCCGGAGCTCGAGGACCTGGTCGAGTGGCTGGGGGAGACGGTGCGCCAGACCGACTCGTCGCTGCTGGACGAGTGGGAGGCGCTGTCCGACCCCGACCACGTGCCGCGCACGCTCACCGACGCTGCTGGGGCGCCGCCACCCCGCCCGCTGTCCCAGCAGGAGCGGGCCTTCCGGGTGATGGTCCGCAACGCGATGTGGCGCCGGGTGGAGCTGGTCGCTCGCGACGACCTCGACGGGCTGGCCCTCGTGGAGGAGAGCGACGCGCAGCGGCTCGACCCGCCACGTGAGGTGGTGATGACGAAGGCGGCCTGGGACGCCGCCCTCGAGGACTACTTCGCCGAGCACGACCAGGTCCGTACCGACTCCGACGCCCGCGGGCCCGACCTGTTCGTCCTCGAGCGCACCGGCCGTCGCTGGCCCGTCCGGCAGACCCTCGCCGATCCGGCCGGCCACCACGACTGGGTGATCGAGGCGGAGGTCGACGTCGACGCCTCCGACGAGCTCGGGGAGCTGGTGCTGGTCACCACTGCGATGCGCAGGCTCTGAGGCGTCCCCGGCTGGCCGGAGGCGCGCTCACCCGACGTGGGTGACGACGCCGCGCGGCCGTCGTTCGTAGTCTCGCGGTTGGTCGCGCCGAGCGCTCGGCTCCGGCGCGTGAAACCATTCGGTGCGGGACGACCCGAGGGCGAGGCGAGCCATGAGGCCACGTGACGACGCGTTCCGGGGGGCGAGCGTGGCCTGCCTGGCCGTCGTGGCCCTGATCCTCTCGGGCTGCGGGAGCGGGAGCTCGGACACCCAGGTGAAACGCTCCGAGGCTCAGGTCGCTGCGAAGCAACGAGCGCTCGCAGATGCCGAAGCGGCCTTCAAGGAGGCGTCTTCGGCGTTCTGCGGATCAGCGCGGTCCTACATCGTCTCCGTCGACCGGTACGGCGACGTCCTCAACGCGACCGCAGCGACCGTGGGTGACGTCCGGGACGCGGGTCAGGACCTCGTGGGCCCGCGTCAGGACGCCGTCACTGCGGCGAACAAGGCGGTCGAGGCCGACGCAGCCGTCGTGGACGCTCAGAACGGGCTGAAGGCGGCCCAGGCCGAGCTGAAGGCGGCCACGAAGGGCTCGTCACCCACGGTCTCCAGCGGTGCGCCGAGTCCGTCGGTCAGCTCCGCCACCCCGACCCCCCTGGTCCCCTCCGCCACGGTGAACCGGGTCAAGGCTGCGGAGTCCGACTTCGAGGCGGCGACGAAGGGCGTGACGGAGCAGACGCCGTTGACCCGTGCCTCCCAGGAGTTCAACGCCGCCGCGGTGGCGCTGGAGATGTCGTGGCTGCGGCTGTTCGCCGATGCCGGCTGTCTGACCGACGACCAACAGCAGCAGGCCGAGGCTGCCGTCCGGGACTACACCACGACTCTTCAGCAGTCTCTCGCCCAGGCGGGCTACTACCAGGCAGACGTCGACGGCGTCTACGGCCCCGCCACGGTCGCGGCCGTCAAGGCCCTGCAGCAGGCGCACGGTCTCCCCGTCACCGGAACCGTGGACAAGGCTACGGAAGCAGCCCTCCAGGCCGAGCTGCAGAAGGTCGGGGGTGCCGCGGCCCAGGAGGCCGTGGCGAGCACCGCTGCCGTGCAGCAGACGCTGGCCCTGGCCGGATTCTGGGACGGACCCGTCGACGGGACCTGGAGCCCGGCGCTGACCGACGCCCTCAAGGAGTTCCAGAAGGAGCTCGGCGTCAAGCCCAGCGGCACCGTCGACGCGGCCACGGTCGCGGCGCTCGAGAAGGCCATTGCCTCGGCGTCGGAGTCGCCGACACCCAGCGTCAGCGGCTCACCGTCGGCGACTGGCTCCACGACCGCCGACGCCAGCGGCGGACCATGAGCACCGGCGAGACCCGGGACGTGTCGTCGCCAGGGGCGCTGGAGCGGTGGCTGCCCATCGTGGGATGGCTGCGCACCTACGACCGCAGGTGGCTGCGGGGAGACCTGGTCGCGGGCGTGACCGTGGCCGCGCTGATCGTGCCCAAGAACCTGGGCTACGCCGGGATCGCCGGCATCCCCCTGCAGAACGGTCTGTACGCCGCGGCGGCCGGCGCCCTCCTGTACGCGGTCTTCGGCACCTGTCGCCAGATCTCGATGGGTCCGAGCTCGGGCCTGGCGGCGGTGGCGGCCAGCACCGTGGTCGCGGCCGGCCTCACGAACCAGGCCGACGTGGCGTCGTTCGTCGCCGGGCTGACCCTCGCGTCCGGGCTGTTGTTCCTGGTGCTCGCCGTCCTGCGGATGGGATGGATCGCGCAGTTCCTGTCGCGAGCGGTCGTCACCGGCTTCCTGTTCGGGGCGGCGATCGACGTCGTCATCGGCGAGCTCCCGAAGCTCACGGGCACCGATGTCTCCGGGTCCAACTCGTTCCAGGAGCTCTGGTCGTGGCTCGGCTCGCTGGCGGACTCCAACCGGGCGACGGTCCTGGTCGGCGTGGCGTCGCTGGCGGTCGTGTTCGGGCTTCGCGTGGTCGCGCCCAAGGTGCCGGGCGCCCTGGTCCTCGTCGTGGGTGGGCTGGTGGCCTCCCACCTGTTCGACCTCGGTGACCGAGGGGTGGCGCTGGTGGGAGACGTGCCCCGCGGCCTGCCGTCGTTCGCCATCCCGGACGTCGGCCTGATGTGGGACCACGTGGTCCCGGTCGCCCTCGGGGCGTTCGCGCTCATGCTGATCGGCTTCTCCCAGACGGCCGGTGACGCCCGCGCGTTCGCCGCGAAGCACCGGTACCAGATCGATGTCAACCAGGAGTCGGTCGCGCAGTCCGCGGCCAACATCGGGGCCGGCGTGTTCCAAGGGATGCCGGTCTCCACCAGCCTGTCCGCGAGCTCGCTCAACGACCACTCCGGCGCACGCTCGGGGCTCGCCTCGATCACGTCGGGCGTCACGGTCCTGCTGACGCTGCTCGTGCTGGCGCCGCTGTTCTCGCAGCTGCCGAAGCCGGTCCTCGGCGCACTCATCATCGAGGCCGTCGTGATGGGCATGATGGACCTGCCGGAGATGCGGCGGATCTACCGCGTGCAGCGGTTCGACTTCTGGATCGCGGTCGCGGCGATCGTGGGCACGCTCGCCTTCGGCGTGCTGGCCGGAGTGATGATCGGGATCGGGCTGTCGATCCTGTGGCTGATCGCGGTCGCCACCCAGCCCGGGATGCCGAGACTCGGCCGCGAGCCCGGCACGCAGGTCTACCGCGACCTCGTCGAGAACCCGGACGACGAGGAGCCGAACGGCGTTGCCGTGGTCCGGCTCGACGGCGGGCTCTTCTTCGCGACCTCGGACGCCCTCCAGGACCGGATCCGGTCCGTCATCCAGGAGAGCCAGGATCTGGCCGGGGTGGTGATCGACCTCGAAGGGGTCAACTTCATCGACTCCCAGGGGTCTGCCACCCTCGACGACCTCCGGGTGCTGTGCGACCAGGCCGACGTCACCTTGCGCCTGGCCCGCGTGAAGCCCGCGGTCCGCACCGTCCTCGACCGGGAGGGTCTGACCGACCGGCTCGGCGCCGACCACGTGCACGGCAACGTCCATCGTGCGGTCGAGGCACAGGCTGCGGCCCCGGCTGCTCACGAGGGGCGAGACACGCAACCCTGAGGGAGACGGCTGGGCAGGAGCCCGATCAGGGCCGGGGCGCTCGGCGTCGCAGCCTGCCGCGCGGCGTCGACCGAGTGCCCTGGATGCGTTCGTAGGTCGCGTCCGCAGAGAACACCGAGTGGTCGCCGGCGCGCGGAGCCGGCCCGAGCACGGCATTGCCCCGCGCGCCTTCGACGCTCGTCCGCCGGGCGAGGTGGCTGACCCTCGTCCTGATGTCCTCCGAGCCGCCCCAGAGCTCACCGAACCAGCCGATCACGGCCAGCAGGATCCCGTAGAGGACTGTTCCCAGGATCACCAGGAACGCCATCACGACGATCGCGAACAGGACCACGGCCACCGGCACGAGCGACATCCTAGGTGGCGCATCACGCTCGTAACCCGGAGCCACGCGACGCACCTCGCGTGACGCGCGCGCCACGGCTCTCCTACGCTGCCCCTGGATCCGGCGCGGATCACCTCAGACCTGTGGCGGGAGCCTCCGTGAAGAAGACCGACCCAGCGGCTGCGGCACGTCGCGCAGACTGGATCCGCGGCCTGCGCGCGCTCGTCCAGGTCGTGGTCTCGATGGTCGTGCTCGGCGCGATCTACTTCTTGGTCCCGACCGAGGCTCGCGGCCCGAGCTCCGACGTGCCGTGGCTGCTGCTGGAGCTCGTCCTGTTCGCCGTGGTGGTCGCGCTGCAGGTGCCGGCCATCATCCATGCCGACCATCCGATCCTGCGGGCGTCGGTGGCTCTCGGCGTCCTGGTGCCGCTCTACCTGTTGATCTTTGCGCGGGTCTACCTGTCCGGCTCGCTGAGCAGCGAGGCCTCGTTCAACCAGCCTCTCGACCACGCGTCCGCGTTGTACTTCACGGTCACGGTGTTCGCGACCGTCGGGTTCGGCGACATCGTCGCCAAGAGCGACAGCATGAGGATGCTCGTGACTGCCCAGATGCTGGTGAACCTGATCGTCGTCGGCGCCGGGATCCGCATCCTGGTCTCGGCCGCACGACGGGGCATGGAGCAGAAGCTCGCGGTCGACCGGCCCGCTGATCCCGCTCCTGACGAGTCGACCTAGAGGGTCGTCTCAGCCGGCCCACCGGCGCAGCAGCTGGGCGGCGTCGGCGCACCCGCCGCACGTGGCGTCGACGTCGTAGGACTCGAAGGGGAAGCGACGTCGCGGGAACTCCAGCATCGACTCCAGCTCCCGGCCGCACAGGGACGTCCGGGCACCGGTCCGCGCTGCATGCACCGGTCCGGACGGCTCCGGGAGGGTACGGATCCTCGGGCGCGCGAGCCGCTTGGGCGGCAGGACCCGGAGCCCGTCGGCGAAGGTGCGCAGGTCGCGAGGAGGACGAGCAGGCTGCTCGAGGTAGTCGTCGAAGAGGTCGTCGAGCCTGCCGAGGTCGAAGCCGTCGAGTCCCGCGGATGACACGCTCCGAGTGTGCCGGTGATGCCGGGGTCAGGGGTGGCCTCCGGCCAAGGCGGGCCGATCGGACAGATCTGCCTGATTCTCCTGACGGTCGCCGTCGAGAGTCCTACGCTCCGGCGTCGCCGAGGTCGAGCTCCACCACCAACGCCCGGTGGTCCGAGACCGGGAGCCGGACCGGGCCACCCGGACCGGTGGGCAGGTGGCGGTCGGCCAGCACGTGGTCGAGCTGGAGCCGTGGGGCGTGGGCAGGGAAGGTCGCGCCGCCGGCCAGCGATCGCAGACCCGTGAGTCGCTCCGCCGGCCGCCGTCCCTGGTTGAGGTCGCCGAGCAGCAGCACCGGACCCTCGGTACGGCGGGCGAGGCGCCCCAGCCGGGCGAGCTGGAGGTGGCACGACGGCCGCAGGTAGGTCAGGTGCGTCGAGACCACCGTCCAAGCGCCCGCCGGCGTCTCGACCGTGGCGACCACCGCCACTCGCGGCTCGTCACCGGGCAGCCGTGGCAGCCCGACGACGTCCCATGTCGTGACGGGGTGCCGGCTGAGGAACGCGATGCCGTACGCCGGGCCCGCCGCACCCTCCGAGGCCCGGACCCAGCGACCCGGCGGCCCGACCAGCGTCGGCTGGAAGCGCCAGGCGACGGCACCGGTCGCCTCCGCTGCGAGCGCGGCGAGGTCGGCCCGGCCCGACCGCTCCTGGTCGCGGTCGACCTCCTGGAGCGCCAGCAGGTCGGCATCCAGGGTCCGGACCGCCTCGGTGAAGAGGGTCGCGTCGAAGGCGCCGCCCGGCGGCCGGCCGCTCAGGAGGTTGAACGTCGCCACGCGCACACCGCCACGCTAGCCACTCGATCTGCGGTGCTCCGCGTCTCGAGCCCCTGGCCACGACGGTGCCGCCGGCACGGCGCGCCACTACAGTCTCCGGGTGAGCGAGGCGCGGACGGGTTCGGGCCCGATGGCGGTACGGCGCGCCGGGCTGCTGCTCCACCTCACGTCCTTGCCCGGCGGGGTGATCGGCCCCGCGGCCCACGCGCTCGTCGACGCGCTCGCCGACGCCGGCGTCACGGTCTGGCAGGTGCTGCCGCTGGTGCCGCCGAAGCTGCCGGGCGGCTCGCCGTACAGCGCCACCAGCGCGATGGCCGGGAACCCGGCGCTCATCGACCGGTCGGTCCCCGCGGCCGAGCCTTCGGGTCCGGCGTACGACGCCTGGGTCCGGCAGCAGCAGGAGTGGCTCGAGCCCTACGTCGAGTTCATGGCGCTGCGGACCCTCCTGGACGACGCTCCCTGGACGACCTGGGAGCCCGGCCTGCGCGACCGCGACCCGGAGCGGGTGCGCCAGGCGCTGGCCGGCGCGGCCGAGCTGACCCAGCGGCTCCGCGCGGAGCAATGGACGTTCGCGGAGCAGTGGCGGCTCCTGCACGAGCACGCCACGGAACGGGGCGTCGTCGTCTTCGGCGACCTCCCGATCTTCGTCGGCCACGACAGCGCCGACGTGTGGTCGGAGCGTCCCCTGTTCCTGCTCGACGAGGCGGGCCGGCCGACCACGGTGACCGGGGTGCCCCCGGACTACTTCGCGGCCGACGGGCAGCGCTGGGACAACCCGCACTACGACTGGGACGCGATGGCGGCCGACGGCTACGCGTGGTGGCGCCGCCGGATCATCCGGCAGCGCGAGCTGTTCGACCTGGTGCGGATCGACCACTTCCGCGGCTTCGAAGCCGCGTGGCACGTGCCGGCGGACGCGCCGACCGCGCGCGACGGCTGGTGGGTGCCCGGACCCGGCCCCGCGGTCGTCGGGGCGCTCGTGGACGCCTCCGGGCCGGGCACGCTCGTCGCCGAGGATCTCGGCGTGATCACCCCCGAGGTCGAGGCACTCCGTCTCGGCGCGGGACTGCCGGGGATGAAGGTGCTGCAGTTCGCTTTCGACGGCACGCCGGACAACCCGCACCTCCCGGCACGCACGGGGGAGTGGAGCGTGGTCTACACCGGCACGCACGACAACGACACGACGATGGGCTGGTGGTCCGGGCTGGACGAGCCGACCCGCGACGACGTACGGCGGGTGCTGCTCGACCCTGACGAGCCGATGCCGTGGGCCCTGGTCCGCCTGGCGCTCGCCTCGCCCGCCCGGCTCGCCGTCGTCCCGGCCCAGGACCTGCTGGGTCTCGGCAGCGAGGGACGGATGAACACGCCCGGTCTCGAAGCGGGCGCCTGGGCCTGGCGCGCCGAGCCGGGAGAGCTGTCAGCCGACCTGCTGTCCCGGTACGGCGGGCTGGTCTCGGCTGCGGGCCGGGACCCGGCCCCGAGCCGACGGCGGGAGTGACGGTCCGCCGCTGAGCGCCGCGGCTCAGCCGGCCGCGACGAGCACGTCGAACAGGTCACGCATGGAGACGATGCCGGCGATGTCGTCGCCCAGCAGCACCGGCAGGTGGCGCACCTGGCTCGCCTGCATCCGCCGCGCGGCGTCCAGGAGGGTCTCGTCGGGGCTGGCGGTGACCAGGTCGGTGGACATCATCTCGGCCGCCGTCAGGAGGCCGGGGTCGGCGCCCACGGCCACGTGCGCCACGACGTCGCGCTCGGAGACGATGCCGGCCAGCACGCCGTTCTCGGTCACGCAGAGGGCACCGATCTCGTCGGCGGCCAGGGCCTCGGCGACCTCGGTGAGGGTGGCCTCGGCCTCGACGACGGCGACCGGCCACACCATCACGTGACGGAGCGGGTCGGTGCTGTGGACGCGGTGCGCGGGCCTGGCGTACATGGTTCGCTCCTCGGTTCGTCGTCCTGCTGGTGCGGGGCGTGCCTGCTTCCAGGTTGGGCCGTGCGTCCGGCCCGGGCCGGAGGCGAACGTCCCGGCGGGCCTGCCGTTCGACCCGCGACAGCGGACCGTGGGCGCGACAGGCGGGCGACCGCCTGCAGCGATCTGGTGGGGATCTGCGTCATGATGCGTCGTACGACGTGAGAGCTCGGGGGAGGAGACGCTCGGGATGGCGGTCGCACTGCTGCTGATCCTGGGGGCCACCACGCTGGCGGTGATCGCCATGCTGCTGGTCCGACGGTTCCTGGCTCCTCCGGGCAGCTACCTGCACGACATGGAGCCGGCCGACGGCATCTTCGGCGCCGCAGGGGCCGGGCTCGCCGTCCTGCTGGCCTTCGTGATCTTCACGGTGTTCGAGAGCTACCAGAACGCCCGGACCGGCACCGGCACCGAGGCCGTGGCGACCCAGCAGCTCTACGCCACCGCCGGCTTCTTCGACCCGCCCGGGAGCTACCGCCTCAAGGGCGAGGTGATCTGCTACGCGCGGTCGGTGATCCACGACGAGTGGCCCGACATGACCCACGGGACCGAGAGCGCCCAGGTGCAGCACTGGGTGGACACGCTCGACACCACGATGCAGAAGGAGCCGGTCGTCGGCAACAAGGGTGGCGCCACCCTGGAGCACTGGTTCGACACCAGCCAGGACCGGCAGGAGGGGCGCCGGACGCGTCTGGCCGAGGCGCGTCCCTTCGTCCCGCCGTTCGTCTGGATCGTGCTGATCTCGATGGTGCTCGTGGTGATCGCCTTCCAGTGCCTCTTCGCCGACCCCGGAGCCACCGCCTTCGGCCAGTCGATCGCGATGGCGTCGATGGCGGGCACCCTGGTCGCCGCGCTGACCCTGATCTGGGTGCTCGACCGACCGTTCAACGACCGTGGCGCGCAGATCCAGCCGACCCGGATGCAGGCGGCCCTGACGGTGATGACGCACGAGGGGGACGGTCCGCTGCCCCTGCCCTGCGACGACAACGGGGTTCCGCGCTAGCCGGTCGGCCTGCCTCCGGCGACAACCGACGCCTCTCGGCCGTATCCTGGGACGACCGGTTGGTCGTCGTCGTGCGGCGCCGGGCGGGGAGCAGGGATGGACCTCGGTGCGCGCCATCTGGTGTGGGGAGCAGACCTCACGCTCCGTCGCGCAGCGCGCCGCCGGCGCCGCGATCTGGTCCGCGAGCTCGCCGGCTACCGCACGCCGGCCGAGCGCGACGACCTGCTCGCCGCAGTGGACCGGTGCCCCAGCCCGGGTCGCGAGGAGATCCGCCGGCTGCTCCACCAGGCGGCCTGGCATGCCGAGCTGAGCCGCACGCCGGCCGGCCTTCGCGGGGGCACCCACTGAGGCCGACGTGCCGTCTCGAGGCAGGGAGCCCGGTCAGCGACGTCCGAAGACCCAGTAGGCGATGGAGTTGCCGGGGTTCAGGGCCATCACCACGCGCCACAGCCGCTTGGGGCCTCGTACCTGCTCGTCGTGGCGGCGGGCCAGGTCGCGATAGGCCAGCACGGCGGAGACGGTCTCGACGGCCAGGACGGCGATGACGACTTCCCGGGGAGGTTTTCGCACCCTGCGAGGGTAGCCCGCCGCGGTTTCCGTCACTTGCGAGGCATAACAGGATTCTTTCGTGGGTACGACACGGTCGTGGAGTTCGACAAACCCCTGCGTGTGCGCCTGGTCCGTGAGTGCGATCTGGTGCACGCCGGCCTCGAGACGCTGCTGGCTGACTACGCCGACCGGGTCACCTTGGTGCCGCCCGGCCCGGCGCACGCCCATGACCCGAGCGACGTCGCCCTCGTCGACCCGTTCACGCGACCGAGCGGACCTGCGGAGGGCAGCGCCCCGACCCAGGTACCGCGCCCTCCGGGTGCGGCGCGGGTCGCGGTGTTCACCTGGGAGGTGCGCGACGGCTACGTCGAGAAGGCGATGCTCGGCGGTGCGGACGGCTACCTGTCCAAGGCACTGCCCGCGCACGAGCTCGTCGCGGCGATCGAGAAGGTCCACACCGGCGAACGCCTCGTGGCCCTCGACGGCGTACGTCGGGCCGTCGAGCCGCCGGAGCGCACCCCTCGTTCGGTCGGCCTCACCCCGCGGGAGTCACACGTGGTGGCGATGATCGCGGCCGGGGCGGCCAACAAGGAGATCGCCCACCGGCTCGACCTGTCGATGAACACGGTGAAGTCGCACATCCGGACCGCCTATCGGGCGATGGGCGTGACCAGCCGGACCCAGGCCGTGCTCTGGGCGGTCGACCACGGGCTCACGGCTCCGTGGGTCGCCGTCCGTGACGAGCCGGCCGCCTGACCTCACCTGACCCGGCGGGTGTCGTCGGGCAGGCGCACGGTCCGCCCGGTCCGGTCGAGATGGGCCAGCAGGGGGAGCACCACCCGGCGTGAGGTGCCCAGTGCCTGGCGGGCCTCGCTGGTGGTGAACGGCTGGTCGAGCCGGGCCAGGAGCTGAGCCGCCTCGTCGTCGGCACCGGGCAGCAGGACGACGGAGTCGCCGAGCAGGAGCACCTGCCCGTCCCGCGACAGCCGGGCGAGCGTCAGCCGGTCGAGCCCGAGGTCGAGGAGGCGGTCGGCGTCCGGCGCCCGGAACGGGTCGGCCTCCAGATCGGCCCGCACCCCCCGGAGGACGCCGGCCGTGCTGTCGTCGAGGTCTCGCTCGACGAGCAGTCGACCCTGGCGCAGCCCCACGGGAGCAGTCACGACGGCGTCGAGGAGCGCCGGGTCCGGGAGGCCGAGCAGACGCACGGCCGCACCGGTCGACAGCCCGTCGAGAGCGTCGGTGACGGCTGTGAGCAGGGCCGAGCGCCACGATGCGAGCCGGTCGGCCGAGACGAGCCAGTCGCCGGTCTCCAGAGCGCCGGTGGGTAGGTCGCCGGTGACCCCGAGGCGCTGGAGCAGGCTCCGGCGTACGACGCCACGGGCGCTCACCTCGTCGGCGAGGTCGCCGCGTCGTACGGCGAGATCGGCCGCTCGTGCGCGGGCGGCCCCTCGCCGAGCGAGCGGCGGGGGAGCGGCGTCGACGACCTCGACGCCCCACAGCGACCGGCTGCCGGGGTCGCGGAGGATCGCCCGGTCGCCGTGCCGCAGCGGCAGCGGGGCGTCGAGCCGGAGCCGGGCATGGGTGTCGCCGAGGGGTCGGGCATGGGCGGCGACGTGCGCGGAGCCCACGTGCAGGAGCGGCAGGTCGGGGAGGGAGCCTGTCCCGCTGACCCGCACGTCGACCTCGCCGACGTCCACGAAGGCTCCCGGTGTCGTCAGCGCCGAGCCGCGGCCGAGACTCGCGGGGATCGGCGGAGCCAGGGCGAGCGCGACCCGGGCCACGCCGGAGATCGAGCGGCTGGCGCGGCCGAGCGACTCCACCCCCCGCACCCGGACGACGTCACCGCCCACGGCGAGCCGGTCGCCCACCTCGACCGTGCCGGCCGGCAGGGTTCCGGTGACCACCGTGCCGGAGCCCCGGACGTGGAAGGACCGGTCGACCCAGAGCCGGACGTCGGCGGTCGGGTCGGGAGCCGGGACCGCAGCGAGCACCTCCAGCAGGGCGTCGCGCAGGTCGTCCAGCCCAGCGCCGGTGCGTCCACTGACGACGACCGCAGGCGCACCCGCGAGCGACGTACGGTCGACCTCGGCCCGGGCCCGGGCCAGCGCCGGTGTCGGGTCGGCCAGGTCGGACCGGGTCACCGCGACCAGTCCGTGCGCGACGCCGAGGGCGTCGAGGGCCGCCAGGTGCTCGGCGGCCTGTGGCATCCACGGGTCGTCGGCGGCGACGACGAGCATCGCGACCGGCACCGGGCCGAGCCCGGCCAGCGTCGTCGACAGGAACCGCTCGTGGCCCGGTACGTCCACGAACGCCACCTCGCCGAGGTCGCCGAGGTCTGCCCAGCAGTAGCCCAGCTCGATCGAGAGCCCGCGCCGGCGCTCCTCCTCGAGCCGGTCGGGGTCCATGCCGGTCAGTGCCTGCACCAGGGTCGACTTGCCGTGGTCGACGTGGCCGGCGGTGGCGACGACGTGCACGTCAGGCCCCGAGGGCGCGGCGTACGGCGGCGGCGACGGTGGCGTCGTCCTCCTCCGGCACGGTGAGGAGGTCGAGCAGCAGCCGGTCGTCGTGCAGCCGGCCCACCACCGGGGTCTCGCCGAGCCGCAGCGGGCCGGCCAGCGTCGGCGGCAGGGCGACCGCGGCACTCGGCAGCATGACGCCGGGGGCGCCACCTCCGCCGACCGCCGCCTGGGACCCGACGACGTAGGCCGTTGTCCCGATCGCGGCGGCCAGCCGCTCGGCCCTGGCCCGGAGCGTGGCGGTCTGGGCGGCCAGGGCCACGGCCACCGGCGGGGGAGGCCCGACGAGCGTGGCCTCGAGTGCGGCGAGCGTGAGCTTGTCGACGCGCACGGCCCGGGCCAGTGGGAACCGGCGGACCCGCTCCACCAGGTCGGCCCGGCCGAGGAGGAGCCCGCACTGGGGACCGCCCAGGAGCTTGTCGCCCGAGGCCGTGACCAGCGCGGCACCGGACCGCAGCGTGCTCGCCGCGTCGGGCTCGTCGGGAAGGCGTGGGTGCGGCGCCAGCAGCCCCGATCCGATGTCGGCCACGACCGGTGCGTCGAGGCCGGCCAGGTCGGCGACCGCCACGGACGACGTGAAGCCCTCGACCCGGAAGTTCGACGGGTGCACCTTGAGCACGAACGCGGTCTGCGGCCCCACCGCGGCCGCGTAGTCGGCCAGGTGCACGCGGTTGGTGGTGCCGACCTCCCTCAGCCGGGCGCCCACCGACTCCAGCAGCTCGGGGATCCGGAACCCGTCGCCGATCTCGACCAGCTCACCACGGGCCACCACGATCTCGCGGCCCGCCGCCAGGGCACAGGCGGCCAGGGCCAGCGCGGCCGCCCCGTTGTTCACGACGTGCACCGCGTCGGCGTCCGGGACGGCGTGCGCGAGGGCGGCCAGGGCACCCCGGCCACGGCTCCCGCGGGCACCGGTCTCGAGGTCCAGCTCCACGTCGGTGGGGCCTGCCGCCGCCACCACGGCGTCCACGGCGGCGGACGACAGGGGCGCCCGGCCGAGGTTCGTGTGGACGACGACACCGGTCGCGTTGACGACCCGGCGCAGCGACGACGCCGAGGGCGGCAGGGACGCGACCACGATGTCGACCGCGTCCTGCGGCGACACCTCACCCGCCCGGCAGCGGTCGAGCACAGCCGCGACGGTCCGCTTCACCAGGTCACGCCCGAGGTGGGCCACGGCGTCCTTGAGGCGCGGGTCGTCGAGGACCGCGTCCACGCGTGGGGTACGCCGGCGGGGGTCGTCGCTGACCGACAAGGCACTCTCCTCACTCGGGACCAGCGCTTGGCGGAGGCGGACGGGAATCGAACCCGCCTGACCGGGATACCCGGTCACTACGGTGTTGAGGACCGCGCCCGTCACCAGACGAGGAACGCCTCCGGCAGCACTCTACGAGGGCCGACCGCCGACGGGCAGGGAGGACCACCGTCTGCCCTCCGGGACCGGTGCCCCGGGAACCCTGCATGTCGGGCCTGCATGTACGTGGCGGGCGCGGGTACGGTGGCGACATCCGGTCGCGCACCGACCGGGTCGGGCACGGAGCGAGGTGAGATGGGCGAGAGCGCGTTCCTCGGCTGGCCGCTGCTGCGCCAGCTGACCGGCCGCGACCGCCTCGGCCGTGGTGAGGCGGCTCGGTCCGAGCGCAGCGAGACGCTCGACGCCGCGCACGTCGGGCGCCGACCGGGTCGTCGACTCGGTCTGCCCGTACTGCGCGGTCGGCTGCGCGCAGAAGGTGTTCGTCAAGGACGAGCAAGGTCATCCAGATCGAGGGCAACCCGGCCAGCCCGGTCTCGCGGGGCCGGCTGTGCCCCAAGGGCAGCGCCAGCAAGCAGCTGGTGACCTCGCCGACCCGGGTCACGAAGGTCCGCTACCGCCGAGCCCACGGCACGGACGTGGGAGGACCTCGACCTCGACACCGCGATGGACATGATCGCCGACCGCGTCATCAAGACCCGCAAGCAGTTCTGGGAGTGGGAGGACGAGCAGGGCCGGCGTACCCGCCGCACCCTCGGCATCGCCAGCCTCGGAGGAGCGACCCTCGACAACGAGGAGAACTACCTCATGAAGAAGCTCTACACGGCGATGGGCGCGATCCAGATCGAGAACCAGGCGCGGATATGACACTCCTCGACGGTGCCCGGTCTGGGTGCCTCGTTCGGCCGCGGTGGGGCCACCACCAACCTGCAGGACCTCAGCAACGCTGACTGCATCCTGATCCAGGGCTCCAACATGGCCGAGGCCCACCCGGTGGGCTTCCAGTGGGTGATGGAGGCCAAGCGCAAGGGCGCGACGGTGATCCACGTCGACCCACGGTTCACCCGCACCTCGGCGATGGCCGACCTCCACGTGCCGATCCGGGCAGGCTCCGACATCGCCTTCCTCGGCGCGCTGGTCAACCACGTGCTCACCTACGACCTCGACTTCCGCGAGTACGTCGTGGCCTACACCAACGCCGCGAACATCATCGACGAGCGGTTCCAGGACACCGAGGACCTCGACGGGCTGTTCTCCGGTTTCGACCCCGAGTCGGGCCACTACGACCCCTCGACCTGGAACTACGACCCGCCGCTCAATCCCAGCGACGAGGAGCAGGCCCGCGTCCAGGAGCGCGCGGACGGACGACGCCGGGCGGCGCTGCGGCCCGACAGTCCCACGAGGCGGCCCAGTCGGAGACGCCACGGCTCCGGTGGCGCGCCGGTCGACTGGAAGGGACGCCGCGACGAGACCCTGCAGGACCCCCACTGCGTCTTCCAGATCCTCAAGCGCCACTTCGCCCGCTACACCCCTGAGATGGTGCAGCAGGTCTGCGGCATCGGCCCGAGGCGGACTTCCGCGAAGGTCGCCGAGGCGATGACCGCCAACAGCGGGCGGGAGCGTACCACCGCCCTCTGCTACGCCGTGGGGTGGACCCACCACACCGTCGGCGCGCAGATCATCCGCACCGCCGCGATCCTGCAGACCCTGCTCGGCAACATCGGCCGCCCCGGCGGCGGCATCCTGGCGCTGCGCGGGCACGCCTCCATCCAGGGCTCGACCGACATCCCGACCCTGTTCAACCTCCTGCCGGGCTACCTGCCGATGCCCCACGCCGACCAGCACCACTCGCTCGACGAGTGGGTCGCACGACGACGAGGGCAAGGCCGGCTTCTGGGGCAACATCCGCTCCTACGCCGTCAGCCTGCTGAAGGCCTACTAGGGCGACGCCGCGACCGCCGACAACGACTGCTGCTTCGACTACCTGCCGCGGCTCACCGGTGACCACTCGACGTACTCGACGGTGAAGGCGCAGATCGAGGGTCAGTGCAAGGGCTACTTCCTGGTCGGCGAGAACCCCGCCGTCGGCTCGGCCAACGGCAAGATGCAGCGGCTCGGCCTGGCCAACCTCGACTGGCTGGTGGTCCGCGACCTGCAGATGATCGAGTCCGCGACGTTCTGGAAGGACGGCCCCGAGATCGAGACCGGCGAGCTGGTCACCGAGGAGATCGGCACCGAGGTCTTCTTCCTGCCCGCCGCCGCCCACACCGAGAAGGCCGGCATCTTCACCCAGACCCAGCGGATGCTGCAGTGGCGCGACAAGGCGGTCGACCCGCCCGGCGACTGCCGCAGCGAGCTGTCAGTTCTACGTCGAGCTGGGCAACCGGATCCGGGAGAAGCTGCGCGACTCCACCGACGAGATGGACCGGCCGCTGCTCGACCTGGCCTGGGACTACCCCATGGACGAGCTGGGCGAGCCCGACGAGGCGAGCAGGTGCTCCGCGAGATCAACGGCACCGGCCCCGACGGCGCCGCCGCTGTCGGCGTACACCGAGCTGAAGGCCGACGGCTCGACGTCGTGCGGCTGCTGGATCTACTGCGGCGTGTACGCCGACGAGGTCAACCAGGCGCGGCGCCGCAAGCCCGCACTGGGAGCAGGACCTCGTCGCTGCCGAGTGGGGCTGGGCCTGGCCGGCCAACCGCCGGATCCTCTACAACCGCGCGTCCGCCGCGCCCGACGGCACGCCGTGGAGCGAGCGCAAGAAGTACGTCTGGTGGGACGCCGAGGCCGGGAAGTGGACGGGCGCGGACGTGCCCGACTTCATCCCCGACCGCGCGCCCGACCATGTGCCCGAGGACGGCGCCAAGGGGCCCGACGCGATCGGTGGCCACGACCCGTTCGTGATGCAGACCGACGGCAAGGCGTGGCTGTTCGCTCCGCTGGGGGTCGCCGACGGGCCGATGCCGACCCACTACGAGCCGCCGGAGTCGCCGGTGCGCAACCCGCTCTACCCCCAGCAGAACAACCCGACGCGACGTCGGCTCGACGCCGCCTCGAACCCGATCAACCCCAGCCTGAGCGACGTCTTCCCGTTCGTCTACACCAGCTACCGGCTCACCGAGCACCACACAGCCGGCGGCGATGAGCCGGACCCTGCCGCTTCTCACCGAGCTCCAGCCCGAGCCGTTCTGCGAGGTGTCGCCCCGGCTGGCGCGCGAGCGCGGGCTCGAGCACGGCGGCTGGGCCACGATCGTCACCGGCGCGCGCGGCGATCGAGGCGCGGGTGCTCGTCACCGACCGGCTGCGGTCGCTGCGGCTCGGCGACCGTGGGTCGAGCAGGTCGGCCTGCCCTACCACTGGGGTCCGAACGGGATCAGCCGCGGCGACTCCGCCAACGACCTGGTCAACGTGACCATGGACCCCAACGTCTACATCCAGGACAAGGTCGGCACCTGCGACATCCAGCCCGGCCGGCGCCCGCGCGGCGCCGCGCTGACGGCGTACGTCGCGGAGTACCGGCGTCGCGCCGGCATCGGCACGACGCAGGGCCGGACAAGCGAGACGCGGGAAGGCGAGCCGACTGATGGGCGGCTCTGGGGTCGGTCTCGACGACGTGACCGGCGACGCCGGGTACGACGACCCGCACCCGCCGCGGATGGGCTTCTTCACCGACACCTCGGTCTGCATCGGCTGCAAGGCCTGCGAGGTGGCCTGCAAGGAGTGGAACGAGGTCCCCGAGGACGGCTACCTGCTCACCGGGATGTCCTACGACAACACCCAGGAGCTCGGCGCCAGCACCTGGCGGCACGTGGCGTTCGTCGAGAAGCCGTCGACGTCAGTCCGACCGCTCCGTCCGTCGGCTCGACCTCGGGATGCCGCGGAGCCGGCACCGCCCGGCGCCACCCTCCGCATGGCGGGGACCGGCCGCGGCACTCCGCCGACGAGGACGCCGGCGTGCGCTGGCTGATGTCGTCCGACGTCTGCAAGCACTGCACGCACGCGGCCTGCCTCGACGTGTGTCCGACCGGTGCGCTGTTCCGCACCGAGTTCGGCACGGTCGTGGTCCAGCCGGACGTCTGCAACGGCTGCGGCTACTGCGTGCCGGCCTGCCCCTACGGCGTCATCGACCTGCGCGAGGGGACGGCCGCGCGTGGAAGTGCACGCTCTGCTACGACCGGCTCAAGGAGGGTCAGACCCCGCCTGCGCCCAGGCCTGCCCGACGGAGTCGATCCAGTTCGGCGAGCTCGACGAGCTGCGGGAGCGGGCCGACCTCCGGCTGGCCGAGCTCCACGAGACAAGGCGTGGACGTCGCTCAGCTCTACGGCCGCGACCCCGACGACGGGGTCGGCGGCGACGGTGCGTTCTTCCTGCTGCTCGACCAGCCTGAGGTCTACGGGCTGCCGCCCGACCCGGTGGTGACGACCCGCGACCTCGTCTCGATCTGGAAGCACGCCACCACGGCGGCGATCGCACTGACCGGGCTCGGGATCTCGGTCTTCCTCGGCAGGAGGCGCACCCCATGAGCCGCGGTGAGACCCGGATGGTGCCCGAGGCGGAGTTCGAGTCCTACTACGGCCGGCAGATCCTCAAGACGCCGACCTGGAAGTCGCCCGACGTGCCGCTCTACCTGTTCCTCGGCGGCCTGGCCGGCGGGTCGGCCATCCTGGCCGAGGGCGCGGCCCTGACCGGGCGCCCGGGCCTCGAGCGGGTGGGCCGGCTGGTCGCGGCCGGGGGAGCGATGGCGGGCACCGGAGCCCTGATCCACGACCTCGGCCGGCCCGAGCGGTTCCACCACATGCTGCGGGTCGTCAAGCCGACCTCGCCGCTGTCGATCGGCTCGTTCATCCTCGGCCCGTTCAGCGCGCTGTCCGCTGCTGCGGCCGCCTCCTACCTCACCGGGCGGCTGCCGCGGCTGGGCCGGCTGGCCGGCGTGGGTGCCGCCGTCTTCGGCCCGCCCCTCACGACGTACACCGGAGCGCTGCTGTCCAGCACCGCCGTGCCGGCCTGGCACGAGGCACACCGCGAGCTCCCCTGGGTGTTCGCCGGCTCGGGCATGTCGGCCGCCGGCGGAGCCGGGATGCTGCTCGCTCCCACCCGCGACTCCGGACCGGCACTGGCGATGGCGGTCAGCGGGGCGCTGCTGGAGACCGCGGCGACCGAGGTGATGAGCCGGCGGCTGGGGATGCTGGCCGAGCCCTACCACCAGGGCGACTCCGGCCGGTTGATGAGGGTCCAGCGCCGGCTGACCGACGTCGGGTTGGCCCTGTCGGTGCTCGGCCTCAAGAGCAAGATCGCCCGCCGCGCCGCGGGCGCGACCTTCGTGGTCGACTCGCTGGTCACCCGGTTCGGGATCTTCGAGGCCGGCAAGGCCTCCGCCCGCGACCCGAAGTACGTCGTCGTACCGCAGCGCGAACGCCTCGAGCAGCGCAAAGCTGCCCAGGCCGCGGAAGCCGCGCGCGCCGCAACTCCCTGATCGCCGAGTCGGCACGTGCCGCTGGGGGGTGATCGGGGGCCTGTCTTCGCCGACCTGGTGTTGTGCGGGAGCGCGGCAGCGGGTACGAACGCAGCATGACCCTGAGCCCCCCGCGCCGCCTCACCCAGTACGCCGCGGGTGGGGGGTGTGCGTGCAAGGTGCCCCCTGGCGAGCTCGAGCGGGTGCTGTCCGGTCTGCCGGGCGGTCGGGCCGGCACCGACGACGACCTGATCGTCGGGGTGGAGCACGGCGACGACGCGGCCGTCGTCCGTCTCGACGCTCGCCGCGCGGTGGTCACCACCGCCGACTTCTTCACCCCCGTCGTCGACGACCTGCGCGACTGGGGCCGGATCGCGGCCGCCAACGCGATGTCCGACGTCTGGGCGATGGGTGGCGAGCCGTTGGTCGCGGTGAACCTCCTGGCGTGGCCGCGTGAGACGTTGCCCTTCGAGCTGGCCGCGGAGGTCCTGGCCGGGGGAGCGGAGGTCGCCGCGGAGGCCGGGTGCCACCTCGCCGGTGGGCACAGCATCGACGACCCCGAGCCGAAGTACGGGCTCGCCGTCACCGGGATCGCGGACCCCGAGCGCCTCCTGCGCAACGACGCGGGCGTCCCTGGTCTCCCGCTGACCCTGACCAAGCCGCTCGGTCTGGGCGTCCTCAACAACCGGCACAAGGCGACCGGTGAGGTGTTCCCGGAAGCGGTGGCCACGATGACCGCCCTCAACCGCGATGCCGCGCGGGCCGCCCTGGCTGCGGGTGCCCGGTGCGCCACGGACGTGACCGGCTTCGGCCTGCTCGGGCACCTCTTCAAGCTGTGCCGCGCCAGCGGGGTCGACGCGGAGATCGACGCCGCCGCCGTCCCCTATCTCACAGGCGCACGAGCCTCGTTGGCCGACGGCTACCTGCCCGGCGGTAGCCGCCGCAACCTCGACTGGGTACGGCCCCACCTCGACGCAGCCGTCGACGACGACGAGCTCGTGCTGCTCGCGGACGCGCAGACCTCCGGCGGCCTGCTGGTGGCCGGCGAGCTGACCGGCCACCCCCTGGTCGGCCGCCTCGTCGCCCGGTCCGGCCCCGAGGCCACGATCCGGGTGCGCTGACAGACGCGCTACTCGGCGGCCGCTCGGGCGGCACCGACCTCGTCCGTGGCATCCGCGGTGGACAGCTGACCGCTCTGGTCCTCCAGGTGCGCCCGGACGAACCAGTGGAACAGCTCGAGCTGCTCGGTCTGCCCGACCACGATGTCCTGGGTGACCAGGTCGAGGTCGTCGAGCTCGGCGATCACCTCACGGTTGGTCCCGATGACCCCGCGGTAGACCAGGTCGAGCGCCCCGAGGTGCGCCTGTGTCGTGGCCCGGCCGATGGAGTAGTCGTCCCAGTCCCGCTCGGACACGATCGCCCCCGGGGTGCCGTGCGGCGAGCCGCCCAGTGTCGCGATCCGCTCGGCGAGGTCGTCGGCGAACCCGCGTACGATGTCGACCTGCGGGTCGATCATCTGGTGCACGGCGATGAAGTGCGGACCCACGACGTTCCAGTGGACATGCTTGAGCGTCAGGTGCAGGTCGTTCATCGCGTGCAGCCGGGACTGGAGCAGCGTGATCGTGCGCTCGGCCTGGTCGCGCGACAGGCCCGGTGTCGTGTAGGGAAGCTCTGAGTGTGAGGAAGCCATGCCGGCTCCGTACCCACCTGAGCGCCGGGTGTGCGGCCCCGTCAGGGAAGATCTGAGCACACCCCTGGGGCCGAGACGACGAGTGAGGACGGCGATGACGGAGGCGACGCCGGGCGAGCCCGAACCGGGGCCGCCGGCTGCACGCCGGAGGCCGCGCTGGATCCGCTTCGTGATCATGGCGGCGCTCACCTTCGCCGCCATCCTGTACGGCGTGGTGCCGAGCCTGGTCTCCGCCCGCAACGACATCGACCTCGTCCACACCGCGTCCCTGGTGTTCCTGGCCGGGGCGCTGGTCCTCCAGGTCGCCTCCTGGGTCAGCTACACCGCCCTCACCCGGGCTGTCCTGCCGCGCGGTACACCGGTCGGCTGGCCGACCCAGCTCGCGATCGACCTGACCGGCTTCGGCGTGAGCCACGTGCTCCCCGGAGGCGGCGCCACGGCGATGGGTCTGCGCTACCAGATGATGACCGCAGCCGGGATCCCGGCGTCCACCGTCGTCACGACCACGGCCAGCCAGACCGTCCTGAGCGACGTGGCACTGGCCGCCTGCTACCTGCTCGGGGCCGTGCTGTCGATCCCGACGGTGATGGCGCACCGGTCGCTCCAGCTGACCGCCGCGATCGGCCTGGCGCTGGTGCTGGTCCTGGTCGTCGGCAGTGCGCTGCTGGTCCGCGGCCATCACCGCCTCATCGAGAGGCTCCAGGAGGCCGAGACCCGGCTCGGGGCCTGGCTCCAGCCACGGCTGACCCGGATCAGCCACGAGCTGGTCGCGTTCCTGCGGGACAGCACCCGCACCGTCCAGGCCGGAGTCTTCTCGATGGCCAACTGGCTCCTCGACGCGGCCTGCCTCTACGTCTGCCTGCAGTCCTTCGCCGGTGACCACATCAGCCCGCCCCTCGTCCTCACCGCCTACGGCTTCGCCAGCCTGGTCGGCCTGCTGCCGCTGACCCCGGGCGGGCTCGGCGTCATCGAGGGCACGTTGATCCCCCTGCTGATCGCGCTCGGTACGTCGTCCCCGGTGGCGGTGCTCGGGGTCCTGACCTGGCGGATCCTGCAGTTCTGGCTGCCGGTCGCCGTCGCCTCCGCCTGTTACCTCGCCCTCCGGCTGACCGGCCGCCTGCGCCGTCGGGAGTCGCCCACGTCACCCGACGTCAGCGCGGCATCAGGATGGGGCCCACCGCCGTCAGGAAGCCGTTAGGAACGGCAGGACCCGACCCTCACCTGCGCTGACATGGGAGACGCACGTTCTCGTCCTTCGGAGGTGTGTGGTGCTGGATGTCGCCCTGGTGGCGCTGACGATCGCGGTGTTCGCGGTCCTGGCTCTGATCCGGCGCGGGTTGGAGCGCCTGTGAGCGCGGAGAACGTGATCGGCCTGATCCTGGCCGTCCTGCTGACCGGCTACCTCGTGGTGGCTCTTCTGTTCCCGGAGCGGTTCTGATGAGTGACACCGCAGCCGGGCTGCTGACTGTTCTCGCGCTGGTCGTCGTCCTGGGCGTCACGCACGTCCCGCTGGGTGACTACATGGCACGGGTGTACTCCGCCACCACCCACTGGCGTGCCGAGCGCGTGCTCTACCGGGTGTGCCGGATCGACCCCGGTGCCGACCAGACCTGGGCGACGTACGCGCTGTCGGTGCTCGGCTTCTCGCTGGCATCCGTCCTGTTCCTGTTCGGCCTGGAACGCGTGCAGCACGTCCTGCCCTGGTCCCTCGGGTACAGCGCCGTCGAGCCGCACCTGGCGTGGAACACCGCGGCGTCGTTCGTGACCAACACGAACTGGCAGAACTACTCCGGTGAGTCGACCATGGGCTACCTGGTCCAGATGGCCGGCCTCGCGGTGCAGAACTTCGCCTCGGCCGCGGTCGGCATGGCGGTCGTGGTCGCGCTCGTGCGCGGCTTCGCCCGGTCCCGGACCAACCGGGTCGGCAACTTCTGGGTCGACCTGGTCCGCGGGTGCGTCCGGATCCTGCTCCCGCTGAGCATCGTGGCGAGCCAGGAGGCGATCAAGGAACTCGGAACCAACGGGGGTGGTCCGTACAACGCGAACTCCGCGCACCTCGCCCAGCTGCGACGCAAGCTGGAGCCCGACCCCGGCCGCCCGTCGTACCTCCTGACGGAGACGGGCATGGGCTACCGGTTCCGACCGGACGAGCCCGACGACTGAGTGGGCCTGCTCACGGTGCCGTGCTCGTGGCTGCGGCGGTGGGGGCGGTCGTGGTCGCGGACGGGGACGGGGAGGTGGTCGGGGCCGTCGTGGTCGGTGCCGTGCTCGTCGGTGAGGTCGTCGGTGAGGTCGTGCTCGGCGCCGTGCTGCTGGGCGAGGCCGACGACGTCGGGGTCGGGCTGCCGGACGGCGTCGAGGACGGGGTCGCGGACGGGCTGTTCTGCGCCGGATGGTGCCCGCGCGCCGGACCGAACGGGTTGGGGGACACCGCCTGCTGACCGGCCGGGGCCAGCAGGACGGCGGCGACCGCGACGGCAGCGGCGACTCCCAACAGACCCGCCACGGTGACCGTGGCCTGCCGGGCGCCGAACCGCTGGTACTCCGTGCGCCGGCGCTCGTCGAGCTCGCCGGGCAGCGCCGCCCGTTGGGCGCCGAGGCTGTTCAGTGGGGCGGCGACGAAGGCCGCCGTCGGCCACACCAGGAGGGCGGCGGTGATGTAGCCGCCCGTGGTCGCGGTGGCCAGCGACCCGACCATGCCGGCGATGCCCAGGGCACCGAACAGTGACTCCGGCAGGTTCCCGCGGACGGCGTCCCACCAGTGGGCGTCCTCGGCGGTCTTCGGGGTCCGTAGGAACTCCGCCTTCGAGGCGAACAGCCCCTGCACCGACGCTCGCGCGACCACGATCGAGGTCGACTGCCAGATCATGAACGCCCCGAGGGCGTCGCGCCACGAGGCGCCCGTGCCACGACGCAGCAGCGCGACCGCCCGCACGAGCCCGAGCAGGGCCAACATCGGGATGGCGGCGAGCAGGAAGCCGCTGAGCTTGCGGAACAGCAGCCCGCCGCCGAGGGCCACGTTGCCGGCACCGAGCAGCAGGAACAGGAAGAACATCACCGCGAGCAGGTCGCCGTACCACTGGACGGCGCCGGACAGGTAGGCCCACCGCTGGCCCTGGTCCATCCGGTTCCGCGCGCTGGCGCGACCCGGCAGCATCAACCGCCAGTGCCGCCGGAGGATCTGGATCCCACCGAAGCACCAGCGGAAGCGCTGCCCCTTCAGCGCCTCGAAGGTCAGCGGCATCACGCCCTGGCCGAACGACTGGTCGACGTGGAGGCCGGCCCAGCCGTCGCGGAGCAGGCGCAGCGACAGCTCGGCGTCCTCGGTGATGCACCACTCGTCCCAGCCACCGGCCTGCTCGAGGGCGGTCCGACGGATCAGGCCCATCGTGCCCGCGAAGATCGCGCCGTCGCGTTCGTTGCGCGAGGGCTGCGAGACCGCGAAGAAGTACTTGTAGGAGAAGTAGAGCCGCCGGAAGAACGGCGCCTGCTCCCAGTCGCGGTAGTCCTGCGGCGCCTGGATGAACCCGACCTGCGGGTCGGCGAACAGCGGCGCGCAGGCGCTCAGGAAGTCCGGCGCCAGCTGGTAGTCGGCGTCGATCACACCGATCAGCTCCGTGCGCGGGTCGATCATCTCGCGCAGGGCGTAGTTGAGCGCCCCGGACTTGTAGCCGGGCCAGTCCGCGAGGTGGACGAACTTCAGGCCGTGCTCACGGCACCACGCCTCGACCGGACGCCACAGCGTCTCGTCGTCGGTGTTGTCGTCGATGACCAGCACCTCGTAGGCCGGGTAGTCGAGGGCGGTCAGCGAGCTGCAGCGTCTCGATCACCATCTCCGGCGGCTCGTTGTACGCCGGCACCTGCAGGCTGACGAACGGCGTGTGGCCGCGTGCCTCGGGAGCGGCGCCCGAGTGACTCGACGCAACCACGCCGCTCGGCCGAGCGCGTCGCACAGCTCCCAGAGGTAGGCGACGCCCAGGAACGCGGCGAACGCCTCCATCAGCCACAGCACCATCGCCCCGATGGTCCCGACCGGGCCGAGGTGGCTGACGTAGGTCCACCACAGCATGTAGGCCAGGTAGGCCGCGAACACGTAGAACGTGGCCGACCAGGCCAGGTGCGCGCGGGCGCTCCAGTGCCGGGTCGCGGGGAGCCAGACCACGCTGACGACGACGAGGCCCGCCGCGCCCGCGATCACGTTGGTCCGGGTGACGCCGAGCAGGGTGAGCACGCCGGCGACGACGGCGGCGAGCACCAGGGTGGCCAGCAGGGAGGTGACGACGCGTCCGGTCGACGACCAGGCGGTCGTGGTGGTGCGTCCGCTCCGGTGCGGGGTGAACAGCAGCAGGGTGGCCAGCGGCGCCGCCACGAGACCGGCGAGCAGCAAGGCAGCGAGCACGAAGGAACTCCTGTCCGCGCCGTCGGGGGAGCGGCGCGCCGTGCGCGAGCCTAGGAGCGCTCGGAGGCTCCCGACTCACCCTTCGGGAGGACCATCTGACCCGTGGGCTCAGGCCATGAAGCCGAGCGGGGTGTAGCTGCCGAGCCCGGGGAAGACGTCGGACTGGGCGCGCCCGGGGAACCGGGCCGTTGACGATCTCGGCGAGCACGTGCCGGTAGTCGGTGGTGACGTGCAGGTCGGACTCGAGGTCGTCGGCCAGCGGCTTCCAGCCCTGCTGCTGGTTCACGTAGTACGAGCCGCCGTTGACGCCCTTGCCGGCCACGAGCATCACGTTGCCCCAGCCGTGGTCGAGGCCCGCGGTTGCCGTTCTCCAGGACCCGGCGCCCGAACTCGCTGATCGTGACCAGCGTGACCTTGTCGGCCTGGTCGCCGAGGTCGGCGAAGAAGGCGGCGACGGAGGTCCCGAGGTCCTCGGGCGTTGCCGAGCATCTGCCCGCCGCCGAGGTTGCCCAGGTCGACGTGCATGTCCCAGTCGCCCTGGTCGACGGTGATCACCTCGGTGCCGACGTTGCCGCGGATGATCCGCGCGGCCGCGGCAGCGCCGGCGCCCAGGTTCGAGCCGCCGTACGACGCGCTGTTGTCGGCGGCCTGGACGGCCGGGGTGATGTCCTGCGTGGCCTGGAGGGTGGACCGCACGGCCGTCCCCATCGGGCTGTGGTCGTGGTCCCACAGCGTGTGCAGCGAGGTACGCCGCGGGTGCTGCGGGGTCGGTCGGGTCGTCGCCGGCGATGTCGCGTCGTCCAGCGAGCCGACGTCATCAGCGGCACCGGGCCGGAGATCTCGGTCGGCGGGGTCCCGTTCACGATGCCGACGCCCTGGAGCGGCGAGCCGCCCGTGCCGACCGGGCTCGTCGCCGACCAGCCGGTTCAGCCAGCCGATCCGGGCGCTGGAGCCCGGGTCGGCCTCCTCGACCTCCTCCATCGCGGAGAAGTGCGAGCGGTTGGCGATGGTCAGCCCGGCGGCGTGGACGGCGGCCAGCGTGCCGGCGGTCCACAGCGGCAGGAGCGGGGCCGAGCTTGGGGTGCAGCCCGAAGAACCCGTCGGTGGTGCCGGCGAGGAGCTGGTCCTGCGGGACGGCGATGGTCGGGCCGCGCCGAGTAGTAGCCGGGGTCGCCGTACGGCACCACCAGCGACAGCCCGTCGGCGCCGCCGCGCAGCGAGAGCACGACGAGCACCGACGACGCGGGGGTCGGTGACGAGGCGGAGGCCGAGACCGTGGCGTAGCCGACCATGAAGGTCGCACCGCCGAGGGCCAGGGCCCCGCGCAGCAGGCTGCGCCGGGACATCGCCGCGAACTCGGGGCAGCACGCGCCGTCCGGGAGGGGGTCATCGGGTCCATGGAGGTCACCGCCGGAGGAAGTCGGGAGAGTCGAAGAAGGTCGTCAGCAGCCGCGGGAACAGCCACCGCATCAGCGGGTGGTCCTTGGTCGATCTGGGTCGTGCGCGCGACGCCCGACGGCCTCGCGGCAGGCCTGCTGCAGCGCTGGCGCTCGCGTGCCGGTGCAGGATCCGCTGCGCCATGTGGTCGACCAGGTCGTCGAACCTGGTCGTCGCCTGGGGGAGCCACGACGCGGGCGTCGGGTAGTGGATGCCCTGGTTGGGCCACCAGCCGTTGGCCATCGTGTAGTGGGTGCCCATCGAGCCCATCACCCGCGACGGCGAGGCCCAGGCGGCGCCGACGATCGGCTGGCCGTTGGGCGCCGGCCACGACATCGGCATCATCCCCATGCGTGCTGGCCTGCCACAGCAGCTGGTGGGCGGCGCGGTCGTCGGCGTCGGGCTTGGCCACCTTGACGTTCATCAGCCGGTAGGTGGCCACCAGGTCGTTCTCGGGGTCGCGGATCTTGGCGCCCACCGAGTGCGCGGAACGCCGCGGAGCCCACCAGCGCCTGGAGCACCGGCCGGATCTGGGTGCCGTGCGCGAGGTAGACCTTCGCCAGGTGGTTGACCAGCGACCGCGGCGGCGCGTCGCTGACGAAGCGACGGCCAGCTTGCCCGCGATGTGCTGGGCCGTGGCCGGGTGGTGGGCCAGGTAGTGCAGGTAGTCGCGGGTGAGCTGCCGGCCGTCCTCGGAGCTGTTCGCGCTGTGGAAGCCGAGCACCCGCACCTTGCCGGTGTAGTGGGCCGATCTCGTTGTAGCCGGCCCCAGGTGTCCCACATGTCGACCTGCCAGCCGGTGAGGATCCGGGCCGAGTCGACGACGTTCGCCTCGGTGTAGCCGGCGCCGAGCCCGACCGTGTGCAGCTCGAGCAGCTCGCGGCCCTGGTTCTCGTTGGGGTGCTCCTTGTCGGACACGGCGTTGCCGAGGTAGATGCCCATCGCCGGGTGGACCGAGACGGCCTGCAGCAGCGACTCGAACGAGCCCAGCGCCCGCGCCCGGATCGCTTCGCCGTAGTGCACGCGCCAGGTGTAGACGCCGTCGGCGCTGACCGGCACGTTGAAGTGGTTCTCCCAGAACTCCGTCATGGTCTCGAGCACCTGGCGCTGGCTCATCATCCGCCGCAGCAGCAGCCAGTTCTGGTAGTCGGCCATGACCTCCCAGCCGCCGACCTTGCCGCTGTCGTTCTCGGCCGCGATCCGCCGACGGCGACCACTTCAGGTCGGGAACCACGAGCCGAGCGCGTCGCCGGCGGTGTCGGTCACGCGGCTGGGCTGAGCTGCCAGTCGAACCACTGCTGCGCGCCGCCGTGCGCCCGCACCTGCGTCGGCCAGCGCCGGGGTCACGCCGTAGGAGAAGCGGCCGACGAGGTGGCGCGCCTGCGTCGACAGCAGGGGAGCGGCGCGGCCGGCGAGCGGCGGCGTACGCCGGCCGTCGAGCGCGCGTGGCGAGCGTGGCGCCGGCGGCCAGCCCGGCGCCGGCGAGCACGGTGCGCCGGGCGGGCGGGTGTCGCCGAGGTCGACGGGTCGGCCATGGTGGGGGCTCTCCCGTCGTGCGTGCGCCGCGGGGAGCCCCCCGGACCGGCGCGGTCAGGTGTGTCTGGGGTGAGGCCCACAGTAGGGCCTCGCCGCTGGCGGCGCCGGCGGAAACGCCCGCGATTGCGTCCGTGTCCCGGCTCATCCGCCGGCACGAACCGTTGCCCTGGAGTTCATCCATCGGGGGGTTCGGTCCCGCGACGCCACGAGGTAGCGTCGGGACACGATGATCTGGGGGAGATCGACGACTCGGGACCCGTCACCGGCCAGCCGCACTGGCTGCGGCGCGTCGACCTGGCGCGCCTCCCTCACGTCCGTGGATCGCGGCGGTCCTGGCCGCCTCTGGTCTCGGGACGGCGCGACCCGGTGGCCGACGTGCTCGTCGGCGCGCCGGCGGTCCGTCAGGCCCCCACGTCCACCGCTGCCCCCGCCCGCGACCGCCCGGCGACCGGGCCCACCTGCCGTGGCCCGGGCCGCACGGTCCGCGCAGACCCCCGCCTCGATCTCCCGTCGTACGACACCGCGCCGCGCTGGTCGACGCCGCAGACATCCCGCAGCCCGCGCTGGTCGCCTACCAGCGGGCCGCGGTCGTCATCGACGCCGCCGACCCGACCTGCCGGCTCGACTGGGCCGCTGCTGGCCGCCATCGGCCGGGTGGAGTCCGACCACGGGCGGTTCGGCGGAAGCAGCCTGGACGCCCAGGGGGTCGGCCGCCCCGCGATGATCGGGCCGCGCCTCGACGGCCGTAACGGCACGTCGGTCGTGCGTGACACCGACGCCGGACGGCTCGACCACGACCGGCGCTACGACCGTGCGGTCGGACCCATGCAGTTCCTGCCGTCCACCTGGTCCGCGGTGGCCGTCGACGGCGACGCCGACGGACGCCGCGACGTGCAGGACATCGACGACGCCGCGCTCGGCGTCGGCGGTCTACCTGTGCGCCGGGACCGGCGACCTCTCCACCGCGGCCGGGCCGCGAGCCGCCGCTGCTCGCTACAACCACAGCCAGGCCTACGTCGCCGACGTGCTGGTCGGCGGCGGGCCTGCCGCCGGACCGAGCGTCTTCACCACCGTCGACACCGCACCGGCACCGTGCTCCCGAGCGTCGCCGCACCGGTCCCGGCCGGAGCGCCAGGCGACCGCCCCGCGAGCCGTCGACGAGCACACCCTCGACGCCGCCCGCGACCGACGACACGCGCCGACCGGCGGCCCGACCAGCCGGGTGACCTCCGACGGCCACCGCGGGCCGACGTCAGCCCGGGACCGCGGGCCGACCACGCCGCCCCCACGTCCGAGCCCGTCCCCGAGCCCCACCAGCGCCCCGACGTCCGGCCCGACGACCCGACGCCGACCCGACCCCACGCCGATCCCGACCCGATCCCACCGCGACGCCCACCGGCCCCCGGTGATCCCGCGACCCGGTGCCCGACGTGCGTCGCGGACCGCCGCCGCCGAGGTCCAGGCGATCGACACCGCCTGGCCCGTCTGCGCCGACCGGCTCCCGGCCGCCTGGACGGCGGCCGCTGCTCGACTGCCTCTCGACCAGACCGGGGTGCCGGTCGACGACGCCGACCTGGTGACGTTCGTGCACTGGCTGGCCCGACGAGGGCCCGTCGCCGCGTCGTGACCTGCCGGCCGGCAACCCGGGTGCGCGGGTCGGTAGAGTCGCGGCAGCATCCCGGGTCTGACCCGGAGAGCCACCGGCAATGCCACCGAGTCCGAAGGACCCGACCCGCCCATGGACGGCTCCGACAGTCGCCCCAACCGTCTCTCCGCTGCTCCTCGGGCTGAGCCCGTGCTGACCGCCTGGCTGCTCCTGGGCGCCTCGGTGCTCCTGGTGATCGCGGCCGGCGTGTTCGTCGCCGCCGAGTTCTCCTTCGTCACCGTCGACCGCACCCGGGTGCAGGCGGACGCCGACCGGGGCGACCCCGCAGCGCGGGGCCTCAGCGGGCCCTGCGGTCGCTCTCGACGCAGCTCTCCGGCGCGCAGGTCGGGATCACGATCACCAACCTCGCGATCGGCTTCCTCGCCGAGCCGGCCATCTCCGACCTGATCTCGGGACCGTTGCGCAGCCTCGGTGTGCCCGAGGGTGCGGTCCGACCGATCGCCGTGGCGATCGGCCTCACCATCAGCTCGCTGGTGACGATGATCTTCGCCGAGCTCGTCCCCAAGAACCTCGCCATCGCCAAGCCGATGGAGACCGCGCGGGCGACGCAGCGCTTCCAACGCGCCTTCACCGCCGTGATGCGCGGTCCGATCCGGGTGCTCAACGGGTCGGCCAACGCGATCGTCCGGCGGCTCGGGATGGAGCCGCAGGAGGAGCTGCGGTCGGCGCGCTCGTCCACCGAGCTCGCGTCGCTGATCGCCCGCTCGGCCACCGTCGGCACCCTCGACCCCGACACGGCCGAGCTGATGGAGCGCTCCGTGGAGTTCGGCACCCGCACGGCCGGCGAGATCATGACACCGCGGGTGCGCACGGTGAGCCTCGAGGGGAACGACCGTGCCTGGGAGGTGATCCGGCTCGCTCGCGAGACCGGTCACTCGCGCTTCCCGGTGCTCGACGACGAGGACGTCGTGGTCGGCACGGTCCACGTCAAGCACGCGGTGGCGCTGCCGCTCGGCGAGCGGCAGACCACCAAGGTCAAGCACCTGATGTCGCGGCCGATCGTGGTTCCCGACTCGCTGCGGCTCGACCCGCTGCTGGCCCTGCTGCGCGAGGAGGGCCAGCTCGCCGTGGTCCTCGACGAGTACGGCGACCAGGCCGGCATCGTGACGATCGAGGACGTGATCGAGGAGATCGTCGGCGACATCGCCGACGAGCACGACCGGCTCGGGGCGCGCGCCCGCCGCCGGTCCGACGGCTCGTGGTCGCTGTCCGGACTGCTGAGGCCCGACGAGGTCGAGGACGTGACCGGGATCCAGCTGCCCGACCACGAGGACTACGACACGATCGCCGGGCTCGTGCTCCAGGTGCTGGGCCGGGTCCCCGTCCAGGGTGACGTCGCGGAGGTCCCGGTGCCTGACCGCGACGATCCCGACCAGCCCGAGAAACAGCGGCTCGCGGTGCTGACCGTGGACCACATGGACGGTCTCCGCATCGACCGGCTCACGTTGCGGGTGCTGGGCGGTGACGACGGGGCGGGCGGGGGAGCGATGAGCAGTGGCACCGCCGTCGTCCTGGCTGTCGTCCTCGTGCTGGGCAACGCGTTCTTCGTCGCCGCCGAGTTCGCCCTCGTCTCGGCTCGTCGTAGCCAGATCGAGCCGCGCGCCGAGGAGGGGTCCGCCTTCGCCCGGACGACGCTGCGCGCCATGGAGAACATGTCCCTGGTGATCGGCGTCAACCAGCTCGGGATCACCGTGTGCTCCCTGGTCCTCGGTGCTGTCGCCGAACCCGCAGCCGCCCATCTCCTCGAGCCGGTGCTGACCGCCCTGCACGTGCCGGCCTCGCTGCTCCACCCGATCGCGATCACCCTCGGGCTCGCGGTCGTCGTGTACCTCCACGTCGTCCTCGGCGAGATGATCCCCAAGAACATCGCCTTGGCGGGCCCCGACCGGGCCGCCCTGGTGCTGGGCACCCCGATCTGGGCCATCGTCTCGGTGATGCGCCCGGTGATCCGGGTGGTGAACGCGATGGCGAGCGCGATCCTGCGTCTGTTCGGGGTGAGCCTCATGGACGAGGTGAGCTCGACGTACACCCGCGAGCAGGTGGCCGCCCTGGTCGAGGAGTCCCGCGGCGAGGGGCTCCTCGAGGCCGGCGAGTACGACCGCCTCGCCGGCGCCCTCGGGTTCACCGAGAAGACGGTGTCGACGGTCAACATGCCGACCGAGACGCTGCAGACGGTGCGGCTCGGCTCGACCGGCGCCGATGTCGAGGCCCTGTGCGCAGTCACCGGCTTCAGCCGGTTCCCCGTCGTCGGCGACGACGGCGAGCTGATCGGCTACCTCCACATCAAGGACGTGCTCGAGCTCGACGAGGAGCGGCGTCGACGCGTGGTCGACCAGAAGTGGGTCCGGCCCTTCGCGCTGGTCCGCTCCGACGACCTCCTCCACGACACCCTGGAGAAGCTGCAACGACGCGGTGCGCACATGGCCCGGGTCGTCGACGGGGTCGGTGCGACGATCGGGGTCGCCACCCTCGAGGACGTGATCGAGGAGCTGGTGGGGGAGATCCGGGACAGCGCCCACCTCGGCGTGAGCCCCGAGGTCGTGAGCCCGCCCGGCGTCTCCGAGACTCGTGGGGCGGACGGCTAGGGTGTCCCCGGCGGGGCGCTCGACGTCACGGGTTCGGCGGACGAAGGTGCAGGCGGCAGTGGTGGAGGAGACCTCACGCGACTGGCGCGTGTGGACCGTCCCGAACGCCCTCAGCTTCCTGCGGCTGCTCGGGGTCCCGCTCTTCCTGTGGCTGGTGCTGGTGCCCGAGGCCGACGGCTGGGCTCTCGGCGTGCTGATGCTCTCAGGGGTGACCGACTACCTCGACGGCTACCTCGCCCGTCGCCTCAACCAGACCTCGCGCCTGGGACAGATCCTCGACCCGGTCGCCGACCGGCTCTACATCCTGGCCGTGGTGATCGGCCTGGCGCTGCGCGACATCGTGCCGTGGTGGTTCGCGATCATCCTGCCACTGCGCGACGCCCTGCTGTGGGGACTGGTGCCGATCCTGCGCACCCGCGGCTACAGCGCCCTGCCCGTCCACTTCCTCGGCAAGGCAGCGACGTTCAACCTCCTCTACGCCTTTCCCCTGCTGCTGCTCGGCGACGGCACGGGTGCGGCCGCGACCCTGGCGAAGGTGTTCGGCTGGGCCTTCGCGATCTGGGGGATCGGGCTCTACTGGTGGGCGGGGATCCTCTACGCCTACCAGGTCTACAAGCTGGTGAGGTCCACCGACCGCCGGGTCGTGGCCCATGGCTGAGACCCCGACCGGCCAGCCGCGCCCGAGCACGTCACGCAGCCGCTGCTGTCGGTGATCACGCAGCGGTCGCTCGACGCCGACTACGAGCACGTCGCCGCCCGCAAGCGCGCAGCGGGCGTCGATCCCGAGGCCCACCCCGCGCCTCGTCGTACAGCGGCGGTGGTGCTCCTGGTCTTCGGCGCCCTGGTGACCGTCGCTGCGGTGCAGACCTCGCAGAACGCCAGCGCCTCCAACGCCGACCGGGCCAGCCTGATCGACCAGATCGACGTCCGGAAGCAGGCGGTCAGCGACGTCCAAGGACGGCTGTCCGACCAGGAGCAGCAGGTGCTCGCGCTCCAGCGCTCGATCAGCAGCCAGCAGACCAAGACCAAGGCCACCCAGGCGCGGATCGGCCGAGTGGCCAGGGGGCCGGCTTCGCCACCGTCCGTGGCCCCGGCGTCAAGGTCACGGTCGCCAACCCGCCCGACGTCAACCCCAACGACGCGGTCCGCGACTCCGACCTCACCCTCCTCACCAACGCGCTGTGGGCCTCGGGTGCCGAGGCGATCGCGGTGAACGGGCAGCGGGTGACCGGCGCCGGGGCCTTCCGCAACGTCGGCTTCCAGGTCCTGCTCAACGCACAACCGGTGAAGCCGCCCTACGTCTTCTCGGTGGTGGGCAACCCCGACAGCCTGCCCGCCAACCTGCTGTCGACGTCTGCCGGCGCGCGCTGGTACGCCCTCAAGGACAGCCTCGGGTTTCGCTTCGACGTCACCAACGGTGGGACGATGACGCTGCCTGCTGCGGCGACGCCGACGTTGCGGGCGGCGAAGCCGGCACCGACGAAGAACCTCGACACACGCACGCAGGGGGACAGCGGCTCATGATCGCGGCACTGGGGCTTCTGTTCGGCGTGATCCTCGGCCTGATCTTCACTCCCGACGTGCCGGCCGGCCTCGACCCCTACCTGCCGATCGCGGTCGTCGCGGCGCTCGACGCCGTGTTCGGTGCGCTGCGCGCCTACCTCGAGGGGATCTTCGACGACAAGGTCTTCGTCGTCTCCTTCTTCTCCAACGTCGTCATCGCCGCATCGATCGTGTTCCTCGGCGACAAGCTCGGCGTCGGGGGTCAGCTGTCGACGGGCGTGATCGTCGTGCTCGGCATCCGGATCTTCTCCAATGTCGCGCAGATCAGGCGGTACCTCTTCCATGCCTGACCCTGCCGACACCCCGGAGACCCCTGCGCCGGGCACCGGGGACAGTGGCCCGGACACCGACACCAGGACCGACGACGGCGAGCAGGTCGCCCCCGACGAGGCCGCGCCCGAGCGGCTGCGCCAGGCCCTGCTGCGGCCGTCGCGGTCCCAGATCGTGGTCGCCGTGCTGCTGGCCGGGCTGGGGTTCGCCGCGATCACCCAGGTCCGCACCAACACCGCCGACAACACCTACGCCGGCTACCGCGAGCAGGACCTCGTCGACGTCCTCTCCGCCCTCGCCGGCACGTCGCAGCGCGCGCAGACCCAGCTCGACCAGCTCGAGTCCGACCGGCGCAAGCTCGAGGCCAGCCAGCGTCGGCAGGGCGCCGCGCTCAGCGCCGCCCAGACCCAGGCCCAGGAGCTGGCCATCCTGGCCGGGCTGGTGCCGGTCACCGGGCCCGGGATCCGGATGACGGTCACCGAAGGACCGCGGCCGATCGACGTCGACTCGGTCCTCGACACGATCGAGGAGCTGCGCTCGGCCGGAGCCGAGGCGATCCAGGTCAACGGCAAGGTGCGCGTGGTCGCCCAGAGCTCGGTGCAGGCGGTCGACGGGGGCCTCGAGATCGACGGGACGACGCTCACCTCGCCCTACGTCCTCGACGCCATCGGCGACCCGCACACGCTGCAGGGATCGCTCAGCCTGATCGACGGACCGATCGCCCAGTTCCACGAGTCCGGGGCGACGGTCGATGTCCAGCAGGAGAAGTCCCTCGACATCACCTCGGTGCACAAGCCGGCCGCGTCGCAGTTCACGCAGACGCCCTGACGACGAGCGTCCCCCTGCGGGTAGCCTGCGGCACGACGTCATCCGCCCAGCAGGAGGAGCCTCGCGTGTACCCCGACGACCTGAAGTACACCCAGGAGCACGAGTGGATCCGCTCTCCCGGTGAGGCCGACGGCTCCGTCCGGGTGGGCATCACCCACTACGCCCAGGACCAGCTCGGAGACATCGTCTACGTCTCCCTGCCGTCGGTGGGGGAGAAGGTCGTCGCGGGTGCTGCCTGCGGCGAGCTCGAGTCGACCAAGTCGGTCAGCGACGTCTACGCACCCGTCGACGGCGAGGTCGTGGCCGTCAACGAGAGCCTCGACACCACCCCCGAGCTGGTCAACAGCGACCCCTACGGCGGGGGCTGGCTCTACGAGCTGGCTCCCAGCGACCCTGCCGCCGTGGACGCGCTCCTGGACGCCACGGCGTACCAGGCCCAGCTCGGCGAGTGACGGGCTCGGCGGCCTCGCCGAGCCCTCGTATGAAGTGTCCCGCAGCTCGCGAGGTGCCTGATAGGTTCGAGCAACCATCAACCTCAGCTCTCTGCTGAGAGTTCCGGACAGGAGACGACGTGCCGTACTGCACCAACTGCGGCAAGGGGAACCCCGACGACGCGCGCTTCTGCTCGCAGTGCGGCACCCCCCTCGAAGCTGCCGGCACCGACTCGACCGCGACCATCAGCATCGGCGGCGACCGGTCCGAGATCTCCTCGGACCGCCAGCTCAACCCGGTGGATGCGGCCGCGGTCGACGCCCTCCCGGTCGGCTCGGCCCTCCTCGTGGTCCAGCGCGGCCCTGGGGCCGGCAGCCGGTTCCTCCTCGACAAGGACGTCGTGACCGCCGGCCGCCACGCGGACAGCGAGATCTTCCTCGACGACGTCACCGTCTCCCGGCGCCACGCCACGTTCACCCGTGAGGACGGCGGGTTCACCGTCGCTGATGCGGGCAGCCTGAACGGCACCTACGTCAACCGTGACCGGATCGACACGGTCGTCCTCAAGGACACCGACGAGGTCCAGATCGGCAAGTACCGGCTCGTGTTCTTCCAGGGGCACGAGTCGCCGTGACCGATGCGCGGAGCGCCCTCGGGCCCACTGCCGCGACGTCCGGACGGGTGCGGCACAACATCGGTGAGGTCCTCGACCTGCTGCGCCCCGACTTCCCCGGCATCACCATCCCCAAGATCCGGTTCCTCGAGGACAAGGGCCTGGTCAAGCCCGAGCGCACTCCGTCGGGCTACCGCAAGTTCTCGCCCGAGGACGTCGACCGCCTGCGCTACGTGCTGCGGATGCAGCGCGACCACTACCTCCCGCTACGGGTCATCGGCGAGCACCTCGACGCGATCGACCGCGGCCTGGCACCGCCGCCGATCGACCCGACCGTGCCCACCGTGCCGACGGTCGCGCTGGCGGCCGACGGGCTCCCCAGCCCCGAGTCGTTCACACGTCGCGACCAGCTGCGGCTGTCACGCAAGGAGCTGCTGAAGCTCTCCGATATCTCCGAGGAGCTCCTGGCGGAGCTCGAGCAGTACGGCGTGGTGACCGCCAAGGCCGGGACGGGCCACTACGACACCGACGCCCTGGTCATCGCCACCACGGCCCGCGAGCTCGCCGAGTTCGGCTTCGAGCCACGCCATCTGCGGGCGTTCAAGACCGCCGCCGACCGCGAGGTCGGCCTGGTCGAGCAGGTCGTGGCCCCGCACAAGCGGGGCCGCGACGCCGCCGCCCGGGCCCGGGCCGACAACGCGGTGAGCGAGATCGCCGCGCTCTCGGTCCGTCTCCACGCCACCTTGGTGAAGGCCGGGCTCCGCAGCTCCTGAGACCCCTGCCGTGCGCCGGGGTTCGCCGTCTGGCGCGGGGGTAGTGTGGAGGACATGCGCGAGGTCGACGTCCTGGGTGTCCGGGTGGAGATGCCCTCGAACAGTCCCATCGTGCTGCTGCGCGAGGTGGAGGGACAGCGCTACCTCCCGATCTGGATCGGCGCCGTCGAGGCGACGGCCATCGCCTTCGCCCAGCAGGGGGTCGTCCCTCCCCGTCCGCTGACCCACGACCTGCTCAAGGACGTCCTGGACTCCACCGGCAACGAGCTGGCGGAGGTCCAGATCACAGAGGTCAAGGACGGCATGTTCTTCGCGAACCTGGTGCTCGCCTCGGGGGTCGAGGTCAGCGCCCGGCCGTCGGACTCCATCGCGCTCGCGCTCCGCACCGGCAGCCGCATCGTCTGCGCCGAGGAGGTCCTGGCCGAGGCCGGCCTCGACGCCCCGGCCGAGCAGGAGGACGAGGTCGAGCGCTTCCGCGAGTTCCTCGACCACGTCACGCCCGAGGACTTCGAGGCCACCTGAGCCCCTGGCCCGCCAGGATCATCACCCTCAACCTGAGGTTGAGGGTTGCGACACGCCGCCACCCTCTTTGACCCCGGTCACCTGCAGGCTTACCGTGAACTGTCCTCGATGTAACTCCATCGGTGTCGTTGCTGCGTCATCATCGTGTCGAGACGCAGAGTCAGATGCCACCGGTTCCCCGGGAGTCACGCTCGACGAGGTAGCGACGGAGGTCGTAGTGAAGGACAACGAGCAGCAGCAGGCCGCGGACCGCGCCGCCCAGGCGGACGCCGTACTGGCCGCGGAGACCGCGGAGGAGCAGGGGCTGCTCTTCGACGACGACGTCTCGCCGCTGCCCAGCGACACCGGCTACCGGGGCCCGACGGCGTGCAACGCCGCCGGCATCACCTACCGCCAGCTCGACTACTGGGCCCGCACCGGACTGGTCGAGCCGACCGTGCGAGGCGCCACCGGCTCCGGGTCGCAGCGGCTCTACTCGTTCCGCGACATCTTGATCCTCAAGGTGATCAAGCGGTTGCTCGACGCCGGCATCTCGCTGCAGCAGATCCGCACCGCCGTCCAGCACCTCCGGGCCCGCGGCACCGACGACCTGACCCGCGTCACCTTGATGAGCGACGGGGCCTCGGTCTACGAGTGCACCAGCAACGACGAGGTCATCGACCTGCTGCAGGGCGGCCAGGGCGTCTTCGGCATCGCGATCGGCGGCGTGTGGCGCGAGATCGAGGGCACCCTGTCCGAGCTCCCCAGCGAGCGCACCGCCGAGGAGACCCCCGAGCAGCACACCAACGACGAGCTCGCTGCTCGTCGTGCCGCCCGGCACGCCTGACCTGCGCACCCAGCACCACCCGGAGCCCGCATCGTCCACGACCCGGCGATGCGGGCTTCTTCCGTACCCGGTGGTTAGACTCGGACTCGCTGAACATCCCGCACGGGAGAGTCTCCGTCCGGCTCACGTCGACCTCGTGTCGGCACGACCGGACCGAGCGCCGAAGGGGCAAATCCTCCCCGGAACCTCTCAGGCGCCAGGACCGTGGGGGACAGGCAACTCTGGAGCACCGACCGGAGATCGGACCGGGTGACAGAGGGGGAGGCTGACCGACCTAGTCGAGGAGCCAACCCGTGAGCCATGCCGTCCGCACGACCTTCGCCGATCGCCACCTGGGCCCACGAGCCCACGACGTCGCCCACATGCTCGAAGCGGTCGGCTTCGACTCGCTCGAGGCGCTGATGGATGCCGCCGTGCCGTCGGCGATCCAGTCGCGCACGCTCGACCTCCCCGAGGCGCTCTCGGAGCAGGGCGCCGCCCGGGCGCTGCGCCGTCTCGCCGACCGCAACCGGCCGGCCGAGGCGATGATCGGCCTGGGCTACCACGCCACGATCACCCCGCCGGTGATCCGGCGCAACGTGCTCGAGGACCCGTCCTGGTACACCGCGTACACGCCGTACCAGCCGGAGATCTCGCAGGGCCGGCTGGAGGCGCTCCTGAACTTCCAGACCGTGGTCGGCGACCTGACCGGCCTGCCGACGGCCAACGCCAGCCTGCTCGACGAGGGCACCGCGGCCGCCGAGGCGATGACCCTGGTACGGCGGGCCAAGCGCACCGCCGAGGGCCCGTTCGTGGTCGACGCCGACGCCCTGCCCCAGACGATCGAGGTGATCCGCACGCGTGCGGCCGCCATGGGCATCGAGGTGGTCGTGGCCGACCTCACCGACGGCCTTCCCGAGGGCGACCTGTGCGGGGTCCTGGTGCAGTACCCCGGTGCCTCCGGCCGGATCCTCGACCCGCGCCCGGTGATCGAGGCGGCTCACGAGCACGGCGCTCTCGCAGTCGTCGCCGCCGACCTGCTGGCGCTCACCCTCCTCGAGTCGCCGGGCACGCTGGGCGCCGACGTCGTGGTCGGCTCGTCGCAGCGCTTCGGTGTCCCGATGTTCTACGGAGGCCCGCACGCCGGCTACATGTCCGTCGCCGCCGGCCTCGAGCGTCATCTGCCCGGCCGGCTCGTCGGGGTCTCGGTCGACGCGGAGGGCCGCCCGGCGTACCGCCTGGCCCTGCAGACCCGCGAGCAGCACATCCGCCGTGACAAGGCGACCTCCAACATCTGCACCGCGCAGGTGCTGCTCGCCGTCGTGGCCTCGATGTACGCCGTGTACCACGGCCCCGAGGGGCTCAGAGCGATCGCGGAGGAGATCAACGACCACGCGCGCCTGCTCGCGGCGGTCCTGCGTGAGCGGGGCGTCGAGGTGGTGCACGACCATTTCTTCGACACCGTCCTGGCCCGGGTGCCGGGACGTGCAGCCGACGTCGTCTCGGCAGCTCGCGACCTGGAGGTGCACCTGCGGCTCGTGGATGCCGACCACGTCGGACTCAGCGTCGGGGAGACCTACGGACCCGGCACCTTCGCCTCGGTCCTCGAGGCCTTCGGGGTCTTCGAGAAGGGCGCCTTCGGCGTCGAGGGAGCGGACACGATTCCCGGCGCCCTGGCGCGCACCACGCCGTACCTGACCCACGAGGTCTTCGCGGCGCACCGTTCCGAGACGCAGATGCTGCGCTACCTGCGCCGCCTCTCCGCCCGTGACTACGCGCTCGACCGCGGCATGATCCCGCTCGGCTCCTGCACGATGAAGCTCAATGCCACCACCGAGATGGAGCCCGTCTCGATGCCGGGCTTCGCCGACCTCCACCCGTTCGCGCCGGCCGAGGACGCCGAGGGCTACCGCGAGCTGATCACCCAGCTCGAGGGCTGGCTGGCCGAGGCCACCGGCTACGACCGGGTCTCGATCCAGCCGAACGCCGGCTCTCAGGGTGAGCTGGCCGGCCTGCTGGCGATCCGCGGCTACCACCGGTCGCGGGGCGACGAGCACCGGACCGTCTGCCTGATCCCGTCGTCGGCGCACGGCACCAACGCCGCGTCTGCGGTGATGGCCGGGATGAAGGTCGTCGTGGTCAAGGCGGCCGATGACGGCACCGTCGACCTCGACGACCTGCGCCGGCTGTGCGACGAGCACCGCGACGACCTGGCCGCGATCATGGTCACCTACCCGTCGACGCACGGCGCCTACGAGGGCTCCATCACCGACCTGTGCCGCGTCGTCCACGAGGTCGGTGGCCAGGTGTACGTCGACGGCGCCAACCTCAACGCCCTGCTCGGTCACGCGCGCCCTGGCGAGTTCGGTGGCGACGTCTCCCACCTCAACCTGCACAAGACCTTCTGCATCCCTCATGGCGGCGGCGGACCCGGTGTCGGCCCGGTCGGGGTCCGCGCCCACCTCGCGCCGTTCCTGCCGTCGCACGGCCAGCACCCCGACCCCGCGCAGCGTGAGGGCATCGGGGCGGTCAGCGCGGCGCCGTACGGGTCGGCGGGCATCCTGCCGATCTCGTGGGCCTACATCGCGATGATGGGGGCCGACGGGCTGCGCCGCGCGACGGCGACGGCCGTGCTGTCGGCCAACTACGTCGCCCGCCGGCTCGACGGCGCCTTCCCGGTGCTCTACAAGGGGCAGGGCGGCCTGGTCGCCCACGAGTGCATCCTCGACCTGCGTGGTCTGACCAAGGCCTCCGGCGTCACCGTCGACGACGTCGCCAAGCGGCTGATCGACTACGGGTTCCACGCCCCGACGATGTCGTTCCCGGTCGCGGGCACCTTGATGGTGGAGCCCACGGAGTCCGAGGACCTCGGTGAGATCGACCGGTTCTGCGACGCGATGCTGGCCATCCGGGCGGAGATCGACCAGGTCGAGCGAGGGGAGTGGAGCGTCGAGAAGTCACCCCTGCGCGGCGCGCCGCACACCACCCGCGCCATCGTCGGCGACTGGGACCGCGCCTACCCGCGCGAGATCGCGGCGTTCCCGACCGGGCCCGACCCCGACAAGTACTGGCCGCCGGTGGCCCGGATCGACCAGGCCTACGGCGACCGCCACCTGGTCTGCTCCTGCCCGCCACCCGAGGCGTTCACCGAGGACTGACCACGCTCGTCAGCCCGACACCCCGGTCAAGCGCAGGGTCGACCCGGTGCGGGACTTGCCGACCAGCAGCTGGGCCGGGATCCGGTGCCGCATCTCGGCGACGTGGCTGACCACGCCGACGGCGCGGCCGTTCTCGCGGAGGCTGTCGAGGATGTCGAGGACGTCGTCGAGCGTCTCGGCGTCGAGCGAGCCGAAGCCCTCGTCGACGAACAGCGTGGCCAGGTCGACGCCGCCTGCCTCGTGGGCGACCACATCGGCCAGGCCGAGGGCGAGTGCCAGCGACACCACGAACGTCTCACCGCCCGACAACGTCGCCGGGTCGCGACTCTCACCCGACCAGTCGTCGCGGACGACGAGGCTCAGCCCGCCGCGGGTCTCACCGGCGCCACGGCGCGAGACGTGCTCGAGGGAGTAGCGCTGGTCGCTCATCCCGGCCAGGCGGGCGTTGGCCGCGGCCACCACCTGCGACAGCCGGTGGGCGAGAACGTAGGCGGACAGCCGCATCTGGTGCCGGTTGTCGGGGGCCTTGCCCTCGGCGAAGGCCGAGACGGCGGTCGCCAGCCGCAGGTCGTCGCGGACGGGCCGCCAGGTAGCGAGCGCGGCGTCGAGCTCGTCGTGCAGCGCGACGACCCGCTCGTGGAGCCGGTCCGCCGCCTCGGCGGAGGCTCGGGCGCGCTCGAGGTCGTCGGCGACCCGGCGATGGGCACGGGTGAGCCGCTCGAGGTCGGCGACCGGGAGCGCGAGCAGCTCGGCCGCGCCGGGCTCGGCGAGCACCCGCTGTGCGGCGGCCAGAGCAGCCTCGTGGTCACGCACCCGCTCGCCCAGGGCGGTCAGCTCGTCGGTCGGCAGCAGCGCCGCCCGCGCCTCGTCGACGCTGTCGAACCCGGCCTCGAGCGCCGCCCGGCCCAGCGCCACCTCGGCGTCGGACAGCGTCCGGACTGCTGCCTCGAGGGCGAGCGCGTCGGCGTGGGCCGCTCGCACGGAGGTACGGCGCACCTCGAGCCGCTCGGCCGCGCTCGCCAGGGCCGGGTCTTCTCCCCGCGCGGCGGCGACCGTGATCTCGAGCTCGACCGCCTCAGCGCGAAGGTGGTCGAGGGCGGTCGTGGCCTCGGCAACGGCCACCTGGCGCGAGCGACGGGCCTCCGACAACGCGGCACTCCGGCGCGTGGCGTCGGCGAGTGCCTCGCCGATCGTGCCTCGCTGCGCGGCAGCCGTGGTCAGCTCTGCCAGCTCGGCCTCGGCGGACTCTGCTGCCGCCCGGACCGTCGCGCTGTCGCGGTCGCCGGTCACCTCGCGACACGTGGTCCGCGAGGAGTCGAGCTCGTGGACCCGCATCGCCAGGGCCGACTCGAGAGCCTGGGCGTCGTCCACGGCTCGCTGCGCGGCACGCTCCGCCGCGGCGTCGGGATGGCCGAGGGCGGCCCGCGCCGGGTGCGGGTGGTCGGCCGACCCGCACACCGGGCAGTCGTCACCGACGGCCAGGGCGCCGGCCAGCTCGGCGGCCATGCCGGCGATGCGGCGCTCGCGGAGGTCGAGGAGCCGCTCGCGCAGGTCGAGGACACGAGCCACCGCAGCGCTGTGGTCGACCGTCGCGAGGGCATGGTCGGCGTCCAGCCGGGCCAGGTCGTCGAAGGCGGCGACCACGGACCGCAGCCCGGCCACGCTCATCGTGGCCTCGGGCAGGGCCAGCCCGGCGGCCTCGGCCTGCGCGAGGTCGACGGTCAGCCTCTCGACCCGGCGTTCCAGGGCGACGGCCTCGGCCGTCTCGAGCGTCTCGGCCTCGGCGAGCCCGCGCAGCGCCTCGACCCGGACGTCCTCGGCGGCCCGGAGCTGGACCAGACGCTGCTCGGCGGGCAGGAGCGCGGTGACCCTCGCCAGGTCGGCCGTGGCGTCGTCGAGCGCGTCGGACAGCGTGGACTCCAGCGGCAGCAGGCCGTCGCCGAGCGGACCGACGGAGGCCAGGGACGCCTCGGCCCGCTGGGCGGTCTCGGCCCGGTCGGCGACTCGCGCGTCGACGAGGCGGACGAGGGGACGCAGGCCCTCGGCCCTGCGTCCGCGGTCGAGGAGCGCGGCCTCGGCCCGGTGCTCGGCGGCGCGGTCGTCGAGCCGCGACGCGGTGGTGGCAGCCTCGGCGACCCGGGCTCGGGCCACCGACCGCTCGCGGGCCGCCCCCAGCAGGTCTCGGGCCTCCGCCTCGGCCACGCGCAGGGGAGTCGAGGCGCTGTGAGCGCCCGCGGCCCGCACCGCCGCCTGGTCGAGCAGGCTCAGGCACCACGAAGCCAAGGTGCCGTCGTCGGCTGCCGCGCCGGCGTCGTCCAGCTCCTCGAGCACAGCCACCCCCGCTGCCTCGGAGAGCCGGCTGACCAGGTCGGCGACCACCTCGCGGTGAGCCTCGGAGGCCCGCCGGAGGGCGAGCCGGTGGTCGCGCAGCCAGCCCTCGACGTGCTCGAAGCGACCGGTGCGGAACAGGCGGGCCAGCAGCGCCTGACGGTGCTGGGAGTCGGCCCGGAGGAAGGCCTGGAACTGGCCCTGCGGCAGCAGGGCCACCTGGCAGAACTGGTCGAGGCTCATGCCGAGGAGCCCCGCCACCAGGTCACCTGCCTCGTCGAGGCGACTGGTGAGCGGCACCCACACGTCTGCTCGACGCTCGGACAGGCTGACCTTGGCCGGCTCGCGGGTCGTGCCCGTGCCGCGCTTCTTCGGGCGGTCGTAGGCCGGGGAGCGGACGACGCGGAACCGACGCTCGGAGATCGTCACCTCGAGACCGACCTGCGGTGCCAGGCCGTCGGGCGCCTGGTCGGACCGGAGCCTCCCGGCCTGGTGGCGGTCGCCGGGCACCGCGCCGTAGAGGGCGAAGCAGACGGCGTCGAGCACGCTCGACTTGCCGGAGCCGGTGGCACCCGACAGCAGGAACAGCCCGGCCTCGGACAGCAGGTCGAAGTCGACGTCGGCGGTGTCGACGAACGGCCCGAAGGCGGTCACCGACAGGTGGTGGAGCCGCATCAGGGTGCTCCCGGACCCGCGGTGACCAGCACGTCGACGTCGGGGTCTTCGCAGCAGGCGTCGCAGCCCGCCAGCAGGAGGGCCGACTCGTCGGGGGTGGCCGGCGCCCCCCGCATGGCCTCGACGAAGTCGAGGGCGACGCCGTGGTCACTGCGGCCGCCCGGGCGGGACGGCACCGCCGCGTGCCGGCGCACCGCCGGCGGGTGCGAACGCGAGCACCAGGGTGTGCGGCGAACCGCTCTCGCAACCGGTCCATCGGCTGGGCCGGGCGCACCGCGTCGGTCAGCGTCGCCTGGACCCAGTGCTCCTCGGCCCAAGCCAGGCCCGGGTCGGTCAGGAGCGTCTCGAGGTCTCCGGACAGCCGGGCCAGGCGACGGGGGACCGGCGCCTCGACGAACGCGGTCGTGGTCACGCCCTCCGGCCCGAGGTCGACCAGCCACATGCCCTTGGTGTGGGCGGCCTCGGAGAACGAGTAGGCCAGGGGAGAACCGCTGTAGCGCAGCGTGTCACCGAGCGACGGCCTGCCCGTGCAGGTGGCCGAGGGCGGTGTAGGAGATGCCGTCGAACAACGAGGTCGGCACCACCGAGATGCCGCCCACGGAGATGTCGCGCTCGGACTCGCTGGCGACGCCGCCGGCGACGAAGGCGTGGGCCAGCACCACCGACCGGGCCGGCCGCGTCGGCGAGGTCGGCGCGGACCCGCCGCATCGCCTCGGCCAGCGCTGCCTCGTGGGTGCGGGCGGGCAGTGCCCAGGGCTCGTGCAGGGCCTGCGGGTCGAGGTAGGGGAGGCCGTGGACGGCGACCGGGCCGTGGTCGTCGGCGAGCAGGACCGGGGTGCCGACGGTCGACGGCGTCGGTGCGCAGGAAGACCCCGGCAGCGTCGATCAGCCGCGAGCCGAACCCGAGCCGCTGGGCGGAGTCGTGGTTGCCGCGAGGTGAGCACGACCCGGGCCCGCGAGGCGGCTAGCCGGGCGAACGCCTCGTCGGCCAGGCGTACGGCGTCGACGTGGGGCAGGGCGCGGTCGTAGACGTCGCCGGCCACCACCACCAGGTCGACCTGCTCCGACTCGACCACCCCGACCAGGTGGTCGACGAAGGCCGCCTGGTGCTCGAGCATGCCCACGCGGTGGAACGAGCGCCCCAGGTGCCAGTCGGAGGTGTGGAGGATCCGCACCCGACGAACCTACGGACCCGCACCGACACGACCGGGGACCCACGCGGAGTCGGCCCGAAGAGACACCGGAAGCAGGCCGATTCGCCGTCGGGGCACCGCCGCGTCGCCGAGTGCCGACGCGGCCTTCAGGCGTAGCGGACGGTCCGCTGCTCGCGGGTGAAGCCGAACAGGCCGAGCCCCGCCTCCCGGGCCAGGTGCACGGCCAAGGACGACGGCGCCCCGACGGCGACCAGGGCACCGACCCCGGACGCGACGGCCTTCTGGACCAGCTCGAAGCCGGCGCGCCCACTGACGACGAGGTACGGCGCAGCCGGGTCGTCGCCGGTCAGCACCCGGGCACCGGTCACCTTGTCGACCGCGTTGTGCCGGCCGACGTCCTCGCGGCACACCAGGAGGTCGCCGGACCCGGAGAACAACGCAGCAGCGTGCACGCCGCCGGTGCGCAGGAAGACCGACTGCTCCTCGCGCAGCAGCCCGGGCAGCCGTCGTACGACGGTCGGGTCCGCCGGCGGCCCGGCCCAGCGCGGCCCACGGACCGTGGTGAGCGCAGCCGTGATGCTGTCCTTGCCGCAGACGCCGCAGGCGGACGAGCCGCTCGACAGCCCGCTGTGCCGATGCCCGAGGTCCACCGTCGTCGCGGAGCGGACCGTGACGACGTTCAGCTCCTGCTCCGGTGCGAGGTCCTCGTCGGTGCAGTAGGCGACCTCCGTCAGGTCGCCCAGCCCGACCAGCCCCTCGTGGACGAACCAGCCGGCAGCGAGCTCGAAGTCGTGACCTGGTGTCCGCATGGTCACCCAGGCCCGCCGGGCCGGGACACCGGGCCAGGCGACCCGCAGCTCCAGGGGCTCCTCGGCCGCGACGACGTCCTCCCGCTCGAGCGGCTCGGGTGCGTCGGCTCCGCCGGCAAAATCGGTGACACGCACCCGCGACACGGGTCCGGTACGGCGCGCGAGCTCGGTCACAGACTCCAGACTAGGTCCGCCTCCCGGATGACTTCGAGGCGGACGTGCAACCAAACCGCCCGCCGCGACGTCCATGAGGCTGACAGCGCCGACCACGGGGAAGGCGCCCCAACGGAGGGACATTCATGTCGACACCCACATCTCGGGCTCGGCTCGCGGTCTCGGCAGCTGTCGCTGCCGGGCTCTGCCTGGCGGGTACCGCGACCATCGCCGCCCCGTCGCACGCCGATCCGGGCAGCTGCGACGAGGCCTACCCGGTGACGAGCCTGACCGCCGGTCAGGCCGTGCACGGGCTCACGGTCACCCAGGGGACCGACCCCACCAGCGGTGCCTTCACCGGCCAGGTCCTCGGCGTCCTCAAGGACGGCATCGAGCCCGGCGTCGACATGGTGATGGCCCAGCTGAGCTCCACGCAGATCGACCAGTCCGGTATCTGGGAGGGCATGTCCGGCTCCCCGGTCTACGCCGCCGACGGCCGGCTGATCGGCGCGGTCGCCTACACCCTGTCCTACGGCTCGACGCCGGTCGCCGGCATCACGCCGTGGGAGGACATGGACCAGTTCGCCGGCACCGCGGCCGCACCCCTGCGGATCAAGGTCGGCGACGCCACGGCGCGCCGGATCGCCAACGCCACCGACGTGACCACCACCCAGGCCGCCCAGGGCTTCTCCGAGCTCCGGGCTCCGGCGCTGGTGGCCGGCCTCGGTGCGCGAGCCCTCTCCAAGGCCACGGGTCGCCCCTACCTCCAGTCGGGCGTCGCGCCGGCCGGAGAGGCGGCGTCCAGCCCCACCGCCGCCGACATGGTCTCCGGCGGCAACCTGGTGGCGACCGAGTCGACCGGCGACATCGTCTTCGGCGCCCTCGGCACCATCACCTCGGTGTGCAACGGCACCGTGGTCGGCTTCGGCCACCCGATGGAGTTCTCGGGCAGGTCGACGTACGGCATGGCCGGCGCCGACGCGCTGTACATCCAGTCCGACTCGCTCGGGTCGTCGTTCAAGGTCGCCAACATCGGTGACGTCCTCGGCACCGTCAGCCAGGACCGGATGACCGGCATCTCCGGTCTGCTCGGCGACGGTCCGCCGGACTTCCCGGTCACCTCCGACATCACCTACACACCGGACTCCGGCCCGGTGGCGCACCGGATCGGGACCTCACGGGTCCAGGTCCCCGCCGCCACGCCCGACGTGACGCTCTACGAGCTCCTGGCCAACCACCAGGCGACTCTGGACGCCTACCAGGGCGGCACCGAGGACCAGAGCTGGACGGTCACCGGCCACACCGCCGACGGTCCGTTCACGCTGCAGGCCGGCAACCGGTTCACCGACACCGCCGACATCACCGACACCGCGATCTGGGACCTGCCCGACCTGCTCTGGCTGCTCACCCACCTCGACGGCGTGACGATCGACTCGGTGAACCAGACCTCGCAGATCACCGACAACACCGCGCTGCACAAGATCCAGGGCCTGCAGCAGCGGCGTGGCGGCTCGTGGCACACCGTCGACGGCACGCACCCCGCGGTGCTGAGGGCCGGCAAGACCTCGACGCTGCGCCTGCGCTACGCCGGTGGCGACACCGGCACGTCGTTCACCGTCGCCGTGCCGGCCAAGGCTGCGGGTTCGCGGGGCCGGCTGTACGCCGAGGAGTCGCCGATGTACTGGTTCGAGCGCAGCTTCCCGCGCACCCTCGCGGGGCTGAAGCACCTCGTGACCACGATGCCGCGCAACGACCAGGCCGAGTTCGACCTGTTCCTCGGGGGCGGCATGTCGCGTCCGGTGCACGTGCACGGCCTGACCACCGCGGAGTCCGAGGTCATCACGGGCCGCGGCGCCTTCAAGGTCGTCGTGCAGTGACGCGATGAGCCGACCGCTCACCGCCTGACCCACCAGCGGCCGCGCCGGTCACGGATCTCCGCGACCGGCGCGGCCGTCGTCCGTCTCAGCCCACCTCGAGGGCTTGCTCGGCGATCTCGACCTGCCACCGGCCTGCCTCGAGCCCTGAGCGGCGCGCCACCGCCCTGTCCGGGGCCGGTGGCGGCACCCCGTGCGAGACGTGCTGAGAATCACCCCCGCGAAGCCCGGCAGGAAGTGGGACGGCCTGCGCCTGCGACGTATCATGTAAGAGTCGCGCAAGCGAGACAGTCCATTACATCAAGACCAGAGCACAGGCCCGCGAACGGGTCCGGAAAGAGTGAGCACCATGAGCACGCAGCTGTACCTGATGGCGGGCCTCCAAGAGGGTCGGGTCCCGTCCGATCGGGACCTGCGCCAGCAGCGTGAGGCCCGCCGGCAACGGCGTGCGGCCCACGCGTTCCGGCTCCCGCGGCTCCGCCGCTCCTGACCCGGGCTCAGCCGGTGGTGACCCCGGTGATGGTCACCTTCTCGTTGGGGTGCCCGTCGCCGGGGCCGTTGGCGTTGTCCACGCCCTTGGCGGCGACCTTCGCGACGGTCGCGACGCTCTTGGGCGTGATGGTGCCGAAGACCGTGTAGTCCGGCGGCAGCGGCGTGTCCTGGTAGACCACGAAGAACTGCGACCCGCCGCTGTGGCGCTGGCCGGTGTTCGCCATCGCGAGCGTGCCGGCAGGGTAGGTCTCGGTGCCGGTCAGCTCGTCGGGGATCGTGTAGCCGGGCCCGCCGGTACCGGTGCCCGTCGGGTCGCCGCACTGGAGCACGTAGATGCCCTGCGTGGTGAGCCGGTGGCACGGCGTGTTGTCGAAGTAGCCCTGCTTGGCCAGCGACACGAACGACGCGACCGTGCACGGTGTCTTGGTGGCGTCGAGCGTCGCGTCGAGCGCGCCGACCGAGGTGTCGATCGTGGCCTTCACCGTGCCGGTCAGGTCCGTCGTCGCCGGCGGGGGAGTGACCTGCTTGGCGGGCTTCCCGCTCTGGGTGAAGCTGCACGACGTACTGCCGGCTGCCGGCGAGGACGAGCCACCGCTCGCCGCGGGCTCGGTGGCGGTGGTGCTGCTCGAGCCACTACCGCAGGCGGTGAGCACGGCGAGCAGGGGGAGCGCGGCGGAAAGGGCCAGCAAGGCGGGGTGTCGTCTCGGCACGGCCCCGATGGTAGGAGGGGAGTGGTTGCGGCCGGGCCTGGGGCGACCTGCTAGACACTGTCCATGGCAACCACGCAGCTGCGCGGCATCGAGATCCACACCGTCGGCGATCTCCCCTCGGTGGGCACCTCGGCCCCGTCGTACACCCTGACCGGCGGCGACGTCGCCGACTTCACCTCCGACGACCTGGCCGGGTCGCGGGTGGTGCTCAACATCTTCCCGAGCATCGAGACCGGCGTCTGCTCGGCCTCGGTGCGTCGCTTCAACGAGCTCGCCGCCGGTCTGGACAACACCCGGGTCCTCTGCGTCTCGGTCGACCTGCCGTTCACCCTGGCGAAGTTCTGCGGAGCCGAGGGGATCGAGAACGTCACCGTCGGGTCCGCGTTCCGGAGCAGCTTCGGCACCGACTACGGCGTCACGATCGTCGACGGTCCGTGGCGTGGGCTGCTGGCGCGGTCGGTGGTCGTGTACGACACCGACGGCACCGTCCTCCACACCGAGGTCGTCGACGACATCGGCCACGAGCCCGACTACGACGCCGCGGTCGCCGCGCTCGGCTGATCCCACCGGACCTCTGCCATGACGCGGACCGTGCGGCGGGTCGTCGTCTTCGTGGCGGGGCTGCTGCTGATCCTCACCGGCCTGGCGCTCGTCGTCCTGCCCGGCCCGCTGACGATCCCGCCGATCCTGCTCGGCGTGTGGCTGTGGTCGCTGGAGTTCGAGTTCGCCCGACACTGGCTCGCCCCGCTGAAGCGTCGCGGTTCGCAGGCGATGGACGCCGCGCGCGAGAAGCCCTTCCACACCACGGCGATCACCCTGCTGGGTCTGGCCGGCGCCGGTCTGATGATCTGGGGCGTGCTGCGCTACGACCTCATCGACCGGGCCGGGCAGGTGATCGGGCTCGGCTGACCCGGGGCGCCGAGACGCGACGCGGCCCCGGACGCCGTCGTGGCGTCCGGGGCCGTCGTACGTCGGTCAGGCCTGCGGGGCGAGGGCGAACTGCACGCGGCCCGCGTCGTCCACCGAGGCGTCGAGCACCTGGTCGTCGAGCTGCTCGGCTGCGGGCGGGTCGAGGTAGACCACGGCCCCGTGGGCCTCGATGGTCTGGTCGCCCGGGTGGGGCTGCTGGGTCGCGGTCACCATCAGACCCTGGGTGGGGTCGTCGCTGCTGATCCGCAGGCCGGTGGACTCGGACGCGCCCTGCTGGGCGGCGATGTCCTTGACGATCGTGCTGGCGTTCTCCGTGAGGGTGAGCACTGGCTCTCTCCTTCGTCGATTGCTGGCAGGGAACCGTCCACCATTCCGTGCCTGGGCGACTCGTGCAAACCCTCGGCGCGTCGGCCGTGAGGCACCCCACACCCAGGCGTCGTTCCTGCCACACTCACTTGCGAACGCGAGCGAGGCGGGCAGGGGAGGGCGGCGTGCGCGATCTGTGGAAGTACCGGCGGGCGCGCAGCGTCCTCGGCCTGGTCGCGGTCCTGGTGCTCTACTTCTCCGTCCCGATCCAAGGCGACAAGTCCGTGCTCCGGCTCGCCCTCGACCTCGCCGTCACCGTGATGGCGATGGCCGTCGTCGGCCTGGTCACGATCCGGGAGTTCCGCCGGATGCAGATCGGAGAGGCGCTCAAGTTCAACGGCGCCCAGCTGCTCGTGGTGCTCGAGATCGTGCTCGTGGTCTTCTCGCTGACCTACTTCACCCTCGCCCTCCACGGGCACCACGAGATGGCCGGGCTGCACACCCGGGTCGATGCGCTCTACTTCACGGCCACGACGATCGCCACCGTCGGGTACGGCGACATCCACTCGGTCGGTCAGCTGGCGCGCATCGTCAACACCATCCAGCTGGTCTTCGACATCTTGTTCCTCGCCGTCTTCGTGCGGCTCATCTCCACCGCGGCCAGCCAGCACCAGATCCAGGTGGCCCAGCAGAAGCAGGACGAGCAGGGCGGGGAGGGCACACCCCCGAGCACCCCGCCGGTCACGCCACCCCGCGACGACGTCTACTGATCCCCTCAGCCCCTCCTGGCGGCATGAGTTGACATAATGTCAGTTATCGGCGGTTTGGTTGGGGGTGCGGAAAAGGATGCGGTTTGGTCCCCAACCGCAGTCCTGAGCCTCCGAAAGTTGCGGTTGGGGACCAAACCGCACACCTTTCAGCGCCTAGCAGCAGCGCTGAGCGCCGGCCCGGCGGCGTGGGAGGGCATCGACGGGACGCCGAAACCGACCAGTACGAAGGCCAGGACGAGCCCGACGGCCAGTCGTCGCAGGTTACGGCTCCAGAACCCGGGTCCGGCGCTTCCCCTCACCCGGCCAGTGTCGCCTCAGGAGACCGCCCGCGCCAGACGGTCGGCCAGGACGACGACGGCGGCGCGTAGCTCGGACCCGTCCACGACCCGGAACGCGAACGGCAACCCGGCCAGCTGGGCGGCGTACCAGTCCGGTTCGTCGGTCGTCGCGACCAGCCGGGTCGATCCGGCACCGGTGGCCTCGAGCCGGCCGAAGCTGCGTGGCAGCCAGTGCTGCACCTCGGGCAGCGGTGCGTCGACGAGCACCTCGACCGGGTAGCGCCACCCCTGCGAGAGCTGCTCCTCGACGGCCATCAGCGGGTCGAGGTCTATCGGTGCGGCTTCGAACGCGCGTTCGAACGGCGGGTGGACGACGACGATCTCGCGGACCCGGTCGACCCGGAGCACCCGACGCGCGGACCGGTCCAGCGACCAGCACAACAGGTACCAGCGCCGGTGCCGGACCACGACCGCCCACGGGTCCACCGTGGTCTCCCACGGTTGTGCCGCGTGAGCCCCGTAGCTCAGCCGCAGCCGCTCCCCCGCCTCGCAGGCCTGCACCAGCCGAGCCGTCGTCGCGACGTCGGGGGTGACGACGTCCCAGCCGCGCGCCGCCACACGTCGTACGGCGTCGGCCGGGCGCGCGAGCTGCTCCGGCAGGGCTCGCACGATCTTGCCGAGCGCCTGTCCGACGGGGTCGCCCTCCCCCGCCGGGTGGCCCTCCAGGACGGCCATCACCAGACCGATCGCCTCGGTCGGGGTGAACATCAACGGCGGCAGCCGCATCCCGCGGCCGATCCGGTAGCCCCCGTAGCGGCCGCGGGTCGACTCCACGGGGATGCCGGCCTCGCGCAGCACCGCCACCTGGCGCCGGACGGCGCGGTCGGAGAGCCCCAGCCGGTCGGCGAGCCGGTCGGCGGAGATGCCCGGGCTGTTCTGGATCATCTCCAGGACCAGGAGGGCCCGGGCGGCGGGGCTGGTGTCGTGCACGACCACGAGGGTTCCTTACATTGCGGAAGCAAACCGTCCGGATAGGACCCTAGCGTCGAGGCATGACCTCCGACACCGCCCCGGACCTGACCGTGCTGACCGGGCCGCCGATGGCCGGCCCCGAGATCGAGACCCTGGTCGGGGCGCTGGAGCGCAACCGCCGAACCTTCGCCTGGAAGTGCGGCGAGCCTCGGAGCCGACGACCTGCGCCGCACCCTCGGGCCCGGCTCGGTCACCCTCGGCGGGCTGCTCAAGCACCTCGCCCTCGTGGAGGACGAGTACCTCACCCGCCTGCTCACCGGCGCGCCGTCGCTGTCGCCGCCGTTCGACGCCGTCGACTTCGACGCCGACCCCGACTGGGAGTGGCGCACGGCGGCCGACGACGAGCCCGATGAGCTCACAGGGCTCTGGGAGTCGTGCGTCGTCCGGTCCCGGGAGCACGTCGCCGCCGCCTACGCCGCTGGTGGGCCCGACGTCCGCGCCCGTCTGGCCTGGTCGACGCGGCGAGCCACCCACCCTGCGCCGGCTCCTGGTCGACCTGGTCGAGGAGTACGCACGGCACACGGGCCACGCGGACCTGATCCGGGAGTCCATCGACGGGCTCGTCGGAGAGGGACTGCCGGCATGACCACCGCCGCGTACCCGCCCTGGGAGCCACCGTTCGCCGGCAGTGAGTCCGAGCACCTGCTCGGCTCCCTCGACCGGCTCCGGGCGACGTTCCGCTGGAAGGCCGCCGACCTCGATGCGGCCGGTCTGGCCCACCGGATCCGTCGTCGTCACTCACCGTCGGCGGCCTCCTCAAGCACCTGGCCGCCAGGAGGACTATGCCTCGGCGGTGAAGATCGCCGGGGGCGCGATGCCGCCGGTGTGGGACGGGCAACGGGTGGGACGGGGACGACGACTGGGAGTTCGCCACCGGCGCGCTGGACGCGCCGAGCGAGCTCTACGCGCGGTACGACGCGGCCGTCGACCGGTCGCGGCGCCTGATCGCCGGCGCCGCCCTCGACGACCGTGGGCTCGGCGGCGCACTCGGCCGTCACCCTCGAGGACGGCACCGCGGCGAGCATCCGGCGGATCCTGTTCGACCTCCTCGAGGAGTACGGCCGCCACACCGGCCACGTCGACCTCGTGCGTGAGGCCGTCGACCGCCGGGTCGGTGAGGACCCGCCGCCGGACTGGCGGCCCCGTCGCCGGCGCCGTCGGCTCAGCCGTAGGTCGGGTGCTGCGGCCAGCCCTCGGGGCTGTCCTCCCAGTCCTCCTGGCGACCGTAGGCGGCGAGGTCGAGCACGTTGGGCACGAACATGATCCGGTCGACGCCCCGCTGCGTGGTCGCGTAGGTGCGGTAGACGTCGTCGCCGTCCCGCAGGAACAGCGACAGCAGGAAGCCGCCACCCGCGCCGCAGTCGGCCGAGAAGGTGGTGCCGTGGGAGGAGTAGAAGGGCACGTCCCACCCTTGCTTCTCCCAGTAGCCCTGCATCTGCGCCAGCGGCATGTCCGACACCGTCGCCCAGGAGACGCCCTCGTCGGCGAGCGTCGGCAGGTCGGTGACGTTGCGGGTCAGGTTGGTGCAGCCCGGGCAGAACGAGTCGGGCCCGACGTCCATGAACTGGTAGACCGCGAGCTGGTCGCCGCCCCTCGAAGAGGTCGAGCAGGGTGCGGCTGCCGGCCGGGCCCCTCGAAGGAGTACGACGGGTCGAAGCGCACCATGGGCAGTCGCCGCCGGCGGGCGGCGAGCGCGTCGAGGGCCCGGGTCAGCTCCTTCTCCTGGGTCAGCAGGTCGTCGCGCGCGGCCTGCCACTCCTTCGGCGCTCACCACGGGCGGGAGGGCGGGGGCTCGGTCCTCCGAGACGGACGTCATGGGATCTCCTGGGGGTCGTCGAGGTGGCAGGTGGTCTTCTCCCTCGACCGTGCCACGCAGGCACCGACAGGGTCCAGTAGCCTGGGGATCGGCGGTGGGGCCCGCCGACACCGGTGACCGGTGGAACCGCGGAGCGATGCCGCCAACGGTCCCTACCCGACGACGGTAGGAGACCCATGGCGCCCCACGAGCACGACCACTCCCGCGACCCCCATCCCGCGGCTCCCGGTCGACCCCGACGTCGCGGCCGAGGACGTGCCGTTCCTGCCCCGCCACGTCGGCCGCCTGCTCGTGGAACGGCGCCGGGTGCTCGGCGCGATCGCGCTCGGTGGTGCCCTCGGGGCCGTCGGCCCGGTGGGCGGTCGGGCTGGCCCTGCCCCACGAGGCCGGCCAGTTCCCGTGGAGCACGTTCCTGGTCAACGCCGTCGGGTGCCTGGCGATCGGCATCGTGCTGGTGCTGGTGGTCGAGCGCTGGGCCCACCGGCCCCTGGCCCGGCCCGTTCCTCGGGACGGGGGTGCTGGGCGGGTTCACCACGTTCTCGACGTACGCGGTCGACACCCGCGCCCTGCTCGCCGGCGGGGAGACGGACCTGGCGCTGGTCTACCTCCTCGGATCCGTCGCGGTCGGCCTGCTCGCGGTCGTCGTCGGGATCCGGCTCACCGAGCGGGTGGTCCGGTGACCTTCCTGCTCGTGGTCGCTCGGCGCAGCGGTGGGTGCGCCGACCCGCTACCTGACCGACCTCGCCGTCCAGCGCCTCCACGCGGCCCGGTTCCCCTGGGGCACCTGGACGGTGAACGTGGCGGGATCCTTCGTGCTCGGCGCCGTCGTCGCCGCCGGGCACCTCCTGGCTGACGACCCTGGTCGGCACCGGCTTCTGCGGTGCGCTGACCACGTTCTCCACGTTCGGCTACGAGACGGTCCGGCTCACCGAGGAGGGCGAGACGCGGCACCGCCCTGTCCAACGTGCGTCCTCAGCCTGGCCGCGGGTCTGCTCGCGGCCGCGCTGGGCTGGGCGCTCGGCTCGGCCCTCTGAGCCCGGTAGCACCGGACGGGTTCTGCCGGGCTCCACCCAAAAGAGGGCGTTGACGCGGCGGGTGACGGGCGACACGATCCGAGAGCCACCTGACTCGGGAGGGACCCCCATGGCTGGACGCCCATTGCGACGCGCCTCCGCGATCGCCGGCGCAGCGAGCGTCGTGCTCGCCCTGCTCGCCACCACCACGGCCGGCCCGGCGACCGCCGCAGGGCAGGCACCCGGCGGCCCCGGGTCGCTGAGCCGCTTCGACCTGGCCCGCAAGGACTGCGTCGGCACCGCCCGCAACACCACGTCCAAGGTGTGGTTCACCGTCGCCGACGGCGTGCTCTCCGACGTCTACGAGCCGACGATCGACAACACCGAACGTGCACACCCTCCAGTACGTCGTCACCGACGGGCACTCCTTCACCGACCTGCAGAGCCGCGACCTCACCTACACCGTGACCGCCGACCCCTCCGGGCATGGAGTGCACCGTCACCGCGACCAGCGCGGCCCACGGCTACACCCTCACCACCCGCTACCTCACCGACCCCGCAGCGCGACAGCGTCGTCATGCACACCACCCTCTCCGGACCCGCGCGCCCAGGGCCTGCAGGTCTACGCCCGCCTCGACGCGATCGCCAACGGCAACGGCGGCGGCGGGCAGCGCCAACGGCGGCGCCGACGACGGCACCGTCACCGCCGCCGGCGTCCCGGTCGTCTCCGACCCTCACACGGTCAGCCAGGCCGCCAACCGCGACTACGCCGTACCGACCTCCATGGCCCTGACCGCCGACAGCCAGGGCCCGGCCTCGGTGGGCTACGCCGACTCCGCCTCCGACGGGCTGACCAGCCTCGACCAGACCCACGCGCTGACGCCGCTGGACCGACGCGCCCGACGGGCACATCGTCGCCACCGAGCGGGTCAACCCCCACCCCGGCACCCACGCCTTCACCCTGTCCCTCGGCTTCGGTCGCACCCCGGCGGACGCGGTGCAGACGGCCCAGGCGTCCACGCACGGCGCGTTCCAGGCGCTCGAGCAGGCCTACCTGAAGACCTGGAAGCAGTACGACGCCGGGCTGCGCCAGCCGACCGGCCTCAGCGCCGCCCAGCAGCGCGCCTACTGGCTGAGCGCCAACGTGCTCAAGTCCAGCGAGGACAAGACGTTCTCCGGCGCGATCGCGGCCAGCCTGTCCAGCCCGTGGGGCCAGGCGGTCAGCGCCGGCGACCTGCCCGGCGGCCTGCCGGTCTACTTCGGCTCCTACCGCGAGGTGTTCTCCCGCGACCTCTACGAGGCCGTCACCGGGATGCTCGCCGTCGGCGACGTCGCGACCGCGCGCGCCGCGACGCGGTTCCTCTTCGACCGCCAGCAGACCGCGGCCGGCAACATGCCCCGCAACTCGCTGCTCAACGGCCAGGCCGCGCCCGACACCGGTGGCGTCCAGCTCGACGAGACGGCGTACCCGATCCTGATGGCCTACCTGACCGGCCTGTCCTCCGACCACGCGCTCTACACCGACCACGTCCGGCCGGCCGCGGACTACCTCGTGTCGCACGGCCCGTCGTTCGGCAACGAGCGCTGGGAGGAGCAGGGCGGCTACTCGCCGTCGACCATCGCCGCCGAGATCGCCGGGCTCACCGCCGCCGCGCACATCGCCCACGTCCAGGGCGACGACGCCCGCGCCCGGCTCTACCAGGCCGTGGCCGACGACTTCCAGCGCACCGTGAAGCAGCAGACGGTCACCAGCACCGGCGCCTACAGCCCGAAGCCCTACTTCACCCGGCTGACCAAGAACGGCGACCCCGACTCGGCGGTCACCTACAACCTCGGCAACGGCAGCATCGACGCCGACCAGCGCAACGTCGTCGACGGCGGCTTCCAGGAGCTGGTCCGGCTCGGCGAGCTCCCGGCCGACGACGCCGACGTCCAGCACTCGCTGTCGGTCGTCGACCGCACCATCGCGCGGACCACGCCCGACCGGCACCGGCTACTACCGCTACGGCACCGACGCGGTCGGCAGCGAGGACGGGTACGGCGACTGCTGGACGCCCGACGCCGACCACCTGCCCGCTGGACGGCCAGCCCTGGCCGACCACCGACACCGGCTCCGGCCACCTGTGGCCGGTGCTGTCGGGCGAGCGCGCCGAGACCGCCCTGGCCACCGGCGACACCGCGACCGCGCGCAGCCAGCTCGGGTTCATGCTCGACTCCGCCGCGGGCGTCGGGCTGGTGCCCGAGCAGGTCTGGGAGGACCCCGACCTCGCCGCCTCGCCGTACGGCGCCGACCCGACGCACCGCGTCGATCGGCTTCCACGACGGCCAGCCGGCCGGCTCGGCCTCGCCCCTGACCTGGGCCCAGGCCCAGCTGGTCCGGCTGCTGGTCGACCTCGCAGACCGGGCAGATCGTCGACCGGCCCGACCTGACCACGTCGCGCTACGTCGACCAGGCGCCGCCCGGGCCCGGTCCCGGTCACGCATCGACGCGCCCCACGCCGGGCGACACGGTCTCCGGGCACCACGACCGTCACCGGCACCGCGACCCCGGGCGCCACCGTCGACGTGAGCCTGATCGGCAACGACAGCGCCGGGCTCGTCCATCGACACCACCACGGCCGGCACCGACGGCTCCTGGACCGCCCACGTCGACGTCGGTCTTCGGCTCCGACCGGATCACCGCGTCCGCGACCACGGCCTCCGGGCACCGGCGTCGCCCGCGTCGACGTGGTCGGCGACCTGGTCGGCGGCACGACGATCCTCGACGTCACCGACCCGTCGGGCGACGACCACGGGCCGGGCACCTTCCAGTACCCGACCTCGTCGGCCTTCCACGACGGCGCCTTCGACATCACCCGGTTCCAGGTGCTCCAGCAGGGCGACACGGTCTACCTCCGGACCACCCTGCGTGACCTGTCCGACACGTTCGGCCTGCCCGGACGGCGCCCAGCTCCTCGACGTCTTCGTCCACCAGCCGGGCGCCGCGTCGTACAGCACGGCCCCACCGTTCGCGAGCCGCAACTTCTCCCTGGCCGCCGACTCGGCCTGGAGCCAGCGGCTGGAGGTGCAGGGCTTCGCCGCACCGGTCTGGAAGGACGCCGACGGTGGCACCGTGGGCACCCCCACAGCGGTGGTCGCGTCCCCGGCGACCCGGACGATCACGATCGCCCTGCCGGCCGCCGCAGTTCGGCACGCCCGGCCCCGGCTGGACCTTCGCGGTCACCCTGCACGGTCAGGACGGGTTCTCCGCCGACCAGGCCCGCGGCTTCCAGCCGACGGCGCAGGACTTCCAGTTCGGCCTGTGCGCCCCCGGTGGGACGTCGCCGATCTGCTCGATCGCCCCGAGCACCGCGCCCAAGGTGATGGACGTGATCGCCCCCGCCGGCGTCGACCAGGCGACCGAGCTCGACCCGACCCTCGGCCCGGTGACCATCCACGGCGTGAGCGTCCCGTAGCCGCCGCCGGCCGTCGCCGTCGCCGTTGCGGTTGGGGACCAAACGGCAACGTGGATCGATCCAAGGTTGCGGTTGGGGACCAATCGGCAACGGTTTCTCATCGCCAGGAGTTATACAAGGAGTCTTGTACGACGCGGGGTCGGCGGGCGAGAGTGGACCCATGCCACGCCGTACCGCCGCCGAGCGCCACCTCGACTCCGTCCCGGCCCCGGCCGACCCCGGTTCCGAGCTGGCCGACCTGCTCGTGGCCTACCACCACCCGATCCGGCGCTGGCTGTGCGAGCTGCTGACCCTCGAGGGCCCGGCGAACGTCGGGCAGCTCGCGGCGCGCACCGACCTGGCGGTCGGCTCGGTCAGCCACCACCTCAAGGCACTGCACCGCCAGGGCCTGGTGGAGCCCGCCCCGGACCTGGCCAAGGACACCCGCGAGAGCTGGTGGCGGCTCCGCGACCAGCAGCTCTCGTGGAGCGTCGACGACTTCGAGGAGGGCACCCTCGGGCGCCGGGTCGCGGAGACCGCCGAGGTCGAGAACTTCCGGCACCAGGTGCGCGCCGTCCGGTCCTGGCTGCAGCAGCAGCGCCGCGCGCCGCGCGCGAGTGGCGGATGGCCGCTGAGTCGGTCGACACCTTGACCTACGCCACCGTCGAGCAGCTCGACGAGCTCGGCGACCTGCTCACCCGCACCGTCACCGCCTGGCACTCGGCCTGCGTCGCCGACCACGCGGAGCATCCCGACGCCGTACGCCGTCCGGTCCGGGCGATCGCGCGGGTCTTTCCCAGCGAGCCGGTGCGGCCGTGACCGTGGCGCCCGCCGCACCTGAGCTGATCGGGGCTCCGCCGCCGCCGGTCCGCCGCGACCCGATGGTCCTGACCTGGCTGGCCGCGGTCGGCATCTCGTGGTTCGGCGACTACGCCTGGAGCGTGGCCCTGGCCTGGACGGCTGTCCACACCTTCTCCCCCGGTGTCGCCGGGCTGGTCCTGGGCGCCCAGATGGTCCCACAGGCCGTACTGGTGCTGCTCGGCGGCGTGCTCGCCGACCGGCACGACCCCCGGGTCCTGCTGGTCTCCGGCCAGGTCGGCCAGGCGGTGGTGCTGGGCCTCGGTGCCCTCGCGTGGAGCTCCGGGCTGCACGGGGCCGGGGTACTCCTGGCCGTGGCGGTCTGCTTCGGGGCGGCCGCCGGGCTCAGCATGCCCGCCGGCGCCATCCTGGTCCGCGAGGTGGTCGCCTCCGACGACCTCGGCACCGTCCAGGGCTGGAACCAGATCAGCACCCGGCTGATGAAGCTGCTGGGCGCCCCCGTCGGCGGGGTCCTGGTCGCCTGGGGTGGCCCGGTCCCGGTGATGCTCCTCGACGCCGCGTCGTTCCTGGTCAGTCGCGGTGGTGCTCACCGCGGTGGTCCGGCCGCGGTTCCGGATCCCGCGGACGACCCACGCCCGCTGGCGCGACTCGTTCCACGACGGCGTGTCCTACCTGCGCCGCGACGAGGTGGCCCGGCTGTTCGTGGTCGGGCTCACCGCCCTCAACGTGTTCGTGACCCCGGTGACCGGGCTGGGCGTCGCCCTGCGGGTCAGCGGCTCCCACTGGGGCGCCGGTTGGGTCGGGATGGCCGACGGTGCGCTCGCCGCCGGCGCCATCGTCGGCAGCGTGGTCGCCATCCGCCGCCGACCGACGTACGGCGCGTCCGCGGCGTTCCGGATGCTCGTCGTCCAGGGGCTTGCCATCGCCGCGGTGGGGCTGGAGTGGAAGCTCACGCTCGTGGCCGCGATGGCGGTGCTCGGGTTCACCGCAGGTGCGGCCTCGGTCTGGCTCAGTGCGGCGTTCCTGCGGATCATCGATCCCTCCCACCTGGGCCGGGTCTCCTCGGTCACCAGCCTCGGCGACATGGTCCTGACGCCGCTGTCGGTGCCCGCGTTCGGGCTGCTGGCCGCCCATACGTCGGTGCTCACCGCCAGCCTCGCGTGCGGCCTCACCATGTCGGCGCTGTGCCTGTGGTTCGCCACCCGCCGTACCCTCCGCACGCTGGTCTGCTGACGGTCCTCCGGGCCGGCTCGGCTGGCACGAACGTCCTGACTGTCTGGTCCGTTGGGGTCATTTCGGCCTGAACCGGCCGTGTCGTCGCGTCCGGCGACGCAGGATGAGGTGCACTCGTCACAGCAACCCGGACAGGAGCCAGCCATGTGGGACACGGTGGTCGACACCGAGCAGCACATCTCCCACGACCTGCCCTGCCCCCGCTGCGGCCACGCCCTCCACACCTACCTGGTGTGCGACGAGCGGTGTGACTGCGCGCCCTGCGTGATGCCCGGTAGCGACGTGCGCCGCGCCGTCGGCCTGTAGACCTCCCCCCGGCCAACAGACTTCGACGGCGACGCACGTCGCCCGGTGTGCGTCCGTACCACCTCGCTAGGTCGCCGCGACGTCGGCATTTCCTGGCCGACAGCCCGGACCACGCTGGCGTGCGCACTCCGGTTCCGGGGCCAGAAGGTCGCGCGCCCCGCGGGTGGGTGCCCCGGCCCCTGGCCCGGTTGGGTACCGTCGGCGCGGACTTTCTGGTCCCGTCGACACCCGACCTAGGGAGAGTGGCAATATCTCACAGATGAGATACGGTGTTCCCATGAGCGAGGATTTCAAGGGACGCATCGGGAACCTGATCCGGGACGCGCGGACCCATCGTGGGCTCACCCAGCAGCAGCTGGCCGAGCGGCTCAACACCAGCCAGAGCGCGGTCAACCGCATCGAGAAGGGTCACCAGAACCTCTCCCTCGAGATGGTCGCCCGCATCGGCTCGGCCCTCGACTCCGAGATCGTCGCCCTCGGCGCCGGTCCGACCCACCTCCGGATCACCGGGCCGACCAGCCTGTCCGGCGAGATCACCGTCAAGACCTCCAAGAACGCAGGCGTGGCCCTGCTCTGCGCCTCCCTGCTCAACCGCGGCCGGACGACGCTGCGCAAGGTCGCCCGGATCGAGGAGGTCAACCGGCTGCTCGAGGTGCTCGGCAGCCTCGGCGTGCACACCCGCTGGATCGGTGACGACGGCGACCTCGAGATCATCCCGCCGCAAGGAGCTCGACCTGAGCGCGATCGACGAGGCCGCCGCCCGTCGTACCCGCTCGGTGCTGATGTTCCTCGGCCCGCTGCTCCACCGCGCCGACACCTTCGAGCTCCCCTACGCCGGCGGCTGCAACCTCGGCACCCGCACCATCGAGCCGCACATGGCCGCGCTGCGGCCGTTCGGCCTCGAGGTGAAGGCGACCGAGGGGTACTACCACGCCACGGTGAACCGGGTGGCCCTGCCGACCCGGCCGATCGTGCTCACCGAGCGCGGCGACACCGTGACCGAGAACGCCCTGATGGCGGCCGCCCTCCACCCGGGCACCACGATCATCCGCAACGCGTCGTCCAACTACATGGTCCAGGACCTCTGCTTCTTCCTGCAGAAGCTCGGGGTCGGCGTCGAGGGCATCGGCACCACCACCCTGACCGTCACCGGCTGCACCGACATCGACGTGGACGTCGACTACGCCCCCGCCGAGGACCCGATCGAGGCGATGTCGCTGCTCGCCGCGGCGATCGTCACCGAGTCGTCGATCACCATCCGCCGGGTGCCGATCGAGTTCCTCGAGATCGAGCTGGCCGTGCTCGAGGACATGGGCTTCAAGTACGACCGCTCCGAGGAGTACGTCGCCGACAACGGCCGTACCCGCCTGGTCGACCTGACCACCCACCCGTCGACGCTCCAGGCGCCGCTGGACAAGATCCACCCGATGCCGTTCCCGGGCCTCAACATCGACAACCTGCCGTTCTTCGCGCTGATCGCGGCCGTCGCCGAGGGCCAGACCCTGATCCACGACTGGGTCTACGAGAACCGCGCCATCTACCTCGTCGAGCTCAACAAGCTGGGGGCCCAGGTCAAGCTCCTCGACCCCCACCGGGTCATGGTCGAGGGCCCGACCCGCTGGACCGGCACCGAGATCGTCTGCCCGCCCGCGCTCCGGCCGGCGGTCGTCATCCTGCTGGCGATGCTGGCCTCCAAGGGCACCTCGGTGCTGCGCTCGACCTACGTCATCCACCGGGGCTACGAAGACCTCGCCGAGCGGCTCAACCAGCTCGGTGCCCAGATCGAGACCTTCCGCGACCTCTGAGTCCGGCCGCTCACCAACGTCGCCGTTTGGTCCCCAACCGCACGTTCTGGGTGCCGGAATCTGCGGTTGGGGACCAAACCGCAGCCCCAGCCGCCACCCGGCTGGGCATACTCCTCGCCATGCAGCGCACCGGGTTCGCGTTCCTCGACGACGGGGGACGGGTGGTCGCCTTCGCCCACCGCGGTGGTGCGCGACATCCCGACCTGACCGGGCTGGAGAACACCCGGACCGCGTTCGCCCACGCCGTGGGGCTGGGCTACCGCTACCTCGAGACCGACGTCCACCTCACCGCGGACGGCGTGCTGGTCGCCTTCCACGACACCGTGCTCGAGCGGGTCACCGACGGTGAGGGCCGGATCGAGGACCTCGCCTGGTCCGACCTCGCCGACGTGCGGATCGCGGGTCGTGAGCCGGTGCCGACGCTGCCCGGCCTGGTCGACGCCTTCCCGGAGGCCCGGTTCAACATCGACCTGAAGGCCGGGGCCGCGGTCACGCCGTTGGCGGCCTACGTCCGCGAGCACGGCCTCCAGGACCGGGTGCTGATCGGCTCCTTCTCGCGCCGGCGGTTGCGCCGGTTCCGGCGGCTGGTCCCCGGAGCGGCCACCTCCGCGTCCCCGGTCGAGGTGGCGGCGTACGTCCTGCTCCCCGCCCGGCTCGCACGCCCCTTGACCCGCCGGGTGGCCGCCCTCCAGATCCCGCACCGGGCCGGCGGGCTCACCATCGCCTCGCCCCGGCTGGTACGGCGCGCCCACGCCAACGGCGTCCGCGTGCACGTGTGGACCATCGACGACCCCGACGAGATGCGGCTGCTGCTCGACCGCGGCGTCGACGGGCTGATGACCGACCGGACCGACCTCCTCAAGGACGTGCTGCGCGAGCGTGGGCTCTGGGCATCCACCCGGGACGACGGCGGATGAGCGCGTGACGGGGCCGCCCGCGCCGGGCGTCGCCGACCTCGAGCCGCTGCGGCGGGCGCAGGAGCAGCGGGCCTGGAACTGGTACGACTGGGCCAACTCCGCCTACTACACGACCGTGCTGTCGGTGCTGTTCGCGCCGTACCTGATCACGGTCGCCGGCCGGGCCGCCGGCTGCGGCCACTCCCCCGACGACACCTGCAGCCGCACCGTCGACGTGCTCGGCCTGCACCTCGCTGCGGGGTCGCTGCCCTTCTACCTGACCAGCTTCGCCACCATCCTGAGCGCGTTCGTGCTGCCCGTCGTCGGTGCCATGGCCGACCGCTCCTCGCGCAAGAAGTGGCACATGGCGGGGTTCGGCTGGGCCGGCGCCCTGTGTGCCTCGCTCCTGTTCTTCATGCGCGGCGACCAGTGGCAGCTGGCCGCGGTCGCCATCGTTGCCAGCAGCATCCTGGGCGGCTGCTCGCTGGTGAGCTACTACGCGATCCTGGTCGACATCGCGACGGAGGACGAGCGCGACCGGGTCTCGTCCCGCGGCTGGGCCTGGGGCTACCTGGGCGGTGGGCTGCTGCTACTGCTCAACCTGGTGATGGTCCTCGGCCACGGCACCGTCGGGCTCGACAAGGAGCTGGCGGTCCGGGTCTCGCTCCTGTCGGCGGCACTGTGGTGGGCCGGGTTCACGATCATCCCGGTGGTGCGACTCCGCAACCACCCCGCCCAGGACGTCCTCCCGGAGTCCGGCGGACTGCTCCAGCGCAGCTTCGGCCAGCTGTGGACCACGCTGCGCGAGATGCGCCGCTTCCCGATGACGCTGACCTTCCTGGTCGCGTTCTTGTTCTACAACGACGGCATCCAGACCGTGATCGGTGTCGCCTCGACCTACGGCGCCAAGCAGCTCGGCTTCGGCGACAGCGTCCTGATCGCGACCATCCTGATGATCCAGTTCGTCGCCTTCTTCGGAGCGCGGCTCTTCGGCCGTCTTGCCGCGTCGTACGGCGCCTACCGGTGCATCCTGGGCGGTACCTACGCCTGGATGGTCATCGTCGTCCTGGCGATGTTCCTCCCGCGGGGAAACATCGCCACCTTCGTGGCCATCGGGGTCGCCATCGCGATCGTCCTGGGCGGCACGCAGGCCCTCTCGCGGTCGTTCTTCAGCCTGCTCATCCCTCGCGGCCGCGAAGGCGAGTACTTCGCCCTCTACAACGCCTGCGAGCGTGGGACCTCGTGGTTCGGCACGTTCCTGTTCGGGGTCGTCTTCCAGGTCAGCGGGTCCTACCGCCCCGCGATCGTGGCCCTGATCGTCTTCTTCCTGCTCGGGGCGTTCTTCCTGCTCCGGCTCGACCCCCGGCGCGGCATCCGCGAGGCCGGCAACGCACTTCCGGCGGTCGTCTGAGCCATGTCCGAGCCATGTCCGAGCCGGGGATCTGAGGGTTCTCTGAGCGGGGTCTGAGCGGAGCGTGTGAGTTCGCGGTGTGACGGGGTTCGCGCGCCGTTGGTGGAACACGAGGGACCACGCGTACGTTGGAACCACCGAACAGACGCACGCCGCGTGGCGTCATACCGGACAATCCGTTTCGGTGTGCCGTCACGGATACGGGGTACGGACGTCCCACAGACGTCCCTCCTCGGGCGTCCCGGGGGAATCAAACGTTGGAGGTGGAACCTCATGGCAGAGCGCACACTGCGTGGAGCGCGGCTCGGAGGTCAGAGTTTCGAGGACGAGCGCGGCATCGAGTTCGCCGCCCGTCAGCAGTCCGGCTACCGCTGCGTGAACGGACACGAGTTCGAGGTCACGATGTCGGTCGAGGCCGAGGTGCCGGCGGTGTGGGAGTGCCCGCGCTGCGGTGCCGAGGCGCTCAGCACGTCGGGCATCGTCCGCGAGGAGAAGGCCGAGAAGCCGGTCCGCACCCACTGGGACATGCTGCTCGAGCGCCGCTCCGAGAAGGAGCTCGAGGACATCCTCAAGGAGCGCCTCGAGCTGCTCCGCGAGGGTGAGATCGGCCCCGCCCACCTGCACCGTGCCAACGCCAAGCGGCGCGTGAAGACGAACGCCACCCGCTAGCTGTCGTCGTCGACGACCTCGCCCCGGACGACGGGCCCCTGCGGCCCGGGTCCGGGGCGTCGTACGTCGGGGCCGACCACCAGCAGCCGGCGCGCGACCGTGCGGCTCAGGATCCGCCGGAACAGCGGCCGGGTGAACGGCAGGATCAGCAGGATGCCGAGCGCGTCGGTGACGAACCCGGGGCTGATCATCAAGGTGCCGCCGACCAGGATCAGGCCACCGTCGGCGAGCTCGCTGGCCGGCATCCGCCCGGACCCCAGGGCGGTGTTCAGCGATGCCCACGAACGTCGTCCCTCGTGCCGGATCAGCCAGGCGCCGAAGATGCTGTCGGCGATCAGCAGCAGGATGGTCCACGCGGCGCCGATCACCTGACCGACCTGGATGATCACGTAGATCTCGACGATCGGCACCACCACGAACGCGACCACGACCAGCCACCACGGGAACCGGCGCCGCCGCGGCGCCCGGGTGCCGAACGACGACGTCACCGACGCCTCCACAGTCGCGCGACCTGGTCGCGGCGCTCGCGCAGCCCCCACACGGTGATCCGGGCCAGCGACTCGGCCGCGACGCGTCCGCTCATCTTGGAGTCGCCGCGCTCGCGCTCCACGAACTCGATCGGCACCTCGACCACGCGCAATCCGTGACGCAGGCAGCGCACGACCATGTCGGTCTGGAAGACGTAGCCGGTGCTCTGCACGGTCTCGAGCTCGATCTTCTCGAGGGTCTCCCGGCGGAACACCCGGTAGCCCGCCGTCGCGTCCCGGACACCGATGCCCAGCAGGGTGCGGACGTAGAGGTTCCCGCCCCGGGAGAGCGCCTCCCGACGGCGGGGCCAGTTCACGACGCTTCCGCCGGGGATCCAGCGGGCGCCGATCACCAGGTCGGCGTCCTGGAGGGCGTCGAGCAGGCGGGACAGCTGCTCCGGCTGGTGGGAGCCGTCGGCGTCCATCTCGCCGATGACGTCGTACCCCTGCTCGAGGGCGATCCGGAAGCCGTGCCGGTACGCAGCCCCGAGGCCGCCCTTCTCGGTGCGGTGGAGCACCTGCACCGCGTCGTCAGCGGCAGCCAGCTCGTCGGCGATCGCCCCCGTCCCGTCGGGTGAGGCGTCGTCGACCACCAGCACGTGGACGTCGGGCTGCGCGACCCGGAGCCGCCCCACGATCCAGGCCAGGTTGTCGGCCTCGTTGTAGGTGGGGATGCACATCACGACCCGGCCCGGCCAGGGGGTGGTGCTCATGCGCTGGTCCTGTCGGCTAGGGGTGGGTGGTCCTCCACCTCCGGGGTGGAACGGCGGGTCCGACGATAGCGGCCGAGGGCCAGGGCCCACCCGAGGACCACGAGTCCCAGGCACAGGTAGCCGAGCCACGGCCCGATCCGTACGGCGGGCGTCACGGCGTCGTAGAGCCCGATCGTGGCCTCGGCGTAGGACTCGGTCAGCGGAGCCGTGGTGGTGACCACCGAGCCGTCGGGGGCGATCACGCCGGTGAGCCCGTCGATCGCGGCGACGACGACGTAGCGGTGGGTCTCGAGGGCCCGCAGCCGGCTGATCGCGAACTGCTGGTCGATCTGGGCGGTGTGGATGAACATCGCGTTGCTGGTCTGCACCACCAGCACCTGGCCGCCGTGCTGCACCTGTGCGTAGATGCCGTCGTCGTAGGCGACGTCGAAGCAGATCGCGTCGGCCACCCGGACCCCGCGGACGTCCAGCGGCTCGACCCGGGTGCCGCGGACCATGTCGCGAGGGATCTGGTTGAGCTCGGCGAGGTGGGTGCCGAACAGCCAGCGCCACGGGATGTACTCGCCGAACGGCACCGGGTGCCACTTGGTGTAGCGGTCGCCGGCGCCGGTGACCGGGTCGAAGACGATGCCCTGGTTGAGCACGTGCCGCGGGCCGCCGTCGACCACGACGCCGGCCAGCAGGGGGACGTCGACGGCACGGACAGCCTCCTGGATGTCGGTGCTCATCGCCGCGTCGTAGAACGGGTCGATCGCGGTGGAGTTCTCCGGCCACACCACCAGGTCGGGCTCCGACGTGCGACCGGCTCGGACGTCGTCGGCGAGCCGCTCGGTCTCGGCGGTGTGCTGGGCGGTGATCTGGCGGTAGTGGGCGAGGACGTCGGTGCCGTTGCCGGGCACGTTGCCCTGCACCGCGGCGACGGTCCAGTGGCCCACCTTCGGCGCGTCGTACGGCGCGAGGAGCGGCACCAGGGCGACCGCGACCGCCGCGACCAACACGGCCAGGGTGCGGGTCCGGGACATCCCCCGGGCGGCCCACACCGAAGCGAGCAGCGAGCCCAGGAGCGCGACCACCAGGCTGACGCCGGTCGAGCCCGCGTAGGGCAGCGCGTCGGCGAGCGGGGTGTCCACCGCCGCGTAGGCCAGGCGTCCCCAGGGCATCCCTCCGGCCGGCCACGTGCAGCGGATGCTCTCCATGGCCACCCAGGCCACCGCCAGCCAGGCGGGGGCCAGCGGCAGCCGTCTCAGCGGCACGGCTGCCGCGGCCAGCGCGGCGTACCAGGCGGCCTGGGTGAGGGCCAGCCCCACCAGGGGACGATGCCGACCACGTGCAGCCAGAACAGGAGGGTGACCTGGAAGGCGAGTCCGAAGACCAGGCCCGGGACCCACGCCCGGCGCGCGGGCAGCCCGTCGGTGAGGACGAAGAACGCCGCCACCGCCAACGGCAGCAGCCAGAAGGCGTGGGTGGGCGGGAACGCCAGGGCCGCCGCGACCCCGGCCACCAGGGCCAGGAGGCAGCGGACCGGCATGCGACGAATGTAGTGCGGGAGGCCGATGACCGGAGGGGAGGACGGCCCTTCGGGCCGACCGGTCCGCGACTGGCTGCCGCGACCCCGGAAGTTGTCTAGGGGGACCGCCTCCCCCTCCGGTCTCGCTCTCGCGGGCGCGAACCGATCTCCGTCGAACCGGCTGTCCTGATGGGCGGACTCCCACCGGACGGCCCGGTCACTCGGACGTCGGTTCCGATCCCCACGAATGCCTGAGCGAGTGTCGCGAAGCCTCTGCCCGCGAGGGGTCAGTTGTCAACCGCCCGCTGACCTGCGGATTCGCGCGTCGCTGCAGGTCAGACGGGGTCGTGGCAACGGGGAGTTCACCAGGATTTTGCGGCCCGGGCGGCGTGTCCGGTTCCGACACGCCGGGCAGGTGAACGATCAGTAACCCCGCTGTGCGAGCGGGCTCACCCGGGCACCACGACCGTGCCGACCGCGGTGGTGACCAGGAGCGGCGGGTCGAGCACCGCGGCGGCCCCGGGCCGTTCCGTGGTCGCGGCTCCGCGCGCCACGACCGTCACGCTCAGGTCGAGGGTGCGGCTCCGAGTGCCGACGCGGGTCACCTCGGCGACGACCTCGACCACGTCGCCGCCGCAGCACGGGTCCGGTGAACTGCACGTCGCTGTAGGAGGCGAACAGGCCTTCGTCACCGTCGGTGAGGATGCACAGGTCGGTCGCGACGTCACCGAAGAGCTTCAGGCTGTAGGCACCGTCCACCAGGTTGCCGGCGTAGTGGGCGTCGGAGTAGGGCACGTAGCGCCGGTGGACGACGCGGGTGCCGACGTCCTGTCCGTTGGTCGTGGGCATCAGCGACCGCCTTCCGGGTCGCTGGTCCGGGTCGCCGCTGGGTGACGCGGTCGACGAGGTACGACGCGACCTCGCCGGGCGTCGTACCGCGTCCGAAGACGCGGTCGACGCCGAGGCGGTCGGCCATCGTCTCGTCGAAGCGCGGACCGCCGACGATCAGCAGCGGGCGCCGGTCGGGCGGGTAGGACTCGCGGAACGCCGCGGACATCTCCCGGGTGTTGAGCAGGTGCGCGTCGCGCTGGGTGACCACCTGGGAGACCAGCACCGCGTCGGCCTTCTCCTCCTGGGCGCGCGCGACCAGCTGCGGGACGCTGACCTGCGCGCCGAGGTTGACCACCTTCAGCTCGCGGTAGTACTCCAGGCCCTTCTCCCCCGCGAAGCCCTTGATGTTGAGGATCGCGTCGATGCCGACCGTGTGCGCGTCGGTGCCGATGCAGCCGCCGACCACGACCAGCCGGCGCCGCAGGCTGCGCTTGATCGCCGCGTTGGCCTCCTTGGGCGTCAGCAGCGGGTAGTCACGCTCGACGATCTCGACCAGCGAGGGGTCGACGAGGTGGTTCACCCGTCCGTAGACGACGAAGAACGTGAAGCCCTCCCCCATCGCCTTGGCGTGGACGACCAGCGCCGGGTCCATGCCCATCTTGTTGGCGAGCTGGGCCGCGGCACCCTCGGCGCACCTTGGAGTGGGGCATCGGCAGCGTGAAGCTCAGCTGCACCATGCCGTCGCCGGTGGTGTCGCCGTAGGGCCGGATCGGCCCGGTGACGTCGGTCGAGCCGCTGCGTCGGTCGAGCCTGTCGAGCACGCTCATGTCCCTCCAGGATCTCGGTAGCGGGGTTCCAGTAGTCGCGCGCCTTGGCGGCGACGCCCTCGAGCCCCCGGCCCTGGTCGGCGGGGCGCTTCATCAGGCCGAACGTGCCGTCGGCGATGGCCTCGAGCAGCGGCGCCTTCCCCGGCTCGGCGGCGATCTCCTCGAGCAGGTCGATGGTCTCGGCCAGCACCTGGCGGGCGCGGTCGGCGATGAAGCCGTCGGGCTCGGGACGGAAGTCCTCGTGCAGCCGGCCCGCCGCGTTCATCACGTAGCGGACGTTCTGCAGGGCCAGGTCGCGGTCGGAGAGCCAGGGCGTGACCACCGCCTCGGTCATCATCCCGACCAGCAGGATGCCCTGGCCGGTGAGCGCACCGACCAGGTTGAAGAAGCCGTCGAGGAGGTAGCCGCGGAACACGTCGCCGGTCATGTGCCGTGTCGGCGGCATCCACTTCAGCGGCGCCTTCGGGAACAGGTCGCGGGCCAGCATCGCGTGGGCGAGCTCGAGCCGGAACGAGTCGGGGATCTCGGGGTCGATCTCGAAGGCGTGACCCAGGCCCAGCTGCCAGTCCTCGAGCCCGGCCTCCTTGGCGAAGTACTCGTTGAGCAGCTGGCTGGTGGTGACCGTGTGCGCTGCCTCGACCGCGTCCGCGGTGGTCAGGTAGTTGTCCTCGCCGGTGTTGATGATGATGCCGGCGCGGGCGTGGACCTGGCGGCTGAAGCGCTGGTCGACGAAGGTGCGGATCGGGTTGATGTCGCGGAAGAGGATCCCGTACATCGAGTCGTTGAGCATCATGTCGAGGCGCTCGAGCCCGGCGAGGGCCGCGATCTCGGGCATGCAGAGCCCGCTGGCGTAGTTGGTCAGCCGGACGTAGCGGCCCAGCTCGCGGGAGGTCTCGTCGAGGGCCGCCCGCATCAGCCGGAAGTTCTCCTGGGTGGCGTAGGTGCCGGCGAAGCCCTCGCGGGTCGCGCCCTCGGGCACGAAGTCGAGCAGGCTCTGGCCGGTGGACCGGATCACGGCGATCACGTCGGCGCCCTCACGGGCCGCTGCCTGGGCCTGCGGGATGTCCTCGTAGATGTCGCCGGTGGCCACGATCAGGTAGATCCAGGGCTTGGCCGGAGCGTCGCCGATCCGCGCGACCAGACGCTCGCGCTCCTTGCGCCGGGCATCGATGCGCCTGACGCCCCTCCCGACGCTGCGGGAGGCCGCCGTACGGGCCCGCTGGGCGTCCTGGCCCTCGGGCAGGCGGAAGGTCACCGAGCCGGCCGAGGCCTTCTCGGCGAGCTCGCGCAGGTCGGCGCCCTCGGAGCGCCGGAGGGCGTCCCAGACGGGCAGAGCGACGCCGTGCTCGAGGCCGACGTCGGCGCGGACGACGTCGACGAGCCGGTTGACCCACGGGGTCCCCTCGGCATCAGCCCCCTCGAGGCCGGCCAGCCGGAGCGTGGCGCGCTCGACGGAGACCGTCGTGTGCTGCTGCGCGATCCGCACGATCGGGCGACCCACCGTGCGGGCCAGGGACCGGGCCTTGCGCACCGTCACCGGGTCCAGGTCGAGCTTGCCGGTGGGCCGGCGGGTGGTCGCCGCCATCTAGAGCCTCCGTTCGAAGAGTCGTCGTACGCCGTCACCGTCGCGCAGCAGCTGCATCGCGTACGCCGCGTGGCCGGGTGTGTAGCCGTTGCCGACCAGCATCGTCACGTCGGCGGCGAGGCCCTCGGCGCCGAGCGCGGCAGCGGTGAAGGAGGTGGCCATCGAGAAGAAGACGACGGTGCCCCCCTGGGCGGTGGACAGGATCGCGCCGCCCTCGCAGCCGGGCACGTCGACGCAGACCACGGTGATGTCGGCCGGGCCGCCCGTGGCAGCCACGGCGTCGCGCAGCGCGATCGGGTCACGGGCGTCGGCGACGACCACCTCGTCGGCCAGACCGCTGGCGCGCAGGAGGGCGGCCTCGGCGTCGTGCGGGACGACCCCGATCGTCCGCCGGCAGCCCGCGTCGGCAGCCGCGGCCAGGCTGAGCGAGCCGGACTTGCCCGCGCCACCGATCACGGCGACCACGGGCGCTCCTGGCGTCGAGCCTGCCGAGACGTAGCGCTCGACCACCCGGCGGGTCAGGGCCGGGGCACCGCAGACGTCCATCACGGCCAGGCTGAGGCCGGCCGGGAGGTCGTCGGGGATGGTGGCGGCGATGGAGCGGCCGAAGAGGATGGCGTAGCCGTCGGCCGGTACCTGCTCGCTGCGGCCGTCCCACCGCTCGAGGCCGTCCTCGATGACCAGCGGCGTCAGGCTGAGCGAGACCAGGGTGGCCACCCGGTCACCGACCCGGAGGCCGAGGGTCGAGGCGGGTCCGACCTCCTCGACGGTGCCGATCAGCATCCCGCCCGAGCCGGTCACGGGGTTCTGCATCTTGCCGCGCTCGGCGACGATGGCCGAGCACCTCACGCCGTACGGCGTGACCGTCGGCCAGGCCGTCGACGGTGTGCTTCTGCTCCAGCTGGCGGAACGACGCGGCGTCGAGGTTGAGGGTCTCGACGCGCACCCGGACCTCGTCGGGCCACAGCTCGCGGCGGGCGTCGAGCCGGCGCGCGGCCTGCGGGAGCACGCGGCCATCGGTGGGGTCGTCGAGGACGCGGTGCAGACCCGTCGGGTCGCCTGTCCGCCTGTCGGAATCGGTCGAAGGTGCCGACATCTACCGGGGTTCCTCCGCTGGATCTGGTGATTGACGAAAGATTCTGCGGCGGTTCATTGGACTCACCGCACGTTCTTGCCTACTCTGACAGACGTGAGCGGGCCGACACAACCGGCGCGCCCCGACGCATGCCGACCACCCACGCCTCGCAGGAGACGCTGACATGAGCATCGAGACCGCTCCCGGCCTCGGCACCGGCCAGCCCTACGCCTACCGCCGTACCGAGCTCGTCGAGCCCGACTGGACCCGGTTCCCCGGCTGGAAGGACGTCACCGCCGCCGACTGGGCCTCCGTGCAGTGGCAGCGCGCCCACTGCGTGAAGAACCTCAAGCAGCTGCGCGAGCTGCTCGGCGACCTGGTCGACGAGCGCTTCTACGCCGACCTCGAGCGCGACCAGGCCGAGCGGGCCACGATGTCGATGCTGGTGCCGCCGCAGATGATGAACACGATGGCGCCGCACGTCGAGCCGGCCGGAGCCGGGCTCGCTGACCGAGGCGTTCTACGCCGACCCGGTGCGCCGCTACATGCTGCCGGTCTTCAGCGACCGTCGTACCGACTGGCCGTCGCACCCCCACGCCACCCGCGACTCGCTGCACGAGCACGACATGTGGGCGACCGAGGGCCTGACCCACCGCTACCCGACGAAGGTGCTCGCCGAGCTGCTGCCGACGTGCCCGCAGTACTGCGGGCACTGCACCCGGATGGACCTGGTCGGCAACTCGACCGCGGTGATCGACAAGCTGAAGTTCGTCGGCAAGCCCAACGACCGGCTCGGCGACATGCTCGACTACCTGCGCCGTACGCCGGGAGTGCGCGACGTCGTGGTCTCCGGGGGCGACGTGGCCAACATGCCCTGGCCCCGGCTCGAGTCGTTCCTGACCGAGCTGCTCGAGATCGAGAACATCCGCGACATCCGGCTGGCGACCAAGGCCCTGATGGCTCTCCCCCAGCACTGGCTCCAGCCCGAGGTGATCGAGGGGATGACCCGGATCGGCTCGATCTCTCGCGCGCGGGGCGTCTCCGTGGCGATCCACACCCACGTCAACCACGCCAACTCGGTGACCCCGCTGGTCGCGCGAGGCGACCCGGGCGATGCTCGACACCGGCGTCCGCGACGTCCGCAACCAGGGCGTGATCCTGGGCGGCGTCAACGCCGATCCGCACACCCTGCTCGACCTCTGCTTCGCCCTGCTCGACGGCGCGCAGATCATGCCCTACTACTTCTACATGTGCGACATGATCCCGTTCTCGGAGCACTGGCGGGTCTCGGTCGCCGACGCGCAGCGGCTCCAGCACGCGATCATGGGCTACCTGCCCGGCTTCGCCACCCCACGCATCGTCTGCGACGTGCCTTTCGTCGGCAAGCGCTGGATCCACCAGCTGCACTCCTACGACCACGAGCGCGGCATCTCCTACTGGACCAAGAACTACCGCACCTCGATCGAGGCCGCCGACCCCGAGGCGCTCGAGCGGACCTACGAGTACTACGACCCGATCCACACCCTCCCCGCCGAGGGTCAGGCGTGGTGGGCCGAGCACGGCCGGCTCGACGAGTCCGCTCTGAAGGCCGCCGAGGTGGCCGAGGCCTCGCGCCGTACGGCTGCCCTCCAGGCCTTCTGAGCCCTCCCCCGGCGCTCCACCAGGGTCGCGGTTTGGTCCCCAACCGCAGCTCTGGTCGGCGTGTCGTTGCGGTTGGGGACCAAACGTCGGGGTCGACCGAGCCCCGACAGCCCCACCGGGCACGCACCATGGGATCACCGTCCATCCGGCCTGCCTAGGCTGGACGGCGTGGAGCTCCCGCGTCGTTCGGTGCTGGCCGTCGGGCTGGGGTTCCTCGCGGCCGGGTGCTCCCAGCAGGGAGCCGAGAGCCAGGCCGCACCGACCATGACACCCGACCCGGAGTCGAGCCCGAGCGCCACGAGCAGCCGGCCGACACCGGCCGCCCTCCCCGCCGTGACCCGCTGGCGCCCGGGCGCCGGCGAGCTGGTCCCGTCCTGCAAGCTCGCCGCGGTACGACGGGTCGAGAGCCGTGGCAACACCCACGACACCGCGCTCCAGGTCCTCGACGCGCAGTACGGCGGACTGCTCACCGACTCCGCCAGCGTGCTGGTGGTGACCCGCTCGTGGCACCGGGTGGGCGGGGAGGTGACACCGGGCGGCCGCACTTACGACGTCCGGCTCAGCCGGTCGGGGCGCCGCTGGCGGGTCACCGCCGTCCATCCCTCCCGACCCGGGCCGCCGACGACCCTCGCGCCGAGGGCGCGGCGGGTCCTGGCCTCCGACCGGATCACCCTGCCGCCGGCCGCCGCCGCCGACGTCCGGTCGGGCAGGGTCCACCCCACGGTCCTCGCCGCCCTGCTCACCGTGAGCAGGACCCACCGGATCGAGGTCAGCGTCATCCGCTCGGGTCACCCGCTCCACGTGTTCGGCACCACCCGGCTCAGCGACCACCCGCCGGGGCGCGCCTTCGACACCCACGCGATCGACGGTCACCCCGTCGTCGACCCGCGGACGCCCAGGAGCCTGGTAGAGGACTACATGCACGCGGTCGCCGCAGCCGGCTCCTACAACGTCGGCGGCCCCTATCTGCTCGGGACCGCCCCACAGTGGTTCAGCGACGCCACCCACCACGACCACGTCCACGCCGGCTTCACGACCTGAGGCCGCCTCCAAGCCGGCGCCGACACTCGCGAAGTCCCGTCCCGCATGCCGGGCCGAACGTCGGGTACGTCACACCTCGACCGCGCACCGAGGCGCGGCCCGGCGCAAGGAGCGGCGCCGGGAAAGGCCAAAGAGGGAGATCGACTGTGGCACACGGTCAGACGCACGGCGACGGGGGTCTGTTGCGAACCCTGGTCGCCGGAGCCAAGGACATTCCGAAGAACGCGTCGTGGCTGGCAGGCAAGGCCCTGCCCCACGACACATCCACCAACGGCAGCAACGGCACCAGCGAGCGTGGCGTGACGCGGCGCGCCGCGGACGCGATCCGCGACGTGATGCCCGGGACGGACTCGGTCGAGGCCCGCCTCAACAAGGCCCGCGAGGGTGCGGACCGGGCCCAGCAGGCAGAGGACGAGGCGGTCGCGGCTGCGGAGCGCGCGCACGACCTCGTCGACCGCGTCGACGTGGTCGAGGCCGAGGAGAAGCAGCGTCTCGCCGAGGTCCGCCAGCAGCAGGCCGCCGAGGTCGACCGCGCCGTCCAGGCGGCGCAGCGAGAGGCCGACGAGCACGTCGCCCAGGTACGCCGGGACGCGGAGCAGCAGTCGGAGCAGCAGTTCGAGAAGGAGCAGCAGGTCTCCACCGAACGCGAGGAGGCGGCACGGGCGGACGCCGAACGGGCCCAGCACGAGGCCCAGGAGCGGTTCACCGAGGCCACCGAGCGGCTGGCCCGTGCCCGTGAGCTGGCGGAGGAGGCCGCCGCACTGGCCCAGGAAGCTGCCGAGCGGGCCCGCCAGGACGCCGAGCGGATCAGTGCGGCCGCCCGCAACGGCCGACAGCAGGCCGACGCCGCGGTCAGCCAGGCCGAGGAGCTCAGGGAGCGGACCGAGGAGGAGGCCGCGCAGGTGACGCGCGCGGTCAACGGCAAGAGCACGCCGCGCGCGCGGAGCCGCGCACCCCCACCCCGGCCAAGGGCGGCGGTACCCGCCGCTCCAGCACCCAGCGAGCGGGAACGCTGACCACGATGTCCCGGCAGCGACCTGCTCCACCTGGCGCAGGAGCGCGACATCTCGGGTCGCTCCTCGATGTCGAAGAAGCAGCTCGTCACGGCGCTGGAGAAGAAGCAATGAGGGTGCGCGAGGTGTTGGGCGCCCTGCGACAGGCCGCGACGCCGGCGCCGGTACCACCGATCGAGCGTGCGGCACGGGCCCTGCCCGTGCCGTCGCCCGGCGGGCGTCGTCCGGTCCGGCGTGGTGGCCGGGGCGACCGTGGTCGCCCTCTCGGCCGCCAGTGCGCTCACCAGCGCTCTCCGGCGCCGCCGGGAGGGGTCGTGAAGCGGCTCGGCGCCCTCGGGGCGCTGGCCGTGGGCTATGTCCTGGGCACCCGCGCAGGGAGGGAACGCTATGACCAGATTCGGCAGGCGGCGAGCCGCACGGCGCAGCGCCTCGAGAGCTACGGCTCCTCGGGGACGCTGGCTACGTCGGTCGGGCGTGGCCGCGACCGGGACGGCGCTGGCACCCGACGCAGCGGCTGACCTGACCGACGGCGTCCTCGTCGAGACCCACCTGCTGGCGCGCGTGGCCGGGGTCAGGCTGCTGCGGGTGGACGGGGTCGTGGCCCTGACGCCGGCTCGGCTGGTCGCCTCGGCCGGCGACCCGCGCGCCGTACCCCTGACCTCCACGCTGGTCCCGGGCGCCGGCCTGGAGCATGCCGCGCAGCTGCTCCACGACTGCGAGCGGCGCTCGTCGGGCCGGTCTCTGACGGCGCGGCAGCGGAGCTAGGTGACCGGCCGGTTCTCGTACGGCGTGCTGAGCACGATCGTGGTGCGGGTGGAGACGTTGGCGTCGGACCGGATCCGGGCCAGCAGGTCCTCCAGCGCCGCCGGGGTCTGCGACCCGCACCTTGAGGATGTAGGACTCGTCGCCGGCCACCGACCAGCACGACTCGATCGAGGCGATCCCGCGCAGCCGCTCGGGATAGTCGTCGGGCTGGACTGGGGTCGATCGGCGTGATCGACACGAACGCCGTCAGCGTCAGGCCGAGCCCGGCATGGTCGACGGAGGCGCCGTACCCGGTGATCAACCCGCGCTTCTCCAGCCGCTTGACCCGCTGGTGCACCGCCGACGTCGACAGCCCGGTGGCTTTGCCGAGATCGGTGAACGACATGCGGCCGTCGGCCGCGAGCAGGTCCACGATGGTGCGGTCGGTGTCCTCCACGCGGCAGACCCTAGCGCCACCGCCCGCCGCCCGTGGTCAGGCATGCGTAGGCTCTCGCCCGTGGCGGACGAGAAGCGGCTGATGGTGCTGGACTCCGCGTCGATGTACTTCCGGGCCTTCTTCGGGGTCCCCGAGGTGCTGGCGCCCGACGGGACTCCGGTCAACGCCGTGCGCGGCTTCCTCGACTTCATCAGCCGTCTGGTCGGTGACTACCGGCCGACCCACCTGGTCTGCGCCTGGGACAACGACTGGCGTCCGCAGTGGCGGGTCGACCTGATCCCGTCGTACAAGGCGCACCGGGTCGTCGTCCCCAAGCCCGGGCCGACCCCCGACATCGAGGAAGTGCCGGACCCCCTCGAGATCCAGGTGCCGGTGATCCTCGAGGTGCTCGACGCGGTCGGCCTGTGCGTGGTCGGGGCCGACGGCTACGAGGCCGACGACGTGATCGGCACCCTGGCGACGGGCGCCGGCATGCCCGTCGACGTCGTCACCGGCGACCGCGACCTCTTCCAGCTCGTCGACGACCGGGCCGGAGTACGCGTGCTCTACATCGCCAGGGGGGTGGGCAACCACGAGCGGGTCACCGACGCACGTCGTGGTCGAGAAGTACCGGCGTCCTCCCCAGCCAGTACGCCGACTTCGCCACGCTGCGCGGCGACGCCTCCGACGGTCTGCCCGGGGTGTCCGGCATCGGTGACAAGACCGCGGCGTCGCTGCTCCTCGCCTACGGGGACCTCGACGGGGATCCAGGCGGCCGCCGCCGACCCGACGTCGGAGATGTCGCCCGGCCCGCGCCGCAAGATCCTCGACGCCGCCGACTACCTCGCCGTGGCCCCCACCGTGGTCGCGGTCGCCCGCGACGCCGCGCTCCCGTCGTACGACGCGACGCTGCCGGCGGCGCCCCGCGACCCCGCCCGGGTCGATGCGCTGGCCGAGCGGTACAGCCTCGACTCGCCGCTCAAGCGGCTCCGGGCCGTGCTCGCGGGCTGACGGCTGGCAGTTGCCACCGCTCGCGTCGCCGCGTCGTCGCCGCGTCGCCCTGAGGTGTGCCGTTTGGTCCCCAACCGCAGTTTTCGGCGACCTTTCGTTGCGGTTGGGGACCAAACGGCAATGCTTTCGGTCAGCGGAGCATCTCGGCGACAGCGATCCGGGCCGAGGACGGGCACCCCTTGGTGAACCCGTAGAAGGGGCCGAAGTCGCGGGTCGCGGCGAAGCCGGTCACGAACAAGCCGGGCAGCGTGGTCTCGAAGCCCGGCGAGAGGTCGGGGAAGCCGTCGGTGACCGACACCTGGTCGATGCACGCCCGAGAGGTAGGGCACCGAGGCGAGGTCGGCACGGTAGCCGGACGCGGCGATGACGTGGTCGACCTCGAGGACGTCACCGTCGGACAAGGTCGAGCCGCACCGGTCCGTCTCGGCCACCTCGACCGACACCACCTCGGTCCGTGGCCGTGAGGTGACCACCGCCGGGTCGAGCCGCGGGACCAGCCAGTGCTCGAGGGTGAGCCGTCCGACCTGCCAGAACTCCAGCGCGATCGCCTGCTGCTGCTCGGCGGTCAGCTGTCGCCACCAGCCGCGCCGGGCCTCGGTCTGCTCGACATACGGATCGACGAAGGCCCAGCTCACCCGCTCGAAGGCGGGAGTGGCGTGGCGGTGGACGACGTCGACGCGTGCCGCGCCGTGGTCGCAGAGCAGGGCCGCCCACTCGTAGGCGCTCTGCCGGCCGCCGATGACCGCCACCCGCGCGCCGGCGAGGTCGTCGAAGGAGACTCGCTCGCTGGTGTGGCTACGGCGATCGGCCGGGACGGCGTCGTACCAGGTCGGGAGGTTGGCGAAGTGAGCGATCCCGGGAGCGGCCAGCACCTTCTCGGCCGTCAGGACCTCTCCGTCGGCCAGGTTCGCCGCGAAGCCGTCGCCCGGGGCTGACATCAGGGTGTCGACCATGAGCTCCTCGACGTCGAGCTTCTTCTGCTCGGCGAACCACTCGGTGTGGTCGAGGAACACCGAGATCGGGATCGGGTCGTGGGTGGCGGGATCGAGCCCGTGCTCCTCGAAGTACGCCTCGAACGTGTGCTCCCCCGACCCGTCCAGCGACCAGTCGCGCCCCGACCGCAGGAACATGTCCGTCGGCATCTGGTCGCGCCAGAAGCCCATCGGCCGACCCAGGATCCGGGTGCTGATCCCACGGTCGCGGGCGTACGCCGCGGCCGCGTAGGCATACGGTCCAGCCCCGATGACGAGCAGCTCGATGTCCGGCATGAGCGCATTGTCACCCGAGGACGGGCTGTGCGGACAGGGGCGCTCCGACGGTGCGACCTGTTGCCGTTTGGTCCCCAACCGCAGGTTCGGTGCCCGAAATGTTGCGGTTGGGGACCAAACGGCACACTTCACGGCCACTGCCTGCGCTTCAGCCTCCGGTCAGTCCTCCAGCGGAGCAGCAGCGACGACGCCGCGCCGCACCCGTCGTACGACGTCGCGAGCGGTCTCGCGGAGCGCGCCGGGACCGGCGGCGTCGGCGACCTGGCCGGTCAGGTCGACCAGCATCTTCATCCAGCGCACGAAGTCGCCGGCGGTCAGGTCGCCCTCGTCGAGGACCTCGGAGAGGTCGTCGCCCTCCGTCCAGCGGTAGGCCGCCCAGGCCAGTCCGGCGTCCGGCCGGCGCAGGAAGTCGAGCCGGTGGTCGCGCTCCACGGCCGCCAGGTCACGCCACAGCCGCTCGAGTTCGTCGATGGCGCGCCCGGCGTCGCCCCCGGGTACGCGGGCCGAGACCACGTCGTCGGGTCGGCGGGCCTCGTAGACCAGGAACGACAACGCCGCGGCGAGGGCGGACGAGCCGAGCCCGTCGAGCACGCCCAGCCGCAGCGCCTCGGCGACCACGAGGTCGAGCTCGGAGTAGATGCTGCGCAAGGGCCGGCCCGAGGTCGGTGACGTGGTCGTCGGCGAGGTAGCCGAGCGTCGACAGCACGTCGCAGACCCGGTCGAACTGACGGGCGACGGTGTTGGTGCGCTGCTCGACGCGGCGCTGGAGGGTCCGGGCGTCGCGGTCGAGCTTGTACCAGCGCTCGGACCAGCGGGCGTGGTCCTCGCGGTCGGGGCAGGCATGGCACGGGTGCTCGCGGAGCCGGCGACGCAGGGCCTCGACCTCCTGCTGCTCGGGCGACGACGCCTCCTCGGGCCGCGAGGCAGGAGGGCGGCGGCGGCATCAGCCCGTGCGTGACCGTGCGCAGCGTCGAGGCGAGGTCGCGGCGCATCTGCGGGTTGCGTGCGTTGAACTGCCGCGGCAGGCGGACCCGTGTCACGGGGGTGACCGGCGTCGGGAAGTCGACCAGGCTGAGCCGGCGCGCCTGACGCTCGGCGGTCAGCACCTGCGGACGTGGTCCGTCGTCCGCCGCACCGCCGCGGTCGAGCACGACCGCGAAGCCGGCGAACTTCCCGGCCGGCACCTCGATCACGTCGCCGCGGTGCAGGTGGGCCAGGGACGCGATCACCTCCTCGCGCCGGCCCGCCTTGCGGGCGCGCGACATCGCCTTCTCGAGGTCGGAGACCCGGTGCCGCAGCGCGGCGTACTCCATGAAGTCGCCGCGGTCGCAGGTCGCCGACTCGGCGTACCCCCGGAGAGCGTCCTGGCTCTTCGTCAGCTGCCGGGCCAGCCCGACCACGGCCTTGTCGGCCTGGAACTGCGCGAACGACATCTCCAGCAGCTCACGGGCGCGCTCGCGGCCCACCTGCTCGACCAGGTTGACCGCCATGTTGTACGACGGTCGGAAGCTCGAGCGGAGCGGGTAGGTACGCGTGGACGCCAGGCCGGCGACCTCCGACGGGTTGATGCCCGGCTGCCAGAGCACCACCGCATGCCCCTCGACGTCGAGCCCGCGACGTCCGGCCCGGCCGGTCAGCTGGGTGTACTCCCCCGGGGTGATGTCGGCGTGGGTCTCGCCGTTCCACTTCGAGAGCTTCTCGAGCACGACCGTGCGGGCCGGCATGTTGATGCCGAGGGCCAGGGTCTCGGTGGCGAAGACGGCCTTCACCAGCCCCCGCACGAAGAGCTGCTCGACGCACTGCTTGAAGACCGGCAGCATTCCGGCGTGGTGGGACGCGATGCCGCGCGCGAGGCCCTCGAGGAAGTCGTGGTAGCCCAGGACGTGGCGGTCCTGGTCGGGAAGCTCGGCGCAGGTCTCCTCGACATAGGCGACGATCTCGTCGACGCTCGTCGGCCGTGGTGAGCCGGAGGCCCGAGCTCAGGCACTGCTGGACGGCCGCATCGCAGCCGACGCGGCTGAAGATGAACACGATCGCCGGCAGCAGCCCCACCGTGTCGAGCTGCTCGAGCACGTCGACCCGGCTCGGGATCCAGACGCGCCGGCCGTTGCCGACCGGCCGGCGACCGCCACGCTGGGGCCGGCCCTTCGGCGTACGACGGTCGCGGCATGCGGGTGCTGGCCCAGTCGTCGCGGGCGATCCGGATCAGCTCGTAGTTGACCGGTGCGCCCTCGCGGACGAACCCCGCCGAGGCGTCGACGTCGGAGGTGGCGAACAGGTCGAGCATCCGGCGGCCGACCAGCACGTGCTGGTAGAGCGGGACGGGCCGACGCTCCTCGACGATGGTGTCGGTGTCGCCGCGGACGGTCGCGAGCCACTCGCCGAACTCCTCGGCGTTGGACACCGTCGCGGAGAGGGAGACCAGTGACACCGAGTCGGGCAGGTGGATGATCACCTCCTCCCAGACGGCACCGCGCGAGCGGTCGGCGAGGTAGTGCACCTCGTCCATCACGACGTACCCGAGGCCGAGCAGGGTGCCGGAGCCGGCGTACAGCATGTTGCGCAGCACCTCGGTGGTCATCACCACGATCGGCGCCTCGCCGTTGACCGACGTGTCGCCGGTCAGCAGCCCGACCCGCTCGGGGCCGTGCCGCGCGACGAGGTCGTGGTACTTCTGGTTGGACAGCGCCTTGATCGGCGTCGTGTAGAAGCACTTGCGGCCGGTCTGGAGCGCGAGGTGGACGGCGAACTCCCCCACCACGGTCTTGCCGGACCCGGTCGGCGCGGCGACGAGGACGCCGCGGCCCTCCTCGACCACTGGCAGGCGCGGACCTGGAACGCGTCGAGGGTGAAGTCGTAGCCGGCCGGAAGGCGTCGAAGACGGGTCGGCGAGTCGTCACATGAACACCGTAAGCGCGCCAGGAGCGCACTCGACGGTGAGGGGTAGCGGCACCGAACCGCTCGCCGTCGGCGTAGGACACGATGCCGGGAGCCGCGACGGTCACCTTGCGCACGAGGTGGTGCTCGTACTGCGGGTGGTGGACGTGGGTGCCCTTGAAGAGCTTGGGGTAGGTCCGGATCAGGTCGGGCTTGCTGATCGGCTTGATGATGACCACGTCGAGGAACCCGTCGTCGAGCAGCGCGCCCTCGGTGATCCGCAGACCGCCGCCGAACGACGGCCCGTTGCCGACCGCGACCAGCATCGCGTCGCAGCCGCACCTCGCGGTCGTCGAGCTGCAGCACGTAGGGCAGCGGCTCGAAGACCCGCAGCTCGGCCAGGGTCGCCAGGTTGTAGCGCATCTGGCCCTTCGGCCAGGTCATCCGGTTGGCCCGCTCGTTGACCACGGCGTCGAAGCCGGCCGCGAGGACGGTGACGAAGTAGCTGACCGGCGCTCCGCGCGAGGTCGACGGTCCGGGTACGACCGCCGATGACCAGGTCGGCGGCCGCCACGGGGTCCTTGCGCGGCAGGTCGAAGTAGCGGGCGACGTCGTTGCCGGTGCCGGCCGGGATCATCCCGAGCGGGGTCTCCGTCCCGCCGACGGCCTGCAGGGCGAGGTGGACCATCCCGTCGCCGCCGCAGACCACGAGCGCGTCGACGCCGTCGGCGACGCACTGGCGCGCGAGGTCGAGGGCCTCGTCGGCGTCGCGCCCCTGGAGGTTGCGGACCACGAGACCACCCTCGCGCAGCCGGGCGAGCGCGATGTCGCGCACCTTGGCGCCCTTGCCCTTGCCCGCGGTGGGGTTCGTCAGGAGGGCGATCTCACGACTCGGCACGGGCGCAGACTAGCCGGTCGGGAGTGTGCCGTTTGGTCCCCAACCGCAGCTGAACCGGCCCGAAACGTGCGGTTGGGGACCAAACGGCACACCTTGCTGCGCCGGCCGACCTCAGGGACGGCGGTCGACCCGGAGCCGGACGGCGTAAGCACCCTCGCGAGCGCCCACCGCCCGCGCCAGCCGCCCGACGGCCTGCAGCACGCCGTCGGGGTCGAGGCGGATGCCGGGGACTGCGAGCACGATCCGGTCACCGTCCCGCACGAGCAGGACCTCCCCGTGCTGCCAGTACTGGTGCGCCCGCACCCGGACGGGGTCGGCCATCACCGGCTCCGGGTAGGCGTCGTCGACCGCCAGCAGGTCGCACGGCACCGGCTCGTGCCGGTCGGCGGTGAGCCAGCCCGAGCACCCGGTGTCCGGTGCCCAAGCCGCGCTCGGAGGCCCAGGTCACGTCGGTCTCGCCGAGCCAGTCGGGCAGGTCGAACGCGTCGATCTCGTCGTACGACGGGAGGCCGTGCGGGGTCACGCGACGCTCCCCCGACCCGACTCACAACGGGGACAGCTCGTCGTCCGCCCACTCCTGCTGTGGCTTGTGGGCCCCGCGACCTCGGATCCGGTCGGAGACCCGGGCGATGATCTCCGAGATCAGGAACAGCCCGAGCATCGGGATCGCCAGCATGAGCATGGAGAAGGGGTCCGTCGACGGCGTGGCCACGGCTGCGAAGACCATCGTGCCGATGATGATCCATGGCCGGTACTTGGCCAGCTGCTGGCCGGTGACGACGCCGGCGAAGTTGAGCAGCACCACGAACAGTGGGATCTCCATCGCGATGCCGAAGATCAGCAGCATCCGCATCATGAACGAGAAGTACTTGGAGAAGTCGATCAGGTTGACCACGCCCTTGGGCGTGAACGAGATCAGCACGGTCAGGCCCTTGGGCAGCACGTAGTAGCCCAAGGCCACGCCGGCGAGGAACAGCGGGCCGGCGACGCAGGCGAACATCCGGGAGTACTTCTTCTCGTTGTCGTGCAGCCCCGGCACGACGAACGCCCAGATCTGGTACAGCCAGTAGGGGCTGGCGGCGATCACCGCCACCACCCCACACAGCTTCATCTGGAGCAGCAGACCGCCGGTGGCGTCGTTGACGACCTGCGTGGTCGTGACCCTGCCTTGCAGCTGCTGCTTCGCCTCGTTGTAGGGATGCTGTACGAGGGTGAGCAGCTGGTCGTAGAAGTAGATGGCGAGGAAGAACAGGACGACCAGGATCAGCGCGGAGCGGATCAGCCGCGCCCGGAGCTCGCGGAAGTGGTCGGCGAGCGCCATCCTCCCGTCCGGGCCGACGGGGTTGTGGGGCTTGCCGCGCAGGACGTCGACGACTCCGCCGAAGGACACGGGACCCGCTCTCTGCCTGCTGGACGGCGGCGGTTCAGGCGGTGGTGTCGTCGCGGTGGGTCGACGCCTCGCGCTCGGCGGCCTGCTTGGCCTCGAACGCCTCGCGCTCGGCGGCCTGGCGGGCCTCGAGGGACAGCTGCGCGTCGGTCTTCACCGCATCGTCGTCGTCACCGAGGCCCGAGGTCTCGGCCTTGAAGATGCGCAGGGCACGGCCGCTCCCACGTGCGAGCTCGGGCAGCTTGGAGGCACCGAACACGAGCACGACGATCACCAGGATGATCAAGAGTTCCGGCGTGCCGAGGCTGCCGATCAGCGGGAGCAACATGGAGGGTCCTGACGTGAGAAGAAAGAGCGTGGACAGTCTAGCCCGGGGATGCGTCGTACAAAGCCAAAGCCTGACGTGCCGCCTCGGCCGCGCCGTCTCCGTAGTGGTTCGGTGACACGACGCTCGCGGATGGGGTCAGCCGCAGGAGCAGGCGGCGCAACCAGCGTTCGTCGGCGACGAGCAGATCGACCTCCGAGCCGCCGTCCGGTCCCGGGCGCACGGCCTCGGTCGCGTAGTACTCCTCCACCCACCGGGCCTCCGGGCGCAGTGCCAGGGTGACCAGGGTGGCCTCGTCGCCGTGGCCGAAGATGCCCTCGGACAGGTCGCGGGTCTCCCCCGGGTCGGTGGTCACCGCCGAGTCGAGGACCGTGGCCTCGTGGATCCGGTCGAGCCGGAACAGTCGGGGCGCCTCGGCGCTGTGGCACCATGCGTCGAGGTAGTCGACGCCGTGGTGGCGGACCACCGCGTGGGGGTCGACGATCCGGTCGGACTCCTCGTCGCGGGCGGGGACGTAGTAGGTCAGCCGGACCTGCCGCTGCCGTCGTACGGCGTCATCCAGGCTGGCGCGGACCGCCAGCGTCTCGGGAGCGGCGTCGCCGGGGTCGACCAGGCCGGGACCGCCCGCAGCGGCGTCCTCCAGCTTGGCCAGGGCCTTGTCGACCACGGCGCGGGTGTCGGCGTCGGCTCCACCTCGCAGGGCGCGCAGCGCCACGATGATGGCGGTGGCCTCGGTAGGGGTCAGCCGCAGCGGACGGGCCAGGTAGTCGGCGTTGGTCACCCGGATCACGCCCTCGCCCTCCAGCGCGTCGAGGTCGACGTCGATCAGGTCGTCGGGGTAGCCCCCGGGAAGACCGCACAGGAACAGCACCCGCAGGTCCTTGTCGAGCTGGTCGGGTGGGATCCCCATCGCGCGTGCGGCCTCCTCGAGGGGAACCTGCCCGCGGCTCTGGAGGTAGGGCACCAGGCGGAGCAGCCGGGCCACCTGGTTCTTCGCGGCCCCACCGGTCGAGGTCGTCACGGGGTCACCGCCTCCCGCAGCCGGGACACGACCTCGTCCCGCAGGGACGTCGGCTCCTCGACGTAGACGTCGGGGCCGAAGGAGAGCAGCTCATCGGCCTGCGCTCCGCCAGGCAGCCGGACCCGGTCCCATGGCGTGCGCTCGTCGGGACCGGCCACGTCGGGCTCGACCAGGCCGGCGTTGCGCCGCAGGACGGCCCCCGCGCCGGGCCGCACCAGGACGACGGCCTCCTCGGCAGGGGTGGTCGGCGCGAGCCGACGCGCGACCTCGTGGACGTCCGTGCCGACCGGGACCTCGAACGCGCCGACGGGTCCGGTGGCGGTGGCCTGACCGACCACGCGGGAAAGCCGGAAGACCCGCTCCTGGCCGCGGTCGGTGTCGAGACCGACGACGTACCAGCGGCCGGAGAACCGGACCACGCCCCAGGGCTCGAGGTGGCGGGTCAGCGCCTCGTCGTACCCGGGGCGGCGGTAGTCGAAGGTGACGGCCCGCCGGCTCAAGGTGGCCTCCCAGAAGACCTCGAACGACGGCTCGTCGGCCGCCAGCCGAGGCTGGGCGATGTCGAGCGCGGCCAGGTCGACGTCGACCCCTGCTGCCGTGAGCTTGCCGACAGCGTCCAGGGTCGCCTCGGCCAGGCGGGCGTTCTCCCAGACCTTGGTGGCCAGGGCGACCACGGCGGCCTCGTCGGGCTCCAGCGAGATGTCGGGCAGCGCGAACTCGTCGGCGCGGATCCGGTAGCCCGGCTCGTCGTCGAAGAAGGCGTCCATCTGACCCACCTCGATCGGCACACCGAGGCTGCGCAGCTCCTCCTTGTCGCGCTCGAACATCTTCTCGAACGCCTCGTCGGAGGTGTCGTCGTAGAGGATGGCGCGGATCCGGTCCTTGGGGACGTAGTGCCGCTGGACCAGCAGCATGATCAGCAGGTTGAGCAGGCGCTCGGTCTTGGTCGACGCCTGGCTCATCCGGCTCTCACCCCGGCCTGTCCAGCCGGTGGTGTCCCCTGTCGAGTCCGCACGGGTCCGATTCTGCTCAGCCGGCCCAGAGGATGTCGACCACGAAGTAGAGCGTCGAGTTCGCCGGGATGCCGGTCTGCTTCTGCGAGCCGTAGCCGTCCTTGGGCGGGATGGCCAGGATCACCCGGCTTCCGACCTTCTGGCCGACCAGGGTCTGGTCCCAGCCCTTGACGACCTTGTTCGCGCCGATCTGGAAGGAGATCGGGGCGCCGCTGAAGTTCTCGTCGAACGGCTTCGTCGCGCCGTACACCGAGCCGAGGTACTGCACGACGATGGACTGGCCCGCCTTCACGGTGGCACCGGTGCCGCTGCGGAGGTCGGCCGAGTGGAGCTTGCCATCGGGCTTCGGGGTGCCCTTGAAGTCGAGGTTGGTGACCACGCCGTTCTTCTCCACGACCTTCGGCGCCCACGACGGGGACTTGTGGGACGCGCCGTTCGGGCCGTCGAGGGGCATGCCGACGATGTCGAGCACGAGGACGACGGCGTCCTTGTTGCCGATCTGGAGCTGGGGGTTGCCCTGGGCGCCGAAGATCTTGTCGGCGCTGGTGTAGATCGCCACCCGTGTGCCGACCTTCTTGCCTTCGATCGCGGTGCGGAGGATCTGGGGCACGCTGTCGGTCAGCGGGACCACCTGCGGGGCCTGGTCCTTGTAGGAGTCGGCAGCGGTCTTCTGGGTGTAGCCGTCAGCGATCACCGTCTGCAGGATGACGTTGTCACCGCTCTGCACGACCGGCCCGGTGCCCTCGGTGAGGACCGCGGTGTGGGTGGTCTGGTCGGTGACCTGACCCTTGAAGGCGACCGTCGCGGCGGAGCCGACGTCGCCGCTGATCGAGACCTGGTCCCAGCCAGCGGAGGTGCTCGCGGCCGCGCCGCTGGAGTCGCTCGAGCCGCAGCCGGCGAGGGCAACGGCTGCCGCGACCAGTACGGCGGGGAGCAGTCGGACGGTGGAACGGCGCGTCAACACAAGGGGCCCTTCAGGGATCGGAGTCGGAGCGATCACCCTATCCGGCGCCTCCACACGTCCCAGAATCCTGCTGCGTGGGCCGCCGACTGTGCCGTTTGGTCCCCAACCGCACGTTCCTGACCCTCAGCCTTGCGGTTTGGGACCAAACCGCAGGGTCAACGCCGCCCGGCGCAAGGTTCACATGCCGTCGATCAGCCGCTGCACCCGCTCGTCGTGTGCCCGGAACGGATCCTTGCAGAGCACGGTGCGCTGGGCCTGGTCGTTGAGCTTGAGGTGTACCCAGTCAACGGTGAAGTCGCGCCGGCGCTCCTGCGCCTTGCGGATGAACTCGCCACGGAGGCGGGCCCGGGTCGTCTGGGGAGGGACCGACTTGGCCTGGAAGATCTTCAGGTCGGTGGTGACCCGCGCGACGGCCCCGCGCTTCTCGAGCAGGTAGTACAAGCCGCGGTCGCGGCGGATGTCGTGGTAGGCCAGGTCGAGCTGGGCGATCCGGGGGTGGCCCAGCGGCAGCCCGTGGTGGGCGCGGTAGCGGTCGATGAGCTTCCACTTGATCACCCAGTCGAGCTCCCGGTCGACCAGCCCGAGGTCGTCGGACTCGACCGCCTTGAGGCCGCGCTCCCAGAGGTCGAGCGCACGCTCGATCAGCGGGGTCGAGATCTCGCGACGGTCCACGAAGTTGCGCGCCTTGGACAGGTACTCCTGCTGGATGTCGAGGGCACTGGCCTCACGCCCGTTGGCGAGGCGTACCTTGCGCGAGCCGGAGACGTCGTGGCTGATCTCGCGGATGGCGCGGATGGGGTTCTCCATGGTGAGGTCGCGCATCACCACGCCCTCCTCGATCATCCGCAGCACGAGATCGCAGCTGGCCACCTTGAGCATGGTGGTCGTCTCGCTCATGTTGGAGTCGCCCACGATCACGTGCAGGCGGCGGAAGCGCTCAGCGTCGGCGTGTGGCTCGTCACGGGTGTTGATGATCGGGCGCGACCGGGTGGTGGCGCTGCTGACGCCTTCCCAGATGTGCTCGGCGCGCTGGCTCACGGAGTACGACGCGCCCCGTGCGGTCTGGGTCACCTTCCCCGCGCCGACGAGGATCTGGCGGGTCACCAGGAACGGGATGAGCACGTCTGCCAGCCGGTTGAACTCGCCGGCTCGGCTCACCAGGTAGTTCTCGTGGCAGCCGTAGGAGTTGCCTGCGGAGTCGGTGTTGTTCTTGAACAGGTAGATCTCGCCGGCGATGCCTTCGTCGTGCAGTCGCTGCTCGGCGTCCTTGAGCAGACCTTCGAGGACCCGCTCGCCTGCCTTGTCGTGGGTGACCAGCTCGCCGATGTCGTCGCACTCGGGTGTGGCGTACTCCGGGTGGCTGCCCACGTCGAGGTAGAGCCGGGCACCGTTGCGCAGGAAGACGTTGGAGCTCCGGCCCCAGCTGACGACCTTGCGGAACAGGTAGCGCGCCACCTCGTCGGGGCTCAGCCGCCGCTGGCCCTTGAACGTGCACGTGACGCCGTACTCGTTCTCGATCCCGAAGATGCGACGGTCCACGAGATCAGACTATGCCGCACGCCACCGGGGCGCCCCCGGCGTCCGGCGCGGCGGGCGCCATTTGTGCCGTTTGGTCCCCAACCGCAGAGATCAAGCCGTCGAACCCGTCGTTCATGACCAATCGGTGACGCCCATGGCTCGACGCCAGCGGTTGAGCAGCCGCTCCCGTCCCGGCTCGGTGTACGTGGAGTGGTCGACCATCCGTCGCCACCTCAGGAGTCGGCGACGTCGGTGGGCGCGATCGAAGGCGCGGTCCAGCTCGTGCATCACGGTCGCGGAGTGGTTCATCAGGTCGTCGAGGGTGAACCCTCGACGGACGTAGCCCGCCTGGCTCAACGCCCGCTCGCGGCGTAGGTCGCCGCGGTGCTGGAGCTGAGAGCGATGACCCGACCCGTCGTACTCGTGCACGCTGCGGGTGGCGCTCACCATCAGGTCGGCACGTCCGATGAGCGCATCGTGCTGGTCGTGCAGGTCGACCTGCGGAACGACCTGCACCTCCATGGCACGGTGGAACAGCCGGAGCAGTGTCTCGCCACTCGACTCCGCCCGGCGGTCCGAGGCGGCGTAGGCCGCCGCGAGAGCGCGTGTCCCGGGTCTACGGCTGGAGAGGATCAGGACCAGGCGGTCGTGGTCGACGTGCCCGAGAGACAGGGCGGAGTCCAGGAGTACGACGAGATCCAGGTGACCCAGGTCGCGAGCCGCCCGGAGGAGGACCTCCTCCGGCGCGTCGACGGACAAACCGTGGACCGTGAGAGCGTCTTGCTCCGTGGCCACGAGGCGGGAGCAGACCAGCCCCGCTCGGCGCGGTCGTCTCTCGGCGCCGTGGACCGCCGCGAACACCGGCACGGGGATGGAGAGGGGCGGAAGACGCCACCCGAGCAGCCGGGCGGCGGTCAGATGGGTGAGGACGGCGCGGTCGGGCAGCACCAGCGCCCAGGCCCGAAGGTCACGCAGGAACTCGTCCTCCTGACTCAGGCCGGGGCGGTCCAGGACGAACAATCCATGACTCACCCGTCGGAATCCTCGAGCTCTGACCGCGCCCCGGATCGGTACGTCGTCGGTCCTCACCCGGCCAGACTGACCCAGTTGCTGGGGCCACGTCAGTCCAAGCCACCCGTCTGTGGATGAGGGTCCCAAGCGGCCCCGTTGTGGACGCCGTTTGGTCCCCAACCGCTGCTCGCGGGCAACGTCGCCGCGGACTCCGGCCAGTCCTGCCCGGACGATGGCTCGTCGGGGATGTCGGCGGGATCGACCTCGGTGGCGGCTGGTGGGTCCGGCGCCCGGTCGGGCGTGCCGGCCCCGGCAGAGGAGGCGTCATCGGGGTGCGGCGTGGTCGGCCCGCGGTCGCCGAGCAGCGCCTCGAGCCGCGCCGGCATGAGGCGCAGGAACTTCCGCGGCTGCACCCGGGTGCGGTCCAGGACCGCCACCTCGAGGTCGCCCGCGGGGATCACCCGGTCGTTCGGCCCAGTGCCGTTGCTCCCCTCGTCGGAGACCTGGCCCAGGGCAGCGACGGCCAGGTGCAGCGCGTCGGAGAGGGACGCGTTCTCGGTGTAGTGCTCCTTGAGGTACGACGCGACCACCTCGTCGGCGCCGCCCATCACGGCGTACTGGTGCTCGTCGGTGACCTGGCCCTGGTAGGTGAGCCGGTAGATCTGGTCGTCGGCGGCACTGTCGCCGACCTCGGCGACGAAGAGCTCGACCTCGTAGGGCTTCTCCCCACCGCTGGTGAAGATCGTGCCGAGCGTCTGGGCATAGGCGTTGGCGAGGCCGCGGCCGGTGACGTCGCGGCGGTCGTAGGCGTAGCCGCGCATGTCGGCGAGGCGGACGCCGGCGATCCGGAGGTTCTCGAACTCGTTGTACTTGCCGACCGCCGCGAAGGCGATGCGGTCGTAGATCTCGCTGACCTTGTGCAGCGCCTGGGACGGGTTCTCGGCGACGAAGAGGATGCCGTCGGCGTACTGGACCGCCACGACCGACCGGCCGCGGGCGATGCCCTTGCGCGCGTAGTCGGCCCGGTCCTTCATCGCCTGCTCGGGCGAGACGTAGAACGGCATGCTCATGGCGGGGATCCGATCAGGTCAGGGCCGCGGCCGGGCCGTCGGGGCGGTTCATGCGGCCGGCGAGGACGGCGTCCGCGATCGCGGCGACCTCGCTCTCGGGCAGCCGGTGGCCGCCTTCGGCGGTGATCACCTGGACGACCGGGAAGATCCGCCGGGTCAGGTCGGGTCCGCCGGTGGCGGAGTCGTCGTCGGCGGCGTCGTAGAGCGCCTGGATGATCGCGGTGACGCGTCGTTCTCGTCAGGTCGTCGCGGTAGAGCTTCTTCAGGGCGCCGCGGGCGAACAGCGAGCCGGAGCCGACCGAGTGGAAGCCGTCTCCTCGTAGCGGCCGCCGGTGACGTCGTAGGAGAAGATCCGGCCCTGCCCGACGGTCAGGTCGTAGCCGGCGAAGAGGGGGACGACGGCGAGGCCCTGCATCGCCATGCCGAGGTTGCCGCGGATCATGGCGGCCAGCCGGTTGGCCTTGCCGTCGAGGGACAGCGGCTGCCCTCGATCTTCTCGTAGTGCTCGAGCTCGATCTGGAACAGCCGGACCAGCTCGACGGCGAGGCCGGCCGTGCCGGCGATGCCGACGCAGGAGTACTCGTCGGCCGGGAAGACCTTCTCGATGTCGCGCTGGGCGATGACGTTGCCCATCGTGGCGCGGCGGTCGCCGGCCATCACGACGCCGCCGGGGAAGGTCGCCGCCACGATCGTGGTGCCGTGCGGCGCCAGGTCACCCGCGTGGCCGGCGGCACGCGCGCCGCGACGGCAGCAGCTCGGGCGACTCGGCCGCGAGGAAGTCGGGGAAGCAGGAGGTGCCGGGCGTCATGAACGACGCCGGCAGGCGGGAGTCGGCCACCCCTACTGGCCGCCCTTCTGGACGAAGGACTTCACGAAGTCCTCGGCGTTCTTCTCGAGGACGTCGTCGATCTCGTCGAGGATCGCGTCGACGTCGTCGTCGAGGGCCTCCTTGCGCTCGGCGACGTCAGTCTCGGGGGCGACCTCGGTGACCTCCTCGGTCTCGTCCGACTTGCGAGGCTGCTTCTGCTCCTGGGCCATGCATTCACCCTAGCCGCTCGGCCCTCACCCTGACCGGAGTCCCGGCTCGGTGCCGCGGCGGCCGAGCGGGCTCAGCCTGCGGTTGCCCGGGTGACCTGTCCGGACGCGTCCACGAACAACCGGATGCGGCGTGGCCGGAAGTCCATGGTCAAGGCCGTCACGCCGGGCGGCACGACCTGCGGCTCGAAGCCCTCGTCGGTCCGCGTCGTACGGCTCGGGCTCGGCGAGCCCGGCCAGAGCCGGCGCGAGCGCGGCGGCCTCGGACCCGGGCTGGAGCTCGTCGTCGGTCACGTCGTCACGCTCCGTGGGTGAGCGCCCGGAAGAGCTCCTCGGCGGTGGCGCAGCGGTCGAGCAGCTCGTCGACGTGGGCCTTGGTGCCGCGCAGCGGCTCGAGGGTGGGCACCCGCTGGAGGGAGTCGCGGCCCGGGAGGTCGAAGATCACCGAGTCCCAGGAGGCGGCGGCGACGTCGTCGGCGTACTGCTCCAGGCAGCGGCCGCGGAAGTAGGCCCGGGTGTCCTCGGGCGGCGCGTGCATCGCCCGCTCGATGGTGTCGTCGTCGAGCAGCCGCTCGATCCGGCCCGGGCTGGACCAGGCGGTGGTAGAGGCCCTTGTCGGGGCGCACGTCGGCGTACTGGAGGTCGACCAGCTGCAGCTTGGCGTCGTCCCAGTCGAGGCCGTCGCGGTCGCGGTAGCCCTCCAGCAGCTCCAGCTTGGCGACCCAGTCGAGCTCGCGGCGCACAGCATCGGGTCGTGCTCGAGCCGGGTCAGCACCGACTCCCAGCGGTCCAGGACGTCGATGGTCTGGGCGTCGGCGTCGGCGCCGAACCGGTCCTCGACGTACTTGCGGGCCAGCTCGAGGTACTCCATCTGGAGCTGGAACGCGGTCAGCTTGCGCCCGTCGCGGAGCGTGACCAGCTGGCGCAGCGTCGGGTCGTGCGAGACCTCGTGCAGGGCGGCACCGGGTCGTCGACGCGAGGTCGCTGGTGATGAAGCCGTCCTCGATCATGGCGAGCACCAGCGAGGTGGTGCCGACCTTGAGGTAGGTGGAGATCTCCGAGAGGTTGGCGTCGCCGATGATGACGTGCAGCCGGCGGTACTTCTCGGGGTCGGCGTGCGGCTCGTCGCGGGTGTTGATGATCGGCCGCTTGAGCGTCGTCTCGAGGCCGACCTCGACCTCGAAGTAGTCGGCCCGCTGGCTGAGCTGGAAGCCGTGGTCGCGGCCGTCCTGGCCGATGCCGACCCGGCCGGCGCCGGAGACGACCTGGCGGCTGACGAAGAACGGCGTCAGGTGCCGCACGATGTCGCCGAACGGCGTCGTGCGGCGCATCAGGTAGTTCTCGTGGGTGCCGTAGGAGGCGCCCTTGTTGTCGGTGTTGTTCTTGTAGAGGTTGATCGGGGTCGCCCCGGGCGTGAGCGCCGCCAGCCGCGACGCCTCGGCCATGATCCGCTCGCCGGCCTTGTCCCAGAGCACGGCGTCGAGCGGGTTGGTGACCTCGGGCGAGGAGTACTCCGGGTGGGCGTGGTCGACGTAGAGCCGGGCGCCGTTGGTGAGGATCACGTTGGCCAGGCCGATGTCCTCGTCGGTGAGCTGGCTGGGGTCGGCCAGCTGGCGGCGAGGTCGAAGCCGCGGGCGTCGCGCAGCGGGGTCTCCTCCTCGAAGTCCCAGCGGGCGCGCCGCGGCCTTGGTGGTGGCGGCCGCGTACGCGTTGACGATCTGGGAGGAGGCCAGCATCGCGTTGGCATGGGGCTGGCCGGGCACGGAGATGCCGTACTCGGTCTCGATGCCCATCACTCGCCGTACGGTCATGGGCCGAGCCTACGCGCCGCCGGTGACCAAGGTCCGGGGCCTCCCGCTGGCGTGAGCCCGCGGGCTGGTGGGCCGAGCACGTCGTACCTCGGGTCGACGACGTCTCCTGCGCGTCGCGCCGCGGGCGAGACCCGGGCGCGTGCCTGCGGGCGGCTGGCCGGTGAGGCGGCTCGGCCTCGACGGCCAAGCAGTCGCGGCGCCGGGCGCGTCGTATGACGCCGCCCTGCGCACCTTCACGCTGTGCGACCCGTGGCACAACGCTTGGCCGGCGCTGTCACCTGACCCGCGACGTCCGCGCTCTGCTCGAGCAGTCGGTATGCGCCTGGAGTCGCGACTCGGCGTCGCGCCACTGTGTGAGGGCGGGTCGATGCGCCGTTTGGTCCCCAACCGCAAGGTGGAACGATCCAACTCGCCGTTTGGTCCCAAACGGCAATCCCCGGCGACCGCAGCCCGGGCTCAGAGGTGACAGGTCAGAGGTACTGGCCGGTGTTGGCGACGGTGTCGATCGAGCGGCCGGGCTCGGTGCCCTGCTTGCCGGTGACCAGGGTGCGGATGAAGACGATCCGCTCGCCCTTCTTGCCGGAGATCCGCGCCCAGTCGTCGGGGTTGGTGGTGTTGGGCAGGTCCTCGTTCTCCTTGAACTCGTCGACGCAGGCCTGGAGCAGGTGCTGCGACCCGCAGGCCGCGCTGGTCGTGGTCGAGGAAGTCCTTGATCGCCATCTTCTTGGCCCGGTCGACGATGTTCTGGATCATGGCGCCGGAGTTGAAGTCCTTGAAGTACAGGACCTCCTTGTCACCGTTGGCGTAGGTGACCTCCAGGAAGCGGTTCTCCTCGGTCTCGGAGTACATCCGCTCGACGGTGGCCTGGATCATGCCGTCGACACAGGCGTCGCGGTCGCCGCCGTGCTCGGCGAGGTCGTCGGCGTGCAGCGGCAGCGTCGGCAGAGGTACTTGGAGAAGATGTCGCGTGCCGCCTCGGCGTCCGGCCGCTCGATCTTGATCTTCACGTCGAGCCGGCCGGGCCGCAGGATCGCCGGGTCGATCATGTCCTCGCGGTTGGAGGCGCCGATCACGATGACGTTCTCGAGCCCCTCGACGCCGTCGATCTCGCTGAGCAGCTGCGGGACGATGGTGTTCTCCACGTCGGAGGAGACGCCGGAGCCGCGGGTGCGGAACAGGGAGTCCATCTCGTCGAAGAAGACGATGACGGGGGTGCCCTCGCTCGCCTTCTCCCGAGCCCGCTGGAAGACCAGGCGGATGTGCCGCTCGGTCTCGCCGACGTACTTGTTGAGCAGCTCGGGGCCCTTGATGTTGAGGAAGTAGGTCTTCCCCTCCTGGCCGGTCTTCGCGGCGACCTTCTTGGCCAGCGAGTTGGCGACCGCCTTGGCGATCAGCGTCTTGCCGCAGCCGGGAGGGCCGTAGAGCAGCACGCCCTTGGGCGGCTTGAGCTGGTGCTCGTGGAACAGGTCGGGGTGGAGGTACGGCAGCTCGACCGCGTCGCGGATCGCTCGATCTGGCTGCCGAGTCCGCCGATCGAGCGCGTAGTCGATGTCGGGCACCTCTTCGAGGACCAGCTCCTCGACCTCGGACTTGGGCACCCGCTCGTAGACGTAGCCGGAGCGGGGGTCGAGCAGCAGCGAGTCGCCGGCGCGCAGGTGCTCGTGCGAGCGGGTCGGCCAGGCGTACGACGCGCTCCTCGTCGGCGTTGCCCGATGACCAGCGCGCGCTCGCCGTCCTCGAGCATCTCCTTGAGCATCACGACCTCGCCGACCTGCTCGAACTCCAGGGCGTCGACGACGTTGAGGGCCTCGTTGAGCATGACTTCCTGGCCGCGCCAGGGCGTCGAGCTCGACGGCGGGGCTGACGTTGACCCGCAGCTTGCGGCCGCCGGTGAAGACGTCGACCGTGCCGTCCTCGTTGCGCTGCAGGAAGATGCCGAAGCCGGCCGGCGGCTGCGCGAGCCGGTCGACCTCCTCCTTGAGCGTCACGATCTGGTCGCGGGCCTCGCGCAGGGTCTGGGCGAGACGCTCGTTCTGGGAGGTGACGGCGGACAGGGAGCGCTGGGTGTCGGCGAGCCGGAGCTCGAGGCTGCGGCTCTGGGTGGGCGAGTCGGACAGGCGGCGGCGCAGGTCGGTGACCTCGGCCTCGAGGAACCGCACCTGGTCGGCCAGCTCGCGGGCACTGTCTCCGCGGCTCGAGGCGTCACCCGAAGCATCGTGACCATTGCTCATGCGTCCCACCTCCTTTCCTTCGACCCTACTCGTCAACCTGATCGCGGGGAACGCTGAATCCCACCGCGTTTCTCACGATTTGATCTCGTCGTCCGCCCCCTGGATGGCGGTCGGTGGCGCGGTCGCGGGCTACTCGGCCGCCGGCTCCTCGGGTACGCCGGGTGGGCGCGGCCCGGCGTAGTCGGGGCCGTACGCGCCGGGCGCAGGACGGCGTCGCTTCAGTGGCGGCCTGCTCCCCCGGTGCCATCCGGCGTGCGGTCACCAGGAACGCCGTGTGCCCGATCATCGCGTGCCCTGGCCGGACGGCGAGCCCCTCGACGTGCCAGTCGCGGACCAGCGACTCCCAGGCGTGGGGCTCGGTGAACCCCCCGTGCGCCCGGACCGTCTCGACGAACCGTGACAGCTGCGTGGTGGTCGCGACGTACGCGCAGACGATGCCGCCGGGACGCAGGGCATCGGCGGTGGCGTCGAGACAGTCCCAGGGCGCGAGCATGTCGAGGATGACCCGGTCGGCCCGGTCACCGGACGCCGGGAGCGCCTCGGCCAGGTCGCCGAGGGTGAGCCGCCAGGCCGGATGGCTCCGGCCGTCGCTCACACCGAAGAACTGGTGGACGTTGGCACGTGCGACGTCGGCGAACTCCTCCCGTCGCTCGTACGACGACACGCTGCCGAGCGGACCCACTGCGCGGAGCAGTGAGCAGGTGAGTGCACCGGAGCCGACGCCCGCCTCCACGACGTCGGCGCCGGGGAAGATGTCGGCCATGGCCACGATCTGCGCGGCGTCCTTGGGGTAGACCACGGCCGCGCCGCGCGGCATCGAGACCACGAACTCACTCAGGAGCGGGCGGAAGACGAGATACTCCCCGCCGACGGACGAACCGACGGTGAAGCCTTCCTCCCGGCCGATCAGGTCGTCGTGCTCGAGGTGCCCCCGGTTGGAGAAGAACCGCTTGCCCGGCACCAGCTCGAAGTTGTGACGGCGGCCCTTCTGGTCGGTCAGCCGTACCCACTCCCCCGCCCTCAGCGGACCGCGGTGGACGCCGGCCCAGGCCTCGGCGGGAACGTCGGGATGGGCGGACTCCGTCAGACATGGACGCGACCCTAGCGTCGGCGTCCCCGGTGTGCGGTTGGGGACCAAACGGCAGGGTTCTGGGGCGAAAACGTGCGGTTGGGGACCAAACGGCAACCAATCGACGGCGGACTCAGGCGTGTGCCCGGAAGGCGGCGTCGACGTCGGCGGTGGCCAGCACCCCGAAGATGCTGCCGTCGGTGTCGAGGAGCAGGTACTCGGCCGCCGGCCGCGCGGAGATGGCGCGGATCAGGTCCTCCCCGCCGATCGCCGACCGGCAGGCTGAGCCCCGACTCCAGGGTCCGCGCCACCGACGAGGTCGGCACCCACGCGCGACGGTCGAGCGGCACCGAGAGCAGCGCCTGCCTCGCTGACCACGCCCACCGGGACGCCGCCGCGGCGTGACGGTCACGATGCCGCCGGCCTGGACCTCCTGGGCACGACGGACGGCCTCGGCGAGCGGCAGGTCGCCCGGCACGGTGAGGGTACGGCGGGCCAGCTCGCGGGCGACCAGGTGCGGGAGGCGAGCGCGCGGACGCGCGTTCTGCAGCGCCGACGTCGCGCCGCCCCACAGGAACATCGCGATCACGCCGGCGAAGACGAAGTCGAAGGGGCGCCGGCGGCGTCCCGAAGACCCGCTGCATCAGGAACGGCCAGCCGATCGCCAGCGACCGCGACGACGCGGCCGACCCATGCGGCGACGATGGTGCCGCGGTGGGTGTCGCCGGTGATCCGCCAGACCAGCGGCCTTGAGCACCCGGCCGCCGTCGAGCGGCAGGCCGGGCACCAGGTTGAGGACGCCGACCAGGAGGTTGGACAAGGCAAGGCCGTTGAGCGCCAGCCCGATCAGGCCGCCCGGCGCCACCAGGGACGCCAGCGAACGCCGCCAGCGCGATCGCCAGGGACGACAGCGGGCCCACGACCGAGACCCAGAACTCCTGGCGCGGGCTCTCCGGCTCGCCCTCGATCGCGGTCATGCCGCCGAGGAACTGCAGCGTGATCGAGGAGACCGGCGAGCCCGTACCGCTTGGCCATCAGCGCGTGCGACGCCTCGTGCAGCAGCACCGAGAGGTAGAGCAGCACCGCCAGCGTCGAGCCCGGCGACGTACTTCAGCGGCGCCGAGTCCGGGCTCGACCCGCTCGACGGCCGGCGCCGTGATGACCGCGATCAGCCCGGCGATCAGGAACCACGAGCTGCTGACGAGGACGTCGCTGCCCGGCGATCGACCCGACCTTGAACGTGCCAGGTGGGCGCGGCGTCCGCGCCGCCCGGCGCGCGGTCGTCGGTCATGTCTCGAGGCTACCGAACCGGGTCTGCCGCCGACCCCGATCACGCCCGCGGCGCCGGACGGCGTGCCGGGAGCCCGGGCTGTCGGTGCCCTGACCTAGATTCGGCCCCATGAGCACCGTCCCCTCCGCGCCACCGGCCGTCGTGGCCGACCGGCGTCGCCGGCGCCGAGGCCGATACCCGGGCAGCGGGCGTCGCCCGCGGAGCTGCGCGGTACGCCGGTCGACGGCGTGGACGTGATCGGCGCCCTCTCGCCGAGCCGGGCCTCCGACTTCATGAACTGCCCGCTGCTCTACCGCTACCGCACCATCGACCGGCTGCCCGAGGAGCCCTCGGCCGACGCGCTGCGCGGCACGCTGGTCCACAAGGTGCTCGAGGACCTCTTCGACCTGCCGGCGCCCGACGCGCACGCCCGACGTCGCCCGCGACCTCCTGGTGCCCACATGGGACACGCTGCTCGCCGCCGAGCCGGCCCTGGCCGAGATGTTCACCGGCGAGGGGCCCGATGTCGCCGAGTGGCTCGCCTCCTGCCGCACGGTGCTCGACCGCTACTTCACCCTCGAGGACCCGCGCCGCCTCGAGCCGGCCGAGCGCGAGCTCTACGTCGAGGCGCTGCTCGACTCACGGCTGCTGCTGCGGGGCTTCGTCGACCGGCTCGACATCGCGCCCGACGGCGCGATCCGCGTGGTCGACTACAAGAGCGGTCGCTCGCCCAGCGAGTTCTTCGAGGCCAAGGCCCTGTTCCAGATGAAGTTCTACGCCCTGGTCATCTGGCGCACCCGCGGGGTTCTGCCGGCCATGCTCCAGCTGGTCTACCTCGGCAACGCCGAGATGCTGCGCTACGTCCCCGACGAGGCCGACCTGCTGGCCACCGAGCGCAAGGTCGAGGCGATCTGGGAGGCGATCAAGCGGGCCGAGGAGTCCGGCGACTGGCGCCCCAACCCGAGCCGCTGTGCGACTGGTGCTCGTTCCACGACCTCTGCCCGACTTACGGCGGCACCCCGCCGCCGCTGCCCCGCCGTGAGGGCGACAGCGGCGAGCTCACCGCCGACGACGTCGACCTCTGACCACGGCCCGGCCCTGGCTGGACGTGCAGGGTGCCGCCGACGCCGTTCCGCTCGGCCCACAGCGCTGCCTGGGTGCGGTCGACGACCCCGATCCGCTGGAACGTCGAGGTCAGGTGGGCCTTGACCGTCCGCTCGGAGATCCCCAGCCGGCGCGCGATCTGCTTGTTGGCCAGCCCCTGACGCACCAGCGACAGCACCTCGCTCTCCCGCGGGGTCAGGTCGGCGGCCGCCGTCGACGTCGTCCGTCGGGAGCCGAGGAGCTCGCGGGCCGCCCGCGGGTTGATCGGCGACTCGCCCGCGCGCGACCGCCCGGATGCCCCGCAGCACCTCGTCGGGCTCGGCGTCCTTGAGCAGGTAGCCCAGCGCGCCGGCGTCGAGGGCGCCGACGATCCGCTCCGCGTCGGAGTACGACGTCAGCACCAGCACGTCGGCCAGCTCCTCGCCGACGATGGTGCGGGTGGCGCTCACCCCGTCGACGCCGGGCATCTGCAGGTCCATCAGCACGACGTCGGGACGCAGCTCGCGGACCAGCTCGATCGCCTGTGCGCCGTCGGACGCCGTGCCGACCACCTCCAGGTCGGCCTCGCCCGGCCAGCATCTGCTCGAGCCCGGCCCGCAGCACGGCGTGGTCGTCGACGATCACCACCCGGATCATCTCGTCGCTCATCTCCGCTCCACCACCATCCGGACCGTCGTCCCGGCCCCGGGCGCGGACTCCACCTGCACCGTGCCGCCACCGTCCTCGACCAGGCTCTGCAGCCCGCGCAGCCCGTAGGAGCCCTCCCGCCGCTCGCTCGCGAGGTCGAACCCGATCCCGTCGTCGACTGCACCAGCAGGCCACCACCGAGCGCTCGTCGCCGGTGACCTCCACCACGAGGTGCTCGGCGTGCGCGTGGCGCACCGCGTTACGGATCGCCTCCTGGGCGACCCGCCAGACCAGGGTCACGACATGGTCGGGGGCGTCCGTCGATGCCGGACACCGTCACCGTGGCCTCGACGCCGGCTCCGGCGGCCTGGGCGGTGAGGTCCTCCAGCGCAGCGGCCAGCCCGGCCGCGTTCAGTCCGGGTGGGTGGATCTCCACCAGCAGCGAGCGCAGCTGCCGCAGGCTCCGGCGTACGGCCTCACCGAGCGCACGCAGGTCGTGTCGGACGCGGCTCGGGTACGCCGTCCTCCCGGGCGCTGGCGGTCAGCGCGAACGCGGTCCCGGCGAGCTCCTGGACGACCCCGTCGTGGAGGTCGCGGGCGATCCGTCTCCGCTCGGCCTCGGAGGCGTCCATGGTCCGGAGCATCAGGCGCTCCCGCGCTCGGCGACGCACGGGTCAGCCGCAGGGTGAGCAGCCCGATCAGTGGCAGCCCGATCAGGAGGACGGCGGCCAGAGCGCCGCGTGGTGATGCGGCGGAACGGGGTCAGCACGTCCGAGGCCCTGGCCTGGACCGTCGCCATCGGAGTAGTAGGCCTCGAAGAGGAGCGGCTCGCCGTCCGGCGCCTCGATCCGGGTGTAGACCTCGAGGAGGCCGTCCTCCTCGGTCTCGAACTTGTTCTCCTGCCGGCGCAGGTCGGACACCCCGCCCTCGGTGTCGCCGCGGCGCAGCACCTGGAGCTGCTCGTCGTCGAGCTCGAACTTCTGACCGATCAGCTGGGTCTCGTCGCTGTAGACGACGGTGCCGTCGCCGCGCCAGATCTTGATCCGTCGCACGTCTCGACCATCAGCCGGTCGAGCACCTCGCGGTCGAACCGGTCGATCGCGCCGGGGTCGCTGTCGACGAGGCCCTTCGGGATGGCCGGCTCGGCGACCGAGTGGGCCAGCAGGTCGGTGGTGACCCGGGCGTCCGCGACCGCCTCGGTCCGGGCCGCTCGCTCGGAGAAGACGCCCGTCGCCCACCAGGTCGCCGCGAACAGCAGCAGGGTGGCGACCAGGAACTGGACGAGCGGGTTGGCCCAGGGCCGGCGCAGGACGCTCACCACGAACTCCTCCCCGGCTCCTGGTCCGGTGCCGAGGTTCGGACCCGGCCGGCGCTAGAGGGAGATGCTCCCACGGCAGACCTGGCCGGTGGAGCGACGTTCCGCCCGGAAGGTGAAGTGGTCGGTGCCGGCCAGGTTCGTCATCCGGCGCTCCACGCGGAACGAGCCGCTGGTGCCGCCAGTCGTGGAGCTGCCCCTGCTGGACACGCTGCCGTCGTGCTTGAGGGTCCAGTTCCAGACCTGTCCCGCCTTGTTGCTGTCGACCTCGGCCTCGACCTCGATCCGGCCGTCGTCCGGCTTGGCCTTGAGCGTCCAGGTGGGCGAGCCGTCGCAGCCGCCGTGGGTGCGCACGGCGTCTCCCCCGGACGCGTGCGCCGTGGCCGTCACGGCCCAGGGAGCGGCCAGGGTGGTCAGGGCGAGTGCGGCCAGGACGGTGCGGGTACGCATGAGGGGCTCCTCGGGATGGGTCTGCGGGTTCGGTGTTGACTCCAGGGTCTCCGGAACCGGGTCGGACCCGCCATTGGCCTGTGGTACTACGACCGGGGAGCCGCCCGGTCGGGCAGCGGGCTGTCAGCGGTCAGACCGGTCAGGTCGTTCACCAGGACGGTGCGCCTCCCCGGGGAGACCGGGACGTGCAGCGGCGCGCAGAGCACCGTGCACCCGGCCGCCTCGGCCGAGGTCACCCCGGTTGGCGAGTCCTCGATCGCCAGGCACTCCGACGCCAGGACGTCGAGCAGGCGGGCCGCGGTCAGGTACGGCTCCGGATGCGGCTTGCCGCGCTCGACGGTGTCGCCGGTGACCACCGCCGCGAACGTGCCGTGGGGCAGTGCGGCCACGATCGGTTCGACGAACCGGGTGTAGGACATCGTGACCAGGGCGCACGGGACCCCGGCCGCGCGCAGCGACGCCAGCAGCTCGCGCGCACCCGGACGCCACGGCACCTCTCGCCGTACGCTCTCGACGACGTCGTCGAGGAGCTCCTCCACGACCTGTTCGGGCGGCACGTCGATGCCCAGCTGGTCGCACAGGAAGCGGCCCGAGACCAGCAGGTCGTTGCCGACCAGCTGGAGGGCCTGCTCGCGTGACCAGGTGCGGCCGTGGCGCTCGGCGAGGGCGAACTCCGCCTCGATCCAGGCGGGCTCGGTGTCGACCAGGGTGCCGTCCATGTCCCACAGCACCGCGGCGAACGAGTCGAGACGGCGGCGCACCTCTCCCTCTGCCTGCTGACCTGCAGGTTCACTCGATCCGCCGGTACTCAGCATGTCCTCCGCTACGACCTCGATGGGTCCCGATCTGACCAGCCACCCTAGGTTGCGCCCATCAGCACCGCCGAGCGGCCCGTCGACCGCGAGCGAACATTTCGCGTCATCTGACCGACTGATAGTGCTGGTGAAGAGCGCCTCTCTCGGGCTGTCGAGCGCCCTACTTCTATGAGCGGGGGAAGTCTGATGTCGAAGGGTTCGAGGCGAATCGAGATGACCGCAAGGAGCGGACGTCGTCCAGCGACGAGAGCCATCGCGGTCTCCGCCGCCGGGTTGGGGCTGAGGGCAGCCTCTGTGGGTTCGGCGATGGCGGCCGAAACACCAGGGACGTCCGGCACGACCACGGTCGCGTTCACGACACAAGGCTGCACGACCTGGAACGTCCCAGCGGGCGTCAGCAGCGTGCAGCTGCTGGCGACCGGTGCGGCCGGAGGCTCCGGCGTCGGCATCTTCGGTGGCGTGGGTGGCGCCGGGGGGCTCGGGGATGAGGTGTCCGACGCTCACGGGCCTGGTCGGCGCCACCCAGGTGCTGTACGTCTGCGTCGACCAGGGGGGTGGGCCGGGTGGCACGGGCAACTTCGGAGGCAGTGACGGAGGTGACGGTGGGGGGGCCCTCCGGGGTGAGGCTTGGTTCAGACTTCAGCTCCCCCGTGCTCGTCGCGGGCGGTGGCGGTGGCGGCGGCTCCGGGGGGGTCAACACCGGTCAGACCGGAGGTGTCGGCGGTGCTGCCAGCACCCCGATCGCCAGCCCCGGGCCCAGGAGTCACGGGAGCCGGGGGCTCTGCGTTCGGTCAGAGCGCAGCAGGTGGCGGCGGTGGCACCGACTTCTGCGTACCGGCCCTCGTGGACTGCACCGTGACCTCGGGCGCTGGGACACAGACGGATGCGGGGAGCACGCCTGGCCAAGCCCAGGTCACGATCACGTACGCACTCCATACCGCGACGCTCGCCCAGACGCTCCTCACCGACAGCGCAGGCAAGGGACCGGGCAAGGCGCTGCGCTCGAAGGCCGCAGCCATCCAGACTGCGGTCCTCGCTGGCCAGGTCTCCGATGCACGCGTCGACATCCCCGACTACCTCGGGCTGGTCTCGACACAGACAGGGAAGCAGCTCAAGGATGCCGACGCAGCGACGTTGACAGCCGACGCGAGGAACCTGGCCGCGGCTCTCGGCTGCTGAGGGAGATTCCTGATCGGCCGCCCCTCGCCGGTGGACGTCGCGAGGGGCGGCCTGCTCCCAGGCGCTCGGTGGCCGCACGTGGGAGCACTCCGTTGCGACCCGGCGACGACCATCCCCCGGAGCACCGCGGCTAGCAGGACAACCGGCACCCCGGTCGGATGGGAGGGGCCTCAGGCCGGGAAATGGTGGCCCTTCTTCGTGATCGGCACCATCTGGTGCTTCGGCGGCTGCCACAGCGCCTTGGCGATGACGTGGACCTTGCACTCGGTGCCGGTCCAGGTGTCACGCAGCTTCTTCCAGACGATGGGGTGACGGTAGACGACCAGCCGGGTCCAGCCGGTGTAGCCGGGGCGGATCGTCATCGTGGTCGCCTCGCTCCTGCTGACCTCGTCCGACGACGTGTACTGCTTGCCGTACTTGGACTCGACGCTGGCGCTGACGATGCTCCACGAGATGCCGGCCGACCCACCGACCTCCCAGCTCTTCTGCACCTGGTAGGTGTGGCTGTATCCGTAGGTGATGGTGCGCTGGACCGGGTCCTGCGTGCGGTTGAAGATGCTGTTGTCGCCGTTCTTGCGGAGGTCGACGTAGGCAGGGAGCTTCTTCATCGTGACCCAGGGGTTCTGGGCACAGGGGTTGGCGTGAGCCGGCGCGGAGGCCGCGACCGGAACGACGAGGGTGCCGGCCGCGAGGGCGGCGGCGACGACGAGGGTGCGCATGAGCGGACCTTTCCCGAGGAGTTGTGGACCTGCCCGCGTGCGGGCCGCAGCACCCTAACCCGGGCTGCTGGAAACCCTGCCGTTTGGTCCCAAACCGCACACTTCCGGCCCCGAAACATGTTGTTGGGGACCAAACCGCAGGGTCCTCAGTCGTCGGGGTCGTAGCCGAGGTTGGGCGAGAGCCACCGCTCGGCCTCGGCGACGGTCCAGCCCTTGCGCTCGGCGTAGTCCTCGACCTGGTCGCGGCCGAGCCGGCCGACGACGAAGTACTGCGACTGCGGGTGGCGAGAAGTACAGCCCGCTGACCGAGGCGCCGGGCCACATGGCCATGCTCTCGGTCAGCTCGATGCCGGTGTTGGCCTCGACGTCGAGCAGCTCCCAGAGCGTCTGCTTCTCGGTGTGCTCGGGGCAGGCCGGGTAGCCGGGCGCGGGCCGGATGCCGACGTACTGCTCCTTGATCAGCTACTCGTTGTCGAGGTGCTCGTCGGGCTGGTAGCCCCAGAACTCGGTGCGGACCCGCTCGTGCAGCCGCTCGGCGAACGCCTCGGCCAGCCGGTCGGCGAGCGACTCGAGCAGGATCGCGCTGTAGTCGTCGAGCTCGGCCTTGAACTCCGCGATCTTGTCGTGGATGCCGAGGCCGGCGGTGACCGCGAACGCCCCGACGTAGTCGCGGAGGCCGGTCGTCCTTGGGCGCGACGAAGTCGGCCAGCGAGCGGTGCGGCACGCCCGGGCCGGTGCTCGGTCTGCTGGCGCAGCTGGTGCAGGCGGCGTGCGACGTCGCCGCGGTACTCGTCGGTGTAGACCTCGATGTCGTCGTCCGACGGCGTTGGCCGGGAACAGCCCGAACACGCCGGCGGCGGTCAGCCACTTCTCGTCGATGATCCGGTCGAGCATCGCCTGCGCGTCGTCCCAGAGCTTGCGGGCGGCCTCGCCGGACGCGGGGTTGTTGAGGATGTCCGGGAACTTGCCCTTCATCTCCCAGGCGTTGAAGAACGGCTGCCAGTCGATGTACGCGCCGCAGCTCGGCGAGCGAGTAGTCGTGGAAGGTCTTGACGAACTGCGCCGGCTCGCGGGCAGTCGTCGGTGTGCGAGACCGCGTGGTCCTGCTGGAGCAGCAGCCGCGGCCGCGGCGGGCGGTAGCCGGTCCAGTCGATCGGGGTGCGGTCCGCGCGGCCTCGGCCGAGCGTCGCCAGTTGGCCGTCGTTCTGGGCGGCGTGCCGGTCGCGCAGCGAGTCGTAGTCGGCCTGCGACGTCGGCGAGCAGCTCCGGGCGCTGCGGTCGTCGAGCAGCAGCGCGGCGACGACCGGCACCGAGCGGGAGGCGTCCTTCACCCAGACCACCGGGCCGTGGTACTTCTGGTCGACCTTGACCGCCGTGTGCGCGCGCGAGGTGGTGGCGCCGCCGATCAGCAGCGGGATCTCGAAGCCCTGGCGCTCCATCTCCGAGGCGAAGTTGACCATCTCGTCCAGCGACGGCGTGATCAGCCCGGACAGGCCGATGACGTCGGCGTCGTTCTCCTTGGCCGCGTCGAGGATCTTCTGGGCCGGCACCATCACGCCGAGGTCGATCACGTCGTAGTTGTTGCACTGCAGCACCACGCCGACGATGTTCTTGCCGATGTCGTGGACGTCGCCCTTGACCGTGGCCATGACGACCGTGCCGTTGGTGCCTGGCGTGGCCGCTCGGCCGGTCGACTTTCCTGCTCGATGAACGGGATCAGGTAGGCGACGGCCTTCTTCATCACCCGGGCCGACTTCACCACCTGGGGCAGGAACATCTTGCCGGCGCCGAACAGGTCGCCGACGACGTTCATGCCGGCCATCAGCGGGCCTTCGATGACCTCGATCGGCCGTCCGCCGCGCGCCTCGATCACGGCGCGCAGCTCCTCGGTGTCGGTCTCGGCGTAGTCGTCGATGCCCTTGACCAGGGCGTGGGTGATCCGCTCGTCGACCGGCAGCTCGCGCCACTCCTCGTCGGCGACCTCGCTCTGACTCGCCGGCCGCGGCGAACTCGCTCGGCGATCTCGAGCAGCCGCTCGGTGGCGTCGGGACGCCGGTTGAGGATGACGTCCTCGATGCGCTCGCGCAGCTCGGGGTCGACCTGGTCGTAGACCACCAGGGCGCCGGCGTTGACGATGCCCATGTCCATGCCGGCGGCGATCGCGTGGATACAGGAAGACGGCGTGGATCGCCTCGCGCACCGCGTTGTTGCCGCGGAAGGAGAACGACGACGTTGGAGACGCCGCCGGAGACCAGCGCGCCGGGCAGGTTCTGCTTGATCCAGCGGGTGGCCTCGATGAAGTCGACGCCGTAGTTGGCGTGCTCCTCGATGCCGGTGGCGACCGCGAAGATGTTGGGGTCGAAGATGATGTCCTCGGCCGGGAAGCCGACCTCGTCGACCAGGATCCGGTAGGCGCGCTCGCAGATCTGCTTGCGGCGCTCGAGGTTGTCGGCCTGCCCGTCCTCGTCGAAGGCCATCACGACGACGGCGGCGCCGTACTTGCGGCACAGGCGGGCCTGCTCGCGGAACTTCTCCTCGCCCTCCTTCATCGAGATCGAGTTGACGATCGGCTTGCCCTGCACGCAGCGCAGGCCGGCCTCGATCACCTCGAACTTCGAGGAGTCGACCATCAGCGGCACCCGGCTGATGTCGGGCTCGCTGGCGATCAGCTTGACGAAGCGGTCCATCGCGGCGACGCCGTCGATCATGCCTTCGTCCATGTTGACGTCGATGACCTGCGCGCCGTTCTCGACCTGCTGGCGGCGCCACCGACAGCGCGGCGTTGTAGTCGCCGTCGCGGATCAGGTTGCGGAACTTGGCCGAGCCGGTGATGTTGGTGCGCTCGCCGACGTTGACGAACAGCGAGTCGTCGGTGATGGTCAGCGGCTCGAGGCCGGACAGCCGCACGCGGGCGGCGATCTCGGGGACCGTCGCGCGGCGCGACGCCCTCGGCGCGCGTCGGCGATCGCCGGCGATGTGCTCGGCGGTGGTGCCGCAGCAGCCGCCGAGCAGGTTGACCAGGCCGCTCGTCGGCGAACTCCCCGAGCATCGCGGCCGTCTGGTCCGGGGTCTCGTCGTACTCGCCGAAGGCGTTGGGCAGGCCGGCGTTGGGGTAGCCGGAGACGAAGCAGTCGGCGACCCGGGACAGCTCGGCGAGGTAGGGCCGCATCTCCGCGGCGCCCGAGCGCGCAGTTGAGGCCGATCGGCAGCGGGCGGGCGTGGCGCACCGAGTTCCAGAACGCCTCGGTGACCTGGCCGGACAGGGTGCGGCCGGAGGCGTCGGTGATCGTGCCGGAGATCATCACCGGCCAGCGGCGACCGCGCTCCTCGAACAGCGTCTCGAGGGCGAAGATCGCCGCCTTGGCGTTGAGGGTGTCGAAGATCGTCTCGATCAGCAGCAGGTCGGCGCCGCCGTCGACCAGGCCGTTGGCCTGCTCGAGGTAGGCCTCGACCAGCTCGTCGTAGGTGACGTTGCGGGCGCCCGGGTCGTTGACGTCGGGCGAGATCGACGCGGTGCGGTTGGTCGGGCCGAGCGCGCCGGCGACGAAGCGCGGCCGGTCGGGTCGGTCGGTCACCGCGTCGCAGTCGGCCCGGGCCAGCCGCGGCGGCCGCGAAGTTGAGCTCGTAGGCGAGGTCTGCCATGCCGTAGTCGGCCAGCGAGATCCGTTGCGCGTTGAAGGTGTTGGTCTCGACGAGGTCGGCGCCGGCGTCGAGGTAGGCGCGGTGGATCGCGCTGATCGCGTCGGGCTGGGTCAGCGAGAGCAGGTCGTTGTTGCCGTCAGGTCGCCCTGGTCGTCGTCGCGAAGCGGTCGCCGCGGTAGTCCGCCTCGTCGAAGCGGTGGCGCTGGATCATCGTGCCCATCGCGCCGTCGAGCACCAGGATCCGCTCGCGGAGGAGCTCGGAGAGCTCCTCGGTGGCGTCGGGACGGTGCGCGTGGTCTCGGGTCACGGGACTCCTCGGTGTGGTCGTGCCGCACCAGCCTAGGAAGCGCGTCCGCAGCTGGTGGACCCGGTTCCCGCATCGTGACATCGGGCGTGGGGGCCGCCAACTCCGCGCACCGCGGTCCGGACCCGCCCTGGCCGGCGCGGGTCCACGGACGGGCGACTCACGGGCGCGACGACCTGGGCCGCATGACTACTGTGGTCGGGTGATCGAGATCGAGGAGATCGACGACCTGGTCGAGCCGGTGGTCATCGCTGCCTTCGAGGGCTGGAACGACGCCGCCGACGCCGCCACGGCAGTGGTCGACCACCTGATCAAGGTCTGGGACGCCCAGCATCATCGGCGGCCATCGACCCCGAGGAGTACTACGACTTCCAGGTGAACCGGCCGTCGGTCGGCTCCGACGAGCGGGCCACCGCCGGATCACCTGGCCGACCACCCAGATCGCGGTCGCCTCGACCGCCCGACCTCGACCGCGACGTGGTCCTGGTGCGCGGCATCGAGCCGAACATGCGGTGGCGCCAGTTCTGCGCCGAGATGCTCGGCGGCGCTGCGACGACCTCGGCGGTCGAGCTCGTGGTCACGCTCGGCGCGCTGCTGGCCGACACCCCGCACACCCGGCCGATCCCGGTGACGGGCACCGCGACCGAGCCCGACCTGGTCGACCGGCTCAAGCTGGAGCAGTCGACCTACGAGGGACCGACCGGCATCGTCGGCGTCTTCCAGGACGCCTGCGTCCGGCTCGACGTCCCCGCCGTCTCCTTCTGGGCCGCCGTCCCCCACTACGTCTCGCAGCCGCCGTGCCCCAAGGCGACCCTCGCCCTGCTCGGCCAGGTCGAGGACCTGCTCGAGGTCACCATCCCGCTCGGCGAGCTGCCCGAGCTCGCGCGGGCCTGGGAGCGCGGCGTCGACGAGCTCGCCGAGGAGGACGAGGACGTCGGCGAGTACGTCCGCGCCCTCGAGGAGACCCGCGACACCACGGACCTCCCCGAGGCCAGCGGCGAGGCGATCGCCCGGGAGTTCGAGCGCTACCTCAAGCGCCGCACCGAGGAGAGCTGACCCCCGACTCGGCGGAGTCAGAGGGCCAGGCCGAGCGCGGCGTCGAGCAGCGCTCGCACGGTCGCACCGGCGGTCGGTGTCGCTGATGTCGCCCGGCCCGTCGGTGCCGAGGGTCGCGTCGGCCCAGGCGTCGACGAGGGCCACGGCGGACGGCGCGTCGAGGTCGGCGGCCAGGGCCGCCAGCACCGCGTCCACCACCGGAGCCGGCGGGCGACCCGGCCCCGAGCGCTACGGCGCTCCGCCAGCGGTCGAGCCGGTCGAGCGGAGGCCCACAGCTCGGTCTCGGTCCACTCCCAGTCGCTGCGGTAGTGGTGACGCAGCAGGGCCAGCCGGATCGCCATCGGGTCGACGTCGCTGTTGCGCAGCGCCGAGACGAGGACCAGGTTGCCGCGTGACTTCGACATCTTCTCGCCGTCGAGGCCGACCATCCCGGCGTGCACGTAGGCCTGGGCGAACGGCGTGCCGGTGAGCACCTGCGCCTCGGAGGCGCACATCTCGTGGTGCGGGAAGACCAGGTCGGACCCGCCGCCCTGGACGTCGAACCCGTCGCCGAGCAGGTCGAGGGCGATCGCGCTGCACTCGACGTGCCAGCCGGGCCGACCGGGACCGAACGGGCTGTCCCAGGCGGGCTCGCCGGGCCGCTCGGCCCGCCAGACCAGGCAGTCGAGCGGGTCCTTCTTGCCGGGGCGGTCGGGGTCGCCACCGCGGTCGGCGAAGATCTCGAGCATCTGCTCGCCGGGTCCAGCCGGACTCCTCGCCGAACGCCGGATCGGCGTGCCACGGAGAAGTAGAGGTCGTCGTCCACGTCGTAGACGCGCGCCGGCCACCTGCAGGCGCTCGATCATCGCCACGATCAGCGGGATCGACTCGACGGCACCCGGGAAGTGCGGCGGGCGGGACGACCCGCAGCGCGGCCATGTCCTGCCGGAACAGCTCGGTCTCGCGCGCGGCGAGGTCACGCCAGTCCACCCCCGACGGCGGTCGGCCCGCTCGAGCAGCGGGTCGTCGACGTCGGTGACGTTCTGGACGTAGGTCACGTCGTGCCCGGCGTTGCGCCAGGCCCGGTTGAGCAGGTCGAAGGCGACGTACGTCGCGGCGTGGCCCATGTGGGTCGCGTCGTACGGCGTGATGCCGCAGACGTACATCCGCGCCGGGCCCTCGGGTCGGGTCTCGCACCAGGTCACCGGACGGGGTGTCGTGGACCCGGACCGTCGGCGCGGTCACCGCCAGGGCGGGCAGGTCGGGAGCAGGCCATGCGCGCATGCGTGGAGACTACGGCAGCAGATCAGAAGGGCGGCCACGGGATGGCGCGCCATCCCTGGCCCGGCTCGGGGAGCGCACCGACCCGAAGCAGCCGCTTCACGCGCCGTCGGGTCGCCTCCACCTCGCGGGGGGTGACGAGCCGGCTCGAGGCGTTCGCCGAGGTCGCCCTCGAGCCGGTCGGAGACCTGCTCGAGGCAGGCCCGGTCCTCGTCGGTGAGCAGCTCGCCGGCCCAGCCCCAGAGCACGGTGCGGAGCTTGTGCTCGACGTGGAAGGTCAGCGCCGTGGTCGACGCCGTACCGGTGACCGCCGGTCATCGGCGAGCACGTGGCCGCCCTTGCGGTCGGCGTTGTTGACCACGGCGTCGAAGACCGCCATCCGGCGCAGCTCGACGCGTGTCCTCGTGGATCAGGGAGACCAGCCCGGTCGCGGTCGTCGAGGCCGTCGAAGACGTGCCGCCACCCGTCGGGCACCCGCTCCTCCGGGACCAGCGTGACCGCCTCCTGGACGGCGTCGGGCTCCTGCCAGAGCTGGACCATGCCCGGTCCGTGGGGGCCGTCGCGCCGCCAGGTCGGCGGTACGACGTCCCAGCCGGTCGCCTCCGACACCAGGTACGCCGCCTCCTCGCGCTCGGCCAGGGTGCCGTCCGGGAAGTCCCACAGCGGGCGCTCCCCGGCGACCGGCTTGTAGACGACGCCGTCGCCCGGCGATCTCGCCGACGAAGGTCGCGTTGGAGGCAGGCATCACCCGTCCGTGGAGAGTGAGCTCGCCCTCGAGGAGGACCTGCTCGATCACGGGCATCGCGGGCCGGTCACACGGGGTCGCGGCGCCGGAAGCCGTTGGCCCGGACACACAGATGGCCGTCGGGGTCGATCGGGCTGCCGCAGAACGGGCAGTCGGGACGACCCGCTGAGATGACCAGCTCGGCGCGGCGTACGAAGGCCCGGGCGGGACCGGCCTCGAGCCGGACCAGCACGACCTCGTCGGGCTCGGGCTCGTCCTCGGCCTCGTCGTCCTCGGCGGTGTCGGTGAGCGGGAAGACCTCGATCACGATGCGCGCGAGGGCCGCGTCCCACGACAGCGTCATCGTGCCCGCGCGGAACTGCTCGTCGATCGGCTGCTCCAGCGGGCACTGTCCTCGAGCCCCAGGGGTGCGACGGCGGGGATCAGGGTCTCGTTGCCGGCGGAGGCCATCACCTCGTCGAGGAGCTCGTCGACGCGCTCGGCCAGCACCGCGACCTGCTGCTTCTCCAGCGCGACGCTGACGACGCGCGGCCCGGACCGCGCCTGCAGGAAGAACGTGCGCGGCGCCGGGCTCGCCGACCGTGCCGGCGACGAAGCGCTCGGGCGGGTCGAACTCGTGGATCACCGGCATGGCTCCACCTTAGGCGCGGGCGCCAGCCGCCGGACCGGGTCCGCCCCGCCACCGACCGCGGCCCCCCGGTCGGTACGCCGCCGGCCCGGCTTGCGGCGCCAGCCACGACAGGTCGCCCTCGTGGGTGTTGGTCGCGAGGACGTAGGGCCGGGCCTCGGTGTAGCGGATCACCGAGATCGACGCCGGGATCGACGTTGATCCGCTGGAAGAGGTCGAGGTGCATGCCCAGCGCGTCGGCGATCACCGACTTGATCACGTCACCGTGGCTGACCGCCAGCCACACCGCTCCGGCGCCGTGTGCGGCCGTCGACCTCGGCGTCGTGGCGTCGTACGGCGTCGACGGCGCGCGACTGCATCTGCGCCAGGGACTCCCCCCCGGGGAAGGTCGCCGCCGACGGGTTGGTCTGCACCGTCTTCCACAGCGCGAGCCGGGCCAGCTCCCTGAGCGGGCGGCCCTGCCACTCGCCGTAGTCGCACTCGGTGAGCCGCCGGTCGGTGCGCACCCGCTTGCCGTGGCCGCCCGGCTGACGCGTCGACACCGCCCGCGCGGTCTCCCGGCACCGCTCGAGCGGGCTGCTGACCAGCTCGGCCAGCGGGACGACCGCCAGCCGCTCCCCGGCCCGGGCGGCCTGCTCGAGCCCCAGGTCGTCGAGGTGGACGCCGGGCGTGCGGCCGGCCAGCGTGCCGGAGGCGTTCGCGGAGGTGCGCCCGTGCCGCAGCAGGATGACGGTGGCCATGGGCCGAGCGTAGGGGCAGGCCCCTCGTCGGGGCTGCGTGCCGACTGCCCCGCGCCGTACCGAGCGACTAGCGTGAGCGCCGTGATCGTCGACAGCGCCGTCTACCGGGCGGGGAAGCGGATCGTCGACGACCTGCCGCCCAGCGAGCTCGGGCGGGTACGCAAGCTCGCCACCGAACCCGGCGACTTCGTCTGGGTGGGGCTGCACCAGCCGACCGAGGACGAGCTCGCCACCGTCGAGGAGGAGTTCGGCCTCCACCCGCTCGCCGTCGAGGACGCGTTCAACGCCCACCAGCGGCCCAAGCTCGAGCGATACGGGCACACGCTGTTCCTGACCCTCAAGTCGCTCTGGTACGTCGACTCCGAGGACGCCGTGGAGACCGGCGAGATCAACATGTTCGTCGGGGACGACTTCATCATCACCGTCCGGCACGGTGCCGGCTCCGAGCTGCACACCGCTCGCCGCGACCTCGAGGCCCGGGCCACCGTGCTCACCCACGGCCCGTCGGCGGTCGTGTACGCCGTGTGCGACCGCGTCGTCGACGGATACCTGTCGGTGATGAGCTCGCTCGAGGAGGACGTCGACGAGGTCGAGACCTCGGTGTTCTCCACGCAGCGCACCAACGACTCCGCGCGCATCTACACCCTCAAGCGCGAGATCGCCGAGGCACGCCGCGCGGTCATGCCGCTGCGCGAGCCGATGCGGCGCTTCGCCGCCGGCGCCGTACCCGGCATCCACGAGGACGCCGCGCCGTTCTTCCGCGACGTGCTCGACCACCTGACCAAGGTCGCGGAGACCGTGGACGGCCTCGACCAGCTGCTCTCGACGGCGTTCGAGGCCCACCTCGCGCAGATCCAGGTGACGCAGAACGAGGACATGCGCAAGATCTCCGCCGGCGTCGGGCTGGTGGTCGTGCCGACCCTGATCGCCGGGGTCTACGGCATGAACTTCCGCCACATGCCCGAGCTCGGGTGGCACTACGGCTACGCGTACGCGATCGCCCTGATGCTGCTCAGCGTGCTCGGCCTGTGGATCTTCTTCAAGCGGTCGGGGTGGCTCTGAGGGGTGCCGTTTGGTCCCCAACCGCACGTCTCGGGCCGGAATTCATGCGGTTGGGGACCAAACCGCACACTGAACGACCTCAGGTCGCCGACATCACGCCCGTGGCCAGCAGCACGATCAGCAGACCGCCGAGCGCGAGCCGGTAGGGCACGAACCACGTGATCGGGTGGTGGGCCACGAACCGCAGCAGCCAGGCGATCGTCGCGTAGGCCACGACGAACGCGACGGCGGTACCGACGAGCGGTCTCGCCCACGCTGATCGAGCCGCCGAGGGCGTCCTTGAGCTCGAAGAGCCCGGCCGCCAGCAGGGCCGGGATCGAGAGGAAGAAGCTCAGCCGGGTGGCGGTGACCCGGTCGAGGCCCCGGATCAGACCGCCGGAGATGGTCGCGCCGGAGCGCGAGACGCCGGGCACCAGCGCCGCGAACTGGAAGGTGCCGACCACCAGCGCATCGGTGAGGTTCAGCTCCTTCTCACCCCGGTCCTGGCGGGCCACCCGCTCGGCGAACCACATGACGCCGCTCCAGAGGATCAGGCCGGCGGCCACGACCCAGAGAGCTGCGCAGGTCGTTCTTGATGAAGTCCTTGAGCAGCAGGCCGACGAGGCCGACCGGGATGGTGCCGAGGATGACGTACCAGCCCATCCGGAAGTCCTTGTGGCCGCGCCACTCGGGCTTGACCAGGCCGAGCGACCAGGCCTTGATGATGTGGCCGATGTCGCGCGCGAAGTAGACGATCACCGCCGCAATGGCGCCCATCTGGATCACCGCTGTGAAGCCGGTGACGGCCGGGTCGTCGGTGCTGAGCCCCAGCACCTCCTCGGCGATCGTGAGGTGCCCGGTGCTCGAGATCGGCAGGAACTCGGTGAGTCCCTCCACGATGCCGAGGATGATCGCGTCGAAGTAGTTCATGAGCGCTTTCCGGAGCGAGGCGGGGGCGGCGAGCAGTCGGAGCGGGCCCCAGGCTAGGCCACCGCCCGATCCGTGAGTTGCAGCCACCCCGGAGCCCGGCGACCGGCTACCTTGGGCCGCATGCAACTGCGGGCGGTCGGTGCCACGGGCCTCACGGTCTCGCGGCTCGGCCTGGGGACCATGACGTGGGGTCGGGACACCGACGAGCACGAGGCCCGTGACCAGCTGATCTCGTTCGCCGAGGCCGGCGGCACCCTCGTCGACACCGCGGCCGGCTACGGCGACGGTGCGTCCGAGGAGCTGGTCGGCCAGTTGATCGGTGACGTCGTCGCGCGCGACGAGATCGTGCTGGCCACCAAGGCCGGCATCTCGCGACGCACCGGACGTCGCGAGGCCTACGCCTCGCGGGGCCGGCTGCTCACCGAGCTCGACGCGTCGCTCCGGCGGCTCGGCGTCGACCACGTCGACCTCTGGCAGGTCCACACCTGGGTCGACGGACGTGCCGATCGAGGAGACCCTCTCGGCGCTCGACCTGGCGCGTGTCGTCCGGGCGGGCGTCGTACGTCGGGATCTCGAACTACACCGGCTGGCAGACCGCCCAGGCCGCCACCTGGCAGCGCGCGGTCCCGGGCCGCGCGACGCTCGCCTCCACGCAGATGGAGTACTCCCTGCTCAACCGCGACCTCGAGGCCGACGTGATCCCGGCGGCGCAGGCGCTGGGGCTGGGCATCCTGTGCTGGTCGCCCCTGGCCGGCGGTGTCCTCACCGGCAAGTACCGCACCGGTACGCCGTCGGACTCCCGCGGCGCCTCTCCGTTCTTCTCCGGCTTCGTCGACCCCTACCTCGACGAGCGGAGCACCCGCATCGTCGAAGGCGTGGCCAAGGCCGCCGAGGGCCTCGGCTGGTCGATGGCCGAGGTCGCCCTGGCCTGGGTCCGCGACCGTCCCGGGGTGACCGCCGCCGATCGTCGGCGCCCGCACCGCCAAGCAGCTGCTCGACGTGCTGGGGGTGGAGGACCTCACCCTTCCTGGCGAGATCGTCGCCGCCCTCGACGACGTGTCGGAGGGCTGACGCGTGTCCTTCGCCCGACCCACGAGTCGACGCAGCGGCCGTCCACCCGCACGAGGGGTGGAGTGGGAGTTCGAGCGGCTGCATCATCGCCCGCGACTTCTCCCGCAACGTCGTCACCAGGATGCTCGTCGAGCGCGCCGAGCACGGCGGGTGGGAGCTCGACCGCGTGCGGGTCGGGCCCGACGGCACCCGCCGGGTCGTGCTGCGCCGCAGGATCATCCGGATGCGTCCGACGCTGGGTGCCCCGGTCGGGCAGGTCCCGCTGACCGGCTGACCGGCCTCAGATGTCCCGAGGAACCGGTCGAAGACCCGCGCGCCGAACTCCAGCGCGTCGACCGGCACCCGCTCGTCGACCCCGTGGAAGAGCGCGGTGAAGTCGAGGTCGGCGGGCAGCCGCAGCGGCGTGAAGCCGAAGCTGCGCATGCCCGAGCTTGGTGAAGTGCTTGGCGTCGGTGCCGCCGCTCATCAGGTACGGCGCGACGACGGGCGTCGGGGTCCTCGGCGAGGAGCGAGCGGGTCATCGCGTCGACCAGCGCGCCGTCGTACGGCGTCTCCCAGGGCTGCTGGTGGGAGAGGAAGCTGCGCTCGACGCCCTCGCCGCACAGCTCGGCGATGGTGGCGAAGAACTCGTCCTCGTAGCCGGGCAGGAACCGGCCGTCGACATGCGCGGTGGCCTCGGTCGGGATCACGTTCACCTTGTAGCCGGCGCCGAGCATCGTCGGGTTGGCGGTGTTGCGGATGACGGCGCCGAGCATCCGCGCCGCCCCGCCGAACTCCTCGACCAGGGCCTCGGCGTTCTCCGGCGTCGCCTCGGTGCCGGCCAGGTCGGCGACCGCCGCGAGCAGAGTCTGCATCGCCGGGGTCAGCCGGACCGGCCACTCGTGCGGCGCCGATCCGCGCGACCGCCTCGGCGAGCCGGGTGACGGCGTTGTCGTGGTTGACCATCGAGCCGTGCCCGGCGCGCCCTGCGGGCGGTCAGCTTCATCCAGGCCATGCCCTTCTCGGCGGCCTCGATCAGGTAGAGGCGCTGCCCGCGGACCGTCGTGCTGAAGCCGCCGACCTCGCCGACCGCCTCGGTGCAGTGGGCTCGAGCTGCTCGGCGTGCTCCTCGACGAGCACCTGCGCGCCGTGGTGGCCGCCGGCCTCCTCGTCGGCGGTGAAGCAGAGCACGATCGGTCGCTCCGGGACCGCGCCCGCCCGCGCCCGGGCCCGCACCACCGACAGCAGCATCGCGTCGAAGTCCTTCATGTCGACCGCGCCGCGGCCCCAGACGTAGCCGTCGTGGACCTCGCCGGAGAACGGGTCGACCTGCCAGTCCTCGGCGGCCGCCGGAACGACGTCGAGGTGGCCGTGGAGCAGAAGGGCACCTTCGTCCTGCGGCTCACCCCAGCTGCGCGACCAGCGAGGTGCGCCCGCTGCTCGCGCTCGTACAGCCGCGACTCGATCCCGACCTCGTCGAGCAGCGCTCGCGACGTGCTCCGCGGCCTTCCGCTCCCCCGGGCCGGAGTCGTCGCCGTAGTTGGTGGTGTCGATCCGGATCAGGTCGCGGCACAGGTCCACGACCTCGCCCGCGGGGTCGTAGCGGGCTCGTGCGACGTGCTGCCGTGGTCTGCCCGCGATGTCGTCCAGCCATGCCCCCATCCTGACACCCCGGGCCGCCGTCCCGATGTGAGGAACTGCCCGCCGGTTGCTAGAGTTCCGTCCGCACTCGTCCGGGTGGCGGAATTGGCAGACGCGCTAGCTTGAGGTGCTAGTGCCCGTATTAGGGCGTGGGGGTTCAAGTCCCCCCTCGGACACCACGACAGCCCCGGGATCACCCCGGGGCTTCGCTCATCACGGCCGCCCGCGGTCCCCGCTCGTCGTGCATCAGGTCGGCCGCGACGGGTACCGGACTGGCATGACCACGACCCCGAACGAGCCCTTCGAAGACCCGGACGTGACACCCAGTGGCGACCCCGACGCCTCACCCGAGCCCGTCGGTCCGGGCGCCGATCCGGACACCGCACCCGACACCCAGCCGCCGAACGAGCTCTAGCCGTGCGCTGCTCGGCGCTCAGTCGAGCGGTCTCAGCTCGTCGGCGTAGGAGACCGAGAGCCGGCGCAGCCGACCGTCCGGCCCGACGGTGTACTGCCCCATCCGCCACAGCGGTGGACTGTAGGCATGGACCGACACCGAGCCGTCGACCGCACCGGTGAGCCGGTGGATGTGGTCGGGGCCGAAGCTGAAGACCTGTCCACCGTCCACGCGCGTCTCGATCGCCTCGTCGTCGATGGCGAGGTTGTGCTCGCGCAGGGTGCCGGTGACCACCGCGACGGCGCCGGACGAGATGTCGTGGTCGTGGAAGCCGGTGTCGTTCTCGGGCGTCCAGCACAGCAGCCAGACGTCGACGTGCGCGTCGCGGTACAGCGAGACGTAGACCCGGTGGTCGTCGTCGAAGGCGAGGTGGTGCCGCCACCGGGCCGGGTCCAGCGCGACCGACGAGGCGAGCGAACGCAGCTCCACCTGGTCGAGGTCGCGGCCGGGCAGCGTCTCGAAGGTCAGCTCGCCGGCCAGGGGCGTGGCCTCGCGAGCCGGTACGGCGACAGCGGTGATGCTCATGCGACGGCCTCGATCTCTGGTCGGAGGTTCAGCTGCCGCCCGAGCGCCCGCTGCGGGTTGTCGACGCGCACGGCTCGGGTCGCGGCATCGCCGAGGAGCGACTCCAGCGGCTCGGCGTAGGGGCGGTCGCTGCCCAGCACGAGCACGTCGATCCCCAGGACGCGAGCCAGCGCATCGAGCGCCTGTGGGCCGTACGACGAGGTCTCGACGAAGACGTCCGGGTCGACGGCTCCGTACTCCCCGCCGCGTGCCGTCAGCCGCTCGTGGTGGACCGGCGCGAGTCCCGCCCCGGCCGCGAAGACCAGGCGTAGGTGCGGGAGCTGCCTGCGACCGCCGAAGGCCTGCCAGGCCCACCAGGCGGCCTGCATCTGCGCGACGTACCCGACGACCGGCGCCCACCACGACGGCGAGCCCGCGGTCGGAGTCGAGGGTCCGGGATGCACGAAGACAGGTGTGCCGCTCAGCTCGGCCACCTGCAGCACTGCCGCGGCCGCCTCCCATCCGGCGGGCGTCCCGAGTCCGGTCGCGGGCAGCTGCAGCCCCACGAAGGGCCCTCGCAGGAGCCCGGCCAGCTCGTCCAGGTCGGGCTCGGTGGCCGGCACCGACGCCCAGGCCGCGAAGTGGTCGGGCAGCTCCCGGACCCCGTCGTGCCAGGCGTTGACCAGCGCAGCCGCCTCCTCGCGCGGCAGCGACTCGACGCCCAGCGGGGCCGAGAGGCTCAGGCACGCCAGACCCACCCCTGCTCGCCGGTCCTGCTCGACCCGCAGGTCGGGCACGTGGTCCTCCGGACGCACGCGGTGGCGCGGCTCCCCCTCGGTGACCAGCTCCCAGCCGCGCAGGTACGGCGCGCGGCCGCGGCGTCGCAGGAGGTCGACGAACGCCTCGGGCCACAGGTGCTGGTGCAGGTCGACGACCGTCATCGCTCACTCCCTTTAACTGAAGTAAGTCACTGTACTTGCAACACTAAAGACTCGGGCGCCAGGGTCACGCCCCCGGCGTGTCGGGTCCGGACCGACGCGCCGGACGCGTAGCCCCGGCCACCGGTCGGGCCCGCGCCGCGTGGCGTCATATCCCACGCGGCGGCGCCGGAGGTTTCAGATTTTGCTCATCATCCGTCACACTGACCTCACCGGTCACCAGCATCCGGGCATCACGTTGTGTTCACCGGTCCTCGCCGTCACTCTTGGGCGGGGGAACTTTTCGCAGGGGGGTGCGAAAAATGGGTAAACGTGCGCTCTCACCGACGCCGGAAGAGACGGACATGACACATCGCAGGACCGACGGGTCCCGCACCGAGAGCCCGGCGATCCGGCTGCTCGACGCGCTTCGCACCGGGGACGATGCCGGCGTGCTCGCCGTCTGTGGCGAGAGCACGGTCGTCAACGCCGAGAACATGAGCTGGTCGTGCCAGGGCCGCGACGAGATCCACCGCTGGCTCGCCGCGGCCCGTGAGCGGTTCCCAGGCCTCGAGTTCGAGTCCCGCACCCGTCACATCGGGTTCGGTCTGGTGATCGACGAGGCGCGCGTCCAGGACGTCCAGCCCCGTGCCGCGGCTGCGGGGGCCCCGACGGCGACCGGCATGTCGGACGAGCCCGGGCCGGGGGCGACGACCGCGCAGCCGAGCGTCGACGGTGGCGGCAGCCCCGAAGCCCGATCCTCCGAGGTCGACGGCTCTGACCACCCCATGTGGGACGAGCCGACCGTTACCCCGGAACGCAACGTCATGAGCCTGTGGCACCAGCGTGCCGAGGAGGAGCAGCCGCCGACCCCCCTCAGCATGCCGGTCCGGGTGACCGTCCGACACGACGACCTGCAGGTGCACGAGGTGACGCTGTCGTTCCCGGCCGCGCTCCTCAAGCGGGCGCTGGGCCTGAAGGTCGACCCGTTCGAGATGTCGCTGAGCGAGGTGCAGTCGGCCTTCATCGCCCCGGTCGGCGCCGGCTTCACCTCCTACGCCCTCGACCATGCCGAACCGACGGTCGTCCCGCCTCAGCCGGTCGCCGAGACCGAGGCGCAGCCTGCCGACGAGGAGCCATCCGGCCGCCGCCGCCGTGGCCGGGTGCTCATCCCGCTGCTGCTCGTGCTGGCGCTGGCCGTCGCGGGTGGGGCCTGGTGGGCGACCCAGGTGCGGGGCGACGCGACGGTCGCAGATCCGACGTCGCCTTCCCCCTCGGTGTCGGCCTCCCCGTCGCGGTCCGCGTCGCCGTCCGGGTCGCCGTCGCCGTCGACCTCGCCGAGCGTGACCACCGGCAAGCCCGAGCAGACACCCCACCGGCAAGCCCAACGTCACCCTGACCAACGACCTGGCGTTCGGTTTCAACAGCTCCACGCTGTCGTCCCAGGCCAAGGCCGAGATCGCCACGGTGGCCAGCCAGGTGCGCAAGGCGGGGCTGACCGGCACGATCTACGTCGACGGCTACACCGACAGCATCGGGTCGGCGGCCTACGGCCAGGTGCTCTCCCAGCGTCGGGCCCGGGTCGTGGCGGACTACCTGACCAGCCACCTCGGCAACGCCGACGTGCACGTCGTCGCCACCGGGTACGGCGAGGCGGACCCGGTCGCGAGCAACGCGACCGCGGCCGGACGCCAGGCCAACCGCCGGGTGACGATCACGCTCCCGAAGCCCTGACGCACGACCGGGTGCTCCTGCGCCTACGGTGTCCGCATGGCTGACGCGCTCCGCCTCGGGTTCGTGACCGGGACGACCCCGGACAAGTGGGCCCGGGCCTGGCGGGAGCGCCGCCGCGGGCGGCTCGAGCTGCTGCCCGTGACCGAGGAGGAGCAGGTGACTGTCCTGCGGGGGGGCGACGTCGACCTCGCCCTCCTCCGGCTCCCGGCCGAGCCCTTCGGGGCCGACGACCTCCACGTCGTCCGCCTCTACGACGAGCAGCCGGTCGCCGTCGCCGGGCGCGAGCACCTGATCGCCGCGGCCGACGAGGTGACCCTGGCCGATCTGGCGGACGAGCAGCTGGTCCGTCCGCACGCGTCCGGCTGGCGCCCCGACGCCGACCAGCTCGGCTGGCCGCCGATGACCGAGCAGGAGGCGATCGAGACCGTCGCAGCCGGCTCAGGAGTCGTCATCGTCCCGATGTCCGTGGCCCGGCTCCACCATCGCAAGGACACCGTGCAGCGCGTCGTCACCGACCTGCCCGCGACCACGATCGCCCTGGTCTGGCTGCGCGAGCGCGACGACGACGACACGCAGGCATTCGTCGGCGTCGTGAAGGGCCGCACCGCGAACACCTCCCGCGGCTGACCCGGCTGGCCCGGCTGGCCCGGCTGGCCTCGGCTGGCCCGGCTGGCCCGGCTGGCCCGGCTGGCGCGGGTCCGCCCGCCCCCGGACCGTAGGCTGCCGCGCATGACCTCCGCCTGCGTGACCGCCTCGGCCCCGGGACGGGTCAACCTGGTCGGGGAACACACCGACTACAACAGCGGCCTCTGCCTGCCGCTGGCCCTTCCTCAGCGCACCACGGTCACCCTCACCGCGCGCGACGACCACGTGCTCAGCCTCACCAGCGCCCAGGAGTCAGCGAGCTGGGAGGGCATCGTCGAGGACCATCCCGACGGGTGGCCGGCGTACGTCGCCGGGGTCGTCGCCGCGTTGCGGGACGACGGGCACGCCGTCCCGGGCTTCGCGGCCACGATCGACTCCGACGTCCCGCTGGGGGCGGGGCTGTCCAGCTCGGCGGCCCTCGAGTGCGCGGTGGCGACCGGCGTCGCGGGCCTGCTCGGGCTCGACCTGGACGACGACACCCGACACCGGCTCGCCCGGGCCTGCATGCGCGCCGAGAACGACTACGTCGGCGCCCCGACCGGCGGCATGGACCAGACGGTCGCGATGCTGGCCCGACCCGGGCACGCCTTGCTGCTGGACTTCACCGACGGCGGCGTCACCGCGGTGCCGCTGCCGCTCGAGGACGCCGGGCTCGTGCTCCTCGTCATCGACACCCGGGTGAGCCACACCCTCACCGACGGGTCCTACGGCGACCGTCGCAGCGAGTGCGCCGCGGCCGCCCGAGGCGCTGGGCATCGACACGCTCCGAGCTGCCGATCTCGACGCCGTGGCGCGCCTCGACGACCCCGTCCTGCGGCGGCGCGCCCGGCACGTGGTCACCGAGAACGCCCGGGTCCTGACCGCGGTGGCAGCCCTCGAGGAGCGTGACTGGCCCGCGCTGTCGACGGTCCTCGACCGCTCGCACGTCTCGATGCGTGACGACTTCGAGATCTCGTGCCCCGAGCTCGACCTCGCCGTCGAGTCGTCGCGGCCAGCCGGCGCGCTCGGAGCGCGGATGACCGGTGGCGGCTTCGGCGGGTCGGCGGTCGCGCTGGTGCACGAGGCCGCCCTCGACGAGGTGCAGGCCGCCGTGACCAAGGCGTTCGCGGCGGCAGGGTACGGCGCGCCCGCGTTCCTGGTCGCGACGCCGGGAGCCGCTGCCGGCATCGACAGCCTCAGCTGAAGCGGGTCGGCACCGCCAGTCCGCAGTCGCGGAGCTCGAGCGCGGCGAGTGCGGTGACCACGGCCGGGTCGCGGGCGCGCCAGGCCCCGGCGGGGTCGTCGCTGACCTTGGCCAGGACCGACATCGGCTGACGGGCCAGGGCCCGCAGCGCGAACAGGTCGAGGTCCTCGGCAGCGTCGATGAACTTCGCGGCATGGGTGGCCTCACGGACGAACCGCCATCGCAGCGGGAGGAAGAACACGCCGACGCAGAGGATCGGGATGATCGCGATCGAGATGCCGAGCGCCCACGAGAGCCGGTGCACCGCGGTGACCTGGGACCGTCCGGCTGCGGCCAGGGCCTCCGATGCCGAGGACATCTGGTCGAAGGGCGCGGCCACTCCCCCGCCGACCACGGGCAGGCCGCGCAGCGAGTCACCGGCGTTGCTCAGGCCCGAGGCCAGCGAGCTCGCCGAGGCGTCCGTCTGCCGGCCGACACCGGCCAGCTCCATGGTGCCGTGCTGGACGACGTGGCCCGCCCACACCCACCCGACCAGCCAGAGCACGAACAACAGGTCGGCCAGCATCTGCCGGGAGCGACGAACGGGAGCGTCGGCGTAGAGCTTCATGCGCTCATCCGACCAGCCCGGAGGGTCGGCGTCGAGTAGCCGTACTCAGCTCCACCTGGGTACGACGACGCATCACCCGCGGGCGGCGCGCCAGCACCCTGGGGCCATGACTACTCCGGACAGCACCCAGAAGAACACCAGCGCCTTCTACCTGCAAGGCCGCCGTCGCCTTCGGCGTCTCCCTGTTCTCCATGATGGCCGCGGTCTACTACCTGCCCGCCGACCCGTGGGTGAAGGCCTTCCTCGCGCTCGGGACCTTGTTCCTGGTCACCTCGAGCTTCACCCTCGCCAAGTGCGTGCGCGACGCCCAGGAGGACCAGATGGTCGTCCGGCGGCTCGACCAGGCCAGGCTCGACCGCGCCCTGGCCACCCACGACCCCTTCAAGAACGCCGGCTGACCGGCTCTGTGGCAGGACCGGTCCTGCCACAATCCGATCGTGCCCTTGCCCGATCCCGCAGTCGTCGTCCTCATCGGCGCTGCCGGGTCGGGCAAGTCCACGTGGGCGGCCGACCGCTACCGCCGCGCGGAGATCGTCTCGTCCGACGACCTGCGCGGCATCGTCGGCTCCGGTCCGGCCGACCTCGATGCGTCGGCCGACGCCTTCGACCTGCTCGAGCGGATCGTCTCCGCCCGCGTCGGCCGCGGCCTGACCACCGCCATCGACACCCTCGGCCTCGACGCCGACCGTCGTACGGCGTGGCGCGACGCCGCCCGCGCCGTCGGGCTGCCGACAGTCGCCGTCGTCCTCGACACCCCCGGCGAGGAGTGCCGACGCCGCAACGCCGCCCGCGACCGCCCGGTGCCGGCGCGGGTCCTGACCGACCAGGTACGCCGGGTGGCGGCGGTGGTCGCCGACCTCGAGAACGAGGGCTGGGACCACGTCGAGATCGTCCCCTGGGGAGTCGACCGAACCCCGCCGTTTGGTCCCCAACCACAGCGACACGCCGGTCGGACATGCGGTTGGGGACCAAACCGCACCCTCGTCGACCCCCGACCCGGCCACCCCGCAGGTGGTGCTGCAGCTGTCCCGGTTCCCCTGGGGCGAGGACCCCGGCGGGTGGATGCGGGCGATGGCGCTGGCCGCCGACGAGGCGGGCTTCGCCGGGCTCGCGGTCATGGACCACCTGATCCAGATCCCCCAGGTCGACTCGGCGTGGCAGCCGATCCCCGAGCCGTGGGTGACCCTGGGGCTCGTCGCCGGGCTGGACACCCGGCTCAGCCTCGGCACGCTGTGCACACCCGCCACGTTCCGGCCCGCGGGCGTCACCGCCAAGGCGGCGGCGACCCTCGACGCGCTCACCGGCGGCCGGGCGTTCCTCGGCGTCGGCGCGGGCTGGTGGGAGCGTGAGCACGCGGCGTTCGGGCTGCCGTTCCCACCCGCGGCTGAGCGGCTCGACCTCCTCGAGAGCACGATCGAGACCTGTCGAGCGCTCTGGGCGGCCGGGACCAGGGCCCACGACGGTGAGCGGGTGCACCTGCCCGAGACCACCGCGTACCCGCGGCCCGCGCACGACATCCCGGTCATCGTGGGCGGGAGCGGTGAGCGGCGGACCCTGCCGATCGCGGCCAGGCTCGGCGACGCCTGCAACCTGCCGTCGGACCCGGACCTGCTCGCGGCCAAGCTCGCGGTGCTCGACCGGCACCTGGCTGCGGCCGGACGCGGCCGCGACGACGTCGCCGTGACGGTGCTGGACCTGCCGGTCGTCGGCAGCGACCGCGACGACGCCTGGGCGAAGGTCGAGCGACTCCGCGGAAGGACGCCCGCTGCCGCGTTCGCCCGGCGCACCCACGCCGGGACGGTCGCCGACCACCGGGCCCGCTACGCCGGGCTCGCCCAGCTGGGCGTCAGCACGGTGTTCGTCGGCGTCCGCGGGCTCGCCTCACCCGACGAGGTGCTCGCCCTGGCCGGGCTCGGCGGCTGACGGGCGCTACTTGAGCTCGGCGCTGCTGAGCCCCAGCACCCGTCGCGCCACGATCAGCTGCTGGATCTGCTGGGTCCCCTCGAAGATGTCGAGGATCTTGGAGTCACGGGCCCACTTCTCCAGCAGCTCGTTCTCGCTGTAACCCACCGAGCCGCACAGCTCGACGCACGACAGCGTCACGTCGGAGGCCATCCGGCCGGCCTTGGCCTTGGCCATGGATGCCTCCATCGCGTTGGCCCGGCGGTTGTCGGCCATCCACGCGGCCTGGAGCATCAGCAGCCGCGCAGACTCCCAGTCGGCCTCCATCTGCAGGAGCTTGGCAGCCGCGGCGCTCTGAACGAGGGCGGGCCGGTCGTAGTCGACCTCGACCCCGGCGTCGGCCAGCAGGTCGCGGGTCAGGTCGAGCGACGCCTTGGCACACCCGACGGCCATCGCTGCGACCAACGGCCTGGTGTTGTCGAACGTCGCCATCGCGCCGGCGAAGCCCTGGCTGGCGTCGATCTCCGGTGAGCCGAGCAGGTTCGCGGCCGGCACCCGGCATCCCTCGAACCGGATCGTGGCGGTGTCCGACGCCCTGATCCCGAGCTTGTGCTCGAGCCGCTCGACGGTCATGCCCGGGGTTCCCTTGAGGACGACGAACGACTTGATCGCCGCCCGGCCGAGGTCGCGGTCCAGGGTCGCCCAGACCACGACGGCGTCGGAGCGCTGGCCGGAGGTGACGAAGATCTTCTCGCCGTCCAGGACGTACTCGTCACCGTCGAGCACTGCCGTCGTCCGGATGCTGGCCGAGTCGGAGCCGGTGCCGGGCTCGGTGATCGCCATCGACGCCCACAGGGAGCCGAACCGCTCCTGTTGCTCGGCGTCGCCCACCGAGGCGATGGCGGAGTTGCCCAGCCCCTGGCGAGGCAGGGACAGCAGCAGCGCGACGTCGCCCCAGCACATCTCCGAGATCCCGAGGACCGATGCGAGGTTCGTACCGTTCCGGACGCCGGACTCCTGTCCGGAGCTCTCCTCACGCCGTACGCCGGCGGCCCCCGCCCCGGAGCTCGCGCCGGACTCCTCGAGCCCGTCGATCATCGCGGCAAGAAGGTCGAGCTCGCGGGGGTAGTCGTGCTCGGCCCGGTCGTAGGTGCGACTGATCGGGCGCAGCATGTTCATCGCGACCTGGTGCGCGTTGTCGCGCAGCGTTCGCAGCTTCTTCGGGTCGTCGAGGGAGATCATCAGACCAGCACCCCGCCTTCCATGATCGAGACGGCCCGGAGGTCGCGGTACCACCGCTCCACCGGGTGCTCCTTGACGAACCCGTGCCCGCCGAGCAGCTGAACGCCGTCCAGGCCGATCTGCATGCCCTGGGCCCCGCACAGGCTCCGGGCGAGGGCGACGTCGCGGGAGACGTCCTGGCCCGCGGCCGCGCGCGACGCCGCCTTCCACGTGAGCAGGCGCATCGCCTGCAGCTCGGTGGCGATGTCGGCCACCATGAACGCCACCGACTGGCGGTGCGCCACCGGCTCACCGAAGGCCTCACGCTCCTTGACGTACGGCGTCACGTAGTCGAGCACCGCCTGCCCGACGCCGACGGCGAGGGCGCACCAGGCGATCCGCGAGAGCCGCACGCACTCGGCGTACGTCGAGCCGTCGGTGGCGCCGAGCACCGCCTCCTCGGGCACCTGGACGCCCTCGAGGGTGAGAGTGGTCAGCGACGCGGCCCGGACGCCCATCGCGGGATCGGCCTCGACGCTCAGCCCAGCAGCCGACGACTCGACCAGGAACAGCACCCCGACGTCGTCGAGCCGGGCTCCGACGACGAACAGCTCGGCGTCCGCCCCGAGCGGGACCATCGACTTCACGCCGTCCAGGACGAAGCCGTCGTCGGTACGGCGGGCGGTCGTCCGCGGCTCGAGGACGTCGAACAGCGGTCGCGGCTCCGTGAGCGCCAGCCCGGCCGCCGGGACACCGGCGCCCGGATCGGGGCTGGTGAACGCAGGGAGGTAGGTCTGCTGCTGGGCATCGGTACCCCAGGTGGCGAGAGCGGTGGCGACCGCGCCGGGTGCCAGGGCCGCGACGGCGATGCCGAGGTCGCCGTGGGCCAGCGCCTCGGCCACCAGGACGCCCGCCACCACGGCCCGCTCCTCGGAGATCCCGCCGAGGGACTCGGGCACACCGAGGAGCGGAAGCCCCAGGTCGTGGGCGGCGGTGAGGATCTCACGAGGTGTGGCGCAGGCGCCGTCGGCGTCGCCGGCAGCCGGCCGGATCACCTCGGCGGCCAGGTCGGTCACGACCTCGACCAGCATCTGCTCGTCCTCGGTCGGGGTGAGGTCGAAGACCCCCCGTCCGGTGCTGGTGGTGGCGCGCTGACCCGGCCGGCCGTGCTGGCCGGCGCGAGCGAACGCGCGACCGGCCGTGGTCGCGGTCCGGAACCCGCCACGGGTGACGGTGAAGACCGCCTGCTCGGCCGACCTGCGCAGACCGACCCGGTCGAGGAGGTCGCTCCGGGCGAGCCGGCTCAGGGCCGCCAGGGCGTAACCGAGGGGGTCGCGGGACTCCCCGCTGGCGAGGCCGTTCCGTCCGCCCGGGCGGAGGTGGCTGGTGAGAGACATGCCGCAAACTGTAACTCGGAGTTACATTTTGCGGCCAGGGCACGGCACGGTGGGACCGCTCACACTCCCCGGGTCCGCCGCCGGGGTCGCCCCCTGCCTAGGATCTCGCCATGCCGCGCGACCCCAGCCCGCCCGACCACGCGCCGTACGGAGAGCTCCCCGACGACGGCACGGTCCGTCCGATCGTGCGCTGGGGCGACGACGTCATGCACCGGGCCCAGACCCCGGTGACGTCGTACAACGAGAGCCTGCGGACGCTCGTCGCCGACATGGTGGCGACGATGTACGCCGCCGACGGGGTCGGTCTGGCGGCCTGCCAGATCGGCGTCGACCTGGCGGTGTTCTGCTTCGACTGCCACGACGAGTCCGGCGAGCGGACCGTCGGCGTCGTCTGCAACCCCGTCGTGACCCTGCCCGAGGGCCGCGACCGGAGGCTCGACGAGGACGACGAGGGCTGTCTCTCGCTGCCCGGGAGCTACGTACCGCTCGCCCGCCCCGACGTCGCGACCTGCGCCGGCTACGGGCTGGACGGCGCACCGGTGCAGTTCAGCGGCGACGGCCTGCTCGCGCGGTGCCTGCAGCACGAGACCGACCACACGCGCGGCACGGTGTTCGGCGACCGGCTCTCGACGCGGTGGCGCAAGAAGCTGCAGAAGGCGCACGACAAGGTCGCCGACCGCTATCCCCACGACTGGCCCGTCGTGCCGCTGCTTGACTAGCGGTGGGTGGTGACGTAGCAGGCCACCGCGGTGGCGGCGGCGACGTTGAGGGAGTCGATGCCCTCGCGCATCTCGATGACCGCACGGCGGTCTGCGGTGGTCTCCCAGCGCGGTGACAGGCCGTGTCCCTCGGACCCGAGCACGAGCGCGACCCGGTCGACACCGGCGACGGCGTCCTCGACCGGGATGGCGTCGTCGGCGAGCGTGAGCGCCACTGTCGTGAAGCCGCGGGCCGAGAGGTCGGGCAGAGCGTCGTACCAGTCGGGCAGGCGCGTCCAGGGCGTCGAGAAGACGGCGCCCATCCCGACCTTGATCGACCGTCGGTAGAGCGGGTCGGCGCAGCGCGGTGCCAGCAGGACGGCGTCGAACCCGAACGCCGCGCCGCAGCGGAAGATCGCCCCGACGTTGGTGTGGTCGACCAGATCCTCGAGCACCAGCACCTGACCGGCCTCGGCGAGCACCTCTTCGAGGTCGGGCAGCGGGCGCCGCTCGAGCGACGCCAGCGCCCCGCGGTGCACGTGGAAGCCGGTCACCTCCTCGGCCAGCGCCTCGGTGACGACGTAGCAGGGCGCCTCGCTCGGGCCGAGCACGTCGTCGAGACCATCAAGCCAGCGCGGCGCCATCAGGAACGAGCGCGGCGCGAAGCCGGCCTCGACGGCCCGACGGACGACTTTCTCGCCCTCCGCGAGGAACAACCCGTGGTCCGCCTCGAGATGGGTGCGCAGCTGGACGTCGCGCAGGTCGCGATAGTCCGCCAGCCGCGGGTCCGCGGGGTCGGTGACCTCGATCAGCTCTGCCACGGACCGAAGTGTTGCGGATGGGCCACGGCCACGACGTCGCCCACCACGATGATCGCCGGTGGGCGTACGGCGTGCTGGTCGAGGTCGGCCGGAAGGGCCCCGAGGGTCGAGAGCACGGTCCGCTCCCCCGGCATCGAGCCGTCGCAGACCACGGCGACCGGGGTGTCGGCCGACCGCCCGGCGCCCACGAGAGCCGCGGCGATGTGCGGTGCGTTCTCGACCGCCATCATCAGGAGCAGGGTGCCGCGGAGCCGCCCGAGCGCGTCCCAGTCGACCAGCGACTCGGGATGCCCCGGGGGCAGGTGCCCCGAGACCACCGTGAACTCGTGGGCCACGTGGCGGTGGGTGACCGGGATCCCGGCGACGGCCGGGACGGCGAGAGGGCTGGAGAGACCCGGGATGACGGTCACGGCGACCCCCGCTGCCCGACAGGCCTCGATCTCCTCGAACCCGCGACCGAACACGAAGCTGTCCCCGCCCTTGAACCGGGCCACCCGCTGGCCGGCGAGCGCGCGCTCGACGATCAACGTGTTGATCTCCTCCTGCCGTGCGGACCGGCCGCGCGGGAGCTTGGCGACGTCGACGACCTCGGTGGTCGCCGGCAGGTCACCCAGGAGCTCGCGGGGGGCGAGCCGGTCGGCGACCACCACGTCGGCCTCCATCAGCGCTCGGCGGCCGGCCACGGAGATCAGGTCTGGGTGCCCGGGCCCGCCTCCGACCAGGGTGACGCCCGGGAGCGAGGGACGACGTTCGCCGGCGCCGATGGTCCCCTCGTGGAGCCCGGTCACGATCGCGTCGCGGACCGCGGCGGTGCGTCGCGGCTCCCGGCGGCCGAGCACGGCGACCGTCAGCCCGTCGTACCGCCCGACGGCGGGGGTCCACGCCGTCGCCGCGACCCCGTCGTCGGCGCGGACGCAGAACACCCGCGCGGCCTCGGCGGCCCGGGAGACCTGCTCGTTGACCACCGGGTCGTCGGTGGCGGCGATGACGTACCAGGTGTCGTCGAGGTCGCCGTCAGCAAAACCCCGGGTCACCCACCGGACCTCGCCGGCCAGCACCTGGCCCTCGATCGCCGGGGTCACCTCGGGCGAGACGACCACCACGTCGGCACCGGTCGCGAGCAGCCCCGGCACCCGGCGCTGGGCGACGTGCCCGCCGCCGACGACCACCACGCGCCGTCCGGAGAGCCGGAGCCCGGACGGGTACGGCGGGTGGTCCATCGGTCCATCATCCCGGCGCGGCCCGTGGTCTCGACCGGCTCGACCGACGGGCGAGACCAGTCCCGGGCTCCTCGGTTTCGAGACGGGCGCAGAGCTCCCTCCTCGACCAGCGGAAGAGACCGGGTGGTCGGCTCGCGCTAGGTTCGGGAGCGACCCGACCCCGTCGTCGAAGGAGAGCGCATGAGCCTCGACCGTCCCGTGAAGCCCGACCCCTACGACCTGCTGCCCGCAGTCCCGTCGTTCACCGTCACCAGCGACGACGTGACCGACGGCCAGCCGCTGAAGGACGACCAGGTCGCCGAGGCCGGCAACACCTCCCCCCAGCTGACGTGGAGCGGCGCCCCCGAGGGCACGAAGAGCTACACGGTCACCTGCTTCGACCCCGACGCCCCGACGCCCAGCGGCTTCTGGCACTGGGCGGTCGTCGACCTGCCGCCCACGGTCACCTCCCTCGACGCCGGCGCCGGCGCGGAGGGCGCGAGCCTCCCCGGGGACGCGTTCATGCTGAGGAACGACGGCGGTGTCGTCGGGTTCATGGGCGCCGCGCCGCCGCCGGGCGACCAGGTCCACCGCTACTACTTCGTCGTGCACGCCGTGACCGAGGACAGCCTCGGCATCGACGGCGACGCGTCGTTCGCGGTGATGAGCTTCAACCTCGCCTTCAAGACCGCCGCCCGCGCGATCGTGAAGGGCACCTACCAGCACTGAGTGCTTGCCGCCCGGTCTCGCGTGGGCGAGACTGGGCGGCTGACAACCGCATACGCACCTCGTTCCGGCACCCCCGTCTCTGGGTGAGACGGGGTCACTCGGCGTGTGCGCATGCGGTGGTCTCGACAGGCTCGACCGACGAGCTCGGGGCTCGACCGACGAGGGCTCGACCTGGGGCTCGACCGACCGGAAGGAGGGGTGGACCGGTGCTCTACCCCGCCGTCGCCGCCCGGTCGTTCCGGCGGTTCAGCACCTACCGCGCAGCGACGCTGGCCGGGATCTTCACCAACTCGGTGTTCGGGATCATCTACTCCTACGCCTACATCGAACTGTGGACCAAGGCTCCCGACGCCGGCGGGTACGACGTGCAGGACGCGGTCACCTACGTCTGGATCGGCCAGTCCCTGCTGATGACCGTCGCCATGTGGAACGGCGGCGCCACCGACGACCTCGCCGAGCGGATCCGGACCGGCGACGTCGCGATCGACCTCTACCGCCCGGTCCCGCTGCTGTGGTGGTACTACGCCGCCGATCTCGGCCGCGCGACCTACCACTTCCTCAGCCGGGGTCTCGCGCCCGCGCTCGTCGGGCTGGTGCTGTTCGGGATCAGCCCACCGGCGTCGCCGGTCGCGGCGGTGGCGTTCCTGGTGAGCGTCGCGCTCGCCGTGACGGTGAGCTTCGCCATCCGCTTCCTGGTGGCCACGACGTCCTTCTGGGTGCTCGACTCCAGTGGCATCAAGCTGATCAGCGGCGTCTGCGCGATGTTCCTGTCGGGACTCACCCTGCCGCTCAACCTGTTCCCCGGCTGGTTCGGCACCCTGGTCAACGCGCTGCCCTGGGCGTCCTTCGTGCAGGTGCCGATCGACGTGTACCTCGGCCAGCACACCGGCACCGACCTGGTCGCGGCGCTCGGCTTCCAGGTGATGTGGGCGGTCGTGCTGCTCGCCGCCGGCACGGTGGTGCTGGCGCGCGCGACCCGCAAGGTGGTGGTGCAGGGTGGCTGACCTCGGCATCGCCACCCGCGCTCGGCGGGACGTCGCGTCGTACCTCGCCATCTCGCGGCTGTGGGTGCGCGCCTCCCTGGAGTACCCGGTCTCCTTCGCGACGATGACGGTCGGCGGGGTGCTCTCCACCGGCATCGACTTCGTCGGGATCTGGGTGATGTTCACCCACCTCACGACGTACGGCGGGTTCACGCTGCGCGAGATGGGGTTCCTCTACGGCTCGTCGCAGGTCGGGATCGGCATCGCCGACCTCGTGGTGGGCAACGTCGAGCGGATCGGGCAGCAGGTCCGGCTGGGCCGGCTCGACGCGATGATGACGAAGCCGGTGCCGCTGCTGGTGCAGGTCTGCGCCGACCAGTTCCAGCTGCGGCGGGTCTCGCGGATCGTGCAGGGGGCCGCGGTGCTGACCTGGGCGTCGTGGACGCTCGACTGGACCCCCGCGAAGGCGCTGATGCTGGTCGTCATGGTGGTCTGCGGCGGTGTCATCTTCGTCGGCGCGTTCGTGGCGTTCAGCTGCGTCCAGTTCTGGACCGCCGACGCCAGCGAGTTCGCGAACGCCTTCACCTACGGCGGCGCCACCCTCCTCGCCTACCCGCTCACGGTGTTCCCCCGTCAGGTCGTGCTCGGGCTGACGTTCCTGCTGCCGCTGGCCTTCGTCAACTGGTACCCGTCCCTCTACATCCTCGGCCGCTCCGACAGCTCGTCGCTGCCGCAGTGGCTCGAGTTCGCCTCACCCGTCGCCGCGCTGGTCATGGTCGTGGTGACGTTCGCCGCCTGGCGGGCCGGGGTCCGCCACTACACCTCCACGGGGAGCTGACGATGACTCACGCCGATCGCTGGATCGCCGCCGCTGAGGCGGCGCGGAGCAGCGTGCGCGCGTGCTCCGGTCGCATCGGGTCGGACGGCGCGCAGATCGCGCTGCGTAACCCGTCGACCAACGCCGTGAGCAGGTCGAGGTCGGGCCGCGAGAGGCGGAACCCGTGGGCCTCCGCGAGCATCCGGAGCTCACGCCGGCGCACCTCGGAGACGGTGGGTTCGAGGAACTCCTCGCTCCGCCAGAGCTCGACCCAGGCCAACCAGGCCCGGGTGAGCAGCACCGTGTCGTCGTCGGCCGGCAAGAACCCGGCGACGCCGCGCGAGATCAGCCCGGATGAGATCTCGTCCAGGAGGGCAGCGCCGGTCTGGTGCGCCGCCACGGCCAGGATCCGCTCCCGGCGGTCGAAGTGGTGGAGCAGGGACCCGGTGCTGATCCGGCTCTCCCGCGCGATCGAGCGCAGCGTGAGGCCGAACACCCCCTGGGTCACCAGGATGCGGTTGATCGCGAACACCATCGTGCCCGTGCGGGTCCTGGTGTCGATCAGCCGTGGCATCGGTCCATCCCAGCACCGGCGCCGGCTACCCGGTGCTGGCTATCCACAGCTCCTGCTGCTGTCATCACCCACCAGTCCTCAGGGTTGGACGAACGTTCGAACAAGACGGGCGTGGGTCGAACGTTCGTCCAACGCCCAGGCGACCCCTTGGGGTCGCTCGGACGCCGAGGAGACGCGATGAGCCTGATCGAGGTACGCGACCTGGCCCGGACCTTCGTGGTGCGGCGCCGCGCCGGCGGCTCGCGCCGGACCCGCTCGGAGGTACGGGCCGTGCACGACCTGAGCTTCGAGATCGGGACCGGCGAGATGGTCGGCTACATCGGCCCGAACGGCGCCGGGAAGTCGACCACGATCAAGATGCTGACCGGCATCCTGGTCCCGACGGCCGGGCACCTGCAGGTGGCGGGCCTCGACCCGAGCCGGCAGCGCACCGAGCTGGCCCGGCGGATCGGGGTGGTGTTCGGGCAGCGCACCACGCTGTGGTGGGACCTGCCGCTGCGCGACAGCTTCGCGCTGCTGCAGAAGATCTACCGGGTCGACCCGGGCCGGCACCGCCGCAACCTCGAGGAGTACGTCGAGCTGCTCGACCTCGGCGACCTGCTCGACACCCCGGTCCGGCAGCTCAGCCTCGGGCAGCGGATGCGCGGCGACATCACCGCGGCCCTGCTCCACGACCCCGAGATCCTCTACCTCGACGAGCCGACGATCGGGCTGGACGTGGTCAGCAAGGGCCGGCTCCGGGAGTTCCTGCGCACCCTGAACCGCGAGCGCGGCACGACGCTGATGCTGACCACCCACGACCTCCAGGACATCGAGGCGCTGTGCGACCGGGTGATCGTGATCGACCACGGCACCGCGGTCTTCGACGGGCCTCTGGCCGGGCTGCACGGGCACGCCGGCGCGACCCGCACCCTGGTGGTCGACCTGGCCGACGAGGCCCCGCCGATCGACGTCGCAGGAGCCGAGACCCGGCAGGTCGAAGGACCGCGGCAGTGGCTCAGCTTCCCGGCCGACGCCAGCGCGGCGCCGATCGTGGCGGCCGTCGCCGCGGCGTACGACGTCGCCGACCTGTCGATCCAGGAGCCCGACATCGAGGACGTGATCCGGCGCATCTACGCCGGCTCCCGGGATTGACCGCTCGGCACGGATGGCCGGCCGGCCACCGGGTACGGGCCGGTGAGACGTGGACGCCGCGGCTCCCCGCCGCGGCCCGAACCCAGGAGTGCGCATGCCCGACCTGCCCCAGCCCACGGACGGCTCCTCGATCGCGACCGCTCCCTCCAGCGAGGCCGAGCAGGGCTCGACGACGGACACCGGCGCACCGGCGCCCAGCGACCGCAACAGCCTGACCGTCGGCCCGGACGGCCCGATCCTGCTGCACGACACCCACTTCCTGAACCAGATGGCGCACTTCAACCGGGAGCGCGTCCCCGAGCGCAACGTGCACGCGAAGGGCTCGGGCGCGTTCGGCGTCCTTCGAGACCACCGAGGACGTGTCGGCGTACACCCGCGCCGCGCTGTTCCAGCCCGGCGTGCGCACCGAGATGCTGGCGCGGTTCTCCACCGTGGCCGGCGAGCAGGGCTCCCCCGACACCTGGCGGGACCCCCGCGGGTTCGCGCTGAAGTTCTACACGACCGAGGGCAACTACGACCTGGTCGGCAACAACACACCGGTCTTCTTCATCCGCGACACGATGAAGTTCCCGCACTTCATCCGCAGCCAGAAGCGTCGCGGGGGGTCCGCCCTGCGCGACAACAACATGCAGTGGGACTTCTGGACGCCTCAACCCGGAGTCGGCCCACCAGGTCACCTACCTGATGGGCGACCGCGGGATCCCGCGGACCTACCGCCACATGAACGGCTACGGCTCCCACACCTACCTGTGGGTCAACGCCGCCGGCGAGAAGCACTGGGTGAAGTACCACTTCCACAGCGACCAGGGCGTCGAGGGGCTCACCGACCAGGACGCGACCCGGATCGCCGGTGAGGACGCCGACTTCCACCGCCGCGACCTGCTACACCCGATCGACGACGGCGACTTCCCGAGCTGGACGCTGTCGGTCCAGCTGATGCCCTACGACGACGCGCGCGACGCTACCGGATCAACCCCTTCGACCTGACCAAGGTCTGGCCGCACGGCGACTACCCGCTGGTCCGGGTCGGCACGATGACCCTGGACCGCAACCCCGAGAACTTCTTCGCCCAGATCGAGCAGGCAGCGTTCGAGCCGAGCGCGCTCGTGCCCGGGATCGGCTTCAGCCCCGACAAGATGCTGCTCGGACGGGCGTTCGCCTACTCCGACACCCACCGCTACCGGATCGGGCCGAACTACCTCCAGCTCCCGGTGAACCGGCCGCGGGTCGAGGTCAACACCTACGAGAAGGACGGCCCGATGGCCTACGACCATACCGGCGACGAGCCGGTGTACGCGCCGAACTCGTTCGGCCGCGGGTACGCCGACCAGGTCGGCGAGGTCGCCGAGAGCTGGGAGTCCGACGGGGCCATGGTCCGGCAGGCCTACACGCTGCGCGAGGACGACGACGACTGGGCCAGCCCGGCACCCTGGTCCGCGAGGTCTGGGACGACGAGCAGCGCGAGACCTTCGTGCGAGACAGTGGCCGGGCACCTGCTCGGCGGGGTCGAGGGAGACGTGCTGGAGCGTGCCTTCGAGTACTGGAAGCACGTCGACGCCGACTGCGGCAAGCGGATCGAGGAGCTCGTCCGCGGTGACGCCGACCTGGGCGGCCCCGGCGGTCAGCCCGACGCCGCCCTCGAGCACGCCGTCCGACCCGATCGTCGAGTCACGCACCAACGCCGGGCAGTAGCGTGTCGGCGTCGCGACGAGAGGACGCCGGATGAACCAGGACATGCTCGACCAGGTCAGGTCCGGCCGCGGGTTCATCGCCGCGCTGGACCAGAGCGGCGGCAGCACGCCCCAGGCCCTGGCGAGCTACGGCATCCCCGACTCGGCGTACTCCGACGAGACGGAGATGTTCGACCTGATCCACCGGATGCGGACCCGGATCGTCACCAGCCCGGCCTTCACCGGCGACCGGATCCTGGCGGCGATCTTGTTCGAGCAGACCATGGACCGCCCGATCGAGGGCCTCGGCTCCGCGGAGTTCCTGTGGACGCGGAAGCACGTGGTGCCGTTCCTCAAGGTCGACGACGGACTCGCGGAGCAGGAGCACGGGGCCCAGGTGATGAAGCCGATCCCGGACCTCGACGGCCGACTCGTGCCGCGCCCGGGAGCACGGCGTCTTCGGCACCAAGATGCGCTCGGTGATCCACACGCGCGGACGCGGCGGGGGTGGGCGCCGTCGTCGACCAGCAGTTCGACCTGGCCGGGCAGATCCTGGACGCCGGACTGGTCCCGATCATCGAGCCCGAGGTCGACATCCACAGCGCCCAGAAGGCCGCCGCCGAGAGGACTCCTCAAGGACCGCTCTCATCTCCCACCTCGACCGGCTTCGCCGAGGAGCACGACGTGATGCTCAAGCTGACGCTGCCCGAGGAGGACGGCTTCCACGGCGACCTCCAGCGCCCACCCTCGGGTGCTGCGCGTGGTGGCGCTCTCCGGCGGCTACTCGCGGGAGGAGGCCGACGCGCGGCTGGCCCGCAACCCGGGCGTGATCGCCAGCTTCTCCCGGGCGCTGACCGAGGGCCTGACCGCCCAGATGAGCGACGCCGAGTTCGACGCCGCCCTCGACGCCTCGATCGCGGCGATCTACGCCGCCTCCCTCACCTGACGCCGGCTCCGCCTTCAGCGGTTCCCCTGTCCTCGACCAGCACGGTGGCCCGGACCGGCGTCCCGGTCAGCGCAGGGGCGCGGCTCAGCGTGACCCGCGCGGCGTACGCGCGCCGGCCAGGTCGATCTCGAACGACGACGCGTCGAGGTCGTCCTGGTGGACCGGGACGGTCGGAGCGGAGCAGCGCCAGGCCGACGCAGGCGCCGACCGTCGCGCCGTACGCCGCGCTGGTGACCTGGCCGGCGGGCTCGCCGTCGCGCAGCACCAGCTCGCCTCCCCACACCATCGGCTCGGGGTCGTCAGCACCCACGAGACCAGCCGCCGCCGGGGCCGCCGGCTCGCCGCAGAGCTCCCGGTGCGCCGGCCAGGGCGCTCGCGGCCGAGGAAGTCCTTGCCGCTGCCCCGCGCGCCCAGGGCGGTGGCGAAGAGCAGCCCGGCCTCGACCGGGGTCAGGTCGGGGTTCACGTCGCGCGGGAACGCGCGGTAGCCCTTCTCCAGCCGCAGCGACTCGATCGCGTGGTAGCCGGCATCGGCCAGGCCGAGATCCGTCCCCGGCCTCGTGGAGCCGCGTCGTAGACCTCAAGCGCGTCGTCCACCGGCACCACCAGCTCCCAGCCCAGCTCGCCGACGTAGGTCATCCGGGTGGCCCGGACGAGGACACCGGCGATCAGGGCCTGCCGGCTGGTCGCGAACGGGAACGCCTCGTCGGACCAGGGGCCAGGTCGTCGGTCGGGCCTGTCGAACCCGTGTCCAGCAGCTCGCGCGAGCGCGGCCCCATCACCCCGAGCACCGACAGGGTCGTCGGTGCGGTCGAGGACCCGGACGTCGGCGCCGGCCGGATGTGGCGGTCGATCCAGTCCAGGTCGCGGACGGTGGTCGCCGAGCTGCGACACCAGCAGGAACCGGTCGGCGCCGGTCCGGGTGACGGTCAGGTCCGCCTCGTAGGTGCCGCGCGCGTCGAGGAGCGGCGTGTAGACGCAGCCCACCGACCGGCACGTCGACGTCGGCGGCGCAGATCCACTCGCAGGGCCGCGAGCGCGTCGGCGCCCCGGACGTCGTACAGCGAGAACGACGTCTGGTCGAAGACCGCGACCCGCTCCCGGGTCGCCCGCTGCTCGGCCGCAGACTGCTCGAGCCAGTCGGGTCTCCCCCAGGAGTAGGCCGGGCCTCCGACCGCGACCCGAAGACGAGTGGCCGCTCCCAGCCCATCCGCGTGCCGAACACGGCACCGTGGGACGGCGAGCCGCTCGTGCAGCGGCGACAACCGTTGCGGGCGGCCGCTCTCGAGCTCACGCAGCGGCCAGGGGATGGCGTAGTGGATGCCGAGCATCTCGGCGACCCGCGAGCTCAGCCAGCGCCTCGTCGCCGTGGAACGGCGCGAACCGGCGGACGTCGACCGCGACCAGGTCGCTGGTGGGCTCGCCCTCGACGACCCACTCGGCCAGGGCCCGGCCGGCGCCGCCGGCCGAGGCGATGCCCGACGGAGTTGAAGCCGGCTCCCACGAAGAAGCCGCGCAGCCCGGGCGTCTCGCCGAGCAGGAACTGGTTGTCGGGCGTGAAGGACTCGGGGCCGTTGTAGAGCTTGCGGACGCCGGTCTCGGCCAGGGCCGGGATGCGCACGATCGCCTGCTCCATCACCGGGGCGAAGTGCTCCCAGTCCTCCTCGAGCAGCGGGAACTCGAACGGGTGGGGCAGGTCGGGCGGCGAGCGCCACGGCTTGGCGTCGGGCTCGAAGGCACCGACCACGAGGCCGCCGATCTCCTCCTTGAAGTAGGTCCAGCCGTCGGGGTCGCGCATGATCGGCAGGTCGGGATGGACGCCGTCGACGGCCTCGGTGACGACGTAGAAGTGCTCGGCGGAGTGCAGCGGCACGGTCACGCCGGCGAGGTCGCCGAGCGCCTTGGCCCACTGGCCGGCACAGACGACGACGATCTCGCACTCGATGTCCCCTGGTCGGTGCGGACGCCGGTCACCCGGCGGCCCGCCGGCGCCTCGGTCGACGTCGAAGCCGGTCACCCGTACGCCGCTCGGCGACCACGCGCCCCCGCTGCTGCGCACCGCGCGCCAGCGACTGGGTGAGGTCGGCCGGGTTGACCTTTCCGTCGCCCGGGCAGCCAGATCGCGCCGAGCAGGTCGTCGACGGCCATCGGCGGCCAGAGCTCCTGGGCCTCGCCCGGCGTGAGCATCTGGCAGTCGAGGTCGTAGGCGACCGCGTTCGCCGCGGTGCGGCGTAGCTGGGCCATCCGCTCCGGGGTGCGGGCCACGACGACAGGCCGCCCACGTTGCGGTAGCCGGTGGCGAAGCCGGTCTCGGCCTCGAGCGAGGCGTAGAGCTCGGCGGAGTACTGCACGAGGCGGGTGCCGGACTCGGTCGCCCGCAGCGGGCCCGACCAGCCCGGCCGCGTGCCAGGTGGTCCCGCCGGAGAGGTGCCCTGCTCGAGCAGGAGCACGTCGGTCGAGGCCGAGCTTGGTCAGGTGGTACGCCGATCGAGCAGCCCACCACTCCCCCGCCGATGACCACGACCTGGGCGCGGGCGGGAACTCAGCCACGGCCGGACGCCCGTTCGCCGAGGAGGCGCGCCCGCGGCTCTCGACGCCGGCTCGGCGCGCGCGGTGGTGTCGAGACGGTCGCAGAGCGACCTCCTCGACCACGGCGGCGACGCTCCCGGTGGGCACCGTCGAGCAGGCGAGGTGAAGGTGCGGGCGGCCTTCTCGAAGCGATGCATGCCCCAGGCGTGGAAGTCGAAGTCGAGCGCGCTCGACCCGGCCTGGATGAAGCCCCACAGCGACCAGCCGTACTCGCTGCACAGGGCCTGGAGCCGCACCCTCGCCAGCAGGCGCGGGTCGTCGCGCCCGAAGTACGCCGCGCGTCCAGGCCGCCGTCAGGTCGGGGTCGAACTCGCACTCGGTCGAGGTGTTGCCGAGCTCGAAGCAGGGGTCGTTGTTGCCGGAGTAGTCGTAGTCGATCAGCCACACCCGCTCGCCGTCGTCGATGAAGTTGCCGGCGAGCAGGTCGTTGTTGCACGGGACCGTCGGGCCGGCGGTCGTGGTGAGCACCCGGCGTACGTCCTCCCAGGCGGCGGCGTGGTCGTCGTACGACGCGGGCAGGGGGAAGCCGTGCTCGCCGATCACCTCGCGGTACCACCGCTGCCGGGCGAACATGTCGAAGTCGTTGACGAACCGCGGTCCGGCGTGGAGCCGGCGTACGGCGTGGGCGGCGCGGTCGAGCACGCGCGGGGTCGCGGAAGTCGTCGTCGGCGAGGGTGCGCCCGGCGAGGAACTCGAGGACGGTCGTCCCGAGCTCGGGCCGGTGCTCCAGCACCTGCGCACCCACGCCGGCCGCCGCGGCCGCCAGCGTGTTGGCGTGCTCGGCCTCGCGGTCGATGGCGAGCAGCCCGGCGTCGCTGCGCACCTGGCGGACCACGACCTCGCGGTCGTCGAGGGTGACCCGGAGGTTGAGGTTGGTCAGGCCGCCGGGCAGCTCCGCGACGTGCCTCGACCGCCCCGCCAGAGTGGCGAGACGGTCGAGGTCGGCGTCGGTCAGGAGATCCGGTCGTCGAAGGCCGCGACGACGTCCGGGTCGATCGTGTGCTTCGGCCCGGTGAACCAGTGCTTCACCGAGACGTGCCAGTAGATCGTCAGCAGGATCAGGGCCACCGGCACCACGATGATCGCGTAGTTGACGTACTTCCACGCGAACCCGTCGTTCCACCAGATGCCCACGCTCGCGGTCGGCAGCAGCCCGACGATCGACATGATCACGATCTCGACGACGGCGATCGGGTTCATCCACTTGTACTTCGACCCGTTGTTCCAGGTGCCCGACCTGGAAGCTCGATCGCCGAGGCGCCAGCGCAGGAAGATCGGGATCGCGAAGGCCAGGTAGAGCCCGATCACGCCGATCGAGACGACCGCGAAGAACGCGACCGGGACCGGGCGCCCCGTTGATGTCGACCTTGATCAGGGCCGGCAGCGTCAGGATCAGCGCGATGACCGCCGCGGCGATGACGGCGTTGGCCGGGACCCGGCTGCTGTTCAGCTTGGCGAAGTGCTTGGCGCCGGGCATGGCACCGTCACGGCTGAACGCGAAGAACATCCGGCTGGTGCTGGTCATGCAGGCCACCGTGCAGAAGAACTGGCCGGCGGTCGAGATGGCCGACCACGAAGCCCGCCATGTGCGGGCGTCAGCGCCTGGCCGAAGATCGACGAAGACGCTGCCGCCTCCGGCGGTGACGCCGTCCTTGTCCTGGACCGCGAACAGGAACGAGAGCAGCAGGATCCAGCCGCCGATGCCGGAGTAGAAGATCGACCGCCAGATGCCCTTGGCCGCCCCGGTGGAGGCGGCCTGCGTCTCCTCGGACAGGTGGGCGGAGGCGTCGTACCCGGTGATCGTGTACTGGGTCAGGATGCCGGACAGCGGCAGGACGTAGAGCAGGAAGCCCGCGCCCGCTGCGTCTTGCCGCCGAAGAGCCCGGTGTTGTTGACCGTGCGCGTGAACACGTCGACCGACGAGGCGTGGCTGGCGCCGTCCTTGAGGAAGAACCACAGGATCAGCACGATGACCGCCGCGCCGACGACGTGCCACCACACCGAGATGTTGTTGAGCACCGCGAGCAGGTGGCTGGAGAAGATGTTGAGGACGCGCGGCGAGGCGCGAGGATGACCACGAAGTCGATGAACACCCGGGTCAGCGAGTAGTTGCCCGCCCACGACGTCGCTGAAGTAGCCGATCGTCGGCGTCGAAGAACGTCGCGCAGCCGTAGGCCACCGAGGCGACGATCGCGACCAGGCCGATCAGGTTGAGCCAGCCGGTGTAGAAGCCGGCGGCCGGACCACCCAGCTTGCGAGGCCCACCAGTAGATGCCGCCCGAGGTCGGGTACGCCGACACCAGCTCGGACATGCACATCCCGATGATCAGGATGAAGACCGTGAGGATCGGCCAGCCCCAGGCGATGGCGGCCGGGCCGCCGTTGTTCCAGCCGAGCGCGAAGCTGGTGAAGCAGCCGGCCAGGATGGAGATGATCGAGAAGGAGATCGCGAAGTTGGAGAACCCCGACCACGAGCGGTTGAGCTCCTGGTTGTACCCGAGTTTGGCCAGATGTTTCTCGTCGTCGCTGAGCTCGTGATAGGCGACGGGTTCATGCGATTCGGGCATGGGTGGAACCTTTCAGGAACGGATCCGGTTGCCCGGAGGCTAGACCTGTCCGGATTGGGTCGTCCAGAGCCACGCCGATATTCGGTCTGAACCCAGACCATTGACAGTCTGGCGGCCTGCCAGACTGACCCGCGTGACCGCGGAGCCGCTGACTCTCGCCGAGGTCGTGCGTGCGCCCGGTGCGCGGTCACCACGCCTTCGAGGCCTGCGTCGAGCAGCTCGCCACCGCGATCCGGCTCGGCGTCCACCCGATCGGCACCACGCTGCCGTCGGAGCGCGAGCTGGCCGAGCGGCTCGAGGTCTCACGGGCGACCCTGCGCGAGGCGATCACGGCCTTGCGGACGGCCGGGATGGTCGAGACGCGGCGGGGCCGAGGCGGCGGCAGCGTCGTGACCATGACGCCGCTAGAGCCCGTCCGCGCGCACCGGCCGACCGCACGACCGCCGGCCAACGGGCGGACTGGCTCGACGCCCTCGCCTTCCGCCGGGTCGTCGAGCCCGGCGCGGCGCGCCCGGCCGCCGGTGCGTCGCTCGACGAGAGGGCCCGGGTGCGCCTCGAGACCGCCCATGCGGCGGTGGCCACGCCACCAGCCGGGCGCGCCACCGCCAGGCCGACTCCCGGTTCCACCTCACCGTGCGCCTCGCTGTCGGGATCCGGCCGTGATCGTCGACGCGGTGACCTCGGTGCAGGCGAGCCTGCACGAGATGCTCAGTGCCGATCCCCGTGCTGCAGACCAACATCGCCCACTCCGACCGCCAGCACGGCCGCATCCTGCTAGGCGCCGTGCTCGAGGGGCGGCCCGACCGGGCCCGCCAGGCCATGGAGGAGCACTGCGACGACACCGCCGCGCTGCTGCGCGGCCTGCTGGGCTGACCAAGGAGACGCATGCCACCCAACGACCGATTCCTGACCCTGGAGTCGCTGCGCCACCGGATCGAGACCGACGAGATCGACACCGTCGTGCTCGCGTTCACCGACATGCAGGGCCGGCTGCAGGGCAAGCGCCTGCACGCGCGGTACTTCCTCGACGTCGCGCTCGAGGCCGGCACCGAGGGCTGCAACTACCTGCTCGCGGTCGACATCGACATGAACACCGTCGACGGCTACGCCATCTCCTCGTGGGAGAAGGGCTACGGCGACATGGAGTTCGTGCCCGACTACGACACCATCCGGCTGCTTCCCCACCTGCCCGGCAGCGTGCTCGTGCAGTGCGACCTGGTCTGGCTCGACCACGCACCGGTGCCCCAGTCGCCCCGGACGATCCTCAAGACCCAGCTGGAGCGGGTCGCCGACCTGGGCATGGTGGCCCTCGCCGGCACCGAGCTGGAGTTCATCGCGTTCGACACGTCGTACGAGGAGGCCCACGACCGCCGCTGGCGCGACCTGACGCCGGTCAACCAGTACAACGTCGACTACTCCATCCTCGGCACGGCGCGGGTCGAGCCGCTGCTGCGCGACCTGCGCAACCACATGTACGCCGCCGGCCTCGACGTCGAGGGGGCCAAGGGCGAGTGCAACTTCGGGCAGCACGAGATCGGCTTCCTCTACGCCGAGGCGCTGACCACCGCGGACAACCACAGCGTCTACAAGACCGCCGCGAAGGAGATCGCCGCCCAACGCGGCCAGGCGATCACCTTCATGTCCAAGTACGACCAGCGCGAGGGCAACTCGTGCCACATCCACCTGTCGCTGCGGGGCGACGACGGGGAGGTCGTCTTCTGGGACGACGGCGCGAGAACCCCCCTCTACGACCGGTTCATCGCGGGCATCCTCGCCACGATGCACGACTTCACCCTCCTCTACGCGCCGAACGTCAACTCCTACAAGCGGTTCGCCGCCGGATCGTTCGCGCCGACGGCGATCGCGTGGGGGCTCGACAACCGCACCTGCGCCGTACGGCTGGTCGGACACGGCAGGAGCGCCCGGATGGAGAACCGGCTGCCCGGCGGCGACGTCAACCCCTACCTGGCGCTGGCGGCGATGCTGGCCGGCGGGCTCTACGGCATCGAGCACGAGCTGGAGCTCGAGGACGAGCTGGTCGGCAACGCCTACACCTCCGACAAGGAGCACGTGCCGCACACCCTGCAGGCCGCCCGCGACGCGTTCCACGGCTCGGCCCTGGCTCGCGGGGCGTTCGGCGACGACGTCGTCGACCACTACACGAACATGGCCGACGTCGAGCTCGCGGCCTTCGATGCGGCGGTGACCGACTGGGAGCTCGCCCGCGGATTCGAGAGGATGTAAATGCACTCCACGGTTGGCCCGACGTCATGACCACGATGCTGATCAACCCGACCACCGGACGCGACCTGCGCGAGGTGCCGTCGGCGTCCGAGGCCGAGACCGACGCGGCCATCGCCCGGGCCCACGAGGCCTTCCCGGCCTGGCGCGACCTGGCACCCGGCGAGCGCGCCCGGCTGCTGCGTGCCTTCGCCGCCGTCGTGGACGCCCACACCGAGGAGCTGGCCCGGCTCGAGGTCGAGAACGCCGGCCACACCATCGGCAACGCCCGCTGGGAGGCGGGCAACGTCCGTGACCTCCTGAACTACTACTCGGCCACCCCCGAGCGGCTGCTGGGCAAGCAGATCCCGGTCGCCGGCGGCATCGACCTCACCTTCCACGAGCCGCTCGGCGTGGTGGGCGTGATCGTGCCGTGGAACTTCCCGATGCCGATCGCCGGCTGGGGCTTCGCCCCCGCGCTGGCATCGGGCAACTGCGTCGTCCTCAAGCCGGCCGAGATCACCCCGCTGACCGCGATCCGGATCGGCGAGCTCGCCCTGGAGGCGGGTCTCCCGCCCGGCGTCCTCACCGTGGTCCCCGGCAAGGGCTCGGTCGTGGGACAGCGCTTCGTCACCCATCCGGACGTGCACAAGGTCGTCTTCACCGGGTCGACCGAGGTGGGGAAGCAGATCATGGCCGGCTGCGCCGAGCAGGTGAAGCACGTGACCCTGGAGCTCGGCGGCAAGAGCGCCAACATCGTCTTCGCGGACTCCGACGTCGCAGCGGCTGCGGCAGCCGCGCCCGGTACGCGGTCTTCGACAACGCCGGACAGGACTGCTGCGCCCGGTCCCGGATCCTGGTGGAGCGCTCGGTGTACGACGAGTTCGTCGGGCGTCTCGAGACCGCGGTGCGCGAGTGGAGGGTCAAGGACCCGTCCGCGGAGGACAGCCAGATGGGGCCGATGGTCTCGGACGGGCAGCGCGCCTCGGTGCAGCGCTACCTCGACGACGTCGCGGTCGCCTTCCAGGGTCCGACCCCCGAGGGCGACGGCTTCTGGCTGCCCGCCGACCGTGGTCGAGTCGACCGACGTCGCCGAACCGGTGTGGCGCGAGGAGGTCTTCGGCCCGGTGGTCGCGGTGATGGCCGTTCGACGACGAGGCCGAGGCGGTCGCCCTCGCCAACGACAGCGACTACGGGCTGTCCGGCTCGATCTTCACCCAGGACGTCGGGCGAGCGATCCGGGTCTCGCGCGCGGTCCAGACCGGCAACCTCAGCGTGAACAGCCACTCGAGCGTCCGCTACTGGACCCCGTTCGGCGGCTACAAGCAGTCCGGGCTCGGCCGCGAGCTCGGCCCGGACGCGCCGTACGCGTTCACCGAGGAGAAGAACGTCTTCATCGCAACCTGACCCCTCTGATCGCGGCCCTGGGCGGTCGCGGTCCCTCGGTGGTCGAGCGGAGTCGAGACCACCCGAAACCGGAAGGACATCCATGGCAGGACGCATCGAGGGCCGCGTGGCCGTCGTCACCGGAGGCTGCTCGGGCATCGGTCTGGCGACCGTACGACGGTTCGTCGCGGAGGGCGCGAACGTCGTCATCGGGGACATCGCCGACGAGGCCGGGGCCGCCCTCGTCGAGGAGCTCGGCGGCGCGGGCGTCGCGACGTACGTCCACGTCGACGTCACCGACAAGGCAGAGGTGGACGCGCTCTTCGCCGCAGCGAAGGACGCCTACGGCTCGGTCGACATCGCCTTCAACAACGCCGGCATCAGTCCTCCCGACGACGACTCGATCCTCGACACCGAGCTCGAGGCGTGGCGCCGGGTGCAGGAGGTCAACCTGACCTCGGTCTACCTGTGCTGCAAGGCCGCACTGCCCTACATGATCGAGCAGCAGCGCGGCTCGATCATCAACACCGCGTCGTTCGTCGCGGTGATGGGCGCGGCGACCTCGCAGATCTCCTACTCCGCGTCGAAGGGCGGCGTGCTGTCGATGACCCGCGAGCTCGGCGTGCAGTTCGCCCGCGAAGGCGTGCGGGTCAACGCGCTGTGCCCTGGACCGGTCAACACGCCGCTGCTCAAGGAGCTGTTCGCCGAGGACGCCGAGCGTGCCGCGCGCCGACTCGTGCACGTGCCGATGGGTCGGTTCGGGGAGCCCGAGGAGATGGCCAGTGCGGTGCTGTTCCTGGCCTCCGACGACTCGTCGTTCATGACCGCGAGCACCTTCCTGGTCGACGGCGGGATCTCCGGCGCCTACGTCACACCGCTGTGAGGTGACGATGAGCGACTCCAGCACGCATGACCTCCGACCCGTGATCGGGCTCACGACCTACCGCGAGCAGGCGGCCTGGGGCGTGTGGGACGGACGCGCGGACGTGCTCCACGCGGCGTACGCCGACGCCGTCCTCGCCGCGGGTGGCGTCCCGGTGCTGCTGCCGCCTGCGTCGGGGTCCGAGGTGGCCGCCAGGTCGGTGGTGACCCGGATCGACGGGCTGATCGTCTCGGGCGGCGCCGACGTCGACCCGGGTCGCTACGGCGAGGAGCCGCACCCGCGGACGGCCTCGTGGCGCGAGGACCGCGACGCCTGGGAGTCCGCGCTCCTCCAGGCTGCGGCCGAGACCGACCTGCCGACCCTCGGGGTCTGCCGCGGCATGCAGCTGATGGCCGTGAGTGCGGGCGGGACCCTCGACCAGCACACCCCCGACGTCGTCGGGCACGAGCTGCACAGCCCGGGCGGCCCGACGTACGGCGAGGTGTCGGTGCGTACGGAGGCCGGCTCCCGGGTGGCCACCGCCGTCGGCGACCACGCCGAGGTGTCCTGCCACCACCACCAGTCGGTGCGCGAGCACCCCGGGTTCACGCCCACGGCGTGGGCGCCGGACGGCACCCTCGAAGCGATGGAGAGGCCGGGCTCACGCTTCTGCGTGGGCATCCAGTGGCACCCGGAGGTCGGCCGCGACCACGCGCTGTTCGAGGCACTGGTGGCAGCCGCCGCAGAGCGGTCCGCGACAATGCCCGGGTGAGCTGCACGCGTCGACGTCTCGGTCCCCGACGTGCTGGGCCTGCCCTACACGGCCGAGACCATCGAGCTGCCCGACGACGACGAGGGACCCGTGGTGGCGACCCTGGTCCGGCGCGCGGCTGACCGGCGTACGACGAAGGCGGTGCTGTACGTCCACGGCTTCGCCGACTACTTCTTCCAGACGGCGTTCGCCGAGTGGTGGACCGAGCGCGGCTACGACTTCTACGCCCTCGACCTGCGCAAGTACGGCCGCTCGATCCGGCCGCACCAGACCCCCAACTACGTCGGCGACCTGCACGACCACTTCCCCGAGCTCGACGCGGCGTGGGAGCGGGTCAGCGCCGAGCACTCCGAGGTCGTGCTCAGCGGGCACTCGACCGGTGGGCTGACCCTGTCGCTGTGGGCCCACGCACGCCAGCCCGCGGCGGCCGGGATGGTCCTCAACGCACCGTGGTTCGACCTGCAGACCTCGACCCTGATGCGGCTCGCGCTGAGCCCCGTGGTCCAGGCCCTGGCCCACTCCCGGCCCAAGCGTCCGCTGCCGCGGACGGTCTCCGGCTACTACGCCCGCAGCCTGCACCGCGACCACGACGGCGAGTGGGACTTCGACCTCTCGTGGAAGCCTCTCTACTCCTGGCCCGCCTACGCCGGGTGGCTGGCCGCCGTACGCCGGGGCCAGCGCGAGCTGCACCGGGGCCTCGACGTCCCGTTCCCGGCGCTGGTCGTGGCCAGTGCCCGCTCCTCCAGCCCGCTGGAGATGGGTGAGGACGTCCACACCACCGACATCGTGCTCGACGTGCAGCAGATCCGATGGTGGTCACCGCGCCTGGGCCGGCACGTGACCTACGTCGCCGTGCCCGACGCACGCCACGACGTCTTCTTGTCGCGTGCCGAGCCCCGCGCCCGTGCGTTCGCGGCCCTCGACCGCTGGCTCACCGAGTACGTCGAGGGATGATCCGCGAATCGTCGGCGTGGTGGCGCGCGGCCTAGGTTGGCAGGTGGTGGCCTCCTGCCCAGCGAGAGCAGGCTCGAGGTCCGTCCGGCCCGAGCGGTTCGGACGGGGCCGTCCCGCTGGCTGGCGCCTCCGGGACGGTTTGCTGGGGGGCGGTCAGGCCTCGGCAGTGACCGCGGGTGCGCACAGGAGCAGGCCCTGCTGCCGGGCCACGGTCACGGCCCACACGATCGTCACGGTGGTGGCCAGCAGCGTCAGGCCCAGGATCGCCCCACCCTTGACCAGCACGAAGTCGACCGTCGACAGCGACAGCAGCAGCCACAGGGTGATGGTGGCCTTCACCAGGATGACCAGCCCCCACAGCAGGGTGAGCCCTCGGAAGAGCCGGCGCACCCGCGGGTGGGCGGCCAGCACGTCGTCCATCGGGTAGAAGTCGGGCGCCAACCGTGCGACCAGCGGCTTGGCCGAGCAGGCGGACACCAGGAAGGCAGTCGCGACGACGAGGTCGACCACCACCGGCTGGACGAAGTAGAGGAAGGCGTTGCCGGTGGCGAGCATGATGCCCGTGCGCAGCGTCATGATCGCCAGCGCCAGGACGAGCAGTCCCGAGACCGGCCGCCGGTGGGTATGCCTCCAGCCCATCGCGCCGGCCATCCAGCCGAGCGCGACGAGCACCGCCGCGGTGAGGTCGAGGGTCAGGAGCGTGAGCGCGAACAGCGCCGTCGGCACGATCACGGCAGTGGCCAGGCTGGTCGCCACCCGGCCCACGACCTCGCGCAGGTGGGGCAGCTCGGGCCGGACCGGCGCCGGGAGGCCAGGATCGAGCGGGCTCGGGGCGGCGGGTTCGAGCAGCGGTGCGCGGTCGGTGGTCGACGTCATGTTCGGGGGCCCGCCTCCGGCTGTGACGGCCGGATCTCTGGGGTGTTCACCGAAAACGACGGAGCAGGACTCGGGGTGCTGGCTACTTCGTGCTGAGGATCCTCGGCACCCTCACCCTACGCGCCTCCGGCAGCCTCGAGCGGTCGTTCTCTCACGTTCGCCGGTGGAAGCGGACGTCGCCGGTGGTCGGACGTTCGGGGCGGTCGCGCGCATCGTGGGCCCGTCGGTGGTGGCTCTGCCAACGGGTCATCAGCTGGCGACGAGGGCTTCCAGGACCTCGCGGCCGTGCTCCATGACTCCCATGTGGCCTTCCCCGGGCCGGAGGACCAGGGTCGCGGACGGGAGGTGCTCGGCCAGCCACCGGCCCGCTTCGGGCGGACACATCGGGTCGTCCTCGCCGTACCAGAGGAGGACCGGCCGTCGGACCGCCTCGACCTCGACGTCCCACGGCCCGACCCAGGCCACGTTGTCCCAGCCGGCGCCGGCCGTTCCGTGGCGGAGCGACTCCTGCATCGCCGTGGCCAGACACGTGGCGAGCTCGGACCTGCTGCCCAGCAGCTCACCGTCGCGCGCGCTCAGCATCGCCCGGAAGCCGGCCACGATCTGTGCCTGCGGAGCCTCGAACAAGCTGCGCAGGGGCTCGAAGCCGGCGGCGAACTGCGCGGCCGAGGCCTCCGCGTCGGGCAGCAGCGCGACCGCCGCACGGTCGCTGTCGTCGAGGCTGTCGAACAACGCGGGCTCGCGCTCGAAGGGCCGTGGACCGGAGGTCACTCCCGCCCTGCTGACCCGGTCACCCAGGACGGCGGCACAGGCCAGCGAGAAGGGTCCGCCGCCGGACTGGCCGACGGTCGCGAAGCGGTCGACGCCCAGGGCATCGGCCACCTCGGCGGTCTCGCGGGCCACCGAGGCGAGGCTGAACGGTCGCGCCGGTGACTCGCCGTACCCCGGACGGTCGAAGGACACCAGCCGGATGCCGAGCTCGGCGCCCAGCCCGTCGGCGTACGACGTCTCGAGCCGGGACGACGGGGTCCCGTGGAAGTAGACCAGCGGCCGGCCGTCCGGATCGCCCGACTGGCGCACCATCAACGTCCCGGCAGCCACGTCGACCGGCGCCTGCGCCACCCAGGGGTCCGTCATGCGCGGAGTCTAGGGGCGGCCGGCCTCAGCGGACGAGGAAGACGGTCAGCGCCACCAGCCCGACCACGACGATCACGACCCGCAGGACCACCGGCGAGAGCCGACGGCCGACGGTGGCGCCGATCTGGCCGCCGATCACCGAGCCGACGGCGATCAGGAGCGACGACGGTCCAGTCGACGTCGGCCACCAGGATGAACAGCAGCCGGCGACGCCGTTGACGATCCCGGCCAGGACGTTCTTGAGGCCGTTGAGCCGCTGGAGCGACTCGGCGATGCCGATCCCGAGCACGCCCATCAGGATCACGCCCTGCGCGGCGCCGAAGTAGCCGCCGTACACCCCGGTGCCGAAGACCGCCGGCCAGACCCACCACGGCCCGAACTCGCCGCGCGCCGACGCGTGCCGGCGCGTCGACCCAGCGCGAGATCCGCGGCTGGAGGACGACGAGCACCAGCCCGAGCACGATCAGCGCCGGGACGATCGCGGAGAACGCCGCCGACGGCAGGACCAGCAGCAGGACCGCCCCGAGCAGCGCCGCCGAGCAGCGAGGCCGAGCCGAGCCGGATCGCTCGGGCGCGCTGACCGCGCAGCTCGCGCCGGTAGCCGAAGGCGCCCGGAGGCGGTGCCGGGCACGAGGCCGATCGTGTTGGAGACGTTGGCGGTGACCGGCGGGATCCCGAACGCCAGGAGGGTCGGGAACGTGATCAGCGTTCCCGACCCCACCACGGTGTTGATGGTCCCGGCGGCGAGCCCGGCCAGCAGGACCGCCACCATCTGCAGGGGCGTCACTGGGCGGGCGCGGCTCCGGTCGTGCCCTCGTCGCCGGCGGCGTGCTCACCGGGCGCAGCGGGCGGTACGTCGGTGCAGCTCGCTGTTGCGACCGGGGTTGGCCGACCGCTCGGCCTCGGCGATCGCGTCCGCGACCGCCTTGTTGGCGCTGGACAGCTCGCGGTCGAGGGCGCCGGACCCGCCGAGCTCCGGCGGCTCGGTGGGGCCCATGTCGACCCGCTTGAGCGGGCCGGAGACCTTCTGCGGGATCCCGGCGACCTGGTGGATCGAGGAGCCGAGCCCCTCGAGCGCCTTGGTGATCTCCGACGGGATGACCCACACCTTGTTGGCGTCGCCGGCCGCGATCTTCGGCATCATCTGGAGGTACTGGTAGGCCAGCAGCGCCTGGTCGGGCTGCCCGTCGTGGATGGCCTGGAAGACCGTCTGGATGGCCTGCCCCTCACCCTGGGCCCGCAGGATCGCGGCCTCGCGGTCGGCCTGCGCGCGCAGGATCTGCGACTCGCGGGCACCTTCGGCGGTGAGGATCGCGGACTGCTTCTCGCCCTCGGCGGTGAGGATCGCGGACTGCCGCTGGCCCTCGGCGGTGAGGATCGCGGCCCGCTTGTCGCGGTCGGCCCGCATCTGCTTCTCCATCGAGTCCTTGATCGACGGCGGCGGGTCGATGCCCTTGAGCTCCACCCGGTTGACCCGGATGCCCCACTTGCCGGTGGCCTCGTCGAGCACGCCGCGCAGCCCGGAGTTGATCTGGTCGCGGCTGGTCAGGGTCTCCTCGAGGTCCATGCCACCGACGATGTTGCGCAGGGTGGTCATGGTGAGCTGCTCGATGGCCTGGATGTAGTTGGCGATCTCGTACGTCGCCGCGACCGGGTCGGTGACCTGGAAGTAGATGACGGTGTCGATGGAGACCACCAGGTTGTCCTCGGTGATCACCGGCTGCGGCGGGAAGCTGACCACCTGCTCGCGCAGGTCGATCACGTAGCGCACCTTGTCGACGAACGGCACGACGACGTTCAGGCCGGCGGGCAGCGTCTCCTTGTACTTGCCGAAGCGCTCGAGGATGCCCGCGCGGGCCTGCGGGATGATCCGGACCGTGCGCGCGAGCATCACGATCACGAAGATGAAGATCAGTGCCAGCAGTCCGTAGACGACTTCCATCGACGTTCCTTCTCTTGGTCGCTGCCAGGTCAGCGGGTGGGTGTCGAGGGCTCACGGCATGAGCTCGCCGACCGGGTGCACGTAGGCCGTGGCACCGCGGATGGCGAACACCTCGACCTTCGAGCCCGCGGGGATGACGAGCGACTCGTCGTAGGGGCAGGCCGACCAGATCTCGCCGGCCAGCTTGACCCGGCCGGGCTGGTGCTGCGAGAGCTCCTCGGTGACGATGCCCTCCTGGCCCGACGAGCTTGTTGGTGCCGAGCACCAGGTCGGGGCCGGAGTGGAGCTTCTTGACCAGGTTGGGGCGGACCAGCGCCAGCATCGCGAGCGGCACCGCCGGAGGCCAGCAGCACCTGCAGGACGAAGGGGAACGCGGCGAGTGCGGCGAGGGCGCCGATCAGCGCGCCGGCGGCCATCATGATCAGGATCAGGTCGAGGCTGACCATCTCGGCCACGCCGAGCGCGACCGCCAGCGCGAGCCAGGCGGCCCAGAGGTTCTCCCCCAGCCACTCCACGTCGTCCAGCCTATCCGTTGGCGGGTGACCGGAGGCCCCGTTCGGCCGCCCCGACGCGCGGCCCATCGACCGCCGGCTCGGGTGCAGCACCAGCGGCATCCCGAAGGTCGTGGCTCGAGGTGCTCCTCGGTCAGCACCTCGTCGATCGGTCCGGCCACGACGACCCGGCCCTCCCGCAGCAGCAGCGCGTGGGTGAAGCCCGGGCGGGATCTCCTCGACGTGGTGGGACACCAGCACCGTGGCCGGCGAGGCGGGGTCGCGGGCCAAGGTCGACAGGGTCGCGACCAGGTCCTCGCGGCCGCCCAGGTCGAGACCGGCGGCGGGCTCGTCGAGCAGCAGCAGCTCGGGGTCGGCCATCAGGGCACGGGCGATCTGGACGCGCTTGCGCTCGCCCTCGCTGAGGGTGCCGAAGGTCCGGTCGAGCAGGTGCGTCGCACCCATCGCGTCGAGCAGCTCACGCGGCCCGGTCGTGGTCGAGGTCGTCGTAGCTCTCCCGCCATCGCCCCACCACGGCGTACGACGCCGAGACGACGAGGTCGCGGACCAGCTCGTGGCGCGGGATCCGCTCGGCGAGGGCGGCGCTGGTCAGGCCGATCCGGGGGCGGAGCTCGAAGACGTCGACGGTGCCGAGCACCTCGTCGAGGATGCCGGCGACGCCGTCGGTGGGGTGGATCTGCGCCGAGGCGACCTGGAGCAGGGTGGTCTTGCCGGCGCCGTTGGGCCCGAGCACGACCCAGCGGTCGCCCTCGCCGACGCGCCACGAGACGCGGTCGAGCAGGGTGGCCTGCCCCCGGCGCACCGTCACGTCGGCGAACTCGAGGACCGCGACCATGCCGCAACCCTATCCACGCGGCACGGGCTCGCCCGTGGGCGTAGGGTGGCGCGCCGTGCAGGCCCCCGATCCCCTGGCGTTGCCGGTCTCCGCACGCCTCGCCTGGTGGGGTACGGCGTGGCTGCGCGGGCTCGCCGTGACCGACCTGGTCGTCGATGCCGTCCTGGGCGACGACGCGACCCACGTGGTCGGCGGGCTCCCCGGCGTCGAGGGCTCCGTCGCCCTGGCCCGGGCGCTCGGGGAGCTGCGTGCCGCCCGGGCCACCGGCGTCGGGCTCGCGCTGCCGGCCCCCGGGGACCCGGTCGGTCTCGGTGGGCCCCGCGTCGTTCAACGCCGCCGCTCTCGTGGCCGGGGAGGCGGTCGTGTCCGGCGGCCTCGGGCTGGTGCCCGCTCCGGGTCGGGGCGGCGGTCGAGTGGACGGCGTACGACGCGTCGCCGCGGCCGCTGGTCGACGTCGGAGAGGCCGACCGCGGTCTGCGGCGGACGCTCACCGACGCCGCGACGGTGCTCGCCGACCTCGACGTGGCTCGCTGGCGTCCCGAGGCCGCGGACGCGCTGATGAACCTGCACCGACCGCCCTCGGCTGACGCCGGCACCCGGCACGCCCGACCGCTGCGTCGACCTCGCCGCCCGTGCGCTGCAGGCCGGCGCGATCGTCGACCTCGCTCTGGCGACGACGGCGGAGCGGTCAGTGCCGCGGAGGCCGACGTGCGCCGCGCGGCGCTGCAGCCGCTGGCGGCCGCGGCCCGTCGGAGCCTGGTCGCGGCCTGCTCACCCGAGGTCTGGCCCGAGTGAGGACGCTCCTGACCCGGCTCGCCGGGGCAGGTGCGCCGCAGCGAGCGGCGAAGCGAGCTCGCTCGCGAGCCGAACACCCCGACCGCAGACGACCCGGCTCGCCGGGTCAGAACGCCGCAGCGAGCGGCGAAGCGAGCTCGCTCGCGAGCCGACACCCCGACCCGGACTGACCCGGCTCGCCGGGTCAGGAACGCCGCAGCGAGCGGCGAAGCGAGCTCGCTCGCGAGCCGAACACCCCCGACCCAGACTGACCCGGCTCGCCGGGTCAGGAACGCCGCAGCGAGCGGCGAAGCGAGCTCGCTCGCGAGGACATCCCCGACCGAGGACCTCCCCGGCGGCGCGTCCGACCTCCCGCAGACCTACTGGTTGGCGGGCGGGTCGCCGTAGGGGTTCGCCGGCGGGTCGCCGTAGGGGTTCGCGGGCGGTTGGCCGTAGGGGTTCGCGGGCGGTTGGCCGTAGGGGTTCGCCGGCGGTTGGCCGTAGGGATTGGCCGGCGGTTGGCCGTAGGGGTTCGCCGGCGGTTGGCCGTAGGGATTGGCCGGCGGTTGGCCGTAGGGATTGGCCGGCGGTTGGCCGTAGGGGTTCGCCGGTCCACCCGGGCCGAACACTCCGGCCTTGGGCGAGGCGCCGTACTTGTTGTCGCCATGGCTGTCCTGGCAGTACCAGACGATCAGGACGATCCAGCCGACGCAGCACACGAACCACAAGAGCTGCCACCAGCCCGAGCGTCCGGTGTCGTGCAGGCGACGGGCGCCGACCGCCAGCGACGGCAGCAGCACAGCCAGGTTGGCGATGGAGCCGAACAGACCGGTGCCGGTCGAGGAGGAGCGCGTGCCCAAGATGGCGTCGATGATCCCGGCGACGATGCCGAGGATCACGGTGAAGAGCGCCCACCACCAGAACTCGGAGCGGCGAGCACGCCCGTTGAAGTCGACGTACTTGTGGAAGCAGATCTTGACTGCGTCACCGAACGACACGGGACACCTCCAGGTCTCTCGCTGCTGGTCTGCGCGGCCACCCCGAGCGGCCGGGTCAGGGCGCACACGCTAGCGCGAACGGGATTCGTGGCGGGGGAGGTCAGCCGGTCTGCCAGACCGCCAGCTCGTTGCCGGACGGGTCGGTGAAGTGGAAGCGCCGACCACCGGGGAACTCGAAGATCTCCTCGGTCACGGTCGCCCCGGCGCCGCGAACGGCCTCGAGGGTCGCGTCGAGGTCGTCGCTGTAGAGGATCACCAGCGGCAGACCCGGGCCCGAGGGTCGCTCGGGATTGAGACCGCCCATCTCTCCTGGGCCGCCGGGGCGGTGGATGCCGGTGTAGGCGGGGCCGTAGTCGGTGAACTCCCAACCGAAGGCCTCGGCGTAGAACCTCTTGGAAGCGGCCAGATCGGGCGCTGCGAGCTCGACGTAGTCGAACGCGTGGTGGGGATGAGGATCTGCCATGCGCAACACCCTACGGACGACCACCGACAGTCGGTCCTGCGCCGATAGCCTCGAGCCGTCATGAGCGACCAGATCCCGGAGACCCTTCTCCTCACCATCTCCGGCAAGGACCGCCCCGGTGTCACCTCCGCGGTCTTCGCCACCCTCACCCGGGCCGGGGTGGAGGTGCTCGACATCGAGCAGATCGTGCTCCGACGGCGGCTCATCCTCGGCATCCTGGTGACCGCGCCGCGTGACTGGAAGCGCCTGCGCGACGCCGTCCAGGCGACGGCCACCGGCCTCGGCATGAACGTCGAGGTCGACCGCGGCACCGGTGACAACCAGGTCCGACGCGAGGGTCGCTCCCACGTCACGGTCATCGGCGCACCGCTCCGAGCCTCGGCGATGGCTGCCGTCGCGGGCCGGATCGCCGACAGCGGCGCCAACATCGACCGGATCGAGCGGATGGCGCGCTACCCGGTCACCGCCATCGACCTCCACGTCTCCGGCGCCCACCCCGAACGGCTGCGAGCCCTGCTCAGTGCCGAGGCGGCCGCCCAGGGCGTCGACATCGCCGTCCAGCCGGCCAGCCTGTTGCGGCGGGCGATGCGACTCATCGTGATGGACGTCGACTCGACCCTGATCCAGGGCGAGGTGATCGAGCTCCTCGCCGCCCACAGCGGCCACGGCGACCGGGTAGCAGCGGTGACCGACCGTGCCATGCGGGGCGAGCTGGACTTCGAGTCGTCGCTCCGTGAGCGCGTCGCCCTCCTGGAGGGGATCCCCGCCACCGCTCTCGACCAGGTGTACGACGAGCTGGTCCTGGCCCCGGGGGCGCGCACCCTGGTCCGCACCCTGCGCCGGCTCGGCTACCGGTTCGCGCTGGTCTCCGGTGGGTTCAGCCAGATCACCGACCGGCTCGCTGCCGACCTCGGCATCCACTACGCCCGCGCCAACGAGCTCGAGATCGTCGACGGCACGCTGACCGGAAGGATCGTCGGTCCCGTCGTCGACCGGGCCGGCAAGGCCGAGGCGCTGCGCTACTTCGCCGCCGAGGTCGGCGTACCGATCGAGTCGGTGGTGGCCATCGGTGACGGCGCCAACGACCTCGACATGCTCGAGATCGCCGGCCTCGGCATCGCCTACAACGCCAAGGCACTCGTCCAGGAGGCCGCCGACACGACGGTCAACGTGCCCTACCTCGACGCGATCCTCTACCTGCTCGGCATCACCCGCGAGGAGGTAGAGGCCCTCGACCTCGAGCACGGCGTGGTCACGCCGGCGCCCCCGCTCTGAGCTCCGGGTGCTCCTCTACGTGCTGGCGATCGTCGTCGGCGTCGTCGTGCTCGCCCGGGCGGCGGACGTCTTCGTGCTCGGCGCTGCAGCGCTGTCCCTGCGACTGGGGCTGTCGGCCGTCGTCGTGGGCGCCGTCGTCATCGGCTTCGGCACCTCGGCGCCGGAGCTGCTGGTGTCGGGCATCGCCGCCGCCGAGGGCTCGGCCGACGTCGGCGTCGGCAACATCATCGGGTCCAACATCGCCAACCTCACGCTGGTCCTCGGGATCGCGGCCCTGGTCGGCCACGGCATCACGGTCAGCGCCTCGACCATCCGGCGCGAGGTGCCCCTCGGGCTGGGCGCGACCCTGGTCTTCGGGTGGTTCGTACACGACGGTCTGTCCCGGCTCGAGGGCGTCGTGCTCCTCCTGCTGCTGGCCGTCGCCCTCGTCTTCCTGGTCCGCAGTGGTCGCCGCACGCCGGTCGAGACCGCCGAGCCCGACCGGCCCGGACGCGAGCCGGGTCCAGAGCCTGGGCCAGAGCCTGGCCCGGAGCCGGAGCCCGGCAGCGAGCTCACGCTCCGCGGCGCCGTCGTCCGGGCGGCCGTCGGTCTGACCGGCGTCGTCGTGGGCGCCCAGGCACTCGTGTACGGCGCCTCCCACGCCGCCGACAGCCTCGGCCTCTCCGGTGGGTTCGTCGGCCTGACCGTGGTGGCCGTCGGGACCTCGGTGCCCGAGATCGTCACCTCGGCCAAGGCCGCGGCCCTCGGTCGCTCGGAGCTGCTCGTCGGCAACCTCCTGGGCTCCAACCTCTTCAACTCGCTCGCGGTCGGCGGCGTGGTGGCCCTCCTCGCGCCGGGCTCCCTGGGCGAGTCCGACCTGACGACGGTGGGCGTGCTGGCGATGGTGGCCGCCTCCGCCGTCGCGATGGTCGTGATCAGCACCCGCCGATCGGTCTCCCGGCTCGAGGCGGTGCTGCTGCTGGCGTTCTACGCGGCCCTGCTGCCGTTCCTGGCCTGAGCCACGCCGACGTGGTGGTCTCGACACGCTCGGTCGACGGCCGGCGGCTCGACCGGCGGTGACGGGTCAGGAGCGGCCGACGTGGAACCCCACCAGGCGGGCGCCGGCCAGCTCGAGGTCGGCCCACGATCCCTCCACCTCGAACCACGCGAGCGCACCCGCCGGGAAGCCGATCGCCATCTCGCGTGCGGCGGCCGGGTCGCCGGACCCGTCGTCGAGGAGCTGGGCGAGGTAGGCCATGGTCGGGTTGTGGCCGATGACGACGAGGGAGCTGCAGCCGTCCGCTGTCTCGCGCACGACGTCGAGTGCCGTCTCCGGCCCGGCGGAGTAGAGGCTCTCGGAGAAGTCCGGCTCGGCGTCGAACGACCCGCCCTCGGCGACCGCCAGCCAGGTCGACGTCGTACGCCGGGCCGCGGAGACGAGCGCCGCGTCGGGGGTGAACCCGGAGTCCGCGAGCCAGCGCCCGGCCTCCTGCGCGTCGTCCCAGCCCCGTTGCGCGAGCGCTCGCTCGACGTCGGTCTCGCCGCCCGGCTCGGCGGTGGCGTGCCGCATCAGGACAAGCTGACGCGATCCCCCTTCGGACTGCTCCCTCACACGCGCACTCTCGCACCGGCTAGCCTTCCCTGTCATGCCTGAAAGCGCCGACGACGACTCCCTGCCGTCGGCGCGGAGCGGGCCCCTGATGATCATCGGCGGGGCCGAGGACAAGCTCCGCAAACGCGCCATCCTCAAGGACTTCGTGGCGGCCGGTGGTGGCGCCGACGCCCGGATCGTCGTCATCCCCACCGCGTCCAGTCTCGGTGACGAGGTCGTGGACGTGTACGACGCGCTGTTCCGGCGCCTGGGGGCCGGGGCCGTCTCCGCCTGCCGCCCCGAGAGCCGCGACGACGCCCACGACCCCGACCTGGTCAAGCTGCTCGACCACGCGACCGGCGTCTTCATGACCGGCGGCAACCAGCTCAAGCTGTCGGCGATCATCTGCGGCACCCCGGTCGGCGACGCGATCGTGCGTGCCCACGCCCGCGGTGCCGTGGTCGCCGGGACCTCGGCAGGCGCGAGCATCCAGTCGTCGCACATGGTCGCGTTCGGGGTCGGCGGCGCCACCCCGAAGCAGCGGATGACCCAGGTCGCGGCCGGGCTGGGCCTGCTCCGCACCACCGTGATCGACCAGCACTTCGACCAGCGCAACCGCTACGGCCGACTGCTGATGATCGTGGCGCAGTCGCCCCAGCTGCTCGGCATCGGCATCGACGAGGACACCTGCGCGACGGTGACGGTCGAGGACGGCCACGAGGTGCTGCGGGTCAGCGGCCGGGGCGCGGTCACACTCCTCGACCCGGCCCGGCTGGTCACCAACTCCTACGAGGCCAAGCGCTCCTCCCCTCTGCTGGCCAGCGGCATCGTGCTGCACGTGCTGCCGGCCGGCGCGGCGTTCGACCTGACCACCCGCGAGCTGGTCCCCCTGCCGGGGAAGGTGACCGCCGAGGACGCCGCCGAGATCGCCGAGGCGCAGGCCGACCTGCGCCAGATGGCCCGCGACATCGCGGCCGGGGACGTGGGGCCGGCGGTGCTCCGGCGCCGGTTGGCCCGCAAACGCGCGTCCCGCAAGACTGTCGAAGCCGACCCGAGCACAGGCAGCCATGACTCCTGAGAGGACGAGCCCCCGGTGACCGAGCGCCCGACCCCCGACCTGACCATCCTCGAGACCCGCGTCTACCGCGGACCGAACATCTGGTCCTACGACAAGGCGATCCACCTGGTGGTCGATCTCGGAGCGCTCGAGCAGTTCCCGACCGACAAGCTCCCGGGGTTCACCGAGCATCTGCTCGAGGCGCTGCCCGGTCTCGTCCACCACTCCTGCTCGCGTGGCCGCAAGGGCGGCTTCGTCGAGCGCCTCCACGAAGGCACCTGGCTGGGGCACGTCACCGAGCACGCCGCCCTCGCGCTGCAGCAGGTGGTCGGCCACGACATCCGGCGCGGCAAGACCCGCGGGGTCAAGGGCGAGCCTGGCCACTACAACGTCATCTACGGCTACATCGACGAGAACGTCGGGCTGGCCGCCGGCCGGCTCGCTGCCCGTCTGGTCAACCACCTGGTGCAGCCCGACCCGGAGTTCGACTGGGAGGAGGAGCTCGAGTCGTTCATCATCCGGGCGGAGCGTACGGCGTTCGGTCCCTCGACCCAGGCGATCCTCGACGAGGCCGTCAGCCGCGACATCCCCTGGATCCGGCTCAACCAGTACTCCCTGGTCCAGCTCGGCCAGGGCGTCCACGCCAAGCGGATCCGCGCCACGATGACCTCGGAGACCAGCTCGATCGCGGTCGACATCGCCTCCGACAAGGACCTCACCACCAAGCTGCTCGGGGCGGCCGGCCTGCCGGTGCCCAAGCAGGAGTCCGTGCGCAGCGCCGACCAGGCGGTCGCCGCAGCGCGACGGATCGGCTTCCCGGTCGTCGTCAAGCCGCTCGACGGCAACCACGGGCGCGGTGTCTGCCTCGACCTGCGCAGTGAGGACGACGTCCGCGAGGCGTTCCCGGTCGCCGAGGAGCAGTCGCGGCGTGGCGTGTGCATCGTCGAGTCGTTCGTGGTCGGCAAGGACTACCGCTGCCTGATCATCGACGGCCGGATGGTGGCCATCGCCGAGCGGGTGCCGGCGTCGGTCACCGGAGACGGCACCTCGACCGTCCGCGAGCTGGTGGACCTCACCAACGCCGACCCCCGTCGAGGGGTCGGGCACGAGAAGGTGCTGACCCGGATCAAGGTCGACGCCGCCGCCGAGGAGGTGCTCGCCGGGCAGGGCCACACCCTCGACTCGGTCCCGGCCAGGGGCGAGATGGTCAAGCTCGCGCTCACCGGCAACATGTCGACCGGGGGCATCTCGATCGACCGCACCTTCGAGGCCCACCCCGACAACGTCGAGATCGCCGAGGAGGCCGCCCGGATGATCGGGCTCGACATCGCCGGCATCGACTTCATCTGCCCCGACATCACCGAGCCCGTGCGCGACGTCGGCGGCGCGATCTGCGAGGTCAACGCGGCCCCGGGCTTCCGGATGCACACCCACCCGACCATCGGCGAGCCGCAGTTCATCGCCAAGCCGGTCGTCGACATGCTCTTTCCGCCGGGCGCGACCGCGCGGATCCCGATCGTCGCGGTCACCGGCACCAACGGGAAGACCACCACCTCCCGGATGATCAGCCACATCTTCAAGGGGATGGGCCGCAAGGTCGGCATGACCTCGACCGACGGCGTCGTCATCGACGAGCGACTGCTGATCCGGGCCGACGCCTCGGGGCCGCGCAGCGCCCGGATGGTCCTGCAGAACCCCCGCGTCGACTTCGCGGTCTTCGAGGTCGCCCGTGGCGGCATCCTGCGCGAGGGCCTGGGCTACGAGCGCAACGACGTCGCCGTCGTCCTCAACGTGCAGCCCGACCACCTCGGCCTGCGCGGCATCGACACCGTCGAGCAGCTGGCCGACGTCAAGGCAGTCGTCGTCGAGGCGGTGCCCCGAGACGGGCACGCCGTCCTCAACGCCGACGACCCGCTGGTCCGCGAGATGCGACGCCGTTGCTCGGGCCAGGTGGTGTGGTTCTCGATGGAGGAGCCGGGCTCCGAGACCCGCGAGATGATCGAGGCGCACTGCCGCCGCGGCGGCAAGGCGCTGGTCCTCAACCCGTCGGACCGCGGCGAGATGATCGTGGTCAAGCACGGCCGTCGCGAGATGCAGCTGGCCTGGACCCACCTGCTGCCCGCGACGTTCAAGGGCCGGGCCCGGATGAACGTCCAGAACTCGCTGGCGGCCGCCGGCGCCGCGTTCGCCGCCGGTGCACCGCTGCACGACATCCGGCAGGGCCTGCGCACGTTCTCGACGAACTACTACCTCTCCCCCGGCCGCCTCAACGAGGTCGAGGTCAACGGCGTGAACGTGATCGTCGACTACTGCCACAACGCGCCGGGCATGCGGATGCTGGGCGACTTCGTGGATCGCGTCGGCGAGACCCTGTCGACGACCTCCGAGCTCGGCAAGCCGTCGCGGATCGGCCTGATCGCCACCGCCGGCGACCGGCGCGACCAGGACATGCGCGAGCTGGGCGAGGTCGCGGCCCAGCACTTCGACGTCCTCATCGTCCGCGAGGACGACAACCTGCGTCGGCGCAAGACCGGCGAGACGGCGGGCCTCGTCGCCGAAGGGGTGCGGCACGCGATGAGCGCGGGCGCTCGCTGCAAGCAGGTCGAGATCGTCGTCGACGAGATCAAGGCGGTCCGGCACGTGATGGCACGGGCCAACCCCGGCGACCTCGTGGTCATCTGCGTGGACAAGCACGGCGCGGTGATGAGCGAGCTGGAGAACTGGTCGAGCTTCGCGCAGGCGGGGTCGGGTGAGAACCCGGACGCACCGTCCGCCGACCCCGACTTCTCGCCGGAGAGCGCGCCGGCCTAGGGCCTGAGCACCTGCCGGAGCCGCGCGAACGCGTCGGGTACGGCGTCCGCCTCGATGCCGCCGTACCCCAGCACGAGCCCGGGCGTCGCCGGTTGCTCGAGGTGGTACTGCGACAACGGCTCCACCCGCACTCCTCGCGCAGCGGCCCGGTCGACGACCGCCCGGTCGTCGACGGTCGGGTCGCGGAACCGCGCACACACGTGGAGCCCGGCCACGGAGGGCACCGGAGCGAGGACGTCGTCGAGGTCGGCGAGCCCGGTCAGCACCGCGTCGCGTCGCTCGCGGTAGACGCGGAGGGCGCGACGGACGTGTGCGGCGTGGTGCCCTTCCGCCAGGAACGACGCGAGGGCGCCCTGCGTGGTCAGGTCGCCCTCCCACGTGGTCACCCGCTTGGCCTCGCGGAGCGCCGGCTGCAGGCTGCGGGGAGCGACGACGTAGCCGACCCGCAGCGCGGGCAGCAAGGACTTGGAGAACGTGCCGACGTAGACCACCCGGCCGTCGCGGTCGAGGCTCTGCAGCGGCTCGAGCGGCTGGTCGGCGAAGCGGTACTCACTGTCGTAGTCGTCCTCGACGACCACGGCGTCGTGCTCCGAGGCCCAGCGCAGCAGGGCCGACCGCCGGGCCAGGGACATCGTCACGCCGGTGGGGAACTGGTGCGACGGCGTGACGTAGACGATGCGAGCCGTGGGCGGCAGTGCGTCGACCACCAGACCCTCGTCGTCGACGGGGACGCCACGGAGCCGGGCCCGGTGGGTGGCGAGCAGGCGGTGCATCGCACCGTAGCCGGGGTCCTCGACGGCGACCGTGTCGCCGGGCGCGACCAGGATCCGGGCGACCAGGTCGACCGCCTGCTGGGCACCAGCGGTGACCACCACGTCGTCGCCGGTCGCGACGACGGAGCGGGCCAGTCCGAGGTGGCGCGCGATCTCGCTCTCGAGGCGCCGCGAGCCGCTCCCGTGGTACGTCGCCTCCTCCAGCCGGGACCGCCGGAGCTGGTCGGCGACCAGGCGGCGCCAGGTCTCGAGCGGGAACAGGCCCGGGTCGGGCAGGCCGACCGAGAGGTCGTGGAGGAGTCGGGCCCGTGGGGACGCCGTCGCCTCGGCCGGGCGCCAGAGGTCGAGCGGCTCGACCGCGCCGGGGCGTGCCCGCCGCCGAGGCTCGGGCTGGAGGTCCACGGCAGTGACGAAGGTGCCGGCACCCGGGGCGGGCCTCGAGGAAGCCCTCGGCCAGCAGCCGGTCGTAGGCGACCGTCACCGTGCCCCGAGCCACGCCGAGGCTCGCGGCCAGCTCACGGCTGGCCGGCACCCGGTCGCCGGGTGCCAGCCGGCCGTCGAGCACGGCGTCGCGCACGGTCGCGTAGATGCGGGCGGTGCGGTCGCCGGGCCCGTCGAGGCTGACGTGGAGATCCACGGGGAGCGTAGCGGCGTCAGCCGCGCCAGGACCGGCTCCCAGGCGCGGGTGGCCACCGAGATCGCGTTCCAGGCGTTGATGGTCACGATCAGGGCCAGCAGCGCGGCGACCTCGTCGGGCGACCAGTGCGCGGCCACCGCGTCGTACTCCTCCGCGGGCACGCGGGTGTCGGCCACGCGGGTCACCACCTCGGTGAAACGGAGGGCGGCCCGCTCGCGCTCGGTGAAGAACGGCGACTCGTGCCAGATCGCGACCGCGTTCAACCGCTGGGCGGGCTCGCCCGCGGAGGCGGCGTCGGTGGCGTGCAGGTCGACGCAGTAGGCACAGCCGTTGAGCTGCGAGGCCCGCAGCCGGACCAGCTCGCGGAGCCCGGCCGGGAAGCCGACCCGGTCGAGCTCGCGGGTGGCGCTGGTGTCGAGGTGGCTCATCGCCTTGCTGAACGGCGGACGCCGCGGCGTCGACGTCGAGGCGGGAGGGGATCCGGTGCAGGGTGTCGGTGGTGGAGGTCATGCCCCCACGTTAGGCCGGATTCGGACCAGCCGGATGGGCCGATCCGACCGAAGTCGACTGGTCCACTTCGGTCGTCGTGCGGAGCCCGGACCTCGACCGTCGCAGTGGTGGAGCGCTCGCCGACCAGCAGCACGAGCAGCGCGCCGACCAGGGAGACCGCGGCGGTCACCAGCGCGGCGTGGTTCCACCCGTGGACCAGGGCGGCGGTCGTCAGCGGGCCGGAGGGGACCGCGACGACCGAGACCACCGTGACGCCCAGCGGCGGAGCCGAGGTAGCGAGCGGTGTTGTTCGCTCCCGAGCCCAGTCCTGCCTGGTGCGGCAGGCACGCTGGCGACGCTCTCGCGACCCAGGGAGGCGTTCAGCACGCCGGTGGCGACGCCGGCCACGAGCAGCCCGGGCACGAACCGCCACGCGCCGCTGCCGGTGTCGACGCCCCAGAGCATCAGCTGGCCGACGGCGATCACGACGAGGGCGATGCCCATCCGGGCCCGGCCGGTCCAGTGGTGCGGGAGGCGGCGTGCGGCGACCGCCGTGACCACGCTCGGGCCGGACCACGCCAGCATCAGCCACGCGGTCGTCGTCGGCGGCAGGCCCAGGGCGAGCCCGGCGAAGCCCGGACACGTAGGAGAGCAGGGCGATGATGCCGGCGCCGGTCGCCAGCGCGGCCAGGGTGGCAGCGGCGAACGCGGGCCGCCGGAACAGGCCGAGGTCGATCATCGCGTGGTCGGAACGGCTCTCGACGACCACGAAGGCGCCGAGCAGGACCACGGCGGCGACCAGCAGGCCGACCGTCAGGGGGCGGCCCCAGCCCTCCCGGCCCTCGGTCAGCCCGGCCAGCAGGGCGCTGGTGCCGAGCGGCCAGCGTCACGACGCCCGGGACGTCGAGCCGGGCCCGGTGGGGCGACCGGGACTCGGCGCAGCCCGATGGCGGTCACCGCGAGCAGGACCCCGGCGACGGCCAGCAGGGCGTACACGTCGCGCCAGGAGCCCCACCGCCCCAGCCAGGTGGAGAGGATCGGGCCGAGCGCGATGCCGGCTCCGACGCTCGCGCCCCAGAGGCCGGTCGCCCGCGCCCGCTCGAGCGGGTCGGTGAACGCGACCGCGATCATGCCCAGCCCGGCCGCGATCACGGCCGCGCCACCGATGCCCTCGATGACGCGGGCGGCGACGAACACCTCGACGTCGGGCGTGACCGCGGCGACCAGCGAGCCCAGGGCGAGCAGCAGGGAGCCGGCCACGAAGGTACGGCGACGGCCGTAGTCGTCCGCGACCCGGCCGGCGGTGAGCAGGAAGGCGCCGAGCCCGATCGACATCGAGCTGAGGATCCAGGTCCGGGCCGAAGGGCCGGCGTCGAGGCCGGCCGCCGTCTGGTTGACGTTCGCCAGCGGCGCGGTGAAGGCCACCAGCACCGCGAGGGTGCCGAGCGTGGCGCTGAGGAGGGTCCGACGAGCCTGGGTCACGAGGTGCTCCATATGGTCTGGTGGTAGAACTGAAACGACCGTAGCATGTAGTCTGTCCACCAGACCATCCCGTCTCGCACCACGGAGGAACCGATGCCCCTCGGCACCGACTACACCCGCCAGGACTGCTCGCTGGCGCGCGCGCTCGAGGTCATCGGCGAGCGCTGGACGCCGCTGATCCTGCGCGACTGCTTCCTCGGCGTACGACGATTCTCCGACCTGCAGGCCCACCTCGACATCTCGCGGGCCGTGCTCAGCACCCGGCTCGACGCGCTGGTGGCCGAAGGGCTGCTCGAGCGCTCGGGCGAGGGCCACCCCGAGTACTCCCTCACCGACGACGCGCTGGCGCTGTGGCCCGCGCTCTTCGCGCTGACCCAGTGGGGCGACCGGCGGACGACTCCCCGGGGTCGCCGCGGCGGATCTTCCGGCACGTCGGCTGCGGCGACGTGACCGCGGACGGCCGTTGCTCGGAGTGCGGCTCCGTCCCGCTCCCGGGTGACCTGGAAATCCGGCCCGGACCCGGGGCCGACCTGACCCTGCGCGACGACCCCGTCTCGGTGGCGCTGCGGGAGCCGCACCGGCTGCTGACCCCGCTGCGCTGAGACGCCGACGCGCCTCGGACCTGCGTACGCCACGATCAGCGCATGCGGATCCTGGTGCTCTCGGACCTGCACTACCGGTTGCCCCACTACGACTGGCTGCTCGACGCCGCGCGCCGGGTGGATGCCGTGGCGATCGCCGGAGACCTCGTCGACGTGGTCAGCCCCGTGCCCGCACGACGTCCAGACCGTCGTGGTCGGCGACTACCTCGGTCGGCTCGCGGAGCGCACCCGGGTCTTCGCCGCCTCCGGAAACCACGACCTGGACGGACCGGGGGCGCACGGTGAGCAGGTCGCCGGGTGGCTGCTACGGACGGGACACGAGGTGCACGTGGACGGCGCCTCGGTCGACGTCGGGGACACCCGGTTCACGGTCTGCCCCTGGTGGGACGGGCCGGTGACGCGCGACCAGGTCGCCGACCAGCTCGCGGCCGCTGCAGTCGACCGGCCCGCGCGGTGGGTCTGGGTCTACCACGCCCCGCCGGCGGGGACGCCGCTGTGCCACGACGGCCGGCGTACCTTCCCCGACCACGACCTCGCGGCCTGGATCGCCGAGCACGAGCCCGACCTGGTGCTGTGCGGGCACATCCACCAGTCGCCCTGGGCCGACGGCGGCTCCTGGCACGCCCGCCTGGGCCGCACCTGGGTGTTCAACGCCGGCAAGCAGATCGGCAAGGTGCCGGCACACATCACGCTCGACACCGACGCGGCGACGGCCGACTGGTTCGGCGTCTTCGAGTCAGAGACCGCTCGCCCTCGTGTGAGTCGGTCGCCCTCGGGATCGCGCCGCGAGCCGGGGGACGACGCGGCTCCCTGGTGGTGGAGCAGGGTGTCGAGGATGCGGTCGACCATCCCGAGGTGGTCCTCGGCATCGGCGTACTGGCGCTTGACGTCCACGAGGTAGTGCGTCATGCCGTCGAGCCGGGAGGCCGTCATCCGGAGCACCTCCAGCGCCGCCCCCGGCCGGTCGCTGAGGAACCCGACCGGGTCGTCGCTGACGTGGACCCGTACATCGCCCTCGGCCCGGACGGTCGCCGTCGCCGGCCGGTCGAGCACCGCGGACATCTCCCCGAACACCGCCCCCGGGCTGTCGATGCGGGCGAAGGCCGTGCCGTCGTGCTCGACCACCACCGCACCGGAGACCAGCACCAGCAGCCGGCTCAGGGTCTCGCCCTCCTCGATCAGGACGTCGCCGGGGCCGGCGCTGAGGATCGGCAGGTCGGCGGACAGGGCCAGGAGGTCGGACACACCGGCAGTCTCGCCCACGTCGCCGGCGCTGCCGTCAGCCGACCGCCACGCGGACCTTGTCGCCGAGCCGCTGCGGGGAGTCGGAGGTGCCGCCGTGGGCGGCGATCCAGTCGTAGACCTCCTGGCGCTGCGCGTGGCACATCAGCCCGACCACGTCGCCGGGTCCCGACTCGGCGACCAGGGCGGCCAGGCAGCCGACCTCGCTCTCGTACGACGTCACGTCGGTGACCCCGACCCGCTCGGCGCCGTCGCGGAGGAGCCGGTCGAGGTCGTCGCGCTCGCGCCCGCGCAGGTACTTCTCCTTGTGGGCGATCGCCACCACGTCGGCGCCCATCGCCCCGATCTCGCCCAGCCGGCCGATCAGCTCGTCGGTGCGGTCGCCGACGGCGCCGAGCCCGAGCCGCAGGCGCGCCCCCGGTCGTCGTACGCCGGACATGATCTCCAGCAGGGCCTCGAGCCCCACCTCGTTGTGGGCCAGGTCGACGACGACCGTCGCCTCGCCGCCGTCGCCGGGCAGCGGCACCGTGAAGATGTTCATCCGCCCCGGGTTGTGCTCCGGGTCGGGCAGGAAGGTGCGCAGCCCCTCGATCACGGTCTCGCGGGCGATCCCGATCGCGAGTGCCGCGGAGGCGGCCGCGAGCGCGTTCTCGACGTTGAACCGCGACAGGCCGGCCAGCGTCATCGGGACGTCGACGAGCTCGACCAGTGGGTCGGGGTCGGCCCCGGGCCGCAGTACCGACACCCAGCCGTCGATGACGGTGGTCGCCCGGCCGTGCTCGTCGAGCGTCTCGCGGATGGCGGGCGAGGTGGAGTCACGGGAGAACACCCAGGGGTGTGCCTTGATCACGCTGCGCATCGCGAACACCCGCGGGTCGTCCCCGTTGAGCACGGCCCAGCCACGCGGCCGGGTGATCCGCGGCACCACGGCCTTGACCTCGGCGAGCTGGTCGAGGGTGTCGATGCCCTGCAGGCCGAGGTGGTCGGCACTGACGTTGGTGACCACCGAGACGTCGTTGCGGGTCAGACCGATGCCCTTGAGCAGGATGCCTCCACGAGCGGTCTCGGTGACCGCGAGCTGCACCCCGGGCAGGGCCAGCACGCGTCCGGCGCCGCTGGGGCCCGAGTAGTCGCCGCCCTCGACGAGCTCGCCGTCGAGGTAGATGCCGTCGGTGTTGGACCAGCCCACCACCTGTCCGGCCTGCCGCCCGATGTGGGCGATCAGGCGGCTGGTCGTCGTCTTGCCGTTGGTGCCGGTCACTGCGACGACCGGGATGGTCGGGGTGATCGTGCGCGGAGGGTCGCCGCCGTCGCCGGCCGCCACCCGCGCCGCGGCGCGGCTGACCGCCTCCTCGACGTCCTCCGCCGGTACGGCGTCGAGCACGTCGGCGACCGCGCGGCCCATCTCCTCCGCCCGGTTCCGGTGCCGCCACGGGTAGGCGACCACGACCACGTGCGGGTCGGAGGTGGGCCGGACCCGGACCGCGAGCCGCTGGGTGCCGGACTCGTGGGCGATCGCGCGGACCAGCCGCGAGACGGCCCGCAGCGCGAACCGCGCCCGGAACCCCGTGTCGGGCTCCCCCGGCCGTGCGCCGGACAGCCCGATCCGGCGGGCCAGTCGCGCGGCGGTCGACGTCGACGTCGACGCCAGCCCGCTGATGTCCAGCGTCAGCTTGACCGCCGCTCGCGGGAAGTAGAGGTTCGGGCCTTCGAGCACCCGCAGCTCGACGAGGGAGGTCACCGCCGAACCGTACCGAAGCGAGCTCAGGCGCCCATGGCGTGGAAGCCACCGTCCACGTGGACGATCTCGCCCGTGGTCGCCGGGAAGAAGTCCGAGAGCAGGGCGCACACGGCACGCGCCGTCGGCTCGAGGTCCTTCTCGTCCCACCCGAGGGGGGCCCGGTCGTTCCACATCGACTCGAGGTCCTCGAAGCCCGGGATCGCCTTCGCGGCCAGGCTCTTCAGCGGACCGGCGCTGACCAGGTTGGAGCGGATGCCCTGGGGCCCGAGGTCACGGGCCAGGTAGCGCGAGGTCGACTCCAGCGCCGCCTTGGCCACCCCCATCCAGTCGTAGGCCGGCCACGCGATGGTCGCGTCGAACGTCATCCCGACCACCGACCCGCCCTCGCCCATGAGCGGGCGGCAGGCCATCGCCAGGGCCTTGAGCGAGTACGCCGAGACCTGCACGGCCTGGGCGACGTCGGGCCACGGGCCGTCGAGGAACTTGCCGCCCAGGATCGTCTCGGGGTTGCCGAACGCGATCGAGTGCACCACGCCGTCCAGTCCGTCGACGTGCTCACGCACCGCGTCGGCGAGGCCGGCGAGGTGGTCGTCGTCGGTGACGTCGAGCTCGAGCACCGGCGGCTCGACCGGCAGGCGCTTGGCGATCCGCCTGGTGATGCCGAGCGCGCGGCCGAAGTTGGAGATCAGCACGGTCGCGCCCTGCTCCTGCGCGATCTTGGCGGTCGCGAAGCCGATGGAGGAGTCCATCGTCACGCCGGCCACCAGGATCCGCTTGCCCTCGAGGATGCCGCTCACTGGTTTCTCCTTCTGGTTGGTCTGGGCGTCGACGGGCTCGCCCGACGACGTGAGGTGGTCTGCGGTCAGTGGCCCATGCCCAGGCCGCCGTCGACCGGGATCACGGCGCCCGTGACGTACGCCGCACCGGGCGACGCGAGCCAGGTGACCACGGCGGCGACCTCGGCGGTCGAGCCGTACCGCTGGAGCGGCACCTGGCCCAGGATCGCCTTCTTCTGGTCGTCGGTGAGGATCGCGGTCATGTCGGTGTCGATGAAGCCCGGCGCCACGACGTTCGCGGTGATCGAGCGCGAGCCGAGCTCGCGGGCGATCGAGCGCGCCATCCCGACCAGACCGGCCTTGGAGGCGGCGTAGTTCACCTGGCCCGCGGACCCGAGCAGCCCCACCACCGACGAGATCAGGACGATCCGGCCGCGTCGCAGGCGCAGCATGCCCTTCGCCGCGCGCTTGGTGAGCCGGAACGTCCCGGTCAGGTTGGTGTCGATGACCGACGACCAGTCGTCGTCCGACATCCGCAGCAGCAGCTGGTCGGCGGTGATGCCGGCGTTGGCCACCAGCACCTCGACCGGGCCGTGCGCGTCCTCGGCCGCCAGGAACGCCTGGTCGACCGCGGCTCGCGTCGGTGACGTCGCAGGTCAGGTGCAGGGCGCCCTCGGGCCCACCCCCGGACCGCGAGGTGACCGCGACCCGGTCGCCCTGCGCCAAGAAGGCCTCCGCGATGGCGAGGCCGATGCCCCGGTTACCGCCGGTGACCAGGACCGACCGGGGCTCGGCGGCGGCGGACTCGGTCGAAGGGTCGGGGGTGTCGCTCACGTCGCCGACGCTAGTGACTACCGGCGGGTAGCCACAAACACCGGGCTCACTCGTCCTCGAGGCGGAACCCGACCTTGAGCCCGACCTGGAAGTGCTCGACGGCGCCGTCCTTGATCTGACCCCGGACCTGCGTCATCTCGAACCAGTCGATGTGCCGCAGCGTCGTGCTGGCCCGGGCGACGGCGTTGTGGATGGCCTGCTCGATGCCGTCGGGCGAGGTGCCGACGATCTCGGTGACGCGGTAGGTGCGGTTGGACATGGGGACCTCCGGGGACGGGCCTGGGTGGCTGGGTGCTCGTGGTGGCCCGATGCTAGGCCGGTCCCGGGTGGCGCGACCCATCCGAGGCGGGCTCGGCCCGAACCACTCCCGGGACGCCCGACGCGCGTCCCGACCCCCCGACCTAGGATGGTGTGATGACGCGCACCAGGCGCGGGACGCACGAGCCGATCCGCATCACCACGGCCTCCACGGGCGCCGAGGTGGGCATCGCGGCGCGCCAGAAGAAGTACCTGATCGCGATGGGTATCCGCACGGTGTGCTTCCTGGTCGTCGCCGTGCTGGCGGTGACCCACGCCGGGCCGGGGTGGTTGCCGTGGATCTTCGTGGCCGGTGCCGTGCTCCTGCCCTACGTCGCGGTGGTGATGGCGAACGCGGGCAGCACGAAATCGGACGGTTTCGAGCTGCTGGACGGCCCATCGCAGGAACGACAGCTGCCTCCCGGCACGAAATCCGAATAAATCCGGCGTTGCGGACTTGGATCGGATTCCGGCTCCGTGTAAGAATCCACGCGTGCTACTGGGCTCCCCGAGCCGGTAGCACCGACGAGTGCCGGAAAGCTTCCCCCGTGGCTGTCTGGCACTCGTCGTCATTTTCACCGCCCGCGGGCCGCGCTTCGCGCGGACCGCGATCAGGGCCGGGAGGTTGAGGAGCGCCGGCTCAGGCCGGAGCGGAGCGCCGGGCTGAGCGGCGCCTCTCGAAACCCGGTCACGAGAGCAGATCACCGGCACCGTGGTTTCGAGACGGGCGCAGAACACCCTCCCCCACCAGCGGGGCTCTAGCCTCCGATCGCGGACATCGGCCGGTCGGGCTGCAGGAACGTCGGGTCGTTGATGCCGTGACCGGGGAGCTTGACCGCCATCGCCGCGAGCCAGCGGTCGGCGATCTCCTCGTCGGTGGCGCCGCCGCGCAGGGAGGCCCGCAGGTCGGACTCCTCGCGGGCGAACAGGCAGTTGCGGACCTGGCCGTCGGCGGTGAGCCGGACCCGGTCGCAGTCGCCGCAGAACGGGCGGGTCACCGAGGCGATGACGCCGACCGTGGCCGGACCGCCGTCGACGGTGAACAGCTCGGCCGGAGCGCTGCCCCGCGGCTCACGGGCCGGCGTCAGCGTGAAGTCGCGGCGGAGGTGCTCGAAGATCTCCTCGGCAGTGACCATCTGCTCGCGGTGCCAGTCGTGCTGGGCGTCGAGGGGCATCTGCTCGATGAAGCGCAGCTCGTACTCGTGCGCGATCGCCCACGCCAGCAGGTCGGAGGCCTCGTCGTCGTTGACGCCGCGCAGCAGCACGGCGTTGATCTTGACCGGGGTGAGCCCGGCCTCGTGGGCCGCCTTGGCGCCCCGCGAGGACGTCGTCGAGGCGGTCGCGCCGGGTGATGGTCCGGAACCGGGACGGGTCGACGGTGTCGAGGCTGATGTTGACCCGGTCGAGCCCGGCGTCGGCGAGAGCCTGGGCGGTCCGTTCGAGCCCGAGCCCGTTGGTGGTCACCGACAGCTCGAGGTCGTCGCCGAGCTGACGGGTCCGGCCGACGATGTCGACCAGCCCGCGCCGGATCAGCGGCTCACCGCCGGTGAACCGGACCTCGCGGATGCCGAGACGCCGCACGCCGATGGAGATCAGCCGCACGACCTCGTCGTCGGAGAGCACCTCGGGATGCGGCAGCCAGTCGAGACCCTCGGCCGGCATGCAGTAGGAGCAGCGAAGGTTGCAGCGGTCGGTCAGCGAGACCCGGAGGTCGGTCGCCACCCGGCCGTACGCGTCGGCCAAGGGCCGCTGGGAGTCCACGACGCCGAGTCTAGGCGCAGGCTGTCTCCCGACCACGTTTTCCCACGGGTCGCCGGGTAGCCTCGTGCGGTGCGGAGTCTGCGGTTCCTGGTCAGTCGTCGCTGGCTCCTGTTCCTGCTCGTGGTCCTGCTGCTGGCCTACCTCTGCCTGATCCTGGGCCGGTGGCAGTGGCACCGGCTCACCAGTCGCAAGGCGAGCAACGCGATCATCCGCACCAACGAGGCCGCCGCACCCGACCCGGTCGACCAGGTGCTCCGGCGTGGCACGAACCCCCCGGACACCGACGAGTACCGGGTCGTCTCCGCGACCGGCACCTACGACCCGACCAGGACCGTGATCGTCCGCTACCAGACCAACGACGAGGGAGAGCCGGGCGCCGACGCCGTCGTCCCGCTGGTCACCGCGTCGGGAACGGCGCTCCTGGTCGACCGTGGCTGGTTCTCCACCACCAACCAGGGGTCGATCGACGCGGCCGAGGTGCCCGCTCCCCCGTCCGGCACGGTGACCGTCACCGGCTTCGTCCGGCAGGACGCCAGCGGCGGGTCGACCCAGGTGGTCGACGCGTCGACCCGCGCCATCTCGAGCACCGCGATCGAGCCCACGGTCGGGGCCCCGGTGTACGGCGGGTGGGTGGACCTGAAGTCCGAGTCACCCGCCGCGTCGGTGCCGCTCGAGCCCGCCGGGCTGCCCGACCTGAGCAACGGACCGCACTTCTTCTACGCCCTGCAGTGGTGGTTCTTCGGGATCCTCGCGCTGTTCGGCTTCGGCTACCTGGCCTGGGAGGAGGCCACCGGCCGCGCCGACCTCCGGCGCGCCCAGCAGCCGGCCAAGAAGGCTCCCCGACCGGTCCCCGTCGCTGCGGTCTCAGAGCGCCCGGGTCATGCCGCCGTCGACGGGCAGCAGGGCGCCGGTGACGAAGGACGACGCAGGACTGAGCAGGAAGGCAGCGACCCGGCCGAACTCTGAGGGCTCGCCCGACCGGCCCAGCGGGATGGCGGCCGTGGCCGCTTCCTCGGCGGCGGCGGCGTCGCCGCTCAGCCCGTCGAGCTCGGTGAGCCGCTCGGTGCGCACGCGGCCGGGCAGCAGGCCGTTGACCCGGATGCCCCGGGGACCGAGCTCGTCGGCGAGCTGCTTGGCCACCATCGCCAGCCCGGGCCGGAGCCCGTTGGAGACCGCCATCCGCCGCAACGGCGCCCGCACGCTGGTGGACAGCACGAAGCGCGATCGCGCCGCCGTCCTCGAGGGCGGCCGCCACCTCGCGCGCCAGCCGGACCGCGCCGAGGAACACGGTCTGGAACGACGTGAGCCAGACCTCGTCGCTGACCTCGGTCACCCGGCCCGCGGGCGGCCCGCCGACGCTGATCAGGGCTCCGTCGAGGCGCCCCCAGCGTCGCTGGGCCTCCTCGATGAGGAGCGCGGGCGTCTGCGGATCGGCGTTGTCCGCGAGGACGTACGCCGCGCGGTCCGGGCCGAGCTCGGCGACGGCTGCGGTCAGCGAGTCCTCGCTGCGGCCGGACACCACCACCCGTGCGCCCTCGGCGACGAGCACGTCGGCCGTGGCCCGCCCCAGCCCGCGGGCGCCTCCGGTCACCAGGAAGACGCGGTCGGTGAGTCCGAGGTCCATGGACCGAACCTAGACCGTCGACCGCCCGGCGCTCGACCTCAGTCGTCGGGGGTGGTGACCAGCGCGCGGGAGTCGGGGAGGAACTGGGTGCGGTAGAGGTCGGCGTAGAGGCCGCCCTGGGCCAGCAGCTGGGCGTGGGTGCCACGCTGGGCGATCCGGCCGCTCTCGACGACGAGGATCAGGTCGGCGTGGCGGACGGTGGAGAGCCGGTGGGCGATCACCAGGGAGGTGCGATCGGCCAGGGCGGCGTCGAGGGCCCGCTGCACCGCTACCTCGGACTCGCTGTCGAGGTGGGCGGTCGCCTCGTCGAGGACCACGATCGAGGGCGCCTTGAGCAGCAGCCGCGCGATGGCCAGACGCTGTCGCTCGCCGCCGGAGAGCCGGTACCCGCGGTCGCCGACGACGGTGTCGAGCCCGTCGGGCAGCGCCCGGACCAGGGGCTCGATCTGGGCCGCTGCCAGGGCAGCCCAGATGTCGTCGTCGGTGGCGTCGGGGTGGGCGTAGAGGAGGTTCTCCCGGATGGTGTCGTGGAACATGTGGGCGTCCTGGGTCACGTAGCCCACGGCGTCCTCGAGGCTCTGCAGGGTGACGTCGCGGACGTCCTGTCCGCCGACCCGCACCGCCCCGCTGGTGGCGTCGTAGAGGCGGGCGACCAGGTGGGTGACCGTGGTCTTGCCCGCACCGGACGGCCCGACCAGCGCGACCATCTGCCCGGGCTCGGCCGAGAACGTGATCTCGTGGAGCACCTCTCCGGACTCGCGGGACTCCTTGCGGGCGACCGACTCGAGCGAGGCCAGGGAGACCTGGTCGGCCGTGGGGTAGCCGAAGGAGACGTGGTCGAAATCCAGCGCGGCGGACCCGCGCGGCAGGGTCACGGCGTCGGGCCTCTCCTCGATCAGCGAGGGCAGGTCGAGCACCTCGAAGACCCGGTCGAAGCTGACCAGCGCCGTCATCACGTCGACCCGGACGTTGGAGATGCCCTGCAGCGGGCCGAGCAGGCGGAGCAGGAGCGTGCCGAGCGCGATCAGGGTGCCGACGGACAGGTGGCCCTCGACGGCGAGGTAGCCGCCGACGCCGTACACCAGCGCGGTCGCCAGCGACGGCACCAGCGTCATCGCCGCGAAGAACACGCGGGTCAGCAACGAGATGCGGACACCGAGGTCGCGGACGACGGCCGCCTTGTCGGCGAACCGGGCGTCCTCGGTCGCGCGGTTGCCGAAGAGCTTGAGGAGCATCGCGCCGCCGACGTTGAACCGCTCGGTCATCACGTTGCCCATGTCGGCGTTGCCGTTCATCTGGTCGCGGGTCAACCCGGCCAGACGACCGCTGACCCAGCGGGAGGCGAACAGCAGCAGCGGGAACAGCAACAGGCAGGCCAGCGTGACCTGCCAGCTCAGTGCCAGCATCGTGATGCCGACGACGAACACGGAGATGATGTTGGAGACGCTGCCGGACAGGGTGGAGGTGAACGCCCGCTGGGCACCGATCACGTCGTTGTTGAGCCGACTGACCAAGGCACCGGTCTGGGTCCGGGTGAAGAACGCCAGCGACTGGCGCTGCACGTGGGCGAAGACCTGCGTGCGGAGGTCGTAGATCAGACCCTCCCCGATCTTGCTGGACAGATAGCCGCTGACCAGGCCCAGGCCGGCGTCGGCCACCGCCGCCACCGCCATCAGGAAGGCGAGCCAGACCACGAGCGTGGTGTTGCCGCCGTTGATGCCGTCGTCGACGAGCTTGGCCATCAGCAGCGGTGGTACGACGACCAGCACCGCGTCGACCACGGTGACGGCCAGGAAGAGGCTGATCGCCGCCCGGTGGGGCCGCGCGAAGCCGAGCACCCGGCGCAGGGTGCGGCGCTCGATCCGGTTGTCGACCACCGAGGAGTCGCGGTGGAGCGTCCGCCAGGCGGCGGCGTGCAGGTTGGACATCGCTCCTCCTCCCGTGGACCTCGGCCTAGCCGGTCTCGCCGGTCTCGCCGGTCTCGCCGGCCATCAGGCCGGCCAGCTCGCGGAACCTCCGGACCTGGGCCTCGCGCTCGAACCGCCGCTGCTCGTCGAGCGACCGGCCGGACGCCGCCAGCAGCAGCGCCTTGGTCTCGCGGACCGCTCCCGGGAGCGCCGCTGTCAGCGCCGCGACCAGGTCGGCCACCGTCTCGTCGAGCTCGGCCGCTGGGCAGACCACGGTGGCCAGCCCGAGACCGAGCGCCTCGTCGGCCCCGACGAACCGCGCGGTTGCGCAGATCTCCAGGGCCCGCGCGTAGCCAACCGCCTCGACCAGCGGTTTTGTTCCCGTCAGGTCGGGCACCAGGCCCAGCGCCGACTCCTTCATCGCCAGCTGAGCGTCGGTGGCGAGCACCCGGAGGTCGCATGCGAGCGCGAGCTGGAAGCCGGCACCGATGGCGTGACCCTGGACCACCGCGACCGAGACGAACCGCGGGTCGCGCAGCCAGGTGAACCCCTGTTGGTAGTCGTCGATGGTGGCCGCCGCCGCGTCGTCGGACAGGCCGATCAGCGCCTGCACCGACTCGTCCTCGGTGTCGCCCGGCTCGAGCATCGCCCGGTCGAGCCCGGCCGAGAAGCTCCGGCCCGCGCCACGCAGCACCACGACGCGCACGGCATCGGGGATCTCGGCGCCGATCGCAGCCAGGGCCCGCCACATGCGGGGCGTCTGGGCGTTGCGGACGTCGGGTCGGTCGAGGGTGACCGTCGCCACCACGCCGGAGACGTCGTACCGCAGCCCGGAGGCGGCGAGCTCGTCGGGATCCATGCCGCTCACTCTAGGTTCGGGTGCCGACTGCCGCCCGCCCGCCCGTCTTCTGCGGTGCTGTGGCCTCTTCTGCGGTGCTGTAGGGGCACTTCTGCGGTGATAACCCCGCGTTACTTGCGGGGCGACGCCGCTCAGGCCAGGGAGACCAGGTCGGCGTAGGAGTCGTTCCAGAGGTCCTCGACGCCGTCGGGGAGGATCAGCACCCGGTCGGGGTGGAGCGCGCGCACGGCGCCCTCGTCGTGGGTGACCAGCACGATCGCGCCCTGGTAGCTGCGGATCGCCCCCAGCACCTCCTCGCGGGAGGCGGGGTCGAGGTTGTTGGTCGGTTCGTCGAGCAGCAGCACGTTGGCGCTGGAGACGACGAGGGCGGCCAGGGCGAGCCGGGTCTTCTCCCCGCCGGAGAGGACCCGGGCCGGCTTCTCGACGTCGTCGCCGGAGAAGAGGAACGAGCCGAGCACCGACCGGGTCTCGGTGTCGGTCAGCCCGGGGGCTGCGGAGCGCATGTTCTCCAGGACGGTTCGCCCGGTGTCGAGGGTCTCGTGCTCCTGGGCGTAGTAGCCGAGCTTGAGCCCGTGTCCGGGCGTCACGACGCCGGTGTCGGGTCGGTCGATGCCGGCCAGGATCCGTAGCAGCGTCGTCTTGCCTGCGCCGTTCAGGCCGAGGACGACGACCCGGGAGCCCTTGTCGATGGCCAGGTCGACGTCGGTGAACACCTCCAGCGAGCCGTAGGACTTCGACAGCTCCGAGGCCGTCAGCGGCGTCTTCCCGCACGGCGCGGGGTCGGGGAAGGCGATCTTGGCCACTCGGTCGGCCCGACGCTCGCCCTCGATGCCGCTCATCAGCCGCTCGGCGCGGCGCATCATCGTCTGGGCGGCCTGTGCCTTGGTGGCCTTGGCCCGCATCTTGTTCGCCTGCTCCATCAGCTGGTCGGCCTTGCGCTCGGCGTTCTGCCGCTCGCGGCGACGCCGACGCTCGTCGGACTCGCGCTGGGCGAGGTACGCCGCCCAGCCCATGTTGTAGACGTCGATCTCCTGCCGGTTGGCGTCGAGGTGGAACACCTTCGTCACGGTCTGCTCGAGCAGCGCCGTGTCGTGGCTGATCACCACGAGGCCGCCCTTGTGCGCCTTGAGGAACTCCCGGAGCCAGACCACCGAGTCGGCGTCGAGGTGGTTGGTCGGCTCGTCGAGGAGCAGGGTCTCGGCTCCCGAGAACAGGATCCGGGCGAGCTCGACGCGACGCCGCTGGCCGCCGGAGAGGGTCCGCAGCGGCTGGGTCATCAGCCGCTCCTCGATCCCCAGCGACGCCGAGATCTGCGCGGCCTCGGCCTCCGCGGCGTACCCGCCCTGCGCGTGCAGCTCGGACTCGGCCCGCTCGTAGCGCCTCATCGCCCGTTCGCGCACGGCGTCGTCGTCGCTGCCCATCGCGACCTCGGAGTCACGCAGCCGTCGTACGACGTCGTCGAGGCCGCGCGCGGACAGGATCCGCTCGCGTACCGGCACCTCGGGGTCACCGGTACGCGGGTCCTGCGGCAGGTACCCCACCGAGCCGGTCGCGTGGACCTGCCCGGACGCGGGCAGGCCGTCGCCGGCGAGGATGCGGGTGAGGGTGGTCTTGCCGGCACCGTTGCGTCCGACCAGGCCCACCTTGTCACCGGGGCCGACCCGGAAGGAGACGTCGTGCATCAGCAACCGCGCCCCGGCTCGGACCTCGAGTCGTTGGGCACTGATCATCAGGCTGGTTAGTCTAGGGCGCCCCCGCGGCCCGCCTGACCTGGGCGTGCACCCCTCCCCGACCCGAGGAGCCTCGATGCGGTTCAACCCCAAGGCCAGGCTGGACACGAGCCGCATGCGCGACTCCGGCTCCGGCGGTGGGGGCATGGGCGGGGGCATGGGCGGGGGCATGGGCGGCGGCACCCGGATCCCGCTCCCCGGTGGCACCCGCGCCGGCGGCGGCGTGGGCCTGCTGGTGATCATCCTGGTGATCGTGATGCTCAAGGCCTGTGGCGGTGTCGACCTGACCGGCGCGATCACCGGTGGCGGCCTGGGCGGGTACTCGACCAGCCGGTTCACCGGCACCGACAGCGCGCAGTACGCCGCGTGCACCACCGGCCAGGACGCCAACGACCACCCGACCACCTGCGGCGTCGTCGCCGTCGAGAACTCCCTCGACGACTACTGGAAGGCCGCTCTCGCCCAGCAGGCGTCAGGCGTGACCTTCAAGCCGGAGGCCGCGATCAACACCTTCAGCGGCCAGACCAGCACCGGTGGCTGCGGCCAGGCGTCGTCGGCGATGGGCCCCTTCTACTGCCCCGGCGACCAGACCATCTACTTCGACCCGACGTTCTTCAAGCAGATCCTCCAGGGCCAGCTGAACGGTCCGTCGGGTGCGTTCGTCGAGCCCTACGTGATCGCCCATGAGTTCGGCCACCACATCCAGGACCTCCTCGGCACGATGAGCAAGGTCAAGACCCAGCAGGGCCCCAACAGCGACTCGGTGCGCCTCGAGCTCCAGGCCGACTGCTACGCCGGCATGTGGGCCCGCAACGCCACCAGCACCCAGGACTCCCAGGGGAACGTGCTGATCGAGGACCTCACCGACCAGGACGTCCAGCAGGGCATCGCCGCCGCCAAGTCGGTCGGCGACGACACCATCCAGAAGGAGACCAGCGGCAAGGTCCAGCCCGAGCAGTGGACCCACGGCTCCTCGGCCGCCCGCGTGCACTGGTTCACCGTCGGCTACCAGAACGGCACCCTCGCGGCCTGCAACACCTTCAACGGCCAGCCGGTCGAGTGACGCCGAGCTCCCCTGGTTCCCGACGGGCGCCGAGCACCTCCTCGCCCAGCGGAGTCGGCCGCCCTCGTCAACCAGGAGGCTAGAGCAGCTCCTCGATGAGGGGGAACTGGCGCTGCAGTCGACGCAGGTACGGCGCGACGGCAGGGTGGCGGTACTTGCCGGCGAGCGCACCCTCTCCCCCGGCGACCCGGGCCAGCGCCCACTCCGCCCGCGACAGCACGGTGTAAGACGCGCTGACGCGCATCCCCAGCGTGGCCTCCTCGGGCGTCGCGACGCCGTCCGGCAGTCCCATCAGGTAGGCGTCGAGCAGGGGCTCGGCGTCCTCGCGTGCGTTCTGCAGGTAGATCCCGAGGTCGGCGCCGACCGGGCCGTGCCCCAGCGTCGACCAGTCGATCGCCAGGACGTCGTCGGCGTCGCGGCCGGGGAAGTTCTGCAGAGCCGGGTCGCCGTGCTGCGGCACCTGCGGCAGGGCGTCGAGCTCGCGCAGGAGCGTCTCGCGCCGGCCCCACAGCCGGTCGGCGACGTCGGCGACCGTCGTCCGGGCGAGGGTCGGCCAGCCACCACGACGCTCGACCCGTGCGAGACGGTCGCGGAGCTGCCCGACGGCGAGCCAGCGGTGGCGGCCCAGGTCTGCGCCGGCGAAGCGGCCCATGGCGTGGGCGACGTAGAGCCCGTTGAGTGCGGCGTCCTCGACCCACTCCCGGGTCAGCGTGATCCCGAGCTCGTCCTCGGCGACGTCGACGACGGTGCTGCGCAGTCCGGGCGTCGACTCCACGACGCAGCTGGTGGCGACGTCGGCCTCGCGGCGCCAGTAGGCGAAGTGGTGCGGTTCGGCGAACTCCGCCGGGTCGTCGCGCGTGGGCGCACCCAACCGCTTGACGACCAGCGGCCGACCCTCCGAGTCGGTACGCCAGACACCGATCGTGGAGGTGCCGGTGCCCCCGACGAGGGGGTGCCACGCGGGGTCGGGCTCCCACATGGGCGCGACGCTAGCCGATGTCACGCTCCCGGTAGCGCCACCAGGCCGTGGCGAGCAGGACGACCGTGACCGCGGTCAGCACGAGCAACGGCGTCCAGTCCATCGTCTCGGCCGGCACCTTCGGCACGTGGGAGTACGGCGAGAGGTCGGCCATCCAGCCCGGGAGACCGAGCAGCTCGGCGAGCGGACCGATCACGAAGAACACGACGACGACGCCCCAGCCGGACGCGGCGTAGCGGCTGCCCTGCGCCAGCCCGAGCAGGGCCAGACCGGCCACCACGGCCACGGCGGGCAGCTGCACCAGGGCAGCCCGCAAGCAGTCGGCGAAGCCCACCTCGGACCCGGTCGCACCCATGCCCATGGCGACACCGGTCATCACCAGCAGCCAGGCGACACCCCCGAACGCCACCAGCGCCACGGCCAGGAACGCGGTCGAGCGCTCGGTCGCGGTCGCCAGCACCTCCTCGGTCCTGCCCTCGTGCTCGTCGGTGCCACCGCGCGAGACCACCGAGACCGCGAAGCACGACACCGCCACCGCGCCGACCGACACGAAGGCCGCCACGAGGGTGTCCTGGAGAGCCCCGAGGCCACCGAGACGCTCGAACATGGCGCGAGCGCCGACGTCGTCGAGCATCGAGCCGATGGTGGGGACGATGGCCCCCATCAGGGCCCCCATCACCGCCACCGAGACCGTCCACACTGCGAGCGTCGGGAGGTGGAGCCGGAGGTTGAGGGCGAGCGCGTCGCCGAGCCGGGGCGAGCCGGTGGCGGGGCCCGCCCGCTCGGGCAGCAGCCCCGAACCCAGGTCACGCCGGCGGCGCAGCAGCACGGCCGCACCGACCAGGAGCGCCGCGACCAGGACGTCGAGGACGACCAGCCAGCCGCGCGGGCTCGACCAGGCCCGCAGCTGGGTCGACCAGCCCAACGGCGAGAGCCAGCTCAGCCACGACGCCGACGTGGTGTCGCCGACCGCGCGGAGCACGAAGAGCACGGCGACGGTCGCCGTGGCGATCGCGCCGGTGGTGCGGGCGCTCGCGGAGAGCTGGGCGGAGACCGCTCCGATGCCGGTGCCGACGAACCCGACCCCGAGCCACGAGGCTCCGAACCACAGGGAGCCGGCGACCGGGAGCCCTCCGGCGATGTCGGCCAGAGCCGCCAGCACGGAGACCAGGGCCGAGGCGAGCACGCCGAGCAGGACCGCGCTGATGAGGGGGGACGCCGGGTCGACGGCCAGGCCACCGAGCAGCTCCGCTCGCCCGGCCTCCTCCTCGACCCGGGTATGGCGTCGTACCAGCGTGATCGCGAAGGCCATCAGGAACACCGCGTAGGTGACCGTCATCTTGGTCATCGCGAGCTCGCCGAGGCTGTGCGGGTCGAGGATCGGCCCGTAGAGCGCCACCAGGGCCGGGCTGGTGTTGATGGCTCGGGCCGCCGAGACCTGGTCGGCGGTGGTCGCGTAGAGCGAGCCGGTGGCGGCCGCCGAGGCGTAGCAGAGCACGACGAGGACGGCGCTCCACACCAGCATGAGGACCCGGCTCCGGCGCAGGGCGAAGCGGGTCAGGCCGAGGACGCCGGTCATCGGACCGCAGCCTCCCCCGGACGTCGGTAGGCGTCCAGGAAGAGCTCCTCCAGCGTGGGCGGCGTGCTGGTGAGGGTACGGACGCCGGCCGAGGTCAGCGCCGCGAGGACCGCCGGGAGCGCCTCGGGACCGACCGTGCAGGAGACCCTGCTCCCGGCGACCTGCAGGTCGTGGACGCCCGCGATGCCGGACAGGTCGGGCGGGACGCCGACCACCTCGGCGCTCACCCGCGACCGGTGGAGGTGGCGCATCTCCTCCAGGGACCCGCTCTCGACCACACGCCCGTCTCGGATGATCGTGACCCGGTCGGCGAGCCGCTCCACCTCGCTGAGGATGTGGCTCGACAGCAGGACCGTGGTGCCCGCCGCCTGCACGTCGGCGATGCACTGCCCGAAGACCTCTTCCATCAGCGGGTCGAGCCCGGACGTCGGCTCGTCCAGCACGAGGAGGTCGGTCGGCGCGGCGAAGGCGGCGACCAGGGCGACCTTCTGCCGGTTGCCCTTGGAGTAGGCGCGCCCCTTCTTGGTCGGGTCGAGCTCGAACCGGTCCACCATCTGTGCCCGCAGCGGGTGGTCGGCGGGCGCGCCGCGCATCCGCAGCAGCAGGTCGACCACCTCGCCACCGCTCAGGTTGGGCCACAGGCTCACGTCACCGGGCACGTAGGCGAGCCGGCGGTGGAGCCGGGCCGCCTCGGCCCACGCGTCACCACCGAACAGCCGGACCTGGCCGGCGTCGCGCCGTACCAGGCCCAGGAGGATGCGCAGCGTCGTCGACTTGCCGGCACCGTTGGGGCCCAGGAAGCCGTGCACCTCCCCCGGCGTCACGTCGAGGTCGAGTCCGTCCAGCGCCCTGGTCGAGCCGAACGACTTCTCCAGCCCGCGGATCTCGATGACCGGGTCGCTCACGCCTTCGACTCTAGGACGCCGGTGCCACGCGGACAGGGGACTTTCGGCCCGGTAGGTTCTGCGACTGTGACGGAGCTTCTCGACTCGACCACTCGGTCCCTGCGACGCATCGCGCTCGGCAAGCAGCGCGACGGACGGGTTCCCGGTCTGTACGCCGCAGTCTGTCGCGGCGGCGACATCGTCTGGGGTGACGGGATCGGCCTGGCCGACGTCGGCGGTGACCGGGCGCCGACTGCCGACGACCAGTTCCTCGTCGCGTCCAACACCAAGACCTTCACCGCGGTGATGGTGATGATGCTGCGTGACGAGGGCCGGCTCACGCTCGACGACCTGCTCGGCGACCACGTGCCCGAGGTGTCCCACCCGCTCACGATCCGCCAGTGCCTGGCGCACGTGTCGGGGATGGCTCGCGAGCCGCTCGGCGACGTCTGGGAGACCCTCGAGCAGCCCGACTCCAAGACCCTGCGCCGCGACTTCGACGACGTGGAGCGGGTCCTGCGTCCTCACGAACGGTGGCACTACTCCAACGTCGTCTACGCGATGCTCGGCGAGCTCGTCGCCGAGCTGGACGGCCGGTCGTGGGAGGACTCCCTGCGCGCCCGGCTGCTCGACCCCCTCGAGCTGCGTCGTACGTCGGTCGGCTTCGACGACGGCCCGCATGCGACCGGCTACTACGTCGCGCCGTACGACGACGTGCCGCGGGTCGAGCCGGTGATGGACTTCAAGGCGATGGCACCCTGCGGCGGGCTGGCCAGCACCGCCACCGACATGGCGCGCTGGTCGGCCTTCGTCGCCGACCCTTCGTCGCTGCTGTCGAGCGACACCCTCGAGGAGATGTGCCAGCCACAGATCCTGCTCAACACCCAGCTCTGGACCGGCGCGATGGGGCTGGGCTTCTTCCTGATGCGCTCCCCCAGTGGCCGCACCTGGGTCGGCCACACCGGCGGCATGCCCGGCCACATCACCGGGGTCTTCACCCACCGCGAGTCCGGCACCGGCGGCATCGCCCTGATGAACGCCACGGTGTCCCCGGGGCCCGACGCGTTCGCGATCGAGCTGGCCGACCACGTCGTCGAGCACGACCCCGTCGAGGACGCGCCGTGGAGCCCGGGCACCGAGGTGCCGGACGAGCTGCGCGGGCTGCTCGGCCGGTGGTTCTCCGAGGGACACCCGTTCGTGCTCTCCGTCCGCGAGGGCACGCTGGAGGCGCGGATCGACGTCCCGACGGCCACGACCGTCCCGCCGTCGGTCTTCGAGAAGGTCGGCGACGACCTCTACCGGACGGTCTCCGGGCGCGAGCGCGGGGAGCTGCTCCGGGTCACCCGGGCCGGCGACGGCAGCGTCCGCCAGCTGAACTGGGCGACCTACCTGTTCACCCGCGAGCCGCAGGCGTTCGGCGAGAACCTCACCCGCTGAAGCACCCGGTCGCGACGAGGCGGCCACGGATCAGCCCGTGGTGAGCCACGACGTCGGCCGTCGAGCAACGCTGCGCTTCGCTCAGGCGTTCACGACCTCCACCCGCAGTGCGCCGGCCTCGGCGACGGCGGCGTCGAGCACCTTCCGACGGGGGTCCGGTACGGCGAGCCAGGGCGCGGTCACCGTGACGTGCCGCAGGCGCGGGTCGGTGAGCACCTCGGTCACCGCCGCGTGGTCGCCACCGGTGACGACGAGCAACGGCGGGCCGGCCAGGACCCGGGCGGCGTGGTCGGCGGCCGCGTCGTAGGCAGCCCGGGCCTGGTTGTCGCGGCGGCGGGCGAACCGCTGCTGGCTCTGGCCGCCGGCCTTGGTGCGTCCCTGCACGTGACGCTGGCCGATCTTGTGCTCGGCCAGTGCCGGCCCCGCGAGCCGGGCCACCGCGAACCCGCCCTTGCGGACCAGGAGCACACCCCAGCGCCCCGGGGGACGGGCGGCGTCGGCCACCGGGCCCACCGCAGCCGGCCCGTCGTACAGCAGGGCGAAGGGCAGGTGCGCCACGAACCGCGAGCCGTCCTCCGCCGTGCCGTGCAGAGCGCCGTCCGCGACGCGGAGCCGGGTCTCGCCGTGCCGCTCCCCGAAGTTGTCGACCCAGCGCGCGAGCCGTGCCGCCGGCACGGCGACGACCACCGCCGTCACGGGCGGGTCACCCCCAGGTCACCCGGGCGCCCTCGGCCCACAGGTCGAGGCCTTCGGCGGTGACCTCGTCGCTGCGGTTCCACAGGGTCAGGTAGAGCGCGACGGCCGAGCCCCGGAGCACGACATCGGCCTCCTCGTCGCCCAGCCCGCGGGCCGTGACCGGTGCCTGCGAGCTGACCGCGACCAGCCAGCGCTGGTCCGCGTCGTCGGGCAGGACCGCGATCGTCGTCGGCTCGTCGGTGCGCAGGCGCGACATCGGTCGCGGGAGGAACCCGGTGAGCAGCTCGTCGATCCCGTCCAGCGCCACGTCGCGCCCGATCCAGGTGTCCTGGGAGCGGGGGTAGCGGCCGAGCAGCGCGGACAGCGCGTCCACGGCGTGGATGGTGGTCTCGTGGCACTGGCGTCGCGCCCAGAACTCCCGCGGCGCCGGTGCGTCGGCCAGGAACACCAGTGCGTGCAGGTCGGGCGGGGCCTCGGCGAGCGTGGATGCCAGCCGCTCGGCTCCCGACCTCAGCCAGGCGACCGGGTCGGCCGCCTCGAGGCCCTCGAGCTCGGCCACGTCCGGGTCGACGTGCTCGCCGAGCAGATGACCGGCTGCCCAGCGGTGGATCAGGCCCTGGTGGGCGAGCAGACGCCGGACGTCCCAGTCCGGGGTCGTGGGTACGGCGGCCTCGAGCCCCGCCGAGGTCGCGGACGCGGCGAAGGCGTCGAGCGCCTCGCCCAAGGCGTCCAGATGACGCTCGAGCAGCATGGCCGCAGTCTCGCAGCCGGACCCCTCCCGGCGCCTGGCATATACGCCCGGGCGCGGGTCGCGGTGCCGCTCAGACCGCGGCGGCCGTCAGGTCGCCGGAGCGGGCGAGCCGGCTGAGGATGCTGAAGCCGTGGGCGCGCGGGTGGTCGGCGATGGCCGCCTGCGGCGCGGGCGCCGTACGGCGGGCGTGGCGGCCGACGTAGTCGACCGGCCCGTCGGAGACCAGGTCGCGTGCGGACAGGACCGGGCCCTGGGCGCGACGCTTCGCGGCGATGATGGTGGTCACAAGTGCAGTGTCCATGGTTTCCCCCCGGACAGTCTGCCGCCGGCCCCCTCGGTCGGCGGTGGTTGCTGGCCCGAACCAACACCGACCACGGTAGACAGTCGCTGTGGCCGGTGTGACCGGATCGGCGATTTCTTTACCCAGCGGCACCGATTCACGCGTCGAGGGCCACCTGGGACGACGGTTTTCGTAGCCGAGCACCAGCCGCCGCGCGAGCGAGCTCGCCGCGGCGTTCACTGCGGGCGTCGAGTTCCGGCTCCGCCGGATCTCGACGTCCTCGCTCAGACGTTGAAGCCGAGGGCCCGCAGCATCTCGCGACCGTCGTCGGTGATCTTGTCGGGACCCCACGGCGGCATCCAGACCCAGTTGATGAGCACGTCGTTGACCATGCCCTCCAGGGCGGTGTTGGTCTGGTCCTGGATCACGTCGGTCAGCGGGCAGGCCGCCGACGTCAGGGTCATGTCGATGACGGCGTTGGTGTCGTCGTCGAGGTGCACGCCGTAGACCAGGCCGAGGTCGACGACGTTGATGCCCAGCTCGGGGTCGACGACGTCCTTGAGCGCCTCGGTGACGTCCTCGACCGTCGTGGTCGACGTGGTGCCCGGGCCGGTCGCCTCGGGCACGTCGGGCAGGTCGCCGTGGTCGGCGGTGTGGGTGCTCACTTCGTCTCCTCCATCTGGGCCGTCGTGGTGGCGTCCTTCCAGGCCATCCACGACAGCAGGGCGCACTTGATGCGGGCGGGGAACTTGGCGACGCCGGCGAAGGCGATGCCGTCCTCCAGCACGTCTTCGTCGGGCTCGACCTGTCCCTTGCCCTGCATCAGGGTCAGGAACTCCTCGTGGATCGCCATCGCCTCGTCGACCGGACGTCCGATCACGAGGTCGGTCATCACCGACGCGGCCGCCTGCGAGATCGAGCAGCCGAGGGCGTCGTAGGAGACGTCCTCGACCTTCCCCTCGGCCAGATGCACGCGCAGGGTCACCTCGTCACCGCACGTCGGGTTGACGTGGTGGACCTCCGCCTCGAAGGGCTCGCGGAGCCCTCGATGGTGGGGGTTCTTGTAGTGGTCGAGGATGATCTCCTGGTAGAGGGCATCCAGGTCAGTCGTCATGATGCTCAATCCAACTTGAAGTAGCGGCGGGTGTATTCCAGGCCGTCGACCAGCGCATCGATTCGGCCGGCGTCGTGTAGAGGTAGGACGACATCCGGGTCGAGCTCTGCACGCCGAACCTGGCATGGGCGGGCTTGGCGCAGTGGTGACCGGCGCGGACGGCGATCCCACGCGAGTCGAGCACGGTGGCGACGTCGTGGGGGTGCACGCCGGGGATCTCGAACGAGATCGCGCCCCCACGCTGCGTCGCGTCGAGCGGGCCCGAGCACGCTCAGCCCGGGCACGGTCTGCAGCCCCTCGAGGGCGTAGGCGGTGATCGTCTGCTCGTGCCGGTGGACGTGGTCCATGCCGAGCACGCTGAGGTAGTCGACCGCTGCGCCGAGCCCGACCGCCTCGACGATCGGCGGCGTGCCGGCCTCGAACTTGTGCGGCACCGGCGCGTAGGTGGAGCGTTCCATGGTGACGGTCTCGATCATCTCGCCACCGCCCAGGAACGGCGGGAGCTGGTCGAGCACGGCACCCGGCCCCAGAGCACGCCGATGCCGGTCGGGCCGACCACCTTGTGACCGGTGAAGGCGAGCAGGTCGGGCCGCTCCTCGTCGGGCATGCCGGCCAGGTCGATCGGCAGCTGGGGCGCGGCCTGCGACGCGTCGACCACGACCAGGGCACCGAGCGCGTGGGCCCGCCGCGCGATCTCGCCGATCGGGTTGATCGTGCCGAGCATGTTGGAGACCCAGGTCAGCGAGACGACCCTGGTGCGCTCGGTGATGAGGTCGTCGAGCTCGGCTGAGGTCGAGCTGTCCGTCGTCGGTGAGACCGAACCACCGCAGCGTCGCGCCGGTGCGCTCGCAGAGCAGCTGCCACGGCACGATGTTGGAGTGGTGCTCCATCTCGGTGATCACGATCTCGTCGCCGGGGCCGACCTGTCGCTCGCCCCGCCACGCCAAGGTGTGCGGCGGCCAGGTTGAGCGCCTCGGAGGCGTTCTTGGTGAAGACGACCTCGTCGCGGTCGGGGGCGCCGATGAAGGCGGCCACCTTGTCGCGAGCGCCCTCGTAGGCCTCGGTCGACTCGGCGCCGAGCTGGTGCATGGCGCGGGCGATGTTGGCGTTGTGGCGCTCGAGGTGGTCGACCATCGTGTCGATGACGACTGCGGCTTCTGCGAGGTGTTGGCCGAGTCGAGGTAGACCAGCGGCTGCGCCGTTCGCCAGGACGCGCGACAGGATCGGGAAGTCCTTGCGGACGACGTCCAGGTCGGGCAGCAGTCCCTCGATCATGCTGTTCTCCTCTCTCGGCGTGACGCCGCTCGTGGTCTCGACGGGCTCGACCGACGAGCTGACGGCAGCGGCCTTGACGTACTTGTCGTAGCCCTCGGCCTCGAGCTGCTCGGCGAGCTCGGGGCCGCCCTGCTCGGCGATCCGGCCGGCCACGAACACGTGGACGAAGTCGGGCTTGATGTAGCGCAGGATCCGCGTGTAGTGGGTGATCAGCAGGACGCCCTTGCGCCTCCTGGGCACGGAACCGGTTGACCCCTCGGAGACGACCTTGAGGGCGTCGATGTCGAGGCCGGAGTCGGTCTCGTCGAGGACGGCGACCTTGGGGTCGAGCAGCTCGAGCTGGGCGATCTCGTGGCGCTTCTTCTCACCGCCGGAGAAGCCCTCGTTCACCGAGCGCTGGGCGAAGGTCGGGTCGATGTCGAGCTCGCTCGAGGGCGGCGTTGACGTCCTTGACCCAGGTGCGCAGCTTGGGCGCCTCGCCGTCGATGGCGGTCTTGGCCGTCCGCAGGAAGTTCGCGACCGAGACGCCGGGCACCTCGACGGGGTACTGCATCGCCAGGAACAGGCCCGCGCGCGCCCGCTGCGTCGACGGTCATCGCGAGCACGTCGTCGCCGTCGAGGGTGACCGAGCCCGAGGTGACGGTGTACTTCGGGTGGCCGGCGATCGAGTAGGCCAGCGTCGACTTGCCCGAGCCGTTGGGGCCCATGATCGCGTGGGTCTCGCCGTCCCCGATGGTCAGCGTCGACGCCCTTGAGGATCTCTTTGTCCCCGTCGTCGGTCTTGACCGTGACGTGCAGGTCCTTGATCTCGAGACATGCTCGATGTTTCCTCTGCTTCATGTAATGGCTGCTCGATGACCGCTCGCCAGCGATCGGTCATTGCGGGGTGACGCCGTTCAGGGTGGTGGTACGTCGACGTACACGTCGGTGCCGCGTAGCTCGACGGGGAAGGTCGCCACCGGCTCGGTGGCGGGAAGCCCGGTGGGCTTGCCGGTGCGGAGGTCGAAGCGCGAGCCGTGCAGCCAGCACTCGACCGTGCAGCCCTCGACGTCGCCCTCGCTGAGCGCGACCGCGGCGTGGGAGCAGATGTCCTCGACCGCGAAGAGCTCCTCGCCGTCGCGGGCGACCGCGACCTCCTGGTCGCCGACCTTGGCCGCGATGCGCCTCGCCGTCGCGGAACTCGTCGAGCGAGCAGGCGCTCTCGAAGGCCATCAGCCGACCTCGGCCAGGACGGTTGCTGGGCCAGCTCGGCCTCGACGGTCGCGGCCAGCTGCTCCTCGAGCTCGGGCACGTCGATCCGGCGGATCAGGTCGTTGAAGAAGCCGTGGACGACCAGCCGGCGGGCCTCGTCCTCGGCGATGCCGCGCGAGCGCAGGTAGAACAGCTGCTCGTCGTCGAACCGGCCGGTCGCCGACGCGTGGCCGGCCCCGTCGATCTCGCCGGTCTCGATCTCGAGGTTGGGCACCGAGTCGGCCTGGCAGCCGTCGGTGAGCACGAGGTTGCGGTTCTCCTCGTAGGTCTCGATGCCCTCGGCGACCTTGCGGATCAGCACGTTGCCGATCCAGACCGTGTGGGCGCCCTGGCCCTGCAGCGCGCCCTTGTAGGTCACGTGGCTCTTGGTCTTGCGGCGCGGTGTGGTCGACGAACAGCCGGTGCTCGATGTGCTGGCCGGCGTCGGCGAAGTAGAGGCCGAGCATCTCGACCTCGCCGCCCGGGCCGGCGTACTCCGCGGTGGTGTCGTGGCGGACCACGCTCGCCGCCGAAGGTGACGTCGACGTGCTTGAAGCGCGCGTCGCGGCCCGACCTGGGCGTGCCGGTGGCCCACGTGCACGGCGTCGTCGGCCCAGTCGTCGATGCTGACGACGGTGAGGTCGGCGCCGTCGCCGACCACGATCTCGACGTTGTCGGCCAGCGTGGCCGAGCCGACGAACCGCAGCACGACGGTGGCCTTGCTGTGGCGTACCCGCCGTGATCACGGCGTGGGTGGCGGTGGCGGGCTCGGCGTCGGTGCCGGTCAGGGTGACGAACGCCGGACGGTCGAGCTCGGCGTCGTGCCCGGATCGTCGACCGCGAAGCGCTGGCCGGCGTCGTGCCAGACCCGCGCAGCGATCCGGTCGGTCGGCACGAAGCCGCTCGAGCCGAGGCGCGCGTCGCCGCGCTCGAGCTGCTCGACCGCGACGCCGTCGGGGGCGTCGTACTCGGCGCCGACGCCGGAGCCGTCGAGCGGCGCGTCGGTGTGGAGCCCGCGCAGCCGCTTGAGCGGCGTGAAGCGCCAGATCTCCTCACGGCCCGTCGGCACCGGGTGGTCGTCGACGTCGAACGACCCCTCCGGGTGCAGGTGGGAGTCCACGCGCTCGACCTCGAGCGCACGTCGCTCGGCTCGAGACAGCAGGTCGACTCAGCCGACGGCGCCTTCCATCTGCAGCTCGATGAGCCGGTTGAGCTCGAGGGCGTACTCCATCGGCAGCTCCTTGGCGATCGGCTCGACGAAGCCGCGCACGATCATCGCCATCGCCTCGTCCTCGGCCATGCCGCGCGACATCAGGTAGAAGAGCTGGTCGTCGGAGACCTTGGAGACGCTCGCCTCGTGACCCATCGACACGTCGTCCTCGCGGATGTCGACGTAGGGATAGGTGTCGCTAGCGGCTGATCTGGTCGACCAGCAGGGCGTCGCACAGCACGTTGGACTTCGAGCCGTGGGCGCCCTCGTTGATCTGGATCAGCCCGCGGTACGACGTGCGGCCGCCGCCGCGGGCCACCGACTTGCTCAGGATGGACGACGAGGTGTTCGGCGCCGCGTGGACCATCTTGGCGCCGGCGTCCTGGTGCTGGCCCTCGCCGGCGAACGCGATCGAGAGCGTCTCGCCCTTGGCGTGCTCGCCCATCAGGTAGATGGCGGGGTACTTCATCGTCACCTTGGAGCCGATGTTGCCGTCGACCCACTCCATGGTCGCGCCGGCCTCGCAGGTGGCGCGCTTGGTGACGAGGTTGTAGACGTTGTTCGACCAGTTCTGGATGGTCGTGTAGCGGCAGCGGCCGCCCTTCTTCACGATGATCTCGACGACCGCGGAGTGCAGCGAGTCGCTGGAGTAGATCGGCGCCGTGCAGCCCTCGACGTAGTGCACGTAGGCGTCCTCGTCGACGATGATCAGGGTCCGCTCGAACTGGCCCATGTTCTCGGTGTTGATCCGGAAGTAGGCCTGCAGCGGGATGTCGACGTGCACGCCCTTCGGCACGTAGATGAACGAGCCACCGGACCACACCGAGGTGTTCAGCGCGGCGAACTTGTTGTCGCCGACCGGGATCACGGTGTTGAAGTACTCCTGGAACAGCTCCGGGTGCTCCTTGAGCGCGGTGTCGGTGTCCTTGAAGATCACGCCCTGCGCCTCGAGGTCCTCGCGGATCGAGTGGTAGACGACCTCCGACTCGTACTGCGCGGCGACGCCGGCGACGAGGCGCTGCTTCTCCGCCTCGGGGATGCCGAGCTTGTCGTAGGTGTTCTTGATGTCCTCGGGCAGGTCCTCCCACGAGGCGGCCTGCTTCTCGCTGGAGCGGACGAAGTACTTGATGTTGTCGAAGTCGATGCCCGAGAGGTCGGAGCCCCACGTGGGCATGGGCTTGCGGTGGAAGAGCTTGAGGCCCTTCAGGCGCAGGTCGAGCATCCACTGCGGCTCGGACTTCTTCGACGGAGATGTCGCGGACGACGTCCTCGTTGAGGCCGCGCTTGGCCTTCGCGCCGGCGTCGTCGCGGTCGGCCCAGCCGAACTGGTAGCGGCCGATGCCCTGCAGCTCCGGGTTGAGCTCTTCGATGGAGGTCATGACGTCCTCTCGTGGGTCGGTCTCGGTCGCGTCGGTGTCGAGCGTGCGGGGATGCAGGTGGTGCAGACGCCGTCGCCGTGGGCGATGGTGGCGAGCCGCTGGACGTGGCGGCCGAGGACGCGACCGATGGCCTCGGTCTCGGCCTCGCACAGCTGGGGGAACTCGTGGGCGACGTGGGAGACCGGGCAGTGCTGCTGGCACAGCTGCTCGGCGGCGCCGTCGACCGCCGGTGCCGAGCAGGGGCAGCGACCGCACGGAGGCGGCGTACCCCTCGCTGGAGAACACCCGGGCCAGCGCCTCGGCGGGCGTCAGGTCGGGGTGCGGCGGCGGTGACGGTCTCGTAGTCGCGCTCGATGAAGGCCACCCGGCGCCGGGCGAACTCCAGGACGGCCTCGTCACCGCCGGTCTCGGCGAGGTAGCGCAGGGCCTGGACGGCGAGGTCGTCGTACTGCTGGTCGAAGTGGGTCGCGCCCGGCCTCGGTGATCGCGAACACCTTCGCCGGCCGGCCGCGCCCGCGGCTCGCCGTGGGCCGCGGGTCGCGCGCCTCGAGCGCACCCTCGTCGAGCAGGTGGTCGAGGTGGCGGCGTACGGCGGCCGGGGTCAGGTCGAGCCGCTCGGCCAGCGTCGGCGGCGGTCGAGGGACCGCTGACCAGGATCGACCGGACGACGCGCTCACGCGTCGACTGGTCGTCCCCGGCCTCGAATTCCACAACACCAGTGTGCCGTTATTACCGCCGGCCTCTTCAAGTAAGGGTGCCCTTAGGCTCGGCGCGGCGCCTGCCACCCACCTGACCGGTTTCGCCGATCCTCCCCGGACCCGCGCCGTCGGCTTGCTTCACTCGGGGGCACGGTCTCCCCCGGCCACCCGGTCCGGCTCTCCCCCGAGGTCCTGCATGCAGCTCCGTTCCCTGGCCCAGTTCGAGGCTGCTGCTCGTCGTCGGCGTCGTCGTGAGCGTGCTCGTGCCCGGCGGTGACCCTGCCGCGGCTCCCCGAGGTCAGCCCGTGGCCGGTGCTGCTCGGGGTGCTGCCCTGGGTGCGTCGGCAAGTACCTCCTGTGCCCGCTCCGCTGGCGGGCCCTGACCCGTGCCCCGCAGGGCCGGTGGTGGCACGTCCGCGCGTACGCCGAGGGCGAGCTGCTCGGCCTGCTCACCCCGGGCCACGTCGGGTCGGACGTCTGGCGCGTCCACCGGCTCACCCGCCGCGGGCCTGGGGCGTGGCGACGCCGTGCTCAGCGTCGGCGCGGACCGGCTCGTCGGCGCGCTCGGCCTGGCCGTCTTCGTGGTGTTCGCCGGAGCGACCCTGCCGCTGCGACGATGGCGTGGTCGCGGCCGGGGTGGCCGTCGCGGCGCTGGTCGCGGCGCTCGTCGTACGCCGGGTGCGCCCCGACCTGCTGCCGCGTCGGACCGCTGCCCCCGCCCCGGCTGCTGCGCGGGCCTTCGTGCTCTCGGCCGGTTACCAGCTCTCGATCGCCGCGCTGCTGATGGGCATGGTCGACGCCACCGGTCACGACCTCTCGCCCGCTCGCCGTGCTCGGAGCCTTCGGCGCCAGCCAGCTCGCGGGCGTCGTGCCGGGCCCCAACGGCGCCAGCCCGCGCGACGGCGCCCTGGTCGCGGCCCTGGTCGCCCTCGGGCATCCCCTGGCAGGCCGCGCTCGCCGCGGTGAGCCTCAAGGCAGCGATGGCTGGGCGCCCGCGCTCGCCTCTCGGCGGGGTCAGCCTGCTGCTCGCCCGCCGCGCGCGTACGGCGTTCCACGGCCGCCGGCGCCCTGCCGTCGGCCGCCTGACCGAGGTCGGACCCGACCGAGCGGAGAGTGTCGCCGGTTGCCGTAGGCTGCGGCCATGCCCGGATCGATCCTTGGAACCGAAGTCCGCCGCGTCGAGGACCTGGAGCTGCTGCTGGGGCAGGGCACGTTCGTCGACAACCTCGACAGCGTGGGCGTGGCGCACGCGATCTTCGTCCGGAGTCCCTTCGCCCACGCCGGATCACGGGCATCGACACCGGTACGGCCGCCGCGGCCCCGGGCGTGCTCGCCGTCTACACCGCCGACGACCTCGGCCGCGGGCCGCTGTCGGGCTTCGCCGACGTCAACGACAAGGCCGGGCGGGCGGCACTCGCCGTCGACAAGGTGCGCTTCGTCGGTGACCCGGTGGCGCTGGTCGTCGCCGAGACCAGGGCCCAGGCACAGGACGCCGCGGAGCTGGTCGACATCGACTACGACGACCTCCCCGCCGTCAGCGACGTCGAGGCACGCGCTCGCCGACGACGCTCCCCTCCAGTTCGAGGCGATCGGCTCCAACATCGCCACCCAGCGCGCGGCCAAGGACACCTCCGACGTGCTCGACGACGCGGACCACGTCACCCGCGTGCGGATGGTCAACCAGCGGATCGCCACCGCCCCGATCGAGGGCAACGCGATCCTGGTGCGTCCCACCGCCGAGGGCATGGAGGCGTGGGTCTCGACCCAGCACCCCCACATGGCCCGCGACCTGCTCGCCAAGGCGATCGGCGTGGACGCCGCGCACGTCCGGGTGGTGGCTCCCCACGTCGGCGGCGCCTTCGGCGGCAAGGCCGGCTCCGGCCCCGACCATGCGGCCATCGCGCTGGCCGCCCGGCTGCTCGGGCGAGCCCGTGAAGTGGTCGGAGACCCGTAGCGAGGCGATGCTCTCGATGCAGGGACGCGGCCAGGTGCAGTACGCCGAGCTCGGACTGAAGGCCGACGGCACGATCACCGGCCTGCGGCTGAGGGTGCTCGGCGAGTGCGGGGCGTACGCCGGCTTCGGCGGGGCGCTCGCGGTCGGGCCGACGTAGATGATGGCGCAGGGCCCCTACGTCATCCCGCGCATGCGCTTCGACGCGATGGGCGTGATGACCAACACCGCTCCCGTCGGCGCGTTCCGCGGCGCCGGGCGTCCCGAGGCCGCGGCAGCCCTCGACCGGGTCCTCGACATCGCCGCGCTGGAGCTGGGGCTGAGTCCGGAGGAGATCCGGCGGCGCAACCTGATCCCCGCGGACGCGTTCCCCTACCAGACCAAGACCGGGGTCACCTACGACAACGGCGACTACCGCGCCCCCCTCGAGGAGGCGCTGCGCACTCGCCGGCGTCGACGACGCTCGCAAGGAGCAGCAGCGGCGGATCGACGCCGGTGAGCCGAGGCTGCTCGGCATCGGCGTCGCGACCTACGTCGAGATCACCGGCTTCGGCGGCTCCGAGTTCGGCTCCGTCGCAGGTCCATCCCGACGGCTCGGCGACCGTCATGTCCGGCACCTCCGCCCACGGGCAGGGCCATGCCACGTCGTTCTCGATGATCGTCGCGGACCGGCTCGGCATCCCGCTGGAGAAGATCACCTACCGTCAGTCCGACACCGCGGTCGTCCGCACCGGCGGCGGCACCGGCGGCTCGCGTTCGCTCCAGCTGGGCGGCAACGCCGTCTCCAAGGCGGCCGACGAGCTCCACGAGAAGGCGATCGCGGTCGCCGCCCGGATGCTCGAGGCCCATGTCGAGGACGTCACCCTCGACGACGAGGGCTTCGGCGTCGCGGGCGTGCCCGGCTCGCACGTCTCGTGGCCCGAGCTCGCGGCGTACGCCCACGAGCACGACGGCGGCCTCGGCGTCGACACCGACTTCACGCAGCAGGGCGCGACGTTCCCGTTCGGCGCCCACGTCGCCATCGTCGAGGTCGACGTCGAGACCGGCCAGGTCACGGCCGGTCCGCCACGTCGCGGTCGACGACTGCGGCCGCATCCTCAACCCGCTGATCGTGGCCGGGCAGCAGCACGGCGGCGCGATCCAGGGCATCAGCCAGGCACTGTGGGAGGAGATGGTCTACGACGAGCAGGGCACGCCGATCACCAGCAGCTTCGCCGACTACGCCATCCCCACCGCGGCCGACGGCATCATGCTCGAGGCCTCCAACACCGAGACGCCGACCCCGGTGAACCCGATGGGCGCCAAGGGGATCGGCGAGTCCGCGACCATCGGCTCGACCCCCGCGGTCCAGAACGCCGTCGTCGACGCACTCAAGCACCTCGGGGTCAAGCACATCGACCTGCCCTGCACCCCCCAGCGCGTCTGGCGCGAGATCCAGCACCCCCGCTCCGACGTCTGGCGGGAGCCGCCCGCCGCCTTCGACCGGCTCGCGGACGACGGCACGGAGCCCGACATCGTGGAGGCGTGAGCTGCTTCCTACACTTGGTGCGTGTCAGCGCCCGTCTCCCCTGCTCAGTGGGGACCGCAGTGCCAGCGGTCGAGATCGACGGGCTGGTGATGCGCTACGGCGAGAAGGTCGCCGTCGACGACCTGACGCTCAGCGTCGAGCGCGGCCTCGATCACCGCCGTGCTCGGGCCCAACGGCGCCGGCAAGACCACCACCCTCGAGACCGCCGAGGGCTACCGCTCGCCCCACGAGGGACGGTCCGCGTCCTCGGCCTCGACCCGGTCCGGCAGCGACGCGACCTGCTCCCCCGGATCGGGGTGATGCTCCAGGGCGGCGGCGCCTGGAGCGGCGTCCGCGCCGACGAGATGCTGCGCCACATCGCGCGCCTGCACGCCCACCCGCTCGACCTCGACGCACTCTCCGACCGGCTCGGCCTCGCCGAGTGCGGCCGCACGCCGTACCGCCGGCTCTCCGGCGGCCAGCAGCAGCGGCTCGGGCTCGCGATGGCGATCGTCGGCCGACCCGAGATCGTGTTCGTCGACGAGCCGACCGCCGGCATGGACCCGGCGGCCCGGCGTACGACGTGGGAGCTGCTCGAGGAGCTCCGCGGCGCCGGCGTGACGGTCGTGCTCACGACGCACTACATGGAGGAGGCCGAGCGGCTCGCGGACCGGATCCACATCATCGACCACGGCCGCCTGATCGCCAGCGGCACGCCGCTCGAGCTGACCCGCGGCGGCAGGCGTGGCGACGATCCGGCTGGTGGTGACCAGCCCCTTCCCCGCCGATGCCCCGCAGTCTCTCCGGCCGCCCTCGGCGCCAGGTCGACGTCACCCTGCTCGACGAGCGATGAGCCATCCTGGTCACCGGGCCGGCGGACGCCTCCAGCCTGGCGGTGGTCTCCCGCTGGTGCGAGGAGAACGACGTGCTGCCCGAGTCGCTGGCCCTCGGCCAGCGCACCCTCGAGGACGTGTTCCTCGAGCTGACCGGAAGGGAGCTGGCCCCGTGACCCTCCGACCTCTCTCCCCGCCCCGGCGCCGCGCCTTCCGGCGGATGGTGGCCGCCCAGGCCGCGATGGAGGCGCGGCTGATGCTGCGCAACGGCGAGCAGCTGCTGCTCGCCGTGGTGATCCCGGTGATCGTGCTCGTCGGGGGCGTCAACGGCGCGCACCACGTCGGCTTCCACTTCGACCACCCGGCCGTCGACGTCCTCACTCCCGGCGTGCTGGCCCTGGCGGTGATGTCCACGTCGTTCACCTCGCTGGCGATCGCGACCGGGTTCGAGCGCCGCTACGGGGTCATCAAGCGGCTCGGCTCCTCACCGCTGCCCCGCTCCGGGTTGCTGGCCGGCAAGGTCGGCGGCCTGCTCGTCGTCGAGGTGCTCCAGATCGCGGTCATCGCCGTGGTCGCCCTGCTCCTCGGCTGGGACCCGGCGGCCGGGGCTCCCGCGGCCGTGCTCGCCATCGCTGCTCGGGACCGCCGCCTTCGCCTCGCTCGGCCTGGTCCTGGCCGGGGTCCTGCGCGCGGAGGCCACCCTCGCCGCGGCCAACCTGGTCTACCTGCTGCTGCTGGCCGGTGGCGCCGTCGTCCTGCCCACCCGGTCGTACGGCGGCGTTCGGCCACGTCACCCGGCTGCTGCCGTCCGGGGCCCTGGGCGACGCGATGCGGCAGGCCTGCCTCCACGGGAGCGTCGCCTGGCGCGACCTGCTGGTCCTGGTGGTCTGGGCCGCGTCGGGACCCTGGTCACGGCAAGGACGTTCCGTGGGAGTGAGTCCGTGGCTGCGCCGGCTGGCCTGGGCCACGCTCGTCGCCAACTGCCTGCTGATCGTCACCGGCGGCGCCGTCCGCCTGACCGGCTCGGGGCTCGGTTGCCCGACCTGGCCGCGCTGCACCGACTCCTCGTTCACGCCGCACGGCGCGATCGGCCCCCACCAGCTCGTCGAGTTCGGCAACCGCACCCTCACCTTCGTCCTGGTCGCGATCGCCGTCGCCACGTTCGTGGCCGCACGGCACGACGCGCGTCGTCTCGACCGCCCCGACCTCCTGCGCCTGGCGGTGGTGCTCGCGCTCGCGATCCCGGCGCAGGCGGTGCTCGGCGGCATCACCGTGCTGACCGACCTCGACCCCTGGGTCGTCTCGTTGCATCTGGTGCTGTCGCTGGCGATCGTGTCGCTGGCCGTGCTCTTCCTCCATCGGCTCGACCATCCACCGACCGCCCCGACCCGCGGGTTCGTGCCGACGATGGCGTGGACGACGTACGGCGTCGCCTGGCTGGTCCTCTACGCCGGCACGGTCGTCACCGGGGCCGGCCCGCACGCGGGGGATGCCAGCGCGCCACGCAACGACCTCGACCCGCTCCAGCTCAGCCAGCTGCACGCCGACCTGGTGTTCCTGCTGATCGGGCTCACCGTCGGCCTCTGGTTCCTGACCCGCGCCACCGGTCGTGACACCCGGCCGGTGCTCACGCTGCTCGCCGTGGAGGCATCCCAAGCGGTGGTGGGCTACGTCCAGTACTTCGCCGGGCTGCCGGTCGGCGTGGTGCTGCTGCACATGCTGGGCGCCTCGCTGGTGATGGCGTCGGTGAGCTGGGTGCTGGTCACCGCCCGGCAGCCGCTCCCCGACCGCGAGCCCGCCTCACTGCTCTCCTGACCAGCGTCCGGTGACCGGGCCTCCGGCGCTCGTGGGCATCGGTCTCGAGGATGATTTCCGTGCTTCGCCCACCCGGGTGTAGCCGTTCCGCCGAACCGAGGGATAGTCTCGTACGTCACAACCCCTCGAGGCGACGGGTCGCCCCGAACACCGTGGATGCTCTGGGGAGTCGATGTTTCACGGTGTGTCGGTCCGTCGCAGACCGCACACACACGCATCACATACGGGGGAAGTATGAGGGGGGTTCACAAGCGACCCGAGAGGGTCGGGGTCGACGACGACCTGCGCAGTCTGCTCCACGACCTGCGTCAGTACGTCGCGACCGGGATGCTGCTGTTCGACGAGGACGAAGGTCTCGTCGAGGACGAGCTGCGCCATCGCGTCCGCACCGGGCGGATGCTCTTCGGACAGCTGTCTGCGATCGTCTGCGCCGCGGGCGACGAGCTGGTCGACAACGTGTTGGTCGACGCCACCGCACTCACCGACGAGACGGTCACCGTGTTCCGGCACGGGCATCCGGACCTCGTCGTCTGTGCGACGTACGAGACCGGACTGTGGTGCCGGCTCGACCGCAACCGGCTCCACCGGGCGCTGACCAACCTGCTCGAGAACGCCGCCAAGGCGGCGGGCGACGACGGCAGGGTCACCGTCGAGGTCTGGGGCGAGCGCGAGCACGTCCTGATCGAGATCGGGGACGACGGCTACGGCTTCGGCCAGGTGCCGCGAGGCAGCGGGGTGGGCCTGCTCGCCGTCAGCGACCTGGTACGCGCCTCCAACGGGCGGCTGCTGATCCACAGCGGGCCCGGTGTCGGCACGCAGGTCCGGCTCGCCCTGCCCCGGTCGGCCGCGGAGGAGGAGTCATGAGGCTCCTGGTCTGCGACGACCACGCGATGTTCCGCGACGCGCTGGGCAGCGCGCTCGAGAGCCGAGGCCACGCCGTGCTCGGCACCACGGGCGCCCTCGACGAGGTGCTGGCTCTGGTCCTCGCCCATCGGCCCGACGCCTGCCTGCTCGACCTCTGGTTCGGTGACGAGCTGAGCCTCGACGTGGCGCGGGCCGTCCGGGAGGCGGCGCCCGAGGTGCACGTCGTCCTGCTCACCGCCGACGTGGCCTACGAGGCGACCACGGCCCTGGAGGAGGGCCTGGTGCGCGCCGTGGCGCACAAGACCTGGCGCCTCGACCTGGTCGACGAGACCCTGGCGCGCGTGGGTGCCGGACGTCCCGGTCGTCGGCTGGTCGCCCTGCCGCGCCCGGTGACCGCGGGTCCTGTGCCGAGGCTGACCGAGCGGGAGCAGGAGGTGCTCGACCTGGTCGCCGACGGCGCGTCGACGACCGAGATCCGGCAGCGGCTGGGCGTGTCCGACCACACGGTGCGTAGCCATGTCCGGCACCTGCTGGCCAAGCTCGGCGCCCATACCCGGGTCGAGGCCGTGCGTCGCGCCCACGAGCACGGCCTGGTCCCGACCGGGACCGCCCACCGGTAATGCCCGTGCGCTGGCCCGAGGTCGACGTGCTCGTGGTCGACGACCACCGCGTCTTCGCGGAGGCGCTGGCGATGCGCCTCGAGAGCGAGCCCGAGATCGGCCGGGTCCGGGTGGCCGACGGCCTGGCGTCGGCCCGGTCCGAGCTCCGTTCGCTCGGCGACGGCCTGCTCCTGCTGGACTTCCACCTCGGTGACGACTGCGGCCTCGACCTCATGGACGACGTCGCCGACCTCGAGGTACGTCCCACCGTCGTGGTGCTGTCGGCGTCCCAGCAGCCCGACGAGATCGTCGCCGGGCTGCAGGCCGGGATCGACGCATGGCTGCTCAAGAGCGAGCGCTACGGCGTGCTGGTCGAGGTGGCGGTCGACGCGCGCGAGCAGGTGATGACCCTGCCGCGGCGCTCGTTGCGCGAGGTGGTGCAGCGCCTGGTCGCCCAGCATCGCGAACCCGAGCACACGTTCCTCGACGACCTCACCCCTCGCGAGCTGGACGTGCTGCGCCTGCTGGTCGCCGGGCTGAGACGTGACGAGATCGCGGCCCGGCTGTTCGTCTCCCCGCACACGGTGCGCACCCACGTCCAGCACCTGCACCAACGGGCCGGGGTGCACTCCAACGTCGCCCTAGCCGCCCGCGCCCGCGACGCCGGCCTTTCCTGAACGCCGTACGCCGAACTGCGTAGTCCTTCTCGTCATCCTGCGCGATGCCGGCGCCCAGCGGCCGCGCCTAGCCTCGCCGGCAGGTTCGGTCACTTCCGGGGGGAAGAGGCGGACCGCTACGGGGGAAAGATGGTTCACGGGGGAACCGTCCGCGCTGTGCGGACGACGGCAGTCCCATTTGCCGACTGCCACATCACTGCGGCCGCTCGGGAGGCCGCGGCGCGGGTGCTCGCGTCCGGATGGGTGACGTCCGGGCCCGAGGTCGGCGCCTTCGAGTCCGAGCTCGCCGCGACGGTCGGCGCCGCCCACGCCGTGGGGGTGTCGTCGTGCACGGCGGGCATCGAGCTGTCCCTGCGGTCGCTGCACCTGCCCGAGGGATCCGCCGTGCTGACCTCGACGCTCACGTTCTGCGGAGCTGTCCAGGCCATCCTGCACGCCGGTCTCCGCCCGGTGCTGGTCGACGTCGACGAGGTCACGGGCGTCCCCACGACCGAGACCGTCGCCGCGCGCAGCTGCCACGGTGCATCCCGACGGCGATGGTCGTCGTGCACTGGGCCGGCGACCCCGCTGACACCGTGCTGCTGGCGGCGGCCGCAGGGCTGCCACTCGACCGCGTCGTCGAGGACGCCGCACACGCCCTGGGCACGGAGTGGCGACGGCGTCCCCGTCGGCTCCGGCTCCGCGGTCTGCTTCAGCTTCTACGCCACCAAGAACCTGCCGATCGGCGAGGGCGGCATGGTCACCACCGACGACGAGGACCGGGCCGCGTGGATGCGCCGAGCCCGTCTGCACGGCATGTCCGCAGACGCCTGGCGCCGGTACCTGCCCGGCGGCGGGTGGCGCTACGACGTCGAGGAGGCCGGGCTGAAGGCCAACCTGACCGACCTGCAGGCCGCGATCGGACGGGCCCAGCTCCGCGCCTTCCCGGGCTGGCAGCAGCGCCGACAGGCGATCGCCACCCGGTACGACGCCGCGCTGGCCGACGTGGACGGCCTCGGGCTGCCGCACCGGCCGGCCGACGAGGACGGGGTGCATGCCTGGCACCTCTACCCGGTCCGGGTGGCCGACGGGCTCCGCGACCGCGTCCAGGCCGAGCTCGCCGACCGGGACATCTCGACCTCTGTCCACTTCATCCCCGTCCATCACCTGCAGTGGTTCCGCCAGGAGTGCTGGCTGCCCCGCGGCGGCCTCCGGGGCGCCGACAGCTCTTCGACCAGCTCGTGTCCCTGCCGATGTACCCGCGCCTGAGCGACGACCAGGTCGATGCGACCTGCGCGGCCCTCGCCGACGCGTTCCGATCCGTTCGACGAGGAGAGCCATGTCCGTCGCTGTGAACACCACCGGTCAGATCCAGGAGGTCGCCCGGGTCCCCGGGCTCCGTACCGTCGTCGTGGGGGCCGGCCAGGCCGGCCGCGCCCTGAGCCGCGACCTGCAGCGCGTCACGTCGTTCGGCCTCACGCCGGTCGGCTTCCTGGACGACGACCTCAGCCTGCACGGCCGGACGCTGAAGGGCGTCCCGGTGCTGGGCACCCTCGACGACCTCGAGGAGGTCATCGACCTGACCGACGCCGAGGTGGTGGTGGTCGCGATCCCGTCGCTGCCCACGCGTACCGTCCGCGAGCTCGGACGACGCAGCGCCGCGCGCGGTGCCTCCGTCCGGCACCTCCCGCCGTTCCTCGCGGCGCTCCAGCGCGACGTGGCCGGCACCGACCTGCGGGCACTGCAGATCGGGCCGCTCATCGGACGCCCCGAGATCCACGTCGCCAGGGCCGGGACCTGCGACGTCATCACCGGCAAGCGGGTGCTGGTCACCGGCGCCGGGGGGTCCATCGGCAGCGAGCTGTGCCGCCAGGTCGCGGCGTTCGGGCCGGAGGAGCTGGTGATGCTCGACCACGACGAGTCCAACCTGCACCGCCTGCAGCTGGACGTCTGGGGCCAGGGCCTGCTCGACAGCGACTCCGTGGTCGTCGCCGACATCCGCGACCGCGAACGACTGCACCAGATCTTCCGCGAGCACCGGCCCCAGGTCGTCTTCCACGCGGCCGCGCTCAAGCACCTGCCGATCCTCGAGCACCACCCGTGCGAGGGCGTGAAGTCCAACGTCGGCGGCACCGAGAACCTGGTGAACGTCGCGATGGCCCACGAGGTCGAGCGGTTCGTGCTGATCTCGACGGACAAGGCCGCCAACCCGACCTCGGTGCTCGGCGCCACCAAGCGCCTCGCCGAGATGGTGGTCGGCGCCCATCGCGGGTCCCCCACCGTCATGTGCTCGGTCCGGTTCGGCAACGTGCTCGGCAGCCGCGGCTCCCTGCTCCACGTCGTCCGTGAGCAGCTCGCGAACGGCTCGGCCGTGACCGTGACCGACCCGGAGGTCACCCGCTTCTTCATGACGATCGAGGAGGCCGTCGGCCTGGTCCTCGAGGCCGCCCGGATGGCCGACGGTGACTCGACGTACGTGCTCGACATGGGCGCACCGGTACGGATCGTCGACCTGGTCGAGGGGTTCGCCCGCCTGCTCAACGTCCGCGAGGTCGAGTTCGAGTTCACCGGGCTGCGTCCCGGCGAGAAGCTCAACGAGGAGCTGTTCGGGGAGGGCGAGGCGCCCGAGCCGTCGGGACACGCCCGCATCATGCGGACCACGCCGGTCTCGTCCCGGCACCGGCTTCCGGGCCCGGCTCCACGACCTCTACGACGCGGCCCGGCACAACCGGCCCGACGAGGTGATCCACCACCTCCAGCACCTGGTACCGGAGTACCGGCCGACCGCGGTCGCCGCCGTGCCGGCGGTCGGCGTCTACCCGGACGACTTCTGAGCAGACGAGAGAGACCACCTGACGATGACCATTCACACCCACGTCCGCGTCCTCGAGGCCAACCCGTGTCCCCCCACGGTGTTCGATGACCCCAGCCTCCTGCCGGCCGGCTTCGAAGCGCTGGAGGCACTGGAGCATCGACTCGAGGGCGCGGACCTCGCTGCGCCGCCGGTCGTCCTGCCCGACTTCCACCACAAGTCCAAGATGGAGCTGCCCTCGAGCGTGGCGGTCGCCACCCGCGGCACCATCCGGCCCGACCTCACGGGGTCGTCGGTGAACTGCGGGATGGCGTTGATCGCGGTCGACTCCGAGGTACCCCACGACCGGGCGGTCGACGCCTTCATGCGAGCGGTCCGCGAGCGGTACCCCTATCCGACGCAGGGGCGCCAAGGAGCTCACCGGCCGGGAGGTACGCCGTGCCGCGGCTCGCGGTGCCGAGTTCGCCGTCGAGCGCTGGGACGACGCCCGCGGAGGACCTGGAGCGCATCGAGGAGGACGGTCGCGTCGACCTCGAGCCCTACGGCGGGATGGCGCGGCTGCGACCGCGAGCTGCCCTGCGCTCGCGGTCCAGCTCGCGCGCTTCCGGTTCGGCACCGTCGGACCGAGCAACCACTTCGTGGAGCTGCAGCGGGTCGAGGAGGTGCTGGACCCCGAGCGGGCCGCGCTGCTCGGCGTGAGCGAGGGCCAGCTGACGATCCAGTACCACGGCGGGGGTGGCGTCTTGGCCGGCGAGCTCGGCCGGTTGTTCTTCCGCCGCAAGGACTACCCACGACAGATCAAGGCCGTGAACGCCGTGCTGAAGCCGTGGTTCCACCTGCGCTCCGCCCGCGACCCTGGCCCAGCTCCGGCAGCGGATGTCGCTCTACTTCACCGACGGCTGCACCCCGCTCGCGCTGGACAGCGCCGAGGGCCGCCGGCTGATGCTGGCGAACGCCGCCGCCATGAACTACGGCTTCGCGTTCCGGATGTCGACGTACTCGTCGCTGCGCCGGCTCGCCGCGCAGTGCTTCGGCGGGGCCGAGGGCCGGCTGGTCGTGGACTCCCCGCACAACAGCATCTACGAGGAGCCGGTCGACGGCGGCACGGGCGTCGTGCACCGGCACAACGCCTGTCGTGCCTACCCCGCCGAGCTGATGCGCCCGGGCACGACGTTCGCCAGGACCGGCCAGGCGGTCCTGCTGCCCGGCACCCACCGGACGTCGAGCTACCTCGCGGTGGCCGGCGACGACGCTTCGCGCAGCCTGCACTCGGCCTGCCACGGCGCCGGGACCGTCGTCTCCGACCTGGTCCGGCGCGGGCTGTCGGCCGACGACCCCCGCGGTCGCCACACCCGGCGCTACCGCTACGACGACACGGCCCCCGAGGTCGCGACGCACTTCGACGACAACGGCGTGAACGCCGCCCTCGACGTCCTCGTACGGCACGGACTCGTCCGCCCGGTCGCCCGGATGCGCCCGCTCGCCGTCCTCCACTGACCCTCCACCCACAGCACCGAGCAGCACCACCTCCACCGAAAGCAGACCACCATGAACCTCCAGCACCGCGCGTCGTACGTCGCCGCCACGGTCGTGGTCTCGGGAATCCTCGTCGCCGTCGGTCAGGCGCCCGCCTCGGCCGCCACCGACTACTGGGTCGACGCCACCTCGGCGTCCTGCTCGGATGCGGGCACCGGCACCCAGGTGGCGCCGTTCTGCACCATCTCGGCCGCCGCCAAGAAGGCGGTGTCCGCAGGTGACACCGTGCACGTGCTGGCCGGCACCTACCGCGAGCAGGTGACGGTCGGCGGATCGGGGACCTCCGGCTCCCCGATCTCGTTCCTGGGCAGTGCCGGGCGCGGTGGTCCTCGGTACCCAGGACCTGTCGGACGCGGCGGGGTGGAGCCCCACGGGCACCACCGCCTGGAGCCGGCCCTACGCCCCACCGTCCGCACCCCGGCAGGTGTTCCTCGACGGTGCTCGGCTGACCCAGGCCGGGTCGGCGGCCACGACCACGTCGGGCAGCTGGTTCTACGACGCGACCGCCAAGGTCCTCTACGTCGACGCCGGTGGCGGCAACCCCGCCGACGGCCATCAGGTCGAGGCCGGCGCCCAGTCCTTCGGGTTCAACGTCTCCGGACGGTCCAACGTCGTCATCGAGGGCTTCGAGGTCCGCCGGCCGAACCTGGCCGGGGTCCGGGTGCTGTCCTCCTCGGCCGTCACCGTCGACCAGGTCACCGCGGCCGGCTCGGCGGCCAACGGGATCCTGCTCGACACCGACACCGGGGTCACCGTCTCCCACGCGACGGTGAGCGGGTCGACCTCGAGCGGGATCCGGCTCACCGGTTCGACGGGATGCTCGGTCACGGGCTCGACCAGCCACGACAACGGGCTGGACGGCATCCAGCTGACCACGTCGGGGAGCGCCACGATCACCGGCAACGAGACCTACGCCAACGTCTCGACCAGCCCCACCGCGACCGGCGTCGGCATCGACGTGAACGGCACGTCGCCTGCTGCCGTCGTCACCGGCAACGTCAGCCACGACAACCAGGACTCGGGCTTCCAGGTCTACAACGGGTCCACCGGCGCACTCGTGGCCCGCAACATCTCCTACCGCAACGGTGACCACGGGTTCGACACCCTCAACGCCACCGGCGCCCGCTACCTCAACAACACGTCGTACGGCAACGCTCGCGACGGCATCTCGGTCGAGGGTGGCTCGACCGGCGCCACGCTCGCCAACAACCTGCTGATCGACAACGGGGTCGACCGTGGCGAGTTCGACCTGTTCGTCGACGCCGCCTCGATGAGCGGCCTCTCGGCCGACTACGACGTCGTCTACAACCACTCGGTCCAGCGCGCTGACCAAGGCCAACGGCACGACCTACCCCACGCTGGCGGCGTTCCAGACGGCGACCGGGCTCGAGCAGCACGGGGCCTCGTTCGCACCGGGCTTCGTCGACCCGGGCAACGCCGACTTCGCCCTGACCGGCGGCTCGGCGGCCGTCGACTCCGCGGACGCGGCGGTGTCCGGCTTCGTCGCCTCCGACCAGGCTGGACAGGGCCCGGCCGACGACCCCATCGTCCCCGACACCGGCGTGGGCAGCCCGTCGTACGCCGACCGCGGAGCCCTGGAGTTCCAGCCCGTCGGGAACCCTTCGGACTACGCGCCCCACGCCGCCGTGTTCCTGAACCCGCCGACCGTCGCCGTCCCTCCCGACGGCACCGTGACCGCAGACGCGCGCGGGTCCGACGACGCGGACTCCTCCGGCATCGTCAGCTACACCTACGACTTCGGCGACGGGACGGTGGTCGGCCCGCAGACCGCAGCGACGGCGTCGCACGCCTACGGCACGACCGGGACCTTCCACGTCACGGTCACGGTCACCGACGCCTCCGGGCTCACCGACACCGCCTCCGCGGACGAGCAGGTCACGACCCGGGTCGCGCAGACCTACCAGGTCGCGCAGGGCACCGGCTGCTCGGACACCGGGCCCGGGACCGCGGCCACCCCGTTCTGCACCATCGCGGCCGCGACCCGGAAGGCCGTCGCCGGCGACACCGTGCTCGTCGGGCCGGGCACCTACCGTGAGCAGCTGACGCCCACGGCCTCCGGTCAGCCCGGCGCGCCCATCACCGTCACCGGCTCCGGCCCGTCCACCGTCATCCTCGGCTCCACCGACCTCTCCGACGCGGCCGGCTGGACCGCGACCGCGACGACCGCCTGGCGGCACGCCTACACCGCGGCAACCCCGCCCACCGAGGTCTGGCTCGACGGTCTCCCGCTGACCCAGGCCGGCAGCGCCACCACGACCACTTCCGGCAGCTTCTTCTACGACGCCGCCGGCGGGCAGCTGTACGTCGACAGCGGTGGCGGCAACCCGGCCACGGGGCACACGGTCAGCGTCGGCGCACGCAACTTCGGGATGCTCCTGCGCAACGTCTCGGACTACGTCGTCTCCGGCTTCGCTGTCCGCGAGACCAACCTCGCCGCGGTCTACCTCGACAGCACGTCGCGGGTCACCCTCTCGGGGCTGACGGTGTCGCGCGCCGGCACGCACGGCGTGACCGTCGACAGCTCCGCGAGGGCCGCCCTCGACCACATCACGTCCACCGACAACCAGTCGATCGGAGTGCGTCTCTTCCAGGACACCGACAGCACCCTGAGCGCGTCGTCGACGCACGACAACGGGTTCCACGGCGTCAGCGTCCAGGGTGGCTCGGGCAACACGGTCGTGGGAGTCACGTCGTACCGCAACCTCAAGCCGGGCACCCGGGTCGCTGACGGCATCGACGTCAGCCAGGGTGCGGTCGGGACCGTCGTGCAGCGCTGCACCACCTACGCCAACGACGACTCCGGGATGGAGGCCTTCACCGGAGCGACCGGCACCGTGTTCCGGCGCAACCTGGTCTACGACAACGGAGACCACGGCATCGACAACTCCAACGGCCCGAGCTCGACGGTGGTGTCCAACACCGTTGTCGGCAACGCCACCGCCGGCATCAACTTCGAGGGCGGATCCACCAACGCGCTCGTGCGCGACAACATCACCCGCGACAATGCCGTGGCCAGTACCCGCACAGTGGGCGAGATCCGGGTGGACGGGTCGTCCGTGCCCGGCACCAGCCTCGACCGCGACCTGGTCGGCAAGTCCGCGGCCGGCGTGATCGTGGAGTGGAACGGCGTCACGTACACCAGCCTCGCTGCCGCCCGGACGGCCAGCGGCCAGGAGGCACACGGCCTGGAGGGCGACCCGCGGTTCGTGAACCTCGGTGGTCGTGACCTGCGGCTGACCGGCGACTCCCCGGGCGTCGACGCGGCGTACACCGGGTTCGCGGCCTGGCAGCCGGCCGACCTGAACGGGACCCTGCCCGTCGACGACCCCGACGTCACCGACACCGGGACCGGCCCGGACGTCACCGCCGACCTGGGTGCCCTCGAGTACGGCGGGCCGGTGGCGCGTGCCACCGCGACGCCGACCACGGGCTCCGTGCCGTTCGACGTGGCGCTGGACGCCTCGGCCAGCACCAGCCTCGGCGCCGCGATCTCCGGCTACGCGTGGACGTGCGGCAACGGGACCTCGGTCAGCGGGGTGAGCGCCTCGTGCCACTACCCCGTCAAGGGCACCTACCAGGTGCGGCTGACCGTGACCACGGCGGACGGGTCCAGCGACACCTGGACCACCACGGTCACCGCCCAGGCCGACGCCCCACCGACGGCCGCGCTCACGGTGTCGCCATCGCCGGTCTACGTGACGGTGCCGGTGACGCTGGACGCCTCGGGATCCCGGGACACCGACAGCACCCCGATCGCGAGCTACACGTTCACCTGCGGCAACGGGGGCACTCCCCAGACGCGGACGACGTCGACGACCACGTGCACCTACACCAAGGCCGGCACCTTCGCCGCGTCGGTCAAGGTGACCGACACCGCGGGTCTGAGCACCACCGCCACCGCCTCGGTGAAGGTGCTCGCGGAGGTGCCGCCCACGCCGGTGCTGTCGCTCTCGGCAACCAAGATCAGCCGCGGCCAGTCCGTTGTCGCCGACGGCTCGGCCTCGACCGATCCCGACGCGACCCCGGTGGCGACGTACCGCTTCAGCTGCGGGAACGGTCACACCACCGTGAACCAGACGTCCCCCACGACGACGTGCACCTACACCACCACCGGCCAGTTCACCGTGCAGCTGTGGGTCACCGACACCGCGGGCAACTCCGCCTCCACCACCAAGAAGGTTCAGGTCAAATGACACTCCAGGAGATCTTCCAACGCATCCTCCGAGCCCACTGGGTCGTGATCACGGTCTGCGCGCTGGTTCCGGTCGTGCTCGTGGTCGGCCTCGAGCAACGGCACTCGCCCGCGTGGACCGGGTCGGTCCGGATCCAGGTGGTCTCCGCGTCCCCGGTGTCGACCACGGAGGCCGACGCCGTCAGCTCGCGGGTGCTGGCCCTGGCCACCACGCCGACCCTGGTGTCGAAGGCGCTCGCCGCAGCGGGGCTCACCGACGACGCGGGCGAGGTCGCCCGGCACCAGGTGACGGCCACCCGGCTCGGTGAGTCCCCCGTCGTCGACGTGTCGGTGACGGCGTCCAGCCCGAGCCGCGCCCGTGCCCTCTCCAGCGCCCTGGTGGAGCAGGTGGTGACGTTCCTGAACAACGGCAGCCGCCCGGCGCTGGACGATCGTCTCGCCGCGCTCGGCTCCGACATCGCCCGCGCGGAGGCGCAGCGGGTGGCGATGACGGACCACATCACCCTCACCACCTCCCCCGTGGAGCGGCAGGCCCTGGTGGTACGGATCGGCGCCGTGGAGAACCGGATCAACCAGCTCTCCGCCCAGCGCTCGGCGCTCCTCCAGACCAAGCTGTCCGCCGACCAGGCCGTCGTCATCGACGGTGACAACCCCGAGGTGGCCCAGGTGCCCTCAGGGCTGGTGCCGCGCGCGGCGCTGGCGCTGGTACTGGGCCTCGTCGTGGGCCTCGCCCTGGCTGTGCTCCTCGAGACGCTGGCTCCGCGACTGGCCGGGATCCGGGCTCTCGCCAGGTCGCTGGCAGCACCGGTCCTCGGCCGGACCGACCAGAACACCGATGACCTGGCCTCCACGATGACCATGACCGCACGGCGCCAGGGCGTGGAGACCGTGGTGCTGATGGGCATCGACGCCCGCGACGAGGGGATCGCCGCCACCTTGCTCGGGCACCTGCCCAAGGCCACGGATCCTCCGGCGACCAAGGCGGCAGTGAAGCCGGCAGCCAGGACGGCTGCCAAGAAGACGCCGGTCAAGACCGGCGGACCGTCAGCGCGACCCCGCAACGGCCAGCAGGCACAGCCGCCGAACGACCCGTTCGTCACCACCCCGATCTCCTTCAGCAGCCTCGCCGGCCTCACACCGGAGGCCGAGCGCACCGCCGGGGTGGTGGTCGTGTCCTCCGGCTCCTGCCGGGTCCGCGACGTCGACCAGCTGCAGGACCGGCTCGCCGCGCTCCGCTGGCCGGTGATCGGCATCGTCGAGGTCACCCACCGGGCCCCGGTCGGTGCGTGATGACACCGCTCACCTTCGCCACCGGCTCGGCCGTGGTCGCGGTCGAGTCGCGGACCCGCCAGTTCCGCGATGCGGTCCTCGCCGCAGCCGGTGGCCCGGAGGTCCTGGGCCTGCCGGCCCTGCCCGACCTGGTGGTCGCGGAGGCCGACCCGACCGCCTCGCGGCCGGCGACCGGGGCCCCCGTGACCCGTGGCGTCACCCGCGAACCGGACGGCACGGTCGTCCTCGCAAGCGCGGGAGGCTCCGGATACCGACAGCGCTGGCAGGTCCACGGCGACTCCGTGCGAGTGGAGGCGTGCTGGTCGCCGTCGGCCAAGGAGTCGGTCGCTGCCCGGAGCCTCCCGTCACGCTTCCGCGCCCTCCGGGGCCAGGTGCTGGTGCACCACCCGGTCCTCTGGTGGGCCTCGCTGCAGGGGCTGGCTCCCCTGCATGTCTCGGTCGTCGAGGTCGGGGGGACCGTCGTCGCCCTCGCCGGGCCCGGCGGGGTCGGCAAGACCAGCCTGGTGGTGGGCGAGCTCGCCCACGGCGCTCGGGCCACGTGCGACAACCTCGGCGTGAGTGACGGCCGGTCCGTGTTCGGCCTGCGTGAGCCGCTGCGGGTCCCGACCGGTACGACCTCGGTCGGCGGTGGCCCGCGGGCCGCCCACGGCCGGCGCGAGCAGCGCTGGACCCAGGTGGCCCCCGTGCTCACCCCCGACGTGCTGGTCGTCGTACGACGAGACGGCGGGAGCCCCGGCCTGCGCCCGGTCGACCGCGACCGCGCCCACCGGACCCTGCTGGCGGGGACGATGGCGGCCGGCGAGCTGATGCGGTTCTGGCCGCTGGCCGCCGTGCTCGGACTGGCCACGGGCCGCGGACCGGTCCGACCGCCGGTCGACGAGGTGGCCCGCTGTCTGGTCGACGGGCTGCCCTGCCACGAGCTGCGGCTCGGTGACCGGCCCGGTGAGCGGCTCGCCCACCTCCTCGCCGATCTCGTCGGGGTGCCCCGGTGAGCGCGGCCCGGGTCGAGGTGGCCCAGATCGTCACCCGCTTCATCGCCGGCGCCGGCGGGGTCGCCCTGCGCGGAGCCCTCCAGCTCGACCCCGAGCGCTACCGGGTCACCATCGTGACCGGAGAGGGCGGTCCGCTCACCGACCGCGCCCGCGAGGCCGGGATGCGGGTCGTGCTCGAGCCGTCCCTGGTCTCCCCCCTCGCCCCCCGCAGTGACGCGACGGCGCTCGCCCGGCTGACGGCGATCTGTCGCGAGCAGTCCTTCGACGTGGTGCACACCCACAGCGCCAAGGCCGGCGCCCTGGGTCGCGTCGCGGCGCGTCGGGCCGGTGTCCCGGTCGTGGTCCACACCTTCCACGGGTTCCCATTCCACGACTTCCAGGACCCGGTCCGGCACGCGGCGTACGTCGCCATCGAGCGCAGGCTCGCCCGGATCACCGACCACGTGCTGGCCATCGGCACCGGCGTCGCCGCCGAGGCCCTGCGCCGTGGCCTCGCCCGACCGTCGACCCTGCACACGGTCGCGCCGGTCGTGGAGTCGGTGAGCGTGCCGCGCACGCGCGAGTCCCGCTCGGTGGGACGCCGGCTGCTGGGACTGCCCGCCGACGTCCCGGTGGTGGGTGCCGTCGCACGCGCCGACTTCCAGAAGGCACCCGAGCACCTGCTCGCCGCGCTCGAGCGGATGCAGCACACCGAGGCGATGGTCGCCTGGGTGGGCGGCGGGCCGCTGGTCGAGCCGCTCCGCCGGGAGGCCGCCGCGCGCGGGCTCTCCGACCGGTTCCTGATGCTCGGCGAGCGCTCGGACGTCGCCGAGATCCTGCCGGCCTTCGACGTGTTCGCGCTGCCGAGCCGGTACGAGGGACTGCCGTGCGCCATCGTCGAGGCGATGCGGTGCGGGGTCCCGGTGGTGGCCACCTCGGTCAACTCCGTGCCCGACCTCGTCGTCCCGGGACGCAGCGGCGTCCTGGTCCCGCCGGGACGGCCCGGCCTGCTGGCCGAGGCCGTCGACGGGCTGCTCGACGACCCGGACCGCGCCACCCGGCTCGCGGCGGGCGCCTCGGTGCTGGCCGGTGCGTCGTACGACGCCGAGCGCCTCGGCGAGGTGCTCGACCAGGTGTACCTGTCCGGCCTGACCGCCCGCGCGCTGGCGATGGCGGGGTGACGGCGATGGGTGTGTGGAGCGCCGTGCGCTCGTCACCTGTCGTGTCGCGGGCTCCGCGGCCGGCACCGGCTCCCGGACCACCGTGGCAGGTGCTGTGCCCACCCGAGGCGTTGGTGCTGCGCGACCCGGAGCCGGACCGGGTACGACGGACGCCGCCCGGTCGGCCGGTGGTCCTGGTCACCGACCGTCCGGTCGGCCGCCGACGCCTCCGCAGGACGGCGCGGCGGGCCGGCGTGACGGTCGAGCGCGAGCTGCTCGTGCTCCCCGGCACCCGCCACGCGCTGGTCAGCGTCGACGAGGACCCCACCGCGATCCGGCATCTCTGGGACGCCGTCGCGGCGGTGCCCCCGGGGCTGACCTGGGCCACCCTGCCCGCCTCGGCCCTCGTGATCGTGGCCGGCCGGCTGCCGTGGCGGTGGAGTGGTGCGTTGCTGGGTGGACACGTCCTGATCGGACGGCGGCCGTGACCACCGTCCCTGCTGCCGCCGCCGACCTGCTGACGGGGCCGCGGAGGGGCGTCCTGCTCTCGTGGTCCCGCGACCCGGACGCCAAGCTCACCTACGTCACCACGTCGGCGCACGGCGAGCGGCTCGCGGTGAAGGTGCCGACGACCCCTCGGGCAGCCGACGCCGTCGAGGCCGAGGGCCGGATGCTCGTCGCCCTACGACGCCTGACCCTCGGGAGCCTGCACGGCACGGTGCCCCGCTACGTCGAGTCGGTCCGCGCGGACGGGACGACCGTGCTCGTCTCCACGGTGGTGCCCGGCACCCCGATGAGCATCAGCTACCACCGCGCTCTGCACACGGCGCGCCCGGACGCGGTCCGGGCGGACTTCCGGCGGGCCGGTCGCTGGCTCCGGGAGTTCCAGGCGCTCACCTCCGGAGCACCCGCTCCCCTGACCTGGCCCGCCGCGGTGCACGACGAGGTGGCCGGCCGCTGGGACGGCCACCCGAACCTGCCGGCTGCCCTGGTCCGGCTCGGCGCCGCACGCGAACGCCTGGGGCGGGCCGCTGCGCCGACCACGGCGGTGCACGGCGACTTCTGGTGCGGCAACACCCTGGTCACCGGCGACGCCGTCTCCGGCGTCATCGACTGGGAGGCCGGTTCGCCGGTGGGGTGCCCGCTGCGCGACCTGGCCCGGTTCGCCCTCAGCTACTGCCTCTACCTCGACCGGCACACCCGGCCGGGACGTCGCGTGCTCGGTCACCCGGGTCTGCGGCGTACCACGTTCGGCGCCGGGGTGCGCTACGGCCTGCTGGGCTCGGGCTGGCTGCCCACGGTGGTGCGCGACTTCCTCGCCACCGGCCTCGAGGACCTCGGTCTCCCCCGCAGCGCGTGGTACGACGTGGCGCTGGTCGGGATCGGTGAGGTCGCGGCCACGGCCAACGACGAGACCTTCGGCGCCGACCACCTGACCCTGCTCGCGGGGCTCCCGGTCCACCCCCGCGTCGAACGGCGGCAGCGGTGACCGCGCTGGCCGAGGCCCCCGTCGCGACCGTCCGGGACCGGGTCGCCGGCGACTCCGGCGTGCTGCCGGCGCTCGCGGGGACCGCGACCTGCCTGCTGCCGTTCCTCAACCCGGCCGGCCCCGGCAACACGGCCCCGGCCGACCTGGCGATCTGCGCCGCGATCGTGGTGGCCGCCCTCTGGGCGGCCCGGAGCCACCTCGTGCTCCACTTCCCCTACCTGCTCGGCGTCTCCGGTCTGGTCGTCGGCGGCGCGCTCGCGGCGACCCTGGCCAGCGCCCCGCTCGCGACGCTGCTGGTGCTCGTGCAGGACGCCCTGCTCTTCTTCTGGGGGGTGACCCTGGCCCTCGGCGCCCGGGACTCCCGGATCCTCCGCGCGGTGACGACCGCGTGGTGCCGCACGGCGGCGGTCTACGCCTGTGTCGCCGTCGTGGCGTACCTGGTCGGCTTCAGCCCGCTCAGCGGGGTGACGGCCGCGGACGGTGCCCGGGCGGCGTACACGTTCGGCGACCCGAACCTCGCCGGCAACTACCTGGTCACGTCGCTGTTCGTGATGGCCGCCTGCCGACGCCCGCGGACGACCGCCCTGCGTCGGTTCTCTTACGCGATGATCCTGGTCGCGATCGTGTTCACCGGCTCCAACGGCGCCCTGGTCAGCCTGATGATCGGCACCGTGGTGGCGTTCGCGATCGCTCGCTACCGCGGCCACGGGATCCTGGCCGGGCTGCTCACGTTGCTGGGCACCACCTGCATCGCGGCGCTCCTGAGCGTCTACGTCACCACCCAGGTCGACATCCAGCAGGTCCGCGAACAGGCCGCGGGGAGCATCCCGCTGCTGCGCGACTCCGTGGGGCGCAGCGGATCCGCGAGCGAGCGGGCGACCATCCTCGACGAGGGCTTCCACCTCTTCCTGCAGGGCGACGGGACCGGCTACGGGCCGGGCCGGACCAAGGCGACGCTGGCACGCTCGCAGGCGCCGTACGTCAAGGAGGCGCACAACGACTACCTGGCCGCGCTCCTCGAGCGCGGCGTCATCGGCGAGATCGGCCTGCTCCTCCTGGGCGGGGCCGCCGTCGCACGTTGCTGTCGGCTGCTGGTCGGTGGCCTCCCCGAGGAGTACGCCGCGTTCCTGCCGCGGGCCTGGCTGCTCGTCGCCGTCGCGCCGGTGATGGCCGTGGCCGCGACGTTCTACGAGGTCGAGCACTTCCGGCACCTGTGGACCTGGCTCGGCCTGATCGCCGCGCTGGCCCTCGTCGCGGAGCCACGCTCGTGAAGCGGGTCGTGCTCGCGAACTGCTCGGCCCGCGCTGTGGCCCTCGTCGGTGTCACCGTGGCCACCATCGTGGTGGCCCGGCTCGGCGGCCCCGCCGAGGTCGGGATCTACGCCCTGCTCCGGATGCTGCCCGGCCTGGTCGGCGTGCTCAGCGTCTGTGGTCTGCCCGGCGCCCTGGCCTACTTCCTGGCTCCCTCGCGTCGGGGTGAGCCACGCCTCGCGGCCACGCTGGCCTCGATCGCGGTGCTGGGCGCGCTGCTCGGCACCGGGCTCTGGCTCGCCGCCACCTCGGTGATCGGGCCCGCCTTCTTCCCGCACACCAGTGCTGCCGTGGTGGCGCTGGCCGGGCTCACCGTGGCCACGCAGCTGTTCATGACGCTGGGCAAGACCACCCTCCAGGGGCTGCAGGACCAGCGGGGCGGCGACGTCGTCATCGCCGCGGAGGAGATCGGGTTCCTGCCGTGCTACCTCGGCGCCCTCGCCTGCGGCGCGAGCGGCGCGCTCAGCGTCGTGATCGGCCTCGGCCTGGCCGACCTGCTCGTCGGGCTGCTGGCGTGGGCGCGCGTGGCCCACCGGCTGGGCCGCGGCCCGCGCGACCTGGTCCGGCTGCTGTGGCGGCGCCCCGACCGGCAGGTGGCCCGCGACGTCATCGGGTACGGCACCCGGGGCCAGGTCGGCGGTGTGATCACGCTGCTCAACCTCCGCCTCGACTTCATCATCCTCGACGCCCTCGTCGGGCCGGCCGCCCTCGGCGCCTACGCCGTGGCCTCCAAGTACGCCGAGCTCCTGCGCCTACCGGGCACCGCCCTGACCTGGGTGACCTACCCGCGTCTGGCAGCACGGTCGCCGGAGACGGCGGCTCGGCACGCCCGCAGCCTGGTCCGGCCGACCTTGCTCGTCGTGGTCGCCGCGGCGGTCCCGGCGATCCTGCTCGCCGGCCCGGTCATCCACCTGCTCTACGGCGACCGGTTCGCCTCGGCCGTCCTGCCCGCCCAGATCCTCGTCCTCGGGATGCTGGTCTCCGGCGCCGCCGGCGTCGCGAGCGGCTTCCTCTACGCCCGCGGCCGGCCCGGCCTCAACTCCACCGCGTTCGGGGCCGGTCTGGTCGTGGTGACCGCGCTCGACCTGCTGCTGATCCCGGCCCACCACGCCGTGGGCGCCGCCGTGGCCTCGACCGTGGCCTACCTGCTCACCGACCTGCTCCTGCTGGGGCTGCTGCTGCGCCTGACCGGGCCGGCGTCGCAGCTGCTCCACCCCGGGGCGGCGCAGCCCACCGTCGGGTCGAGCCCGTGACCAGGCGACTGGCCCTGGTGCTGGCTCCGATGGTCGCCGTCGTGCTGCTCGCCGGCTGCGGCTCACGTCCGGTGGCCGAGCCGACGGCCGCTCATCCGGTCGCGTCCGAGACCGGTCACGCTCACGATCCCTCTGCCCACGTCCGCGATCCCTACGTCCACCTCGCGAGCGCCCTCGCCGGCCGCGGCGTCCGGGTCTGGTTCGAGACCGACCTGGTGTCGGCGTGGCTGGCCGGCCCCCGCACGTTCCACTCGGTCGTCCACCGGCTCGCCCGGCTCGGCCGGGTCCCCGGGATGGTCGGGTTCAAGGTCGCCGACGAGCTGGGCTACCACGACGGCATCGACTCGCCGGCCCGTGCCCTCGCGTTCCTCAGGGCTGCGCACCAGGCGCTGGCCCGGGTGGCGCCGCACGCGCAGCTGCTGGTCGACATGGTGGTCCCCGAGCTGGGCTGCCTGCCCTCGCTGGACGCCACCGGTCGCTCGTGCGCCCAGGAGGCCCAGGCGATCGCGCCGGCCGCCACCGTCAGCTCGGTGACCCGGCTGCTCGAGACCGGCTGGGTGGACCGGCTCGACCTGAGCACCGGCCTCCTCGACCCCTCGTCGTACGCCGCGCGCGGGCTCGACTCCGACGCCGCACAGCGACAGGCGTGGGCCCGGGTCGGCCGGCTCGGCTGGTCGTCCCTGACCACCCTCCAGGCCCGCAAGGCCCTGGCCGCACCCGGTGGCTACCAGGGCTCGGCCACCCAGGCCGCGGACGACCTCGCGCTCTACGTCGGCATCCCGACCGCAGCGGGTGCGGCGGCGGTCGACATCTGGACCTGGCGACAGCCCTACGACGGGGCCACGGTCAGCCTGCTCCCCAGCTCTCTGGCCCCCAACCCGCTCTGGACCGGCCTGGTCCGTCTCCGGGCGGGCCACGTCTCCCTCCTCACCCACATGACCCCCAGCCAGATGCCGACCGATCCCGCGGGCTTCGCGCACGAGTGCGACGTCGCGGCCACCGTCTTCGACGCGGTGTTCGTCGCCGCCGGGACGGGCTGAGGAGGAGGACCATCATGCACCTGCACCACACCGCCACCCAGGACGTCGTCCTGGTCACCGACGACAGCTTCCGGGTCGGCGCAGCACGTCGCGCCCTCGACGTGGTCGTCGCCGCCGGGCTGCTCCTGCTCGCCCTGCCCGTGCTGGCCGTGGCTGCGGCGCTGGTGCGGCTCACCGACGGCGGCCCGGTGCTCTACCGGCAGCAGCGCCTCGGCGAGGGCATGGTCCCGTTCTCCATCCTCAAGCTGCGCACCATGCGGGTCGGACCCGCCGGCCCAGCGGTGACCGCCACCGACGACGACCGGGTCACCCCGGTCGGCCGGGTGCTCCGGCGTACGTCGATCGACGAGCTGCCCCAGCTGTGGCACGTGCTCCGCGGCCAGATGACCCTGGTCGGCCCGCGCCCGGAGTCGGTGACGCTCGCCAGCTCCTACCCGGCGTCGTGCCGCCTGGTGCTGCGGGCACGACCGGGCCTCACCGGCCCGAGCCAGCTGCGCTACCGCGAGGCCTCGGCCGTGCCGCCGGCCGGCTGGGAGGTCGAGCAGTGGTACCTGAGCCGGATGGTCCCCCTCCGGGTGGCCTCGGACCTCGACTACCTCACCGACCCCACGCTCCCCCGGACCCTGCACTACCTCTGGCTGACCGGCCTGTTCGTGCTCGGGCTGCACTCCGACGAGACGACTGCGGCGACCCGGCCGTCCGTGGCGTAGCGGCCGGGAGCCACCACGCAGGTCACACCGGGACCGGGCCGCCGACCTGGAGCGGCTCGCATCGGGCGTTGAGGCACTCGCCGGTGTCGAGGTCGAACTCGAAGTTGTGGCCCAGGCAGCGGAGCACACCGTCGACGACCACCCCGGTCTCGGAGAGGTCCTCGGTGCCGTGCGGACAGAACCTGCTGACCTGGAGGTCGCGTCCGCGGTGCCGGACGGTGATGGTCTCGTGCTCCCGCCGGCCCGTCTCGTAGGCCTCGACGGCTCTGAGGGCCTCGAGGTCGGCGTGCTTGAGCAGGCCGACCAGGTAGTCGTTGTAGATGTCGGGCTCGCGACGGGCCGAGAAGCGGAGCGAGAGCAGGAGCTCCTCCCACCGGGTGCGGCCCCGGACCACACCGGCCAACCACCGCCCGTCGAGACGCAGCCGGTAGTCCACGGACTCGGCGCTGCCCTCGAGGTCGACCCACATCCGGTCGGGCCCGACATGGGCGTCCCAGGTGCCGCCCCCCGGTCCCAGCACCTCGAACCGGACGGTGATCCCCGCCCGCGCCAGGAAGTACTGCGAGAGCCGCCCCAGCCCTTCGAAGTGCGCCCGGAAGTCCTGCGCCAGGGAGTCGTCGTCCGCGGGGACGGGGTGATCCCCCCAGACCTGCTCGATCGCGGGACGCCGGCGCGCCGCGTAGCCCTCGAGGTAGCGCCGCCGCTCCTCGGCGCCGGTGTCCAGGCGGAACCCGGCCCAGTGCGGGTCCCGCATGAGGTGCCGGCCGTCCAGGTCGACGCGGTCGCCGGGCAGCAGGTACGCGCTGGGCTGCGCGGGCAGTCGCTCCCTCAGCCACGTCAGCGCATGGTCCTGGTCGGGGAAGATCCCGGGGTCCCCGTCGGGCCGCAGCCGGGCGTTGTGCTCGAAGAGGTCGTCGTCGAGGAAGCAGGGCGGACCGGCGTACGGGATCACCAGGCCCGGCGCGACGGAGCGCACCAGCCGGGTCACCGCCTTGAGCTTCCCGACCCGTTTCTGCTCGTCGATCCGGCGCCGGTCGGCATCGTCGTACTCGTAGCAGACCGGGTGCCAGCTGGCCCCGGACATCTGGACCGCCATCAGGTCGACGGGTCGGCCGGACATCGACCATCGCCCGGCGCACCTGGGCCAGGGAGATCCGGGCGTCGTTGGCGTGGAGCACGGTGCGACCGCCGAGGTGGAACAGCACGGCGGCGTCGTGCGTCATCGGGCAGATCTCGGGGATCACCGTCATCCAGTCACCGCGGTCACCCAGGGGATACCGCTGCCAGGCGTCGAGCACGACGACGTGCTCCCGCCCCGCGTCGCGCAGTCGCCGCTGGAGGACCTGCGACGGATAGCGCGGGACGACGACCGGCACGTCGGGCGGCAGCCCCGCGATCAGCGTGAGGTCGAGGTGGTCGAGGTGCTCGTGGGAGACGGTGACGACGTCCACGTCCTCGAGCAGGGTGCCGCGCAGGTGGCTGTTGTCCGGGAAGGGGAACCACGACCCGAGGAAGGCGCCGGCCTCGGAGACCCAGGGGTCGGCGAGCACGCGCACGCCAGGGGTGTCCAGGCGCAGACCGGCATGACCCAGTGCAGTGACGTACGAGCCCCCCGGCATGCGCCCAGGCTGGACCGGCGCTCGTCCTCCTGGCATGGCCCAGGAGGACGAGCCCGGCTACGCCGTTCGGGGGATGCGGGCTCTCAGCCGGCGAAGTACGCCGCGAAGAGCCGCTTCAGCGACAGCGAGTCCCGCAACGTCGGGTTCGCCGAGCCCTGGTGCTCCCACGAGTAGACGTAGTCCATCTTCGGGTGCGGCACCAGGACCGCCCAGCGGCGCAGCATCGTGGCCATCTGCCCACGCGTCGGCAGGGTGTAGTAGGGACTGCTCGTGCGCTCCTGCCCGAAGCCCTGGTACACCGGGACGACCCGGCCCAGCGGGACGCCGGCGCGGAGGGCGGCGTTCAGGTCGTGCCTGATGGTCGAGAAGTCGCAGGTCGGGTTGGCCACCGAGCACGGGTAGGGGTCGATCCCGACCATGCTCAGATGCGTGACCCCGGGACGGTAGGCGTGGGCGGTCGAGCGGTCGTCCACGACGATGAAGGACTGCTGCCGACCCGCGCTGGCCGTGCGGATGTATCGCGTCCGGGTCGCCAGCGCGGCGGGTCCGCCCGGGCAGCCGGTGATGACCGGCTCGTCGGCCAGGTAGTAGCCGAACACCTTCGCGCTCTTCGCCAGCCTCGACACCTGTCGCCGGAAGGACCGGTCCGCGCGGGTCGGGCAGTCCTGGCCGAGGTAGACCAGCGCCTGGGTGCCCTTCGGGAGGGCGCGGATCTCGGCCGGGCTGGAGCCGGTGTCGACGACGGTGAAGCCCACGCGCGCCACCGCCGCGGTGTGGCTCCCGACGTTGGCGACGTAGTGGTGCGTCGTGGTCGGGGCGGGCAGCGCCGTCCGGGGAGCGGTCGCGGTCTCCCCAGACGCGACGACCGGACCGGTCAGCAGGATGAGCATGGACAGCAGAGACTCGAGCATGACGCTCCTTCGTCGGGTCCCCCCACGAATGTCTCCGCGCAGTGTGGCACGTGGACGACGGGTTGGCCCGCACCCCCGTGGGCAGGCCAACCGTCGTACACGTGAGACGCACGCTACGGCGGTTTGGTTGCCTCCATCACGAGATCTCTAGGAAATGCCCAGGATGTGTGGTGGTGTTACCGAGCTTCAGCGGGTCAGCAGCGGGTCGAGCGCGACCGCCACGAACAGCAGCGACAGGTAGAGGTTCGAGGAGTGGAACAGCACCATCGGCCGGATCACGGCGAGGTCCTCGGTGCCGCGGCTGCGTGACCACATCGCGTGCGCCTGGGCCAAGAAGACCGCGCCGAGCACCAGCGCCGCCGCGGGGTAGAACCACCCGGTGTGCGCCACGGGCCACAGCAGCAGCGACGTCAGCACCATCGCCCACGAGTAGGCGACGACCTGCCGGGCCACGGTCTCGGCGTTGGCCACCACCGGCAGCATCGGGACGTCGACGCCGGCGTAGTCCTCGCGGTAGCGCAGGGCCAGGGCCCAGGTGTGCGGCGGGGTCCAGAAGAAGACCACCAGGAACAGCACCACCGGCGCCCAGGCCAGCGAGTCGGTCACCGCGGTCCAGCCGATCAGCGCCGGGAAGCATCCCGCGAGCCCGCCCCACACGATGTTCTGGGTGGTACGGCGCTTGAGCAGCATCGTGTAGACGAACAGGTAGAAGCACTCGGCCGCGAGCGCCAGCACCGCGGAGAGCGGGTTGACGAAGAACCAGAGGACCGCCGTCGCGACCACCCCGAGGGCGACCCCGAAGACCAGGGCGGCGACGGGGCTGACGAGGTGGCGCGGCAGGGCTCGGCGCCGGGTACGGCGCATCTGCTCGTCGATGTCGCGGTCGTAGACGCAGTTGAGGGCCGACGCCGAGCCGGCCGAGAGCGTGCCACCGACGACGGTGGCCACGACCAGCCCGAGGTCGGGGACGCCGCCCGCGGCGAAGAACATCACCGGCACCGTGGTCAGCAGCAGCAGCTCGATCACGCGCGGCTTGGTCAGCCCGACGTACGCGGCCACGACGTCGCGGAGGGTGACCCGGCCGGGCTCCCGAGGCAGGTCCGGCGAGAGAGCCGCTGCTCGGTGGCCGACGTATGTCACGTGGTTCCTCGGGTACGGGGGTGGAGAAGACGGAGGGCTGGACGCCGCTCGCAGTCTATAGCGCGACCTGAGTAGGCTCGGAGACGCCCGCGACGCGGCCGTCAGCGGCACCTCGACACCTCGTGGAAAGGGACACTGCGCGTGACCACGATGCCTGCCAAGCTGGACTGGAACGAGCTGGACGACACGGCGGTCGACACCGTCCGGGTGCTGGCGATGGACGCCGTGCAGAAGGTCGGCAACGGCCACCCCGGGACGGCGATGAGCCTCGCTCCGGCGGCGTACCTGCTGTTCCAGAAGGTCATGCGGCACAACCCGGCCGACCCGCACTGGCCCGGCCGTGACCGGTTCGTCCTGTCGTGCGGCCACTCCAGCCTGACCCTCTACCTCCAGCTGTTCCTCGGCGGCTGGGGCCTCGAGCTCGACGACATCAAGGCCCTGCGTACCTGGGGAAGCAAGACGCCCGGCCACCCGGAGTACGGCCACACCGCGGGTGTCGAGACCACCACCGGACCCCTCGGCCAGGGCATCGGCAACGCCGTCGGCATGGCCATGGCCGCGCGCAAGGAGCACGGGCTGCTCGACCCCAACGCGGCGCTCGGGTCCTCGCCGTTCGACCACCAGATCTACGCGCTCTGCTCCGACGGCGACATCGAGGAGGGCGTCTCGGCCGAGGCCTCGGCGATCGCCGGCGTGCAGGAGCTCGGCAACCTCACTCTCATCTACGACCACAACCGGATCTCCATCGAGGACAACACCGACATCGCGCTCGGTGAGGACGTCGGGGCCCGCTACGAGGCCTACGGCTGGCACGTGCAGCACGTCGACTGGACCCACGACGGCACGACGTACGCCGAGGACGTGCCGGCGCTCTACGAGGCGATCCGGAAGGCCCACGCCGTCACCGACAAGCCCAGCTTCATCGTGCTCCACACGATCATCGCCTGGCCGGCGCCCGACGCGCAGAACACCGGAAAGGCCCACGGCTCGGCTCTCGGCGCCGACGAGGTCGCGGCCACCAAGAAGGTGCTGGGCTTCGACCCCGAGCAGACCTTCGAGATACCGACCGGCGTGCTCGAGCACACCCGGCAGGCCGTCGAGCGCGGCAAGGCCGCTCAGGCCGAGTGGGACACGGCGTACGCCGCGTGGGCGAAGAAGCCCTCGGCCGACACCGCCCTCTTCGAGCGGCTCCAGACCCGTGGCCTGCCCGAGGGCTGGGACAGCAAGGTTCCGGAGTGGCCGGCCGACCAGAAGGGGGTCGCGACGCGGGTCGCGTCGGGCGCCGTGATCAACGCGATGGCCGAGACCCTGCCCGAGCTCTGGGGCGGCTCGGCCGACCTGGCCGGCTCCAACAACACCACCATCGAGGGCGCGCCGTCGTTCCTTCCCACCAACCGCGCCACCAAGATGTGGAAGGCCGACCCGCTGCAGGGCCGGGTGCTCCACTTCGGCATCCGCGAGCACGGCATGGGCGCGATCATGAACGGCATCGCCGCCCACGGCGGCACCCGCGTGTTCGGCGGCACCTTCCTGACGTTCTCCGACTACATGCGCGGCGCCGTCCGGCTGGCCGCCCTCATGGGGCTGCCGGTGACCTACGTCTGGACCCACGACTCGATCGGTCTCGGCGAGGACGGCCCGACCCACCAGCCGGTCGAGCACCTCGCAGCCCTGCGTGCGATCCCCGGTCTCGACGTCGTCCGCCCGGCCGACGCCAACGAGACCGCCGCCTGCTGGCGCGCCGTGATCGAGAACTGGCGACCAGCCGGGCTGATCCTGTCCCGGCAGAACCTCCCGGTCTACCCGCGCGGCGAGGACGGGTACTCCGACGGCAGCAACGCCCACCGAGGCGGCTACGTCCTGCTCGACGTCGACGGTGGCCTGCCCGACGTGGTGCTGGTCGGCACCGGCTCCGAGGTCCAGCTGGCCGTCCAGGCCCGTGACCTGCTGGCCGCCGACGGCGTCCGGGCCCGGGTCGTCTCCATGCCCTGCCGGGAATGGTTCGACACCCAGGAGACTTCGTACCGGGAGACCGTCATCCCCCCGACGGTCAAGGCGCGGGTGTCGGTGGAGGCCGGCGTCGCCCAGGGCTGGCGGGACGTGGTGGGCGACCACGGGCGGATCGTCTCGCTCGAGCACTACGGCGCGTCCGCCGACTACGCGCGGCTCTACCAGGAGTTCGGCATCACCGCCGAGGCCGTCGCCGCGGCCGCGACCGACAGCATCCGGAGCGCCACGGACTGACGCCCGGTTCACCGACCCCCAGGGGCCCCGTTCGCTACCAGAGGAGATCTCATGACCGACCGCTTGCAGCAGCTGTCCGAGGCGGGGGTGTCGATCTGGCTCGACGACCTGTCCCGCGAACGACTCGAGACCGGCAACCTCGCCGACCTCGTCCGCGACTCCCACGTCGTCGGGGTGACCACCAACCCGTCGATCTTCCAGTCCGCCCTGAGCAAGGGCGAGCGCTACGACGCCCAGATCCGTGAGCTCGCCTCGCTGGGCACCGACCGCGACCAGGCCGTCCGGGTGATCACCACCGACGACGTCCGCGACGCCTGCCAGATCATGCGGCCGGTCTTCGACGCCACCGACACCGTCGACGGCCGGGTCTCCATCGAGGTGGCACCCGGGCTCGCGCACGACGCCGACGCGACCGTCGCCGAGGCGGCCGACCTCTGGAAGACCGTCGACCAGCCCAACCTGATGATCAAGATCCCCGGCACGCCCGAGGGCTGCCCGGCGATCACCGAGACCCTCGGCGCCGGCATCAGCGTCAACGTGACCCTGATCTTCGGTCTCCAGCAGTACCGCGACGTGATGGAGGCCTACGTCGCCGGGCTCGAGAAGGCCCGCGAGAACGGCCATGACCTCGCCACCATCCACTCCGTGGCGTCGTTCTTCGTCTCCCGCGTCGACACCGAGATCGACAAGCGCCTCGAGGCCACGACGTCCGGCCCGGGCACCGACCCCGACCTGCGCGGCAAGGCCGGCGTCGCCAACGCGCGGCTCGCGTTCCAGGCCTACGAGGAGTTCTTCGCCGGCGACCGCTGGGCCTCGCTCGAGGCCGACGGCGCCCGCAAGCAGCGTCCGCTGTGGGCCTCGACCGGCGTCAAGAACCCCGACTACCGCGACACCATGTACGTCGACGACCTCGTGGTCGAGGACACCGTGAACACGATGCCCGAGGCGACGATGAAGGCCGTCGCCGACCACGGTGACATCAAGGGCGACCAGGTGCGGCCGTTCTATGACGACGCGGCCGCCCACATGCGGGCACTCGCCGACGCCGGGATCGACTACGACGACGTGATCGAGGTGCTGATCAAGGAGGGCGTCGAGAAGTTCGTCACCGCCTGGGACGAGCTGCTCGACTCCGTGACGACGGCGCTCGAGGCGGCCCGGTGAGTCAAGCCCCCGTCGATCCCACCACGACGGAGGCCTGGTCGCAGCTGACGGCGCTCGCCGACGGCTTCGCCCCCGACCTGCGGCGCTGGTTCGCCGACGACCCGGGGCGGGTCGACCGCTACACCTTCACGGCGGCCGACCTGTATGTCGACCTCAGCAAGGGGCTGGTCGTCGACGAGGTGCTGGCCGCCCTGGTGGCGCTGGCCGAGCAGGTCGGGCTGCCGGAACGCCGGGCGGCGATGCTGCGCGGCGACCACATCAACGTCACCGAGGACCGCGCCGTCCTGCACACCGCGCTCCGCCTCCCCGCCGACGCGACGCTCGTGGTCGACGGCCAGGACGTCGTCCACGACGTCCACGACGTGCTGGCGCGCGTCTACGCGTTCGCCGACCAGGTGCGCTCCGGTGAGTGGACGGGCGTCACCGGCGAGAGGATCCGGACCGTCGTCAACATCGGGATCGGTGGCTCCGACCTCGGCCCGGTGATGGCCTACGAGGCGCTCGCGCCCTACCGCCACGAGGCGATCGAGTGCCGCTTCATCTCCAACATCGACCCCACCGACGCCGCCACCAAGCTGGCGGGGCTCGACCCGGCCACCACGCTCTTCATCGTGTCCAGCAAGACCTTCGGCACTCTCGAGACGCTCACGAACGCCCGGCTCTGCAAGCAATGGCTGCTCGACGGTCTCCGCAAGTCCGGCGCCGTCGCCGACGACCCCGCGGACGCCGTACGCCGTCACTTCGTCGCGGTCTCCACCGCGCTCGACAAGGTGGAGGCCTTCGGGATCGACCCGGCCAACGCCTTCGGCTTCTGGGACTGGGTCGGCGGGCGCTACTCGGTGGACTCCGCGATCGGCACCTCGCTCGTGGTCGCGATCGGGCCCGAGCGGTTCGACGAGCTGTTGGCCGGCTTCCACGCCATCGACGAGCACTTCGCGGACACGCCGCTCGAGCGCAACGTGCCGGTCCTGATGGGCCTGCTCAACGTCTGGTACACCGACTTCCTCGGCGCCGAGACCCATGCCGTACTGCCCTACGCCCAGCTGTTGCACCGCTTCCCGGCATACCTCCAGCAGCTGACCATGGAGTCCAACGGCAAGAGCGTCCGCTCCGACGGCAGCCCCGTCACCACGCCCACGGGTGAGATCTTCTGGGGCGAGCCGGGCACCAACGGGCAGCACGCCTTCTACCAGCTGATCCACCAGGGCACGCGGCTGATCCCGGCGGACTTCATCGCCGTGGCCGAGCCCGCCTACCCGCTGAAGGACGGCACGACCGACGTGCACGCGCTCTTCCTGGCCAACTTCTTCGCCCAGACCCGCGCCCTGGCGTTCGGCAAGACCGCCGACGAGGTCCGGGCCGAGGGCACCGCGGAGCACATCGTCCCGGCGCGGGTGTTCCCGGGGAACCGGCCGACGACCTCGATCATGGCGCCGGCTCTGACGCCGTCCGTGCTCGGTCAGCTGGTCGCCCTCTACGAGCACATCACCTTCACCCAGGGCGTGGTCTGGGGCATCGACAGCTTCGACCAGTGGGGGGTCGAGCTCGGCAAGCAGCTCGCCCAGCAGGTGAGCCCGGCCCTGGCCGGCGACGCCGACGCCCTGGCCGAGCAGGATGCCTCCACCCAGGCCCTGATCGCCTACTACCAGGCGCACCGCTCGATGAGCCCCGACCCGGAGCAGTCCACCACCGACGCCGCTCCTGCGCCGGTGAACCCGCTGCGCGACCCCCTCGACCGTCGGCTGCCACGGATCGCCGGCCCTTGCGGGATGGTGCTGTTCGGTGTCACCGGCGACCTGTCGCGCAAGAAGGTGATGCCGGCGATCTACGACCTCGCCAACCGCGGGCTGCTGCCGCCCGGCTTCAGCCTGACCGGCTTCGCTCGGCGTGACTGGGCCGACGAGGACTTCGCCCAGGTCGTGCACGACTCGGTCAAGGAGCACGCCCGCACGGAGTTCCGCGAGGAGGTCTGGAAGCAGCTCGCCGAGGGGTTCCGGTTCGTGCCGGGCAACTTCGACGACGACACGGCGTTCAACACCCTGCGCCGCACCATCGAGGAGCTCGACGAGGTCCGGGGTACCGGTGGCAACCACGCCTTCTACCTCGCGATCCCGCCCGGCTTCTTCGGCGACGTGGTCGGCCAGCTCAAGGAGCACGGGCTCGCCCAGCCGGCGCCGGGATCGTGGCGGCGGGTCGTGGTGGAGAAGCCGTTCGGGCATGACGAGGAGTCCGCCCGCGAGCTCAACGAGACGCTGGCGGAGGTGTTCCCGAGCGGCTCGATCTTCCGGATCGACCACTACCTCGGCAAGGAGACCGTCCAGAACATCCTGGCGATGCGGTTCGCCAACGAGATGTTCGAGCCGATCTGGAACTCCAACTACGTCGACCACGTGCAGATCACGATGGCCGAGGACATCGGCATCGGCGGTCGGGCCGGGTACTACGACGGCATCGGCGCCGCCCGCGACGTGATCCAGAACCACCTGATGCAGCTGATGTCGCTGGTGGCGATGGAGGAGCCCACGTCGTTCGACGCCGAGAGCCTGCGCCAGGAGAAGCTGAAGCTGCTCTCCGCGGTACACCTGCCGCGCCGGCTCGACCTCACCACGGCGCGCGGGCAGTACGCCGCCGGCTGGCAGGGCGGCGAGAAGGTCGTCGGCTTCCTCGAGGAGGAGGGCGTCCGCAAGAGCTCGGCGACCGAGACCTACGCAGCGATCACCCTCCACGTCGACAACCGGCGCTGGGCGGGGGTTCCGTTCTACCTGCGCACCGGCAAGCGCCTGGGCCGTCGGGTGACCGAGGTCGCCGTGGTCTTCAAGCCGGCGCCGCACCTGCCGTTCACCCGGGCCGCGACCGAGGAGCTCACCCACAACGCGCTGGTGATCCGGATCCAACCGGACGAGGGGATGACCCTGCGGTTCGGCTCCAAGGTGCCCGGCACCCAGATGGAGATCCGCGACGTGAACATGGACTTCGCCTACGGCGGCTCCTTCACCGAGGCGAGCGCCGAGGCCTACGAGCGGCTGATCCTCGACGTCCTGCTCGGCGACCCTCCCCTGTTCCCGCGCCATGCCGAGGTCGAGCGCTCGTGGCAGATCCTCGACCCGGTGCTGGACTTCTGGGCGCGCAAGGGCAGGCCGGAGGCCTACGAGTCGGGCGGCTGGGGCCCGGCGTCCGCCGATGCCATGCTCGCCCGCGACGGCCGGGTCTGGCGCAGGCCCTAGGAGGAGCACCGATGATCTCATCCCGCGAAGCCACTCGCTTCGCTCACGCAACCACCGGGACCCCGACATGATCGAGCTGATCGACACCAACGCGGCCGGGATCGCCGCCGAGTTCGTCGCGGCCCGGACCCGCGCCGGCAGCCCGGCGATGGGGATGGTGATGACCCTGGTCATCGTCGTCGACGAGGAGCACGCGCCCGACGCCATGCGAGCGGCCCGTCAGGCCTCCCACGAGCACCCGGCCCGGGTGCTCGGGGTGATCCTCGGCGACGGCCGGGGCACGCCCCACATCAACGCCCAGGTGGGCACGGGGGACGGCTGGACCGGGGAGACCGCCCTGATCCGGCTCAAGGGCGAAGTGGTCGGCCATCCCGAGTCCGTCGTGCTCCCGCTGCTGCTGCCCGACTCGCCGGTCGCGGCCTGGTGGCCGTGCAACGCCCCCGAGGACCCCGCGGACGACCCCCTCGGCCGGCTGGCCCAGCGCCGGATCACCGACGCCGCGTCGGTCCACCGCGGCAAGGGCCGGGCCATCCACGACCAGTGCGCGGCGTACTCCCCCGGGAACTCCGACCTCGCCTGGACCCGGATCACGCCCTGGCGTGCGCTCCTCGCGGCCGCCCTCGACCAGCAGCCGCTCAAGGTGACCGGTGGGTCGGTCACCGCCGAGCGGATCAGCCCGAGTGCCGAGCTGCTGGTGGCGTGGCTGGTCGACCGGCTCAAGGTGCCGTTCGCCCGGAAGAGCTCGCAGGGTCCCGGGATCACCGAGGTCCGGCTCGACACCAAGGAGGGCCCGATCGTGATCGCGCGCCGCGACGGACGTCTGGCGACGTTCTCCTCCCCCGACCGGCCCGACCGGCCGGTCGCCCTCAAGCGTCGCGGGCTGCCCGAGCTGCTCGCGGAGGAGCTCCGGCGCCTCGACGAGGACGACGTCTACGCCGCGACCGCGCGGCGTCTCCTGAAGCTCCACCGGGTGTGAACGCCGTGAACACGCCGCCATCACCGCGCATCGAGGTGCACGACGACCCCGCTGACCTCGCCACCTCGGTGGCCGGCGCCTTCCTGCGCCTGGTCACGGTGCAGCAGGCCGCCGGCGAGGTCCCGCAGGTGGTCCTGACCGGTGGCACGATCGCCGAGCGGATCCACGTCGAGATCGCCCGGCTGGCAGCCGCCGACACCGACGTCGACTGGAGCCGGGTCGAGTTCTTCTGGGGGGACGAGCGCTTCGTCGCGACCGACTCCCCCGACCGCAACGCCCGCGAGGCGCGTCAGTCGTTCCTCGACGCGCTCGGCGTCGACCCGGACCGCGTGCACGAGGTGCCGTCGTCCGACCAGGTCGCGACGGTCGACGAGGCGGCGACGGCGTACGCCGACACGGTGCGCTCTGCAGGCACGGACCGGTTCCAGCTGGTGATGCTCGGTGTCGGGCCCGACGGCCACGTCGCCTCGCTGTTCCCCGGCCATCCGCAGCTCGACGTGCGTGACGCGATCGCGGTCCCGGTGACCGACTCGCCCAAGCCGCCACCGGAGCGGGTCACCTTGACCTTCGAGGCGCTCAACCGCGCCGACGAGGTGTGGTTCGTGGTCAGCGGGGCGGACAAGGCGGAGGCCGTGGGACGTGCGCTCGCCGCCAGCGCCGACGTCCACGAGACCCCCGCCGCCGGCGTCCGCGGGTCGGTCGAGACGATCTGGTTCCTCGACCACGAGTCCGCGTCCCGGATCTGACCGGCGGTCAGCCGCGCACCGGCCGACCGAACCTTTCCAGGGCTGCGGGCCTCTCACCTCGTGACCGCGGAGCGTCGCACCGCGCCGATCACGGAGGACCCCCGATGCCCCGTCTCCGCCGGCTGCTGGCAGCCCTCTGCACCGTCGTCCTCCTCTCGACCGGTCCCGCGGCGGCTGCCCTGCCCGTCCCGGGTCCGACGATCCACTCCGTCGACGTCTACTCCGTACCGACCGGTCCGCGCCCGCACGTCGACTACCTCACGGGCCGCCTGCTCCACACGGCGTCCGGACGGATGATCCCGCTGCCCTGGCCCATCCGGTACCAGGACTCGCTCGAGCTGCTCGGGCGTGGCCCCGACGGGTGGATCGTGGTCTACCACCACACCGCCCGGATCTTCGAGGTCGACCGCGACGGGCGTGCACACCTGCTGTTCCACTACCTGCAGGACCAGGGCTACGAGGGCTACTCGGTCGTCACGCTCTCCACGAACCATCAGCTGATCGCGATCAGGGCAGCCGGCCAGGGCGGCGCCTTCTACACGGTCTACGACCTCGCGGGGTTCGTGGTGGGGTACCGCAGCTGGGAAAACGGCACCCTCGTGGCCTTCCGCGGGCGGTCGATCTACTTTTCCAGATCCGTCGGCCTCACGCACACGAGGCTGGTGCGGTGGACGATGGGACGGGTTCCGATCGACACCGGCCTGCGCGACGTGACGCTGCTCGACCTCGCCCACCACCAGTTCCTGCGCGACGTGTACGCCGCGCCGCGCTACCGGGACGAGCTGGCCACCCTGCCGCAGCCCGGCACCGTCCGGTGGTCACTGTGCACGGACTGTCACGGCCAGGACCTGATCGCGAGGGGATTCTCCCCGGATGGCACGAAGCTCGCCTACTTCCACGGATCCAGCACGGGGGCGCCGGTCGAGGGCGAGACCATCCGAGCGACGTCCGACGGACACGTGGTCACCGACCTGAGGTTCGACGCCCGGGTCTGGGCGCAACGCTGGGAGGACTCCTTGCACCTGCTCGTGGAGGTGGTCGACCGACAGGCCGGGCAGTCCCTCTACCAGGCGCAGAAGGCAGTGCTGCGGTGCGGCCTCGGCGGTCGGTGCACTCGGGTCACGACCTGGCAGCACCACTTCATCCTCGACTACGAACCGCCGGGCGGCCTCTGACGTCGCCGAGTCGGGCCGCCACCGCCGCCAGCAGCGCATCGACAGCCGGCTCGTCGAGGGTCGCAGCTCCGCCGTGCCGGAGCGACACGGCCGCGTCGACGAGGTGCGGGTCCGTCCAGCGGGCGCGAGCCCAGGCTGCGCCTTCCAGCTTGGAGCCGAGGACGTCCGTGTCGGCGTACCTCCACGCCCGGCACGCGTTCAGGACCGAGTAGAGCGTCGCCCGCTCGTGCTCGCGATGCCAGGCCATCGACTGGCTCATGGCCTCCAGGAGCAGGTCGCGAGGGACGTCGGCGAACGTGTCTCGCACCGGCGGCCCGCTGATCACGACGCCGGACCGGTGCGCGATCGCCCGGTCCAGCACGTACCAGAAGCCGGGCTCGGCTGCCGCGTCCAGGTGCACGCTCGTCGGCATCCGAGGGCCACCGTTGGCGTTGACCTCGAAGTCTGCGCCGGAGGGACGAGAGGCCGCGACCTCCTGGCGGTAGAGCGTGAGCTCCACACCACGGGTCGGGCAGGACGCACTCGCCTCGAGGACCGCTGCCGCCACGGAGCGTCGCTGCTCGTCGGTGAGCGCGACGCGCGACACGGCGGCCACGTCCACGTCGCTCTCGCCCGGGACATACCCGCCGAGGGCGACCGACCCGACGGCGTAGACCCCGACGAGCTCCGTCCCCAGGGTGGCCGCCAGGGCCTTCGTCAGCCGACCACCGAAGGCGGCGACGTCAGGAGTGAGCACACCACCATCCTGCGGTGCCGCGCGCCGCCCGAGGACAGTGCGCCCGTCACGCCGGCCAGGCGAACGGGGTCAGGTCGACGGGGCTGCGGCCTGTGGTCGCGAGCCGCGCGAGACACTCGCCGATGGCCGCCGAGTGCTTGAACCCGTGGCCCGAGCACGGCGAGGCGACGATGACGTTCGGTGCCCAGGGCAGTCGGTCGATGACGAAGCGGCTCTCCGGCAGCACCGTGTAGGGGCAGACCGCGGTCTTGAGGCAGCGGCCCGACAGCCAGGGCATCCGGTGCCGCACGCAGGTCTCGTACATCTCGTCGACCTCCTCCGGCGAGACCACCCGGTCGACCTCGTCGGCCGTGGTCTCGACGTCGTACTGCTCGCGGGCGACCTTGGCGCCGCCGTCCGGACCGTCGACCATCGGGAAGCCGTAGATCATCTCGCTCGGGTCGTCACCCGGTCGCCAGATGTAGACCGGGGAGTCCCGGAGGGCCGGGTACGACGACGGGTCGCGCACGTCGAACCAGAACAGCACCTGCCGGTGGATCTTCACCGCACCGGCCAGCTCGGGCACCAGCCCGGTCACCCACGGCCCGGCGGCGACCACCAGGGTGGCGGCCTCCACGGTGCGGTGCGTCGTGCGGACCCTCACGTGCGTGCCCAGGTCGTCGTAGCCGAGCACGGCCTCGCCGGTGGCGAGGGTGGCGCCCCTGGCACCGGCCAGCCGCAGCTGGGCCTCGACCGCGAGCTCCGGCCGGACGAACCCCGCGCCCGGCTCGTAGTAGCCCTGCTCGTCACCGGCCAGCGAGAACTGCGGGAAGCGGGCCGCCAGCTCCGCAGTGCCGAGCAGCTCGTGCGTCACGTCGTACGCCTCGGCGGCTACCCGGGTCTGCTCGAGGAAGCTCGGGCTGCCGTGCATCGCGAAGCCGGCCCGCGGCGACGCCATCACGAGCCCGCCGCACAGGGTCAGCAGCTCGACCCCGGCCTCCTGCTCGATCTCGCGCCACAGCTCCTGCGACCGCCGGACGAGCGGGACGTACTCCAGGCCCTCCCCCACGGCCACCCGCGTGATCCGGGTGTCTCCGTGGGTCGACCCGAGCGCGTGCGGCGGCCGATGGCGGTCGACTCCGAGCACGCTCGCGCCGGCCCTCGCCAGCTGGTACACCGTCGCGCTCCCCATCGCACCGAGCCCGGCGACCACCACGTCGTACGGCACGGACGGGTCGCTCAGGCCACGGTGCGTGCGGTCAGAAGACGATGTCGCCCGACTTGCGCCGGCTGCGGAGCAGCTGGATCGCCTCGTCGAGGATCGACTCGGCCTCGGCGTCGGAGCGGCGCTCCTTCACGTAGGCCAGGTGGGTCTTGTACGGCTCGATCTTCGGAGCCGGAGGGGGGTTCTCCGAGTCGAGGCTCGCTGGAAGCCCGCACTTGGGGCAGTCCCACGACTCGGGTACGACGGCCTCGACCGCGAACGTCACCACGGAGCGGTGCATGTGCGAGCAGAAATAGGTGACCGCCTGGCGAGGTGCGGCCTCGCCGCGCTCCGCCTCACCCATCGGTCCTGCTCCGACCCGGCTTCCCCGGATCGCATTTCCTCCACCTGCCACGTGCGACGGCCTTTCAGTTGGCGTAGGCCTGAAGCAGGCCCAGGGCGATGACGCAAGCGATCCAGATGGCACCGACACCGATGGTGAACCGGTCCAGGTTCCGCTCCGCCACGGATGACCCCCCGAGCGAGCTCGACACACCGCCGCCGAACATGTCCGACAGGCCACCCCCGCGGCCCTTGTGCAGCAGCACCAGCAGCACCATGAGGCAGCTGGTGATGACGAGCAGGACGGTGAAGACGATGGTCACGGGGAGAAGCCTACGTCACGCCCGCCCCGGTCCCGAACCCGCCCGCAGGCCGGTCCGGGCCGGCGGCACGTCGTACGACGTCACGACGCTCACAGGGCCGGCATGTCGTAGAACCGGCAGATCCCGCCGAACTCCTCGGCCTGGAGGCTGGCGCCCCCCACGAGGGTGCCGTCGACGTCGGACTGGGCCATGATCCCGGCGATGTTCGCGGCCTTCACGGAGCCGCCGTAGAGGATCCGACAGGCGTCAGCGGCCTCGTCGCCGGCCGTCTCGCGCAGTCGCGAGCGGATCGCCGCACAGACCTCCTGCGCGTCGTCCGGCGTGGCGACCTCGCCGGTGCCGATCGCCCAGACCGGCTCGTAGGCGACCACCAGGGACGCGATCTCCTGCGGCGTGAAGCCCGCCAGGGAGCCGTCGACCTGGTCCAGCGTGTAGGGCACCTGCTCCCCGGCCTTGCGGACGTCGAGACCCTCACCGACGCAGACGATGGGGGTCATCCCCGCGCTCACGGCCTGGCGGGCCTTGGCGTTCACGGTGGCGTCGGTCTCGGCGTGGTACTCCCGGCGCTCGGAGTGACCGACCACGACGTAGGAGCAGCCGAGCTTGGCGAGCATCGCTGCCGACACCTCGCCGGTGTAGGCACCGAAGTCGTGCACGGAGACGTCCTGCGCGCCGTACCGGAGCGAGAGATGGTCGCCGTCCACCAGCGTCTGCACCGAGCGCAGGTCGGTGAACGGCGGCACCACCACGACCTCGGTCAGGGCGTAGTCGTGCTTCTTGTCCGCCAGGATCCAGGCGAGCTTCTGCACCAGCGCCACCGCCTCGGGGTGGGTCAGGTTCATCTTCCAGTTGCCGGCCATCAGCGGGGTACGGGACATCGGGTTCCTTCCAAGCAGCCGTGGTCTCGACGGGCTCGACCGACGGACAGGGGTGGTGCGGGGTCGGGGGACAGCCGGTCAGCGCTCGAGGACCGCGATCCCCGGGAGCTCCCTGCCCTCGAGGAACTCCAGGCTCGCGCCGCCACCGGTCGAGATGTGACCGAACGCCGCCTCGTCGAACCCGAGCTGGCGTACGGCGGCCGCGGAGTCGCCGCCACCGACGACCGAGAGGCCGTCGACCTCGGTCAGGGCCTGGGCCACAGCGCGGGTGCCCTCGGCGAAGGCAGCGGTCTCGAAGACGCCCATCGGCCCGTTCCAGAACACCGTCTTGGCGTCCACGATGGCCGCCGCGAACGCCTGGCCCGACTCCGGGCCGATGTCGAGGCCCAGCGCATCGGCCGGGATCTCGTCGGCCGGTACGACGCGCGGTTGCGCCTCCCGGTCAGCGGACGGGAACGCCGTGTCGACGACGATGTCGGTCGGCAGCACGATCTCCACCCCCGACTCCTCGGCCCGCTGCAGATAGCTGCGGACGGTGTCGAGCTGGTCGTCCTCGAGCAGGCTCTTCCCGACCTCGTGCCCTTGGGCCTTCAGGAAGGTGAACACCATGCCGCCACCGATCAGCAGGCGGTCGGCCTTGCCGAGCAGGTTGTCGATCACGCCGAGCTTGTCGGAGACCTTGGAGCCGCCGAGCACCACGACGTAGGGCCGCGCCGGGTCGACGGTGAGCCGGCGCAGCACGTCGATCTCACGGGCCACCAGGCCGCCCATCGCCGACGGGAGCCGCAGCGCCACGTCGTACACGCTGGCCTGCTTGCGGTGGACCACCCCGAAGCCGTCGGAGACGAACGCGTCGGCGAGCGCCGCCAGCTGGTCGGCGAAGGCACCCCGGAGGTCGTCGTCCTTGCTGGTCTCGCCCGGGTTGAAGCGGACGTTCTCCAGCAGGGCGACGTCACCGTCGGCCAGGCCGGCCACCGTCTCGGCAGCCGAGGGTCCGACGGTGTCGTGGGCGAACGCGACCGGCGTACCGAGCAGCTCACCGAGCCGTTCGGCCACCGGGGCCAGCGAGTAGCGGTCGTCGGGCTCGCCCTGGGGCCGGCCGAGGTGGGCGACCACGATCACGCGGGCTCCGGCCTCGGACAGCTCCCGGATCGTCGGGACGCTCGCGCGGACGCGACCGTCGTCGGTGATCCTGGTGCCGTCGAGCGGCACGTTGAGGTCGCTCCGGACCAGGACCCGCTTGCCCCGGACCTCGCCCAGGACGTCGAGTGTCTCTGACACGTCAGCCCGTCAGAGCGAGGCGCCGACAAGGGCCGACAGGTCGATGAGGCGGTTGGAGTAGCCCCACTCGTTGTCGTACCAGCCGACCACCTTGACCTGGTTGCCGTTGGCCAGCGTGCAGCCGGCGTCGATGGTGCAGGAGGCGGGCCAGGTGACGATGTCGGCGCTGACGATCTCGTCCTCGGTGTACTCGAGGTACTTCGCCATCGGGCCGGACTCGGCGGCGGCCTTGTAGGCGGCGTTGACCTCGTCCTTGGTCACCTCGGCGTTGAGGGTCACGGTCAGGTCGGTGACGGAGCCGGTCGGCACGGGGACGCGCAGGGCGTAGCCGTCGAGCTTGCCCTTGAGCTCCGGCAGCACCAGTGAGATCGCCTTCGCGGCACCGGTGGTGGTCGGGATGATGCTCGTCGCCCCGCCGCGGGCACGACGTAGGTTGATCTGCCCCTTACGGTTGAGGGAGATCTGGTCGAGCAGCTGCTGCTCGGTGGTGTAGGCGTGCACCGTCGTCATGAAGCCCTTGTCGATCCCCCAGTTGTCGAGGAGGACCTTGGCCATCGGGCCGAGGCAGTTGGTCGTGCAGCTCGCGTTGGAGATGACGTGGTGCTTCGAGCCGTCGTAGTCGCCGTCGTTGATGCCCATCACGATCGTGATGTCCTCGTCGGTGGCGGGCGCGGAGATGATGACCTTCTTGGCCCCGGCCTCGATGTGCTTGCCGGCATCGGCGGCCTTGGTGAACAGGCCGGTCGACTCGATCACGATGTCGGCGCCGATGTCGCCCCAGTTGAGGGCGGCGGGGTCGCGCTCGGCCGTCGCGGAGATCTTGCGACCGTCGACGGTCAGGTAGTTCTCGTCGGACTCGACGACGCCCGGGAAGCGCCCCAGGATCGAGTCGTAGCGGAGGAAGTGGGCGAGGATGTCGTTGGCCGCGAGATCGTTGACGCCGACGATCTCCACGTCGGCACCCGATGCCTGGACGGCGCGGAAGAAGTTCCGGCCGATCCGGCCGAACCCGTTGATGCCTACCCGAACGGTCACTGCTGCTCCTAGTTCTCGGCACGTCTGGACACGCGCCGGAGAGTCCCGGCTCGTGATGTCTCGACCCTAGCGCCCGCGGTCGGCGCCCTTGAGGGACGTTCAGGGTACGTACGGGTAACCAAGGTCCCTTGGCTGGAGGGAGGGCCTGTCGAGGCCAGGCCCCCAGGGATCGTCACTGGGTTTCGACACGCCTGGCACGGCTTCGCAGGCTCAGCCGTGGGCTCGCTCAACCTGCCTGAGCTCACGCGCCAGGCTCGTCCCTCGCCTGCTGCTGCTCAGTCATCCTCGGCGAGCATCTCGGGGGTCAGCGACGCCTCGGTGTCGGGGATGCCGAGCTCCTCGGCACGCTTGTCGGCCATGGCCAGGAGACGCCGGATGCGACCGGCGATGGCGTCCTTGGTGAGCACCGGGTCGTGGAGCTGGCCGAGCTCCTCCAACGACGCCTGCTTGTGCTCGAGGCGGAGGCCGCCGGCCATCTTCAGGTGGTCGGGCACCTCGTCGCCCAGGATCTCCAGCGCCCGCTCGACGCGGGCTCCCGCGGCGACGGCGGCCCGGGCCGAGCGCCGTAGGTTGGCGTCGTCGAAGTTGGCGAGGCGGTTGGCCGTGGCCCGGACCTCGCGGCGCATCCGGCGCTCCTCCCACGCCATCAGGGCCTCGTGCGCACCGAGGCGGGTGAGCAGCTGGGAGATCGCGTCTCCGTCGCGGATGACGACCCGGTCGACGCCGCGCACCTCGCGGGCCTTGGAGGGGATGCCGAGCCGCCGGGCCACGCCTACCAGGGCAAGAGCGGCCTCGGGGCCGGGGCAGGTGACCTCGAGCGACGACGAGCGGCCGGGCTCGGTCAGGGACCCGTGGGCGAGGAAGGCACCGCGCCAGGCGGCGACCGCGTCGCAGGCGCCACCGGAGACGACGGCGGGTGGCAGCCCCCGGACCGGGCGACCGCGGTTGTCGAGCAGCCCGGTCTGGCGGGCCAGTGCCTCGCCGTCCTTGGTGACCCGTACCAGGTAGCGGCTGCCCTTGCGGATGCCGTTGCCCTGGACCATGGCCACGTCGCTCTGGTGGCCGAAGACCTCGGCGATGTCCTTGCGCAGCCGGCGGGCCGCGGCACCGGTGTCGAGCTCGGCCTCGACCACGATCTTGCCGCTCACGATGTGCAGACCGCCGGCGAACCGGAGCATCGTCGACACCTCGGCCTTGCGGCAGCAGGTCTTGGTGATGTGGGTGTTGGCGATCTCTGCCTTCACCTGAGCCGTCATCGCCATGGCGCCGATCCTGCCATGCGCGTCAACAACCCTCGGGCGCGGTCTACCGGGTGGTCTGTGCCGACCCGGTACAGCCGGTCGAGCCGCTCATCCCAGGGCGACCAGCAGCTCGGCGTAGGCGGCCGCCAGCTTGAGCGGGTCGTGCCGGGGCGAGCCGTCGTCGTGGGCGACGTCGGCGACCACGACCCGGGCGCCGCACTTCTCGGCAAGCGCCTCGAGCTCTCCCAGGTCGGCGCCGTCGACCACCTCGGACCGGTCGACCAGCACCGTGCCGACGGTCAGGTCGGGAGCGTGCTCGAGCAGCACTGCGAGGTGGTCGACCGGGGCGTAGCCCTCGGTCTCACCGTCCTGAGGTGCCAGGTTGAGCACGACCACCAGGTGGCCGTCGGTCTCCACCAGGGCCTGCCGCAGCGCCGGGACCATCAGGTGGGGCAGCACCGAGCTGAACCAGGAGCCCGGGCCGAGCACCACCAGCTCGGCGTCGCGGACCGACGGCGACGGCCTCGGGGCAGGGCCGTCAGGTCGGGGGGCAGCAGCGCGATCGACTCGATCACACCCGGCGCCGTGGCCACCGCCACCTGACCGCTCACCGTGGTGCGGGCGGCCGGGTCGGCGGGGTCGATGCCGCTCACCTCGGCGGTGATGTCGAGCGGCGTCAGCGCCATCGGCAGCACCCGGCCCCGGGCGCCGAGCAGGCGGCCGACCAGGTCGAGGGCCGCGACGTGGTCGTCCGAGCAGCTCCCACAGGCGACGATCAGGAGGTTGCCGGTGACGTGACCGTGCATCTCGCCGGTGCCGCGCGAAGCGGTGCTGGAGCACCTTGGCCCAGGTCTCGCCCCACTCGTCGTCGCCGCACAGCGCCGCCAGCGCCATCCGCAGGTCGCCGGGGGGCAGGACGCCGAACTCGGAGCGCAGCCGCCCGCGACGAGCCGCCGTCGTCGGCCACGGTGACGACCGCGGTGAGGTCGACCGGGAGCCGTCGCAGCGCGGAGAGGGAGGCGAACAGGCCGTGGCCGCCGCCCAGGGCGGTCACCTGGGTGCGACCGGGGGCCGCGGTCAGGTCACTCACGTCCGAGGTCACGGTGCACCCGAGCCACGTCGTAGCCGGCCTCGCTGAGCTGCGCGGGCGATCTCCTCGGTCATCGCCACGCTGCGGTGCTTGCCGCCGGTGCAGCCGATCGGCGACGGCCATGAACCGCTTGCCCTCGCGGCGGTAGCCCTCGGCGACGCCCCGGAGCAGCGTCGACGTAGGCGTCGAGGAACTCCGGGCACCCGGCTGGCCGAGGACGTAGTCGCTGACGTCGGAGGAGCGGCCGGTCTTCCCGCGCAGCGTCGGCACCCAGTACGGGTTGGGCAGGAACCGCAGTCGGCCACGAAGTCGGCGTCGACCGGGATGCCGTACTTGAAGCCGAAGCTGATGACGTTGACCTTGAGCTTGGTGGTGTGGGGCGTCGCCGAAGGACTCGGCGATCCGGTCGGTGAGCTGGTGGACGTTGAGGTCGGAGGTGTCGATCACCAGGTCGGCGTCGGCGCGCAGGTTGGCGAGCACCTCGCGCTCGCGCCGCAGTCCCTCGACGAGCCGGCCGCTGGCCTGGAGCGGGTGCGGGCGCCGGGCGGCCTCCTGGCGCCGGACCAGCACCTCGTCGGTGGCGTCGAGGAACAGCAGCGTGGTGCGCCGCCCGACCTCGTGCTGGGCGAGGTCGGCCTGGAGGGTGTCGAAGAACAGCCGGACCGGACGTCGACGACCACCGCGATCGGCTGGCGTCGTGCCCCGGCTCTCGTCGACGAGGTCGACGACGTCGCGCAGCAGGGAGGGCGGGAGGTTGTCGACGACGAAGCAGCCGAGGTCCTCGAGCTCCTTGGCGGCCGTGCTCCGGCCGGCGCCGGACATCCCGGTGACGACCACGACCTCGCCCGCATGGGCGGGAGCGCCGCGGCGTCGGGATCGAGCGGTGCCTCGGCCATCGCCCTCCATCAGCTCGCCGGTCGCGGTGTTGACCGTCTGGCCGTCAGTCTGGCCGGTCGGGCGGGCCACCGCATCCTTGATCGCCAGGGCCGTCCGCGGCCCGATGCCCGGGCACCTGCGCGATCTCCTCGACCTCGGCCGCCCGGAGCTTCTTGAGCGAGCCGAAGTGCTTGACCAGGGCCTGGCGGCGGACCTCGCCGAGTCCGGGCACGTCGTCGAGGATGCTCTCGACCATCGTCTTGGACCGCGCGACCGGTGGTAGGTGATCGCGAACCGGTGCGCCTCGTCGCGGACCCGCTGGAGCAGGTAGAGGCCCTCCGACGACGCGGGCCATGATCACCGGGTCCTCCTGGTCGGGCAGCCACACCTCCTCGAGCCGCTTGGCCAGCCCGCAGACCGGGATGTCGACGACGCCCGAGCTCGCGCAGCGCCGCCTGCGCGGCCGCCACCTGCGGCGGCCCGCCGTCGACCACGACGAGCCCCGGCGCGTAGGCGAACTTGCGCGGGCGCCCGGTCTCGGGGTCGACCAGCATCGGCCCGGACTCGGTCGCGACCTCGGTCGAGCGGGCCTGCTCGTCGAGCAGCCGCCGGAAGCGGCGGGTGATCACCTCGTGCATGGACGCGACGTCGTTCTGACCGTCGACGGACCTGATCACGAACCGGCGGTACTCGCTCTTGCGGGGCAGGCCGTCCTCGAAGACCACCATGCTGGCGACCACCTCGGTGCCCTGCAGGTTGGAGATGTCGTAGCACTCGATCCGCAGCGGCGCCTCGTCGAGGCCAGCGCCTGCTGGATCTCCTCCAGCGCCTGGTTGCGGGCCGTCAGGTCGCTGCCGCGCTTGGTCTTGTGCAGCATCAGGGCCTGGGCGGCGTTGCGCGCCACGGTCTCCTTGAGGGTGCGCTTGTCACCGCGCTGCGGCACCCGGATCCGGACCCGGCTGCCCCGCCGCTCGGACAGCAGCTCCTCGAACGTGTCGGTGTCGTGGCAGCGCCGGCACCAGGATCTCGCGCGGGATGGCGTCGTCGTGGTCACCGCCGGCGTAGAGCTGGAGCAGGGAGTGCTCGACCAGCTCGGCGGTGCCGCCCTCCTCGACCCGGTCGGCGACCCAGCCGCGCTGGCCGCGGACCCGGCCGCCGCGGACGTAGAAGATCTGGACCGCGGCCTCGAGCGGGTCCTCGGCGAGGGCGATCACGTCGGCGTCGGTGCCGTCGCCGAGCACCACCGCCTGCTTCTCCAGCGCCTTGTGCAGCGCGCCGAGGTCGTCGCGCAGCCGGGCGGCGCGCTCGTAGTCCTGCGCGTCGGACGCGGCGTACATCTGGGTCTCGATACGGCGGACGAACGGCCGGGTCTGGCCCGCCATGAAGTCGCAGAAGTCGTCGACGATCTCGCGGTGCTCGTCGGCGCGTGACCTGGCCGACGCACGGCGCGGAGCACTTGCCGATGTAGCCGAGCAGGCACGGCCGGCCGATCTGGCCCGACCGCTTGAACACGCCGTTGGAGCAGGTGCGCATCGGGAACACGCGCAGCAGGATGTCGACGGTCTCGCGGATCGCCCACGCATGGCTGTAGGGGCCGAAGTAGCGGATGCCCTTCTTCTTCGCCCCGCGCCTCACCATCACCCGCGGGAACTCCTCGCCGACGGTCACCGCCAGCCACGGGTAGGACTTGTCGTCGCGGTACTTGACGTTGTACCGCGGGTCGAACTCCTTGATCCAGCTGTACTCGAGCTGGAGCGCCTCGACCTCGGTGTTGACCACGGTCCACTCGACCCCGGCCGCGGAGGTCACCATCGCGGCGGTGCGGGAGTGGAGGTTGCCGAGGTCCTGGAAGTACGACGACAGCCGCGCGCGGAGGTTCTTCGCCTTGCCGACGTAGATCACCCGGCCGCGGGCGTCGCGGAACTTGTAGACGCCCGGCTGCGTCGGGATCTCGCCCGCCTTGGGACGGTACGACGCCGGGTCTGCCACGTCTCCCAGCCTACGGTCCACCGCCGACGGGTCGGGTGCACAACCCCCCGGGGTCAGCCCTGGACGACGTCGGGCCCCTGGCGCTTGACCGCGACCTTGCCGAGTGCGGCCACCGACCCGGCGGGCGAGCCACTCGGCCCGGTGACGTTGGCGCCGTCGGTGATCGCGAACTGGCTGCCGTGGCAGGCGCAGTTGATGGTGCCGTCGGAGACCGTCGCGAGCTGGCAGCCCTGGTGGGTGCAGGTCGCGCTGAACCCCTCGAAGGTGTCCTTCGTGGGCTGGGTGACCACGATGTTCTGCTGCTGGAGGATCACCCCGCCGCCGACCGGCACCTGCGACGACCGGCACCAGGGTGGGCGCTCCCCCGCCGCCCGACGCGGGCGTCGAGGCGCCGGACTTGCCGGACGCGGGCGTCGAGGCGCCGGGCTGGGCCGACGGAGGGTTCGGTGGCAGCCGCAGGCTGCCAGCACCGGCAGGCTCAGGCCGCCGACGACCACCCCGGTGAGGGCGTGGCGGCGGGTCAGGTCGAGGTCGGGCACGGTGTCTCCTGGAGGGTGGGGACCGGTTCTCGTCGACGGTAGCGGGGCGGCCTGTGACGGCGACTGTGGACCGTCGTACGACGGACCAGGTGGACGTGGGTACTACGACCGCTCTACGTCGGCCGGGCGTCAGGAGGTTCGGCCGTGGGCCAGGATCGGCGCCAGGAACTGCCCGGTGTAGCTGTCGGGATGGGCCGCGACCTGCTCCGGCGTGCCCTCGCGCCAGGACCAGGCCGCCGCGGGACCCGCCCTCGGGACCCATGTCGATGATCCAGTCGGCGGTCTTGATCACGTCGAGGTTGTGCTCGATGACCAGCACCGTGTTGCCCTTGTCGACCAGGCTCGACAGCACGCCGAGGAGCTTGCGGATGTCCTCGAAGTGCAGGCCGGTGGTCGGCTCGTCGAGGACGTAGACGGTGCGGCCGGTCGAGCGCTTCTGCAGCTCGCTGGACAGCTTGACCCGCTGGGCCTCGCCGCCGGACAGGGTCGTGGCCGGCTGGCCGAGCCGGACGTAGCCCAGGCCGACCTCGCACAGGGTGGTCAGGTGGCGGGCGATCGGCGGGACCGCGGCGAAGAAGTCGGCGGCCTCCTCGATCGGCATGTCGAGCACCTCGGCGATGGTCTTGCCCTTGTAGTGGACCTCGAGCGTCTCGCGGTTGTAGCGGGCGCCGTGGCAGACCTCGCACGGGACGTAGACGTCGGGCAGGAAGTTCATCTCGATCTTGATCGTGCCGTCGCCGGCGCACGCCTCGCAGCGGCCGCCCTTGACGTTGAAGGAGAACCGGCCCTGGAGGTAGCCGCGCATCTTCGCCTCGGGCGTCGCGGCGAAGAGCTTGCGGATGTGGTCGAAGACCCCGGTGTACGTCGCCGGGTTGCTGCGGGGGGTCCGGCCGATCGGCGACTGGTCGACGTGGATCACCTTGTCGACCTGGTCGACGCCGTTGATCCGCTTGTGCCGGCCGGGGATCGCTGCGGGCGTTGTAGATCTGCTTGGCCAGGCTGGTGTAGAGGATGTCGTTGACCAGCGTGGACTTGCCCGAGCCGGACACCCCGGTGACCGCGACGAACAGGCCGAGCGGGAACGACGACGTCGATGTCGCGGAGGTTGTGCTCGCGGGCGCCGACGACCTTGAGCTCACGGCCCTTGGTGCGACGGACGGCGCACCGGCCGGGACCGGGATCTCCTTGCGGCCGGAGAGGTAGAGACCGGTCAGCGAGTCGCGGTGCTTGAGCAGGCCCGAGACCGGGCCCGAGTGGACGACCTGGCCGCCGTGCTCACCGGCACCGGGCCCGATGTCGACGACCCAGTCGGCGGTCCGGATGGTGTCTTCGTCGTGCTCGACCACGATCAGGGTGTTGCCGAGGTCCTTGAGCCGCATCAGGGTCTCGATCAGCCGCTGGTTGTCGCGCTGGTGCAGGCCGATCGACGGCTCGTCGAGGACGTAGAGGACGCCGACCAGCCCGGCGCCGATCTGGGTGGCCAGCCGGATGCGCTGGGCCTCGCCGCCGGACAGCGAGCCGCTGGGCCGGTCGAGGGAGAGGTAGTCGAGGCCGACGTCGAGCAGGAAGCTGAGCCGCTCCTGGATCTCCTTGAGCACCCGCTCGGCGATCTGCTTCTCGCGGGTGGACAGCTCCAGCTCGCGCAGGAACGCGGCCGACTCGTTGATCGGGAGGGCACAGACCTCGGCGATCGACTTGCCGCCCATGGTCACCGCCAGGCTCACCGGCTTGAGCCGGCTGCCGTGGCAGGCCGGGCACGGCACCTCGCGCATGAAGCCCTCGAACCGCTCGCGACTGGTGTCGGACTCGGCCTCGCTGTGCCGGCGCTCGATGTAGCTGCGCACGCCCTCGAACTCGGCGTAGTAGGCGCGCTGGCGGCCGTAGCGGTTGGTGGTGACGACGTGGACCTTGGTCGGGTGGCCCTCGAGCAGGCTCTTGCGGGCCTTGGCCGGCAGCTTCTCCCACGGGGTGTTGAGGTCGAAGCCGACCTCGTCGCCCAGGGCGCCCATGAGGCGCAGGAAGTAGTCGGCGACGTGGGCCTGGCTCCAGGGCTGGATCGCGCCCTCGCCGAGGGTGGCCTGGGGGTCGGGCACGACCAGCTCGGGGTCGACCTCCATCCGGGTGCCGAGGCCGTGGCACTCGGGGCAGGCGCCGAACGGGCTGTTGAAGGAGAACGAGCGCGGCTCGAGCTCGTCGGTGTCGAGGTCGTGGTCGTTGGGGCAGGCCATCCGCTCGGAGAACTTCATCTCGCGGCCGGCGTCCTTCGCGGGCAGGTCGACGAAGTCGAGGATCACCAGCCCGTCGGCGAGGCGGAGCGCGGTCTCGACCGAGTCGGTGAGGCGGCGCTTGGACGACGCCTTGACGCTGAGCCGGTCGACGACCACCTCGATGGTGTGCTTGCGCTGCTTGTCGAGCTTGGGCGGGTCGTCGAGGGTGTGGGTCTCGCCGTCGACCCGGACCCGGCGAGAAGCCGTCGGTCTGGAGCTGCCGGAACAGCTCGACGTACTCGCCCTTGCGGCCGCGGATGACCGGCGCGAGCACCTGGAAGCGGCGGCCGTCCTCGAGGCCGAGCACGCGGTCGACGATCTGCTGCGGGGTCTGGCGCTCGATCGGGGACGCCGCAGACCGGGCAGTGCGGCCGGCCGGCGCGGGCGTAGAGCAGGCGGAGGTAGTCGTAGACCTCGGTGATGGTGCCGACCGTGGAACGGGGGTTCTTGGAGGTGGACTTCTGGTCGATCGAGACCGCGGGCGACAGGCCCTCGATGAAGTCGACGTCGGGCTTGTCCATCTGGCCGAGGAACTGGCGCGCGTAGGCCGACAGCGACTCGACGTAGCGGCGCTGGCCCTCGGCGAAGATCGTGTCGAAGGCCAGGCTCGACTTGCCCGACCCGGACAGCCCGGTGAAGACGATCAGCGCGTCCCGCGGGAGGTCGAGCGAGATGTCCTTGAGGTTGTGCTCCCGGGCGCCCCGGATGATGAGCTGGTCGGCCACTGCTTCCCTCGGGCTGGTGGGTCGGATCGGCGGTGTTCGAACACATGTTCGTCCGCGCCGGCTGCCGGCGCAAGCCTGACACGGCCCACCGACACCCCCGATCCTACGGGGCCGCGCGAGGTCCCACCTCACCCGTAGTGCTGGGGCGGGACGTTCCGCCCGTGGTGTTGGATGGAGCCATGGAGTCGCGTCGTACGACGGAGAGCGAGATCGCCACCGGTCTCCTCGGCGAGACCTCCGCCCGCCTGCTGCGCACCGTCGACGGGTTCGACGGCGACGACTGGTCGGCCCCCTCGGCGCTGCCGGACTGGACCCGCGCCCATGTGGTCGCGCACCTCGCCCTCAACGCCGAGGGACTGACCCGGGTCCTGCACGGTCTCGTCGCCGCCGACGAGGCGGCTCCGGTGACGATGTACGACTCCGACGAGGCCCGGAGCGACGCCATCGCGGCCCTCGCGACCGGCGACCCCGGCGCGATCCGCACCCGCCTGATGGGAGCGACCACGCTCCTCGAGGACGCGGTCGCCGCCGTCCCCGACGACCGCTGGACGACCCGGGTCGAGCGCACCCCCGGCGGCCGCACCATGCGCGCCGACTCCCTGCCAGGCATGCGGCTGCGCGAGCTCGAGATCCACCACGTCGACCTCGATGCCGGCTACGCGACGAGCGACTGGTCGCCGACCTTCGCGATCCTCCTGCTCAACGCGATGACCAAGCGGCTGGACCCGCCCCACCGGTTCGAGGTCCGCCCGCTCGACGTCGACCGGACCTGGGTCCTCGGCCCCGACGGTGACGATGGTGCCGTCGTCACCGGCCCCGCCGCCGACCTGGGCTGGTGGCTGACCGGCCGGCCCGCACCCGACACCGTGTCCTGCTCGCGTGGCGAGCTCCCCTCGATCGAAGGTTGGTGACCCGATGACGGACTCGGACGACTACACCGGTGAGGTCTCCCCCGGCGGCGACCCCCAGCGGCGTACGGCGGGTGCCCTGGAGATCACCAAGCTCGCCGTCGACGACCAGATGTCCAACAACTGCTACCTCCTGCGGTGCACCGACACCGGGGAGCAGGTGCTCGTCGACGCCGCCGACGACGCGCCCGCGCTGCTCGCCCTGGTCGGCGACGGCGGCCTCAGCGCGGTGGTCACGACCCACCAGCACTGGGACCACCACCGCGCCCTCGCGGAGGTGGTCCAGGCCACCGGCGCGACCGTGGTCGCGGGCGAGCCCGACGCCGACGCGATCACCGAGCAGACCGGCGTCACGGTCGACCAGCGCGTCGGTGAGGGAGACCGGATCCCGGTCGGCACCTGCTCGCTCACCGTCATCCCGGTCGCCGGGCACACCCCCGGCTCGATCTGCCTGCTCTACGACGACGCAGCGGACGTCCCCACCTGTTCACGGGGGACTCGCTGTTCCCCGGGGGCGTGGGCAACACCCAGGGTGACGCCGTTCGCTTCGGCCGGTTGATCGACGACGTCTCGACCCGGATCTTCGGTGCGCTTCCTGACGAGACCTGGTTCTACCCCGGTCACGGCAACGACTCGACCCTCGGCGTCGAGCGACCCCATGTCGAGGAGTGGCGCGAGCGCGGCTGGTGAGCGACCTGAGGTTCCGGTGCGCCTAGGAGCCCTCGACCCGCATCACGGTCGAGCTGCCGACGTCCTTGAGGACCGCGAGCCGGGTCGGCGACGGCCCCAGCTCCGACCACAGCCGCACGATCTGCTGCTCGTCGGGGCGGTGGGTGTCGTCGAGCACCACGAGCGCGCCCGCCCGTAGCCGTGGCAGCAGCTGGGGGACGGCGGGATAGCGAGCGAGCTCGGCTGTGAACCACGGGGGGCCGTCGACGAAGAGCAGGTCGACAGCAGGCCAGGTCGCCGAGGACGGAGAGGTCGTACCAGGGTTGGCGCCCGCGTTCCGCGGTCTCGGTGTCGACCAGGGGAGCATCCAGCACGGTCGCCCACGACTCCAGCCCGTGCTCGGCCAGCCGGGCCCGGGTCTCGGCCCCGAAGAGCGGATCGGCCTCGAGGGCTGACCACGTGGCCGCCGCCCCGGTAGCGCAACGCCGCCGCCGTCCACAGCGTCGAGGCTCCCGAACCACACTCCAGGATGCTGCGGCGCGCGCTCTCGCCCAGGATCTCGTCGACGATGAACAGGATCGCGGGGGCCCTGGCCGCCCAGTTGGCCCCCAGCACCGGCATCGGGCGGTCGTCCGGCACCAGCTGGGCGTACCGCCGGCTCAGCTCCGCGCTGAGGTACGGAAGATGGTCGATCTGCTTGCGCATCGTGGCCAGCGATCTCCGCAGGTGCTTGGTCTGTCGCACCACAGCCGCCAGGTCGCGATCGGCGGCGGCCCGCGTCCGGGCCGAGCCCCGCGTCGAGGCGGGGCCGGCTCGGTCCAGTGCCCGCTCCAGCCCGACCAAGCGGTGGACGACCATCTGGGAGGTCAGGAAGACCGCAGCCGCGAGCGCGACCAGCGAGATCCCGAGCAGGGCCCAGGCGCCGTGGCCCAGGCCGCCCGCGCCGCAGGCGGCCATGCCGAGGGCTGCCACGACGCACACCACCCAGGCGGCGCGTCGAACCGTTGGTGCCTGCAAGCCGGTCCACCCGCTTCCCGCTGTTGAGCTCCGTACCCGTCGCTGGAGTCTAGGGGCGGCCCGGGGCCGTGCTCACCCGGCGTCCCTCTCCCCGAGCGACGGGTTCGCGTGGTGAGATCGGACGGTGACGCCTGACGAGTTCTCGCCCACCCGCGGCTTCACCGGCCGCCGGCGGCCCGAGCGCCCGGGACGGTTGCCGCCCGGGCAGTACGACACCGGCACCGACTGGCCGGTGCTCACTGCCGAGGTCACGCCGCACCTGGTGGCCGACCGGTGGACGATGACCGTCGACGGCCTGGTCGAGCGGCCGACGACGTGGACCTGGCGCGAGATCCACGCGCTGCCGGGCTCGACGTACTTCGGCGACATCCACTGCGTGACCACCTGGTCGAAGCTCGACACGACCTTCGCCGGCGTCAGCGTCGACACCCTGCTGGCCGCCGCGCGGCCCGACGCGCGGAGGCGGCGTACGTGATGGCGCACTCGACGACCGGCTACACCACCAACCTCCCGCTCGCCGACGTCACCGGCGGCAAGGCCTGGGTCGTCTGGGAGTACGACGGGCGGCCGCTGCCCGGTCGAGCACGGCGGCCCGGTGCGGCTGCTGGTGCCGCACCTCTACTTCTGGAAGTCGGCCAAGTGGGTCACCCGCCTGGAGCTGATGGCTGCCGACCGGCCGGGGTTCTGGGAGCAGAACGGCTACCACGACCGCGGCGACCCGTGGCTCGAGCAGCGCTACCAGGGCGACCCGTGAGTGCCGCCCCCGAGCGAGCCCCCGGTCGCGACCACCTGGACGACGGCGCGCGTCGACGAGGTGGAGCGGATCGCCGACCGGCTGGTGCGGCTGCGCCTCGAACCCGAGTCCTGGACGGCGGGACTCCCGGGGCAGCACTGCGTCATCCGGCTCCGAGCCGAAGACGGCTACACCGCGCAGCGGTCCTACTCGATCGCCTCCGACCCCGACGACCCGCTGGTCGAGCTCATGGTCGAGTGCCTGCCCGGGGGCGAGGTGTCGGGCTTCCTGCACGACGAGGTCCGGGTGCGACGACGTCCTCGAGCTGCGCGGGCCGATCGGCGGCTGGTTCACCTGGACCGGCGACGTGACCGCGGTCGCGGTCGGCGGCGGCACCGGCGTCGTACCCCTGGTCGCGATGCAGCGGTACGCCGCGCGGCTCGGCCTGGCCGACCGGCTCCGGGTGGTGGCGGTGGGTCGGACGGCGATCGAGCTGCCCTACTCCGGCGAGCTCGCTGCCGCGGGGGCCTTCGTCGCGCTGACCCGCGAGAACCACCGCGACCGGGTCGCCGCGCCGCCGTACCCGACGGAGGTCGAGCCGCTCGCGGCCGACGTGCAGCGGGCCTACGTGTGCGGCTCGGTCGGCTTCGCGTCCTACGCGACCCGGCTGCTCGGCGAGGTGGGCGTGCGCGCCGACGTCGTCCGGGTCGAGCAGTTCGGCGCGACCGGCTGACTCGATAGTCCCCGACGTTGTGGCTGGCTTCGAAGGCTCCAACCCAGCCACTTCGTCGGGGACTATCGGAATAGGTCAGCCGCCGAGGGCGTCGAGCGCGGCCATGTCGTCGTCGGTGAGCTCCAGGTCGGCGACGTCGGCGTTGGCGCGGATCCGGTCGGCGTTGACGGACTTCGGGATCACCACGATCTCGTGCTGCAGGTGCCAGCGGATGATCACCTGCGCCGGCGTGCGGCCGAGGCGGTCGGCGATGCCGACGATGGTCGGGTGCTCCAGCGTGCCGCCGCGCAGGGCGCTGTAGCCCTCGAGCACGATCTCCCGCTCCCGGTGCTGGGCCAGGGTGTCGGCGTCGAACAGCAGGGGGCTCCACTCGATCTGGTTGACCGCCGGCGTGGTCCCGATCGCCCTCGTGACCTCGTCGACCAGGTCGATGTCGAAGTTGCTGACGCCGATCTCCCGGGTCAGCCCGCTCTCGCGCGCCTCGACCAGCTCGCCCCACAGCTCGACCGCGACCTCGGTCGGCCAGTGGATCAGCCAGAGGTCCACGTGGTCGGTGCCGAGCAGGTCGAGGCTCCGGCGCAGGGTGTCGATCGCCCGGCCGGCCCGGTCGCCGGGGACCTTGGTGGTCACGAAGACGTCGTCGCGGGCGACACCGCTCTCGGCCAGGGCGCGGCCGACCTCGCCCTCGTTGCCGTACACGGTCGCCGTGTCGAGGTGCCGGTAGCCCGCTTCGAGCGCGGCGGACGTCGACCGGACGGCGTCGTCGCCCTTGATCTGCCAGGTCCCGAAGCCGAGCAGCGGCATCCGGGTGCCCTGGGGGAGGGAGGCGGCGAGGTCGGGCACGTGCGGGGAGTCGGTGGCCATGGTCGCGACTCTAGCCAGCGGCCGCCGCTCCCCCGTCCCCCGTTAGGGTGACCGCGGCGACAGCGGGGAGGCGGTGCCGCGATGGGTCTGGAGGACCTCGCGCCTGCTCACGTGGTCCACGCCCTCACCGCCCGCGTCGACGCCTTCGACCGTTGGGTCAACGACGCCGTGACCCTGCATCGCACCGCGTGGGCGACCCGTGTCGCGAGCGACGTCATGTACGCCGGGATCACCCCCCGCACGCTGGGTCTGGCCCTCGTCTTCGGTGCCGTGCTCGTGATCGTGCTCCGTGCCTACCGGGCAGCCGTCGTCGCGGGGGTCTCGCTGGTGCTGGCGCTGGTGGCGGCCCAGGCGCTCAAGGAGCTCTTCCAGCGCTCCCGTCCGCCCACGGACGCCGCCCTCGCCAGTGCCCTCGGGTACTCCTTCCCCTCGACCCAGGCCGCCGAGACCTCGGCGATCGCCGCGGGCCTGATCGCGCTGCTGCTCCTCGGGCCGGGGTGGGGCACCCGGGTCTCCGGGGTCCTGACGCGGCGCGCCCAGTGGCTGGTCGCCGTCGGGCTGGTCGCGGCGGTCGGCCTGGTCGGGGTGTGCATGGTCTACCTCGGTGCCCACTGGGTCAGCGACGTCGTCGCGGGCTGGCTGCTCGGGACCACGATCGGCGCTGCCGTCGGCGTGGTCGCGTCACGTGTGGCACTGGCTAGGGTCGATCCATGACTCCTGCCCCGATCGTCGTCGTCGGCGGCGGCCTCGCCGCCGGCACCCTCGTCACCCAGCTCCGCGAGCGTGGCCACGACGGCGACGTCGTGCTGCTCACCGACGAGGCGCACGCGCCGTACGAGCGTCCGCCGCTGTCCAAGGACCTCCTGCTCGGCAAGGCCGGCCCGGACGACGCCGCGGTCCACGAGGACGGCTGGTACGCCGAGCACGGCGTCGACCTGCGGACCTCGACCGCAGCCACCGCGCTCGACCTGGCCGGGAGACGGGTGCAGGCGGGAGGCGAGTGGATCGACTACGACGAGCTGGTCCTGGCCACCGGATCCCGTGCGCGACATCTGCCGATGGCCGACGAGAGCGGGGCGCCGGTGTCCTACCTGCGCACCCTGGACGAGTCCCTCGCCCTCCGCGAACGGCTCACCGACGGCGCCCGCGTCGGGATCATCGGCGGAGGCTGGATCGGCCTCGAGGTGGCCTCCGCCGCGCGTCAGCACGGCGCCGAGGTGACCCTGTTCGAGAGCCTCGACCTCCCGCTCCTGCGTGTGCTCGGGCCGGAGGTCGCCCAGGTCTTCGCCGATCTCCACCGCGAGCACGGGGTCGACCTGCGCACCGGCGTCCAGGTGACCGGTGTCGCGGGCGGCGACAGCGGCGCCACCGTGACGCTGGGCGACGGCTCGTCGGTGGACGTCGACGGGCTGGTCGTCGGGGTCGGCATCCAGCCGAACGTCGAGATCGCCGAGGCGGCCGGGCTGGTCGTCGACGACGGCATCCGGACCGACGCGCGGCTCCGGACGTCCGACCCCCACGTGCACGCCATCGGCGACGTCGCCAACGCCGACCACCCGGTCCTCGGCTTCCCGGTGCGTGTCGAGCACTGGGACACCGCGATCAAGCACGGCGAGGCACTGGCGGCCACCCTGACCGGAACCCCGACCGACGCTGACGCCCTCCCCTACTTCTTCACCGACCAGTACGACCTCGGCATGGAGTACGTCGGGCACCCGGGCCCCGAGGGCTACGACCGGGTGGTGCTCACCGGCGACGTGCCGGGGCGGACCTTCCGGGCCTGGTGGCTGCGCGGCGACCGCGTCGTCGCCGGCATGCACGCCAACGACTGGGACGCCATCGACGAGATCCGGGACCGGGTCGGCACCGCGCGAGGTGCCCCCCGGGGCCTGACGCGTCGACAGCAGGATCCTTCACCGCACCGGTTAGGGTTCTCGGGCGGGCGGCCAGGTCGGCAGCCCCTCTCAGGAGACCTCGATGACCCACCCTTTCGCGTCCCGTCGACGTGCCGCGCTCGCGGCCGGGACCGTGGCCGCCCTCGCCGTCGCCGGGCTCGCTGCCGGCACGTCGTACGCCGCCGCCACGAACGCGACCGTGACCGGGCCTCAGGAGCCGACCGCGCTGGCGACGTCGCCGGCCGACGTCGACGTCAACGACTCCCCCGCAGCCCTGGCCGCGGCCGCACAGCGTGCTGCCGTCGCGCAGGACGCGCCCGCCACGACCAGGATGCTGGCCTCCGCTCCCGACTCCACCGTGCTCGACCTCTCCGGCTCCACCGGCACGGTGCGCTGGCAGGCGAACCTCGACGGGTTCCTGACCGGTCCGAGCACCCACAGCCCCGCCCGGGTGGCGCTCGACTACGTGACGGCCAACCACGGAGCCCTGGGGCTCACGACCGGTGACGTCTCCACCTTCCACCTGGCGCGCGACTACCGCGACATCACCGGCGTCCACCACCTCTACTTCCAGCAGCGCATCAACGGCAGCACGGTGATCCGCAACGGTCTGACTGCTGCCGTCAACCGCAACGGCCGGCTGCTCATGGTCGGCGGCACGCCGCTGGCGAACACCGCGCGCGGCCCTGGCCCCGGCCGCCACCGACCCGAGCGTGGCCACGCCGGGCGAGGCGCTGTCCGACGCCCGCGGCCCGGTGACCAGCGGGGCCGACACCAGCCAGGACTCCGCGGCGCCCGGGTTGTTCCTGACCCCCCATGGCCTGCGCAAGGCCTGGCAGACGGTCACGATGTCGTCGGCCGACCCGGCCGTCACGGTGCTCGACGCCCAGACCGGGAAGGTGCTCCAGCGCTCGTCCCTGGTCGACCACGAGTCGAGCACCGGCAGCAAGGGCAAGGTGTTCCGCTACTTCCCGCACGCCACCCACGGCGGCCGGCAGGTCACGGTCAACTTCACCCGTCATCACTGGTTGGGAGCCCATGCCCGGATCCTCAGCGGCAACAACGCCCACGCCTACTCCGACGTCAACGACAACGACCACGCGGGGGCGAGCGAGGAGGTCCACCCTCGGCAGGGCCAGGCGTGGAGCTATCCGCTGACCCCGTTCAGGCTGGGCTTCGCGAAGTCGTTCTGCAGCAATCCGTGGCCCTGCTCGTGGAACCCCGACCAGCCGTTCTCGTGGCGCACCAACCGCGCTCAGAACACCACGCAGGTCTTCTACTACGTCAACGTCTGGCACGACCACCTCGCAGGCCGCGCCGATCGGCTTCACCGAGGCGGCGGGCAACTTCCAGCAGGTCAACCACACCAAGCGTGGCAAGGGCGGTGACGCGGTCACCACGCAGACCGACGACGGCGCCGACACCGACCACGGCCTGCCCGACTTCAACCACATCGACAACGCGAACATGGCGACCCCGCCGGACGGCCACCACCCCGTCATGCAGATGTACCTGCAGCACGAGCCGCACGCCGCCTACCGTTCGTTCCAGAACGGCGGAGACCCGTTCTCCCCGACCAACGTCGGCGACGAGGCCGACACCGTCTACCACGAGTACACCCACGGCCTGTCCAACCGGCTGGTCGTCGACGTCCAGGACCGGTCGACGCTCGGCTTCGTCCAGGCCGGCGCGATGGGCGAGGGCTGGAGCGACTGGTACGCCATGGACTACCTGGTCCGCAAGGGCCTCGCCCCCGACCGGCCGCACCGCACCGACGTCGTGATCTTCCCCTACGACGGCAAGGGCGTGAAGGTCGACCGCACCGAGCCGATGGACTGCAAGGTCGGCCGGCCGAGCACGCTGTGCACGGGCGGAGCGACCAACCACGGCGGTGGGTACACCTACCGCGACTACGGCAAGGTGGTCGGCAGTCCCGAGGTGCACGGTGACAGCGAGATCTGGTCGCAGACCCTGTGGTCGATGCGCCACAGCCTCGGGCTCCACGAAGTCCGAGGCACTGGTCACCCGGGCCATGGAGCTCGCGCCGTACAACCCGTCGTTCCTCGACATGCGCAACGCGATCCTGCTCGCCGACACGTCGGTCTACCAGGGCGTGGACCACGCGGCGATCTGGAGGGTGTTCGCGTCCCGCGGGATGGGCTTCTTCGCCGGCAGCACCGGCGGCGGCGACAAGCACGCCGGGCGCGGACTTCCACACGTCTGCCACGGATCCGGCAGCGCCGCTGACCACCATCAAGGGCACGGTGACCTCGTCGGGTCACGGGGTCGCGGGCGCCGTGGTGACCCTGGCGTTCCAGGCGTCGGGGACGGTGAACCCGGCGGCGGTCAAGACCGGTCCGAGCGGAACCTACGAGATCGACAACGTGATCCCCGGTACCTACCCGAAGATCGTGGTCACGAAGTCCGGGTTCCGGGCCCGGCAGCACTCGGTCGTCGTCCCCGACGGCGGCGCCACCGGGGTCGACTTCACCCTGAGCTAGCAGCCGGCCCGCGCCGGGGTGGTGCAGATCAGTGCGGGTCGGCGAGGAGCGCGGTGAACGCGACCTCGCCGGCGCCGAGCAGGGCCGAGTCGGTGCCGAACGCCGGCAGCACGAGGTCGACCACGGGTCGCGGCCTCGCCGAAGGCGTAGCGGCTGACCGAGGCCGCGACCTCGGCCCGGGCGAGCTCGAGGATCTCGCCGAGCGCCCCACCCAGCAGGACCCGCTCGGGGTCGAGGATGTTGATCATGCTGGCGATCGCGCGCCCCAGCGGGTCGGCCGCCGCCTCGGATGGCCCGGACGGCGTCGCGCCGCCCGGCGCGGGCGTCGTCGAAGAGGGCGGCGACGGCGGCATCGGTGCGGGGCAGGCTTGCGTCCCGCGAGCGCGAGCAGCGCCGTCTCGCCGAGGAAGGTCTCGATGCAGCCTCGCTTGCCGCAGTGGCAGGCCGGCCCGTTGGTGTCGAGGACGTTGTGGCCGATCTCGCCGGCGTGACCGTCGCGGCCGTGGACCGGGAGGCCGCCGATGATGATGCCGGCGCCGACCCGATGCGTCCCATCAGGAAGACGACGTCGTCGCAGTCGCGGGCGTTGCCACGCTGGTGCTCGGCGAGGACCGCGAGGTCGGCGTCGTTGCCACCACGACCGGGACGCCGCCGGGGAGCGCCTCCTCGAGCATCGCGCGGAGTGCGACGTCCTCCCAGCCGAGGTTGGGCGCGACGCCGATCCGGCCGGTGGCCAGGTCGACGGTGCCGGGGACGCTGACCCCGACCCCGCACACCCGGCCGGGCCCGGCTGCGGCGCGGAGCCGCGGCAGGGCCTCGGCGATCAGCTGCGACCAGCCGCTCGGGCCGGCTCGGCTCGGGCCCGGTCGGGACCAGCTCGCCGGGCCGTGATCTGCGCCGCCGAGCCCGATCGCAGCCACCGTCACGTGGGCGACGTCGATGTCGACGCCGACGGCGTAGGGCCCGGCCGCGGTGAGGCGCGACGACGTGCGACGGGCGTCCGACGCGGGCGCCGCCGATCGGCACGACCTCCTCGACCAGGCCGAGCTGGGCGAGGTCGCCGACGAGCGCGCCGACCGTGGAACGGCTCAGGTGGAGGCGTTGGGTCAGCTCGGCGCGGGTCAGCGCCCCGTCGCGGTGCACATGGTTGAGCACCAGCGACAGGTTGTGCTGACGGATCTCGTCGGGGCGGACCGCTCCCGACGTACGCCTTGCTGCCACGCCCTGGTCACGACCTCGCGGCTCGCCGCCGGGAGATCGCGTCGATCGCCGGCAGCCAGCAGCAGCACGACACCGGTGATCACCGACTGCCACTGCGGGCTGATGCTCGGACTTGCAGTCCCAGACCGTTGGGGATGATCGTGATCACCAGGGCACCGATGATGGCGTCACGCGGCTTGCCGCGGCCACCGAACAACGACGTACCGCCGATGACCGCGGCCGCGACCGAGAACAGCAGCACGTTGCCGGAGCCCAGGTCGAGGGAGGCCGACGACTGCGACGACGCGAGCATGATGCCGCCCATGGCGCCGAACGCCGAGCAGAGCACGAACGCCGTGACCTTGATGTGCGACCACGTCGATACCTGCACGACGCGCCGCCTCGGCGTTGCCGCCGGTGGCGTAGAGGTGGCGGCCCCACGTCGTCTTCGACAGCGCGATCGTGCACAGGATCATCAGCACGATCACGATCACGGCCGGGGTCGGGATGCCCTCTTTCGGCGCGGTGACGATCAGCCCACGGTTCTGGCAGAAGAACCACC
>CAWEEN010000003.1:0-394474 GCA_963808115.1 uncultured Actinomycetota bacterium
CAAGGCGTCCGTGACTGACGGTGTCACCCGCTCGTCCACGAACCCCGACCATCCGGCCGTCCCTGACTGCGATGTCGGCCCCGCAGCCGTTGCTACACAGCAGGCACGCGGACTGGACCCAACGGTCTACGTCCTGTTGACCGACGCCCTCATCGAGGTATTGGTCCACTCGGGCCGGCCACACCGTTCCACGCGGGTGCGGAGTGGCCTCGCCGAAGACGTGCGCCACCCGGTCAGAAGTCCCACTGTTCTGAGTCATCCGGTTCACGTACCCGAGCCTCCAATAAAGATGCGCTACAGCATGTATGCTCTCAGGCAACCAAAGCACAACCCTCGAAGGGACACAAGGTGGCGAAGAAGAAGCCAACGTCCATGGCGATGAACAACGACATGGCAGATGCGTTCATCACTGTCAGTCGCGCTCTGGTGGGCATCGCCGTTCGCTCCATCAATGCCGCGCCGATCGAGGTGACCCTCGTTCAACATCGCCTGCTCGTTCTCCTGGCAACCGGAGGCGATCAAACGGTCGGGGCGCTCGCCGAACAGCTCGAGGTGAACGCGTCCAACGCCAGCCGGCTGTGCGACCGCCTCCAGAAGCTGGGACTCCTCGCCCGCGATCGATCCTCTAGCGACGGCAGAGCCGTCGACGTATCGCTGACCGCATCGGGACACAACCTCCTGGAGACCGTTCGGACCCACCGACGACACGAGATCCGACAGGTCCTCAGCCACATGCCCCGCACGGACGTAGACGCCACCATCTCAGCGCTCACCACCTTCGGTGAAGCCGCCTATGAAGTCGGGGAGGCCAAATGGACCGCCTACGCACTGTGAAGGCACTGCGTGCCGATGGGAACGCCCTTTGAGATGCCGATCTGGATCCAAGCTAACCAGTAAGGAGCAACCAAAGGGTCACAGCGAGCCCAGCTAGCGCGACGCCGGCCCCGAACAGTGGCCAACTCCAGTGCTCACCGACCACGACCGCGATGAGGACGAGTGCGGCCAATGCGACCATCCAGGAATCCCAGATCCAGATGCGCTTCTCCCACAACCCAACTGGGGGATCACCCGGCCCGAGAGGTTCCAACATGGTCACGTCCTACCGCGTCATTGCACCCAGGGGTGCGATCCCCAATTGTCGCCAGCGCCGCGCCGTGACAGCGGGGTGGTCTCAATGGGCTAGCGCAACACTTCCTGGTTCGAGGGGGTTGCGATGGCGCGTGGTGATCGGAGGTTGACACCGGCGGATGAGGACGAGATCTGGGCACGGCTGCGAGCTGGTCATGCGGCCAAGCCGACCGCGCGTGCATTGGGGGGGGGGGGGGGATGGTCGGCCGCCGGTGCGGTTGAGCTTGGGTGAGCGGGAGGAGATCTCTCGCGGTCTGGCGGCCGGTACATCGTTACGTGCGATCGCGGCCGGGCTCCACAGAGCGCCGTCGACGATCAGTTGAGAGGTCGCCACTCATGGCGGGCGGGATCGGTATCGGGCTGCGCCGGCGGATCAGCAGGCGTGGGCTCGGGCGAGGCGATCCGAGGCGTGCAAGCGGGCAACCTATCCCAGATTGCGTGCAATGGTGGCCGAGAAGCTCCAGCAGGAGCAGTGGTCACCGGAACAGATCGCCGGCTGGCTGAAGTCCACCTATCCCCACGAGGCGGAGATGCAGGTGTCGCACGAGACGATCTACCGCACCCTGTTCATCCAGTCCCGCGGTGCGCTGCGCAAGGAGCTGACCGCGCATTTGCGTACCGGACGGGTGATCCGACGTTCGGCGGGGACCCGGCTGCCTGACGGTCGTGGTGGCCGGCCCGGGATCCTCAACATCTCCGAACGCCCTGCCGAGGCCCTCGATCGGGCTGTGCCTGGCCATTGGGAAGGCGACCTGGTCTTCAGCAAACGGATGAGCCCGGTGGCGACCTTGGTGGAACGCTCGACCCGATTCGTGATGCTCGTGGCGCTACCAGGTGGGCACAAGGCCGACCTGGCGGCCGCCGCCCTGGCCGCGAAGATCACCACCCTGCCCGCCGCATTGACCACAACCCTGACTTGGGACCAGGGCCGCGAGATGGCCGAACACGTCCTGTTCACCAAAGAAACGGGTGTCCAAGTCTACTTCTGTGACCCCAGGTCGCCCTGGCAGCGCGGTTCCAACTGAACACCGACGGTCTGCTGCGCCAGTACCTACCCCGGACCCTGGACTTCCGAATCCTGACCCAAGCCGAGTTCGATGCCATCGCCGACAAGCTCAACGGACGTCCTCGACAGACACTCGGCTTCAAGACACCATCACAAGCATTAGCCGAGGTGTTGCGTTGACGGCTTGAGCCCACAGGCACGAGCGGGCGTTTACAGGTTGCGAGGAGTCTCTTGGAGGGCTACGGGCCGCACAGGGCTTGGTTGAGTACCGCGACCACATAGTCGTTGATCGAGATGGTGAGCGAGGCGTTGACGATCATGACGACCGAGCGCTTGCCGTCCTTGATTGTCCACGCGTGGGTGATGAAGCCTGGGGCGTCACCTGAGTGGCCGTACGCCGTGCCGCAACTGGTCGGGAGGGTGGCGATGCCGAGGCCGTAGCCGCGGAATGGCAGGTCGTGGTTGGTCTCTGGCCGCTGGGAGAGCATCTGCCCCAGGAACGGGCCACCGACGATCTTTCCGCTGAGGAGATCGTCGTAGAACCGGGCGACGTCTTCGGCGTTCGTCACGACCCCACCGGCGGCCCCTAGCCAGGTGAGGTTGGGCGTGACGTCCCTGCCGTGGTCGTAGCCACGGGCGACCGGCGGCGTGTTTGCCCGCGCCGGGCTGAGACTGGCGCTGTGCAGGCCGAGCGGGCCGAAGAGCCGCTGTTGGATGAGGGCGGCGAGCGGTTCGTGGCTGACCTTCTCGAGGATCAGTCCGAGGACGATGTAGTTGGTGTTGGAGTACCACGACCTCGACCCCGGCTTGAACATGAGCGGTGCGCGGGCGACCAGGGCCACAAGGTCTTGCGGGGGTGGCTCGCCGTGCATGTGGGCGAACCCCTTCGTTGACTGGAAGGCGGGAAGGCCGCTGGTCTGGCCCAGCAGATCCGCCACCGTGATGTCGCCACCGTGGGCAAGCAGGCCCGGTTCCCACTTCTCGACAGAGTCGGACAACGACAACCGCCCCTGTGCGACCAGTTGCATCGTCACCGCGGCAACCATTGACTTGGTCACGCTGGCCACTCGGAACCGGTCGGCCGCTGTCATGTCGATGTTCTTGGCTACGTCGGCCCGGCCGACCGCCACCGTGCGGGTCTGCCCGCCTCGCCGCACCACAACGACGGCGCCGGGGAAGGCGTGGGCATCTACCCCGCTCTGCAATGCCTGTCGTACAGAGGTGACCTCTCTCGTCAACGCCGTCGCCCCGGCCGACGTCTGGGATGGAGACGGGCTCTGTTGCGCTGAGGGATGCGATGAAGACGGTGAACTGCTGCATCCAGCCAACGCGATCACCACTACGAGGGTTGTCGTAGCACCCGCATGTCTCCACCCGGATGTCATTGGCTGCTAGTCCGTCTAGTCGCCGTCGCCAAGGGCTCGCCTTCACTCAGTCGTGTGGCCGGCGCTGCGGGGGTGGGTCCATCCGTGGCAGCTGATCGCTGTGGACGAGACCGTGGTCGACCGCGCCGTTGAACGGGGGGCGACTGGATCCGTGGCCGCGACAGAGTTGTCTGAAAACCGCAGAACGCGCAAACAACATCACGAACGCCAGGGCGATGACTATCAGAATCCCGTAAAACAGCATTGCAACCCCCTACGTTAGTTCGCTCGATCCTAAGAGTGGGTTCCCCGTTCTGCTAGGCCCACTCGCGGATTCACAGGCACGCTCATCGGCAGATCAGCACGCACTTAGCGGCATGTGAGTACGTGTCCCGATCCGGTAGCCGGACCCCCGCACTAGGTTCGGCTCAGTTTCGTGCGGTCGTGTACGGGGGTGACAGTGCAAGCGATCGAGGTGCTGAGCGAACGTGGTCTAAGGCCGAGCCAGAGCCTTCTCGAGTTGTGGTCTGGTGACTGTCCTCCCGCTCCCGGGGCGGGGCCGCTCTTCACCCGGGTTTTGGCGGCCCGCCCGTCCCATCACCCGCGATGGCATCGGGCCTCGCACCGTTAGAGATCTCGTCCGCAACCGAGCCACCGCGGCCGGGCTCGGCGGCCTCGGGTCAGTGGCCACTCCCTGCGCGCCGGGCACGCCACCACCGCCGCCGTCAAGGATGCCCCGATCGACCGGATCGCCGCCCAGACCCGATACCGCGACCTGACCACCTTCTACAACCACTACATCCGACACCGCCGACGCACTCGCGACGACCACCAGCCGGGACCTCGGACTATGACGGCCGCCGGTCAGTCGTGGCGATAGGTCGCCCCCGTGAAGTCGGCGCAGTCGAGCGGGCATGTTGTCTGGCCGCACGTACCGGGACGGACCGAGCGGGCAGTTGCACGATGCGCATGTTGGGGCCGAGGACGATCTGGGTGACGGCAAATCGCAGCGACGGGGGAGTGGCGCCGCCGTCCGACTGTCGTACTGGTCGACATGCTTCGTGATCTCGTGACGCGTTATACGCGGAACGACGCCGGCCGAGGCCGCGCCGGATCCCGGCGATGTGACGCAGGTCAGCTGCAAAACGGAGCAGTACTAATCCTCAGTTCCGGCGCGGACGATCCCTTTCTCGTAGGCGAAGACGACAACCTGAAGCCGATCGCGGAGATCGAGCTTCGCCAGGATGCGGGCGATGTGGCTCTTCACGGTCGTCTCGCCCAGAAACAGCTGTTCTGCTATCTCTGCGTTGGACAGGCCCTTGGCAAGGAGTCGGATCACCTGGACCTCACGCGGGCTGAGACCCGCCGCAGTGGTGCCGAAAGTTCCGGGTTGGGGGGCGCGACAGAAGTCGGCAATCAGACGTCGAGTGATCCTCGGTGCGAGCAGGTGGTCACCGTTGTGGACGGTCCGGATCGCGTTGACCAGCTGTGCCCGTTCGGCGTCCTTGAGCAGGAAGCCACTCGCGCCGGCTTTGAGTGCCAGGTAGACGTATTCGTCCAGGTCGAACGTGGTCAGGATCAGGATCCGCGCCGGCGAGCCGGCCTCGACGATCCGCCGAGTGGCTTCGATGCCGTCCAGACCAGGCATCCGGACATCCATCAGCACCACGTCGGGTCTTCGCGAGAGTGTCTCCGCGACGGCGGCTGCACCGGTGTCCGCTTCGCCGACGACCTGGAGATCAGGCTCCGCCTCGACCAGCATCCGCAGGCCCTCGCGCACCAGTGCTTGGTCGTCTGCGAGCAGGACCCCGGTCATGTGGTCGCCGTGGTCACAGGCAGCGTCGCCCGCACGACGAAGCCGCCACTCCCTCGCGGCTCGGCGCTCAGCTGGCCCCCGAGCAACACGGCGCGTTCGCGCATCCCGACGAGGCCTTGGCCTGGTTCCTCGGCCGTTGTCAGGCCGCATCCGTTGTCGGCGACCTCGATGGTGACGGCTCCGTCCTCACGTGCAACGCGGACCTGCGCTCGTGCACTGCCGGCGTGCTTGAGGGTGTTGGTCAGGGCTTCCTGGATGATCCGGTACGCCGAGAGGGCGATGACCGGCGGCAGTCCGGTGAGACCCTCCTCGATGGTCAGCTCGACGGGCAACCCGGCATCGCGGACCCGTGCGACAAGTGTGGCCACGTCCTCGAGGCTGGGCTGTGGGGAGAGCATCGGTGAGTCCTCGTCGGTGCGGAGTACGCCGAGGAGTTGGCGCATCTCGGTCAGAGCTTCCCGGGCGCTCCTTTCGATCTTCTCCAGGGCTCTTATCCGCCGGCTGTGCTTGGCTGCTCGCCCTGGCTCCGGCTGCCTGGAGGACCACGACGCTGAGGTTGTGCGACACGATGTCGTGGAGGTCGCGGGCGACGCGGCTGCGTTCGGCGTTCACGGCATTCCGTGCCAATTCCTCGGTTCGCCGAGCGTTCGCGGCCGCCTGCGCCGCCTCGCGCCGGCTGCTGTCGAAGCTGCCGATCAGCCACGCCGCGACCATGGCCAGCCCGAAGAACGCGGTTGCCCAGAGAGCGTCGGCTGTGCCGCTGCGGAAGTTCCGGTCCTCCAACGCGAAGACAGAGTAGCCGGCGAGCAGGGCGAACAGACCGGCCACGGCGTTGCGTCGTACGCCGTACGCCGCCACCGAGTAGCTGCCGATTGCCAGCGGGGTGAGGATCTCGAGACCCTCAGCGGAGTTCTGGCTGGTCACTGTCTGCAGGACGAGACCGGTGAGCACCAGCAGCCACGTGGCCAGTGGATACAGCCGGCGCCACCAGAGCGGCACGATCATCAGCAGTGGGAGTGAGGCGGTCAGCCACTGCGGGCCTGCGATGTGTTCGCCCGGCCCGAAGTGCGACCAGGCCAGGGACTCGAAGGTGACAATCAGGACCACCCCAGCAGCAACGTCCACCAGCATCCCGGGACGCTGCCAGGGAGTCTCCTCACGCCCCTCGGACATAGCTCGGATCGTACGCGCGGACACTCCTCGAAGATTCGTCCTCAGGGATGAGCCGAAGCGTCCCTACGGCCGCGGCAGCCCTCGAGGCGGCAGACCTAACGTCTGGTTGTCCTACTCGTACCCAACCAGGAGATTCGATGAATCATTCGATGAACCACAGCACTCCTTCCCCGGGCCGGCTGGCCCTGGCGGCGGCCCTGATCGCCACACCACTCCTCTGGCTTGCCGCCGAGGCGGTTTCGCCCAAGCTGGCGGCCGACTCGTCCGAACAGCTCGCCATCATCGCCCACCACCCGGATCGCTGGTACGCCTACACGCTCCTGCTCATCGCCGGCACGATGGTTTTCGTCCCAGCCGTGCTCGCCCTGGTGTGGCTGGGAGCCGGGTCACCCCGACTCGCGGCCGTAGGTGCCACCGTGCTAGGCCTCGGGACGCTCGTCGCGATCGGCGACGCGATGTCCCAGCTGATGATCTGGCAGATGGTCGGCCACGGCGCCGACCAACACCAGATGGCGGCCCTGATCGACCGATTCGACAACTCAGGCGGTAGCTCGGTGGTATTCGGAGTCGGAGGCCTCGCATTCGTGGCAGGGACGATCCTGCTCAGTATCGCGTTGCTGCGCAGTCGTCGTACTCCAGCATGGGCAACCGCACTCTTCGCTCTCGGCATCGTCGTGCAGCTCGTCGGCTTCACCGCCAACAGTGTTGCCGTGATCCTGATCAGCAGCGTGATCCTGGTGGCGGGGATGACCCGACAGGCGATGTCTCTCCTCGCGCCCACCACAACGGCCGAGGCGCTGCACGGCCATCCCGCAAACCGTGCCAGCGCCCAGGTCGGCTGAACCGTCCGCAAGAACCGATATCTCGGCCCGGCGATCGAAGTCGAGCACCGCTCCACCGCTCCACCGCGGACGCGGCGTCGTTGCCACGTCCGCGAGTGCTGAACAGCACAACCCTGCCACCGTCGACGCACCGCCGCAGATCGTTTGCCCAGAAGAACGCCGCTGTCTAGGCGTTATGACGCGGGTTGGTCGCGCCTGAAGCCGGCGAAGTGACGCCTCGTCACCAGACGAGCGGACCACTAGGCAGCGAGGCGGCGCGTGGCCTGTCGCGGGAAGCTCAGCGGGCGCGAGGCTGGTCTCTGACCCGAAGGGCGGCCTGGGTTCGGTCGCTGACCTGGAGCTTGTCGAGGATGCGGGAGACGTAATTCTGGACGGTCTTGACACTGAGCCCCAGGTCGCGGGCGATTTGCTGGTTGCTCCGACCTTGGCCGAGGAGATCGAGAACGTCTGCCTCGCGATCGGTGAGGCCCGTGTAGACCGAGGTTCGACCTCGGCGCCCGCGATCGACGGCGGCGGTGTCTGCCAGTAGCCGGGCTGCTACACCGGCCCCGAATACCGCTCCGCCTGAGGCGACGGTCGTCACCGCAGCGGCGATCTCCTCCGCAGTAGATCCCTTGAGGACGTAGCCGCAGGCCCCTGCGCGCATAGCGGCGAACACTGTGTCGTCGTCATCGACCATGGTCACCACCAGAACGGCCGGTGGGTCGGGGAGCGCGCAGGTCAGGGCGGTCGCCTCAACTCCGGACATCGACGGGAGATTGAGGTCCATCAGCACTACGTCTGGTTCGGTGGCGGCCGCCATCTCCACCGCCTCTGGACCGTCGGCGGCCCGGCCCACCACCTCGAGGTCCGGGAATGCGGACAGCGATGCCGCCAGTCCCTCGCGGAACACGGGGTGGTCGTCGACGACCAGCACTCGCACGCTCACGATGCGACCACCCGCGCAGCCGCCGGAATCGGGAGCTCGGCCACCACGCGAGTGCCCTCAACGGATGTCACGCTGAGGCGGCCCCGCATCTCCTCGGCCCGCTCGCGCATGGTGTGTAGGCCGTTCCCGGCCGACGTCGGGGAGCCGATGCCGACACCGTCGTCCTCCACGACCAGCCGGAGCAGACCCGAACCCGGCTCGAGTGTGACACGGCACCAGCCGGCCTGGGAGTGGCGGACGACGTTCGTGACAGCCTCGGTGACGATCCGGAACGCTGCCACCTCGGCGGCTGCCGTGAGTGGGGGAAGCGACGCGATCGACACCTCCGCCCGCAGTCCTGTCCCGGCGGTGAGGCGGTGCACGGCCTGCTCGACTGCACTGGGCAAACCCAGCTCGTCGAGGGCGGGAGGGCGAAGACCCTCGACCACCCGACGTACATCGAGCACCGTCGCACGAAGCTCCCCGCGCAACGCACGCACGAGCTCGGACGTGGGGCTGTCTGGCCCAAGCTCTCGGGCGATCACGTCGAGGCGCAGCAGGTGGCCTGCGAGGGCTGGACCCAGGCCATCGTGGAGGTCGCGGCGCAGTCGACGCCGCTCCTCCTCGCGGGCAAGGACGACGCGTTCGAGAGCACGCTGGAGCTCCTCGGTGAGCCGGTGGTCGTGGAGCACCGCGCTCAGGTGGACGGCCAGGTCCTCGAGCAGCCGTCGGTCCGCTGGACGGAGGCGGACGGCCGGTTGCCCGAACCGTAAGGTGCCGACTCGCTCGCCGTAGACGAGCAGGGGGATCTCGTCGTCCGCCTCTCGCACCCTCCCATCGTCGTTCGCTGACTCGGCCAGCAGCTGGCCGTGCGCGTTCTCGATCCGAACCCTGCGCAAGCCGAGCGCGGCCAGCTCGCTGGTCGCCTCCTGGAGGAGCCGGTCGACGTCGGCTGTCGCCTCGAGCCGCTGCCCGAGTCGGGCGAGCACCTCGTAAGGCTCGTGCCAGCTGCCGAACAAGAGCTGGTTGACCCCGCGTTGCAGGGTGTCGCGCAGCGGCGCGAACGACACAGCAACCACACCAACCGCGACCGCGGGCAGGAAGGTGACTGTCCCAAGGTCGAGCACACCCCCGACCCCGGCGATCACCAGCGCGTAGATTCCGGCGACCAGGGCCGAGAGCAGGATCCACACGGCCGTCCGGTTCGCGGCGGTCCGGAGGTCGTACAGCCCACGGGCCAAGACGGCATACCCCACTGCCGCGGGGAGCGGCAGGACGGCAACGGTGAAGAGGTAGGGAGGCGCTCCGGGGAGGAAGGACAAGGGCCCCGCCAGCACCGGAACGCCGGCGAACATCGCCACGAAACGGATCTGCTGGCGCTCGAGGTTCGTCCCCAGCCGCCACCGCCAGCGCAGCTGAGCCACGGCTCCGCCCGCGACCACCAAGGCGAACGGCAGGCTGAGCAGGAAGCCCAGGGGGTCGAGGAACCACAGAGCGTGGGGAAGGACCAGCGGATTGACCCAACCGTCCAGCCGGAGGTTGGCGTCGGGTGCGGAGAGCGTGCTCACGACCGAGGCAACGATGACGACGATCAGGGACCGGGGCAACCAACGCCACCGCCTGCCCGCGATGTGGCCGGTCGGGAAGAAGATGGGCAGACCGAGGATGACGGCGAACCAGCCCACGTCGCGCACCACCGCGCCCCCGAGCGCGTACAGCGAGATCGCCGGGACCGTCCCAGGGTGACCAACGCCGTAGGTCGCGAGGTCGACGCCAGCGTTCCCGATCGCCCACGTGACGCCACCCCCGAGGAGCAGCCACCCGATGCGGTGACGTGGGCGGGCTGCGATGACCACGGCCCCGGTGACGCAGAAGGCAGCCACGACGGCGACCCCGAGCACCGACTCGATCACAGAGCCGCCGTCGGCGTGACCCACGGCGAGCGAGAGGCTGAGGCCGACGGCAGACGACGCCAGGAGCAGGACGACGCACACCCACGTCCACACGGAGGTGCGCTCCCGCTCGCTCATGGAGACAAGAGTGTGGCCACTCGGTGTCGACGACAAGAGGTGATCTCCCTCAGGCGCTGGGAGATCTTCCCGGCCTGATCACATGCCGACCCTCTCGCAGGTGGGAAACCGACGCCGCGACTGTGGTGCCGCGGCGTCGCCCGACGCCCGGGTTCTCAAGGAGTCACCATGAAGCGCACCTCGCTCGTCACAACCACTACCGCCCTGGTCGCCGGCACCGGCCTCGTCCTAGCTGTCTCTTCAGCCGGGACCGCATCCCCGGCGAAGCAGGCCACCAGCCACCGGCTCTCGTTCACCGCGCACACGCTGTCCAGCGTCCAGTCAGGCACAACCCATCTGATCGAGAGCGATAAAGCCGTCAAGGCCGGGAACATTATCGGCTACACCGCGAACTCGTGCACCTTCGACTTCACCGCCGGCAAAGCCCACTGCTTCGTCACGTTCGCCCGACCCCAGGGCCAGATGCGTACCAAGGTCACCGTCGACGCCCAGACCGGACAGAGCGTCGGTCGGATCATCGGTGGGTCCGGCGCCTACAGGGGCGCGACGGGCACCGTCACCGGACAGCAAGGAGCGAAGGGCAACACTGTGAAGATCACGCTGCACTGGACCGACTAACACCAGCTCCCGCTAGCCCTACGCCGCGTGCAAGACGCAGTTGAAGGACCGGCGGATCGCCGAGCAAGGAACCAACTCCGGCCGATCCCGCCACATTGGCGGGGAAGTGACGCGGGCCAGATCGTGCCGACAGCCGGCGGTACGACGCACCCTCACAGCGGCTATGAGAGTGCGCTTTTGTGCGGGCCACACGGGGCTGAGGGTTGTGAATGGATCGGGGTCGTCCGAGCGAGGCGGGGGCGGTCTCTAGTCCACATTGAAGACCACACTGAAGTCGTCGACCTCTGTGGTCGCTTTGGCGATCACGAACGGCGGGAGCGCAGCGAGCAGCGTCGCAGCCTGGGCGAACTGTGATTGCTGCTCAGGCGGCAGCATCGCCAGGAACCGCTCGAAGCCGGCTGCGACAGCGGCCAGCACGTCGAGGACTTGGATCGACTCCTTGTCGACCCGGTCTTCAGTCAGGTGCGCGACCCTCTTGCTGACGCTACGACGCAGCTCCGGCGTCAGTGGGTACATCGGCTGCCAGGTGTCGACAAACCGCCGCGCGACCACATCGCCCTCTCTCGGATCCGAGCAGCCGAGGAAATCGTCCAGAGCACGCGCGTGCAGAAGAAACGACTCAAGGGCGGCGTCGTGCTCGATGGGGTCGCGGGCCCGAGAAAGCAGAGCGTAGGTTCCAAGCAGCATCCTGACCTCGTAACCGACATGCGTGCGCGCGTAGTCGCCCAGATTGACGTCCATGCATGGACCCTACGGCGACCAAGCAGACGAGAGCGGATGGAGGTTGCCCGCTCATCGGCATGTTCGTAATCGCCCGACTCGCGGCAGATGAGTGCGTTGCCAAACCCGTTGGACACTGCCCGCTAGCCTGCCTATGGTCCGCCAGGTGACAGTCGAGGTCATGCCGTTCCGCATCGCTGATGCTGAGGCGCACTGCGCGGGAGAAGACGAACTCACCGTTCGTTGGCTCACCGGAGGCTACGGCGATGTCGAGGGCACCATCGAGTACTTCGAACGGCTGTACGGCGGGATTGAAGCGGGGAAGCGAAAGCGACCGTTCGGCGTGTGGCTCGACGGCCAACTGTGCGGGTACATCGACTATGACCCTGACACCGACGATGGAATCGAACCGGACGATGTGAACTTGTCCTACGCGGTGCACCCGTGGGCTCGCGGCAGGGGTGTCGCGGTGGAAGCCGTTGGACTCGTGTGCGAAGTCCTGCGCGAAGGCAAGATCGGACGACGAGCCGCGCTGCGGATCGAGCCAGAGAACGCCAGGTCGATCCGGGTGGCCGAAAAGGCCGGGTTCAGCTACGTCCGCGACGTCATCTCGGCCACGGACACCAACCCGGATGGGTCACCCAGAACCATGAGCCTCTACGTCCTCGACCTCTAACGGCCGACCGCTCTTCGGCGTGTGAGTGCTCTGGATCCGCGTCGAAAGCCGGCGGAAAGACGCAGGTTCTGTCGTGGCGATGTGTCGCATCTGGGCTCGCTGAAGCTTGGGATCCGCAGGAAACGTCCGGGAGCGCGAGGTTCGGAGGGTGCGCCAGTTCAGGGTCCGCGTCGAGATGGTCGACGATGTGCCGGAAAATGGGGCGGCTGATAGTCGAGCAATCGGTCAGGCTCGTGTACACGGACGATGCCGGCTCAGGCGCTAACCGACGACCCGCGGCCGGCACGCACGAGCCGCCGGGCCGCGACCAGCTTGGATCGGCGGTCTGGCGGCTCGGGGCTTCAGCGCAGGGAGATGGCGATCGGGAAGGTCTTGCCGGTGGTGGCGGTGACGGCGATCTGGCCGGCGGCGGTCTGGTAGCGGCCGGTGCCGCCCAGGATCGGGAGCGCGAAGGTGCCCGGACCGGACTTGCCGGACCGCGTCGTGCCGGAGGCCATGATTTGGCCGCGGGCGAGGTGAAGATCGAAAGTGCACAGCTGGTCGGCACTCGTCTTGCCGACGCGGGCGGTGGTGCAGGTGCCGACGAAGGAACCCGCATGGGTTCCGTTGCGAGTGAGCGAGCCGGTGAACACGTCCTGGTCGCCGGCGCTGAAGCCGCTCTTACCGAGGTCGAGGTTCGTCTCGCTGCCGTGGTGGCCACGGACCGTGAACGACGCGGCCCGTGGCGAGTTGGCGGTACCGGCGGACGCCGTACCCGTCGCCGCCAAGGAGGCCCCGGCTCCCGCGCCCGCCGCGATCACGGTGACGCCGGTGATGAGAGATCGGAAGGTGTTCATCGTGGATACCCCCTGCTGAGTGCCGCGACCGTCGCGGCTGTCGAGCAACGTAGGAGCGCAGGGCCGCCGTACGCCTCGGCCTTCGGGCGGTTTGTGGATCGCGCACGACGGAAACCACAGCGCCGCGGATCCCACCGCAGAGTGAACAACGACCCGTCGTCAGAGGGACGCGCAGGGGCTGGCCTGGGGATACCGTGCCGGACATGACCAGTCGCGACCTCGCCCTCCGGCTGCGCCGCGTCGCGCTCGACTGGGTGGTGCCGACGGTCATCTTGCTGATTGGCATGGTCAACGTCTCGCAGCAGCCGCACTCGGTGGCCTACCCCGGCCCGCCGGCGCGACACTTGGCGTTCCTCGCCGTGGCCGTGGCCGGTCTCGGTCTACGACGTCGCGCACCGCTCCTTGCGCCGTGCCTCACGATCGCCGTCGTGACATGGTGGACGACGCTGTGGCCGGTCGGGACCCAGGGACCGTTCGAGGGGTTCTTGCTCATGGTCGGTGCCGCCTACTGCCTCGGATCGCTCCAGGAGCATCGCAAGCTCGCCATCGGTGCAGCCATCCTCGCCGCGTGGTTCGTCATCGGGTTGTTCGTCGACGTGGTCGGCGGCCGGGCGGGCGACGTGGCGCCGATCGCAGTCTGGCTCGCGATCGGCTTCGGCGTCGGTTACCTGATCAGCCGCCGCACCGAGCAGGCCCGGCAGGCATGGGAGGCCACGCGCGTCCTGGCAGCCGAGCAGCAGCGACAGACGGCTCGCGCGGTCGAGGACGAGCGCGCCCGCATCGCCCGCGAGCTCCACGACGTCGTCGCGCACGGCCTGTCTGTGATCGTGGTGCAGGCAGGTGCGGAACGTCGTTCCCTGCAGGGCTTGGACGTTGACGGGGAGTCGATCGACGCCGCGCTGGGCTCGATCGAGAGGGTCGGCCGCGAGGCGTTGGTCGACCTTCGGCGTCTGCTCGGCCTGTTACGACGCACTGACGACCCGCTGGTCCTGTCACCCCAGCCCGTCCTGGCCCAGTTGGACGACCTGCTGTCGGCGGTGCGTGAGGCCGGGTTGCAGGTCGACGTCAACATCTCCGGCGAAAGGTCGCCACTGCCGCCGGGCCTCGACCTCACCGCGTATCGGATCGTGCAAGAGGCGCTGACCAACGTGCTCAAGCACGCCAACGCGCACTGCGTCCGCGTCGGGGTCGCGTTCCAGCGCACCCATCTCGACCTCGAGGTCAGCGACGACGGGAGCCCAGGTCCGCGCAACGGGATCGCCAACGCCGGGCCGGGGCACGGGTTGATAGGCATGCGCGAACGGGTCAACGTCTTCGGCGGCACCATCAGCGCCGGCGCGGCCGCCGGCGGCGGCTGGACGGTCCATGCGCGACTGCCGGTCACGGCGGTGGTTGTCGGATGACGAGCGATCCTCGCGACGCGCTCACCATCGTGATCGCCGACGACCAGCTCCTGCTGCGCGCCGGCTTCCGCAAGCTGCTCGACGGCGAGGACGGCTTGGAGGTGGTGGGCGACGCCGCCGACGGGCAGGAGGCGCTCCACCTGGTCGAACGCCTGCGGCCGAACGTCGTGCTGATGGACATCCGGATGCCAGTCCTCGACGGGATCGCGGCGACGCGCCGCATTAGCAAGACATTCCCGGGGACGGCGGTGCTGGTGCTGACCACGTACGACCTCGACGAGTACGTGTTCTCCGCGCTGGATGCCGGCGCCAGCGGCTTCCTGCTCAAGGACTGCCCGCCGGACGAGCTGACGTCAGCGATCCACGTCGTTGCGCGCGGCGACGCCCTCGTCGCACCCTCGATCACCCGTCGGCTGATCGCGGAATTCGCCGGGCGAGCCGCCCGGGACAAGCCTAGGGAGCTGCCGCCGATCTCCGAGCGCGAGCGCGAGGTATTGATCGGCGTCGCTCGCGGGCTGAGCAACAGCGAGCTCGCCACAGGGCTTTTCATCGGCGAGGCCACTGTCAAGTCCCACGTCAGCAGCCTGCTGAACAAGCTGGGCTGCCGCGACCGCGTGCAGTTGGTGGTCACGGCGTACGAGGCCGGCCTGGTCACCCCCGGCTCGCCGTAACGACTGGGACTCGCCGCACGGACGAACCCGGACTCGGCGGCACCGCCTTCGCACCAGTGCTCGCCCTGGCTCCCTGCAGCAAGACAGAGCAACCCGGGGGCAAACCCACTGCTCCTCGGCATCTCGGTGGGTCGCTCATCCTGGGCGGTTCGAACGCAACCTCGAGGCTGGCGGTGAACCTACCGAAGGCATTGGCTAGTAACTTCCAGCACCCAGACCTTTCGCGGAACCCGGCCGATGACGCGCACCGCCATCTCCTCCGGACCACGAGTTCGAGCTCTCCTCCTCCTGAGTCAGGTCTGCGGCTGACCTGGGGAAACACTGCTCAGTCGGGTTCGTGGGGTGCAGCCGGTGCGTTCAAGATTGCATCGTTCGCCGCCTCGGATTGCTTTGTCTACGTCGGCATCAGATGTGAGCCGCTCCGCAAGGTGCACCAGTTGGTCTTCGCGGTTGCTCGCCTTGGAGTCGCAGCCCGTCGAACCGAGCCTCTGACGAGGATTCGACCCAGGGCCACTTTCTGGCCAAAAACGATGACCCACTGCTCCAGAACGCACCGATAGACTGGGGCCCTATCCGTGAGGTTTCTCCTCAACACCCCGAGGAAGCCCACGTTCGTCCAAGCTCCAGGGCAGTGGTAGGCAGGACCCCGATCTCGTCCAGAGGTCGCAGGTTCAAATCCTGCCCCCGCTACCAATCAGGCCCGGAATCAAGCGTGATTCCGGGCCTGAAAGCTTTTGAGAATGATCACACGTCCGGAAACTGTCCAGATTGGGACAGCCTGGGGGAGTGCCAGTGGGTTGAAGTCAGCAGTGTCAGAGCGGCTGATCCCGCACCGTTGAGCGTGAATCGGCTTGTTCCTGGCCTGACGGGTAGTAACGGGTGAGGTCCCGACCTCTGGGAGCGTTCGCGAGTCTTAGGCAGCGCCAGTGACGCCGAGCGATCGGTCCAAGGGCTCGGGCGCGAGAGGAGCGAAGGGAAGCGCCACTTCGAAGACGCTGCCTCCTCCTCGTCTACTCCTGACCGACACCGTTCCACCGTGCCCTTCGCTGACGGCCTTGACGATCGCCAACCCCAGGCCTGCCCCGCGTGGCCTGGTCTCGCTGCCATGGGTGAACCTGTCGAACACCGACGACGACATCCCAGGCGGAACTCCGGGTCCGCGATCGGCGACTTCGATCACGTAGCGATCAGCACGGCGGAGTCCGGAGACCTCAACCGGCGCGGCAGGGCAGTGGACGATGGCGTTGCCGATCAACTCATCGAGTGCTTCAGCCACGCGGCCGGGGTCCAGCGTCATGACTTCACTCTCCACGACCCCAAGACCGACTTGCGGGTTCGTGGCCATCCATCGTGTGACCGTGGTCGAGACGAGCTCTCCGACGGCCGTCTCCACCGGGTACAGGAAGTCAGGTTGCTCGCTCTTGGCGAGGCCCAGGAACCTGTCGGTGATCTGCTTGAGCCGGCTCAGCTCGTGGACGACGACGTGCGCGTCCTCGGTCATCTCCGAGCTCGCGGCCGCCTGCTGCAGGAGCTCGGCATGACCCAGCGCGATGGTCAGCGGAGTCCGCAGGACGTGCGACGCGTTCTGGACGAGGGTCCGACTCTGCTCCACCAGGGCGAGGTTGTGGGCCGCGATCTGCTCGGTCTCCTGCTGCGCGGCCACCCGGCGCCGGACGTAGACGACCATCACCAGGAAGACCGTCGCCATCAAGGGGATCTCGGTGAGCTCGTCGGGCTCCTGGTAGCCGTGGACAACCTCGACCAGCATCGTCACTCCGGTCACGGCCACGATGACCGAGAGCGAGAGGACGGTGACCTTCAGGTTCCACACGCGCCAGCCGTACATCAGGGTGACGCCGATCCAGATGAAGTGGAACGGCACGGTGGCCCAGGCACGCAACATGAGGATGGCCCACGCGTTGACGGCCACGAAGCACCACCACAGGATGTCGACCCCATGCTCGTGCCACACGAGCGCCGGCCTGGGCCGGGCGTTGAACCCGACGTCAGAGATCGACGCCATAGCCGACTCCCCTCACCGTGGAGATCGCCCCGGCGCCCAGCTTCTGGCGGATCCTTCGCACATACACGTCCACCACATTGGTCTCCGGGTCGAAGTCGTAGCCCCACACCTCCGCCAGCAGCCTCTCCTTCGAGACGCTCTCTCCCAGATGCTGCATCAGCTCGCCCAGCAGCGCCGACTCGCGTCGGGTCAGCACGAACGTGCTGGTCTCTGTGGTGACCTCGTGACGCACAGGGTCGAGCACGAAGTCACTTCCGGTCAGGAGGACACCGTCCTTGACGGGTGACACCCTCATCCGTGCGCGGACCCTGGCCAGGAGCTCGTTGAGGGCGAAAGGTTTCCCGAGGTAGTCAGCGGCACCCTGGTCCAGGGCCCGGACCTTTGTCCTGGTGTCTGTCAGGCACGAGAGGACCAGGACTGCCTGATCGGGCTTGTGATGGAGTAGCCGCTTGAGCAGCGTCATCCCGTCGAGACCCGGCATGACGAGGTCGAGGATCACCAACCGATACGCCTCGGAAAGGGCCATCTGGTAGCCGTCCGCACCGACGTCGGCGGTATGGACCTCGACGCCCTCCGCGCGCAGCGCTCGCGACACGAAACGGAGGACGCCAGGTTCGTCGTCGATCACCAGGACGCGATCCCGGGACATGGCCACCCCACACTTCCCCCGAGACAAAGCTGCGTCATTGTAGCCACAACGCTGGATTGAGGGCCGAGTCGAAGCTGCCGCCGTACTCATGGTCTGGCTGCGTCTCCGCTGCAGACATGACGGTTTTGTCATCTACGCCTCCTGGAGCAGCTCCTTCGTTGACAGCCGCCGACCATCGGGCCTAGATGGTGCCGGGCTCTGCTTCGCAAGCAGAGCTCCGGGGAGATGAAACATGGTTTCTCGTGTGTTCGGCCCTGTGCTGACCATCGTGTGCGGCGCAGCGTTCGTGGCTCTGATCGGCTTTCTGCTTCACCAACAACCGGCACCCGCGTTGGCGGCGGCGCCGCAGCGCGGATCTGACCCGCACCATGCGTACCTCCACATCTCGACGTACCCCGACAGCCTGGCGGGCGAGCACGGGAAGGACGGCGGGTCGGAGCCGGACTGGGTGAGCTACGGCCCCACGACGACCTTGTCCGTCCCGCGCAACTCGCTGGTCACCGTGACGATCAGCCAGTACGACGGCGGTGAGGCGATCACGAATCCATGGTTCGCGAAAGTGCACGGCACCGTCGGAGGCACCGAGACGGTCAACGGCAAGACGGTGACTCAGGTGGACCCGGGGGCAGTGGGTCACACCTTCACGATCCATGCCGCTCCCACCTCCCAGGACCCGCTCTTCGTGAGTGCCCCGTTGCCGGCCTTGCCGGACGACGCTCCTGTGGCTCCGGGCAGCATGTACCCGAAGCCCATCGAGGTGACGTTCTCGTTCCGCACCAAGGGGCCCGGCAAGTACGTGTGGAACTGCGAGTTCCCGTGCGGCGACGGCACATACGCCAAGTTCGGCGGACCGATGTCCACCCGAGGGTGGATGTCGGGAACGTTGACGGTCACATGACCAGGCCGGGGCCGCACCCGCCGACGACGGGTCGCAGGGAGGGCTGAGGCGTGTCGGAGACATCAAGCACCCAGAAGCGTGCCCCTGGTGGCACAGCGAGGACGCACGCGTCATCGGCGCGCTCTGGGCGGCCTTCACCGTCCTGGGCGTGATCTTCGCGCTGACCGTGCCTGATCACCTGATGGGACCCTCGGCCTCCAACACCATGACCGAGGTCGAGCGCACGTTCACGACGTTCTCGGTCGCCTCGGCCCCGGTAGCCGCCGTGGTGTGGGCGCTGCTGGTGTACAGCCTGTGGAAGTGGCGCAGACGCGGCGACTGGGGGCCCGAGGATCCGGACGGACCGCCCCTTCGCGGTCACGGGTGGGCAACCGGCGTGTGGATGTTCGCCTCCTCGGCCTTGTGCCTGTTCCTGCTGATCTGGGGCCTGGCAGCGCTCAGCAGCGTGGACTCACCGGCAACCGCCTCCACCCCCCTCGAGATCGACGTCACGGGGCAGCAGTGGGTCTGGACCTTCACCTATCCGGACAACGGCGATGTCGAGAGCCAAGACCTGTACCTGCCCATCAATCGACCGGTCCTCTTCCGGGTGACCAGCGACGACGTCATCCACTCGTTCTGGGTCCCCGCGATGGGCATCAAGGTCGACGCCAACCCCGGGATGACCACCACGACCCAGACCACGCCTGACCGCCTCGGGACGTACCACGTCAAGTGCGCGGAGCTGTGCGGCCTCCTGCACGCCGACATGGAGACCTACGCCTACGTGGTCTCGGGCCGGTCGTTCGACACCTGGGCCGCGTCTCAGGGAGGTAGCCGATGACCGTCGCCGACACCTACAAGACCGACCCCGTCCAGGGAGGGCCGGACGGCGGCGTGATGCGGCGCCTCAACATCGGCACCGGAATCGCGGGGGGAGTGCTGCTCGCTCTGGTCTTCAACCTGGTCGCCAAGTCAGTGGCGAAGGACGCGGTGCACGTGGTCGATGTGCGCGCCACGGCGACGATGGTCGGGTGGGCCGTCGGCTTCATGGCCGGCATGGGGGCATTCACCGGTCCGGTCCGTTGGCTGACGGGCCGAGACCTCACCCACGCCGACGAGCTGTTCCTCGCCGGCAAGGACCAGGGCGTCGGGCGCTACTTCCGGTTCACGACCGACCACAAGGTCGTGGGGATCCAGTACCTCGTGCTCACCATGGTCATGCTCGGCGCGGGTGGCACGATGGCCATGCTCATCCGGACCGACCTCATCTCACCGAACTCCGGCTTCCTCGGCCCGCAGACCTACAACTCGCTGGTCGGCCTCCACGGGCTGACCATGATCCTGGCCACGATCATCATGGTCACCGGCCCGTTCGGGAACTTCGTGGTCCCGTTGATGATCGGGGCCCGCGACATGGCCTTCCCCCGGCTCAACGCACTGAGCCTGTGGCTGCTCGTGGCCATGCTGCCCGTCTTGTACTCCGCCGCCTTCCTCGGTGGCATCCCGATGGGATGGGTCGGCTACACGCCGATCGCGGACCAGGGGCCGGCCGGCGTCGACTCCTACATGGTCGCCATCTTGATCTTCGCGGTGTCCACCGCTGTCGCCGGGGCGAACATCACCACGACGATCCTGACCATGCGGGCCCGGGGGATGACGTGGACCCGCACGCCGATCTTCGTGTACGGCGTGCTGGCCAGCGTGGCGCTCGCACTACCGGCGTTCCCGATGTTCATGGCCGCCGAGATCCTGCTCCTGGTCGACCGGCTGATGGGGGGCGGGTTCTACATCCCGAACCGGGGAGGCCAGCCCTGGCTCTACCAGAACCTGTTCTGGCTGATGGGGCACCCCGAGGTCTACGTCATCCTGATCCCCGCGGTGGCGGCCCTGATGGAGCTCACGGCCGTCTTCGCCCGGAAACCTCTCTACAGCTTCCGGGTGGCGGTGCTCTCCATCGTCGCGATCGTCGGGCTGAGCGTCACGGTCTGGGCGCACCACATGTTCGCCTCCGGATGGGCCCCCGACCTCAACGGCCCGTTCATGCTGACCACGGAGATGATCTCGATCCCGACGGGCGGCCTGTTCCTGGTCATCCTGGGCACCCTGTGGCGCGGCCGGATCTGGACGACACTCCCCATGATGTGCACCTACGCGATGCTGTGGAACTTCATCATCGGAGGCATCACCGGCATCTACCTCTCCGACGTTCCACTCGACTACCAGCTGCACGGGTCGATGTTCGTGACTGCGCACTTCCACTACACGCTGATGGGCGCAGGACTCACCGGCGCCATCGGCGCCATGGCCTACTGGTTCCCCAAGATGACCGGCCGGATGCTCGGCAAGACCTCGGGCTTCGTGTCGTTCTGGCTGGTCCAGATCGGGTTCAACGTGACGTTCCTCGGCATGTTCATGGTCGGTCTCGAAGGGCAGCCGCGGCGGGTCGTGCACTACGACGCGGCGTACCACACGGGCAACCTGATCTCGACGATCGGCGCCTACTTCATCGGCGTCGGCATGCTGGTCCTGCTCTACGACGTGATCGCCTCCTGGCGGCACGGAGCGGTCGCGCCGATGAACCCCTGGGGTGCGAAGACGCTCGAGTGGACGGTCCCGAACCCGATCCCCCTGGAGAACTTCGCCGTGCTGCCGGTGGTCACCGAGGACGCCTACGGGTACGGCGAACCGGTGGAGCCCGAACCTGCGCCGGTACCGGTGCCGGCCGGTGCCGAGACCGGTCCGGAACAGGGTGAAGGGGCCATGGCATGAGCACCGAGTCACTGGTCAACAAGGAGGCCTTCGCACCCGAGGAGCCCGAGGACTTCGGCGACCGATGGCGCACGGGGGTCCTGCTGCTCATCGTCGCGGACGCGTCGTTCGTCGTGGCCCTGTCCTTCGCGTTCCTCTACCTCCGCGGGATCAACACCCAGTCATCGTTCCATCCGGGTGGGACCGGAGTGGCGTCCTTGTGGTGGCCGTGGCTTGTCGCAGCAGTGATGGTGGCGTCCTTCCTCGCCTACCGCTACGGGCTGGAGGCCCACGAGCCAGGACGCCGACACTTCCTCAACGGAGGAGTCGTTGCCCTGGTCGGGATGCTCGTGGCACTCGTGCTGAACATCGTCGAGATGTACCAGTTCCCCTTCCATGTCAGCGACAACGCCTACTCCTCCGCCGTCTGGGTCCTCGCCGCGGGGAACGTGTTCCATCTGCTGATCACGATCTTCCTGGGGCTCGGCATCGTCATCCGGGTCCAACGACGCGTCACTCGAGGAGCCCGTGACTGGCACGTGCGCCTGGTCGGTATCTGGTTCGCGTGGGTGTGTGTGGCGGCCCTCCTCGGGGCGATCACGATCAGCGTGGCCAACAGCACCGTGGGGTGCCCGCTCCCCAAGGATCAGCCGGATCCCGGGGCGCGGTCGGTCTTGTTGCCCTCATGCTCGGCCAGATAGGCCCGCCACGCCTGGAGGCCAGGGTCGTCCTCGGGGATGTCGCGGTCACCGGGCGGGCTCGGTGGACTCGGGCGATGGGCGTCGCGCCCGGTGACGATGTGCCACCACATCCACCCGAACAGAACTCCGAAGAGCGGCCACTCGAACACATAGACCCAGGCGATCGTGTGTCCCTCCCGCGCTCGGGTCAGCTCGAACCACCCGGCAGCGAGACAGAAGGCGATGACGGGGAAGAACGCCAGGTGGTAGCGCAGCGTCGGTCTGGACCAGATCCTCATCGGCTCTGGCCGATCCGAGCTCACGGCTGCAGCCCCGACGCCAGGTCCGCACTCGCCTTCTCGGTACGACGTGTGCGCAGCTCCTCTGCCCTGAACCAGTTGCTGGCGGCGACCACCAGCCACGCGACGCCCAGCACCATCGACGTGGACCACATCAGGATCCCGGCGAGCTTCTGGTCGGCGAGCGGATCCGGCCCGAACGGTCGTGAGACGTGGGCGTAGAACGGATAGGCCAGGTGTGGGGCCGCGAAGAGGAAGAAGCCGAGCATCGCCATCGGCAGCATCACGGTGAACAGCGACAGCAGGCGAACCCCGTGGGGCACGAACCGACTCCCCGTGGTGGGCGACAGGAGCGGCTGGAAGTACACCAGCCCGCTGACCAGGAAGAGCGGGTGCTCCACGAAGTCGTGGAGAACCGGCCGGTCCAGGAAGCCGTCGTACACCGCCGGCAGGTGCGTCACGCCCATCACCCCCACGAAGAACACCCACCCGAAGACGGGGTGTGTGAGGACGCTGACCGCACGGCTTCGCAAGCACGGCACGAGCCAGCGCCGACGCACCTCTGGACTGCTGACCCGCAGCGTCAGCAGCACCGGGTCCCCGAGGACGAGGAGCGGGGCAGCGAGCATCCCGATCAGGATGTGCTGGGTCATGTGGGCGTAGAAGAAGACGTCGTCCCACGCACCCGGCGGACCGACCAGGGCGAACGCCGTCACAGCAATACCGACGACGAAGCACCAGGTCCGGGACTGTCGCCACGGCCTCGCCGGCGCCCTCCGAGTGACCCTCGAAGCCGCGACGAGGTACAGCGTTGCGGTGGCGATCAGGATGAGCCACGGGACGGGGGAAGGTTCCCAGCTCGCCATCAGCCGCGGGGCTTCGGTCACGCCCACGCACGGTACGCGCGTTCCGCATCGCGGGGAATGGTCCTGGCGACCATGCTGCTCGCGGTGGCGGCACCGACGTCTGCGTGCGGTGTCCGGGGCGACGCAGCGGAACCGGCCGCCGTCGCACCGACCGTCGGTACGACGCTCGACGCTCAGGTGCCTGCGAGCGTCCTCGACGCACCGCTGGTCGACAGCCACGGACGCGCGACCTCCCTCGGTGCCTTCAAGGGCAAGGCGGTCGTGCTGTCCGATGTGATGACCCTGTGTCAGGAGTCATGCCCGATCATCACGGCGAGCATGGTGAGTGCCGCCAGAGATCTGGACCGCACACGTGCCGGTCGCGGGGTCGAGTTCGTGAGCCTCACCATCGACCCCACCCGCGACGACACCCGCCACCTGCGCGCCTACCAGCAGCAGTTCCCCAGGCTCCCGAACTGGACCGTCCTGACCGGAGACCCCCGCGTGGTCGAGCAGGTGTGGCACACGCTGGGTGTGTGGCGGCACGTGACCCGGCTGAAGCCGCCGCTTCCTCGCGACTGGGTGACCGGCGCGCCCTTGACCACGGACATCGCCCATACCGACGAGCTGATCTTCATCAACGGAAGTCAGCGATTCCGCTACGAGATGGAGGGCTACGGGAACGTCTCCGCTGCGGACATCCCCCGGCGCATCTATCACTACATGGATGCGCTGGGCCATCGCAACGTCTCCTCGCCAGACCCCGGGTCCTGGTCCCCTGCCAGCGTGGACAGGGTCCTCCACTGGGTGCTCGGGAGCACCCAGTGAGAGCCGCCGCGCTGGTGGCGCTGCTCGCGCTGGTGGCAGTGCTGAGCGCGGCGTGCTCGTCGAGGCCCAGCAGACCCACCGCGTCCTCGCTCGGCGTCGGGACGCAGGTGTTCCCCGTCGCCGAGCGCACCCCGGCGCCGAGCCTGAGCGGCACGACGATCACGGGGACGCCGTTCGACCTCGCTGACGCGACCGGTCACGGCCTGGTCGCCGTCAACGTCTGGGCCTCCTGGTGCGGCCCTTGCCGCAAGGAGATGCCGGTGCTGGTCCACGCGGCAGGAACGTCGCTCCGGGTCGTCGGCATCGACGAACGGGACAGCGCCAGCTCCGCGCGGACGTTCGCCACCTCGCGCGGAGCCCGCTACCCCAGCCTGGCCGACCCCCACGGCACTCTGTTGGGCCGGCTCCGGATGCTGCCGCAGACCGGGGTGCCCAGCACCGTCTTCCTGGACCGCGAGGGCCGAGTGGCAGCCCGCGTGATCGGACCGGTCGACAGCCACGTCCTCGTGCGGATCCTCCGCCAGTTGGGAGCATCCTCATGACCGCGCCCCTGCTCACCGCGACGGCAGGCGTCTCCCACACCCGCGAGACGGTCGCGGCGTACGTGGCGCTGACCAAGCCCCGCATCATCGAGCTGCTGCTCCTGACCACGCTGCCGGTGATGTTCCTGGCCAGCGACGGCGTGCCCTCGCTCTCGCTCGTGGTCTTCACGCTCGTGGGGGGCACGCTGTCGGCGGGAAGCGCGAACGCGCTCAACTGCGTCGTGGACGCCGACATCGACGCGCGGATGCGGCGCACCCGACGCCGTCCCCTGGCCAGGCAGGCGGTGTCACGCAGGTCCGCGCTGGTGTTCGGGTTGGTCCTCGGAGTCGTCTCCACCGTGATCCTGATGGTGCAGGTGAACTGGCAGTCTGCGTTCTTGGCGGTGGCCGCGAACGTCTTCTACGTCGTGGGATACACGATGTGGCTCAAGCCCCGCACGACACAGAACATCGTCTGGGGAGGTGCGGCGGGCTGCTTCCCCACCCTGATCGGGTGGACCGCCGTCCAGGGCTCCCTGGCATGGCCTCCTGTGGTGCTGTTCCTGGTGGTCTTCTTCTGGACGCCTCCGCACTTCTGGGCACTGGCGATGCGCTACCGCGAGGACTACGCGGCAGCCGGCGTACCCATGCTGCCGGTGGTGGCCACAGCTCATGCGGTCTCTCGTCAGATCCTCGGTTACTCGGTGGTGACGGTGGCGACGTCGCTGGTGCTGTGGCCGGTGGCCCACACCGGAGTCGTCTACCCGGTCATCGCCTTGGCCCTCGGAGCCGTCTTCGTCGGCGAGGCGGCACTCCTGCTCCGCCGATCACGCAGCTCCCATGACCTCGCAGTCTTGCAACCGATGCGGCTGTTCCACTTCTCGAACCTGTACCTGACTCTGCTCTTCCTCGCCGTGGCGCTGGTGCCGTTCGTGGCGTGATTCCGCACCGGGCCGGGGTGCGCGCGTCACCGGGTCAATCGACCAGTGCGTCGTCGAGCTCGGAGAGCTCGCGAGCAAGGGAGTACCACACCGAATGCCACTCGTCCTCGACCGGCGCAGGCCGCCAGGCAGGCGCTTCCGGGCCGCGCGCAAGCAGGAGGTAGCTCCGGACCGTCACCAGCTCGCGGAACGGGGCGAGCTGGTCCTCGGACAGGTCGTCGCGCCGCACGGCGTGCAGAAACCACCCAGTCGGGTGTCTGTTCGCCACCAGGACGCCGTCGACATCTCCTGGGGGCTCCCTCGGGTCCGACTCGAGCGCCAACGCGCTCACCGTCCTCGGGCCGGCCACGAGGATCTGGGTGGCCGTCGCAACGTCCCAGAGCGGGTCGATCAAGCGTCCACGATCATGGAAGCGGTTCATCGTCATCTCCTTGGTCTCGGCGCTGACACCGCTCAGACAACGGTCCCTACCCATGTCCTTGCTGTGTGTTACGCACGAGCGCTCTGTGTGGTTCATGCGGGTGCGTTGACCCGGTCGGGATCCGCGGTGGTTCGGACGAGGCTGAAGGTCAGCAGCGTTCGGTGCCGGTCCTCACGAGGTTGCGGGCTGTGACGCAGCCCGAGCCCTCGCCCGGGAGCCCGCTCAAGCCCTGGCAGTGGGCGGAGCTGTGGGCGCTGGTCCTGGTCATCGCGGTGCAGCTGTGGCTGTACCGGATCTCGGTCACGGCTGCTGCCGCATGGGGACTGCTCGTCCCCGCGCTGGTGCTCCATATGTACTTCTGGATGGCCCCGCTCGTGCGGCAGCAGCGGAGCCAGGGCGAAAGCGACCGGCACGATGGCCTCTGATCGAAGGTCGCCCGAGCACCCGCTCGGCACGGCCTCGCGGAGCCTCGGTGCGCGGCTGCGGCGGGTCTCTTCGACGCCGGCTCACGGCGGCGGGACGAACGCTGCTCAGCATCTCCGCAGGGTTGCCCTGGTCGGCCGCCTGGTCCGATCAGTGCCGAACCCGATGCTCGAGCTGCGTCTCGACCAGGGGTCGCATCACCTTCACGCCACCGACCAGTCTCGCGGTGCCGATACCGCTTCGATGATGGCTGAGCCACGTCGCCGTGGCGGCGCTGTGAGCGAGCGTGCGGCCGTCGACGAGCACGCTGGCCTGTCCGAGGAGGGCCGCCAGGGCGGGCGCAGTGACCGACGAGGTCCAGGTTGCCCCCGACGAGATCACCGGATGATCGCTCCGGGCGCCTGCGGCCACGGTGCGCTCGGCCAGGTGTGCCGAGATCGCGTAGCGGTCGCTGGAGCGCAGCCGGTGCACGGTGACCCCGAGTCCTCGGAGCTGACGCAGAAGGCTGGAAGCCACGTCCTGGTCGGAGCCGACCACGGTGACACTGGTGATGCCGCGGGTGCGGATCGCGCGGCGGGTGACGGGCGGCACGGAGCCGTGCTTCACGTACAGGAGAGGCAGGTGGCGGTAGGCCGCAAAGCCCGCGGTCGCCAGCGGCAGCCTCCAGTCACCCGGCCGATCGGCGGCGACCGGCACCACGAACGCTCGATGGGCCGACAGGTGCGACGCCACTGCGGCGCTGACGCGGTACGGCGACGCGGTGTCACCCACGCGGGTCACGTTCAGCCCAGCGTCCTGCAGAGCCGTCTCGACGTTCGACGACAGGTCGCCCACGAGGACGACGTTCGAGGCGTGCACGCGGTCAGCGGTCGCAAGCACCTGGTTGCTGACCGAGTCAGACCGGCTGACCAGGGCCGGAGCGCCGAGCGAAGCAGCCAGGGGGGCGGCCGCGAGCGATGAGGCGTAGTCGTCGGCCGCAGAGACGACCACCGTGTCGGCGGTGGTGACGTCGTCGGAGACGGCGGCGGCCGCGGTGTCGGCCGGGTTGTCGCCGTACTGCCGCAGCACTCGGCCCGGGTCGATCGCCTGGACCGTCCACGGAAAGACGCTCTGGTCCGTGGTCAGGCGTTGGGCGGGGTCGCCGTTGACGGGGATCGCGAAGAGGTCCGGCGCCCAGTCGGTGTCAGCGGGTGCCGCGACCGTGTAGACCACGGAGCCGTCCGGGGAGAAGGTCAGGCCGCCCATCGACTGGTAGTCGCCCTGGGCCAGGCTCGAGAGCTCGTCCCCCGCGAGGTCGACGAAGTGGATGCCGTCGTAGGCGCCGGCCGTGGTCGCGATCTCGTCACCGGAGGGGCTCCACGCGGCGGAGTCCGTGTACTGCGACCACACCTGGTGCTGGTCGGTACCGTCCGTGTTGACCACGAACGTGTGGACCTGGCCGCTCTGGGCGTCGGTCTGACCGAGGAACATGAGCTTGCTGCCGTCGGGTGAGAAGGCGTAGCGGTAGGTGCCGAGTTCGATCGGCACACCGTGGGACACCTGGCGGACGTCGTCACCTGTGGTCGAGATCGTGTAGAGGTCGCTTCCGGACATCACGGCCACCGACTGGCCGTTCGGGGCGAACGTCGGCCAGCCGGGCGACGACCCGGGGTCGGGCAGTGGCAGCGAGCGGAGGTTCGTGACCGAGATGGTGGTGGGCGTCGTCTCGACGTCGGCGATCTCCAGCCCGTGGTCGCCCGCTCCGTCCCCTGTGATCCAGGCCAGGTAGCGACCGTCGGGTGACCACGCCGGTGCGTAGGAGTCCGACTCGATGACCTGCGGTTCGCCGCCGTCACGGGGAATGACCGCCACCGAGTCGATGGTCCCGCTGGTGCCGGCCGGCCGGTCCTGGAGGTAGGCGAGCCAGGTGCCGTCCGGGGACCACTGCGGGGAGTGGTCGTAGCCGGCGTACGGGTTGTCGCCGACGGGCTGAGGATCGGTCAGCGTGCGCTGGTCGCTGCCGTCGAGACCGATCGTTCCCAGGCCGTGCACCGCGATGCCTCCTTGCGAGCCCGAGCCGTAGTAGGTGGCGGTCGAGAACGCCAACCGTCCCGGAGCGCTGGGAGGCAGCGTCGTCGGAGACACGTCCGCCGACACAGGCGTCGCCGGAAGGATGACGAGGAGGCCCGAGACGAACCCGCCGACCAGCCCGGTCACCCATCTGGCACGCACGGTGGAACGCTATGCGACCTGGCCGCTGGCGTCCGCCATATTCGTGCACATCCTCATGCGGCACGAGCACCCGTGTCCTGGTCGTGCGACGGCCCCACCCCAACGGTCCTCATCGGCTGGGAATCGAGACCTGGGATGTCGCCCTGTCGGTCCGCGTCGAGTCGCGCGGATGGTCGAACTCATCCGAGGCCTCTGACCCGGACGACCGCTCCTCGCCAGATGAGGGGGTTGGACAGGTCGAGGCTGGCGCTGGTGCGATCGGGAGTGCGGCACTCCGACTCCCAGCGGGTAGGACGCGGCCGCGGCACGAGACGCCGTCAGGCCCGGTCGGGACCAGAGCTCAGGGTCCGGAGCTGCTGCCAGTGACCCTCGGAAACGAAGTCGACCTCACCGTCGGCCACGCTGATGGCCGTCTGGTCGTCCATGGCGTACGCCGGGTTCGGGATGCCGGCCGCCCACTGCTCCGCTTCCGCCAGGGAGTTGCCCGGCATGCCGTCGGGAGCCAGGTGCGGGCAGATGGAGAAGTCGACGAGACCCAAGGTGGTCTTGTCACCGCTGGGTGGCTGCCACTGGATGAAGTCGTCCCCGACCACGGGGGTCATCACCATGCTCCCAGCGCTGAGCCCTACCCAGACGGTGTCGGTCAGCGACGACAACAGATCCGCCAGACCGGACTCGCGCATCCAGTGGCACAGGTAGAGGACGTCGCCGCCCGCCACGAGGAGTGCGTCGGCCTCTCGGACCACCGGCACCCAACGTTCCTTGTCGAGGCTCGGTAACGCAGTCAGCTCCAGCACGCCCACGGACTTCCAGCCCAGCTCGACCATGGGGTTCTCGGAGTTGCCGCTGATGAACTCCCACGCCCTCACTCCCGGGCCGACCCTCGGGTGTCCGTACTGCGCCGTGGGGACACACAAGGCGGTGGACTCTTCGATCGGTTGGCCCAGGAGCCGGACGAGCGCGTCGCGAATGCTGGCGTTCGTCACGCCTCCGGCCGTGAGAAGAAGCTTCACGGTGTCTCCTCTGCGTCAGTGTGGTCGATGCGGAACGGCGCACCGTGGCGGTCCGCCCACCCCTTCCACGAACGGGGTGGCACCGATCCGACCTATCTGACCAGATTCCTCCGGGGACGTCCGCACGCGCTGGAGACAGACCCCTGTGTCCGAGGCCTCTGGAGGGCTCCGTCACCCTCAGCGGAAGAGGACGTCGGCAGACAAGCGCGACTTCCTCAGGTGCAGCGACCGGTCCTCGTGGGATGATCCTGCGACGGCACTCGCTGGGAGCGCCGAGTCCGGAACGAAGCGTCATGACCTCCACTGTCGTCCTCATTCTCCTCGGCGCGATCCTGTGCTTCTGGGGTGCCAAGTCGTTGCGGTTGACGGTCCTGGCCGCCGGCTTCGCCGGTGCCTGGGTGCTGGCAGAAGCGTTCGGCGCCTCCCTGGGTGTCGCCGCCGTCGTCGCCGCGGCGAGTGCCCTCGCCGTGCTGGTCCTCACCTTGATCTTCGCGCGCTTCCTCTTCTTCATCGTCGGAGCGGGTGTCGGCGTTCTCATCGGGGCGCGGCTGTTCACCCTTCTCTCGTCACGCTCGGCGAACGGGCACGGCGACGTCCTGCTCGGCCTGGTCTTCGTCGCCGCCGTGGCCATCGTGAGCGGGTTCCTGGCGAACCACTGGCGGAGCTGGTTCGTCGTGTGGACCACAGCCCTCGCGGGCAGCGCCCTGCTGCTGGCCGGCGTCGGGCACCTCGGCCCCGGCCCCGGAGAACTGTCCCGGCCGGGATCGACGTCGAGCTCCGTCATCTCCGGCGTGCTCTGGCTCGCCCTCACCTACCTCGGCGCCCGGGTACAGCGAGCCAAGCTCTGAGCACCATCCGGGGCGAGGTCCGGACCCGCGCCTCGTCGCACCGTGACCGAGCAGGCTGTGGTCGCAACGTCCAGCTGGTCGGTTGCCTACGGGGGGCGACCCGGTAGCCGAGCCACCATGAGCGCACTCGATCTCTACTCCGAGCTCAGCGGTGGGGGGCGTTCCTCCTGCCCGGCTCTTCGCCCTTGGCGCCGTCGATGCACTCGCGGAGGAGGTCGGCGTGGCCGTTGTGGCGTGCGCACTCCTCGATCAGGTGGAGGTAGATCCACCGCAGCGTGTCGTGCTCGCCGGGGACGACCTCGTCGAGAGCCCGATCCCCGACAGCTCGACGCGACCGCCCGACGCTCGCCAGATAGCTGGCCAGGTCATCGCCGGCCCGGTCCGCGCTGACGGCGGTGAAGCCGTCGTTGGCTCCCGGCACGTAGTTCCAGAAGAACTGGTGGTCGGGCCGGCCGTCGTAGCCGTGGAACCAGGCCTCGACCCCGGACAGGTGGCGGACCAGACCGAGCAGCGAGAGGTTCGACGGCGGATCCGGGCCTCGGCCCCGCTAGAGCGGCTGGTCGGCGAGGAGCTTGGCTCCGGGGTCCCGGAACCACCTGGTGCCACGGATCCAGTAGTAGGTGATCGGGATGATCCCGATCGCGACCGCTCCGAGACCGATCCCGATCTCGGCACCGGTCAGCCTGTTGGGACCGAAGCAGCTCTGGACGATCAGGAAGATCATGAAGATCGCTCCGAGGCCGGGCCAGACCCCCACCAGGATGGCGCCCTTGAAGGACTTGAACGCGACCTTGCGGTAGGCGATCACGACCGCGACGCCGGCCAGGGCGTAGTAGATGCAGATCTGCAGCCCGATGGCGTCGATCGCGTCGGTCATGATCGAGGAGAAGCCGCCGAGCTTGGTCGAGCCCACGAACAGCACGAGCGAGATGGCCGAAACGACCAGGACGGCGAGCCAGGGAGTCTGCCAGTCCTTGTGCGTCTTGCCGAACGCCGCCGGAAGTGTGTTGTCGCGGCCCATCGCGAACAGGGTGCGCGTGACCTGGATGAGCGTCGTCTCCAAGGTGGCGATGGTGGAGAGCACGACCGCCAGGACCAGCACCTTGCCGCCCCAGTTGGGCGCGACCAGGTCGCCCATGTCGCTGAGCAGGTTCGGGCTGTTCTGGATCTGGCTGGAGGAGAACATCATGTTGATCGCGATCGTGAACACCTCGAAGAGGATGAACACCCCGACCACACCGATCAGGCCCCCGGCGCCCGACGTACGTTCGCTGTCGTGGGTCTCCTCCGAGAGGTTCGCGGTCACGTCCCAGCCCCAGAAGTAGAACGCCGCCACCAGCGCGCCGGCGGCGAACCCGCTCATCCCGCCGAAGTGGCCCCAGCCCCACAGCCAGGACCAGGAGAAGCTCGCCGCGCTTCCGCCGTGGATCAGGGCGGCGATCCCGAAGATCACCAGGATGGTGACCTCGATCCCGGTCATGATCCACTGCGCCTGGGCGGTGATGGTCACGCCGCGCAGCACGAGAGCGGCCATGATCAGGAACACGAAGGCCCCGACGCCGATGGTGGCCCACGTGTTGTTGGCCGCGGTGTCCGAGAACAGTGAGAGCGTGTAGGCGCCGGCCGGCAGAGATCCGGCCACCATGAAGATCGTCGCGCTGACCACCAACGACCAACCGGCGAAGAAGCCGAGGACCGGGTGCAGTGAGCGGGCCACCCAGGAGTACGTCGCACCGGCATGGACGTCGAGCTTGCCCAGGTAGTTGAACGCGACCGCGATGCCGAGCATCGGGATGGCGCACCACAGCAGCGCGGCAGGTCCGTACAGACCCGCGGCCGCGACCAGGATCGGGGTCGTGGCCGCGAGCGAGTACGCGGGAGCGCTGCCCGCGAGCGCCATGATCACGGTGTCGAACGCGTGCAAGGCCCCCGACTTCAGCGCGTGCGTGTGGACCAGGTGCGGATCCGGACCAGGGACGACGGACTCATCGACGGCCACAGGACTTCCCTTCACGAGCTACCGACCGAGACCCAGGCGCTAGTGAACCACCGGCGCTCAGGACGGGGAAGCGTGCACGCCGATGGATCCGGTGGTCGAGATCAGGCCTCACCGGCCGGGGACGGGGTCCGCTCCCCACCGCCGAGCGTGGGCGGATAGGGCGGTGCGTGGTTGCTGGAGGTGCTCGGCAGCCGGCTCGAGGCGAACAGCGCCGCGGCCAGGATCGCGCAGGTCGCGCTGAACCCGATCAGCAGGCCGTCCTGGAGGTGCCGGCCGTGCGCGGCCGCGATGGTGACGGCGATGCCGACGACGGCCGGCCCGAACGCCGACCCGAGGACGTCACCGAGCTGGTACTGGGCCAGCGTCGTGACCTCGTCACCACCCGAGGCCATCTCGGTGGCCAGGACGCCGATCGCCGGGTAGGTCATGCCCATGCCCAGCGCGCCCACGCCCCACGCGACGTAGACGACGATCGCGGTGCCCGTGGCGACGCCGACGATGACGCCGCCGACGCCGAGGAGCAGCAGCGCCTCGCCGAGGGTCGCGATCCGGGCGATCGGCCAGCGGTTCGCCAGTCGGGCCTGGGCCCAGGTCCCGACGGTCCAGGCCAGGGTGCCGCAGGTGACCACCAGGGCGGCGACGGTGAGGGTGAGGCCGGCGACCCGCGTGAGGTACACCGGCAGGAACCCGTCGACGGAGTAGAACGCGGCGTTGGCCAGGAACCCGGACGCGATCACGGCCGGCAGCCCTCGGCCGGCCCGGAAGGTACCGCGCGGCAGGATGCGTGTCAGCGCGACCACGGCTGCGATCGCGAACGGCAGGACGAGCAGGGCGCCCACCGGCACCGAGGCCGTGAGGGCGGCCAGCAGGGCGAGCATGCTGACCGCGAAGACGAGCAGCACGGTCGGTGCTGCGCCGGGGCGGACGGCGCCTCGGGCTGGTCGGTCTCGTCGGGGTCGGTCAGCGACGGGTGCAGCATCCACACCGCCGGTACGACGAGAGGCAGGAGGAGTGCGAACGCCCAGCGCCACCCGAGCGTCGACGCGACGAGTCCGCCGTAGGCCGGGCCGAGCAGGCCGGGGACGGCCCACGCCACCGCCAACGCGGCGTACATCCGCGGTCGCAGCCGGAGCGGGTACCGGCGGGTGAAGATCGCCAGCAGCAGCGCGTACTGCGCGCCGGCGCCGGCCCCCTCCAGGAAGAGCCCGGCGACGAACACCCACGACGTCGGCGCGGAGATCACCACCAGGCTGCCGACCACGAACGTGCCCAGGCTGACGTAGAAGGCCCCCCGCAGCCCCCACCGCGTCACCAGTCCGGGGGTGAACGGCAAGACGATGACGGTGGCCACCTGAGAGGCGCTCAGTGCCGCTCCGAACAGCCGCACGCCGCCCAGGTCGGAGACCACCGCCGGCAGCACCGCCACCGTGACGAGCACCTGGACAGCCACCAGGCCCTCCATGAGGAGCAGCCCGACGGTCGTCCGTGCCAAGCCTCTCGCGAACAGCTCTCGCCACGCCGGCACCGCCGCCGCACTCTCCGCTGAGGCCACGCCTGACCGTACCGACTCAAGAGCGCCGGTCCGGGCGACCTGCACTCCTTCCCGGTGGTCTGTCGGATCCTCGCCCGGGCGTTCGTAGACCGGGTGCGTGCCAACCGGCGAGAGCTCCGGGACGTGGGAGTCAGCGATGCCGTGCCGCTCGTTCCCCGGTGCTGGTCGGAATGGCATCCCGGTACGACGCGGGTCGGCGACGAACTCGATGGCAAGGGCCACGTGGTCGTTGCCGACCGAGCTCGAGGAGGGGAGCACGAGATGATGCTGAACAGCCTCATGGACGAGGAGCTCGCGCGGGCACACCTGTCCGCGCGCCTGGGAGAGGCGCAGCAGCTCCGCGCGGTCGGCAACAGGCGGCGCGTGGGTCGAGCCGCAAGGCCGAGCAGGCAGCCCGCCAGGCGACGGCGGCCCTGGCCCGCGTCTGCTGAGGGCCGAGGCCCGGTCTGGTCGGGTGGGCGCGGGTCAGCGGGACCCGGCGTTCTCCAGCACCGACCGGAACTGCTTGCCGAGCGCCCTCGCGCCGACGAGCGGGATGAGCGCTGCGATGATCCGGCCCTTGAACGCCTTCGGGTGGCGGGTGAGGGAGACCTCGACGTCGGTGCCCCCGGACGCCGGCGTGAGGACGTAGCGCCAGCCGCTACCGGTGGCCCAGACGTTGGAGTCGAGGGTGTCGATGGCGACGGTTCCGGCGGCGGCGTCCCAGGAGTAGCGCTCGCGCTCCCAGGCCATCGAGGTGCCCTCGGTCACCTCAGCCCAGTCCGGACCCTGGTCGTGCACGGTGAAGTGGGCATCGTCGATGTTGGGCCAGCGCTGAGACCGGTCCGGGCCGAAGTCGGTGATCAGTGTCATCGTGTCGCTGGGCGACAAGCTGGTGTGGACGGTGAAGCGGGTGGTCGCCATCGTCGGGTCCTCCGGCTGGGGCGGCGGATGGTCCGCCGTACCGGCACATCCTCGCGCAGAGCGATCCGCGTCAGCCGAGCAGGAGCATCGTGAGCTGGGCGACGAGCACCACCGCGCCGAGCACGCGGCGGAACGGGCTGGAGCCGCGCACCACCTCGTCCAGGCCCCACACGACGAGTGCGCCGTGGCGGACGCCGGTGACGGCGGTCTCGTGCGTCGGCGACAGGTCGAACCAGCCCAGCACCACCGCCGCGATCCAGACCCACAGCGCAGGGTTGGGGAGCTGCCACAGGGTCAGCCGGCCGTCCCGCGAGCGGAACCACCAGGAGGCGGAGCCGGTGGGGGCGGGGGCCGGGTCGAGCGTCGCGGAGGAGGTCACGGCCTCGTCGTACCCATCCGGCCGGTCGGCACCGAGCCGTCGCGCTGCAGCACCGGTACGTCGATCGCCACGGTCTCGGGGTACTTCAGGCCGGTCCCGGTGTTGAGGACGACGACCTGCTCGCCCTCGGCGATCCAGCCGGACTCGCGCAGCGCCCGGGTCGCGGCCAGGCAGGCCGCTCCCTCCGGGCAGATCCACGTGCCCTCGGCCGCGGCCAGCGCGGCCAGCTCGGAGAGGATCGCCTCGTCGCTGACCGCGACCGCGGTGCCCGACGACTCACGCACGGCCCGGAGCACGAGGAAGTCGCCGAGCGCCTTCGGCACGTTGATCCCGAACGCGAGCGTGTGCGTGCCCTCCACCAGCGTGCTCTCGTCGAGCCCCGCGTCGTACGCGTCGACGATCGGCGGGCAGCCCGTCGGCCTGTACGGCGACCAGCCGCGGCAGCCGGTCGCCGATCCAGCCGAGCTCCTGCATCTCCAGCATCGCCTTGTGGATCCCGATCAGGCCGACGCCTCCGCCTGCCGGGTAGAGGATCACGTCGGGCACCTGCCAGCCGAGCTGCTCGGCGATCTCGTAGCCCATCGTCTTCTTGCCCTCGACCCGGTAGGGCTCCTTGAGCGTGGAGACCTCCTGGTAGCCGCTCCGCTCCTCGACCGCGGCCTTCACCAGGGCACCGGCGTGGTTGATGAGCCCGTCCACCAGGTAGAGCTCGGCGCCCGCGGCCACGCACTCGCGCCGGGTGATCTCGGGGGCGTCGACCGGCATCACGATCAGGCTGCCCAGCCCGGCTCGCGCGGCGTACACCGACCAGGCCGCGCCGGCGTTGCCGTTGGTCGGCATCGCGACCGCCCTCACCCCGAGCTCGCGGGCCCGGGAGACCCCGACCGCGGCACCGCGGGCCTTGAACGTGCCGGTCGGGATCAGTCCCTCGTCCTTCATCAGCAGTCCCGGCACGCCGATCGCCGCGCCGTACGTCGGGAGCGGCAGCAGCGGGCGTCATCCCCTCACCCAGCGTCGTCGACGTGCGCAGGGTCCCGGACCGGGAGCACCTCGTGGTAGCGCCACAGGTCGTGCGGGCGGGCCGCGATCTCGTCGCGGGGTGACGCTCGACCGCACCTGCGCGAGGTCGTAGCGCGCGAGCAGCGGCGCCCCGGCCTCGCTCACCCCCTGCACCTGGTCGGCGTCGAAGCGGTCGCCGGTGCGGGAGCACTCGAGGTGGGACAGGTGGGAGTACGGCACGGGTCCTCCTACGACGGTGGCTGGCTCCCCGAAACTACCCACGCGGCTCCGCCACGGCCGACGCGGATACGCCGTTGGGGTTCACGGTTACCGTGGAGGCATGCGCCGACAGTGGGCTCGCCCTCCGGCGGAGGCCCGAGCGGAAGGCCGTCCCGACGACGGCCGGCCCGTCGGACGACGCGTGGTCCTGGGGCTGCTCGGGCTAGGCGCCCTGGGGATCGTCACCGGCACCCGGGCGCAGAGCGGGCTGTCGTCGTTCCTCGCCCCGATCCAGCTCCGCGACCCGACCGGCCTGACCTCGCTGCTGCCGGTCGGCAACACCTTCCGCTACTACTCGGTGACCGGCGGCGTCCCGACCCGCGATGCCACGTCGTACCGGCTGGCGGTCAGCGGTCTCGTCGACCACCCGACCACGCTCACCCTGGCCGACCTGCAAGGCATGCCGCAGACCCAGCTGGTCCGCGACTTCCAGTGCGTGACCGGGTGGCGGGTGCCGCAGGTGCACTGGAGCGGTGTCCGGCTGTCGACGATCCTCGACCACGCGGGCGTTCAGTCCGCGGGGAAAGCCCTGCGGCTGACGTCGTTCGACGGCACGTACACCGACAGCCTGACCCTCGACCAGGCCCGACTGCCCGACGTCATCGTCGCGCTGAAGATGCTGGGCGGCGACGTCACCCACGACCACGGCGGGCCGGTGCGGCTCTACGTCGCACCGATGTACGGCTACAAGAGCGTCAAGTGGCTCTCCGGCATCGAGGTGACCGATGCCGTCGTCCCGGGCTACTGGGAGCACCGCGGATACGACGTCGACGGGTTCGTCGGCCAGTCCAACGGGCGGAGCGTCGATGAGCCCACCTGACGGCGAGAGCCTCCCCGAGGCCGGGCAGACCGTCGACCGGTTCAGCGTGAGCTCGCGCTGGGTGCACTGGCTGACCGCGCTCTTCATGATCGTCTGCATCCTGACCGCGTTCGTCCTCTACAACGGGTCGATCGCCGTCATCGTCGGCCACCGGTACGTCGTCGAGCAGATCCACGTCTACTCCGGGTTCGCGCTGCCGGTGCCCTTGATCGCCGGGATCGTCAGCCGCTCCTACCGCGACGACGCGCGCCGCCTCAACCGCTTCACCCCTCGTGACTGGGCCTGGCTGCGCTCGGGCACCCGCCGCGACGGCACCATCGAGGTCGGCAAGTTCAACGCCGGTCAGAAGCTCAACGCGTCCCTCTCCGCCGGCTCGATCGGGGTCCTGCTGATCTCGGGGGTGGTCATGTACTTCACGAACTGGGCACCCCTGTCGTGGCGCAGCGGTGCGACGTTCGTCCACGACTGGTTCGCCCTGGCCGTCGGCCTGCTCGTGGTCGGCCACCTGTGGATGGCGCTCAAGGACCCCAGCGCCATGGACGGGATGCGCACCGGTCGGGTCCCGCTGCGCTGGGCGCGCCGGGAGCACGGCGGCTGGGCCCGGGAGGTGGCCGGCGAGCCGCCGGCCCCGGGCCACGGCGCCGACCTGGTCGATCACTGACCTCGGCGCGGGAGTGACGGCGGCAGGGCGAACCACGGGAGCACGGTCGTCTCGAAACGGACCATCGCGCTGATCCGGTCGCCGGCCACGGTCAGCACGTAGAGGCCGGCGCCTCGGCTGGTGCCGTCGGGCCCACGCAGGTAGACGCCGTACGCCGGCTGGCCGTTGGCGCGCGTCGGCACGAGGTCGAAGCGGCGACCGGCCTCGAAGATCCGGCCGCAGAACTCTGCAACGGCAGCGCGACCCTGGTACTCGTAGGGCATCGGCGGCATCGAGATGAACACGTCGTCGGTCAGGAGATCGACCACCGCGTCGAGGTCGGCCGCCTCGTAGGCGCGGACGAACCTCGAGAGCAGCACCTCCTCGTCGATCGAGAGCGCGGGAGGTGACGGACGGTCGCCGTACGACGGCCGCCGGCGGTCGAGGCTCGCGCGGGCTCGCTTCAGGGCGCTGGTGACCGAGCCCACGGTCGAGCCCAGCATCCCGGCGCTCTCCTGGGCGGTGAAGCCGAGCACGTCGCGCAGGATCAGGACGGCGATCTGCCGGGGTGGGAGCACCTGCAGCGCGCAAACGAAGGCCAGCGACACCGACTCGCTCTGCTCGTAGCGAGCCTCCGGCCCGAGCGGTACGTCGACACCGCCGGCCACCAGGGCGTCGGGCAGCGGCTCGAGCCAGACGACCTCACCGAGCCGCGTCGGCTCGGGCGGTACGACGCCGGGCACGTCCCACTCGTGCGCCCTGCGTCGCGCAGCCGAGCGTCGCGCATTGAGGCAGCGGTGGGTGGCGATCGTGTAGAGCCAGGTGCGCAGAGACGACCGGCCCTCGAAGGAGTCGAGGCCGCGCCAGGCCGCCACCAACGAGTCCTGGAGCGTGTCCTCGGCGTCCTGGAACGACCCGAGCATCCGGTAGCAGTGGACCTGCAGCTCGCGCAGGTGCGGCTGGGTCAGCACGCGGAACGCGTCCTCGTCGCCCGCTCGCGCCCGGGCGAGCAGTCCGACCGTGTCGGCTGCCGCCCCCGCCTCACCCATGGTTCGCATCGTGCCGCACCTCCTCGTCGTACCGACACCGGCCGGGACGCGAACTGGGCGGTCGACGGCCGACCCGTTCCGACGCAAGGCGGTGTCGATACCTGCATCACCTCATCCACCTGGACGGAGCAACGACATGGGCACCCTCGTCATCAGCGAGAACGTCACCCTCGACGGCGTCATCGAGGATCCGACCGGCGACGACGGCTTCAGTCGCGGCGGCTGGTTCACCGAGATCGGCGAGGCCGACCGACAGGCCTGGGCGGAGGTCGAGGCCGGAGAGGCGATGGTCGCCGAGGCCCTGCTGGTCGGGCGCCGGACCTACCAGTGGCTGATCGCGCGCGGCTGGCGCTCCCGGACCGGGCCATGGGCGGAGCGGCTCACCGCGATGCCCAAGTACGTCGTCTCGTCGACACTGGACCAGCCCGACTGGGAGAACACGACCGTGCTGTCCCGCAACGTGGTCGACGAGGTCACCGGGCTGAAGGAGCGCCTCCACGGGGAGATCGTCGTCAACGGCAGCGGGCAGCTCGCCCGCAGCCTGATCGAGCACGACCTCGTCGACGAGGTGCGACTGATGGTCCACCCGTTCCTGCTCGGGCAGGGCGAGCGGCTGTTCCCCGAGATCTCCGCAGCCAGGGGGATGCGACTGGTCGAGGCTCGTGCCGTCGGCACCGGCCTGGCGCTGCTCTCCTACCGGTGCGAGACAGCTGCGCTCGAGCCGCGATGATCGAGCCGGTCAGGCCGTCAGCACCGTGAGCAGCAGGACGTCGACCAGGGCGATCGCCATCGCCGCCTGGAACGGCGTGCGGCCCTGACCGACGTAGGCCACGACGGCGAGGGCTGCCACCACCACGAGCGCCCCCCAGGCCCACGCCTCCGGCGTACCGGCGGGTCCGAGGACGGCGACGACGGACGCCGCGCCGAGGAGCACGATGGCCGCGGCCCGGCTGGGCCCTGCTCCGAGGCGGTGGGGCAGCCCGCGCACGCCGGTGACCTCGTCGGCCGCGAGGTCGGGCAGCACGTTGAGGAGGTGCGCGGCGACGCCCAGCGCGGCGGCGGACGCCATCATCCACGGCGGCGGCCAGTGGTACGGCAGGTCGGCGAGGGTGACCACGGCCGGCAGCGTCCCGAAGGCCACGGCGTAGGGCAGCCACGACCACGACGTCCGCTTCAGCCAGAGGTTGTAGAGGTGACCGGACGTGACTCCCAGACCCAGGTGCACGAGGCCGCTGCGCCAGCCGACCAGCAGCGACAGCACCACGCACGCCACCGCGGCCACACTCAGGCACGCCGTCACGGTCGACGCTCGGAGCACCCCGGTGGCCAGCGGCTTGTCGGTCCGGCCGACCTGCCGGTCGCGACGGGCGTCGACCAGGTCGTTGCCCCAGCCGATCGTGAGCTGGCCGGCGAGCACGGCGGCGGTGACGATCACCCCTCGGTACGGCGGCAGCCCCTGCCCGACCGCCAGCAGCGCGACCACCGTGGTGACCGCCACCGACGGGCCGAGGTGTGCGGCACGGAGCAACGGCAGGAGGGGGAAGGGTGGAGGTCGCGTCCGGAGGGTGGTCACGTCAGCCGTCCGACCCGGCCTCGATCGCGTCGAGGTCGCGGACGGCGTAACGGTGGTGCTCCCACTCCTCCTCCAGGATCGTGTGGAGGCAGGAGAGCACGGTCTCCGGGTAGGCCGGGTCGTGCGGGTTGCGACGCTCCTCGGCCAGCTGCTCGACGGTGACGCCGGCCAGGAAGTCGCGCACCATCACGACCCGGTCCCCCGCGCCGCCAGCACGTCGTCGTACGGCGGGGTGCGGGGCACGGGCGAGAAGGTCTCGGTGCCGTCACCCGCGGTCGCGTCGTCGAGGAGGCCCAGCGGGTGGAACGCCTGCTCGATCCCCAGCACCCCGCGGCCGAGCCAGGTGTCCGTGGCCAGCACCAGGTGCCGCAGCGTCTCCGCGAACGACCACTCCCCCCGCACCGACAGGTCGACCGTGCCGTCCGGCATGGCCGCGACGCGCTCGAGCGTGCCGGTCCACGTGCGGTCCAGCGCGGCCCAGGCGCTGAGCAGTCCCTCCGGGTCCTCGGCCCGCTGCCCGGAGCGGCCGGGGAAGCGGCGGTTGAGCTCGGCCTCGACGTAGGGGACCACGTCCACGCCGTTCACCAGCAGGGAGGCCTCGCCGCTGAGCAGCCACGGTGCCTCGATCTCGGCGCCGTCCACCTGGACGCCCCGCAGCACCGCCCCGGACAGGTCGGCGCCGACGAACCGGGCGCCGCGCAGGTCCGCATCGGTGATCGCCCCCTGCGGGTCGTCGGATCCTGGGAAGGTGGCCATCGAGTCTCCTCACCCCGTACGCCGCGCGTGAACCGCGGGCCCACTGTCGGTCGATCACACCACAGAGCCGACGCGCGTACGCTGATCGTTGTGTCAGGACATCGGGTCGAGGCCTCTCGGGTGGTCGCCGTGGAGCCGACAGCAGGCCTTCGACCGCCTCCTTGCCACTCCGCTGCCACAGATCTTCCGACGCCGGTACGCGGCGTTCCCACCCATCCGCGAGGTGACCGACGAGCCGAGCGACTGGGGCACCGCCGGCCAGACCCGCACCATCGTGCTCGCCGACAGCGGCGGCCGGATGCGCGAGACCCTGACCTCCGTCGACCGGCCGAGCAGCTTCGCCTACGTGCTCGACGACCTGCACGGACCACTGGGTCCGCTCATCAGCACCATCGACGGCGCGTGGTCGGTCACGCCCGAGGGCACCGGTGCCCGGATCAGCTGGGCGTGGACACTGCACGCGAAGCGGTCGCCGGCTCGGCTGACGCTGAGCGTCATCGGCAAGATGTGGCAGGGCTACGCCGACCGTGCGCTCGCCGAGGTCGAGACCATCCTGATGCGCGGCTGACTCCGCGCCGCACCGCGGCGGTCAGCGATGGCCCGACCAGGAGCCGGCACGGGCAGCGGCCGCGACCAGGGCCGCCAGGTCGTCGTAGCCGGCGTCGATCGAGGCGGTGGTGATCCGGATGTGGGGCGCAGCCGGCGCGGTGATCCAGAAGGGGTCGCCGCTGGCCGCCCGGACCCCGGCTGCCGCCAGGTGCAGGAGGCCGGCGGACTGGTCGGCGACGGGCACCCAGACGTTGATCCCGTCGCGCCCCGGTACGACGACACCGTGCGCGGCGAGGGCGTCGGCCATGTCCGCGGTCCGGGAGGCATAGGTGTGCTGGGCGCGTGCGACGACGGCGCGCGAGGTCGGTGAGGTGAGCAGGTCGACCAGGATCGACTGCAGCAGGCGGCTGCTCCAGCCCTGCCCCAGGTAGCGGCGCTCCACGATCGGGTCGACCACGGCTCGCGGGCCACCGATCGCGGCCAGCCGCAGGTCGGGTCCGTGCGGACTTGGAGAAGCTGCGTACCTGCACGCGTCCGCTCGGGGAGGTACGCGCCGAGCGACTGAGGGGCGCGCCCGACGGGGCGCCGCCGGCCGAGTCGTCCTCGACGACGACCACGTCGCGGTCGACCAGCGACACCCGCGAGGGCGACTCGCCCGCGCGGCCGTCAGCGACTGCGCCGACGGGTTCTGGCCCCGCGGCTGGAAGAAGAGCGCCTTGGCACCGGCGGCCATGCGCCGCGACGACGTCCGCGACGACCGGCCCCTCGCGCGTCGTACGCGCACCGGCACGGGGTCGACACCCGCCATCTCCAGCAGGTCGAGCAGGGGCGGGAAGCACGGCTGCTCGACCGCGACCCGGTCGCCGTACCGCAGGAGCGCCGCGACGAACTGGCTGTGCGCGTCCATCGCTCCGTCGACGACGGTCAGCTGCTCGGCCGGGAACGGCCAGACTCGGTGCGGAGGCCGCGCAGGCAGCCGGGACAACCGGGTCGTCGAGGTAGGAGTGCGGCGCGCTCGTCGCGGGGCAGGCGCCGCATGGCCGCCTGGGCAGATCGGGCAGCAGGTGGCGGGTCGGGGAGCCGGTGGAGAGGTCGAGCGCGGAAGCCGGTCGTGGGAGTCGAGCGCCCGCCGGTAGCGCCGCGGGCCCGATCGACCGCCTCGCGCGACCGCGTGCCGCGGCGGCCGTCGGTCTGGATCAGGCCCGCCCGGGCCAGCTGGGACCACGCCGCGCTCACGGTGGTCGGGGACAGCCCCAGGTCTCGGGCGGCCCGCCGGATCGGGGGCAGCCGGTCGCCGGGGCCGAGGACGCCGTCGATCGATCGCCGGTCGAGAGCGGCCATCGCGACGCCCTTGGCCGAGCGGTCGTCGACGGCTGCGACCAGGTCCTCGCCACAGTTTCGTAACATAGCAAACGCAGGTTTGATCTAGGCAATGCTGAGTACGTACCGTCGACGCATGACCACTCGCATCTCGCACTGGATCGACGGCTCCGAGACCGCAGGGCGGCTCCGGCCGCACCGGCGCCGTCTTCAACCCGGCCACCGGCGAGCAGACCGCCGAGGTCGACCTGGCCATCGCGCGCCGAGGTCGACGCCGCGGTCGCCTTGGCCGCCGAGGCGGCGCACGAGCTGGCGCTCGGCCTCGCTGGCCACGTCGTCGGCGGTGCTGTTCGCGTTCCGCGAGCTGCTGCACGCGCAGCACCGACGAGCTGGCCGAGATCGTCACCGCCGAGCACGGCAAGGTGCTCGCCGACGCCGCCGGCGAGATCGCCCGCGGGCTGGAGAACGTCGAGTTCGCCTGCGGCGTCGCCGCAGCTGCTCAAGGGCGGCTTCTCCGAGCAGGCCGCGCACCGGCGTCGACGTCTACTCGATCCGCCAGCCGCTCGGCGTCGTCGCCGGCATCACGCCGTTCAACTTCCCGGCGATGGTGCCGCTGTGGATGTGCGCCAACGCGATCGCGTGCGGCAACGCGTTCGTCCTCAAGCCGAGCGAGAAGGACCCGTCGGCCGTCGCTGTTCCTGGCCGAGCTGTGGAAGGAGGCCGGCCTGCCCGACGGCGTGTTCACCGTGCGTGCAGGGCGACAAGGAGGCGGTCGACGCGCTGCTCGACCCACCCGGACATCGCCGCGGTCAGCTTCGTCGGCTCGACCCCGATCGCGCGCTACATCTACGAGACCGGCACCGCGCACGGCAAGCGGGTGCAGGCCCTCGGCGGCGCGAAGAACCACATGGTCGTGCTGCCCGACGCCGACGTCGACATGGCCGCCGACGCCGCGGTCTCGGCGGCGTACGGCGCGGCCGGCGAGCGGTGCATGGCGATCTCGGTCGCGGTCGCGGTCGGCGACGTCGGCGACCGGCTGGTCGACGCGATCGCGGCCCGGCTGCCGAAGCTGCGCATCGGCGACGGCACCGACCCCGACACCGAGATGGGCCCGCTGATCACCGCGCGAGCACCGCGACAAGGTCGCCGGCTACATCGCCGCCGGCGCCGACGTCGGGCGCGACGGTCGTCGTCGACGGCCGCGACGGCCGACGTCCCGGCCGACGGCTTCTTCCTCGGCACGACGCTGCTCGACCACGTCGACGCCCGAGATGACGCGTCTACACCGACGAGATCTTCGGCCCGGTGCTGTCGCGTCGTGCGCGCCGACACCTACGACGAGGCGCTCGACGCTGATCAACGCCAACCAGTACGCCAACGGCACCGCGATCTTCACCCGCGACGGCGGCGCGGCCCGGCAGTTCCAGTTCGACGTCGAGGTCGGCATGGTCGGCATCAACGTGCCGATCCCGGTGCCGGTGGCGTACTACTCCTTCGGCGGCTGGAAGGCCTCGCTGTTCGGCGACACGCACATGTACGGCCCGGAGGGCATCAACTTCTACACCCGCGGCAAGGTCGTCACCTCGCGCTGGCCCGACCCGGCCACCTCGACGGTCGACCTCGGCTTCCCCCGAACCCGATAACGCGACCGATGACGCGATGACCGACGCCGACTGCGCCGGCCGATCCCGCACCGACGAGGCGCACGGTCCGCGCGCTGACGACCGGGCGCACGTCTTCCACTCCTGGTCGGCCCAGGCGCTGATCGACCCGCTGCCGATCGCAGCGGCGCCCGGGCTCGCTACTTCTGGGACTACGACGGCAAGCGCTACCTCGACTTCTCCTCGCCAGCTGGTCAACGTCAACATCGGCTACCAGCACCCCAAGCTGGTCGCGGCGATCCAGGAGCAGGCGGCCAAGCTGTGCACGATCGCGCCGTCGTTCGCCAACGACGCGCGCAGCGAGGCGGCCCGGCTGATCGCCGAGCGTCGCGCCGGGCGACCTCAACCAGGTCTTCTTCACCAACGGCGGCGCCGAGGCCAACGAGAACGCGATCCGGATGGCCCGGCTGCACACCGGCCGGCACAAGGTCCTCGCCGCCTACCGCAGCTACCACGGCGCCACCGCACGGCGCGATCGCGCTGACCGGCGACCCGCGGCGCTGGGCCGTCCGAGCCGGCGCATGCCGGGCGTCGTGCACTTCTGGGGCCCGTACCCGTACCGGTCGGCGTTCCACGCCGACGACGCCGAGCGAGGAGACGCGAGCGCGCGCTGCAGCACCTGCGCGACACTGATCATGGTCGAGGGCGCCGCACACGATCGCCGCGATCATCCTCGAGACGGTCGTCGGCACCAACGGCATCCTGGTCCCGCCGCCCGGCTACCTCGCCGGCGTGCGCGCAGATCTGCGACGAGTACGGCATCGTGATGATCGCCGACGAGGTGATGGCCGGCTTCGGCCGCTGCGGCGAGTGGTTCGCGGTCGACCACTGGGGCGTCACGCCCGACCTGATCACCTTCGCCAAGGGCGTCAACTCCGGCTACGTCCCGCTCGGCGGCGTCGATCATCTCCGACGCGATCGCCGCGACGTTCCAGCAGCGGGCCTACCCGGGCGGGCTGACCTACTCCGGCCACCCGCTGGCCTGCGCGTCAGCGCGGTCGCCTCGATCAACATCTTCAAGGAGGAGGGCATCGTCGAGCACGCCCGCGCGCTCGGCGACCGACGTGATCGGGCCCGAGCTGCGCCGAGCTCGCCGAGCGGCACCCGTCGGTCGGCGAGGTCCGCGGGCTCGGCGTGTTCTGGGCGCTCGAGCTGGTCCGCGACCGCGACGACCCGCGAGCCGCTGGTGCCCTACAACGCGGCCGGCGCCGACGCGGCGCCGATGAACGAGTTCGCCGCGGCCTGCAAGCAGCGCGGGCTGTGGCCGTTCACCCACTTCAACCGCACCCACGTCGTGCCGCCGTGCACGACCACCGCGGACGAGCTGCGCGAGGGCCTCGCGATCCTCGACGAGGCGCTCGAGGTCGCCGACGGCTACTACACCGGCAGCTGACCGCCCGTATCACCGCACCTGTGCCGGCTCTCCTCAAGGCATGCGCAGGCCTGTTCGTACGCGGTACCGACCGGGACGTCCCCGGCCGGACCGCGCGGGGCTGACCGCGCTGCGCCACGACCTGGCCTTCGCCGTCGGCGTCGTCAGCGACGCCCTGCGGAATCGCCCGTTCGCGTCGTAGCAGTCGGCTGCCCGGGGTGTCGAGACGGGCGTAGCCGCCCTCCTCAACCGCCGGCACACCCCCGGGCCGGCCCGGGTCCGGCTCTCTGGGTCGTGGCAGGGTGGAGCGATGGCGGAACGGCTCGTGGACGTCGGTGAGGTCACGCTCTGTGTCGACGAGATCGGCGAAGCTTCGAGACCGACGGTGCTGCTGGTCTCCGGCGCCGCTGCCTCGATGGACTGGTGGGACGTCGAGCTGTGCCGGCGCCTCGCCGACGGCGGCCGGCACGTCGTCCGCTACGACCATCGCGACACCGGGCGGTCGACGACGGGCGCGCCGGGCGCCCCGTCGTACGACGGGGCGCAGCTGGCGCGCGACTGCGCCGGGCTGATCGAGGCGCTCGACGTCGGGCCGGTGCACCTGGTCGGGATCTCCATGGGCGGCGGGATCGGGCAGACGATCGCCCTGCAGCGCCCCGACCTCCTGGCGAGCCTGACCCTGGTCGCCACCGCGGCGGCCGGCGGCGTCGACTGGAGCACACTGCCGGGCCCGACCGCCGCGGTCACCGCGTCGTTCGCCACCCCACCGCCCGACCCCGACTGGGACGACGTCGACTCCTACGCCGACTGGGTGGTGGCCGGCCAGGTGCCCTTCGCCGGCGACCTCCCCCTCGACGAGCAGCCCCTGCGCACCCTGGCGACTGCCGTGCACGCCCGCAGCATCGACCCCGCCTCGGCCACCAACCACTGGCTGGTGACCGGCGGCGAGGGCGACGACGACCCGCTCGACGTCCACCGCCTCGCGACCCCGACACTGGTGGTCCACGGCTCCGCCGACCCGATGTTCCCCCTACCGCACGGCCGAGCTCTCGCCGAGGCCGTCCCCGGCGCGAGGCTGCTCGTCGTCCCCGGCATGGGCCACCAGGTACCGCCGCCCGAGACCTGGGAGCTCGTCCTTCCGGCGGTCCTCCAGCACACCGAGGCGTGACCGGGTGCGCCGCCCTACAGGCGCGGGGTGAGGGGGGCCGAGCCGTCGAGCTGGGCCATCACCTCGGCGGCGATCTCGACCCCGTCGCGCTGGTCTCCGGCCTGCTGGGCGTGGTCGACGCGCTGGAGCACGAAGACGACCAGCCAGGCAGAGGCGGCCGACGACAGGTCGTCGGCCGGGAGACCACGTCGGGCCGCCAGCGCCTGGGCCAGGTGGGTGTGCGCCTCGAAGAGCCACTCGACCAGGCGGGTGGCCAGCCGCGGGGTCTCCTCCATCAGGCGCTGGAAGTCCTTGGCCTGCTCGGGATGGGCGCCGGCGTTCTCCAGGAACCGGGTGAGGGCGTGGCCGAGCGCCTGCTGGGGTGACTCGTCAGCGGGCCGTGCCGTCAGCTCGGCGGCCATCAGCCCCGGATCGCCGATGGGAGCGGTGGCGAGCTGGTCCTTGGTGGGGAAGTAGCGGTAGAGCGTCGAGATCCCGATCCCGACGTGGCCGGCGATGTCCTCCATGGTGGTCGCGTCGTAGCCGTTCTCGAAGAAGAGCTCCATGGCGCCGTCGACGATCAGCTCGCGTGTCCGCGCAGCGTTGATCTCTCGCAGGCCCATGTGACAACGATAACCTGATTTGGCATCCCTCCGAAAGTGGTAGTAACTTCCACTTTGCACCAGGTTCGACGTTCGGACCCGGCGAACGATGCGCCCCGTCCGCGGACCGGGCCGAGAGGGGGCCCGGTGGCCTGGTACCTGTACGGCGCTCGGCCGCTGGAGCTTCCGGCACCGCTTCTGGGTGATCGGCCTGTGGGCCGCTCTGCTGGTCCTCGGCGCCGTCGGTGCGACCACCCTCGCGGGCAAGACCAGCGACGACTTCAACCTCGGGAACACCGAGTCGTCGCGCGCCTTCGCCCTGATCAAGGACCGCACCCACGCGGCCGCCGACGGAGCGACCGCGAGGATCGTCGTCCAGGCTCCGCCCGGAAAGACCCTCACCGACGCCACCGCGAGGTCCGCCGTCACCGGGGCTCTTTCCCGGACCAGGACGGGCCACGTCCTCTCGATCGCCGACCCCTACGCCGTGGGCACGGTCTCCGCCGACGGCCGCACGGCGTACGCCGTGGTCCGCTACGACCGGATCGCGCCGGACCTCTCGTCGGCCGACAAGGACGCCCTGCTCCAGGCCACGACCACGCTGCGCGACGACGGCTACACCGCCGTCGTCGGTGGCGACGCGCTGTCGGAGACCGCCGGACCCGGCAGCAGCGAGGCCATCGGCATCGTGATCGCGCTGATGGTCCTGGCCATCACGTTCGGCTCGCTGGTCGCTGCGGGCATGCCCCTGCTGACCGCGGTCATCGGTGTGGTGCATCGGCATCAGCCGGGATCACCACGCTGTCCGGGTTCGTCGACCCTGTCGTCGACCACGCCCGCCCTGGCCAGCATGCTCGGCCTGGCGGTCGGCATCGACTACGCGCTGTTCGTGATGTCGCGCTTCAAGCACGAGGTGGCGACGGGCAAGCGCCCACGAGGAGGCCGCCGGCATCGCCACCGGCACGGCGGGGTCGGCGGTCATCTTCGCCGGCCTGACCGTGATCATCGCGCTGGCCGGGCTGTCGCTGGTCGGCATCTCCTTCCTCACCCAGATGGGGCTCGCCGCGGCGGCGACCGTGGCGGTCGCCGTCCTGATCGCCCTCACCCTGCTGCCGGCCCTGCTGTCCCTGACCGGCCGACGGGTCGCCTCGGGACGCATCCCCGGGCTCAAGGCCCGCGACACCGAGGGGTCCGACGACGTCCGCACCAACGGACGCCGCTGGGTCGAGCTGGTGTCCCGGTTCCGGGTGCCCGCGCTCGTCCTCGGCGTGCTCACCGCCGTCGTGCTGTCGATCCCGGTCACCCACATGCAGCTGGCCCTGCCGGACGACGGGACCCAGCCGGCGGCCAGCCAGATCCGCCAGGCCTACGACCTGATCTCGGAGAACTTCGGCGCCGGCACCAACGGTCCGCTGGTCGTCGTCGTGGACACCAAGGGTCTGCCCGACCCGAGCGCGGCGGTCGATGCCGCCGTGCGGACCGTGGAGGGCATCTCGACCGACGTCGCGGCCGTCGTGCCGCCGGTGACCGACCCGAGCGGACCACGAGGCGGTCGCGGCGTACCAGGCTCAGCTGGACCACGACGGCTTCGCCACGATCACCGTGATCCCGAAGAGCGGTCCGTCCACCCAGGAGACCAAGGACCTGGTCGGGACCCTGCGCACCGACCTGGCGTCGCTGCACGCCCAGACCGGCGCCACGCCGTACGTCACCGGCCAGACGGCCGTCGGGGTCGACGTCTCCCAGAGCCTCGCCGACGCCTTCCCGAAGTACCTCGTCGTGGTCGTCGGGCTCGCCTTCCTGCTCCTGCTGCTGGTGTTCCGCTCGGTCCTGGTGCCGCTCAAGGCCACCCTCGGGCTTCCTGCTGTCGATCGGCATCTCGCTCGGCGCGACTGTCGCGGTCTTCCAGTGGGGGTGGCTGCAGGGGCTGATCGGCCTCGACGTGACCTCGCCCGTGGTGTTCATCCTGCCGCTGCTGCTGACCGGCATCCTGTTCGGGCTGGCGATGGACTACGAGGTCTTCCTCGTCTCGCGGATGCGCGAGGAGTACGTCCACGGGAGCTCGGCGCACGACGCCGTCCTCCAGGGGTTCACGCACAGCGCACGCGTGGTCACCGCGGCGGCGATCATCATGACCGGGGTCTTCGCCGGCTTCATCACCGGCGACCAGTTCATCATCAAGACGCTCGGCTTCGCGCTGGCCGTGGGCGTCCTCGCCGACGCCTTCCTGGTCCGGATGACGATCGTGCCGGCCGTGATGCTCCTGGTCGGCGATCGCATGTGGTGGCTCCCGCGGTGGCTGGACAAGCTCCTGCCCGACCTCGACATCGAGGGGGAGGCGCTGGCCCGCCGGCTCGCCCCGTCGGACGTCGACCGCGCCGATCCGTGCTGCCCGACCCGACGTCGGGCTGAGGTCGCCGTCCCGTGCCATGCTGGAACGCGTGATCCTCGCCTGCCACACCCTGGTCTACTCCGACGACGCCGCGGCCACGCGGTCCTTCTTCGCCGACGTGCTCGGGTTCCCGAGCGTCGACGCCGGCACCGGCGACCACGGCTGGCTGATCTTCCGGACCGGGCCGAGCGAGCTGGGGGTGCACCCGACCGGCCCGATGGACGACGGGTCCACGTCGCCACGGCACCAGGCGATCAGCTTCATCGTCGACGACCTCGTCGCGACGATGGCCGAGCTGCGGGCCAAGGGAGCGAAGTTCAGCTCCGGGCCGGACGACCACGGCTACGGCCTGGTGGCGATGGTGCAGGTACCCGGCGCCGACGACGTCCAGCTGTACCAGCCGCGGCACGAGACGGCGTACGGGATCTGACGCCGACTCGGCGCCCGGGGTGGTCTCCGGGTGCCGGAGTTTCGAGACGGGCCTGAGCGCCCCCTTCAACCGCCGGCCGGGGCCGGATCACTTCGCCTGTTCGGCCAGGCTCAGGTCGACCAGCCACTCCACCGGCGCCCGGTCGTCGGTGAACACCTGGCCCCCGGTCAGCGCCGGCGCGATCCGGCCGGCGGCGGCGGACGCGATCAGGGCCAGGTCGGGCACCAGCGTCGGCGCCAGCGCGCGGAGCCGGCTGGCCGGATCGGTGGACGTCGTCGTCCCGACGAGCATGGTGTTCACGTCCTGGGAGGGGTCGCGCCACACCGCGCCGTACCCGAACGCGGCTCGCATCGTGGCGCCGAGGACCTTCTCCAAGGACGTCGAGCCCTCCGGGTGACCGACGTTCACCACGACCACACCCCCGGCTCGAGGTGGTCGCGGACCAGCGAGAAGAACTCGCGCGTGGTCAGGTAGAACGGGATGTAGGGCTGGCGATAGGCGTCGACCATGATCACGTCGAACCGGCGCGTCGACGCGTAGAGCCATGGCCGCGCGTCGGCGGTGTGCGTGTGCAGGTTCGGTCCACGCAGGTCGAAGAGCTCGCGGCCGACCTTCGTCAGCTCACCGTCGATCTCCACGGCGTCGATCCGGGTCCGCGGGAAGTAGTGGCCGATCTGCCGGGCCGACGTGCCGGCGGCCGCACCGAGGATGGCGACCGACCGCGGCGGGGCATGCGCTCCCGCGAGGGAGAGCGCGAGCATCTCGTCCCAGTAGTTGCCGGTGAGCCAGTGGCCGGGGCGGTAGACCGAGTGGACGGCGTACCCCTCGTCGAGCTCGAGGGAGCGCTGGCCGTCGGGGGCCTGGAGGACGCGCGCGTACTGGTACTCCGTCTCCGCCTCCCAGATCACCCGGTCGCCGCCGGTGTCGGCGGACTTGATCGTGCCGGTCGGCAGGATGGCGAGGGACAGGATCGCCACTGGTACGACGGCCGCGCGGAGCCGTCCGCGCGGCAGCTGGGGCAACGCGGCCAGGGCGATGGCCGCCGCGAAGACCAGGAAGGTACGTCGGGTCCCGATGAACGGGATGAGCAGGAGGGCCGCCAGGAAGGTGCCCACCAACGAGCCCGCCGTCGAGATCGCGTAGAGCCGCCCGGCGGTCCGCCCGGCTGCGTCGACCGAGTCGACTGCCAGCCGGAGGGCGTACGGCGAGACCATGCCGAGCAGCAGGAGCGGAAGCGAGATCAGCACACCGACCCCGACCAGCGACCCTACGAAGATCGCGGCACTGAGCTGGTCGACGGCCTTCGAGGCGAGCCGCAGGAACGGGCCGCTCACGAACGGCACCACCGCGAGCAGCACCGACGCCACCAGCACGATCCGAGCCAGGCCGGCCGGCCGGGGATCCCGGTCGGCCAGGCGTCCTCCCAGCGCATAGCCCACCGAGAGCGACACCAGCACGATCGCGATCGTGTTGGCCCAGACGATCGTGCTCGCCCCGAACCACGGCGCCAACAGCCTGGCGGCCGCGATCTCTGCCCCCAGTGCTCCCGCGCCCACGGTGAACACGAGCACCTCGAGCGAACGGGAACCGGCCCTCATCCTCGCAACCTACGCGGCAGCCCCCGAGACGGCGGCTTCCGTGGTCACCTTGGTTTCGAGACGGTCGCAGAGCGACCTCCTCAACCAGCGGCTCAGGCCGGTGGTGAGGGGCGCCAGCGCGTTGCCCGGTGGTTGAGGAGGCGCGCCAGCGCGTTGCCCGGTGGTTGAGGAGGCGCGCCAGCGCCGTCTCGAAACCATCCGGGCCGACGCTGACGACCCCGCGTCACCGTCGGCGTGGGGGGAGGCGCGGGACGAACCGCTGAGTCGCGGCGGCATAGCGCGGCGTACTCCGGCAGCTCGGCGGTGAGGTCGCGCTCCTCGAGCCGGACGCCGACCAGGATGTAGCCGCAGCCCGAGGGCGGCGAAGAGCAGGTGGCCGACGGTCATCGTCGGCGCCGCGAGGAAGGCCACGACGAAGCCGACCATCATCGGATGCCGGGCCAGGCGATAGGGCCACGGCTGGAGCGAACGACGGCTCCCCGTCGCCCAGCCCACGGACGCGTCGGCTCACCTGGCGCAGCCCGAACATGTCCGAGGTGGTCGATGGCGCCGGTCATCGCCAGCGCCCACAGCCAGCCGAGGGCGTACAGCACCCAGACGGCCGCGCGCGCCACCGGCGCCGACACGTCCCACACGACGGTCGGGATCGGGCGCCATTGCCAGAACGCGAGCGCCAGCGCGGCGGAGGACGCGAGGACGTACGTCGACCGCTCGACGTACCGCGGGACCAGCCGCGTCCAGCGCCGCTTGAACTCAGGACGCGCCATCACGCTGTGCTGCACCGCGAACACCGAGAGCAGCATGGCGTCGACCACCGCTGCCGTCAGCGGCCCTGCGGCCGGGCCGCCGCTGTCGACGGTGCGGGGCACGACCACGTCGGCGAGGAACGCGACGCCGTAGCCCAGCACCACCACGAAGGCGAGGTAGCACGCGACGCCGAAGCCGAAGCCCACGAAGGCGCCCATCGTCGGGCGGGTGCGGAGGTCGTGCGCCGGTTCGGTGGTGGTCATGCCCCAGGCTCGCCCGCCGGGCTGAGCCGCGTCAGGCGTGGAACTACCCCACTTGCCGCGTCGTCCTCCGATGCGCTGGAGTCGTCGCGTGGAGCAGGAGCTCGGGTCGACCCGGACCCCCGGCGGCGTAGAGGTCGCGTACGCCACGGCCGGGCGCGGCCGACCGCTCCTGTTCGTGGGTGGCTGGCTGAGCCACCTCGAGCTCAGCTGGGCGCTGCCGGCCGAGCGGCTCCTGCTCGAGAGCCTCGCCCAGGGCCGGACCCTGCTGCGGTACGACCGGCCGGGCTGCGGCCTCTCCGACCGGAGAGCGCCCGACCCGTCGCTCGGCCTCGAGCTCGAGGTCGTCGCCTCCGTGCTCGCCGCGGCCGGCGTGCAGCGGACCGACATCGTGGCCAGCTCCCTCGGCGTCCCGTTGATGATCGCCTGGGCCGCGCAGCGCCCCGAGACCGTCGACCGCCTCGTCCTGTACGGCGGGTGGGCGCGCGGGGCGGACCTCGGGCCGCCGGAGGTGCGCGACCACCTCATCGGGCTGGTCAGGGCGAGCTGGGGCCTCGGCGCCGACGTGCTCACCGACCTCTTCGCACCGGATGCATCGGCCGGCACTCGCGCGGCGCTCAGTGCCTACCAGCGCGAGGCGTCGTCGTCGGAGACTGCGGCCGCGCTGCTGCGCCTGTGCCACCACCTCGACGTCACCGCCTCGCTGGCACGGGTGCAGGCGCCGACCCTCGTCGTCCACCGCGACGAGGACCGGGCGGCCCCCCTCGAGCAGTCGCGCCTGATCGCCGCCTCGGTCCCGGGTGCCCGGCTCGAGGTGCTTCCCGGGCGGTCCCACCTGCCCTACGCCGGCGACACCGCCCGGCTGGTGGGCACCATCCGGTCGTTCCTGGGGCTCCCGGTGAGCCACGCCGACGACAGCCCCGACGCTGACCAGGCGTCAGCAGGAGGTCGCCGCCCTGGTCGCGGACGGCCTCACCAACCGGGAGATCGGCGAGCGGCTCGGCATCGAGGAGCGTTCGGCCGAGGGCCATCTCGAGCGGATCCGGCTGCGCCTCGGGGTGCGGTCCCGGGCGCAGGTCGCGGCCTGGTGGGTGGCGGCGAGGGCCGAGTGAGGCGGGTTCCCGCCAGCCGCGCCCATCCGTGACGTCCCAGGTCACCGGCCCTGGGGGCCCTACATTGCTGCCATGGCCGACATCCTCCTGGGCCTCCTGGCGATCTTCGCCGGGGGCGCCATGCTCGTCGCAGGGCAGTTCGTCCTGCGTCTCATGATCCCCATCTGGGGCTTCTTCGCCGGGTTCGCCTTCGGCGCCGGGCTCGTCGCAGACCTCTCCAACGAGCGCTTCCTCGGGACAGTGCTCGGCTGGGTCCTCGGTCTGGTCTTCGCCGTGCTGTTCGCGGTCCTGGCGTACCTCTACTACTACGTCGCGGTCGTGATCGCGATGGGCGCGGCGGGCTTCGCGATCGGCTCGGGCATCGTCGTCGCCATCGGGATCGACTGGAACTGGGTGGCCGTCCTGGTCGGCCTGGTGGTCGGGATCCTGGTCGGCCTCGTGTCGGTGTTCACCAACATCCCGATGATCATGCTCGTGGTGATCGGCTCCATCGCCGGTGCCATCGGCGTGACCGGCGGGCTGATGCTGCTGTTCGGCTCCCTCAACACCGCCGACTTCAGCCGTGGTGACTTCACCAACACCGTCTCCGACAACTTCTTCTGGTGGCTGCTGTTCGTGGTCCTCACCCTCGGCGGCATCGTGATCCAGGCCCGCCAGCGGGCCCTGATGAACCAGAGCATCCGCGAGGTCTGGTACGCCGAGGCGTCCTGACCTGCGTGAGCACCCGACCGTCCGCCCGGCTCCGGGCGGGCGGTCGGTGCGTCACCACCCCGGGTCGTGGACCGAGGCGGCGGACAGGAAGGGCTCGAGCGCACGTCCGTAGCCGTCCGCGGCGGAACGCCGAGCGACCCCGGCCAGGAGGTCGGCCACCTGCACGCGCGGATCGTCCCGGGAGTCGACGCTCACCAGGCCCGCCAGCGGGGACGCGGGGGAGCCGTCGGCCAGGGCCTGCTGCAGCCGGCGCAACCGGTCGGCGGTCAGCGCACTCTGCTCGTCGTGCACCACCAGCACCTGCCTGCCTCCGGCGCTCCAGAACAGGACCGTCTCGGCCAGTGCCGGGAGCAGCGGCTCGAGGGGCGGCGGGATGGACCGGTCGTCGTCGGTCAGCCGGGTCACGACCGACCACACCCGGTCGGGTCGGAGAGCCTCCAGCGCCGCGTCGGCCTCGGCGCCCAGCCCGTGTCTCGCCAGGGCGTCGCGCGCGGCGAAGAACCTCTCGGCGACACCTCGGTCGGGACGGCGCCTGCGCTTGGTGCGGACCAGGTCCACGAACGCCGCGAGGAAGACGTCCCAGTCGCGCCCGCCTCGCTGTCGGGCCCGGTAGAGGGAGAGAGCGACAGGCCGCACCGCCTGGGTCACCCGGGTGCCCGCGGCGTAGGAGGGCTCGAACAGGAAGAGGTCGACGATCCGGGTGACGAGGAAGTACTCCTTGTCGACCACGTGGACGTGCGCCCTCCCGGCCAGCGCCGCCAGCAGCGCCTCCAGCGACGCACGGGCCCGGGGACTGCGCAGCACCTGGCCCGACTTGAGCTCGTCGAGCGAGAAGCGGACGCCGGTCCGCAGCGTGGCGATCAGCTCTGCGGCCTCGGTGCCGCTCAGGTCGACGCTCGCGTGCGTGAACACCGGAGTGTCCGCCGTCAGCAGGTTGCTGCCGGAGAACCCGGACTCGTCGCAGGCGACCTCCACCCAGTCGCCGGCCCCTGCTGTCGGAGGCAGTCCGCCCTGTAACGGCGCTCGCACGCCCGGCTCCTCCACCACGCGGACCATGTTCGCCGTCCCCGGTCCAGGTGACCACCGAACAGCGCAGGAACGCGCGGACCAGGTGCGGGCGGGTGTGGTCGGGAGGGAGCCGGGGAGCCCGGCCGGAGGCCGTGGACCGCCACCTGACCCGCGTGGTTGGGTGGTCGCGTGACCCGCGTGGTGGAGGCCGACTACCTGGTGGTCGGGGCAGGCGCGAGCGGGATGGCGTTCACCGACGCGGTGATCGACGATGCCGACGTCCGGGTCGCCCTGGTCGACCGACGGGTCGGTGTCGGCGGGCACTGGCTGGACGCCTACCCGTTCGTCCAGCTGCACCAGGCGTCCTCGTTCTACGGCGTCGCGTCGACCGTGCTGGGCGGGGGGGTGCAGCAGGGCGGACCGGAGGTGGGGCTCCACGAGCGGGCCACGGTCACCGAGATCTCTGCCTACTACGAGCGGGTCCTGCGCGACCGCTTCCTCGCCTCCGGACAGGTCGAGCTGTTCGTGAGCAGCGACTACGTCGGGGACCGGCAGGTGGTCTCCCGCGTGTCCGGTGCGCGCTTCGAGGTGCCGGAGCGGTGCCGGGTCGTCGATGCCCGGTACCTGGCCCCCCGGATCCCGGCCGACACCCCCGCTCCGTTCGAGGTGGCCGACGGTGCCCGGGTGGTACCGGTCCACCGGCTCCCGCGCCAGGAGGAGGCCCCCGCCGAGTACGTGGTCGTCGGGTCGGGCAAGACCGCGACCGACGCCTGCATCTGGCTGCTGGCGCAGGGCGTGGACCCCGACCGCATCGCCTGGGTGCGGCCGCGCGAACCGTGGATGCTCAACCGCGCCGTGGTGCAGCCCGACCCGGCGGTCTTCCTCGGCATGGCCGCGGACATCCTGCAGGCCGCGGCCGCCGCGAGCTCGCTGGACGACCTGTTCCTCCGACTCGAGGACGCCGGCGTGATGCTCCGCATCGACCGCACCCTGACACCCACGATGGCGAAGGCCCCCACCCTGGCCGCCTGGGAGCTCGACCAGCTGCGGACCTTGGAGCGCGTCGTACGGCGGGGGCACCTGCGGCGTGCGGAGCCCGGGCGCCTCACGTTCGACGAGGGGTCGGTCGCGGTCGCCCGCGACGCGGTGGTCGTGCACTGTGCGGCGTCGGGAATGCAGAACCCACCGCTCGTCCCCGTCTGGGGGCCGGACGCGATCAGGCTGCAGCCGATCCGGGCCGGCTTCCCCTGCTTCGGTGCGGCCCTGGCCGGGTATGTCGAGGCGACGCGTGACGACGACGCGGAGAAGAACCGGCTCTGCCCACCGACCCCGTACGGCAACACCCTCGCGGACTGGGCGCGGATGAACGTCCGGGGGTCCCGCGCCACGGCCTCGTTCGGGGCCGAGCCCGACATCCAGGCGTGGGCCGACCACGTGGCCCTCAACCCGGCCCGGGTGCCGAGCGGAGTCCGCGACCCGGCCGTCGACGCCGCCTTGGCCCGGTTCCGGGCCTCCACGCCTGCGGGCGTGGCCAGGCTCGACGCCCTCAGCAGCTAGGGCGTCGATCCCGACGACGCCGCCGCGAGCGCTCCGTGGTCGGTGACGGTGACGGCCTCACCGCGCCTGGGCTGCGTCCCGACGGATCCCGGCGATGACGGCGGGACCGAGCGACCGGCGGGCGAACCAGTACGACCCCCGGCCGTGCGCCACCGGCACGTAGTCGGGCTCGATCCGGGAGCGCCAGTGCCCGACCCTCAGCTCCTCGCCGTTGACCGCGACCAGGTCGGGCTGCCGGGCCAGGTTCCAGGCCACGAAGCCTTGCATGCCTCCGGGCCAGCTGGCGTCGACGTCGCGCCGGAGTCCTTGGGCGAACAGCTGGTAGCGGGTCGGGTTCTCCCGCTGCGCCAGCACCAGCGACTGCGGCGACTCGATCGACCAGATGCGGGCATCCGGCACGTGCGCGAGGACTGCCTGCGTCACGGCCCGCTGCTCCACCAGGGTGCGGTCTCGGGCGGTCACCGAGTAGTGCAGGGCGAGCACGGTCGGGAGCACGACGATCGCCACCCCGACGGCCCGGCTCGCCACCGCGGGGAGGCGTGGCCTGAGCCAGGCGGTCCCGGCCCCGATCCCGAGTGCGGCCAGGGGCAGGACGGGGAACAGGTCCTCCCAGCTGTCGAAGTCCACCTCGGTCCACAGCAACGAGCCGACGGTCGCCACGGCGACGGCGACGAGCGTGACGGTAGCCGGCTCGCGGCGGGTGGAGACGTCCAGCAGCCGGGCGACCGGGATCACGACGATCAGTACCGTGCCGGCCAGGAGCAGCCACAACGAGGCGCCGTACCCGACCCTCAGCGCGTCCCAGACGACCCCGGCCCGTGAGCTGATCGGCGTGCCGTGGGAGTACCGGAGGTTGAGGAGCAGGAAGCCGTCGAGGAAGTCGTGCAGGGCGCCGTACGCCGCGAAGTACACCAGCAGGACGGCGACCGGCACGGCGCCGCCGACCGCGAACCGCACCAGGTCCTCCAGGCGCTGCCGACCCGTAGCGCTCATCAGGATCGCCAGGACCGCAGCCGCGAGCAGAGGCAGGAACGCGATCTGCAGGGTCAGGGTGGCCAGGCTGACGAACACCCCCGTCAGCAGCCAGCGCCGGTGGGAGAGGGCCCAGATCGAGCACAGGATGAAGAGCACCATCGGCGTCTTCTCCCTCGGACCGCCGACGGCCAGGGTGATGAAGCCCTCGAAGCTCAGCAGCGTCGCCGCGGCCGCGAGCCCGGCGGTCCGCGACGCGAAGAGGTCGCGGGCGACCACGTAGGTGACCATCACGCAGGCGACCGCCAGCACCATGTACCAGGCCCTCATCCCCACGACCTCGTCCCCGCCCACGATCCGGGCCGCCACGATCCCGGGCACCGGCAGCAGATGCGCCAACGGGCCGGCGCGGTTGACGATCCCGACGTACGGCGGCTGGCCGGCCAGGACCTGCCGTGCGGCGTACGCGTAGACCCCGAGGTCGCGGCTGAACAGGCCCTGGAAGCCGTGCAGGAGGTAGGTGCCCAGCGCGACCAGCCCGACCACGGCGACGAGGGGGTCGGGACGGCGCCGACGGACCGAGGGGGCGTCGGGCGGTGGCGTCGTCTCGTCGGGTGGTGACGGGTCGTCGGTCAGCGGCACTGATCAGCTCTCATCCGGCCACTCCGCTGCCTGGTCGCTCCGGGATCCGTCTCCGTGCCGAGCATGGCAGGTGGGAGGCGCCTGATCGGTCAGCCGAAGCGCTGGTGCACCCGCGCGTCGCCCTGCCGGATCGCGGCGATGACGGCCGGTCCGACGGAGCGGCGGACGAACCAGTCCGCTCCCGGCGCTGTCGCCACGCGGACGTAGTCGGGCCCCATCCGGGCGCGCCAGGGCTGGTCCAGCAGCCGGTGCTGGTTCACCACGATCAGGTCGGGGTGCCGGGCGAGGTTCCACGCCGTGAAGGCGTCGATCCCACCCGGCCAGGTGTCGTCGACGTAGTCCTGCAGCCCGGCCGAGAAGACCTGGTAGCGCGTCGGGTTGCTCCGGCCGGCCAGGAGCAGGTACTGCGGCGACTCGATCGACCAGACCCGGGAGTTCGGGAGGTGCGAGACGACCTCGCGCGCCACGGCCCGCTGGAGCGGCAGCTGCCCCCCGCGCGAGGTCAGCGAGTAGTGCACGGCGAGCGCGGTCGGCAGCACCACCAGGGCCACCCCGACGACCCGGGCGACAGTGTGCGGTACCCGCCGCTCGAGCTCCGCGAACCCACCACCGACCCCCAGGGCTGCCAGCGGGAGGACGGTGCACGCGTCGACCCAGCTGTCGAAGTCCACCTCGGTCCAGAGCACCGACCCGACGGTCGCCACGGACAGTGCGACCATCGTCACCGCCGCCGGCTCGCGACGGCGCACGGGGTCGAGGAGCTGGATCGCGGTCACGACGAGGACCAGCACCAGCCCACCGAGCAGCAGCCAGAGCGATGCGCCGAAGCCGGACCGCAGGGACGCCCACTTCGCCCCCGGACTCGCCGTGAACGGCGTGCCGGTGCTGTAGCGGAGGTTGAGCAGGAGGAAGCCGTCGGCCAGGCTGTGGAGCGCGCCGTACGCCGCGAAGTAGGCCACGACGACGGCCGCCGGGATCGCACCCCCGACGACGAAGCGCACCAGGTCTCGTAGCCGTCGTCCGCGCCCGCCGACGAGGACGGCGGCCACCACGGCCGCGAGCAAGGGGAAGAAGGCGATCTGCAGCGTCAGCGTGGCCAGGCTGACGAACACCCCGGTCACCAGCCAACGCCGCCGCGACAGCGCCCAGATCGCACCGAGGATGAAGAGCACCATCGGGGTCTTCTCCCGCGGTCCGGCGACCGCCAGGGCGATGAAGCCCTCGAAGCTCAGCATCGTCGCAGCCGCGACCAGACCGGCCAGCCGCGACGCGAACACGTCGTGGGCCACGAGGTAGGCGAGCACGACGCAGGCGACCGCGAGCAGCGTGTACCAGGCCCGCATCCCCAGCAGCTCGTCGTGGCCGGTGATCCGCGCGGCCAGGATGCCGGGCACCGGGATCAGGTGCGCCAGCGGACCTCCGCGGTTGACGATCCCGACGTACGGCGGCTGCCCGGCCAGCACCTGACGTGCACCGTAGGCGTAGATCCCGTTGTCGCGGCTGATCATCTCGTCGAAGCCGCGCAGCAGGTAGGTGCCGAGCGCGACGACGCCCACGGCGACGGCCCAGAGGTCGACGCGGTGACGACGCGGGTGAGCAGCAGGCACCGGGTGGTCCCCTCGAGGCTCGGTGGTCTGCTGCACCCACCCATCCTTCCCGACCGCGGGTGCCGGGGTCGGGACCGGTGCCCTCAGAGCTGCTGGGCGAGTCCCACCACGTGGCCCTGGGGGTCCGCGATCAGCGCGAACCGCACCCCCGGCACCTCGACCGGCTCCTGGACGAGCCGCCCACCCAGCCGGGTGGCGTCGGCGATGCTCGTGGCCACGTCGTCGACGCCGACGAAGAACGTGACCAGATCGCCGTCGCCCTGCAGCGGGCTGATCGCCGTGTAGAGCGCGTCCGGCACCCCGGTGTCGACGAAGGTGTAGCCGGGGAACGCACCCTCGGCGGGGTAGGTCCAGCCGAACAGCCCGCCGAAGAAGGCGCGGGTGGCGTCGGGGTCACTGGAACGGATCTCGGCATGTACGACGGGGTGGCTCATGGGAGGCCTCCTCACTCCGTGGCCACCCGGGGCGGGCCGGCCTCTGTACCCATGACGTGCCAGCCCAGGTGAAATCGACGCCGTTCCCCGGACCCGCGGTCAGTCGTCGGCGCGCACCAGGGCCCGGCCGGTGTGCAGGTAGGCGGCGCGACCCGCACCGTCGTCACCGAGGAACGCGTAGACCCGGTGCATCCCGCGGTCGGGGTGCAGGGCGATCAGGCTGTCGACCCGATGGGAGACCAGCTCGGTCCGGGTAGGCGTGTCGCCCAGCTCGACGGCGATGCCCTTCGGCGTCTCGTCCAACCAGAGCCGCCCCTCGCCGTCCTGGGTGACCACCAGGTCGGCCAGGTCGCAGGTGTAGGTGCCGAGGTAGCGGTCGGCGTCGACGTGCCCCGGCACCGCGGGTGGGGTCGGCAGGGCCGGGAGCTCGGTGGCGGCGAGCTCGCGCAGGACCCGTCCGACCAGGTCGGCGTAGAGGGCCAGCGTGTCGCCGCCGTTGGTGAGCAGCGCGACCGCGACCCCGGCGTCGGGCACCACCCGCAGGAACGCGCTCTGGCCGATGGTGCCGCCGTCGTGCCCGATGACCGTGGCGCCGGGGGTCTCGAACCGCTCGAAGCCGAGGCCCCAGGTGTTCGCGAGGTACCCGAGGTCCGGCAGCTCGACCTGCTTCTCGTGCATGCGGGCAGCCGTGCCGGGTGCCAGCACCTGCGTGCCGTCCGGGCGCGCGACCGTCGTCGAGGTGCATCCGGGCGAAGGCGAGCAGGCTGCGAGGGCTCATCGCGAACATCGAGCCGGCCGCGACGTTCGAGCGCGCCAGGGCCCAGATCGGCGCCGCCTGGTACGGCGCGTCCTGGGCCGGCTGGACGTGACCCACCGCGGCGCGGAACAGGATCGCCTCGTAGGGGCCGGTCGCCGCGTGCGTGATGCCGAGCGGCGTGATCAGGCGCTCGCGCAGGCAGACGTCGTACGGCTTCGCGCGCAGGACCTCGACCATGCGGCCCAGGACGCAGAAGCCGGCGTTGTTGTAGGACCACATCGAGCCCGGAGCGAACAGCTGCGGGACGTCGTGGAGGACGCCCAGGTACTTCTCGACGCAGTCGTCACCCACGCCGGTGTCGGTGAAGATGTCACCCTCGAAGCCCGAGGTGTGGGTGAGCAGCTGACGCACCGTGATCGCCTCGGCTGCGCCCTCGTCGGCGATCCGGAACTCGGGCAGGTACGTGCGCACGGTCGCGTCGAGGTCGACCAGGCCCTCGTCGACCAGCTGCATCACCAGCGAGCTGGTCCAGAGCTTGGTGATCGACCCGATCTGGAAGACCGAGTCGGGCGTCGCCTCGACGCCCGTGTCCATGCTCAGGACTCCGGCGGCGTGGTCGACCACCTCGCCGTCAGCGAGGACGGCCACCGCGGCGCCGGGCACGTGGTACTGCTCGAGCAGGGCCGGGAGGTGATCGGCGATCCAGTCCGAGACCTCGGAGAGCGTCGTCATGCCGCACAGCGTGGCACCATCCGGGTGCCGCCCGCGACGGTCAGACGTCGCGCGGCGCGCTCGGGCGGCGCAGCCCGGTCGCGAACAGCCCGGCGCCGACGATCGCGACGATCGGCCCGACCACGGCCCACAGCGTCTTGCCGCTCATGCCGGAACCGCCCAGCACGTCGATGCCTTGCAGGAACCAGACGGCACCGACGAGGACGAGCAGGGCACCGAGGCCCATCAGCAGAGTGCGGTTCACGGCTCCACGCTACCTCGGCCCTCGACACCCGCCCGCGCCGACGGGACACTCGCGGCATGAGCGCGGAGGAGATCGACGCCTACCTGGCCCGCCTCGACGAGCCGAAGCGGAGCACCCTCGGGGCTCTGCGTCGCTCGATCCTGACCGTGGTGCCGGAGTCGGAGCAGTGCATCTCCTACGGGATGCCGGCGTTCCGGGTGGACGGCCAGGTGGTGGCCGGCTTCGCGGCGTTCAAGAACCACCTCGCCTACCTGCCCCACAGCGGCGACGTGCTGGGCGACGTCGGCGACGACCTCACGTCGTACGAGCGGACCGCGGGCTCGCTGCACTTCGCCGTCGACGAGCCGCTGCCCGACGAGCTGGTACGCCGTCTGGTCGAGGCGAAGCTGTCCCGGCTCGGCGGCTGAGCGACGCGACGAAGGGCCGCCCCGGTGACCCGGACCGACCCTTCGTCGACTGTCTGCTCGAGGTCAGTCGTCGGACTGAGCCTCCTTGGCGGCGGCCTTGATGTCGTCGGCCTCGACCTTGTCGATCGCGGACTCGACGATGTGGTCGGCGCGCTCGAGCGCGGCGCGGATCTTCACCGCACCCGGGTCGGAGACCAGGGCCAGCAGGCCCGAGTGACCCGGCTCGATCGCGTCCGCGAGCGACTCGGCGAGCTCGCTTTGGTGGTGGAGTTGACGGAGCTTGCCGACCGCGGCACCACCGGCACCCAGGACGGCGGCGCTGCCGAGGATCGACGGCGGGAAGATCACGCCGAGCGCGATCCCGCCGACGACGCCCCACTTGAGGCCGGACTTGGTGCTGTGGTCGGTGGCCTTCTGGATCTCGAGCTCGCCCTCGGGGGATCGCTTGACCACGATCACGCCCTCGATCTCGACGCTGCGGCCGTCCTCGACCTCCTTGAGCGCCTCGTAGGCCTCCCACGCGGTGTCGGTGTCGCTGAAGTCCGCGACCATCAGGGTGTAGGCGCCGTCGGACACCGCGGCTGCGGACACGCTGGTCTCCGATGTGGCCTCGACGGGCTGGTCCTGCTCTGACATGAGCTGCAGCTCCGATCTGTGTACGAATCGTCTGGACGGGGGTGTGTCCGTCCAGATTCTCCTGTGGTCGCGACCAGCCCACTTCACCCGATGCGGGTGGATCTGCGACCCGACGCCCGCAGCGGTCCCCGACGACGTACACTGGTGACATCGGCACCGGCAGGTGACGGCTGATCTGGGCCTCACGAGCGTCGGGTGTCAGCGCCGTCTGGCGCGGCACAGCCGAGGCAATCGACACCGGAGGGCGCGGAGTCGGCTGCGAGATCGGGCCGGTCACGTCGACGGCCGGGTCGCCGCGGTTGACGGGTCACCCTCGTGTCGGAACACGCATCGAGAAGAGGGCTGGTTGGCCACACAGCGTCGACGCCGGTCCGGGGACACCCGGTCGGGTCAGCGACCCCGCACCCAGGGGCGCACCAACGGTCGTGCCCGCGGACGCGACAACGAAGGCATCATCCCGGTGCTGGCGATGGCGGTGCGCGAGGTCGAGCGCGCGGTCGCCGGCCATCAGCTGACCTCGGGCCAGCGGGCCAGGTTCCAGGCCTCGGCGCTGCTGGCGCGGGCCGAGCGGGCCAACGTGCGGGCCGACGAGTCGCTCACGCCGGTGCAGCGCGACACCCAGCTGAAGCGGCTCGAGGGTCTGGCCACGATCCTGGCCCAGATCGCGACGCGTGAGCCGTCGCTGTTCTCGCTGCTCCAGGATGACGCCGAGATCTCCGACGCCACCCGCCGGCTCGAGCGTGAGATGCAGATCCAGGCCGGGCTCGAGCCGGAGCCCGAGCCGGAGCCGTCCGCCTCGCCGATCTCGGGCGTCACCCGCGAGCGGACCGCGCTCCCCCAGTCCGTCGTCCAGGCCCAGCTGGCCAACCCGTTCCTGGTGCCCGACTTCAGCCAGGCCGCCCCCCGGGTGCAGGGCCGGCTGGCCGGGTGGGAGCTGATCGAGCCGCTCCTGAACTCCTTCGAGCAGGCCGCCGCCGGTGCGCCCGCCAGCATGGAGCTGCCGGAGCCGCGGCCGATGCTGCTGCCGCCCGGTGTCGACCTGATGGAGCACCAGGCCAAGCTCCTCGCCTCGGCCGCCGAGGGGCACCGCACGCTACCTGCTCGCCGACGAGCCCGGGCTGGGCAAGACCGCCCAGGCGTTGCTCGCAGCACAGGTCGCCGGCGCCTACCCGCTGCTGTGCATCGTGCCCAACGTGGTGAAGACCAACTGGGCGCGCGAGGCGGCGATGTGGACGCCGCAGCGCTCGGTCACCGTCGTCCACGGCGACGGCCTCGACGTCGACGGGTTCGCCGACATCGTGGTGGTCAACTACGAGGTGCTCGACCGGCACGTCGGGTGGATGGGCGAGCACGGCTTCCGTGGCCTGGTCGTCGACGAGGCGCACTACATCAAGAACAAGAAGTCGCAGCGCTCGCAGAACGTCCTCGAGGTCTCCGACCGGATCCGGCAGCGGGTGGCCCGGCCGCTGATGATGGCCCTGACCGGTACGCCGCTGATCAACGACATCGACGACTTCCGGGCGATCTGGCAGATGCTGGGCTGGATCGAGGAGAAGAAGCCCGGCAACGTGCTGATGGCCGCCCTCGAGGAGACGGGCTTCAACCCCGCCGACCACGCCTTCTACCCCGCAGCCCGGCAGGCCGTCATCGACATGGGCATCGTGCGACGCCGCAAGGTCGACGTGGCCGCCGACATCCCGGCCCGCCGGATCGCCGACCTCCCGGTCGAGCTCGAGGGCGCGATGGGCCGGTCCATCCGCGACGCCGAGCGCCAGCTCGCCCAGCGCCTGGTGTCGCGGTACCAGGCGGCTCTCGAGCACCGCCGAGCCGGAGCGTCCGTGCTGGGTGCCGACGGCATCGACCACGAGCTCGTACGCCGCGTCGCCGAGCGCGAGGTCGCCGAGGGGTCGGAGTCCGGCACCAGCGGCGACAACGTCTTCACCATGGTCCGCAAGATCGGCCAGGCGAAGGCCGAGCTGGCCGCCGACTACGCCGTCCAGCTGGCCCGCAGCGCGGGCAAGGTCGTGTTCTTCGCCAAGCACCTCGACGTCATGGACACCGCCGAGGAGATCTTCGCCCGGCGCGGCGTCGGGTCGACCTCGATCCGCGGCGACCAGACGCGCGCGGCCCGCGACCAGGCGATCGACTCCTTCGTGAACGATCCCGAGGTCCACGTCATCGTCTGCTCGCTGACGGCGGCCGGGGTCGGCATCAACCTCCAGGTCTCCTCCAACGTCGTCCTGGCCGAGCTGTCGTGGACCAACGCCGAGCAGACCCAGGCCATCGACCGGGTGCACCGGATCGGTCAGACCGAGCCGGTCACCGCGTGGCGGATCATCGCCGCGCAGACCATCGACGCCAAGATCGCCGAGCTGATCGACGCCAAGGCCGGTCTGGCCGCGCGCGCACTCGACGGCGCCGGCGAGGCCGACGGCTCGGCGACGGTCGACGTCCAGGTGGAGACCCTGGCCGCGATCCTCACCGACGCGCTGACCGACGTCGCCGAGGACTGACCCCGGCGGACGACGCGCCCGCCCCTAGGCGGATGCGGGCACCGGGGCGGGCTCGGCGGCGATGACGACGTCACCGCGGTGGATGCGCTCGAGCGCCTCCACCAGCAGGCTCGCCGGCAGGCCCTGTGAGAGCCAGCCCCGGAGGCGGCCGTCGATGACGCTGCCGGCCAGCGCGAACGCGAGCTCGTCGACCGCGGGAGCCGGCGTGAAGACGACCAGCGGCGCCTGCCCGCCGACCTCCCCGAACCGGGTCAGGTCGAGCGGGCCGCCGTCGGCGCACGGGTCGAAGAGCAGGAGGTCGGCCTCGCCGTGGTCGCGACCGCGCAGGACCTGGATCCGGCCGGCGAAACCGCTGAGGCGGGACGCGAGCAGGGACCGCGAACGGCGGTCACCAGGAGCGAAGGCGACGCGGATCGGCGGCACCGGGGAGGCAGGGTGAAGCGGCATGAAGGTCCCCCGACCAAGTTGTCGAGACGACCACCGAGGAGGTGTCGTCGGCGCCGACTAGGAGAGGCTGTCACACGATCAGAGGAGACGCTGACGTTGACTGTACCGTCGGTCAGCCGCCCCCCGGCACCCCCGCAGGGGTGTGCTGGCACCCGCCCTCCCCGCAGTAACGCGGGGTTATCACCGCACCAGACGCGTCACAGCACCGCACAGGTAGCCACAGCACCGCACCAGTCGGGTCGGGGCGCCCTGAGCTGGGGTCAGCGACGGCCGCTGAAGGCGGCTGCGCTGTGGCTACCGGCCGACGTCGGCCGGGCCGACGAGCCGCGCCGCTTGCTCCCGGACGACGCGGCGCCCTGGGACCGCGTGCCCTGCTGGCCGGACTTCTGGCCCGACCGCTGGCCGGACTTCTGACCCGAGCGCTGGCTCGATCGCGGACCGGCCTGCTGGCCCGACGGCTGACCGGACTCCTGGCCCGATGACCGGCCGGACGAACGGCGGCGGCGGTTGCGCCCGCCCCCACCGGAGCCCTGCTTCGTGGGGCGCTCGGCGACCGCGGCGGCCACGATCGGCTCGGACAGGACCCGGACCCCGGGCGCCAGCTCGGCGAGCACCGGGTGGGTCGAGCCCTGGATGCGGGTGGTGGTCGGCTTGATGCCGGCCGCCCGGGTCAGGTCGCGGACGTCGCGGACCTGCTCGCTGGTCATCAGCGTGACCACGGTGCCGGCGTTGCCGGCCCGCGCCGTACGTCCGGAGCGGTGGAGGTAGGCCTTGTGCTCGACCGGCGGGTCGGCGTGTACGACGAGGGAGACGTCGTCGACGTGGATGCCGCGGGCGGCGATGTCGGTGGCGACCAGGGTCGAGGCCTTGCCCGAGTGGAAGGCCTCCATGTTGCGGGTCCGCGCGCCCTGGCCGAGGTTGCCGTGGAGCTCGACGGTCGGGACGCCGCTCTTGTTGAGCTGGCGGGTCAGCGCCTTGGCGCCGTGCTTGGTGCGGGTGAAGACGATCAGCCGGCCGGGAGCGCTGGCCAGGTCGACCAGGATCGGTACGCGGTGCTCACGGTCGACGTGCAGCACGTGGTGGCTCATCGTCGAGATCGGCGACTGCGCCGAGTCGGCCTGGTGGGTCACCGGGTTGTGCAGGAACTGCTTGACCAGGGTGTCGATCGCCTTGTCGAGCGTGGCCGAGAAGAGCAGGCGCTGCCCGGTCTTCGGGGTGCGCGCGAGGATCCGGCGTACGGACGGCAGGAAGCCGAGGTCGGCCATGTGGTCGGCCTCGTCGAGCACGGTCACCTCGACGTCGTCGAGGGAGCAGACGCCCTGGCCGATCAGGTCCTCGAGGCGGCCGGGGCAGGCGACGACGATGTCGACGCCCTTGCGGAGCGCGGTGACCTGCGGGCCCTGCCCGACGCCGCCGAAGACGGTCCGGGTGGTGAGGCCGGCCGCCGCGGCGAGCGGCGCCAGGGCGGCGTCGATCTGGCCGACCAGCTCGCGGGTGGGAGCCAGGATCAGGGCGCGCGGCGAACGGGCGCGCGACGGACCGCCGTCGGAGAGGCGTGCGACGAGCGGCAGCAGGAAGGCGTAGGTCTTGCCGGAGCCCGTGCGGCCGCGGCCGAGCACGTCGCGCCCGGACAGCGAGTCGGGCAGGGTCGCCGACTGGATGGGAGTAGGGGTCTCGATGCCCTGACGGGCCAAGACGGTGGACAGGCGTGCGGGCACGCCGAGATCTGTGAAGGTGGTCAAGGGAAGCGCTATCTGTGCGGTGTCTCGCCGAAACCGGGTCCGAAGGCTTCGGGCGGCTTCACCACGGAGCAGCGGTCAGCTGCTACGACGTGGCGGACAACTCGCGGCGAGAGCTCGACGAATTGATGGCTCCAGCCTACCGGCAGTGGCCCAGGATCCCGGCATTACCGCGATTCGCCCCTCCCCTAGGCTCGGCGCGTGACCGGCCTGCAGATCGTGCTCAGTGCGATCGCCGGCGTCATCGCCGTCTGGTTGGTCGTGCTGATCGCCCGCGACCGGCTGCCCGACGACTATCTGTTCGGCGGGCTCGCGGTGCTCGAGGTCGGGCTCGTCGCCCAGCTCGTGGTCGGGCTGGTGCAGGTGTTCGGTGATACCGGCGGCGTCAACGTGGCGGCGTACGTCGGGTACCTGGTCGGGCTGGTCCTGGTACTGCCGATCGCGTTCCTCTGGTCGATGGGTGAGCGAACCCGTTCCGGGACTGCCGTCCTGCTGGTCGGGGTCCTCGTCGTACCGGTGCTTTTCCTGCGGCTCCACCAGCTCTGGAGCGCCCGATGAGCGCCTCGACCCGGTCGGGCTTCGGCCGCGTCCTGGTCTTCGTCTACGGCCTCTTCGCCACCGCCGCGACCGCCCGGGCGCTGGTCCAGCTCGCCACCCAGGCCTCGCAGGCACCGGTCGCCTACCTGCTGTCGCTGTTCTCGGGGATCGTCTACATCGTGGCCACGTGGGCGCTGGCCACCGACCGCCGCCGCGTCGCGCTGGTGACGATCGCCACCGAGCTCGCCGGCGTCCTGGTGATCGGCACGCTCAGCCACCCCGTCCGACATCGACCGGGCCAGCGTGTGGTCCGACTACGGCAACGGCTACGGCTTCGTGCCGCTGGTGCTGCCCTTCGTCGGGCTCTGGTGGTTGTGGCGGGTCAGCCGCCAGGACGCGGCCGAGGGCTGACGGCGACCGCCCGGAACGGCGCGCCTCCTCGACCGCCGGTTGAGGAGGTCGCTCTGCGACCGTCTCGAAACCAGCGGTCAGAGGACCTTGGTGCCGTACATCTCGCCGAGCGGGTCCGCGAGCAGCTCGAGCCGGGCGCCGTCGGGGTCGCGGAAGTAGATCGAGCTCCTCGCTCTCGACGAGGTACTCGACGCCGGCCGCGTCGAGGTTGCCGCGCAGGTGGTCCCACCGTCTCCTTGGTCACCGAGATCGCGAGGTGGTGCAGCCCGCCGAGCACCTCGGCGTACGGCCCGAGGTCGAGGCCGGGCAGGTCGAAGAACGCCAGCAGGTTGCCGTGGCCGATGTCGAAGAAGAAGTGGTTGGAGCCGGCGTAGTCACGGTTCTCGAAGATCTCGGTGAGCGGGAACTCCAGCACACCTTGGTAGAAGTCGATGGTGGCCCGTACGTCGGAGCAGATCAGCGCGAAGTGGTGCAGCCCGCGCGCGCTGCTCTCCGGGCGGTCGGCGGCGTCCTGCAGGTAGTCGGCCTTGATCCGCTCGCGCTCGGCGTTGATCGCTTCCAGGTCGATCGTCATCGGTGTGCTCCCCTCGCTCGCGCCCATCCTGCCCTGTCGAGGTGCCAGGATGCGACGGTGAGCTCAGGACCGGCCCAGGACGAGGTACGACGACTGCTCGGGATGATCGAGGAGGTCGACCCGCAGATCCGGTCGGTGAACGCGGTCAACGCCCATGCCCTCGCCGAGGCCGAGGCCTCGACCGCGAGACGGCACAGGGTCGTCGGCGGTCCCCGCTGCACGGCCGCGCGATCCTGGTCAAGGACAACATCGACACCGCCGGGCTGGCGTCGACGGCCGGGTCGCTGGCGCTGGCCGACGTACCGCCGCGGGCCGACGCTCCCCTGGTACGCCGCCTCCGCGAGGCCGGCATGGTCGTGCTCGGCAAGACCAACCTCAGCGAGTGGGCCAACATCCGCGACCACCACTCGACGTCGGGCTGGAGCGCCCACGGCGGACTGACCCGCAACCCCTACGCGCTCAACCGCACCGCCTGGGGCTCGAGCTCCGGGAGCGGCGCCGCGGTGGCGGCCCGGCTCGCGCCGTTCGCGATCGGGACCGAGACCAACGGCTCGATCACCGCGCCGGCCGCTGCCTGCGGGGTGGTCGGGCTCAAGCCGACCGTCGGCCGGGTCCCGACCGAGGGCGTCGTCCCGATCTCGTGGACCCAGGACTCCCCCGGGCCGATGGCGCTGACCGTCGCCGACACCGCGGCCCTGCTCGACGTCCTGGCCGGCACCGAGACGGCCGGCACCCTCGGCCGCGACGTGCGGGGCCGCAGGATCGGCGTACCGCGCGACCTCTGGGGGTTCAGCCCGGCCGCCGATGCGGCCTCCGAGCGGGCGCTCGGGCTGCTGTCCGCGGCCGGTGCCGAGATCGTCGAGGGGATCTCGCATGCCGGCCCTGAAGAACCTCGACGAGCAGCACGAGCTCACCCTGATGCTGGTCGAGCTCAAGGTCTCGCTCGCGCAGTACCTCGGCACCCGCTCGTCGCGAGGTGAAGACCCTCGACGACGTGATCGCGTTCAACCGCGCCCATCCCGACACCGAGCTGCCGTGGTTCGGTCAGAGCCTGCTCGAGCAGGCAGCCGAGACCGAAGGGGTCGCGTCGCCGGCGTACCTCGAGGCCGTCGACGCCTGTACGGCGGCCGGGCTCGCCGAGCTCGACCGGGTGGTGGGCGAGCACGAGCTGGACGCCCTCCTCGCCCCCGCGATCGCCCCGGCCACGCCGATCGACCTGGTGAACGGCGACGCCTACACCGGCGGCTCCTGCGACTCCAGCGCCCTGGCCGGGGCGCCGATCCTGACCGTGCCGGTCGAGCTGGTCCACGGGTTGCCGCTCGCGGTCAGCCTGTGGGGCGCCCACGGCAGCGAGGCCGCGCTGCTGCAGCTGGGTCAGGCGCTCGAGTCCGGCCGCGACGCCGCCACCGGGCCGCTCCCCGAGCCGACCTTCCCCACCTGGGTCTAGGGGCACGGCGCCGCATTGTCCACCCGGCGGGGTAGGGTCGAGGAGATGAGTGAACCTTCAACCGTCTCGGGGCTCATCGCCGCCCTCCACGCCTCCCAGGACCGCCTCGCCACCGCCCTCGGCGGTCTCGACGACCAGCAGCCCACCCAGCCGTCGTACGACGACGGGTGGACCATCGCCGACGTCGCCTCCCACCTCGGCTCGAGCGCGGTGATCTTCACCGGGCACGTCGCCTCCGGCCGCGACGGCACTCCGGCCGCGGGCCAGGACGCCAACCAGGCGGTGTGGGACGAGTGGAACGCCAAGGACCCCGTCGCCCAGGTACGTGACGCGCGTCGCCGCCAACGACGACGCTCCTCGCCGACGGTGGACGCCCTGACCGACGAGCAGCGGGAGGCGTGGCGGCTCGACCTGTTCGGGATGGACCTCGACCTGGCCGGCTTCCTGCAGCTGCGCACCGGCGAGCACGTGCTGCACACCTGGGACATCACCGTCGCGCTCGACCCGGAGTCGACGATCCCGGCCGACCACGCGGCGCACACGCTCGCCAACCTGCCGATGGTCGCGGGCTGGTCCGGGCAGAAGAACGACGAGCAGGTCTCGGTCGAGGTGCGCACCACCGACCCCGAGCACGCCTTCCACCTCGACCTCGGCCCCGGTGGCGTCGGCCTCGCGCCGTCGTCCGACGACACGGCGGCCTCAGCCGAGCTGCGGCTCCCGACCGAGGCGTTCGTCCGGCTGGTCTACGGCCGGCTCGACCCCGACCACACGCCCGGCGACGTCGAGGTCCAGGGTGTCGATCTGGACCTGCTGCGTCGGACCTTCCCCGGCGTCTGACGCGGCGGCCGGCGGGTCAGTACAGCAGCGCCTCGGCGTAGGGCCTGGTCTGCGGGTCGCTGAACCAGTTCGAGTGCAGGTGGGTCAGCGGCGGGGCGGGGTCCTCGTCCTCCCACAGCACGGGCGGGTCGAGGCCGAGGGGCTGCGGGCGCGCGTCCCGGTCAACCACCGCTGGCCTGCGAACCGGACGCTGGTCGACGGCGCTCGGGACCTCCGGTTTGTCGAGCCCGCCAGCCTTAGCTGATCGAGCACCCCCAGAACTGCTCCACCGCCCACGCGCTCGGTCCGTCGACGCCGACGTCGGCCCAGTCGTCCTCGACAGCACGCAGGGCGACTCCTCCGGCACTCCTGGCGACGCTATCTCGGCGCCAGTCGGGTGCGGCGGCCGAGAACGTGACGGGAGACCCCGGTCGAGTCGGGTCTCCCGACAGCAGGAGGACCCCCGTCAGGCGGCGAGGACCGACTCGGCCTCGGCGGCGCGGCGGTTCTCCTGGAGCATCCGGGCCTGGAGCGCCCGGCGGACCTTCGGCCCACCGGTGGTCATCTGGTAGAGCCGCTGCAGCTGGCCGGGCAGGTTACGGGCGGTGGTCCCGTCCAGCCAGCCGTTGGGCAGCGAGAGCCGGAACACCTTGTGCCACGCGGAGGAGACCTGCTGCGGCAGCGGGCGGCGAAGTAGTCAGGTCGTAGCGCTCGAACAGCGCCTGCACCTGCGGGGCGATCTCGGCGTAGCGGTTGCTCGGCAGGTCCGGGAACAGGTGGTGCTCGATCTGGTGCGACAGGTTGCCGGTCATGATGTGCATCAGCTTGCGAGCCGGAGATGTTGGCCGAGCCGAGCATCTGGCGCAGGTACCACTCGGCCGCGCGTCTCGCCCTCGATCGAGCGGCTGCTCGAAGGTCTGCGACGCCCTCGGGGAAGTGGCCGCACATGATCACCGAGTGCGTCCAGAGGTTGCGGACGAGGTTGGCGGTGAGGTTCGCGGCCAGCGTGGTCAGGACGCCGACGGGCCGGACAGCAGCGGGTGGACGACGTAGTCCTTGGTCGACCTGCTTGCGGATCTTGTTCAGCACCGCCTTGGCCTCGCGCGCGGAACTTCGGGCTCTTCTGCTTGCCGCGCTTGAGGTTCTTGCCGAGCTCGAGGTCGTAGGCGGCGATGCCGTACTCGAAGAAGCAGGCGTTGATGAAGTTCCACAGCGGCTGGCCGAGGTAGACGGGGTGCCAGGGCTGGTCCTCGTCGACGCGCATGATGCCGTAGCCGAGGTCGTTGTCCTTGCCGATCACGTTGGTGTAGGTGTGGTGCAGCTCGTTGTGGCGAGTGCTTCCACTGCTCGGCCGGGGTGGCGTGTGTCCCACTCCCAGGTGGTCGAGTGGATCTTCGGGTCGCGCATCCAGTCCCACTGGCCGTGCAGGACGTTGTGGCCGATCTCCATGTTCTCCAGGATCTTGGCGACCGAGAGGCCGGCGGTGCCGACGAGCCACGCCGGCGGGAACAGCGAGACCAGCAGCACGCCGCGGCTGCCGAGCTCGAGCTTGCGCTGGGTCCGGATCACCCTGCGGATGTAGCGGCGTCGCTCTCGCCGCGGGTGTCGATGACCGACTGCGCGGATCGCGTCGAGCTCGCGCGCCGAGCTGCTCGATGTCCTCGGCGTCGAGGTGGGCGGTCGGGTTCGTCTGGCCGATCGCGGCCTTCTTCTGGATGGTGGTCATGGTGTTCTCCTCTCAGTGGTCGAAGTCGCACGGCCCGGCGGCCGCGTTGATGCAGGTCTGGATGAGGCCGCCGCCGGGTCTGCCCCGGGCGGCGGTGGTGATCTCGCCGGTGCGCAGGTCGCGCACGGCGCCCTCGCGCAGCGGCAGCACGCAGCCGAAGCAGATGCCCATCCGGCACCCGCAGGGCATCAGCACGCCGGCCTCCTCGCCGGCGTCGAGGATCGGCGTGGCGCCGTCGCACTCGACCGTCGTGCCGGTGCTGCTCGAACGTGCACCGTGCCGCCCTCGCCGGCTGCCAGCAGCGGCGCCCGGAACTGCTCGGTGTAGCAGGCGCGCAGGCCCGCGCTCGTCGTGGTGGGCCTCGAGCGCGTCGAGCAGGCCGCCGGGGCCGCACGCGAAGGTCTCGCGCTCGGCGAGGTCGGGCACCAGGGCGTCGAGGTCGGCGAGGTCGAGCATGCCGTGCACGTCGTCGTATGCGGGCGACGAGGCGGATCGCGCCCGCGGCGTCGAGCGCCCTGCAGGTCGCGCAGGAAGATCGAGTCGGGCTCGCTGGGGGCGACGTGCACGACGACGATGTCGTACGACGACGAGCGGGCCGGGCGGAGCACGCCGCTGTCGGTGGACGGGAACAGGTTGCGCAGCATCCCGATCACCGGCGTGATGCCGCAGCCGGCGGTGACGAACAGGAGCTTGGTCCGGCTCGCCGACGAGGGCGGCGGCAGCACGAACTCGCCGGCCGCCTGCTCGAGGTGGATCAGCGTGCCGGGCCGCGTGTGCCGCACCAGGTGGTTGCTGACCGTGCCGTCCGGGACCGCCTTGACGGTGATCGAGATGCGGCCGTCGGGGCGCGGGCCGTGGGTCAGCGAGTAGGCGCGCCAGCGGCGCACGCCGTCGACGTCGACCCCGATCGCGGACGTACTGACCGGGCACGTGGCCGGCCCAGTCGGCGTCCGGGCCTGATCACCAGCGTGGCGGCGTCCGGGGTCTCGGGGTGCACCTCGCTCGATGCGCCCGCGCAGGTCGGCGCCGGGCGCAGCGGGGCGAACGAGGTCGAGGTAGTCGGCGGGCACCAGCGGCGTCGTGGCGGCCTCGGCCACCCGACGGGCGCGGGCGCGCCACCGCGGGTGCGGGTGCCTCCGTCAGACTCATGTCTCCAGGATGTCGCTACGAAACTGCATCAATTCCTGACCACCACACGTGAATCCATCGGCCATTTTTTGTTCGTATGGAACAATATGGTGCTGTGACCTCGATGGATGTCCCGCTCAGCCGCGCCGACGGCCGGATCGCCCTCGACCCGCGCCTGCTCGACCTGCTCCGGCGCCGGCTGCCCGACGTCGCCGACCACACCATCGCGGCGGTCATCGACGAGGTGCCGTCGTACGCCGGCGCGTTCGGCGGCACCGATGGGCGACAACATCGAGAACGCCGTGCAGATGGCGCTCGCCGGCTTCCTGCGGCTGGCCGCCCGCGGCCAGCACGGCGACCCCGGTACGCCGCTGTCCCCGGCGCTCGAGGGCGCCTACGCGCTCGGCCGCGGCGAGGCCCGCAGCGGCCGCAGCGTCGACGCGCTGCTCTCGGCCTACCGGGTCGGCGCCCGGGTCGCCTGGCGCGAGCTGGCCGAGACCGCGGTCGAGGCCGGGGTGCCGGCCGACATGCTGGCCTCCTTCGCCGAGCTGGTCTTCGCCTACATCGACGAGCTGTCGGCCGCGTCGCTCGTCCGGCCACGCCGACGAGCTCGAGACCAGCGGCCGGGTCCGGCAGGGCTACCTCGACCGGCTCGGTCTCGGCATCCTGCGCGGCGACCCCGCCGACGCGCTGCTGGCGGCCGCCGAACGCGCCGACTGGGTGCCGCCGCGCACGCTCACCGTCGTCCTGGTCCCGAGCGCGCAGGTGCGACCCGCCCAGGGGCTGCTCGACCCGCGCACCCTGAGCGCGGTGGGCGAGCCCACGCTGCCCGACGGCATCGGGGTGCTGCTCGTGCCCGACGCCGGGGGCCGGGCCCGGACCCGGCTGGTGCGCTCGCTGGCCGGGCGGTCGGCCGTCGCCGGCCCCGCGCGCCCGTGGCTGGCGGCCGGCGCGTCGTACACCCGCGCGCTGCGGGGGCTCGACCTGCGGGACGGCGAGCGACCTACGACACCGAGGAGAACCTCGCCGACCTGGTCCTCGCCGCCGACCCCGAGGCCGTCGCCGACCTCCGGGCGCGGGTGCTCGCACCGCTGGCCACCCTGCGCCCGGCCACCCGGCAGAAGCTCACCGAGACCCTGCGGTCCTGGCTGCTGCACCAGGGCCGCCGCGACGACATCGCCGCCGCGCTGTTCGTGCACCCGCAGACGGTGCGCTACCGGATGGGCCAGCTCCGCGAGCTGTACGGCGACCGGCTCGAGGACCCCGACACGATCCGCGACCTGACCATCGCCTTGGCGTGAGGCCATTCCCCTGCCGACGTTCCCGACTTACGCTGCAGGGACGCCCGTCCCGTCTCGGAGGCCCGCTCATGCGACTGGTCCGTCCCGCCGTCATCCTGTCCGCCCTCGCCCTGGTCGGCCTGACCGCGCTGCCCGCCGCCCACGGCCGACTCCACGATCGTCGTGCACGGGCCCGCGGACTTCCCCGACGGCTCGACGCAGGGCACGGTCACCTACTCGTGCACCGACGCCGGGTGAGCAGCCCGACATCGGCCTCGAGCCGACCTTCCTCCAGCGCGGGCCCGACCCGGTGCCGCTCGGCATCCGCACCTGGGGATACGACGCGACCCACGCCGACACCGCGGACGGCCCCTACCGCGCGGTCGACTCGATCGGCGACCTGGCCCCGAGCAGCCTCCAGGTGTACGCCGAGAACCCGACCGACGGCATCGCCTGGCTGATGGTGCGCAGCGGTGACGACACCGTGTGGTTCGGCAACGCCCAGGTCTCGGTGCCGGCGAAAGCCTGGACCACGATCAGCCAGGACGCGTCCACGACGTACCAGTGGGAGGCGCGGCACAACGACGGCACCGCGACCGGCGACACGTTCAGCGGCACGGTCGGCGACCTGGTCAGCCACGTCGGTGGCGGGCACGCTGCCCGGCGAGATCGGCTTCGGGCTGGGCTGCAACGCCGCGGGCCGCTACTACCTCGACGACTTCCAGGCCGGCACGACCGGTGACGTGATCACGTTCGACTTCGAGGGGCTCCCCACCCTGACCCGGATCTCCGGCTCCGGTCACGAGATCCGGGCGGGCCGACCGGTGACCTTGAAGGGCGTGACCACGCCCCGACCCAACGGGTTCTTCACCAACGCGCCCATCGTGCTCGAGGAGAAGGCGTTCGGCTCCACCCACTGGCGACGCCTCGGCACCGCGAACGAGACCTGGGACGGCGTGATCCACCCGGCCGTACGGCACGAGCACCCCCTGCAGCGGACGGCCTACCGGTGGCACTGGCTGGAGACCAAGGGCAGCGACGCCAGCGTCTCCGCGCCGTACGTCGTGCGCGTGCACACCGCTGTCAGCGCCCACGCCGTCTTCGCGCACCCGCGGCGGGGACACCCGCTCGTCCTGGTGGGCCGGGTCCTGCCGGCCCAGCGCGGGCGCGAGGTGCACCTGTGGCGTGGCGACCGGCGGCTCGAGAGCGCCACGGTCCGCAGCGACGGCACCTACTCCCTGCAAGACGACGGCCCGCACGGTCGGCACCTGGCGCCTGCACGTGACCATCGGGCGGACGCCCGGGAACCTGCCCGGTCGGTCGCGCACGGTCGAGGTGACCGTTCGCCGCTGAGCTCAGCCGAGGGAGCCGAAGACCGGCTCGCTGGCCGACGAACGTGACCGCGACCGGCATCTGGCGCAGCCGTGCGGCCTGCTCGGCGGGACCGCCGTCGGGGTCCAACGGGTCGGCGTCGAGGAGGACGAGATCGGCGGGCATCCCGGCCCGGACGCTGCGCCGCCCGTCGACGCTGGCGGCCAGCGCCTCCCGGGGCGTCACCGCCTGCTCGGGGTGCCAGGCCTCGCGCTCGTCGGCACTGCGGTGGACGGCGGCCGCGATCGCCAGCCAGGGGTCGAGCGGCGAGACCGGCGCGTCGGAGCCGAACGCCATCCGCACGCCCGCATCGAGCATCCAGCGGAACGCGAAGCAGCGGCCCGCCCGGTCGGGCCAGCACGCCTCGGTCACGTCGCGGTCGTCGAGCAGGTGGGCCGGCTGCACGCTGGCGCGCAGCCCGAGGCGGGCCATCGTGGCGAGGTCGGCCCGGCGGACCAGCTGGACGTGCTCGATCGACCCGGCCGCGCCCGACTCGTCGTACGCCGTGATCGCCTCGCGCAGGGCCAGGTCGCCGATGGCGTGGGTGGCGACCTCGAGGCCGTTCGCCTTGGCCCGCTCGAGGAGGGCGGTGAGCTCGGCCGTCGTCTGGTTCGGAGCACCCGCGCCCGACCCGTCGGCGTAGTCCTCGCAGCACCAGGCGGTGCGGGTGTTGAGGGAGCCGTCGCTGATGATCTTCAGCGGGCCCATCGTGATCGTGTCGGGCGAGCCGGGGAGCAGGTCGCCGGAGCGCAGGCCGGCCGCGATGGCCGCGTCGAGCCCGTCGGCGTACGTCGCGACCCGGACCCGGATCGGTGAGTCGCGAGGCTCCCAGTCGGCCGCGGTCTGACCGCGCTCGAGGTCCACGACCCCGGTGATGCCCAGCCGGGCCGCGCGGGTCAGGGTCCGGCGGAAGGCCGCCGGCGAGAGGTCGGGCTCGACGACCGCCTCGATCCGGGTATAGGCGTCGTACCACTCGTTCTCGGCCACCACGCCCTCGCGCGGCGGCAGGCCCGAACCGCTCGAGGGCGCGGGAGTTGAGCCAGGCGTGGTGGGCGTCACCGGCGATCAGGACGACAGGGACGTCGGGGGCGACCTCGTCGAGGGCGGCGACCGTCGGCTCGCTCTGCCAGAGCCCGAGCCGGTGGCCGAAGCCGACCAGCGGCCCGGGGTGCTCGGCCAGGTGCTCGCGGACGCGGGCCAAGGCGGCCTCGGGCGACTCGGTGCCCGACAGGTCGAGCCGGCCGCGCTTCGCGGTCCACTGGGACAGGTGCACGTGGGCGTCCCACAGGCCAGGGATCGCCCATCGGCCTTGCGCGTCGTACTCCTCGAGGCCGAGCGGTCGCTCCATCTCGTGCCCGATCGAGAGCACCCGTCCGTTCTCGACGACCAGGTCGACCGGACCGGCCCACCCCGGCCCCGGACCCAGCTCCACGATCCGGACGTTGCGGAGGACGAAGTCGGGCACGGGCACACGCTAGTGCGGTTTCTTCGATAGTCCCCGACGTTCTGGTCGTCCGAGAGCCACCGGACCCGACCAATACGTCGGGGACTATCGCGGCGCGCGGAGGGCCCCGATGTTTCTGTCAGTCGACGTGGCGGCGGGACTGGACGATGCGGAACCGGGAGGCGACGTAGGCGCCGTCGGTGTACGACGCGTTGGCGGCGGGATTGGCGCCGGTGCCGTGGAAGTCGGAGAAGGCAGCGGACTGGTTCACGAAGACGCCACCGAGCAGGTTCTCGCTGAGCGCGACCCCGGCGTCGAGGGCGGCGTGCCGCACCTCGTCGAGCACCTCGTCGGACGTCGAGTAGACCGACGCCGTCATCGCGCCGTGCTGCTGCACCGTCGACCCGAACAGCCGGACCGACTCGTCGGTGTCGGCGGTCGCGATCAGGTAGGCGACCGGGCCGAAGCACTCGGTCTCGTAGATGTGCGGTGTCGGCTGCGGTCAGCCCGATCAGGGTCGGGGTCCGCACCGTCGCGTCGGGGTACGACGGGTGGGTCACCGTCCGCGACGCGACGTACACCTCGCCCTGCGACCCGGCCGCCTCCAGCCGGTCGACGACGCCTGCGTTGACGATGCCGCCGAGCAGCTCGACCGCGCGAGCGTCGTCACCGAGCAGCTTGTCGAAGGCCGCGCCGATGCCGGCCGCGACGTCGGCCGGCGTCTTGCGCCCCTCGTCGGTGTCGATGCCCGCGGCGGGCAGGTAGACGTTCTGCGGCGCGGTGCACATCTGCCCGGTGTAGAGGGCGAACGAGAAGGCGAGGTTGAAGCACATCGCCGCGAAGTCGGAGGTCGAGTCGAGCACGACCGTGTTGACGCCGGCCTTCTCGGTGAACACCGTCGCCTGCGAGGCGTTCTTCTCCAGCCAGTCGCCGAACGCGTTGCCGCCGGTGAAGTCGATCAGCTTCACCTCGGGCCGCAGGGCCAGCGAGGAGGCGAGCTTGTCGGCCGGGTTCTCGGCGGCCAGCGCGACGAGGCCGGGGTCGAAGCCGGCCTCGGCGAGCACCTCCTGGCAGACCTGCACCGTGATCGCCAGCGGCAGGACGGCGGAGGGGTGCGGCTTCACGATCACCGAGTTGCCGGTGACCAGCGACGCGAAGAGGCCGGGCCAGGAGTTCCAGGTCGGGAACGTGTTGCAGCCGATCACCAGCGCGACCCCGCGCGGCACGACGGTGAACGTCTTCTCCATCTTCAGCGGCACCTTGCCCGGCTTCTCCCAGGTCGCCGTGCGCGGCGTGCGGGTCATCTCGACCCAGGCATAGGCGACCGCCTCGAGGGCACGGTCGAGGGCGTGCGCGCCGCCGGCCTGGAAGGCCATCACGAACGCCTGTCCGCTGGTGTGCTGCACGGCGTTGGCGAGCTCGAAGACGCGGGCGTGCAGCCGGTCGAGGATCTCGAGGCAGACGCCGGTGCGGACGTCGGGTCCGGCGTCGCGCCACGACCGCATGCCCGACCTGGCTGCTGCGAGCAGGGCGTCGACGTCGTGGGCGTGGGGGTAGGCTCACCCCCAGCTCGAAGCCGTACGGCGACCGCTCGGTGCGACCACGGTCGTGTCACTGCCCGGGGTGGACAGGGGGAAGTCCTGGCCCAGCCACGCCTCGAACGCCGCCTTGCCCTCGGCGGCCGCGGACTCGCCGTACACGCGCGGGGAGGGGGACTCGTCGAAGGCGGAGTAGTAGGCCCGCGACGCGCAGGCGGCCACCGCCGCGTCGAGGCGCTCACGGTGCTTGTCGAAGTAGGCGGCGGTCATGCCAACACCCTGACGCGTGTGACAGTCGCACGCAAACGTGTCGCACGACTGTGACAGGCCTCATGGTGGCGAGAGGGGCGCTGAGCGCCCTCCTCAACCAGCGGACGCGCCGGGGTGTGACTCGTGGTGGCGCGCACCGTGGGTACGGCGGTCCTCCTTCATCCGGCCTCGAAGACGTGGCGCTGACCGCCGGCGAGGTCGTCGCGTGCGGTGGCCTCGAGGTCGCGGAAGAGGGCGTAGTAGCCGTCGTCGTACTCCTCGACCACCTGGTAGCTCCACCGTCCCTCGAGGATGTTGCGTCCGACCAGCTCGGTCTCGAGACGGTCGGCCAAGGCTGCCTGCCCCGCCTCGCGAAAGGCCTCGACCGCCTCGCCGAGGGTCAGGTCGGCGGTGCCGCAGAGCCGGTGGAAGCCGTAGAGGTGACCGCGGGCGTCCTCGACGACCTCGAGCGCCTCGGAGAGCTTGCCCAGCGCGGTCCGGGTGGCGTCGTCCAGGTCGCGACCGCGCTCGGCCGGGTCGGCGGGTTCGTGGGTCATGCGCGCGTCGTACCCAGTCGCCGATCGGCCACACCGGCGCTCGGTAGGTTGGCCCCATGAGCAGACGGGGACTCGTGGCCGCCCTGCTCTGCGGGGTGCTCGGGCTCGGGGTCGGCGTGGTGGTGGCGTACGCCGTCCAGCCGGCCACCACGAACGGCGGGACGCCCCAGCCGATGGCCGCCGTCTCGCCCAGCCTTCCGGTCGACGTACCGAGCCCGAAGCACTACCGCCGTGACATCGACTACCCGCCGCTCGAGCCCGGCCTGCCCCTCAACCAAAGGCACGAGATCTCCAACGACCTGGCCCGCTGGACCTACCACGTGCCCGAGGGGTGGCAGGCCTTCTGGGTCTGCTCGGTCACCTGTCCCGACGGGCACTTCGTCGACCAGCCGATGGCGCCGAAGGCCGTCGACCATGCCGACGAGGTCAGGTTCCGTCCGGCGGACGAGCCGACGATCGGCGGCTACAGCCTGCGGGTCCGGATCCTCGACAACACCTTCGTCGACGTCCACCAGACCGTCGCCACGAAGATCGTCGGGTTCCGCGACAGCAGCGAGGTGGCCGGCTTCCACATCATCCACCGCACCCTCCGGTCGGTGTACTTCGACTACCGCGACCAGACCTCCGACTACCACCGGTTCAACTTCTTCCAGTGGTTCGCGGTGCCGGGCCAGACCAACGCGACCCTGGAGATGTCGGTGTCGGGACGCGCGGTCGACGTACCGGGGCTGAAGGCACTGTTCGACCGGTTCGCCGACAACACCGTGGGGACTCCGGCGCCGGCCAAGAAGTAACTGGCATACAAACCGTCGTTCCGGACCGGCGTCGACCACGGTTTGTATGCCAGTTAGTTGCCAGCGACGCCGCAGCCGTCAGAGCCCGCCACGCGCGCGGACCGACGCGAGGACGTCCCGCGCGGTCCGGGCGTCGTCACTGCGGATCTGGACCCACAGCAGGGTGCCCGCGTTGACCTGCTCCGCACGCTCGACGATGACCGTGCCGCCCGGACAGCCGGTCGAGACCACGGTCAGGGACGGGTCGTCGCCGGGCGCGTTCGGCTGCGGCGGGCGCGTGCGTGGCGCAGCTCGGGTGCTGCGGCAAGGTCTTGGGGAGCTTGTCCTCCGGCAGCAGCCCGACGAAGACCCCCTGACCCGACGTCTGCCAGCCCGAGCGGTCTCCCACCGACAGCGCCGACTGGCTGAACGTCGAGCCCGGCGGCACCCATCCGGAGCGGGACACCTCCCGCGCCCAGGAGCTCGGCACGGTCACCGTCAGCACGCCGTCGTCGTCGGTGAAGCTCTGGGTGTCGTGGGTGCTGTGCCACCAGCTGAACCCCGCCAGCCCACCGACCACGAGCAGCACGAGCGCCAGCGCGACGGCCGGCCACCGCCGGCGGCGCCTCGGCGCGACCGGGTCGGGGAGGTCACCCTCGGAGACGGCCATCGACGGCTTGTTGCCGGGCTGGGTCAGCTCGGCGTCGAGCGGCAGCCAGCGCTCGGGCAGGGTACCGACGCCCGCGTCGCCGAGCGAGTCGCGCAGGGCCGTCACGAAGGCCGGTACGTCGGGCCACCGCTCCTCCCGGTCGGCCGAGAGCCCGCGACGTACGACCTCCTCGGTGGCCTCCGGGAACGGTCGTTCCGGCGTCGACAGCGGTGGTGGGGGCGCCGGGTTGGCCGCGGCCGAGAGCGAGCCGTGGGCGTACGGCGAGCGGCCGCTGAGCATCAAGAAGGCGAGCGCGGCCAGGGAGAACTGGTCGGCCCGAGCGTCGAGGTGCTCGCCCTGCGCCTGCTCCGGGGCGACGTACGACGGGGTGCCGGCGATCATCGTCAGCCGCGACGAGACGTCGAGGGCCTTGCCCAGCCCGAGGTCGCCCACCATCGCCCGGACCGCCGTCCCGGAGTGCTCGGGGTCGACGGTGCGGAACAGGACGTTGGCCGGCTTCATGTCGCGGTGGAGCACGCCACGCAGATGGAGGGCATGGAGCCCGTCGCCCACCTGACGGATCACCTCGACGGCCTGCGGGACGGTGAACCCCTCGGCCTCCATCCGGTCGGCGAGGGTGCCCTGGTCGGCGTACGACATCACCAGGTAGGGGCGGTCGTCGTCGAGCAGCCCGGCGTCGTACACGGTCACGACGTGCGGGGACTCGACCTTGCGCAGGAAGCGACCCTCCTCGATGAACCGCTGGCGGACGTGGGAGTCCTCGGTCCAGTTCTCCGCGAGGACCTTCACCGCAACCGGGGAGTCGAGCTGCTCGTCATAGGCGAGCCAGACTGTGGCGAAACCTCCTGAGCCGATACGCCGACGCACGGCGTAGCGACCGAGACGGGCGGGCATCGACACCCTCGGCATTATGGTGCAGGCACGCATCCGCCCTCGCGGGCGGCACGGGGAAGGCGAAGGACCAGCATGACCGCAGGCCAGCTCACGCCCGACGACATCGACGACCTCGCGCGTCGCGCCCAGGACGGCGACCGTGACGCGCTCGAGGCGTTGCTGACCGCGGTCCGGCCGCGCTGCCTCAACGTGTGCCGCGGCGTGCTGCCCTACTCCGGAGACGCCGAGGACGCGTGCCAGGAGGCGCTGATCAACATCTCGAACAAGATCGGCTCCTGGCACCGCAACGGCCGCTTCACCACCTGGATGCACGTGGTCGCCGTGAACAGTGCCCGGACGACGTACCGGCGGATGAAGAACCAGGCGTTCTCCTCCGACGTGCTCCCGCTGGAGAAGCCCGACCCGCGCACCACGAGCGTCATCGCCGGCACCCGGCTCGACCTGCTCGACGCGATGGAGACGATCGAGCGGGACCACCCTCAGTACGTCGAGCCGCTCATCCTCCGCGACGTCTACGGCATGTCCTACGACGACATCGCCCAGCAGATCGGCGTCCCCATCGGGACGGTCAAGGCGCAGATCCACCACGGCCGCAAGCTGGCGCGGCCGCTCCTGCGCGGGCAGGACTGAGATGCGACGCTGGGCGCCGGGCGCGGCCGGCCTGGCGCTGCTGGCGCTGGTCGCGACCGGGTGCGGCGGAGGCTCGTCGGACGCCTCGCCGCCACCGCCGGTGGCCAGCGGGACGGCCACCGACACCGGCACCACGGCGTACGACGCGGCGCTGAGCAGCCCGCGCGAGGACTCGGTCTACCCGTCGGTCGGCGACCCGGGGGTCGACGCCCTGCACTACGGCCTCGACATCAGCTGGGACCCCGACCACACCCAGCTCACCGCGACCGAGACCCTGCTGTTCCGGGCCGCCACGGACGCCGACCACCTCCAGCTCGACCTGGCTCGGCAGCTGCAGGTCGGCCGGGTGTGGCTCGACGGCAGGCCGGTGGGGTTCCGCCACGACGCCAAGGACCTGGTGGTCGACGCGCCGATGAGGACCGGCGACCGGCACGTGCTCCAGCTGACCTACTCCGGCACGCCCGAGCCGGTCAAGGCGCCGACCGACCGACCCGACTTCGACACCACGGGCTGGACCACGACGCGCGACGGCAGTGTGTGGACGATGCAGGAGCCGTACGGCGCCTACTCCTGGTACGCCGTCAACGACCAGCCGTCGGACAAGGCGTTCTACGACATCACGGTGTCGGCGCCGTCGACGATGGTCGGGGTCGCCAACGGCCGGATGGTCGCCAGGACGTCGCAGGGCGGCCGGACGGTGAGCCGGTGGCAGCTGGCCGAGCCGGCCGCGTCGTACCTCGTGACGATCGCGATCGGGCACTTCACCGAGACCCACGACACCGGACCGCACGGACTGCCGATCACCTACTGGACCCCGACCTCGAAGCCGTCCACCCTGCGGCGCGTGCGCTACGCACCACAGGCGCTCGCCTACCTGGAGAGCAAGGTCGGGCGCTACCCGTTCCCGACGCTCGGGGTGCTGGTGGTGCCGTCACAGAGCGCGATGGAGACCCAGTCGACGATCACCCTCGGGGACACGCCCTATGCGCTGACCCGTGACGTGATCGTGCACGAGCTGGCGCACCAGTGGTACGGCGACACGGTGACGCCCTCCGACTGGAGCGACCTGTGGATGAGCGAGTCGATGGCGCTCTACCTGGCCGAGGGGAACTGGACCGCCGACCACGGCCCCGAGTCGTTCAACCAGATCCTGCACGACTGGAGCATCCAGGCGTCGTTCATGCGCGCCCAGTGGGGGCCGCCGGCGCACTACCGGCCCGGGTCGTTCGGTGAGGGGAACGTCTACTACATCCCCGCCCTGATGTGGGACCTCGTGCGCCAGCGGGTCGGGACCGACGAGTTCTGGCGGCTGGCCCGGGCGTGGCTGGCCACCCACCGCTTCACCAGCCAGGACCGCGACACCGTCGCCGCGTGGTGGAGCCGGCAGTCCGGTCAGGACCTGAAGCCGCTCTTCCACGCCTGGCTGCTCGGCCCCCACCAGCCCACCTGGCACCCGGGGCCGGCCGCCCCGAAGTAACGCGGGGTTATCACCGCACAGGACGCGTCACAGCACCGCACCAGTAGCCACAACACCGCGCAGGACGGCGTACGTCGTCGCGTGCGCACGTGGTCCGCTCCCGCCGCGCCGCCGACCCGTCTGGTGCGGTGGTGTGGCCACTGGTGCGGTGCTGTGGACCTACTGGTGCGGTGATAACCCCGCGTTACTTGTGGGGGATGACGCGCAGGTGGCGGGGGGTGACGTTCAGAAGAGGAGGGCGGTGGCGGGGTCCTCGAGGATCCCGGCGACGTCGGCGAGGAAGCGCGAGCCCTTCTCGCCGTCGATGTGCCGGTGGTCGAAGCTCAGGGCCAGCGTGGTCACCTGCCGGACGACGACCTCGTCGGCACCGTCGACCCGGGCGACCCACGGCTGCGGCTTGATCGCGCCGATGCAGAGGATCGCGGACTCCCCCGGGTTGATGATCGGCGTCCCGCTGTCGACGCCGAAGACCCCGACGTTGGTGATGGTGAACGTGCCACCGCTCATCTGTGCGGGCTGGGTCTTTCCCTCGCGGGCCGTCGCGGTCAGCAGGTTGAGCGCACCGGCCAGGTCGACCAGCGAGAGCCGCTCGGCGTCCTTGACGTTGGGCACCACGAGCCCACGCGGGGTCGCGGCGGCGATGCCGAGGTTGACGTAGTGCTTGTAGACGACCTCCTGCGCGGCGTCGTCCCACCAGGAGTTGATCTCGGGGGTGTTGCGCATCGCCAGCATCACCGCGCGGGCCAGCACCAGCAGCGGCGAGACCTTCACGTCGCGGAACTCCCGCCGCGCCTTGAGCCGCTCGACCAGCTCCATCGTGCGGGTGACGTCGAGGGTCACCCACTCGGTGACGTGGGGGATCGAGAAGGCCGAGCCGACCATCGCCTGACCCATCGTCTTGCGCACGCCCTTGATCGGCTCGCGGGTCTCCCGCTGCCCGCGGAGCGGTGGCGCGGGCGGAGGCCGCGGTCCCGACGCTCGTGGTCTCGACCGGCTCGACCGACGAGCGGGCGGACTCGACGTCGTCGCGGGTCACGGCGCCACCCGGACCGGAGCCGACCAGCGAGGTGAGGTCGACACCGAGGTCCTTGGCCAGCTTGCGGACCGGCGGCTTGGCCAGCGTGCGTGCCGCCTCGGCCGACACGGGGGCTGGGGTCGCCGGCACGGCTGGCTCGTCGGGTACGTCGACCACGTCGGGCGAGGCGACGCCCGGCTGGAAGGAGCCTTGCAGCTGCTGCTGGGTCGCGACCGCGCTCGCCGAGGCCGGCGTCGCGGCGTGCCGCGCCCGTCGTACGGCGCTCCGGTCGGCCTTGTTGCGGCCGACCAGCGACTCGCCCTCGCCGCCGCCGCTGGCCGCCGGGTTGGACAGGTCGATCGCGGCGGGTGCCGCCTCGGCAGCCCCTGCCTTCTCGGCCATCCCGAGGTAGGGGTCGGACTCGGTCTGCTCGGTGGTCTCGACGCGCTGGACCGACGAGGCAGCCCCGTCGCCGATCGCGATGATCGGCGTGCCGACCGGCACCGTCTCGCCCTCCCGCACCATCAGCCGCTGCACGGTGCCGGCGAACGGCGACGGCAGCTCGACCAGCGACTTGGCGGTCTCGATCTCCACCAGCACCTGGTTGATGACGACGGTGTCGCCCTCCTCGACCTTCCAGGAGACGATCTCGGCCTCGGTGAGGCCTTCGCCCACGTCGGGCAGGTTGAACTCAGCCATGGCGCAGGCCTTTCAGAAGTCGAGGGTGCGGTCGACGGCGTCGAGCACACGGTCGAGGTCGGGGAGGTAGTCCTCCTCGATCCGCGACGCGGGGTACGGCGTGTCGAAGGCGCCGACGCGGAGCACGGGCGCCTCGAGGGAGTAGAAGCACTCCTCGGCGATCCGGGCGGCGAGCTCGGCGCCCATGCCGAGGTTGACGTGCGCCTCGTGGGTCACCACCGCGCGGCCGGTGCGGCGTACGGAGTCGTAGACCGGCGCCAGGTCGAGCGGCGACAGCGTGCGCAGGTCGATGACCTCGAGCGACCGCCCCTCGTTGGACGCGGCCTCGGCCGCCTTCAGCGCGGTCTTCACCGTCGGGCCGTAGGCGAGCACCGTGACGTCGGAGCCCTGCCGTACGACGCGCGAGCTGAACAGCGGCGCGGGCGTCGCGCTCTCGTCGAGGTCGGCCTTGTCGGCGTGGTACTGCCGCTTGGGCTCGAGGAAGATCACCGGGTCGGGCGCGGCGATGGCCTGCTGGATCATCCAGTAGCCGTCGACGGGGTTGGAGCAGGCGACCACCTTGAGGCCGGGGGTGTGCGCGAACTGTGCCTCCGGCGACTCGCTGTGGTGCTCGACCGCGCCGATGCCGCCGCCGAACGGGATGCGGATGACCATCGGCAGCGGGGTCTTGCCCTGCGAGCGGTAGCACATCTTCGCGACCTGGCAGACGATCTGGTCGTAAGCGGGGTAGACGAACCCGTCGAACTGGATCTCGACGACCGGCTTGTACCCGCGCAGCGCCATCCCGACGGCGGTGCCGACGATGCCGGACTCGGCGAGCGGGCTGTCGATGACGCGGTCCTCGCCGAAGTCCTTCTGCAGGCCGTCGGTGATCCGGAAGACGCCGCCGAGCTTGCCGACGTCCTCGCCCATCAGCAGGACCTTCGGGTCGTCCTCCATCGCCTTGCGCAGGCCCATGTTGAGGGCCTTGGCCAAGGTGACCTTCTGTGTGCCGGTGGTCTCAGCCATCAGTGGGCCCCCTCGAAGCTCTCGAGGTAGGCGGCGAAGCCCTCGCGCTCGGCGCGCAGCTCGTCGGTCTCCTCGGCGAACACATGGTCGAACATGGTCATCGGCAGCGGGTCGGGCATCGCCTTGCAGCCCTCGCGCAGCCGGTGGCCGAGGTCGTCGGCCTCGGCCGCGACGTCGTCGAAGAACTGCTGCTCGGCCATGCCGTTGCGCTTGAGGTAGACCTCGACGCGCGCGATCGGGTCCTTGAGCTTCCAGCGCTCCACGTCGTCGGAGAGCCGGTAGCGGGTCGGGTCGTCGGTCGTGGTGTGTGCGCCCATCCGGTAGGTGTAGGCCTCGACCAGGGTCGGGCCCTGACCCTCGCGGGCGCGCTGCAGGGCCGCCTGGGTGACGGCGTACGTCGCGAGGACGTCGTTGCCGTCGACCCGGATGCCGGGGAAGCCGAAGCCGAGAGCCCTCTGGTAGAGCGGGATGCGCGTCTGGCGCTCGATCGGCTCGGAGATCGCCCACTGGTTGTTCTGGCAGAAGAACACGACCGGGGCGTTGTAGCTGGCGGCGAAGATGAACGCCTCGTTGACGTCGCCCTGGCTCGAGGCGCCGTCGCCGAAGTGGGCGATCACGGCTGCGTCGCGGTCGGGGTCACCGGTGCCGACGACACCGTCGCGCTGCATGCCCATGGCGTAGCCGGTCGCGTGGAGCGTCTGGGCGCCGATCACGATCGTGTAGAGACCGAAGTTGTTCTCGCGGGGGTCCCACCCGCCCTGGTCGACACCACGGAACAGGCCGAGCAGCTTGAGGGGGTCGACGCCCTTGCACCAGGCGACGCCGTGCTCACGGTAGGTCGGGAAGACGTAGTCCTGGGGCCGCAGGGCGCGGCCGGCGCCGACCTGGGCGGCCTCCTGGCCGAGCAGCTGGGCCCAGATGCCGAGCTCACCGTGGCGCTGGAGAGCGGTGGCCTCGACGTCGATGCGCCGGGTGAGGGTCATGTCGCGGAACAGGCCGCGGACCGTGTCGGCGAGCTCGGCGTCGGACAGGTCCTCGCCGAACGAGAAGTCGGGGTGCTCGACGCGCTCGCCCTCGGGGCTGAGCAGCTGGACGAGCTCGGGGCCGCCGTCCTGGTGGGCAGGTCCGAAGACCTCCGCGAGGTCGGGGCCGAAGCCGGACTGGGTCACGGGCGCTCCTTACGTTCCAGGCTCGCGGGGTCGCCGCCTGCCTGCTGCCAAGATGATGCGGGCGGCGTAGGACGCGGGGGTGGTGCGACGCTACGCCGGTGTGACTGGGACCACAGGGGTCGACCCAAACTTACCGGGCGTGGAGCGGCGCACACCAATCAACCGGATGTCTCGCCGCGACGACTCCCTGGGTATCGTCCGACACTGTCTTGGCCACACGAGTCTCGGGGTGCGACATCGCCAGCAGCTTCGCCATCGGTACGACGGTCACGTGGCGCGCCCCGACGGGCACCGAGCAGGGCCGGGTGACGGGCGTCCACCCGCGCCCTGTGGTCCGCCGGGTCCGCGGGGTGCGGCTCACCCGCCTGGGCACCCCCGAGGACCCGGCGTACGAGATCGAGCAGGCCGACGGCTCGCTGGTGCTGCGCCTGCGGAGCGAGGTCCAGGCGCTGTAGTCGGTGGCCGATGTCGGTGGCCGATGTCGGTGGCCGATGTCGGTGGCCGATGTCGGTGGCCGATGTCGGTGGCCGATGTCGGTGGCCCGGCGTCGGTGGCCGGTGTGAGGATGGGCGGCGTGACGACTCCTGCGACCACCGGCCGCGACCCGAAGTGGTGGACCCTCACCGCGGTCTGCACGGGCGTGTTCATGCTCCTGCTCGACATCACGATCGTGAACGTCGCCCTGCCCGACATCCAGCAGCAGCTCGACGCGACCTTGTCGGACCTGCAGTGGGTGATCGACGCCTACGCGCTCAGCCTCGCCGCCCTCCTGCTGACCGCCGGCTCGCTGGCCGACCTCTTCGGTCGGCGCAGGGTGTTCGTGATCGGCCTGGTGATCTTCACCCTCGGCTCGATCGCCTGCGGTGCGGCGCAGGACATCTTCTTCCTCCAGATCTCGCGCGCCTTCCAGGGCATCGGTGGCGCCGCGATGTTCTCCACCGCGCTGGCCCTGCTGGCCGCCTCGTTCCACGGCAAGGACCGCGGCACGGCGTTCGGGGTCTTCGGTGCCACGACCGGAGTGGCCGTCGCGATCGGACCGGTGCTGGGTGGAGCCCTGACCAGCGGCCTGTCGTGGCGCTGGATCTTCTTCGTCAACGTGCCGATCTGCCTGGTGGCGCTCGCGGTGTCACTCACCAAGGTGGTCGAGTCCAAGGACCCGCAAGCCGGCCGGCCCGACTGGATCGGCTTCGTCACCTTCTCGATCGCTCTCGGAGCGCTGGTCTACGGCTTGATCGAGGCCGGCAAGGACGGCTGGGGCGAGACCCGGGTGGTGGCGTCGTTCGTGGTCTCGGCAGTGCTCCTGGGCGCGTTCGTGGTCAGCCAGCTCGTGCAGCGACAGCCGATGTTCGACCTGACCCTGCTCCGCAAGCCGACCTTCACCGGCGGCCTGGTGGCGGCGTTCGGCGTCTCGGCCTCGATGTTCTCGCTGCTGACCTATCTGGTGATCTACGTGCAGAACGTCCTCGGCTACTCGGCGATCGAGACCGGGCGTCCGGTTCCTCTACCTGTCGGTCGCCTCCTTCTTCGCCGCCGCGATCGCGGGCCGGCTCAGCGAACGGGTGCCGGTGAAGTGGCTGATCGGGCCCGGGCTTCCTGGTCCTCGGGACCGGCCTGTTGCTCATCCACGGCATCCAGCCCGACTCGGCCTGGAGCCACCTGATCCCCGGGCTGATCGTGTCCGGCATCGGCATCGGCATGATCAACCCACCCCTGGCCTCGACCGCCGTCGGGGTGGTCCCGGTGGCGCGCGCCGGCATGGCGAGTGGTGTGAACTCCACGTTCCGGCAGGTCGGGATCGCGACCGGCATCGCAGCGCTCGGTTCGATCTTCAGCCAGCAGATCGGCGATGCCGTCCGCCCCGAGCTCGCGTCGAAGGTGCCTCCGCAGGCGCTCGACGGGCTCACCGCCGCGTTGTCCGGCGGCCAGGTCGACCCGGCGGCGCGGGCAGCACAGGCTGCCGCGACCCAGCAGGGTGGCGCCTCGGCCGGCCAGCAGGCCTACGACCTGATCCACCAGGTCGGGACATCGGCCGTGGTCGACGCGCTCAACCACATCACGCTGATCGCGATGGTCGTCGCGTTCATCTCGGCGGCGTTGTCCTTCGTGCTGATCCGCCAGCAGGACTTCGTCGTGCGGGGTGGCCCCGAGGTGCCGCAGGGAGAGGCCGAGCAGGTCGGCTGACTCTCAGCGCGGCGTCCTCTAGAGCATCCCTTTCTGCTGCAGGAAGCGGCGGATGTGGTCGCGCGGGTGGTCGGACAGGTGCGGACCGTGCGTGAAGGCTGCCGTCGTGTAGTCCAGCTCGCTGAGCCGGACCGCGGTCCGGGTGGTCATCGCGAAGTCGGTGCAGAAGGACTTGATCGGCCAACGCAGCCCACGCACGTTGAAGATCGAGTCGCCGGTGATCAGCACGCCCGACGTCCTGCAGGAGGAACGACACGTGGCCGGGCGAGTGGCCCGGGGTGTGCACGACCTGGATCCCCCCGGCGAAGGGGATCAGCTGGCCGTCGGTGAACGTCTCGCCGACCGACACCGGCGGGAAGCCGTTCTTGCCGCGGCCCAGCAGCCGGCCGAGGAGGAAGCTCTGGTCGCGCGGTGGGCTCACGCCGTCGCGGGCGAAGCCGGCGTCGGCCTCGTGGATCCCGAAGTCGCGGCCGGTCTCCTGCGCGACGTACGCCGCGCCGCCGGCGTGGTCGGGATGCGCGTGGGTCAGCATCAGCCGAGTCACGTCGGAGGGCCCGGAGCCGATCGACGCCAGCGCCGCCATCACCTTCTTCCCCGACTGCTTGACGCCCATGTCGATCAGGGTCACCTGGCCGTCGGCGTCACGGAGCATGAACCCGTTGACGAAGTCGCGGACCAGGGGAATGCGCCAGACGCCGGGCGCGAGCTGGACGGCGGGGTCGGAGGCCATGTCGGCCAGCCTAGAGGCGGGCGATGAGGCGGCTCGCGTCGTGGGGGGCGTAGCCCTTCATGTCGTTGTCGAAGTAGCAGAAGACGTCCTGGCCGGCTGCCGACCACGCCCGGCACCGCGCTGCCCACTCGTCGAGGGCACGGTCGGTGTACCCGCTGGCGTACAGCTCCTGGTCGCCGTGCAGCCGCACGTAGCGGTACGCCGCGGTGTCCTCGTCGACCTTCGGCCAGCGTCCGGCCGTGTCGGCGTACACGGTGGCGACGCCGTGCCGGCGGAGCAGGGCAGTGGCCTCCGGCACCGCGAACGTGGGGCTGCGGAACTCCAACGCGTGCCTCAGCGGACGGTCGTCCTCGGCCACGGTCAGGGCCCGGTCGTCGGGGACCTTGTCGTCGTGCCGGGCGGCGAGCGCCGCCGCCTCGGTCGTCGTCCGCGGCAGGCGGCCCAGGAAGTCGTCGACCACCTCGCTGTCGAAGCGCAGGCTCTCCGGCAGCTGCCACAGCACCGGCCCGAGGGCAGGTCCGAGGGCGAGCACGCCGGAGGCGAAGAAGTTGGCGAGGGCGACGTCCACGTCGCGCAGCCGCTTGAGATGGGTGACGTAGCGCGGGCCCTTGACCGCGAACACGAAGCCGGGCCTCGCGGTCGTCGCCTCGGCCCGCCACGCGGCGTACGACGACGGTCGCTGTAGGGAGTAGAAGGAGCCGTTGACCTCGATCGAGGTCAGCTGTGAAGCGGCGTGCTCGAGCTCCCGGCGCTGCGGCAGCCCCTTCGGGTAGAAGTCACCACGCCACGCGGGGTAGCGCCAGCCGGAGATCCCGACCCTGACCGCACCTGGCACAGCCGCAGGCTAGAGCCGGTCGCGACCGTGCGGCGAGCGCCAGCCCGCGAGGTCGGGTCCTCCGGGCACGATCCCCGACGGGTTCACGTCGGACTGGACGACGTAGTAGTGCCGCTTGATCTGCTCGAAGTCGGTGTTGTCACCGAAGCCCGGCGTCTGGAACAGGTCGCGGGCGTAGCCCCACAGCGCCGGCAGCTCGGTGAGCTTGTTGCGGTTGCACTTGAAGTGCCCGTGGTAGACGGCGTCGAAGCGGGCCAGCGTCGTGAACAGCCGGACGTCGGCCTCGGTGATCGCCTCGCCCATCAGGTAGCGCCGGTCGACGAGCCTGTCCTCGAGCCAGTCGAGGGTGTCCCACAGCCGGCGGTAGGCGTCGTCGTAGGCATCCTGGGAGCCGGCGAAGCCGCAGCGGTAGACACCGTTGTTGACCTCGGTGAAGACGCGGTCCATCACCTCGTCCATCTCCTCGCGGACGTCGTCCGGCCACAGGTCGGGAGCATCCGGCCGGTGGTGGTCGCGCCACTCGAAGAACAGGTCGTGGGTGATCCAGGGGAAGTCGTTGGTGACCACCTGCCGGGTCTCGATCTCGACCAGCGCCGGGACGGTGATCCCCTTCTCGTAGTCGGGGAAGCGCCGCAGGTAGGCGTCCTGCAGCCGGGGGAGGCCGAGCACAGGGTCACGGCCGCCCGCGTCGAGGTCGAACGACCAGCTGCGCTCGTCGTGCGACCGGGCCGGCGAGCCCGAGCGAGATCACGTCCTCGAGCCCGAGCAGCTGCCGCACGATGATCGCCCGGGTCGCCCAGGGGCAGGCCTTCGCCGCGACCAGCCGGTAGCGGCCGGGGTCCACCGGCCAGGTCGGCACCTCCAGCGGCTGCTCCTCGTGCGGGTCGCGCGAGCAGTGCGGCAGGGCGGTGACCCGGTCGGGCACGTAGTCCATGTCCCGCTCGAAGGACGCGCCCCGGGTGACGTACGACGTGCTGGTCCATGACCGCCTCGTACCCCACCTGCGTACCGCGAGACGTCTCGCCCAGCCATGCCAAAGGAATGTTTGCAAACTATCGTTTGCAAAGGTATGTTTGCAGACATGGCCGACCTCGCTCCGACGATCACCCCGTCCGCCGCCGGGCTCCGCGCCCTGGCCCACCCGACCCGGCTGAAGATGCTGATGCGGCTCCGGGTGGAGGGACCCGCCACCGCGACCACCCTGGCCCGCGAGCTCTCCCTCAACACCGGCGCCACGTCGTACCACCTGCGTCAGCTGGCCGAGCACGGCTTCATCGTCGAGGACGCCGAGCGCGGCGACGCCCGCGACCGCTGGTGGAAGGCCGCGCACCAGAGCACCCGGGCCAACCTTGACCGACCGCGCGCGACGACGAGGACGCCGAGAGCGCCGAGGCCTACCTGCAGACCGTGGCCCTGATGTACACCGAGACCCTCATGCAGGCCGTCGGCGAGCGCCGCTACCTGCCCGAGCGGTGGCAGCGGGCGAGCACCACCAGCGACTGGCACCTCCGCCTGACCGCCGCCCGGGCCGAGCAGCTGGTGGACCGGCTGACCGAGCTGATCGAGGCGTGGGACGAGGAGGACGACGGGAGCGAGGGCGCCGGCGACTTCGTGGTCAACCTCAACGCCTTCCCGCGCCCCGGCACCGTGGTGACGGAGGGAGCCCTGCCGTGACCGGACCCACCTCGAAGCGGATCCCCCTCTACGGCTGGCTGACCGCCGAGGCGGTCTCGCTCCTGGGCACGCGGATCTCGATGATCGCGATCCCGTGGCTGGTGCTGGTCACCACCGGGTCGCCCACGCAGACCGGCCTGGTGGCCGCCGCCGAGATCACCCCGATGGTGCTGCTCAAGGCCGCAGGCGGCCCGCTCGTCGACCGGATCGGCCCTCGCCGGGTGGCCATCACCGTCGACCTGCTCAGCATGGTCGCGGTCGGGATGATCCCCCTCCTCCACAGCGCCGACAGGTTGAGCCTCCCCGTCCTGCTGGTCCTGGTCGCCGTCGCGGGCGGCCTCCGCGGGCCGGGCGACGCCGCGACCACGGCGATGATCCCGGCCCTCGTCGAGCACGCCGAGGTGCCCTACGAGCGCGCGACCGGGCTGGCATCGGCCATCGAGCGCGGCTCCACCATGCTCGGAACCGCCTTCGCCGGCGGGCTCGTCGCCACCGTCGGCGCCGCCAACGCGGTCGCCGTCGATGCGGCGTCGTTCGGCCTGTGCGCCCTGGTGCTCGCGCTGACCACACGCAGCCTCGGTCGCGCCGCCGAACCGACCGTCCTCGCTCCGGGCGAGCGGGAGGCGTCGTACGGCGCGCGGCTGCGTGAGGGGTGGGACTTCCTGCGCCACGACCCGGTCCTGATCAGCCTCTGCGGCATGATCGCGGTGACCAACCTGCTCGACCTGGCGTGGTCCGCGGTCCTGCTGCCGGTCTGGGCGCACGACACCGGCGCCGGTGTCGGCGCGGTCGGCCTGGTCTTCGCGGTGTGGGGCGGCGCCTCGATGGTGGGCTCCTTCGTGGCCGCCGCCTACGGCACCCGGCTGCCGCGCTTCACGACCTACGTCCTCGCCTTCCTGATCACCGGGCTCCCGCGGTTCGTGCTGTTCGCGCTCGGCGTCCCGCTCTGGATGATCGTGGTGAGCTGCCTGGTCGGCGGGTGCGCCTCCGGCTTCTTGAACCCGGTGCTGGGTGCGGTGCAGTTCGAGCGGATCCCCCGCGCGATGGTGGGCCGGGTCACCTCGCTCAGCAACGCCCTGTGCTGGTCGTTGATGCCCTTCGGCGGCATCCTCGGCGGCCTGCTGGTCAGCGGGCTCGGGCTCACCACGGCGCTGGTCATCGTCGGCCTCGCCTACTTCGTCACCACGATGGCGCCGACCGTGCTCCCGTCGTTCCGGGAGATGGACCGGGTGACGGTCACCGAGGACCGCGAGCGGGTCGCCGCCTGACCTGTGGGTCAGCCCCTGCAGGGGACGTAGCTGCGGGTCGCGGTCTTCCTCGAGCCGTCCTTCATCAGCAGCTTTTCTGTGACCTTCAGGTCCTGGGTCGCCGACAGCTTCTTCAGCACCAGCGACGTACCAGCCTTCGGGCTGCTCGCCGAGGCCCGCTTGACGCCGTTCACCAGCACCGACGCGCTCCTGACCTGACCCGCCTTGCCGGTCCAGCCCAGGGTCGCGGTGTGCGCACTGCACGCGGTCGCGCCCGGCAGTGCGACGTACGGCGTCCCGCTGCCCGTGGCGCCCGACAGCGCGCCGCCCGCTCGCACGAAGCGACCGCTGATCGCGTTGGTCGAGGCGGCCTTGCCGATCGAGAACGTGCCGCCCACGAACTGGGTGTCGAACTGACCTTGGTACGTGCCGGGGGAAAGGAAGACGCGGTCGGTGGCGTGCAACGCGGGTCCACCGAAGACGGAGGTGATGGGGGTGCCTCCGCCGGTGCCGACGACCGAGACGTGTGTGACCTGGTCGGGTCCTTGGTCGCGCGTGACGTAGAGCCATCCCTTCGTGGCCACCGGCAGGGTGACGGCCAGGAACGAGCTGATCGAGCCGCGGGCGTCGCAGGACGAGCCGCTGCCCTGGTCCTTGACGACGGAGACCTGTCCGGTGCTGGAGATCCTGAAGCTGGAGATCGAGCCGTGGCTCAGGGTCGCGGCGCCGCTGCTGGCGACGTGTCCGGTGACGGTCGACACGTCGCCCAGGTCAGCGGGGTCGCTGACGGTGGCACTGAGGTCGATGCTGTCGGTGGCCCTGCCGTTGGCCAGGGGCGTGGGCTGGTCGGGAGGCCCGGCGGTCGCGTTGCAGGTACCGGCCGCCTGGACCGTCGCGCTGAGCACCAGGGAGCCGCTGGCCGGAGCCGCCGAGGCGGGTCCTACGGGCAGCAGGGCCAGCGCCGTGATCAGCGTCGTGCCTCCTGCGAGGGCCAGGCCACGTCGCGTACGTCGGTGGTTCGTCATGAGGTCTCCCCGGGTCACTTCGTGCAGGCGAGGTAGGTGCGGGTGGCGGAGGTCTTCGCGCCGCCCTTCATCAGCAGCGCGGCGGTCACCGTGGCATCGGCGCTCGCTCGGAGGTGCTTGAGCGTGACCTTGGCGCCGGCCTGCGGGTGGCTCACCGAGACCGACCGGGCGCCGTTGACCTTGAACACGGCGCTGGCGACGTGTCCCGCCTGAGCGCTCCAGGACAGCGTCGCGGAGTGGTGCGGGCAGCTCACCGACGCCGGGAACCCGACGTACGGCGTGGCGCTGCCGCGGGCCGGGCCGAGGGCCGCACCGGCGGTGCGCACCAGCCCGCTCATCGAGCTGGACTGCAGCGACCGGGTGAAGATCTCGTTGGGCGTCCCCTGGACCAGGGCGACGCCGATCTCGTAGCTGCCCGTGGGCAGGAAGACCCGGATGGTCTGCTTCGAGCGCGGGCCGGCGTAGAGGTCGTAGAGCGGGGTGGTGCCGTCGCTGGACTGGATCAGGGCCTGGCTGAAGAAGTCCTTCGGCTGGTTGCGCGTGAGGTAGAGCCAGCTGTTGTGGGTGGTCGCGACGTCGAACGTCGTCCCCCCTTGGAGCGCACCCGAGACCGCGGCACAGAGGCTGGCCGCTCCCTTGGACTGGTCGACCTCGAGGGTGCTCTTCGCGTTCACGCTGAAGCTGTGGAGGCCTCCGCCGCGCTGGGCGACGTCGCCCTCGACGACCAGGCTGCCGGTGAGGTCGACGGTGTCGGTCGAGTCGGCGTTGGCCGTGTAGCGCACGGCCAACGACGTGCTGGTGACCGCCGTCCCGTTCGCGTACGGCGCGTGGCTGCCCGGTGGGATCGTGCCCGACCTCGTGCACGGCGCTGCGTTGAGGCTCGTCCCGGACTGGGCCACGACTTCTCCGGCGATGCTCGCCTGGGCCGCCCCGCTGGGCAGCAGCGCCAGCAGCGCCCCGAGGGCGCCGGCGGTGACGAGAGCGATGGAACGGCGATGCCGCTGGCCTGTGCGCATGGAGTCCCCCAGGTGGCGATGCGGGCGCGTCGACACTAGGCAGACCCTCGAGCCGATCCGGGACGACGCGCCGGGGCGCTCCGGGCCGGTCTGAGGGGTGAGACCGGACCCGGTCTCAGGCGTAGTGGCGGGCCAGCTCCACGATCCGGTCGTTGGCCTCGGGCTCAGCGATCGTGATCCGGGCGCCCTCGCCGGCGAAGGGCCGGACCACGATCCCCAGCTCGTCGGCAGTGGCGGCCAGCTCTGCGGTGCGCTCACCCAGACCGAACCAGACGAAGTTGCCCTGCGCCTCCGGTACGACGAGCCCGGCGTCCGCGAGGCCCTTGACGACGCGTTCGCGCTCGGCCACCAGGGCGTCGACCCGCTCGAGGAGCTGCGGGCGGGCAGCCAGCGACGCGATCGCCGCGGCCTGGGCGACGCTCGAGACGCCGAACGGGAGCGAGACGGCGGTGAGGGCGGTCGCCACCGGCTCCGGAGCCACGGCGTACCCGACCCGGAAGCCGGCCAGCCCGTAGGCCTTGGAGAAGGTGCGCGTCGACACCACGTTGTCGTGGGCCGCGACCGTCGCCAGCCCGTCGACGGGGTCGCTCATCCGGACGAACTCGACGTAGGCCTCGTCGACGACGACGAGCACGTGCGACGGCACCTGGGCGAGGAAGGCGTCGAGCTCGGCCTGGGTGACCGACGGGCCGGTCGGGTTGTTGGGCGTGCAGACGATCACCAGGCGGGTGCGGTCGGTGATCGCCGCTGCCATCGCGGCGAGGTCGTGCCGGCCGTCGACCGTCACCGGCACCCGGACGCTGGCGGCACCGGCGGCGGTGACCGCGATCGGATAGGCCTCGAAGCTGCGCCAGGCGTAGACGACCTCGTCGCCCGGCTCGCAGTAGGCCTGCACGAGCTGGTAGATCAGGCCCACGCTGCCGGTCGCGAGGGCCAGGGTCTCGGTGCCGACGCCGAGGCTGTCGGACAGGGCGGCGTACAGCGCGCCGCTGCCCATGTCGGGGTAGCGGTTCATCCGCTCCGCGGCTCGCGCGGCGGCCTCGAGGACCCCCGGCAGGGGCGGGTAGGGGTTCTCGTTGCTGCTCAGCTTGTAGGTCGTCAGGCCCTCGCGCGGCGTCGGCGGCTTTCCCGCGACGTACGCCGGGATCTGGGACACGCAGGGGCGCGGCTGCGGGGTGGTCATGCAGCCAACTTATCCCCGGTACGACGGGTCTGCCTGGCCCGCCAGGGACGCAGCAGCGGGAGCAGCAGCAGGCCGAGACCCACCCCGAGCACGGCACCGGTGACGTTGTCGATGATGTCGGTGACGTCGCAGGCCCGGTCGAGCCGGGCCACCTGGAGCTGGACGACCTCGATGGACAGCGAGTACCCGGCGAGCAGGCCGAGCCCGATCGGGACCAGCACCCAGCCGGCCCGCCAGCGGGCGACCACCAGCACCAGGAACACACCGGCCGGCACGAACAGCAGGGTGTTGAGCACCTGCTGGCCGCCCCCGAAGATCCAGAAGCCGTCGGGCGACGGGCCCCCGATGTCCCAGCTGCACGACGTCGCGTGCTGGTCGGCCGGCACGTAGCCCAGCCCGTTCTGCGCCGGGATCAGGGTCACGATCCCGATCACGGCGATGCTCCACAGCAGCCCGCACCACGCGAACCCGGCCATCGGCCCCAGCCGCCGACCCACCGCCAGCCCCACCACCGCGGACAGGAGCCCGGCGACGGCGGCGAACAGCAGCATCCAGCTGGTGCCGCCGATCGAGAACATGCGCCGAGGTTAGACAGCGGCCCGTAACACGTCCCCGTGAGGTCGCCGAGAGCGGGGGCCGCGATCGCCGCCGCTTCATCAGGTGATGACGTCGAACCTGCACTTCTCAGGGTGAGCTCAACGTGAGAAGTGCGGGTTCAACCACTGGACATGATGAAACTGCGCAACCCGCACCGTCAGCCCGGGACGACGACCTCGCCGCCGAGCACGATCGGCACGTCGCGGCCCAGCACCACGTCGACCGGGTTGGTCAGGCAGCGGATCGAGCCGCCGCCCTTGTGGAACTCGCTGACATCCACCTCGACCACCCCGAAGCCCCAGTCGGCCAGCTGCCGCTTGACCCGGTCGGGGCTGCCGGCGGGCATCACGACGCTGTCGCCGACCACGATCGAGTTGGCGCAGAAGGTCGTCAGTGCCTCGTCGTCGGTGAGCACCAGGGGCTCGGGCACGAGGTCGAGCAGGGCCTGCGCGGACGCGTCGTCGAAGGCGCCCGGCGCGACCATCGCACGCCGGTCGTCGAGAGGGCAGAACGCGAGGTCGAGGTGGTACATCGCCGGGTGGGTGATCCGGACCCCGCGCACGCGGACGCCGAGGTCACCCGCGAGGTGCTTGAGGGCCAGCTCCTCGGTGCGCGGCCCGAAGCCGGCCACCAGGGCGTCACCCCACGCGAACACGTCGCCGGCCTCGAGGTGGGCGCCGACGCCGTCGCGACCGACGTACGACGTGGAGCGGCCGCTGCCCTCGAACCACGGCCCGGCGGAGGTGGTCTCCATCCGGCGCTCGGCGTAGCGCATGTGGGACATCACCACGTGGCCGGAGACCACACCGGTGCCATCGGGCCGGAGGACGCCGAGGCCGAGGTTCATCGCGTAGACCATGTCGGGCGCGTCGGCGCGCTGCGGGAGCACCTCGACGGTGCCGCCGAGCCGCTCGATCGTCGCCAGCAGGCCGACCCACTGCGCCATCGCGCGGTGCCGGTCGGGCTGGTCGCCGAGGTCCATGTAGGGGTTGATCGCGTAGTCGATGCGGAAGTGGTCGGGGCGGACCATCACGTAGCGGTGGCCCCATGACAGCGGCGCAGCCGGCGGCGAGTCCTGCAGGGCGAGCGACACGGTCGTACCCCTCTCGATGTGCGGTGGTCGACCGAGTCCCGGACCGGCACCGCGTGATTGTCAGACAATCTGACAACTCGCAGTATGGCGCGCGATGCGGCGGCGGGCAAGCCTGTGTCCGACAATGGAGGCATGTCTGCCGGCGAGCGCTCCAGCGACGCGTTCGGCACCCTCCACCTCGAGCACTCCTCGACGGTCGACCGGGTCGCCGACGAGCTCCGGCGGGCGGTGTTCGAGGGAGAGCTCGAGTCCGGCACCCCGCTGCGCGAGGTCGCCCTCGCCGAGTCGCTCGGCGTGTCCCGGCCGACGCTGCGCGAAGCATTGGCGCTGCTGGTCGCCGAGGGCCTGGCGACCCGCGAGCCCAACCGCGGCGTCACCGTGTCCAGTCCCGACCCCGACTCGGTCCGCGACGTGTCGCGGGTGCGCTCGGTGCTCGAGACCGCCGGCGTCCAGCACTGGCCGACCGCCGGCGAGCAGGCGCGCGACGCCGTACGGCAGGCGCTGCGCGCCTACGAGTCGGCGGTCGCCGACGGCGCGTCGTACCAGGAGCTGAACCAGCGGCACCTCGCGATCCACCTGAGCCTGGTCGGGCTGACGGAGTCACCGCGCCTGGTGGCGATGGCCGAGTCGGTCGTCGCCGAGCTGCGGCTGGCGCTCGCCCAGATCGACCGCGTCCGTCGTAACGCCCGCGACCAGGCGGGCGAGCACCACCACCTGCTCGAGCTGCTCGAGGCCGGCGACGTCGACGCGGCGGTCGCCGAGCTCACCGAGCACCTGGCCGGCGCGGAGGACGCGATCATCGAGCGGCTGGATCTCGACTGAGACCGAGGACGTGCCGACGCGGCGCAGCCGTGGCGGCACGACCGCAGGGATCGCCGCAGCCCGCTTGCGGGCAAGGCACACGTGCCGTGGCGGCGCAGCCGTGGCGGCACGACCGCAGGGATCGCCGCAGCCCGCTTGCGGGCAAGGCACACCGTGCCGTGGCGGCACGACCGCAAGGAGCGCCGCAGCCGGACCTCTCCGCACGGCTGCCTATGCTCGCCGCGTGAGGTTCGTGACCTGGCTGCTGTCCACGGCTGTGGCCGTGGCCGTCGCCACCTGGCTCTTCGACGGGATCTACTTCACCGGGCCGACCTCGGGCTCCGCCGAGATCACGCACAAGCTGATCCCGCTGCTCGTCGTCTCCTTGATCCTCGGCCTGGTCAGCATGCTGGTGAAGCCGGTGCTGACGTTCTTCTCGCTGCCGTTCGTGGTCGCTCACCCTCGGGCTGTTCCTGCTGGTGATCAACGCGCTGATGCTGCTGCTGACCGCCTGGTTCGCCGGCGGCGCTCGGGATCGGGTTCCACGTCGACAGCTTCTGGGCGGCCCTGGGCGGCTCGATCGTGATCACGCTGGTCAACTGGTGCATGAGCGCCGCTCACCAGCGCGCGCGACTGACGGTGCTGCCACCGCCGCGCGCGTCCCGGGGCGCTACGCCGTCGCGCTGGTCTGCCTGGGCAACATCTGCCGCTCTCCCACGGCCCACGTCGTCCTCGAGCAGCGGCTGGCCGAGGCGGGGCTCGACGACCGGGTGGTCGTGCACAGCAGCGGCACCGGCGACTGGCACGTCGGCGGCCCGATGGACCGTCGCGCGGCTGCCGCCCTCTCCGAGGCCGGGTACGACCCGAGCCGCCATCGCGCCCGTCAGTACGACGCCTCGTGGGACGACGACGCACGACCTGGTGCTGGCCATGGACGCCGACAACCTCGCCGACCTCGGCGGCCGGTCGGAGCGGGTCGGGATGTTCCGCGACCACGACCCGGTCGACCCGGGCGCCGACGTCCCGACCCCTACTACGGCGGGGACGGACGGCTTCGCGATGGTCCTCGAGATGGTCGAGCGCACCTCCGACGCGCTGGTCGCCGCCCTGGCCGACCGGCTCGACGCAGCCGACACCCGCCTGAACGAGGAGGATCCCGTGCCGAAGGCACCGTTGCCCGAGCCGGCGCTCGCCCTGCTGCGCGAGCCCAACCCCGCCGTGATCGCCGTACGGCGTGCCCGACGGGCACCCGATGTCGGTGGCGACGTGGTACCTCGTCGAGGACGACGGCACGGTGCTGGTCAACATGGACGCCGGCCGCGCCCGGCTGCGCTGGATGGAGGAGCATCCCTACGTCTCGCTGACCGCGCTCAAGGACGGCGAGTGGTACACCCACGTCAGCGTCCGCGGGCCGGTCGTGCGGTGGGAGCGCGACCCGGCCCGGGCGCTGGCCGACATCGACCGGCTCTCCCGGCACTACGGCGGCGACGAGTTCGGCCACCGGACGCCCTCCGGGTCAGCGCCTGGATCCGGATCGAGCACTGGCACGGCTGGGAGCTCGCCTGACGCGCCCGGGTCGTCCGGATCTGCGCTGGATGCGACCCGGCGGGCGGCTGCAGCCCGGCGACACGGGGTGGGCCGGTGGGTGGGTGCGCCGTACTACGGTGTCAGCAGCCGACCCCGGCCGACTCGCGAGGAGGTGCCGATGACGCGCCAGCCTCATGTCGCGCGGCGCGCGGAGGAGCTCCTCGGGCACGGCGGTCGCGGCCACGGCACCGGTCGCCGGGCGGCGACATCGCCACCGCCACCAAGCTCCGGCTGAGCAGCGGCCGGTCGGCGTTCATGAAGACCCTGCCCCACGCACCCGAGGGTTCTTCGAGTCCGAGGCGGCCGGGCTGCGCTGGCTCGGCGAGGCCGGCGGCATCCGCGTGCCCGAGGTGCTCGCGGTCGAGCCCGACTGCCTGATCCTGGCCTGGGTCGAGCCCGGCAAGCTGACCACCGAGGCCGCCTCCGAGTTCGGCCGGGCGCTGGCCAAGACCCACGACACCGGCGCGCCGTCGTACGGCCTCGACCGCGACGGCTTCATCGGCCGGCTCCCGATGCCCAACAAGCCGGCCGCCGACCTGGGCGGAGTTCTACGCCACCAAGACGGGTCCTGCCCTACCTCAAGCTGGCCCTCGACCGCGGCGCGATCTCGCCCGAGGGCGCCGAGCTACGTCGAGGCCGTCGTCGGCCGGCTGGCCGACCTGGTGCCCGAGGAGGGGCCGCGGCGCCTCCACGGCGACCTGTGGAACGGCAACGTGATCTGGACCCACGACGGCGGCTGCTGCGTGATCGACCCGGCCGCGCACGGCGGCCACCGCGAGACCGACCTGGCGATGCTGGCGCTCTTCGGGCTGCCCCATCTGCCGCGGGTGCTCCTGGCCTACGAGGAGGTCTCCCCGCTCGGCCGACGGCTGGGAGGACCGCGTCGGCCTCCACCAGCTCTTCCCGCTGCTGGTGCACGCGTGCCTCTTCGGCGGCGGGTACGGCGCCCGCGCGGCCGAGGTCGCGAGCCGGCTTCGGCTGAGTCTCGACCTCGGTCCGCCGCCGCCCCGATCCCCTGCCGCGCTGCGCCGGGACCACTCGGCGCGCGGGTAGCTTCTCAGGCGCGACTCAGGACGGGTTGGCACAGTAGGGCCGTGACACCACCCGCCACCCCGCTCGAGCGCCACCAAGCCGCGCGTGCTCGTCGTCGACGACGACAAGGCGGTCCGCGAGTCGCTGCGCCGCAGCCTGGAGTTCAACGGGTACGACGTCTCGCTGGCCGCCGACGGCGCCGAGGCGCTGGCCGGCATCGCGCGGCGTCGCTCCCGACGTGGTCGTGATGGACGTGATGATGCCCCGGCTCGACGGCATCGAGACGACCAAGGCGCTGCGCAAGGCCGGCAACGACGTCCCGATCCTGGTGCTCACCGCGCGCGACGCGGTCGGCGACCGGGTCGAGGGCCTCGACGCCGGCGCCGACGACTACCTCACCAAGCCCTTCGCGCTCCAGGAGCTGCTGGCCCGGCTGCGCGCGCTGCTGCGCCGCGTCGTACCGGCCGAGGGCGACGACACCGAGGTGCTGGCCTTCGCCGACCTGACGATGGACCTCGCCACCCGCGAGGTACCCGCGGCGAGCGCGCGATGGAGCTGACCCGCACCGAGTTCACCCTGCTCGAGATGTTCCTGCGCCGGCCGCGGCGGGTGCTCGAGCGCTCGTTCATCCTCGAGGAGGTCTGGGGCTACGACTTCCCGACCACCGCCAACTCCCTCGAGGTCTACGTCGGCTACCTGCGCCGCAAGACCGAGGCCGAGGACGAGCCGCGGCTGATCCACACCGTGCGGGGCGTCGGTTACGTCCTGAAGGAGAGCGAGACCCGATGGGCACCCCGGCGACCGCCGCAGCACCGGGCCGGTCGGCGGAGCAGACCCTCGTCGCGCGACGAGCCGCCGGTGGCACTACCGCCGCTCCCTGGCCAGCCGGGTCATCCTGCTGACCACGATGGCGGTCGGCTTCGCCGTCGCGCTGGTGGCGCTCGGCGCCTACGTGACGGTGAAGATGTCGCTGGAGAGCTCCCTCGACAACTCGCTGCTCGACCGGGCGCCAGCCAGGCCAGCCGGCAGCATCGCCGTCGCCTGAGCTGACCACGACCGCGATCCCGTCCTGGGCGATCGGCGCCGCCGACGTGCGTATCTACTCGTCAGCCGAACGGCGACACGAGCGCCGCCGACGACGAGCCGGGCCGCAGATCCGCCGCTCGGCGAGCCCGAGATCGCCGTCGCCACCGGGTCACAGCCGCTCGACAGCGTGCGCACGGTCCGGCGTCGACACGCGTCGACTACCGCGTCGTCGCGCGTCCCGCTGGCCGACAGCCGGCAACGCCCTCGTGCTCGCCCAGAACATGGCGCCGCAGGAGCGCGCGCTCAAGCAGCTGGGCGCGGTGATGCTGCTCTTCGGCCTGGCCGGCGTGATCGGCGCCGCGGCGGCCGGCTGGGCGGTCGCCCGCAACGGCCTGCGTCCCGTGCGCCGGCTCACCGACAACGTCGAGCGGATCGCCCGCACCGAGGACCTGCGCCCGCTGCCGGTCGAGGGCGACGACGAGATCGCGCGCCTGGCCACGGCGTTCAACGCGATGCTCGCCGCGCTGTCGGCCTCCCGCGACCGGCAGCGCCAGCTGGTCGCCGACGCCGGCCACGAGCTGCGGACCCCGCTGACCTCGCTGCGCACCAACCTCGACCTGCTGCTGCAGGCCGACGACTCCGGGCGGCCTCGAGCGCCGAGGCGCGGGCCGAGCTCCTCGACGACGTGCGGCGCCCAGATCGAGGAGATGTCCACCCTGGTCGGCGACCTGGTCGAGCTGGCCCGCGACGAGCCCATCCGCAGCGCGGTCGAGCAGGTCGACCTCGCCGAGATCGTCGACCGCGCGATCGCCCGGGCCCGGCGTCGCGGCACCGGCCTCACCTTCGACGGTCGACCTCGAGCCGTGGTGGGTGACCGGCGAGTCGGCGTCGCTCGAGCGGGCGGTGACCAACCTGCTCGACAACGCCGTGAAGTGGAGCCCGCCGCAGGGCACGGTCACGGTGCGGCTCGTGCACGGCACTCTCACCGTCGACGACGAGGGTCCGGGCATCGCCCCCGCCGACCGCGCGCACGTCTTCGAGCGCTTCTACCGCTCCGACGAGTCGCGCTCGATGCCGGGCTCCGGGCTCGGCCTCTCGATCGTCCGTCAGGTCGTCGACCGGCACGCCGGGTCGGTGCGCGTCGGACGAGACCGAGACCGGCGGCACCCGGATGGTGGTCCAGCTGCCCGGCGCCGCCCTGGTGGCCGGCTGACGCTCAGGCGTGGGTGAGCAGCACCGCCAGCGCCACCAGCGGGACGCCCCACGTCAGGGCGCGCAGGGCGCCCTCGAGGGGCCCGAGCAGCGTGGCCCGGTCCAGCGGTACGACGTCGCCGTCGACCCGGCGGACCGTGCCGTCGACGTCCAGGGTCCGGCGTCGCAGGTCGCGGGCCGGGGTGCTCAGCCGGCGCTGGGCGTACGCCAGGGCGACCGCGGCAGCGGTCGCGGCCACCGCCGCGAGGGCACCTGCGCTGTCGAGCCCCGGCGCCTGGGCCAGGTAGCCGACGACCACGGGGAACCCGCCCCAGCCGAGCCCGAAGGTGAGGTCGTTGTGCAGTCGGCCGTCGAAGAGCTCCAGGTTGTAGGCCACCACGAGACCCACCCCCACCGGCACGGCCACGGCCACCGGCCAGTTGGCACCGTCCCACCAGAACGCGCCGTACAGCCCGAGCGCCACGGCTCCCAGCAGGGTCAGCCCAGCCGTGACCTCGAGGGTGCGGTCGCCGAACCGGGTGCCGAGCGGGTGACCCGCGCGCTCGTCCAGCGCGTGCGCGGCGATGCCCACCGCGAGGAAGAAGGCCAGCAGGGTCAGCAGGAGCGGGGTCCACGCCACCTCCGGAGCCACGGCCGCGCCGAGCACCACATAGCTCAGGTGCCAGGCCGTGTACGGCGGGTGGAGCAGCGTCCAGCAGTCGGCCGGCGCACCACCTCGGCGCGCGTAGTAGGCCGGGGACTCAGTCACGCGTCCGCCGCCCGCGCATGACCAGGCCTCCGCCCAGGCTCATGGTGCGCGTTCGGACGTCCTCGAACCCCGCCTCGCGCCACATCTCGACGTGCCGCTCCACGGGGTACCGGCGGTAGTGGTCCTCGATCGACGGCCCGAGGAACCGCCCGACGTGGGCCCACTCGCGTCCGCCGGTGAGGAAGCCGGCGCTGGGCAGCACGACGCGCGTGTAGAGCCGCCACGCGGGGAGCCACACCGGGCGCGGAGGCACGGCGAACTCCAGGCTCGCCACCGTGCCCCCCGGTCGCACGACGCGGGCCAGCTCACGCAAGGTCGCCCCGGGGTCGGCCACGTAGCGCAGGAGGTAGGTGAAGGTGAGGGCGTCGAACGACGCGTCGGGGAACGGCAGCTGCTCGGCCCGCGCGACCGCCAGCCGCACCCGCTGCTCCTTGCCGGCCTCGACCACGCGGGCGCGACCACGACGCAGCATCTGCTCGGTGAGGTCGACCCCGGTGACCTCGGCGTCGGTTCGCCGGGTCAGCATCAGCGCGACGCCGGCGGTCCCGGTCGCGACGTCGAGCACCGAGCGCGGCCGCCCCTGCGCCACCGCACCGACGATCGCCGACCGCCAGCGACGGTTCTGCCCGAAGGACAGCAGCTCCTCGAGTGCGTCGTAGTGCGTGGGCAACCCGTCGAAGAGGTCGCGCGCGAAGTCGTTGGGCTCCGCCCGTGACCGACGTACTGCCGCGTCCCACCGACCTGTTCGTCCCATGTCCGCCTCCGCGCCCACCGTAGGAGCCCACCGTCATGGGCCACCGTAGACCGACCCCGGTCGGCCGGTCAGACCTCGAAGCGGTACCCCATTCCGGGCTCGGTGATCAGGTGTCGCGGTGCCGACGGGTCGTCCTCGAGCTTCTTGCGCAGGCCGCCGACGTACACCCGCAGGTAGTTGGTCTCCTTGCCGTACGCCGGCCCCCAGACCTCGTGGAGGAGGTCGCGCTGGCTGACCAGCCGGCCGGGAGTGCGCACCAGCATCTCCAGCAGCCCCCACTCGGTCGGGGTCAGGCGGACCACCTCCCCGCCCTTGGTCACCCGACGTGCCGGCAGGTCGATGACCAGGTCGCCGGCCTCGAGCACCGGGATGTCGGACCCGGCCCGACGTGCGGCCGCGCCGGATCCGGGCGAGCAGCTCCTCCATGCCGAACGGCTTGGTGACGTAGTCGTCGGCGCCGAGGTCGAGCGCCTCGACCTTCTCCGTCGACTCGGCCCGAGCCGACAGCACCACCACCGGGCGTCGTGCTCCAGGCCCGCAGGCTGCGCAGCACCTCGACGCCGGAGAGGTCGGGCAGCCCCAGGTCGAGCACCACGACGTCGGGCCGGTCCTCGCGCACCGCCTGGAGCGCGGTGCGCCCGTCGGCGGCGACCAGCACGTCGTGGCCGGCGGCGCGCAGGCCGATGCCGAGAGTGCTGCGCAGGGTGGGGTCGTCGTCGACGACCAGCACCCTCACGAGCCGGCCCCCGGCAGGTCGAGCACCATCGTCAGGCCGCCGCCCGGCGTCGGCACCGCCTCGAGGGTGCCGTTCTGGGCCTCGGTCAGGCCGCGGGCCACGGCCAGCCCGAGCCCGACCCCGCCGGTGCCGCTGCCGCCGGCGCGCCTCGCCGGCCACGTCACCGTGCCGCTGGAAGGGCTCGAAGATCCGGGCCCGGTCGGCGGACGCGATGCCCGGACCGTGGTCGACGACCCGCAGCCGGGCGCGCGGGCCACGGCTCTCGCCGGTCGACCTCGACGGTCGGGCTGTAGCGCAGGGCGTTCGAGACCAGGTTGGCCAGGACCCGCTCGAGCAGCCCGGCGTCGACGTACGCCGTGGGGAGCTCGCCGACCTCGACCCGCTCGGCCCCGTCGAGCCCGAGCAGCGAGCGACGGACGACCTCGTCGAGGGGGACGTCGTCGGCGATCGGGGTCACCGCGCCGGTCTGCAGGCGGCTCATGTCGAGCAGGTCGCTGACCATCGTGGTCAGCCGGGCGACGGAGATCTCCATCGCGTCGAGCAGCTCGTGCCGCTCCTCGGGGCCGAGCCGGTCGTCGTGGATGCGCAGCGTCTCGGCGGCCGAGCGCAGCCCGGCCAGCGGCGTCCGCAGGTCGTGGGAGACCGCAGCGAGCAGAGCGGTCCGGGTACGGTTGCCGGCCTCGAGCTCGCGCGCGGCCAGGCTCTGCCGGGCCAGCTCCTCGCGCTCGCGGAGGACGCCCGACGTGGGAGGCGAAGGCGGCAGCGACCGAGCGTTCGCGTGGGCCGAGCGTCCCGCCCCGGAGCACCAGCCAGGCCCCCGGCCCGGCCGGCAGGACGACGGCCCCGGTGGCCCCGACCGGCTCGTCGGTGACCAGGTCGACGGAGTCGGCGCCGAAGGTGTCGCGGGCCAGCTCGAGCAGCCGCGGGACGTCGTACTCGCCGCCGAGGACCTGGCGGTTGAGCATCGCGAGGGTGGCGGCCTCGGCCTCGGCGGCCCGGGCCTGCTGACGGCGCCGGGCCGCCGCGTCGACGACCGCGGCGACGGCGACCGCGGTGAGCGCGAAGACGACCAGCGCGTACGAGGTCGGAGGTCGACGCGACGTCGAGGGTGTGCAGGGGCGGGATGAAGAAGTAGTTGAGCAGCAGGGCCCCGGCGACCGCGGCGACGAGGGCCGGCCAGCGACCACCGACGAGGGCGACCAGCACGGCGAGGCTCAGGAACAGCATCGTGGCCAGCGCGATCCGCGACGAGCCTCGAGCGGCCTGGCTGAGCAGGGCGGTCAGCAGCGGCAGCCCCAGCACGGTGAGTAGCCAGCCGAGCGCGACCCGCCTCGGGCTGAGGCGGCCGGCCTCGGGGCTCTCCACGGGCTCAGTCTCCACCCGGAGGGTGTGACCCGCGCCGGTCCGGGGGTACGGCGCGGGTCACCGCTCATGTGCCGGCTCAGCCGACGTGGACGTGCGGCCGGAGCATCGGGTCGGGCTCGGCCCGGCGGAGCACCTCCCGGGTGACCGGGGCGACCTCGCCGAGCCCGAACAGCAGGAACCGCAGGAACTGCTGGACCGGGTTGCCCTCGGTCCACTCGAAGTAGATGTGGGGGATGGCGCCGGTGTCGTCGCGGATCCGCAGCGCCAGCGCGGCCAGCGCGTTCGGCACCGAGGGTGCCTCGACGGTCAGGACCCGGTAGCGCTCGTGGAGCACCTCGCCGCGCACGTGGAGCCGGCCCTCGAAGTCGGACGGGTCGACCACGGTGACCTCGACGAAGATCACGTCGGGGTCGACCGGGAGGTCGTGGTCGCGACGGAGCCGCTTGATCTTGTCGAGGTACTCGTCGACGTCGCGGTCGTCGGTCTTGTTGGCGACCAGCCGGATCGTGCGGCGGGCGCAGTCGCGGAGGAAGACCTGGCTGGCGGCGTCGAAGTCGATCTCGGTGGCCCGCAGCTCGAAGACGCGCTTGACCCGCGACAGGAGCGAGACGATGACGATGGCGAGCGATGAAGCAGCGCGCCGATCTTCACGCCGTCGGGCCGCTCGAAGATGTTGCCGACCGTCGTGTAGGCGAAGACCACCGTGACCACGGCGAAGCCGACGGCCCGCTTCGCGCTGCCCGGCCCGGCGGGCGGCGAGCGTCACCGCGATGGCGGCGGAGGTGATCAGGACCAGCACGCCGGTGGCGTAGGCGCCGCCCTGGGCGTCGACGCTGGCGTCGAAGATCCAGGTGATCAGGAACGCGATCGCCGGTGAAGACCAGCACCAGCGGCCGGACCGCGCCGGCCCAGTCCGGCGCCATCCCGTAGCGGGGGAGGTAGCGCGGGATCAGGTTGAGCAGGCCGGCCATCGCCGAGGCGCCGGCGAACCAGAGGATGGCGATCGTCGACACGTCGTAGGCCGTGCCGAAGGCGTTGCCGAGGTACTCGTGGGCCAGGTAGGCCAGCGCCCGGCCGTTGGCGTGGCCGCCGGGCTGGAACTCCGCGGGCGGGATCAGCAGCGTGGTGGCGAAGCAGCTGGTCGACCAGGAAGACGCTCATGATCACCGCGGCCGTGGTGAGCAGCCGCTTGGTGTCGCGGATCCGGCCGGTGGGATGGGCCTCGGTGTCGGACGCGTCGCCCGCTGACGTGCGGCATCACCGCGACGCCGGTCTCGAACCCGGACATGCCCAGCGCGAGCTTGGGGAAGACCAGCAGGGCGACCCCGATCATCGCGAGCGGGTTGCCGTGCTGGGCGATCAGCGCGTGCTTCCAGTCGGGGACCAGGTGCGGGTGCGCGGCGACGTGCGCCAGGGCCACGGCGATGACGACGACGTTGAGCGCCAGGTAGACCGCCGACCAGCGCGACCGCGACGCCGATCGCCTCGGTGAAGCCCGCGCAGGAAGACCGCGCCCGAGCAGGGCCGAGCAGGACCAGCGTGATCACCACCTGGTGGCCGGACAGGAAGGGCTTGAGGTTGGGGTTCTCGATCAGGTGGGCGGTCGCGTCGGCGGCCGACAGGGTGATGGTGATGATGAAGTCGGTGGCGGCGAAGCCGAGCAGGGCCAGCACGAACAGCTTGCCCTTCCAGAAGGTCAGCAGCCGCTCGAGCATCGCGATCGAGCCCTCGCCGTGCGGGCTCTCCTCGGCGACGCGGCGGTAGACCGGCAGCGCGCCGAGCAGGGTGAGCGCGACCAGCACGAGCGTGGCGATCGGGCGAGAGGAGCCCGGCGGCGAGGGCCGCGATGCCCGGCTGGTAGCCGAGCGTCGAGAAGTAGTCGACGCCGGTCAGGCACATCACCTTCCACCACGCGCTGCCCTTGTCGGCGTGGTGGACCTCGCCCTCGGTGACCAGCCAGTCGCGGGCACGGGCGCGCCGCGTCAGCGGCTGCGGCGGGGCGTGCACGGTCACGCCTCCACTCTCGGTCGCCCGACGACCGGGTCCCCGGGTCTTGACGCGTTCCTGACGCCGCTGTCACCCCCGTCACCGTCGAGACGTCACCGATGCCCCGATGTCCCCGAGACGTCGGTGACCTCTCGTCCGACCAGCCTGACCGCTCGACGGTCAGGGGAGGAGGAGGTCGCGGACCAGGCCGTGCACGAGGGCGGCCCCGTGCTCGGTGAGGATCGACTCGGCGTGGAACTGGATGCCCCGGAAGTGCGGGCCGCGGACGAGGTGGACGTCGCCGGTCGCCGGGGTCGGCGTCGGTGCTCACGCCGTCGGGCACGACGGTGCCGTCGGAGACCCGGCCGACGAAGGTGTTGTAGAAGCCGACGCGCTCCGGCGCGGCCGTCGAGGAGGACCTCGTCCTGGGTGCCCTGGAAGACGATGTCCTTGTAGGCCAGCGGGATCCCGATCCGGTCGCACAGCACCTGGTGGCCGAGGCAGACCGCGAGGAACGGCTGCCGTCGCTCCAGCAGCCGCTCGACCGCCGTGCGGAAGGTCGCGATCTTCGGGTGGCTGCCGTCGCGGGGGTCACCCGGCCCGGGTCCGACGATCACGAGGTCGGCCGCGTCGAGCGCCGCCTGCGACTCGGCGTACGACGCGTGCGGGACGACGCTGCTGGTCATGCCGGCGACGCCGAGCACGTGGCGGAGCATGTTCACGAAGTCGTCCTCGCCGTCGAGGATCGACCACGTGCTTGCCCGACCAGCGCCGGGTCGGCCGCGCGTCCCGGACTGGTCGGTCAGCCAGAACGACGCGAGCCGGCGGTTGCGCGCGTTGAGAGCGAGCAGCACGTCCTCGTCGTTGACCAGCTCGGCGACGTTGGCGGTGGGCACGGGAGCGGGTTCGACCAGCCCGAAGGCGGCGAGGATGCCGCCGGCCTTGGCCCGCGTCTCAGCGACCTCGTACGCCGGGTCGGAGTCGCGGACGAGCGTGGCGCCGGCGGTGACCGTCAGACGGCCGTCGAGGTCGACCTCGGCCGTACGGATCACGATCGGGCTGTCCACGACCGGGGCGCCGTCGTCGTCGCGGCCGAAGATCGCCAGGGCGGCGCCGTAGTAGCCACGCCCCTCCGACTCGTACTGCTTGATCAGGCGACAGGCGTTCTGCACCGGGCTGCCCGTGACCGTGGCGGCGTACATCGTGTCGCGCAGCACCTCGCGCGGGTCGCGGCTGGTGCGCCCGGCCAGGAAGTACTCGGTGTGGACCAGCCGCGACATCGGCTTGAGGAACGGCCCCAGCACCTGGCCGCCCTTGTCGCAGATGTCGCACATCATCTTCAGCTCCTCGTCGACGACCATGAAGAGCTCGTAGATCTCCTTCTCGTCGGCCAGGAAGTCGAGGAACCGCCTCTTCAGCGACCCGTCCGCGGGCGCATCGGTCGCGTCGGGCGAGCCGAGGCGGAAGGTGCCGGAGATCGGGTTCATCCGGACGTCGTCGCCGTGCACCGACACGTGCCGCTCGGGGCTGGCGCCGATCAGGTAGCGGTCGCCGGTGAAGAAGACGAAGGTCCAGTAGGCCCCGTGCTCGCGCTCGAGCAGCCGGCGGAAGACGGTCAGGGCCGTGTCGGCGCCCCAGTCGGCGACCTGGGCGCGGTAGTGACGGCCGATCACGAGGTTGGCGCCCTCGCCCTGGCCGATCTCGTCGTCGATGATCGGTCGCGACCAGCTTGGCGTAGGCGTCGTCGTCGATGTCGAAGCCGCCGCGGTCGGCGAACTCGACTCCCCGGTCGTCGATCGCGTCGACCACCTCGGCGACGGTGAACTCCTGCTCGCTGACGACGTCGACCACCACCAGCGGCGTGCCGTCGTCGTGGGCCTCGAAGCCGCGCTCGCGCACCTGGCGGAAGGGGATCGCCACCAGCCGGTCGGCGATGTGGCCGCCCTCGGGGACCCCTTCCTCGAGCGGGATGTCGAGGATCGACTCCACCTCGCTGACGGCTGCCGCCCACCAGGCCGACCGTCTCGCGGTCCCCGGCGCGTGTGGAGCGACGGATGATCGCCCACGCCTGGTGCTCCTGGAGCGCGGCGATGGCGTCCCGGGCGTTCACGGCGTCGGCGGTCATGTCCGGGAATCTACCGACGGTCAACGCACGTGCTTGACGGCGTCCAGGTAGCGCAGCGCGGTCCGGAGCTCGGCGACGGTGAAGCCGGCGTGCACCTCGTCCATCTGCCGCAGGATGTCGTCGTACGCCGCATCGACGCGCGCGTCGTAGAACTGCACGGCATTGACCCAGACCTTGCGACGGTCGTCGGGGTCAGGGCGTCGCTCGACCATCCCCTTGGCCTCGAGCCGGTCGAGCACCCGGGTCGTCGTGCTGGACGGGAGCTCGGTCGCCTGCGCCAGCTGACCGGGCGTCATCGGGGCGCCTTGGCGCAGCAGCACGCCGTAGGTCTGGAAGTCGACGACGTTGAGCCCGACGGACCGTGCGATGCGCTCGTTGGTGAGGACCGCCGACGCGATGACCTCCTGCATCACCAGCGCCAGCTGCTCGCCGACCTGCTTCCGGGTGGACAAGGTCGATCCGCCTCGCTACTCTCTCCAATCGGAACTATTCCAAATCGGAGATATCCCTTATCGGGAATTCTCCATCGATCACCAGACTACCTGCTTCCGGGAGGGAACAGATGAACCCGAGTACGCGGCCTCGCGATGAGCGTGCTGATCTTCGCGTCGTTCATGGACCTGATGGACGCCACGATCGTGAACGTCGCTCTTCCCTCGATCCGCACCGACCTCGACGCCACCGGCGCCCAGCTCGAGTGGGTCGTCGGCGGCTACCTCCTGGCCTTCGCCGTGCTGATGATCACCGGCGGCCGGCTCGGTGACATGCTCGGCCGCCGGACGGATGTTCGTGCTCGGGGTGCTCGGCTTCACCGCCGGCGTCGGCGCTGGCCTGTCTCTCGCCGACGATCGAGGTGCTGATCGCCGCCCGCGTGCTGCAGGGGGCCGGCGCGGCGATGATGGTGCCGCAGGTCGCTGTCGTCGCTGCAGGCCCTCTACGCACCGCGCGAGCGCGCGCCGATGTACGGCGTGATCGGCGCGCGTCTCGGGCCTCTCCGCCGTGATCGGCCCGCTGCTCGGCGGCTGGCTGGTCACCAGCCACGCCTTCGGGATCGGGTGGCGCAGCATCTTCCTGATCAACCTGCCGATCGGCCTGGTGCTGGTGGTGCTGGCGTTCCGCTGGGTGCCCGAGACCCGCGTCCGAGCATCCGCTGCGGCTCGACCCGCTCGGGCTGGTGCTGCCACCACCGGCCTGCTCGCGGTGCGTCTACGCCCTGATCGAGGGCCGCCAGCAGGACTGGGCGTGCGTGGATCTGGGGCGTGGCGCCGCCGGGGCCGTCGCTCCTCGCGGCGTTCGTCGTCCAGCAGCGTCGCCGGGAGCGGCGCACCGGGTCGGCGCTGCTGCCGATGCGCCTGTTCTCCGACCGCGGCTTCTCCGCCGGCCTGGTGACGCAGGGGACGTTCCAGGGCTCGCTGGCCGGGCTTCGCCCTGGTGTTCACGATCTACGTGCAGACCGGGCTCGGCTGGTCGGCGATCCACGCCGGCCTGACGATGCTGCCCTTCAGCCTCGGCGCGTTCGTCGGCACCGCGATCTCGGTGCCGCTCGGCACCCGGCTCGGCAAGGTGGTGATGGTGACCGGCGCGCTGCTGCAGGCGGCGGCCACCGTCTGGGTGCTGGCCGCTCGTGCAGCGCGGCGGCGACGCGCTCACGACCTGGGGCCTCGCCCCCGCCCTGGTGGTCGACGGGATCGGGCTCGGCCTGCTGGTGGTGCCGCTGGTCGACGTCGCCCTGGCCACGATCCCGACCACCGAGGCCGGCGCCGCGTCCGGCACCTACGGCACGGTCCAGCAGGTCGGCGCTGCGCTGGGCGTCGCGGTCGCCGGCACCGTGTTCTTCGGCGTCGTCGGCACGTCGTACGTCGTGGGGTCGCTGCGCGACGGCCTGGTCGCGGCCTGCTGGGTGGCCGCGGCCGGCTACACGCTTGCGGCGCTCGCCAGCCTGCTGCTGCCCTCGCGGGAGCAGGTGCTCGCCCACCACGAGGCCCTGGAGCGCGAGCTCGCGGATGAGCCGGTCCCGAGCGGCCGCCCGTGATGGGATGCGCGCATGCCGCTCTTCGGACGCAAGCAGCCGGCCGTCCCGGACGGCCCACCCGACGAGGCGTTCCCGTTCTTCACGACCGCCCAGGCGGCGCACTTCCGTGACCTCGCTCGTCAGGGGTTCGCCGAGGCCGGGCCTCGAGGTGACGATGCATCCCGGCCACGTGGTCGACGACGCCGGGCGGATGTTCGGGCTGGCCAACCTGGCGGCGGCCTGCCACAACGCCGACCGCGGCGAGCGCGAGTGGCGCACGATCACCCGCGACCACGCGGCCCGGATCGTGCGCTCCATGGACCAGCCGTCGCCGTTCGAGACCATGAGCCGCCCGGAGCTGCTGGCGTCGACGTACCTCCGGCTCACCCCCACCGCCGATCTCGCGCCGGTCCGCGCGTCGTACGCCCGCGAGGTGGTCGACGGGATCTCCGAGGTGCTCAACGTCGACCTCCCGGAGACGGTGATGACCTACCTCGACGAGCACGTCGACGCAGCTCGGCCCGCTCGAGGACCTGCGGCGCGCGGGCCTGGCCAACCTGCGCCAGGTGCGGTTCGACGAGCGGCAGCGGGTCGCGGCCCCGGGCGGCGGCGCCTTCGAGGTGCTGCTGGGCGAGTCGATGTTCACGGCGTCCAAGCTCCTGGTCCTCGACGAGGTGCTGGCCGAGCAGCGCATCGAGCACCGCCCGGAGAACGGCGTGCTGGTCGTGGCGCCGTTCCGGCACCAGCTCGCCGTCCACCCGATCCTCGACGCCTCGGTCGTGCCGGCGCTCCAGGGCCTCGTGCTCTTCGCCCAGCTCGGCCACGACGACGCGCCGGGTCCGCTCTCACCCCACGTCTACTGGTGGCGCGGCGGCGAGCTCCGGCAGCTCAGCGAGCGCGGGCCCGACGGCACGCGATCCACGCCGACGACGACTTCACCGGGGTGCTGGAGCGCGTCAGCGGACCAGCGTGAGCAGCTGGGTGGCGCGGGTGAGCACGACGTAGAGCGTGGCGCGGCCGGTGGGCGACTCCGCCTCGATCGCGTCGGGGTCGACCACGACGATGCCGTCGAACTCCAGGCCCTTGGTGTCGATGCCGGTCAGGACGACGACCCGGTCGTCGCCCGCGGTCTCGGGCGTGGTCGCGTGGGGCGCGTCGTCGGCGAACTCGGGCCACGAGGCCAGCCAGCCGGCGACCTCGCCACGGCGCGCGATCGGCGCGACGATGCCGACCGTGCCGCGCACCTCGCCGGCGATCGCGGTCAGCTCGGCCCGCACGCGTCGCCGCCGAGGTCGGGGCCGGCCGCACCTCGCGCGGAGGCACGCCGGTCGACCGGACGGCGGTCGGCAGGTCGGCGTCGAGCCCGACCCGCGAGGCGTAGGCCGCGGCGAAGTCGTAGATCTCCGAGGAGTTGCGGTAGTTGGTCGACAGGTGGAACTCGTGGAGGTCCTTGCCGTCGGTCGCGGCGGCCCGGGCGGCGGCCGACTCGGCCGGCACCGGCCACGACGACTGGGCGGCGTCGCCGACGATCGTCCAGGTCGCGGCACGGCCACGACGGCCGACCATCCGCCACTGCATCGGGGTCAGGTCCTGGGCCTCGTCGACGAGCACGTGGGCGTAGCCGTCGTCCTCGATCCGGTGGGTGGGCGGGCGTCCAGGGGCCGGAGTCGGGGCCGTACTCGCGCTCCATCGCGGTCGTCAGCTCCTGCATGTCGCCGCCGACGTAGTCGTCGAGCTCGTGGTCCTCCTCGCGGGCGCGGTCGGGAACGTCGCCGACGGCGTAGCGGAGCTCGTCGACCAGCGGCACGTCCTCGACGGAGAGCGAGTCGCCCTGCCACGACCCGACGAGCAGCCGCTGCTCCTCGGGCGTGACGACGCCCTCGCCGACGCGGGCCAGGAACTCGGGGTCGCGCAGCCAGCCGAGCACCTCGGCGGCCTCGAGCGGCGGCCACCACGACAGCCGCGAAGTCGAGGAACGCCTGCGAGGAGAGCATGTCGTCGTCGAACGCCTCGCGGCCGCGCTCGCGACCGCGCTCGCCGGTGACCTGGCGCCACATCGCGTCGAGCAGGGAGGAGGCGATCCGGGGCAGCTGCCGGTTGCGCGGGCCCTGGCCCATCAGCTGGCGGCGGAGCTTGCCGAGCGCACCGCGGTCGAGGTGGATGACGTCGTCGCGCCAGAAGACCCGGAACTCCTTGGGCGACGACGGCGCCTGCTGGCGCGCCGTACGACGCAGCAGCTCGGCCATCCGCTCCGAGCCCTTGACCCGGGCGACCGCCGGGCGCGTCGTGCCGGGTGGCCCGCAGGCCGCTGACGACCTCGCCGAGCGACCGCAGGGCGACCGCGGTCTCACCCAGCGACGGGCAGGACCCGCTCGATGTAGCGCATGAAGACGCCGGACGGGCCGACGACGAGCACGCCGCCGGACTCGTAGCGACGGCGGTCGGAGTAGAGCAGGAACGCCGCGCGGTGCAGCGCCACGACCGTCTTGCCGGTGCCGGGGCCGCCACTGATCGCGACGACGCCCTTGGCGGGTGCGCGGATCGCCTTGTCCTGCTCGGCCTGGATGGTCGCGACGATCGAGTGCATCGAGCGGTCGCGGGCGCGCGAGCAGCTGGGCCATCAACGCGCCCTCGCCGACGATCGGGAGGTCGGTGTCGGCCTCGGAGTCGAGCAGCTCGTCCTCGACCCCGACGACCTTCGGGCCCTGGCAGCGCAGCACCCGGCGTCGGATCACGTCGTGCGGCTCGGCGGCGGTGGCCTGGTAGAAGACCGCGGCGGCCGGGGCGCGCCAGTCGATCAGCAGCGAGTCGCGGTCGGTCGTCGCGCAGGCCGATCCGGCCGATGTAGCGCGGCTCGGGGTCGAGCGTCTCCTGCAGGTCGAGCCGGCCGAAGACCAGGCCCTCGTGGGCGGCGTCGAGCTGGGCGATCCTGCGGGCCGCCTGGAAGACCATCGCGTCGCGCTCGACGAGCCCGCCCTCGTGACCGAGCGCACCGCGCCCGTGGCCCTCCCGGGCCAGCGCGCGGGCGTTGCGCGCCGAGCGCTCGAGCTGGACGTACACACGATCGACGAAGGCCTGCTCAGCAGCGAGCTCAGCGGCCAGCACCTCGTCAGCCAAGAACGTTGTCTCCTCGGAATCCCCACCCGCCCCCGGGATGGGGGACGAAACCGGCAGTCGTCTATCGTATCTGTTGGCTCGGACCGCTGCCGCAGGGATCCCCAGATCCGCCCGGATCGACCAGCCCTTCCCCGCTGCGACCCAGGCCCAGGCGAGGTAGTCCGTGACGTTCGGGTTGCTTCCGGGCACCGGGAAGGGTCATTTCGTCACGGACTACCGGAGTACGGCCGCGGCTGTGACAGGCTCGGCGGCGTGAAGGTCTACGTCTCGGTGGACATGGAGGGCGTCGCCGGCATCTCCGACTGGGCGCAGTGCCTGGCCGGCGGTGACGACTACGCGCTCGGCCGCGCGCTCCTGCTCGGCGAGGTCAACGCGGCCATCGACGGAGCCGTGGCGGCCGGCGCGACCGAGATCCTGGTCAACGACGCCCACTCCGCCATGCGCAACCTGCCGCCGGGCAGCCTCGGCGCCCGCGCGTCGTACCTCTCGGGGAGGTTCAAGCCGCTGTACATGATGGAGGGCCTCGACGCGTCGTACGACGCCGCGGTGTTCCTCGGCTACCACGCCGCGATGGCGACGCCGGGCATCCTGTCCCACACCTACAACCCCCGCGCCATCGCCCACGTGACGCTCAACGACATGGTCACCGGCGAGGCGGGGATCAACGCCCTCGTGGCCCAGCACCACGGCGTCCCGGTCGCGGTGATCACCGGCGACCAGTACGTCGGACCCGAGGCCGCGCCGTTCTGTCCGGGTATCGAGGTCGTCGAGGTGAAGAGCTCGGTCAGCCGCTACGCCGCCCAGCATCTCCACCCCGACGCGGCCCGAGACCGGATCCGCGACGGCATCGCCGCGGCTCTGCGCCGAGACCTGACGCTGCCCGCCATCGCGCTGCCGGCGACCCTCGAGGTCGACCTGCTCTCCCCCGACATGGCCGAGCAGGCGACCTGGCTGCGGGGCGTCGAGCGGGTGACAGACCGGACCGTGCGGTTCACCGACGACGACCCGCTCCGCCTGTACCGCACCTTCATGACGCTGGTGTACCTCACCCGGAGCCTGGTCGAGACCTCCTGACCCGGGTCCCGACCTCAGTCGTCCCGCTGGTACAGGGCGACGGCGACCGGTCCTTTGCCGTGGCCGAGCCGGGCGCGGACGGCCGCGTCGGCGGGGACCCACAGGTTCCCGATGCCCGCAGGCCCGCCTGCGAAGAACTCACCGGCCTGGGGGGGCGTCCCGGCCGCGTCGAAGTACGTCCGGACCGTGCCGTGGGCCCCCCACACCATCGCCGCGACCCTGTCGACCGCCGCGCCGGGCAGGCGCACCGTCCCACCGTCGCGCACGCTGGAGGTGGTCATGCTCCACGTGTGCCCGCCGTGCTCGACCACGTCGTCCACGGTGTTCCCGGCCAGACGCTGCCGGTTGTCGGCCGGCCCGTAGAGACCGATGCCCAGCCGCAGGTGCGGGAAGGTCCCGGTGACCGGCGTCGACGAACGCATGCTCCGAGTGACGACCACCCGGACGACGGCCGCTCGGCCCGGTGGCGCCAGCTTGTTCTGTGAGTAGCCCCCGAACGCACCGGGGTCGAACGAGTCCGGGTCGGAGCAGTCACCCGCGCCCACGACCTTGCCGTTGACGATGGTCCGTACGGCGTACCCCGTCGGCATGCCGGTGCACAGGGTGGCGACCTGCGTCTCCCCTCTCGGCAGGACCACGGTCGTCGACGCCTCGACCTCGCCAGGTGCCGCGATCGCCGCACCGAGCAGCTGCCGACCAGCAACGGAGTCGCGGAAGGTGACGCCGTTGCGGGTGTAGCCGGGAGCGGCCGAGGCCAGCGTGTAACGGGCCACCGCGACCCGCCCGTCCGCGGCGGTGACGGTGAGCCGGCCCTGCACTCCTGGTGGGACGACGACGAAGTCGCGGAAGTGCAGGGCGACGGAGTCCCAGGTCTCGTCCCCGGGCACGCGCACGTTCACCTCGGTCGCCTGGTCGGCGGTCCAGGAGTAGAGCTGCGGCTGGTCGGACTTCGCCACGACGACACCGGCCCGGCGCGAGCCCGTGTCGGCCGTGCCGTCGGTGCGGTAGGTGTACCCCAGGGACCGGATGGTGGTCGGGGCGTGCTCACCGAGCACCACCGGGGCCGCAGGCAGTGCGGACCCGTCGTGACGTGGCACCAGGGCAACGCCGAGACCGACCACCACCGCGAGAGCGACGGTGGCGGCGCCCCCGGCCCGGCGACGCCGTCGTACGGCGGAGACCCGGTGGTGCACGGCAGTGGCCCGGACGACCGCCGTGGGGTCCGCGACGTCGGCGGCGTGCTGGTCGAGGGTGCGGCGCAGGTCGTCGAGGGTGTTCATCGCAGGTCTCCTTCCGCCGCGAGCGCGGGGTCGATGCGGAGCTTGGCCATGGCCTTGCTGGTCTGGCTCTTGACGGTGCCGACGGAGCAGCCGAGCACCTCGGCGGCCTGGACCTCGGTGAGGTCCTCGAAGTAGCGGAGCACGATCACGGCACGCATCCGGCGTGGCAGCCGCTCCATGGCCTGCCAGAGGTCGGTGGGCTCCGCGTCCTCCCGGACCGACACCGGCTGCTCTGGAAGCTGCTCGGTCGGCTGCTCGCCGTTCCACTTGCGCCGCCACCAGGAGGCGTAGGTGTTGACCAGGATCTTGCGGACGTAGGGCTCGGGCGACCCCTCGATGCGCTTCCAGGCGAACCAGGCCTTCGCCAGGGCTGTCTGGAGCAGGTCCTCGGCGAGGGCGTGGTCGTGCGTCAACAGGTACGCCGTGCGCAGCAGCGCCTGCGAACGGGCGGCGACGAACTCGTCGAAGGTCACCTCACCCGCCTGCCCACCCGAGTCCACGGCCGTCGTGCTGGTCATGTCCAGGAGGACCGGCCGGGCAGCGCCGATGGTTGCCTGTCACGTGCTCCGGTTCAAGAAGGCCGTCATCGCCTCGCGCGCCTCGTCGGAGGCGAACAGGCGGGCGCTGAGAGCGGCCATGTCGTCGCCGTGCGCGTCGATCCGGCTGACCAGGTCGGCGTTCAGGATCCGCTTGGACTCGCGCAGCCCCTGGGCCGTGCCGGTGGCCAGCTGGGCGCAGAGCGTGCTGACGGCGTCGTCGAGGTCGGCCGCGGGGACCGCGCGGGTCACCAGCCCGTACCCCTCCGCCTGGGCACCGGTGAACGTCTCTCCGCCCAGCGTGGTCAGCGCGGCGGCGCGGGGGCTCATCCGGGCGTGCACGGTCAGGCTGATGATCGCTGCGGCCAGGCCCAGCTTCACCTCCGTGAGGGCGTACGTCGCGTCGTCGGCGCTCACGGCGAGGTCGCTGGCGGCGACGATGCCGATGCCGCCGGCGCGCACGGCACCCTCGACCCGGGTCACCACCGGCTTGTCCATCGTCGCGATCAGCCGCTGCAGCCCCACGATCCGCCGCGCGCCCTCCTCCATGCCGTCAGCGGTCGCCTCGGACAGGTCGGCGCCGGAGCAGAACACCCGCCCGGCCTGCCGGACCAGGACGACCTTCACCTCCGGATCGGCGTCGGAGCGCTCGAGCCGGTCGAACAGCTCGGCCACCAGCTGCCGCGACAGGGCGTTGCGGTTGTGCGGTGAGTCGAGGGTGATCGTGGCGACCGCGTCCGCGACGTCGTAGTGGACCAGCTCGTCGCGTGTCTCCGGCATGCCCGGCATCCTGCCACCCGCCGAAGGGGTACTGCCCCGAGCGTGCCGACGCGACAGAACAGCACCCATCCGGATCATCGGGCGTGCCGAATCACTCCTGCCGCCGGGCATGGACCGCGCTCACGTGGGGAACGCTCACAGCAGCGCGGGCGGGCCCTCGGCGGACACGACGTGACTCACATCTGACAACCACCGAGCGACCCGAGAGGATCGACCCGTGACCCACCTCCGGCCCGTGCCGGTCGACCCGCCCTCCGACGACGGCTTGTCCGGGGGCGCGCGACTGGCCGAGCTGCTGAAGCGGGCCAGCCACGGTGACGAAGGCGCCTTCGCCGAGTGGTACGACGCCACGGCGGCTCGCGCCTTCGGCCTCGCGGTCCGCGTCCTGCGCGACCGGGCCCAGGCCGAGGAGGTGACCCAGGAGTCCTACCTCGACTGCTGGCGGCACGCCGCCCGGTTCGACGCCGCCAAGGGCAGCTCGCTCGCGTGGCTGCTCACCATCGTGCACCGCAAGGCGGTCGACCGGGTCCGCTCGGCCGAGGCCTCGGGCCGCCGGGAGACGGCGTACACCCGCAAGGTCGCACGACGGTCGACCACGACAGCACCGCCGAGGAGGCGACCGCGTCACTCGAGGCGACCCGGGTGCGCAGTGCCCTGGGGACCTCACCGACAAGCAGCGCCAGGCCGTGGAGCTGGCGTTCCTCGGTGGCTACACCCATACCGAGGTCGCCTCGATGCTCGACCTGCCGGTCGGCACCGCGAAGACCCGGATCAGGGACGGGCTGATCCGTTTGAGAGACGCCCTCGGCGTCGGAGAGGTGGCCCCGTCATGAACGGCACGAGTGCCATGAGCGACATCCACGCCCTGTCGGGCGCCTTCGCCGTCGACGCCCTCGACGACGCCGAGCGCGCCGAGTTCGAGACCACCTGGCCGCCTGTGCCGCGTGCCGGGCCGAGGTCGCGTCGTTCCACGAGACGCAGCACTGATCAGCGAGACCACCACGGACACCCCGCCGGCCTCCCTGCGCGCCGGGGTGCTGGCCGGCATCCGCGGGGTGCGTCCGCTGCCCCCGGAGACGACCGGACGCGACCGAGCCTGCGACGGAGGAGACCGCAGCGACGGTCGTCCCCTGCACCGCAGGATGCTCCCGCGCCTCCTGGCCACCGCGGCCGCCATCGTGCTGCTCGCGGCCGGCCTCCTGGTCTGTGGCATCCCTGGCAGTCGTCGACCACCGACGTCGCCGACCAGGTGCTGAACGCACCCGACGCGGTGACGTCGACCAAGCACCTGCCGGGCGGCGGCGAGCTGACGCTCGTCCGGTCGCCCTCGCTCAAGCGGGCGGTCCTCGTCGCCCAGGACGTCCCCGCGCCGGGCGCGGGCAAGACCTACCAGCTGTGGCTCAACCAGCCGGGCAGCGGCATGGTCTCGGCCGGCCTGATCTCCGACACGTCGGACACCACGGTGCTCACCGGTGACGCCGCCACCGCCACGGCGGCAGCGGTGTCGCGTCGAGCCCGAGACCGGGTCGGCCCAGCCGACCACCGACGCCGATCGCGCTCTTCCCGTTGCTCGACCGGCGACGGGGAAGGGTCGGCATGTGACCACGCGGCGACGGGTCGCCGTCATCGGCTCCGGCGTGGCCGGGCTGACGGCCGCCCACGTCGCCGCCCGGCACGCCCAGGTCACGCTCTACGAGGCCGACAGCCGGCTCGGCGGTCACGCCGACACCCACGACGTCGGCGGCCTGGCCATCGACACCGGCTTCATCGTCCACAACGAGCGCACCTACCCGACCCTGCTCCGGCTCTTCGCCGAGGTCGGGGTCGAGACGCAGCCGTCGGAGATGTCGATGTCGGTGCGCGACGAGGCGACCGGCCTCGAGTACGCCGGCGCGCTCGGTGCTGCGCGGGCTGTTCCCGACCGCTGCGCGTGACCTCGCGCCGACCGCGCTACCTGCGGATGCTGGCCGAGGTGCCCGCGCTTCCACCGGCAGGCCCGGGCCCTGCTCGAGCGGCTCGGGCGGCCGACGACCGCACCCTGCGCGAGTTCCTCGCCGACGGCGGCTTCTCGCCGTACTTCCGGCCGCCACTTCATGGAGCCGCTCGTCGCGGCGGTCTGGTCGTGCGACCCGGCGGTCGCGCTCGACTACCCGGCGCGCTACCTCTTCGAGTTCCTCGCCCACCACGGGATGCTCTCGGTCACCGGGTCGCCCCAGTGGCGCACCGTCGTCGGCGGCTCGCGGGAGTACGTCGCGAAGGTCGCGGCCGGCATCGACGACGTCCGCGCTCGGCACCAAGGTCACCTCGGTCCGCGAGACCGCCGACGGGGTCGAGGTCACCGACGGCAACGGCGAGACCACGGCGTACGACGCGGTCGTGGTCGCGACCCATCCCGACCAGGCGCTCGCCATGCTCGAGGAGCCGACGGTCGTCCAGCGGCGACGTCCTGGCGGCGATGCCCTACAGCCGACAACGTCGCCCTGCTGCACACCGACACCTCGCTGCTCCCGCGCGCCGAGCAGCGCGCGGGCGTCGTGGAACTTCCTGCGCCCGCGCGACGACCGCGGCGGGGTCACCGTCACCTACGACCTGACCCGGCTCCAGCGGCTGCCCACCGACACCCACTACCTGGTCACGCTCGGCGGCGAGGACCTCGTCGACCCGCGCACGGTGATCGCCCGCCGTGGAGTACGCCCACCCGCTCTACACCCCGCGCTCGGTCGCCGCCCAGCGGCGGCTGCCCGAGGCGAACACCGCACCGGATCGCCTTCGCCGGCGCCTACCACGGCTGGGGCTTCCACGAGGACGGCGCGCGCTCCGGCGCTGCCGCGGCCGCCGCACCTCGGCCTGCCGTGGGACGCACCCGCCGCTGCCCGACTGCCCGGGGATGTACGCCGCCACGATCCGGCACACCCGGCGCCGCCCCTTCCGCCACGAGTTCACCCACCGCGCCGACACCTGGCTGGTCGACCTCGACGCCCTGCCCGACCACGGCCGGCTCGGCACGCTTCGAGGCCCGCGACCACCTCGGCTCACCCGACGCATCGATCCGGGCGAACGTCGACGCGTTCCTCGCCGAGAACGGCATCGACCTCGCGCGGCGGCCGCGTGCTGATGGCCGCCAACGCCGGGCCTTCGGCTACTGCTTCAACCCGATCAGCGTCTTCTGGTGCTTCGACCGCCGAGCGGGCGCTCGCGCGCGGCGATCGTCGAGGTGCACAACACCTACGGCGGCCGGCACGCCTACCTCGTCCACCCCGACGAGCAGCGGCCGCGCCCGCGTCGACAAGAGCCTCTACGTCTCGCCGTTCCACGGCACCGACGGGTGGTACGACGTCGGGTCCCGGTCCCGGGGGACGACCTGCTGGTCGCGGTCACCCTGCACACCGACGACGGCGCGACGTTCACGCGCCTCGCTGGCCGGACGTCGTACGAGGCCTCGGCCCGGCGGGCCGCCCCTGCCGCGCTCCGCGGCGCCGCCCTGATCCGAGCCCACGGCGTCGCGCTGTGGCTACGACGCCTGCCGATCCGGCCCGTACCGAGGTCGACACCCCGACCACACCGCCCACCCGCACCGCCGACACCTCCAGCAGGAGACGCCCGATGACCACCTCCCTGAGCCGGCCCGCGCTCGACCAGTGGCCCGACCTCGGCGTCGTGCCGACCGGGCTGCGCACCACCGTGTCCGCCGCGGTCGCGCGACGGCTCTTCGACGCCGGGCTGCAGCCGGATGCCGGTGAGCGTCCACCTCGAGGGCCGCGTCCTCGGCCAGGGCGGACCGCGAGATGACGATCCACCGGCCCGAGGAGTTCTTCGCCCGGCTCGGCCGCGGCCTGCTGATCGGGTTCGGCGAGGCCTACCTGACCGGAGCCTGGGACGCCCCCGACCTCGGCGGCTTCCTCACCGTGCTGGCCGCCGACATGCCGACGCTGGTGCCGGCGAGCCTGCAGCGGCTGCGGGCCCTGGCCGTCGCCGGCCGCCCCGCCACGAGCGGAGCACCCGCGCCAACTCCCGCCGCAACATCGCCCACCACTACGACCTGTCCAACGACCTGTTCGAGCTGTTCCTCGACCCGAGCCTCAGCTACTCCTCGGCGCTGTTCGCCGCCGACGCGCTGCACGGCGACCGGGTGGTGCGGATGTCGGTGCCCCGTGCCGGGCAGCGACCTGGCCGAGGGCCAGGCGCGCAAGATCGAGCGGCTGCTCGACCCACCGGCGTCGGCGCCGGGCTCCCGGGTGCTCGAGATCGGCACCGGCTGGGGCGAGCTCGCGATCCGGGCCGCGCGGCGCGGCGCGACCTGGTCCACTCGATCACGCTGTCGACCGAGCAGAAGGCGCTGGCCGAGCGCCGGATCGCCGAGGCCGGGCTGTCCGACCGGGTGACCGTCGAGCTCCTCGACTACCGCGCCCTGCCGCGGCCGACGCGTCGTACGACGCCGTGGTGTCGGTGGAGATGATCGAGGCCGTCGGCTACGACTTCTGGGACGAGTACTTCGCGATCCTCGACCGCTCGCTCGCGCCGGGCGGCCGGGTCGGCCTCCAGGCGATCACGATGCGCCACGACCGGATGCTGGCGACCCGCAACACCTACACGTGGATCAACAAGTACATCTTCCCCGGCGGCTTCCTGCCGTCGGTCGACGTGATCGACCGGATCACCCGTCGGCGCACCGGGCTGCGGATCATCGACCGGATGGCGTTCGGCACCCACTACGCCGAGACCCTGCGGCAGTGGGACGAGCGGTTCCTGGCTGCGCGTGACCGGGTCGTCGAGCTCGGCTTCGACGACACGTTCGTGCGGATGTGGCACTTCTACCTCGAGTACAGCCGAGCCGGCTTCGCCTCCGGCTACCTCGACGTCAACCAGATCGTGCTCGCCCGCGAGGGCGAGCAGTGAGCGCCGGCCCGCCGTCGTTCACCCCTGAGCCACCTGCGCCCCGTGGGACAGACCGTCGCGTGCCCCGGGACGGGGGGTCTCGGGGTACGCGACACCCACCCGGGGGGCCACGGCGTGCGTGCCGGATGATCACCACCTGGTGGGGGCTCGTGCTGCTGACGATCGGATCGCCGCGGTGGCCATGGTGGCGACGGCGCTACGCCGCGCACCGGGTCGGGCGGGTCTCGGTCGTCGACGTGACGTGGGGCCTGGCCCTGGCCGCGATCGCGGTCGCCGCGGCCGTCGTCGGCACCGGCACGCCCTGGCGCCGCTGGCTGGTCGCCGGGCTGGTCCTGGTCTGGGGGGTCCGGCTCGTCGCGGCACATCTTCACCCGTCAGCGGGGCGGTGGCGAGGACCCGCGCTACATCGAGCTGCTGGACGGCGGTGGCTTCCGGGCCGCGGTGACCAAGGTCTTCCTGACCCAGGGGCTGACGATCTGCCTGGTCGCCCTGCCGGTCCTGGCCGCCGCCTACCGCGACGTCGCCGTGACCTGGCTGGTCTGGGTCGGGGTGGTGGTCTGGGCCGTGGGCCTGCTCTTCGAGGCCGTCGGCGACGCCCAGCTGGCGTCGTACAAGTCGGACCCCGACCGCGGGTCCGGTCATGGACCGCGGCCTGTGGGGCTGGACCCGTCATCCCAACTACTTCGGCGACGCTCTGCCTGTGGTGGGGGATCTGGCTGGTCGGCGGCGCCGCCTCGGGCTGGCTGCCGGCGCTGGTGACCGTGGCGTCGCCGCTGGCGATGACCCACTTCCTGCGCAACGTCACCGGCGCCAAGCTGCTCGAGGAGACGATGTCGCAGCGGCCGGGCTGGGACGCCTACGCCGCCCGCGTGCCCCTGTTCGTCCCCCGCCCACCCCGCCGTCCTCACGGTGGACGCCGTTCCCGGTAGCCGCCTCCCGGTAGCGGCCGATCCCGCGTAGTCCGTGACGATTGAGTTGCTTTCCACGGAGGAAACCAACCGAAACGTCACGGACTACCCCGCCACAGCGGTCGTAGCGTAGGGGGGTGGCCGAGGGCGACCGGGTGGCGGAGGCGTTCGCGGCGATGCCGCGGGAGGGGTTCCTGCCGCCCGACCAGCGTCGCCACGCGTCGTACGACGGGCCGCTGCCGATCGGGCACGGCCAGACCAGCTCGCAGCCGCGCACGGTCGAGGCGATGCTCCGGCTGCTCGACGTGCAAGACCGGCCAGAAGGTCCTCGACGTGGGCTGCGGCTCGGGCTGGACCACCGCGCTGCTGGCCCGGCTCACCGGTCCGACACGGCCGGGTGCTCGGCGTCGAGCTCGAGCCGGACCTGGTGGACCTCGGTACCCGGCACCTCGACGCCTACGCCGTCCCGTGGGCGAGCATCCACGAGGCCGGTCCCCGGCGTGCTCGGGCTGCCGGGAGCGGCGCCGTACCACCGGATCCTGGTCTCGGCGATGGCCCGCGAGCTTCCCGACGAGCTGGTCGACCAGCTGCACTCCGGCGGCGTCCTGGTGATCCCGGTGGCCGGCACGATGCTCCGCGTCGCCTGCTCGATGCGCGGGGTGCAGGTGACCCGCCACGGGTCCTACCGGTTCGTGCCGCTGCGCTGAGTCACACGCCCCACAGTGCGGCGACGTGGCGCGCGTCGGTACCGCAGCAGCCGCCCACGACATCCAAGCGACGGCAGCGCGCGCTCCAGCCGGCGGTGCGCGGGCACCAGCACGTCGAGGTCGCCCTCGTCCAGCGTCTCGGACTCGTCGAGCTCGGCATGGCTCATCGCCGAGGCGTTGACCCGCAGGCCGTGGACCCGGCTCACCCAGTCACCCGCGTCGCCGACCGCCGGGAGCACGTGCTCGGGATGCGCGCAGTTGACCATGAACCAGGCCGGCGGAGCGGCGTCGTCGACCCGGCCGACGGCATCGCTGCAACGTCGTCCCGTCCGGGAGCCGCCCGTCGGTCTCGACGGTGAAGCCCACCGACACCGGCAGGCCCACGGAGGCGGCGGCGCGCGAGACGCCGATCGCCTCCCCGGGCTCGGTCATCGTCAGGACGGCGGCCTGGTCGACCCCGGCCTCGGCGAACGACGCCAGCTGGGCCGCGTGGTAGTCCGCGGCCTCGTCCGGGTCGACGCCGTCGGCCGCGACGTACCCGTCACCGCGCGGTCCGACCATCCCGACCACCGTGACCTCGGGCAGCCGGTCGCGCCACTCGTCGCCGAGCTCCTGCATCAGGGCCACGGCCCGCTGGTTCGCGTCGGCCAACGTCGTCTCGTCGTGTCCGAGCAGGGCTCCCCAGTCGGGGTTGGCGCGCCAGGTCGGTGTCTCCAGTCGCAGCCCGCGCCCGGCGCGCTCCGCGACGTCGGCGTACCCGTCGTAGTAGGCGCGCAGGAGGGCCCGGCCGCTCGTCGGTCCAGACCAGCGGGTACGCCGCGAACTCCGGCAGGTCGACCCCGTGGTTGAAGATCAGGTCGGTCTCGAGACCGCCGTCGGTCACGTAGCGCCACTCCGCTGTGCCCGCCATGCCCACCTCCTGGTCGACCCGAGATCCTCGCGAGATGATCGCTGTCATTGAGGCACGGGCCGCCACGGCGCGCAACCTCCGCCGCGGTCCGCAGACTTCACCGCGAGTTCACACGGCGTAACGCGCGCGCAAGAGGAGTTGTGGATGCTGGACTGCATGAGCGCCGAACCCGTCACCGACCTGCGCAGCACCGATCGGAGCCGACTCCGCGGCCGCCGCCCGGGACCGTGCCGCCGCGGCCCGGGACCGAGCGGACCGTCACGCCCGCGGCCTCTCGGAGCTCCTCGCGAGACGCCCCGACCTCCGCGGCGTCCACGCGCCCGCGGACTGGCTGGAGGACGCGATCCGCTGGACCGCGTGACCTCGGTCAGTAGCTCTTCGGCAGCCCCAGGGAATGCATGGCGACGAAGTTCAGGATCATCTCGCGCGAGACCGGGGCGATCCGCCCGGCCCGGGTCGCGACCAGCAGCCCGGCCATGCCGTACTCCTGGGTGATCCCGTTGCCGCCGTGGGTCTGCACGGCCCGATCGGCCGCGTCGCAGGCGGCCTCCGCGGCGGCGTACTTGGCCATGTTGGCCGCCTCCCCGGCGCCGACGTCGTCGCCCGCGTCGTAGAGGGCGGCCGCCTTCTGCGTCATCAGCCGCGCGAGCTCGACCTCGATCTTGGACTGCGCCAGCGGATGGGCGATGGCCTGGTGGGCGCCGATCGGGCCCTGGAACACGGTGCGCTCCTGGGCGTACGACGCGGCCCGGTCGAGCGCGAACCGGGCCAGCCCGGTGGAGAAGGACGCCGCCATGATCCGCTCGGGGTTGAGTCCCGCGAACAGCTGCACCAGCCCGCCGTCCTCGTCGCCGACCAGCGCGTCGTCGGGCAGCCGCACGTCGTCGATGAACACCTGGAACTGCAGCTCGGGGCTGACGATCTCCATCGGGATCGGGCGGTACTCGAAGCCCTCGCTGTCGGTCGGCACCACGAACAGCACCGGCTTCAGCTTGCCGGTCCGGGCGTCCTCGGCGCGGGCGACGACCAGCACGTTGTCGGCCTCGTCGACCCCGGAGATGTAGATCTTGCGGCCGTTGAGCACCCACTCGTCACCGTCGCGACGGGCCGTCGTGGTGATGTTGTGGGTGTTGGTGCCGGCGTCGGGCTCGGTGATGGCGAACGCCATCGTGCCGGTGCCGTCGCAGATGCCGGGCAGCCACCGATGCTTCTGCTCCTCGCTGCCGTAGCGGCTGATGATGGTGCCGCAGATCGCCGGGCTGACGACCATCAGCAGCAGCGGGCAGCCCTGGGCGGAGAGCTCCTCGCAGACCGCCGCGATGTCGCCGATGCCGCCGCCACCGCCGCCGTACTCCTCGGGGATGTTGATGCCGAGGTAGCCGTTGCTTGCCGATCTCGAGCCAGAGCTCGGTGGTCTTCTCGCCGGCTCGGGCCTGCTCGGTGAACCACTCGCGACCGTACGTCCCGGCCAGCTTGGCCACCTCGCGGCGCAGCGCCTGGCGCTCCTCGGACTCGGTGAAGCTCGGTCATGCGTCTCCCTCTTCCTGGGTAGGTGCATCGGGTCGCCCGCGCGTCGCTCGCGTCGGCGCGCGCGCCGGTCGAGCCGTCGGTCGAGCCGGTCGAGACCACGGCGAGCACCTCGCCCGCCGCCACCTGCGCGCCGGGCCGGACGGCCATCTCGGTGACCGTGCCGGTGTGCGGCGCCGCCACCGTGTGCTGCATCTTCATCGCCTCGAGCACCAGCACGGGCTGGCCGGCCTCGACGTGGTCGCCCTCGCTCGACGGCGACCGCGACCACGGTGCCCGGCATCGGCGCGAGCAGGCTGCCGCTGGCGACCGCGTCGGCCGGGTCGGTGAAGCGCGGGACGACGGTCAGGCCGACATGCCCGGACGGCGCGTCGACGTCGACCCGGTCGCCGGTGACCGTGCACGCCGTACGCCGTGCGGACGCCGTCGCGCTCGAGCACGACGCGACCGACGCCGTCGGTCGAGCCTGTCGACGACCACGGTCAGCCCGTCGACGACGTAGCCGTCGCGTCCGCCGTACCACGTCGACCGTGATCGGGTCGTCCGCTCGAGCGTCACCTCTAGCCGATCCTGGGGCGGACGACCCGGTGAAGCGGTGACCTGGGGCTGGCTGACGACGTTGCGCCAGGCGACCGGGACGCCCTGCTGGACGGTCCGGGCGCGCCGGTCACGCTCGGCCAGCGCCAGCGCCGCGGCGACGGCGTGGTCGCCGGCGGGCGCGGCGGCCGTCGGTGGGTGATCGTCGAGGTACGCCGTGGTGACGTCGCCGGCGAGGAAGGCGGGCTCGCTCGAGGACGGCCGCGAGCAGGTCGCGGTTGGTGACGACGCCGTGGATCCGGGCCCCCGGAGCGCGGCCGCCAGCCGTCGAGCCGCCTGCTCGCGGGTCGGCGCCCAGGAGACGAGCTTGGCCAGCATCGCGTCGTAGTGGGGGAGACCTCGCTGCCCGGTCTCGAACCCGGCGTCCAGGCGTACGCCCGGCCGGTTGAGCAGGTCGAACGCGCCGTCGACCCCCGGCACGTCGAGCAGAGTCAGTCGTCCGCTCTGCGGCTGCTAGTCGGCGGCCGGGTCCTCGGCGTACAGCCGGACCTCGATGGCGTGGCCGTAGGTCTCGCCGATCGCCGCGCGGGTCGGGCGACCGGCCCTCGGCCACGGTCAGCTGGAGCTCGACCAGGTCGACGCCGTGCACCAGCTCGGTGACCGGGTGCTCGACCTGGAGCCGGGTGTTCATCTCCAGGAAGAAGAAGCGGTCGGCCTCGGCGTCGTAGAGGAACTCGACGGTGCCGGCGCCCTGGTAGTGGATCGCCGCGGCGGCGGCGTGCGCCGCCTCGTGCAGGGCGTCGCGGGTCCGGTCCGGCAGGCCCGGGGCCGGCGACTCCTCGACCACCTTCTGGTGGCGACGCTGCACCGAGCAGTCGCGCTCGCCGAGCACCAGCACGCCGGCCGGGTGGCCGACCACCTGGACCTCGACGTGGCGTCCGCGCTCGACGTACGGCTCGACGAAGACGGTGCCGTCGCCGAACGCGCTCGCCGCCTCGGCGCTGGCCGCCGCGAGCTCGCGACGCAGGTCGCGGCGAGGCCGCGACGATGCGCATCCCGCGGCCGCCACCACCAGCAGATGCCTTCACCAGCAGGGGAAAGTGCTTCTCGGAGGGGTCGTCGGGTGCTTCGAGGACGGGTACGCCGGCGTCCCGCATCAGCTCCTTGGCTCGCACCTTCGAGCCCATCTGCTCGATGCGTCTCGGGCGTCGGGCCGACCCAGGTCAGCCCGGCCTCGAGCACGGTGCGGGCGAAGTCGGCGTTCTCGGAGAGGAAGCCGTAGCCGGGGTGGACGGCGTCGGCACCGGCACGACGGGCCGCGTCGATGAGCAGGTCGGCCCGCAGGTAGGTCTCGGCCGGCGTGTTGCCGGGCAGGTGGACGGCGGTGTCGGCCTCGCGGACGTAGGGCAGCCCGGCGTCCGCATCGGAGTGGACGGCGACGGTCTCGATGCCGAGGCGGCGGCAGGTGACGAACACCCGGCTGCGCGATCTCGGCGCGGTTGGCGACCAGGAGGCGCTGGATCATGTCCGGAACACCCCGTAGCCGTCGGCGCCGCGGATCGGGGCGTTCTCGATGACGGAGAGGCAGATCGCCGAGCACGGTCCGGGTGTCCCGCGGGTCGATGACGCCGTCGTCGTACAACATCCCGGACAGGAAGAACGGCAGGCTCTGCTCCTCGACGCTCTGCTCGATGAAGGCCCGCATGCCGGCGTCGGCCTCGCTCGTCGTAGGCCTGGCCGCGCGCCTCGGCGGCGGCGCGGGCCACGATGGACAGGACCCCCGCGAGCTGGGCGGGGCCCATCACCGCGGACTTCGCGCTCGGCCAGGTGAAGAGGAAGCGGGGGTCGTAGGCGCGGCCGTTCATGCCGTAGTTCCCCGCGCCGTACGACGCGCCCATGATGACGCTGAGGTGCGGGACCTTCGAGTTGCTGACCGCGTTGATCATCTGGGCGCCGTGCTTGATGATCCCGCCCTGCTCGTACTCGGCACCGACCATGTAGCCGGTGGTGTTGTGGAGGAACAGCAGGGGGGTGTCGACCTGGTTGGCGAGCTGGATGAACTGGGTCGCCTTCTGCGCCTCCTCGCTGAAGATCACGCCCTGGGCGTTGGCGAGGATGCCGATCGGCCGCCCGTGGAGACGCGCCCAGCCGGTGACCAGCGAGGGGCCGTAGAGCGGCTTGAACTCGTCGAACGGCCGCTCGTTGCCGGGCCCGGCGCCGTCGCAGATCCGGACGATCACCTCGCGCGGGTCGAACGGCTCCTTGAGGTCGGCCGGGATCAGGTCCAGCAGCCCATCGACGTCCTCGTCCGGCTCCGCCCAAGCCGCCGCCGGATGGGCAGCGAGACCCCGCCTTGCGCCAGTTGAGCCGGGCCACGATCCGGCGCCCGATCCGGATCGCGTCGTGCTCGTCGTGGGCGAGGTAGTCGGCCAGGCCGGAGACCCGCGCATGCATCTCGGCACCGCCGAGGGACTCGTCGTCGGACTCCTCACCGGTCGCCATCTTGACCAGGGGCGGTCCGCCGAGGAAGACCTTGGCCTGCCCGCGCACCATCACGGTGTAGTCGCTCATCCCGGGGACGTAGGCGCCACCGGCGGTGGAGTTGCCGAACACCAGCGCGATCGTGGGCTGACGGCGTGCCGAGGCCCGGGTCAGGTCGCGGAACACCTTGCCGCCGGGGATGAAGATCTCCTTCTGGGTGGGGAGATCCGCGCCACCGGACTCGACCAGCGAGATCGTGGGGAGGCCGTTCTCCTCGGCGATCTGGGCCGCCCGGAACCCCTTCTTCACCGTCCACGGGTTGCTCGCACCGCCCTTGACCGACGGGTCGTTGGCGGTGATCAGGCACTCGACGCCCTCGACCACCCCGATGCCGGTGACCAGCGAGGCACCGACTGCGAAGTCCGAGCCCCAGCCGGCGAGCGGCGAGAGCTCCAGGAACGCCGACCCCGGGTCGACGAGCAGCTCGATCCGCTCCCGCGGCAGGAGCTTGCCGCGGGCGTGATGGCGGTCGACGTACGTCGGGCCGCCGCCTCCGATCGCCTTGGCGTGCTCGGCGTCGAGGTCGGCCAGCTTCGCCAGCATGGCTTCGCGACGGGTGACGCTCACGCCTCGAGCACCGCCTTCATCCGCTCGAGCGTGGTCCGCATGCCGCGCTCGTTGGTGCGCCCGCGCAGGGGCCCGAGCAGCGTCCAGTAGACCCGCATGGAGAGCGCGGGCTCGATCCGGAAGTACTCGGTGACCTTCGTGCCGCTGCCGTCGGCCTCGAGCCGGTAGCCCCAGTTGTTGAGGGTCAGCTGGTCGGTGCCGACGGTGAACTCGAAGAGCTCGTTCGGGACGCAGCGGGTCACCTCGCAGGCCGACCAGTACGTCGGCCCGACGCCGTTGCGCTTCACGTGCCCCTTGAACCGGGCCCCCACCTCCGGTCCCGTCGAGCCGCGGCGCCACCGCGCCTCGAAGGTCTCGGGGGAGAACTCCCCGATCCGGGTGACGTCGCTGACCAGTGCCCAGGCCTCCTCCGGAGTCGCGTCGACATGGACGGCGACCTCGGCGCGGAGAGGTCGGAGGAACGGTAGACGGGTCACAGCAGTGCCTCCGGGATGTCGACGTGCCTGGATCGCGCCCATTCCCCGAGCCCCTTGGCCTGCGGGTCGAAGCGGGTCGAGGCCGCCACCCCGCGCCCGAGAAGACCGTGGAGGACGACGTTCACGCCGCCGAGGTTGGGCAGCGCGAACACCTCGACGTCGAGGTCCGACGTCTCAGGGAGCAGGGTGCGCACGAGCTCGGGGGTCACCAGCGCGAGCAGCCAGGCGACGCGCTCGTCGTACTTCTCCGGGGTCGACCCGTCGTGCGCGACCCAGAGCCCGAGGTTGGCGTCACCGCCCTTGTCGCCGGACCGGGCGTGGACGAACGTGCCGAGCGGCGCCCTCATCGCACGACCTCGGTCGAGCCGTCGGCATGGTGCACGGTCTGGGTGACGGCCGCGCGGTCGACGTAGCCGGCTCGGTAGACGCCGAAGGGCGTGCCGCTGCCCGGGGGCGCGGTCATCGTGAAGCCGGGGTACGACGCCAGCGCGAGCTCGACAGCGGCGCTGCTGAAGGCGCGGCCGACCGCGTCGGCCGAGGGGTCCTGGACGGTGCACCTCAGGAGGGTGGACGCGCCCTCCTCGGTGTCGGCGTCGGGCTGCGGGAGCGGCCCGAGGACCCAGGTGACCGACTCCGCGACCAGGCTCGGCTCGAGCTGCGCCCGTACCCACGCAGCCTTCGCCTCGATGTCGAGGCCGGTGAGCACCAGCTCGACGGAGTTGCGGAAGCCGCCGAGCTCGTTGACCGCCACCTTCAGCTGCTGGGGCGGCGCCTCACCACGCACCCCCGAGACGCCCACCCGGTCGGGGCCCTCGTCGGAGAGCCGGATCGAGTCGAGACAGGTGGTGACGTCGGGGCCGAGGTAACGGGTCGACTGCACCTCGTACATCAGCTGGGCGGTCACCGAGTCGATGCTGACCACGCCCCCCGTGCCGCCGTGCTTGGTGATCACCGACGAGCCGTCCTCGGCGAGCTCGGCGAGCGGGAACCCCAGGGGCGCGGCCCGTCGGTCGATCCTCCCCCGTCCTGCGAGCGCCCCCCGTCGGTCGAGCCTGTCGAGACCACGCAACGGAAGCCGGAGAAGTTCCCACCCGTCGCCTGGGTGCCGCACTCGAGGATGTGCCCGGCGACCACGGCGCCGGCCAGCGCGTCGTACGACGTGGGGCTCCAGCCGAAGTGCGCGACGGCGGGACCGACGACGAGGGAGGCATCGGTGACCCGGCCGGTGACGACGACGTCCGCGCCGGCGGCCAGGGCGGCGGCGATGCCGAGGCCTCCGAGGTAGGCGTTGGCGGTCAGGGCGCCGGGGAACCCGAGCGGGCGCACGTCGTCGCCGTCGACGTAGGCGATCGACGGCGTGAGCCCGAGCCCGGACGCGACCTCGCGCAGCCGGTCTGCCAGGCCCGCGGGGTGGAGGCCGCCGGCGTTGCTGACGATCGTCACGCCGCGCTCGAGGGCGAGGCCGAGGCAGTCCTCGACCTGGCGGACGAAGGTGCGGGCGTAGCCGAGGCTGGGGTCCTTGAGCTGGTCGCGCCCGAGGATCAGCATGGTCAGCTCGGCGAGGTAGTCGCCGGTCAGGACGTCCAGCTCGCCGCCCTCGAGCATCTCCCGCATCGCCGAGAGGCGGTCGCCGTAGAAGCCCGAGCAGTTGCCGACACGTAGCTGCCTCATCGCGGCTCACGTCCCTCGCCCGGGGGGCCGGCGAAGCACTGCGCGATGGACAGCCACGTGTCGGCGTCGGGACCGACCGACACCAGCGGGGTGTCGGCGCGGTTGACCCGCTGGGTGACCAGCAGGCAGAAGTCGTACGCCGGGCCGGTCACCGTCTGGGCGGCGTCCTCGGGGCCCCACGACCACACCTCGCCCGACGGCGCGGTCAGGTCGACCCGGAACTCGTCGGCGGGCGGGGGGAGGCGGTGGACGGCGAAGGCGAAGTCGCGGGTACGGACGCCGAGGTGGGCGATGTGCCGGATCCGGTCGGTGACGGCGGGGCGACTCCGAGCGCCTGGTGGACGTCGAGCGAGTGGGCCCAGGTCTCCATGAGGCGTGCCGTGGCCATCGACGTGGCCGACATCGGTGGTCCGTACCAGGGCATCTTCTGACCAGCGGGGTGGTCGCGCAGGGTGCGGGCCAGCGCGTCGCGTGCCGCCCGCCAGCGGGTCGAGGATGACGGCGGGCGCCGCCAGGCCGCCCTGGACGGCCGCCCGGTCGACCGAGTGGTCGGGATCGGCGAGTGCCTCGAGCACCAGGGCGTCCCAGCGCACCTTGTCGGTGGCGGCGGCCTGGGCCGCCTCGTCGGTCCAGGCCAGGTGGGCGACCTGCGTCGCGACGTCCCAGCCGGGGGCAGGCGTCGGGGTGCGCCACCCGGCCTGTCGGGAGCCCGGCGACCAGCGACTCGAGTCGTTCGCCCTCGGCGGCGAGGTCGGCGAGCACGTCGTCCAGCAGGGTGCTCACGTCAGGGCTCCGTCGAGGGTGCGGGCCCACTGGTCGAGGATCCGGTTGCGACGGCGGGAGTCGTCGGTGATGGTCGCGGCCAGGCCGAGGCCGCGGACCAGGTCGAGGGTGGCCTGCACGAGCTGGCGCACCCCGGGCCGGGACTCGTCGGCGCCCAGCAGCTCGACGGTCATCCGATGGGTCTCGCGGCCGACCTTCTGCTCCAGCGGCGCGACCGCGGACAACAGGGGCCGTCGGTGCGGGCCGCGACCCAGAGCTCGAGCGCCGCCACGAAGACCGGCGAGGCGAAGTGGTCGCCCAGCATCCGCAGCACGTCGCGGGTGCGGTGGGGGCCCTGCGGGAGGGCGGCCGCCGCGCTGGCCAGCTCGGCGCCGCGCACCGCGGTCAGGTGCGCGACCGCGGCGACGACCAGGTCGTTCTTGGTCGGGAAGTGGTGCAGCTGCGCGCCCCGCGACACTCCGGCCCTCTCGCTGATCAACGTCGTCGAGGTACCGGCGAACCCGTGCTCCACCAGGCACTCGATCGTGGCGTCCATCAGCCGCGCACGCATCGCGCGCGACCTCTCCTCCTGCGGCACGCGGGCCGTGGTCACCACCCGGCCCATGCTCCCGTCGTACAAACAAACAGTCAAGCCTGTCTGTTTGTGTCTTTTCCGATAGTCCCCGACGTTTCGGTGGCCCGGACCGCCCCTGGCCCAGCCAGAACGTCGGGGACTATCGGAGCGACGGCGTGTCAGGATGGCGGGCGTGAGCGAGGGCCGGACCATGCGGGAGCGGATGCTGGCCGGAGAGCCGTACGTCGTCGACGACTCGCTGGCCGACGACGCCCGCCGCTGCCGGCTGCTGCTGCACCGGATCAACACGGCCACCCCCGACCAGGACGACGAGCGCGACGCGTGCCTGCGCGAGCTCCTCGGGTCGTTCGGGGCGGGCAGCAACATCCGGCCGCCGTTCCACTGCGACTACGGCTTCCAGACTCCACGTCGGCGAGCGCGTGTTCGCCAACTTCGGCTTCGTCGCCCTCGACATCGCGCGCGATCACGATCGGCGACGACACCCAGATCGGCCCGGGCGTCCAGCTGCTCACCCCGACCCACCCGCTCGAGCCCGGCCCGCGACGCGAGGGCTGGGAGGGCGGCGAGCCGATCACGATCGGCCGCAACGTCTGGCTCGGTGGCGCGGTCGTCGTCTGCCCCGGTGTCACCATCGGCGACGACACCGTGGTCGGCGCCGGCTCGGTCGTCGTCCGCGATCTGCCCGCCGGCGTCGTCGCGGTCGGCAACCCTGCTCGGGTGGTCCGGTCGCTCCCGTGAACTAACTGGCCTACAAACCGGACTGAGCTGCTGCCCCCGGCTCCGGTTTGTAGGCCAGTTAGTGCCGACGCCGGCCCCACCGCGCTCCGGTTCGGCATCAGTCGAGCCGGGCCACCAGCGGCAGCCGCGAGCGGGCGCTCAGCCCGACCACCAGGGCGGTGCCGACCGGGAGCGCGACCACCAGCCCCAGGATCAGCAGCCAGGGGATCGAGAGGTAGTGCGACGGAGCACTCGGGAGGTAGCCCCGGGTGAGCGGATAGGTGATGGCGATCCCCGGGATGAACCCCACGGCTGCGCCGAGGACCGCCCCGACCATCCCGATCGAGAGGGCGTACGCCGCCGCCACGCCGCGCCTGGTACGCGGGGCGGCGCCGACCGCCGCGAGGGTGGCCAGGTCGGGCCGCGCGTCCGACAGGGCGAGGAAGGTCGCCGTCAGCGTCCCCCCGAGCATCAGCACCCCGGCCAGCCCGAAGAGGATCCACAGCACGACCTGCTCCGAGCTCGGCACCTGGTAGCCACGCTCGGTGTAGAGGTAGGCGCCGTCGTCCATGCCGAGCAGTACCTGCTGCAGGTCGCTGGACGCCGCAGGATCCAGGACCGGGCCGGTCAGCACCAGGCCCACGGTCTGCACCCGGGCCTCGAGCGCCCGCGCGACCGTCGGAGACACGACGGCCACGACCCGCGGGGGTGACGAGGAGGTGGTCAGCACCGCGACCGGCGCCGTCACCGCCGGGCCGTGCCGGCCTCCGAGCGAGAAGCGGGCCCGGGTGGCTGAGACGGCCTGCTCGCTCAGCACGACCGCGCCGCCGCGCGCCAGGACGGGCGCCGCGCCCCGCCACGCGTCCTCGGTGACCTGGCCGCGGAGGAGCGGCGGCATCGCGGTGCCGTCGCCCACCAGCGCCTGGACCGGCAGGCTCGACATGAAGTTCCCGTCGGGAACGTGTCCCGAGCCGGTGCGCACGACGAACTGCCGGGACCCCGCGATCCCGGTCACCCGGGTCGCGGTCGACCGCGGCGCGAACCTCGCGACCGCCTGCTCGACCTGGCCCCAGTCGGGGTGACCGCCGTTCATCGCGATCGAGCTCAGGCCGGGTGCGAGCAGGGCCTGGTACTGCGCCTTCGCCTGCGCCTGGTCGCTGGTGTTCGCGATCGCGAGGGCGACGACTCCCGCCACGGTCGCGGCGACGGCGGCCACCGCGGGCACCGTGCGCGTCCGGTGCCGCGCCGCATCGCGTACGGCGTACCGCAGGGGCAGGGGGAAGCGCCGGCCGAGCCGCGCCACGGCCACCACGACGACCGGCACCAGGAAGATCATGCCGAACACCGAGACCACCGCGGCAGCAGCGATGAGCAGATCGCCTGCGCCCTGCCGGGCCCCCAGGACCGCCAGCACGACGCCCACCACGAGCAGGGCGACGCCGACGAACGGCCACCGCAGGCTCGCCTTGCGGTCACCCCGCCGGCCGGCGAGGACCGCGACGACGTCCTGCCGCGAGGCGATCCACGCAGGTGTCACGGCCGCCAGCAGGGCGCTCAGCAGCCCGAAGGCAGCGACCAGCGCGACGTGGTCCCAGCGGATCTGGAAGGGCCCGAACCACTGGTCCGCCTGATCCTGCAGGGGCGGGATGATCGCCCGGCCGACGACGATCCCGAGGACCACCCCGACGACGGCACCGACCGAGCCGAGGACCACCGCCGAGGCCAGGATGGTCCGGCGTGACTGACGCGGCGTACCGCCGTTGGCCGCGAGCAGCGCCAGGGTGCGCGACTGCCGGCGCGCGCCGACGGCGAACGCGGGTCCGGCCAGCAGCACGACCTCGAGGAGCGCCATCACCCCGATCAGCGCGAGCACGGTGTAGAGCTGGGTGTTGTTCGAGGAGCCCCCGGAGCGCAGCTGAGGTGGCAGCTGGTCGAGGCTGGGCGGGTGTTCCACCACGGAGCGGGACACGGCGATCGCGCCCACCTGGTTGACGGCGCGTACGTCGTCCCACGTGACGGGCGCACCACCCACGAGCCACTGCCGCTCCCCGGCCACGGGCGAGACCAGGCCGAGCGCGCCCACGAGCTGGGGCGTGGTCCGCTCGGAAGTCGACTCGGTGGTGCCCACGACCGTGACCGTCCGCCCGGGGTCGAGCCGCATGCGGTCACCGACCGCGAAGCCATGGGCCGCGAGAGCCGCGTTCACCGCCACCTCGTCGGTCGAGGTGGGGAAGCGACCCGAGGTGAGCCGGAACAGTCCGGTGGTGAGGGAGTCGTCGAGGTCGGTCGCGGTGGCACCGACGCTGATCACGCCCAGCTGCGTGCCGACGCGCAGCTGGCGCTGGCGCACCTCGACCGCCGGCCGCCGGCCTCCCAGCGCCTGGTCGACCTGGGCCCAGCTCGGCGCGCCCTTGCCGTCGCCGCTGGCGGCGTACCCACCGGCGCTCGGGTCGGGCAGCTGGGCGACCCGGTGTCCCGACACCGCCGTCACCAAGGCCTCCGACGAGCCGAGGCGCCGGTCGAGGCCCTCCACCGAGCTCACGCTCGAGGTCGCCTGAGCCACGTCGGCCGCGACCACGGCGATCACGGGGAAGGTCACCATCACCAGCACGAGCGCGCTGCGCCCCTTGGCCCGCCACGCGTCGCGCCACGCCAGCCTGAGGGCCAGCCGCCAGCCCGCGATTCCCGAGAGGGCGGTCACCGCGAGCGCTCCAGCAGGGTGTCCGGCCGGTCGGCGCCGGCCTCGTCGACGACGACGCCGTCGCGCAGGAACACGACACGGTCCGCCCAGGCCGCGTGCCGCGCCTCGTGGGTGACCAGCACCCCGGCAGCGCCCGCGTCACAGCGCCCGCGGAGCACCTGCAAGATGTCCTCCCCGGTCTCGCTGTCGAGCGCACCGGTCGGCTCGTCGGCCAGGATCAGCCTGCGGTCGCCGACCACGGCGCGCGCGATCGCGACCCGCTGCTGCTGACCGCCCGACATCTCGTCGGGGAACCGGTCGGCCAGGTCACCGATCCCGACCTCGTCCAGCGCCGCTCGGGCCGCCTTGCGGGCGGACCGGCTGCTCTGGCCGTCGAGCTCGCGCGGCAGGGCGACGTTCTCGACGGCGGTCAGGGCGGGGATCAGGTTGAAGTCCTGGAACACGTAGCCGATCGACGTGCGTCGCATGGCCGCGCGCCCCTTCTGGCCGAGCCCGGCCAGGTCGACACCCTCCACGCTGACGGTGCCGCCGGTCGGGGTGTCCAGGCCGCCGGCCAGGGTGAGCAGGGTCGACTTCCCAGAACCCGAGGGGCCCATCACCGCCACCAGCTCGCCGGCGTACGCCGCGAAGGTCACCGCGCGGAGCGCCGTCACCTCGGTCGCACCCTCGCCGTGCACCCGCGAGACGGCCTCGAGGGCGAGCACGGCGGTCATCGGGCGGCTCCCTCGGCCTCGGCCGGTCGGGACGCCGGGGCTGCCTCGGCCGTCTGGGCCGCGGTGCGCTCGAGCGCCGCGCGGCGGAGCCGGGCCTCGCAGTGGTCGAGCCACCGGATCTCGGCCTCGGCGGCGAAGACCAGCGAGTCGAGCACGAGCCCCCAGGCGAGCTCGGCGGAGCCGTCGGAGCCGTCCGCCGGAGCGGACGACGCCTGACGCTTGAGCCGGGTGTAGTCCTGCAGGGCGGTCATGGTGGCGCTGCGCTGCTGCTGGATGACCGCCCCGACGTCGACGCCGGGCACGGTCACCGCGAGAGCGAGCTTGATGGCGAGCTCGTCCCGGGGCGGTTGGGTCCGGGGCACCGGCGAGGTGAACCAGTCCTCGACCTCGCGACGGCCGGCCTCGGTCACGACGTAGACGACGTGGCCCTCGCCGTCCTCACCCCGCCCTTCGACGAGTCCGTCGCGTTCCAGCCGGGCGAGAGTCGTGTAGACCTGCCCGACGTTGAGCGGCCAGGTGCCGCCGGTGTGGTGCTCGAACTCCGCTCGCAGCTGGTAGCCGTAGCGGGGCCCCTGCTCGAGCAGGGCCAGCAACGCGTTGCGCACCGACACCGTCGGCCTCCTCCATCCGTTCCACGGCCCCCGTGACCATGGATACGGAGTATGTATACGCCGTACATATCCAGTATGCAAGCCCGCCCTGGCACCTTCCGGCCACGGACCGGACTCACCGGGGCCACCGAACGACGGTCCGGAGGCCGGAAGGTCACCCGGCCAGGCCATACTCGGACCCTCCGGCCGGGCACGGGCGCCCGGCCGCCTCGAGCCAGGGACGCACGCATGTCAGAGCACCGCTCTCCCGCCGACCTGCCCCCACCGGGCAGCGCCGGGACGGCGCCGCCGGCCATCCCTCCGGGGGGGTACGCCTCGTGGCTGGCCCGGGTCGGTGCGGTCCTGATCGACGGCCTCGCCAACGCCGTCGCCGCGGCACCTTTCTACGCCGGCTACATCTCCCTGCTCGGCAGCCACCTCACGACCACGCGGAACCCCGACGGCACCAGCGACGTGCACGTGACCGGGAGCATCGGCCTGCCGGTCACCCTGATGGTCGTGGGCACCGTCACCTCGCTGGCCTTCTTCGTCTGGAACATCTGCCTCCGGCAGGGCCGAACCGGAGCGACGGTCGGCAAGAGCATCCTGGCCATCCGCCTGGTCAGCCAGTCGGAGGGCCGCCCGATCGGGCCCCTGCTGGCGTTCGTGCGCCACGTGTGCCACCTCGTGGACGGTCTGCTGTGCGGCCTGGGCTACCTGTGGCCGTTGTGGGACGCCCAGCACCAGACGTTCGCCGACAAGATCATGAGCACGGTGGTGGTCAACGCGGGCGAGGACCCGCCCGCCTGAGGCCGCTCCGGAGGACCCGTTCTGCTGACAGCGGAACGGGGATGTCAGCGGCGGCCAGCCGACCTAGCATCGGCACATGGGTGATGTCGTTCCGCTGCCGGTACGCCGGGAGCCACCGGAGACACGGGAAGCACCGGAGCCGCTGTGGCGCGAGTCCGTGGGCCGCGAGCTCAGGCGCGAGCGACACGCCTCGGGCCGGAGGCTGGTCGACGTGGCCGAGGAGGCGGGGGTGTCGCCGCAGTACCTCTCCGAGGTGGAGCGCGGCCTCAAGGACCCGTCGTCGGAGCTCCTGGCCGCGATGGCCGGCGCGCTCGGGCTCTCCATCAGCACCTTGGCGACCCGGGTCAGCTCGACCGCTCACTCGCCGGTCTGCCTCGCTGCCTGAACGACCACGTCGCGCGAGGTGATCACGGCATCGACGACGCCGTAGTCGACGGCCTGCTCGGCGGTGAGCACCAGGTCGCGCTCGGTGTCCTCGCGCACCTGGGCGGGCGTGTGCCCGGTGTCGTGGGCGAGCAGCCCCTCGAGCAGCGAACGCACCCGCTCGATCTCATCGGCCTCGAGGATCAGGTCGGGGATGGTGCCGCGGCCCTCGGCGGCCGGCGCGTGCAGCACCACCCGGCCGTGCCGGAGGATCTGCCGGTGCCCGGGGGCTCCGCCGGCCAGCAGCACGGCTGCGGTGGCGACCGCCTGCCCGACGCAGGTGGTCTCGACCAGGGGTCGTACGAACTGCATGGCGTCGTAGATGGCCAGCATCGCCGGGATCGAGCCGCCCGGTGAGTTGAGGTAGAGGTTGATCGGCGTCTCCGGGCTCTCCGACTCCAGGTGGATCAGCTGGGCGATGACGGTGTTGGCGACCCCGTCGTCGATCGGGGTGCCGAGGTAGATCACCCGGTCGGCGAGCAGGCGGCTGTAGACGTCGACGGTCCGCTCGCCGCGGTTGGTGAGCGTGGTGACGTAGGGGATCGGGTACGAGCTCATCCCAGCACTCCCAGGCCGAGCGGACGTCGTACGGCGGGGTGCACCTCGTCGAGGGTGGCGACCACGTGGTCGACGAACCCGTAGCCGAGCGCCTCCTCGGCACTGAACCACCGGTCGCGGCGCGAGTCGCGCTCGACGGTCTCGACGTCCTGGCCGGTGTCCTCCGCGATCAGCCGCAGCACCGTGTCGCGGGTGTGCCGCAGGTCGTCGGCCTGGATCGCGATGTCCATGGCGGTGCCTCCGATGCCCGCCGAGCCCTGGTGGAGCAGGACGCGTGCGTGCGGGAGGACGTAGCCGCTTGCCCGGGCTGCCCGAGCTGAGCAGGAACTGCCCGGCGCTGGCGGCGATCCCCATCGCCACGGTGGCGACGTCGTTGGGGATCATCCGCATCACGTCGCGGATCGCCAGCATCGCCGGGACCGAGCCGCCGGGGGAGCTGATCCAGAGGTGGATGTCGGCACGGGGGTCACGGGTGGCGAGCACCATGAGGCCCGTGCAGAGCCGGTTGCCGAGGGCCTCGTCGAGCACCCCGCCCATCAGCAGCGTGCGCTGCTCGAGCAGGCTGCCCGCGAGCTCGTCGTCGATCCGGCGCCAGGCCGTGGAGTCGTTCATGCCGGCGACACTGCCACCCGTCGTACGACGAGCGAAGGACGTGCTGCTCGCAGCGGATCGGCTTCGGGCTGTTCGGCTCCGGGCGGATCCGCTCGGAGCGGACGTCAGCTGACGCTGACCATCCGGCTGACCGAGTGGTCGGTCTCGTCCTCGGCGGTCGTGCCCATCCGCTGACTCTGCCGGCGCAGGAACACCCCGGTCACCGCGATCACGGCGATCGTGATCGCGAGCATGATCGTGGCCAGCGCGTTGATCGCGGGCGTGATCCCGAAGCGGACCGCGGAGTAGACCACGATCGGCCAGGTGTTCGTGGTGCCGTTGGTGAACGCCGGGCAGCACGTAGTCGTCGAAGGAGAACGTGAACGTCAGCAGCATCGCCGCGATGATCGCGGGCAGCAGGCGGGGGAACGTCACCTGGCGGAACGTCGACACACCGGCCCGACCCGAGGTCGTAGCCGGCCTCCTCGAGGGAGTCGCCCATGCCGACGAACCGCGCGCGGATGATGAGCATCGCCAGCGAGGCACCGAAGACCACCTGCCCGAGGAAGATCGTCCACGGCCCCAGTGACGGGAAGAACGGCACGTACCTGGGCAGCTGGACGAAGAAGATCAACGACGCCACCGCGATCACGATCTCCGGGACGACGAGGGTCAGGTAGACCAGCGAGTCGAACGGCACCCGGACGAACTTGTTCATCCGGGCCAGGGCGAGAGCGGCGGCCAGTCCGAGCACGGTCGAGAAGATCGCCGCGGCCGCGGCGATCTTGATGCTGGTCAGGATGGCCGGGATGTACGTCGGGTCGTGCAGGCCCGCGCTGAACCAGCAGGTCGTGAAGCCGTTCCAGACCGTCATGTTGCCCAGCTGGGTGGGCGGGATGTCGCAGATGTTCCCGTGGTAGCCGATCAGGGCCACCGGTGACGGCTTGTTGAACGCGAAGAGCGCCATCACCGCGATCGGCAGGTAGAGGAACGCGAACACGGCCACCGCCCACGCGGTGAAGGCCCGCTTGGCGGTGAGGATGCGGACTCGTCTAGGCACCGAACCGCTCCTCCTTGGTCGCGAACAGGATGTAGATCGCCACGAAGCCCGACAACGCGATCATCAGGCTGATCGAGAGGGCCGAGCCGAACGGCTGGTTCTGCGCGGAGAGGAACTGGTCGCCGATCACGTTGCCGACGAACTCGTACTTCCCGCCGCTGAGGAGGTTGGGGATGATGTACTCCCCCGACATCGGGATGAAGACCAGCAGGGCGCCGGTGACGACGCCGGGCATGGTCAGCCGCAGCGTGATCTGCCGGAACGCGTTGAACGGGCGTGGCCCCGAGGTCGCCGGCTGCCTCGATCAGCGACCAGTCCATCCGCTCCAGGGACGCGAACACCGGGATGATGAACAGCGGCAGGTAGTTGTAGACCAGCCCGACGCCCACGGCGTACTTGGTGTACATGATGTTGATCCCGAGGTACTTGGCCAGGTACCCGTGGGAGTCGAGGATGATCTTCAGCGCGTAGGTGCGGATCAGGAACGACGTCCAGAAGGGCACGAGGACCAGCACGCAGCGCCAGCATCTTGTACGTCGAGAGGTAGCGGGCCATCCAGTAGGCGAGCGGGTAGCCCACGATCATCGTCAGCACCGACCCGACCGCGGCCATCACGAGAGTGCGCTCGAAGATCTTCAGGTAGAGGGACCCGACCACGAGGTGGTACTGGCTGGTGTCGAACCCGTAGCTGAGGGTCGTGAACCCGGTCTGGGTGGCCAGCGAGAACGCGACCAGGAGTGCCAGTGGCCCGAGGAAGAAGATCGCGTAGTACACGAACGACCCGGACGTCAGCCAGACGGGGTACCTCGGGCTGAACGACCGGCGCTTGCTGCTCCTGGCAGGTTTCTCCACCCGCACGGGGTAGTCGCCGGCATCGGCCATCACATCGCCGCTTTGAACTGCGTGTAGATCTGGGTGCGCGTCTGCACCACCTGCGGGCTGACATTGAGGATGTAGTGGTAGTTGTCGGTGTACTTCTTCGGGACGTTGAACAGCGGGTCGTTCTTCAGCGAGCCCGGCAGCTGCGACAGCGCGGTCGGGATCGGGATGCCGTAGTTGTGGTACTCCATCTCGGTCACCGCGGTGGACGGGGTCAGCAGCCAGTTGATCCAGGCGTGCGCGGCGACGGGGTGGGGCGCCGTAGCTCGGGATGCACCAGTTGTCGGCCCAGATCTCGGAGGCGCCCTCGAGCAGGACGGGGGTGATGTCGCCCTCCTTCTTGCGGCCCTGCACGATCCGGCGCACGTCGCCGTTCCAGCCCTGGCTGAGGATGATCTTCCCCGCGATGGCGTCGTCGATGTAGCCGTAGGAGCTGACCGTGGTGACGCCTTTGGCCACCGAGTTCAAGAACTTCGTGACCTCGTCGAAGTCCGACTTGTTGTCGGTGTTGGGGTCGATCCCGAGCGCCATCAGGGCCAGGGGCACGACCTCCTCGGCACCGTCGAGCAGGTTGGTGCGCCCCTTGCTGCCGTACTTCGTCAGCAGGTGGTAGAAGTCGAGCATCGTCTTCGGCTGCTCGGTGATGATCTGGTTGTTGTAGAAGATCATCGTGATGCCGTAGTCCTTGATCACGTGGTACTCCCCCGTGGGGTCGTACGACGCCTTCACGTAGTGCGGGTCGAGGTTCTTCAGGTTGGGCAGCAGGGCCGGGTCCAGCTTCATCAGCTGACCCTCCTGGATCAGCTGGGCGACGGCGTTCTGGCTCGGCACGATGATGTCGTACTGGCTGCCGCCGGCGTGGAGCTTGGCCAGCAGCTCGTCGTTCGACGAGTAGTAGGTCTCGTGGATGGACAGCCCGGCCTGCTGCTCGGCCGGCAGCGCCTTGAACTTCTTGTACGTCGAGGGGTCGTCGTACTCCGACCAGTTGTAGATCTCGAGATGGTTCTCGAGGGGCTTGCCGGCGAGGGCGTCGCCCGACGAGGACTGCGAGGGCGCGTTGGCCGTGGCGCCTCCGGTCGTCGTGCCCCCGCACGCCGAGAGCAGCATCAGCCCGCCGAGCCCGAGGGCGCTGCGTCGCGAGAGCGGATGACCAGCGGCGTCCTCGACGAGGCGCTGCAGCCGGTCGAGCTTCGGCTTGGTCGCCTGCGGGGCGAGGACGCGGATCTGGTCGTGGTTGTCACTCATCGGTACCTCCATGGTCCGGGCTCTCCTGCGGGGTGGGCGAGTCAGCGAGGAGGACCGGCGCGGTCGGCTCCCACTGGATCGTGATCTGGTCGCCGGGACGGATGGCGTCGTGCGCGTCGTCGGTGCCGGCTCGCTGCTCACGGACGAGGAACTCGGTGCCGCCGGCGAGCTCGGCGACGACCTGGACCTCGTCCCCGAGGTACATCCGGGTCGCCGACCACGGCCCGCGCGGTGTTGACCGCCCCTCCGAGGTGATCGCGGAGCGGGCGAGGATGCGTAGCCGCGAGGGCCGGATGCCGACCCGGACCGACTGTCCGGTGGCGACGTCGCCCCGACCGCGGACGACGACGCCCGAGCCGGTGTCGAGGTCGTAGGCGCCGTCCGCGGCCTAGGTCACGTCGCCGTCGAGGAAGTTCATCTCCCCGATGAAGTCGGCCACGAAGGCCGTCAGCGGGCGGTCGTAGATCTCGGCCGGCACGTCCATCTGCTCGATGACCCCGTCGGACATCACCGCGATCCGGTCGGACATCGCCAGCGCCTCGCCCTGGTCGTGGGTGACGTAGACGAAGGTGATGCCCGACCTCCTGCTGGATGCGGGTGAGCTCGATCTGCATCTCCTTGCGCAGCTTCAGGTCGAGGGCGCCGAGCGGCTCGTCGAGGAGCAGCACGCGGGGGCGGTTGACCAGGGCCCGGGCCAGCGCGACGCGCTGCTGCTGACCGCCGGACAGCATCGACGGGCTTGTGCTTGTCGCGCCCGGTCAGCCGGACCAGCTCCAGGGCCTCGTGGGCCCGGCCGTAGCGCTCGGTCTTGCCGACACCTCTTCTGCTTCATCCCGTAGGCGACGTTGTCGAGGATGCTCATGTGGGGGAACAGCGCGTACTGCTGGAAGACGGTGTTCACGTTTCGCTTGTAGGGCGGGGTGCCGACCGCGTCGATCCCGCCGATGAGGATCTCGCCCTCGTCGGGCTGCTCGAAGCCGGCGATCATCCGCAGCGAGGTGGTCTTGCCGCAGCCGGACGGCCCGAGCAGCGACAAGAACTCGCCCTGCCGTACCTGGAAGGAGACACCGTTGACCGCGGTCAGTGACCCGAACCGCTTGGTCACCCCACGGAACTCGACGTCGAAGACCTCGTCCGGCAACTCCCCCAGCCTCTCCACGGCCCCGTCCGCTGCATTCGAGTGAACGCAACGTACTCCGTAGCGCAAAGGGGGTCAATGCTGCGAATATCGTTGTTGTCAATCCGAAATAGGAAGAGATTCGTAGAACATGCTCGACCACACCGCCCGCCGGATCATCGCCATGCTGCAGCAGGACGGCCGCTGTCCCAACACCGTCATCGCCCGCGATCTCGGGGTCTCCGAGGCCACGGTCCGGGCTCGCATCGAGGCGCTCCGCACCTCCGGGGTGCTCCAGATCGTCGGCCTGACCGATCCCGGCAACATGGGCTTCGGCGTGATGGCCATGATCGGCGTGCAGGCGTCCTCCGACCTCGGGCTGATCGCCGAGCACGTGGCGACCTGGCCCGAGACGACCTACGTCGTGATCAGTGCCGGGAGCTACGACATGTTGGTGGAGGTGGTGGGCAGGGACAACGCTGACCTCCTCCGGATCGCCGAGCAGCTGCGGGCCGTCCGGGGCGTCCGCTCCACCGAGTCGTTCATCTACATCTCGCGGCACAAGCTCAACTACGCCTGGGCCCAGGACGTCGGCGCCGACCAGCCCGACGGCACACCCGTCAGCGGTAGGTGACGAGCTCGCGCGGCAGGTGGCTGTGCTCGTTGAAGGTCAGCAGCCGGCGGCCGGTCGAGCCCTCGATCACCCGGGTCACCGAGGTGTTGGCGATGACCGTGTTGTACGACGCCCAGAGCCGCCCCAGCTCGGTCGCCGAGGCGTCCCGGTCGACGAGCATCGCGCAGGCAGCGGCGATCGGGCCGCCCGAGGAGGCGACGACCGTCATGCCCTCGCCGGCGCAGGCTCGCTCGAGCGCCGCGCGGACCCGGGCCACGAACCCGGCCCACGGCTCGTCGTACTCGGCGTCGTGCTCGCCGCTGACCCACCGCGCGGTCGCCTCCTCGAAGACCCGTTGGAAGCCACGCCGGTCGAGCCCGTCGACCCCTTCGGCTGCGCGGGCGACCACGGCCAGGTGGTCGAACTCGTTCCACCCCTCGTCCAGCTCCGGTAAGACCTCCCAGCCGGCGGCCGCGACCAGCGCGGCCGCCGTGTCGCGCTGCCGCTTCATCGCACCGTGCAGTACCACGCCCGGCGTGGTCCCGGTCTCGGCCAGGAACCGGCCGAGCACCCGGCTCTGCTCGACCCCGGTCTCGCTCAGCACGTCGTAGTCGGCGGCGCCGAACGACGCCTGGCCGTGCCTCACCAGCAGCACCATCCCCATCAGGCAGGACCGTCGGTCGAGCCGGAGCCGGAGGTCGAACCTGTCGAGACCAGGCTCCGGCACCGCGACTCGAGATACGCGACGGCCGGCCCGAACCGGGCGTAGGCCTCGTTGTGGGTCTGGCCGTGGAAGTAGCGGTACCAGATCTGCTGGCAGATCACCCCGAGCCGGAACAGCCCGAACACCTCGTAGAAGCGCCACTGCTCCGGCGAGACCTCGAGCCCGGTGCGGTCGGCGTACCAGCGCACCACCCGCTCCCGGGTCCACATGCCCGGCGCGGTCGTCGGCTGCCGCCGGAAGCCCTGGAAGAACGCGTCGTCGTCGGGCTGGATCCAGTAGGCGAGGGCGCCCCCGAGGTCCATCAGCGGGTCGCCGACGGTGGCCATCTCCCAGTCGAGGACGCCGCGGACGCGGAGCCGGTCGTCGGGGGCGAGCACCATGTTGTCGAAGCGCCAGTCGTTGTGGATCAGGCACTGCCCGACGTCGGCCGGCTGGTGGGCGTCGAGCCACGCGGTGATCGCCGACCAGTCCCCGAGGTCGTCGGTCGCGGCCCGCGCGAGCCGGTCGGTCCAGCCCGACACCTGTCGCGCGACGTACCCCTCGCCCCGGCCCAGCGTCGCCAGTGCCGGTACGGCGCTGACGTCGACCTCGTGCAGGCGCACCAGCGTCTCCCAGGCGTGCTCGCAGAGCGTCGACGCCTCGTCGGCGGTCAGCTCGAACGACAGCTCCTTGCGGAGGATGGTGCCGTCGAGACGCTCCATCACGTAGAACTCCGAGCCGATCACCGAGAGGTCGCTGCACAGCCCGACCATCCGGGCGACGTACGGGTAGACCGGCGCCAGGGCCGACTGGATCGTGAACTCGCGCCCCATGTCGTGGGCGCTCCTGGCCTTGGACCCGGTCGGCGGCCGGCGCAGCACCAGCTCTCGCCCGGGGTTGCTCGAGGTCCGCCCGTCGGTCGAGCCTGACGAGACCACGGGATACCGCAGCAGGTAGGTCAGGTTCGAGGCCCCGCCCGGGTACTGCCGGACCTCCGGGGTCCCGACCAGCTCGTCGCGGAAGGCCTCGGCGTGCTCCCGCAGCCAGGCCGAGACGGCTGCGACGTCGAAGGTGTCCTCCTCGCGGACCGGACGGGACTCGTCGGCGCTGGTCACCGGTTCAGTATGGCGAGAGGGCCCGACCTCCGGATGGTCGGCTACGTCAGACCCTGCAGCCGGGCGGCCTGGTGCTGCATCTGGGCGTCGTACGCGGGGCGGTGGTGCAGCTTCAGGTCGTAGGCCGCACGTGCCGCCGGGTCGGGCAGGATCACGGAGTCTCCCGCGTCGATGCCGGCCAAGACCGCCGCTGCGATCTCGCCGGCCCCCAGGGGCGAGGACTCCACGAGACGGCTGACGATGCTCGCGAGCTCGGTGTCGGCGCCGCGGATCGACGACATCAGGTTGGTCCGGAAGTACGACGGGCAGACCACGTGGCACTGCACGCCGTACGGCGCGAGCTCGTGGCCGAGGGTCTCGCTGAGGGCGACCACCCCGGCCTTGACCGCGTTGTACGACGCCATCCCGGCCGGGTGCACGAGCCCAGCGACGGAAGCCACGTTGACGAACCGGCCCGAGCCCTGCCGCTTGAAGACGGGCGTGAAGGTGCGACAACCGCGGACCACGCCGAACAGGTTGATCTCGGTGATCCACTCCCACTCGTCGAGCCCGGCGACGTCGATCCGGCCGCCGCCGGCGACGCCGGCGTTGTTGACCAGCACGTCGAGGCCGCCCCAGCGCTCCTCGACGAGCGCCAGCGCGGCCGCCCAGTCGTCGTCCGAGGTGATGTCGAGGCGAAGGTGGTCCCCGCCGGTCGAGCCGGTCGGCGCCACCTCGTCGTACGACACGTCCGTCGCCAGCACCTCCGCGCCACGGGCCCGGTAGGCGGCCGTCAGCGCCGCCCCCAGTCCCGACGCCGCGCCGGTCACCAGCACGCGCTGCGGGGTCGCCGCGCCCGTCATGCGGTGCGGTACTTGTTCAGCTCGAGGCGCGCGACCATGCCACGGTGGACCTCGTCGGGCCCGTCGGCCAGTCGGAGCGACCGCGCGCCGACCCAAGCCGCGGCCAGCGGGAAGTCGTCGGACATCCCGCCACCCCCGTGCAGCTGGATCGCCATGTCGATGACCCCCTGCGCCATGTTCGGCACGGCCACCTTGATCTGCGAGACCTCCGAGAGGGCGTTCGTCGGGCCACCGACGTCGAGCTTCCAGGCCGCGTTGAGCACCAGCAGCCGCGCCTGGTCGATGGCGATCCGGGCATCGGCGATGCGCTCCCGGTTGCCGCCCAGGTCGACCAGCGGCTTGCCGAACGCCGTGCGTTCGAGCCCGCGCCGACAGGCCCGCTCGAGCGCCATCTCGGCCAACCCGATCAGCCGCATGCAGTGGTGCACCCGGCCCGGCCCGAGCCGCCCTTGGGCGATCGCGAAGCCCTCACCTGGCCCGGAGACGACGTTGCCCAGGGGCACCCGTACGTCGGTGAACGACACCTCACCGTGGCCCAGCGGCTCGTCGTAGATCCCCATCGTGGGCAGCAACCGCTCGATCCTCACGCCGGGGGTGTCCCGCGGCACGAGCACCATCGAGTGCCGGTGGTGCCGGTCGGCGTCAGCGTCGGTGACGCCCATGAAGACGAAGATGCGGCAGTCCGGGTTGCCCACCCCGGTCGACCACCACTTGCGCCCGTTCACCACGATCTCGTCGCCGTCCACCACACAGGTCGCCGCCATGTTGGTCGCGTCGGACGACGCCACGTCGGGCTCGGTCATGGTGAACGCCGACCTGATCCGCCCGTCGAGCAAGGGCTCGAGCCACTCCGCCCGCTGCGTCTCGGAGCCGTAGCGCAGCAGCACCTCCATGTTGCCGGTGTCGGGGGCGTTGCAGTTGAAGACGAGCGGCGCGATCGCCGAGCGGCCCATGATCTCGGCCAGGGGTGCGTAGTCGACGTTGGTCAACCCCTCGCCGCCGTCGGTGCCGAACCGCGCGGCGTACTCGCCGGCATGCTCGTAGGGCAGGAAGAGGTTCCACAGCCCCTGCCGGCGCGCCTTGCTCTTGAGGTCCTCGATGACCGGGAGGGGCTGCCAGGGGTCGCCGGTACGACGCGCCTCCGCCAGGTCGCGGTGGTAGTCCGCCTCGATCGGGGTGATCTCGGTGGCCGTGAACTCGGCCACCCGCGCAGACAGGTCAGCGGCTCGGGGCGAGGGGGCGAACTCCATGCAGCGACAGTAGTGCGGGCATCGGACTCATGCGGCCGTGGTGGTGACCACCCGGGCTCGGAGCATCGGGTCGTCCCAGCGCCGTGACGTGCGTGCGAAGCGAGTTCCGGACCAGAGCACGCAGGGGATCGCGATGATCACCGACAGGTGCCAGTTCGGGACCTGGGCGCACGCGGAGAAGCACAAGCCGGTGAAGGTCGTGCTCACCGCCAGCCGGGCCGAGTAGCCGACCATCGCGGCCGGAGGCGCGGGAGTGGCGCGTGCCGACCGCATGTCGACCGGGTAGGGATGCCCCAGCGACCACCGCATCGCGGCGCCCACCACCTGCAGGAGCACCACGACCATGGTGCACACGAGGGCGGCACTCTCCGAGACGTCGGGGATGCCGGCTCGCAGCGCGCCGAGCCCGAGGGTGATCAGCGCCGCGACGGCCAGGAACTCCGCGATCACCCACGCCCTCGCCTCGAAGACGAGGCCCGGCGAGACCGGCAGGCTCTCTCGCCAGAGCGCGCCGCGACCGTCGAGGCTCCAGGCGTTGACCCCGAACAGCAGAGCGCCACCCGAGGCGACCAGCCCCGGCAGGATCGTCATGGTCGACCACGGCAGGTCTCCGAAGATCGCGACCAGGCCGGGTCCGACGGCGAGGACCATCATGCCGCGCCGCATCGGGACCGAGCGCCACACCGAGCCGCGGTCCACGCGGACCAAGGTCCCGAACAGGGTGCGCGAGATCCGCCGCGGCTCGTGCTGGTCGGTCTCCATCCGGGCCTCGTCGCGCGGCATCCGCTTCGCAGCGACGTGCGCGGGGACAGCACCGACGGCGACCGCCACCAGCGCTGCCGCGGCGAGCGCCAGGACCGTGACCAGCCAGCGCACGCTCCACCCGGAGATGAAGCCGACGAAGACCGGCACGGTGGGGACCTGGTCGAGGGCGTTCGTGGTGTTCCCGGTCAGCTGGACCGCCAGCGCGCCGAAGGCGCCCGCGGCGAGGAGCCCCCGGGTCAGAGTGATCCCGTGCCGGCTGCGGCGCAGGGCCTCCATCGACCAGGCCACCACCTGCCCGACGGAGGTCGAGAACACCAGCCACAGGAGGATGCCGACCTGCGCCGTCACCAGCTTGCCGGGACCGAGGCCGTAGGCCATCGAACCGAGCAGGATCCAGGCCTGCACCATCCAGGAGATGTTGAACGGCGTCAGCAGGAGCGCGCCCAGGTGGTCCGTGGTGGGGCTGACCGGATGGGGGCCGGCCTGGTCGCGGGAGATGAGCTCGCGTCCACCGCCGGAGGCGACCGCGGAGAGCATGTTGAGCAGCAGGACCGCGGCCATCGCGGACGGCATGAGGAGCAGGATGTCGAACGCCTTGCCGGGCCCTCCGGCTCCCGGCATCAGCGACGGGACCGTCGTCGTCGCGAGCGTGATGCCGACGAACACCAGCACCAGGATCCGAGCGACGTGACGGCGGCGAATCGCCTGCCGGCGGAAGTGGAGCAGGATCCCGACGTCCTGGACGGCTCGCCGTGCTGCCGCGACCTGCCCGACGCGCGCCGGCGTGGTGACCGGCGTCGACTCAGTCGAGGAGGGCGCGGTAGGCACGGGCCCCCTCCTCGCCGGCCATCTCCTCGGCATCCACGGAGGCGACGCGGGCGCCCCCACGGAGCACCAGGGCCGTGGTGCAGGCCTGGATCGCCAGGTCCCGCAGGTGGGTGGAGAGCAGGATCGTGGCGCCGCGCGCGCGAGCGTCGGCGATCACCTCGAACGTCGCGTCGACCCCGATCGGGTCCACGCCGTCGAACGGCTCGTCGAGCAGCAGCACCTGCGGCTCGTGCATCGCGGCCAGGACCACTGAGAGGCGCCGACCCATGCCGTGCGAGAACCCGCCCGTGACGCGGTTCATCACGTCACCGAGCTCGAAGCGCTCGAGGAGGCCGCGTGCGCGGTCCTCCCAGTCGTCGAGCCGCCGGAGCCGGGCACTGAGCTGGAGGTGCTCCCATGGCGTCGCCCGCGGCACCAGGCCACCGACGTCGGGGCAGTACCCGGAGAGCTGCTTGATCGCGAGCGTGTCCCGGCGGATGTCGAGCCCGGCCACGGTCACCGTGCCGGCCGTGGGTGGCACGACCCCGGCGAGCACCCGCATGGTCGTGGACTTGCCTGCACCGTTGCGGCCGAGCAGGGCGGTGGCCTGGCCGGCGTGTGCCTGGAGATCGATGCCGGCGACAGCCTCGACGTCGCCGAAGCGGACATGCAGACTCTGCACGTCGACGACGGGTTGGTTCACCCGGGAATTCTTACAGCCGATCCGGCCCATGACTCCGAAATGGTAAAAACTTCATCCGTCCGGGCCACGGGTCGCTCAGGACGGGAAACGCTCGCCCTTCGCTGCCAGGTCGCGCAGGTACGCCGTCGGCCGGAACCTCTCGCCGTACCGGTCGGCGAGCTCGTCCGCGCGCGCCAGGAACGCGGTCAGCCCGATCGGCCCGGAACCGTTCCCCTCCTCGTCGTGGGCCTGGTAGCCGGTCATGAACTGCGCTGCGCCCCCGGTGTTGGCGGGGAAGCCGATCCCCATGATCGAGCCGATGTTCGCGGCAGCGGAGGACTCGATGACGCCCTCCTCGAAGCAGCGAGCGGTCTCGATCGCCTCGATGAACAGCAACCGGTCCTTCACGTCGGCGAAGGGGATCTGCTCGACGGCCGCAGGGAACTCGTCGGCGAGACCCGGCCACAGGTGGGTGCGCCGGCCGTCCTCGTAGTCGTAGAAGCCCGCACCCGCCAGGCGCGACGGGCGGCCGAGCTCGAGCATCCGCGTGACGACGGTGCCACCGGGGTGCTCGTCGTACGGCGTGCCGTCGCGGTCGGCCGCGTCCTTGGTCGCCTTGGCGATCTTCGCGATCAGCTCCATGTTCAGCTCGTCGGTCAGCTGCAGCGGTCCGACCGGGTAGCCGTCCTGGGTGGCCGCCCGCTCCAGCGACATCGGGGGGACCCCCTCGGCGAGCATCGCCAGGCCCTCGTTGACCATCGTCCCGATGACGCGCGAGGTGTAGAAGCCTCGGCTGTCGTTGACCACGATCGGGGTCTTCCGGATCTGGAGCACGACGTCGTAGGCCTTGGCCAGGGCGGCGTCGGAGGTCTGCGCACCCCGGATGATCTCGACCAGGGGCATCTTGTCGACGGGTGAGAAGAAGTGCAGGCCGATGAAGTCCTCGGGCCGCTCGACCCCGGTCGAGAGCTCGGTGATCGGCAGCGTCGAGGTGTTGGAGCAGAGCAGGGCGTCGGCGTCGACGTGGGGCAGGATCTCGGCGAAGACCCGGTGCTTGAGCGTCGGGTCCTCGAAGACCGCCTCGATCACCAGGTCGCAGCCGGCCAGGTCGGCCGGGTCGGCGGTCGGGGTGATCCGGGCCAACAGCTCGTCGGACCGCTCCTGGGTGAGCTTGCCCCGCTCGATGCCCTTGACGTTGAGCTTCTCGCTGTAGGCCTTGCCCCGGTCGGCGGCCTCCTGGGTGACGTCCTTGAGCACGACCTGCATGCCGGAGCGGGCACACGCGTAGGCGATGCCCGCGCCCATCATCCCGGCCCCGAGCACGCCGACCTTCGTGGCGGTGAACCTCTCGTAGCCCTCCGGTCGGAACTTGCCGGCGTTGATCGCCTGGAGGTCGAAGAAGAACGCCTGGGTCATGTTCTTGAAGTTCTGGCCGACGATCAGCGAGGTGAGGTAGCGGCTCTCGACGCGGCTGGCCGTGTCGAAGTCGGTGCTGGCACCCTCGACCGCGGCCGAGAGGATCGCCCGCTGCGCGGGGTAGACCGCGCCCTTGGTCTGCTGGCGCAGCAAGGCCGGGAACGCCGGCAGGAACGCCGCCAGCTTCGGGGACTGCGGAGTGCCGCCTGGCATCCGGTAGTCGGGGCGGTCCCACGGGTTGCCCGCGGCCTCGGGGTGGGCCGTGATCCAGGCCTTCGCGGCCGGGACCACGTCGTCGCGGGTGGCGACCAGCTCGTCGACCAGCCCCTTGGCCAGCGCATCGGCCGGCTTGAAGCGGGTGCCCTGGAGCAGCACGTCCATCAGCGCCGAGCTCAAGCCCAGCATCCGCACCACCCGGGTCACACCGCCGCCGCCGGGGAGCAGCCCGAGGGTGGCCTCGGGCAGGCCGACCACGGCCGAGGACTCGTCGGCCAGGATCCGGTGGTGGCAGGCCAGGGCGATCTCCAGGCCGCCGCCGAGCGCGGCGCCGTTGATCGCGGCCACGACCGGCTTGGGCAGCTTCTCGAGCCGACGGAGGTCGGCCTTCATCGCCTCGATGCCGGCGAAGACCGACGGCGCGTCGTCCGCCGTCGCCTGCATCATCAAGGTGAGGTTGCCACCGGCGAAGAAGGTCTTCTTCGCCGACGCGACCACCACGCCGGTGATGCTGTCGGGGTCCGCCGCCAGCTCGTCGTACAGCCGCTCGACGGCGGCGTGCATCGAGGCCTGGTAGAGCTCGTTCATCGTGTTGGCGCTGGCGGTGGGGTCGTCGAGCACCAAGGTGACGATGCCGTCGGAGTCCCTCTCGTAGCGGACGGCGGTCTGCTCGCCGGTCGCGCGCCCCTCGTGGGTCGGGCGCCCCTCGTCGGTCGAGTCTGTCGAGACCATCTCGGTCATCTGCGATCAGTCCTTCGTGTGCTGGAGTCTGGTGTTGCGGTGGGTGCGGGTGTCACCGGGTCTCGGCACGCGGGTCACGGCTTCGCGAGCTCAGCCGTGCCGCTCGCTCGACCACCATCGATCGCGCCCCTCATGATCGGTCGGCTGATCGCTGCGCGATCAGACGACCTCCACGATGGTCGCGATCCCCATGCCGCCGCCGATGCAGAGCGTGGCCAGACCGCGGCGCTGGTCACGCCGCTGGAGCTCGTCGATCAGGGTGCCGAGCAGCATCGCTCCGGTGGCACCCAGCGGGTGCCCCATCGCGATCGCCCCACCGTTGACGTTGGTGACCTCGTGGGTGATCCCCATGTCCTTCATGAACCTCATCGCGACCGCGGCGAAGGCCTCGTTCATCTCCCAGAGGTCGATGTCGGAGACCTCGAGACCGGCCTTGGCGAGTGCCTTGCGGGCCGCCGGCGCGGGGCCGGTGAGCATGATCGTCGGGTCGGCGCCGGAGACCGCCGCGGACACGATGCGGGCGCGCGGCGTGAGGCCGAGCGACGTACCGACCTCTTCGGTGCCGATCGCGACCAGGGCCGCGCCGTCCACGATCCCGGAGGAGTTGCCGGCGTGGTGGACGTGGTCGATGCGCTCGACCCAGTGGTACTTCTCGAGAGCCACGTCGTCGAAGCCGGCGTCCCTGCCCATCTGGGCGAAGCTCGGCTTCAGGCCGGCGAGGCCCTCGACCGACGTGTCGGGACGCACCAGCTCGTCGTGCTCGAGGACGGTGACGCCGTTGCGGTCGACGACGGGGACGATCGCCTCGGCGAAGTAGCCGTTGGCCCAGGCCTTGGCGGCACGGTGGTGCGACTCCGCGGCGTAGGCGTCGACGTCCTCGCGGTCCCAGCCCTCGAGGGTGGCGATCAGGTCGGCGCCGATGCCCTGCGGCACGAAGCCGGTGGTGAGGGCGGTGGCCGGGTCCATCGCCCAGGCGCCGCCGTCGGAGCCCATCGGCACCCGGCTCATCGACTCGACGCCGCCGGCCAGGATCAGGTCCTCGAAGCCGCTGCGCACCCGGGCCGCTGCCTGGTTGACCGCCTCGAGACCGGAGGCGCAGAACCGGTTGAGCTGGACGCCTGCCACGGTCTCGGGATAGCCCGCGGCCAGCGCGGCGGTCTTGGCGATGTCACCGCCCTGCTCGCCGATCGGCGAGACCACGCCCAGCACGACGTCGTCGACGCGGTCCGACGTCGAGCGACGGGTTCCGGGTCTGGATCTCCTTGAGGAGGCCGACCGCCAGGTCGACCGGCTTCACCTCATGCAGCCCGCCGACCGCCTTGCCCTTGCCGCGCGGCGTACGGAGGTGGTCGTAGACGAATGCTTCGTGTGCTGATGGAGCCATGCTCCCGATTGTGACACTCTTACTGTCATGGTCGTCAAGGACGCAACTGTGGCACCGGTCACGCTGCTCACGCTGGACGAGCTGACCGAGCGCGTCGGGATGAGCGTGCGCAACATCCGCTTCTACACGACCAAGGGCCTGGTCCCGCCGCCGCTGCGGCGCGGTCGCAGCGGCTACTACACCTCCGACCACGTGGCCCGGCTCCAGCTGGTGCAGGAGCTGCAGGGACACGGCTTCACGCTGTCGGCGATCGAGAGGTACCTCGCCGGCATCCCTGCTCATGCGACGCCCGAGGACATCGCCCTCCACCGCACGATGCTGGCGCCGTGGATGGCCGACTCCCGGGCGGAGGTGAGCCGGGTCGAGCTCGAGCAGCGCGCCGGACGACGTCTGGACGCCCACGACCTGGAGACGCTCGAGGCGCTCGGGGTGCTGGCCCCGGCCGGGCGGGGGCGGTTCGAGGTGTCGATGTCACAGCTCGGGGTGGGCCTCGGGCTGCTCGACCTCGGCTACCCGATCGAGGCGGCCCGGGCCGCCGCCGAGGTGTACGCCACCCACGGTCGCGCCATCGCCGAGGAGCTCTACGAGCTGTTCCGGACCAAGGTGTGGCCGGTCTACAAGGAGCAGGGCGTCTCGCCGGAGACGATCCAGGAGGTCGTGGAGCGGCTCAAGCCGCTGTCGATCGCCTCGCTGGTGCAGGCCTACGAGGCGGGGATGGACGCCACCCGCCGCGCGAACATCGCCAAACGGGCGCGATGACGGTTCGGCACCCGTGCCCGGGGGTACTAACCCACCTGTGACCACTCCCACCGACCGGTCGACGATCCTGGTCACCGGCGCCACCGGCTTCATCGGGCGCCGACTCTGCCCTGCCCTCCTCGACACCGGGTACGAGGTCCGCGCGATGACCCGCCGGCCCGAGGAGTACGACGGGCCGGGCACCGCCGTGGGGGCCGACGTGCAGGACGCCGACACGCTCCCCGCCGCCCTCGAGGGGATCGACGTCGCCTACTACCTGGTCCACTCCCTGGACTCCGCCGACTTCGAGCAGCGCGACGCCCGGGCCGCCGAGACCTTCGGGAAGGCGGCTGCCCGCGCCGGCGTCCGCCAGATCGTCTACCTCGGCGGTCTCGGCGCTGAAGGCACCGACCTGTCCGCCCACCTGCGGTCCCGCCGCGAGGTCGAGGGGCTGCTCGGCGCCGGGGGCGTCCCGGTGACGGTGCTACGCGCGGGGATCGTGGTCGGCCGGGGCGGCATCTCCTGGGAGCTGACCCGGCAGCTGGTGAAGAACCTGCCGGCGATGATCGTGCCGCGCTGGGTCTCGACGCTGACCCAGCCGATCGCGGTCGACGACGTGATCCGCTACCTGGTCGGCGTGGCCGGCCAGGACGAGGCCTTCGGCGAGATCTACGAGATCGGCGGACCCGAGCAGATGACCTACCTCGAGATGCTCGAGGTCGCCTCGGAGGTCTCCACGGGCCACCGGGTGCCGATCGTGCGGGTCCCGGTGCTGACGCCCCGGCTGTCGTCGTACTGGCTGGCGTTCGTGACCGACGTCGACGTCACCACCGGTCGCAACCTGATCGACTCGATGGGCACCGAGGTGGTCGTCACCGACCTCTCGATCCGCGACCTGGTCCCCGGCGACCCGCTGGCCTACGCCGAGGCGGTCCGGCGCGCGATCGACGACGACGAGGATCGTTGAGCTGACCCGACGAGGGGTCAGCCGAACAGTGCCGGGAGGGCGAACAGCATCGCGGTCGACCAGACGACGTGGGTGATCGAGCGGGGCCAGGATGCCGCCGGTGGCACGGCGCTCGAGGCCGCACAGCAGCCCGAGCAGCACGCGCGGCGAAGGCCAGCATCAGGTTGCCGGTGGCCAGGGTCGCGGCAGCGTAGGCGACCGTGGTGACCACGACCGGGTAGCGGGTGGTCGCGGCGTAGAGCGCACCGCGGAAGAACAGCTCCTCGGCCACGCCGTTGAGGGCGGTGATCACCACCAGCAGCGGCACCGACCCCTGCTGGGCGTGGTCGAGGACGTGCCGCACCTGGGCGTCCAGCCACGGGCACCTCGCGGACCACCAGGCCACCGACGACGAACAGCGCCGCGAGCAGCACGCCGTACACCGAAGGCATCAGCAGCGGCCGCGGGCCGGGCTCGTCGCCGCTCAGGGTGCGGCCGAGGTGGAGCGGGCCGGACGCGAAGGCGCCGATGGCCCAGACCGCAGCGAGCCCGAGGGTCGCCGGGTAGAACCAGGCGTTGCCCGGGGAGATCGAGAGGGAGAAGCCGAGGACGACCGCCCCGATGACGACGAACGCACCGGTGACCCACTGCCTCCGGCGCAGGGCGCGAGGCGACTCGCGATGGTCACGCGGGACCTTGTCCCACAGCGACCGGCGTACGGCGCGGCCGACGGCAGCCATCACGCGGCCACCCTAGAGGGCGGGGTACGACGAAGGGCCCCGCCGCCGCAGCGGTGAGACCCTTCACGTCGTCGGTCTGTGATCAGCTGGAGAACGTGTCCTTGACGTCGCCCGCCGCGTCCTTGACGTGCTGGCCGGCCTTCTTCATCTTGGCCTCGCCCTGGTCGGCCTTGCCCTCGGACTCCAGGCTCTCGTTGTTCGTCGCCGAGCCGGCGGCCTCCTTGGCCTTGCCCTTGGTCTCGGTCGCCTCGTTCTTGATCTTGTCGTCGAGTCCCATGCCGACGCCCCCTTCGCTCTCGTGGATTCGTGTTCCACCACGTCGTACCCGGGGTGGAGGCAGTTCATGCCTGCGCGGGCTCACCGAACCGGAGGACGCCGTCCTCCAGGTCGCCGCGCCGCAGGACCCGCCGGTCGTACCAGGTAGCTCTGCCGCAGCCGCCACGGCTCGCGGTCGCCCTGCTTCGGGCAGCTGGTCCAGCGCGCGAAGCACGTAGCCGGAGGTGAAGTCCATGAACGGCCGCTCGCCCACGCCGGGGCCACGCACGGGTACGACGCTGCGGTAGCCGTGCTCGCGCATGTGGGCCAGCAGCCGGCAGGTGTACTCCGCGACCAGGTCGGCCTTGAGCGTCCAGGAGGCGTTGGTGTAGCCGACGGTGTAGACGAAGTTGGGGACCCCGGACAGCATCAGCGCGCGGTAGGTCAGCTCGTGCGACGGGTCGACCTTCTCGCCGTCGACGTCCAGCTCGAGGTCGCCGAACGGCGACAGCTCGCAGCCCGTCGCCGTGACCACGATGTCGGCGTCGAGGTGGCGGCCGCCGGTGAGCACGATCCCGTCGGCGTCGAACCGCTCGATGGTCGAGGTCACCACCTCGGCGTGCCACGGCGAACGGCCTTGAAGAGGTCGCCGTCCGGGACGAAGCACACCCGCTGGTCCCACGGCTGGTAGGTCGGCGTGAAGTGGGTGTCGACGTCGTAGCCCTCGGGGAGGAGCGCGACGTTCTGCTTGCGGATCATCCGCTTGACGAGGCCGGGCCGGGCCCGCGAGAGCCGGTAGAAGACCGAGGCCGCCACGATGCTCTTGAGGCGGACCAGTCGGCGGGCCGGTGGGCCGGGAGCCACCTGTCAGGCGTCGGGCGAGCGGGTCGCGCAGCGGAAGGCTCAGGACGTACGTCGGCGAGCGCTGCAGCATGGTCACGTGCGCCGCGTCGGGGCCAGGGCGGGCACCAGCGTGACGGCGGTGGCTCCACTGCCGATCACCACGACCCTCTTGCCCGGACCAGTCGAGCTCGGCCGGCCAGTGCTGCGGGTGGACGATCGTGCCCGCGGAAGTCCTCGGCTCCCGCGAAGTCGGGCTCGTGACCGTGGTCGTAGCGGTAGTAGCCGCGGCAGGCCCAGAGCAGGCCCGTGGTGAGGATGACCGTCTCTCCGTCGTGCTCGGCCTCGACCGTCCAGCGCGCGCGGCACTGCCCCACGACGCGCTCACGACGCGGTGCCGTAGCGGATGTGCGCGCTCGACGTCGTACTCGCGCGCGGTGTCGCGGAGGTACTCCGAGGATCCGGTCGCCCGAGCCCAGGGCCTCGTCGTGCGCCAGGGCCGGAACGCGTAGCCCATCGTGTACATGTCGGAGTCGGAGCGGATCCCGGGGTAGCGGAACAGGTCCCACGTGCCGCCGCTGACCTCGCGCGCCTCGAGCACGGCGTACGACGTGCCGGGCAGCTCGCGGGCCAGGTGGGCGGCTGCGCCGATGCCGGACAGGCCGGCCCCGATGATGAGGACGTCGACGTGCTCGGTCATGGCATCGGACCGGCTGGTCCGCGCCCCGATGGCCAGGAGGCGTCGGCATCGATTCCCCACGCCGCCAGGGCGGCCGCGTGTGCTCGCCGGCGACGGCAGGCGGGGGGCTGGACAGGCGCGGCGCCGGTGCGCGAGAAGCGCGGCGCGGGGGCCGGCTGGGTCATCCCGTCGCGCTCCACGAAGGTGCCACGGGCCGCGAGGTGGGGATCGGTGAACGCCTCGCTCATCGGCAGCACCGGCGCGACGCAGGCGTCGGGCCGGCGAAGACCTCGACCCAGGCCGCCTGGGTGCGCGACGCCACCGCCTCGGCGATCACCCGGCGGAGCTCGGCGTGGCGGGCCGGGTCCTGCGGTCGGGGGCCCTGTCGGCGATGCCCGAGCAGCCGGACCAGCTCGTCGTAGAACTGCGGCTCGAGCGAGCCGACCGCCAGATGCCGGCCGTCGGCGGTCTCGTAGACGTCGTAGAACGGGACGCCGCCGTCGAGGAGGTTGGCGGCACGCTCCTCGCGGTACTGCCCGGCGGCCAGGAAGCCGGTCGCCATCGCGTTGAGGTGGGCGGTGCCGTCGACGATCGCCGCGTCGACGACCTGCCCCTGTCCCGAGAGCCGGCTCTCGAGGAGGGCGGCCAGGAGCCCGATGACGAGGTAGGTCGAGCCGCCGCCGAAGTCGCCGACCAGGTTGCCCGGGAAGTGCGGGCGCGACCGGGTCCTGGCCCATCCCGAAGAGGGCACCGGTGATCGCGACGTAGCCGAGGTCGTGACCGGCCGTCGTGCGCCAGCGGTCCGTCCTGCCCCCAGCCGGTCATCCGCCCGTAGACCAGCCGCGGGTTGCGGGCCAGGCAGGTGTCGGGTCCGAGGCCGAGCCGCTCCGTCGTACCGGGGCGCAGGCCCTCGACCAGGACGTCGGCACCGGCCACCAGGTCGAGCACGGCCGCGACGGCGGCAGGGTGCTTGAGGTCGAGCGCGACGCTGGGTCGCCCCCGGTTGAGCAGGTCGTGCGGACCACCGGTGAGGGGCTGGCCGCCCGGCCGGTCGACCCGGATCACGTCGGCACCCAGGTCGGCCAGGATCATGCAGGCGTGCGGGCCGGGGCCGATGCCGGCGAGCTCCACGACCTTGACCCCGCGCAGCGGCCCGGTGCCCCGGCCCAGCTGGACGTCGTCGCTCATCCCAGCACCCGGGCCAGGAACTGGCGGGTGCGCTCCTCGCGGGGGTTGCTGAAGATCTCCGCGGGCGGCCCCTGCTCGAGGATCCGGCCGTCGTCGAGGAAGCACACGGTCGTGGCGACGTCACGGGCGAACGCCATCTCGTGGGTCGCCAGGACCATCGTGGTCCCCTGCTCGGCCAGGCCGCGGACGATGGTCAGCACCTCGCCGACCAGCTCGGGATCGAGCGCCGCGGTGATCTCGTCGAGCAGCAGCAGTGTCGGCTGCGTGCACAGGGCGCGGACGAGGGCGGCCCGCTGCTGCTGGCCGCCGGACATCCGGTCGGGGTGCTTGTCCGCCTGGTCAGCCAGGCCGAACCGCCTCAGCAGGTCGCGGGCGCGCTGCTCCGCCTCCGCCTTGGGGACGCCGTGCACGCGCCGCGGAGCGAGGACGCAGTTCTCCAGGACCGTCAGGTGGGGGAACAGGTTGTAGGACTGGAAGACCATCCCGATCCGACTGCGCACCTCACGCCGGTCGACCCGGGGGTCGGAGATCTCCCGGCCCTCGAACCGGATGACGCCGTCGTCGACGTCCTCGAGCAGGTTGAGACAGCGCAGCAGCGTCGACTTGCCCGAGCCCGACGAGCCGATCAGGCAGATCACGTCGTGGGGCTGCACGGTCAGGGCGATGTCGCGCAGGACGACCTTCTCGCCGTAGGTCTTGCGGACGTCGGTGACCTCGAGCAGGGCGTCGGGCATGGCCTGAGTCATCGGGCGCCCTGCCTCTCCCGCTCCATCGCGCGGTGCTGGAGATGGTCGGTGAACCGGGCGAGCGGGATCGTCAGGATGATGAAGTAGCAGGCGACGACGGTGTAGGCGGTGAAGTTGAAGTGGTAGTTGCCGTAGTCCTGGGCGGTCAGCATCGCGTCGAACACACCGGCGACGCCGACCAGGGCGGTGTCCTTCTGCAGGCTGACGAAGTCGTTGAGCAGCGGCGGGACGACGCGGCGGATGCCCTGCGGCACCACGACGTAGCGCATCGCCTGGGAGCGGCTGAGGCCGAGCGCGTCGGCGCTGGCGATCTGCGAGGGGTGGATCGACTCGATGCCGGCCCGGATCACCTCGGCGACGTAGGCGCCGTAGGAGAGCACCAGGGCCACCAGCCCCCAGAAGAACAAGCGAGGTCGGCACTCCCTGGAGGTTGAGCGCCGGGACGCCGAACGCCAGCATCAGCACCAGCAGGATGGTGGGGATCCCGCGGAAGAGGTCGGTGTAGATCACCGCGACGATCCGCAGGGGCAGGAGGATCGGCGCCCGTGACTGGCGCACCAGCGCGATGATCAGGGCGAGAGCCAGGATCAGCACCTCGCCGATCAGGAACAGCTTGACGTTGTAGGTCCAGAAGGCGTGCCAGATCGCCGGGAACGACGCCCGGGCGTCGGGCCAGGAGAAGAAGTAGCTCTTGACCTTGGGCCAGCCCGGCGAGCTGACCGTGCCGACCCATACGGCTGCGAAGAAGGCGAGCGTGGCCGTCGTCGAGACCAGGAGCGAGCGCCGGCGCAGGGTGCGTCGTACGCCTTGACGCTCCTGCTCCCGAGTCGCTCGGCTGCCAGGTCTCGACGGGCTCGCTCACCGGCAGGTCACTGGAGGACGGGGACGTTCACGGTCTGGCTGAGCCACTTCTTCTCGATCGCCCTTGAGGGTGCCGTCGGACTTCATGGTGGCCAGGGCCTGGTTGACGCAGGCGACCAAGGGGTTGTCCTTGGTGAACAGCATGCCGAACTGCTCGGGGGTGCCGCTCTGCTGCTGGAACTGTCCGACGATCGGCGACTGCGGGATCTGCACGGCGGTGATGTAGAACGCGGTCGGCAGGTCGGTGACGATCGCGTCGACCTGGCCGTTGAGCAGAGCCTGCTTGGCGACGTTGGTGTTCTGGAAGACCAGGGGCTGCTGCGTGGGCTGGATGTCGTTGCGGATCGCGGTCAGCGACGTCGTCCCGGTCTGGGCGCCGAGCTTGTACTTCTTGAGGTCGGCCACGCTGGTCGCCTCCGCGACCGGACTGTTCTTGAGCGCGATCAGCGCCTGGGCCGACGGTGTAGTAGCCGTCGGAGAACGGACACCTTCTGGGCCCGGTCGGGGGTGATCGAGATCTGGTTGATGTCGAAGTCGAAGTTCTTCGGCCCGGGGGCGTAGGAGTTGTTGAACGGCTCCTTGACCCACTTCACCGACGACGGGTCGAACCCGAGCTGCTTGGCGACCGCGTAGGCCACGGCGGACTCGTAGCCCTTGCCGTTGGTGGGGTCGTTGTTCTTGAACCACGGGTCGTAGGCCGGGGAGTCCGTGGCGACGGTCAGGGTGCCGTCGGACTTCGTCTTGCCCTGGGCGCAGTCGGCTGCTGACTGGGAGGCGGTGCCGGTGGACGGTTGAGTGGCAGTCGTCGAGCTGGCCTGCGGCGCGCACCCGAGCGCGAGGAGCATGAGCGGAGCGAGGACGGCAGCCTTTCGAGGCGTGCGCATGCGCAGATGGTACGGGCACTCCCTGGTCAGTGCTGGTGGGCATGCCCTTCCTGGAACCCGTGGCACGACCGCGTGACCCTTCCCGCGGTCGATCAGCCAGCGGTTGACCGGTACCGCGACCACGAACGCGACGGCCAGCGAGACCGCCAGCGACCACCAGAACAGGGCGCTGTCCAGACCTGCCGCCATCGCTCCCGGGACCACCAGGACGAAGAGGTTGTCGACGACCTCCATGGTCAGGATCGAGACGGTGTCGCTGGCCAGCGCCGCTCGGAAGGCGGTCGCGGCGGTCGGCGCCCACGCGCCGTAAGCCGGTGTAGGTGAGCAGGTAGCCGAACCCGAAGGCGAGCACGACGCTGAGCGCGATCGTGGCGCCGTTGCCCCACCCCCACCAGGTGGCCAGCACCATGCCGAGCGATCTCGCCGAGGGCGCACCCGGTCAGGCAGTGCCGGGTCGCGGTGACAGCCATCCGCCAGCTCTCAGTCATGCGCCCTTTATACCCCCCGGGGGTATAAAGGAGCAACGGAGGTCACACCCCATGCGGTCGTCCAGGACCGGGCGCACGGGTCGCCGAGGCCCTGCGCGTGACCGTCGGCGCTCGGCCAGGGTCGGATCTCTCTAGACTCCCGGGCCATGCGGATCACCGTCATCGGCTGCGGCTACCTCGGGGCCACCCACGCGGCCGCCATGGCCGAGCTCGGGCACGAGGTGCTCGGCCTGGAGATCGACGCCGTCAAGCGCGAGGCGCTGTCCGCCGGCCGGGTCGCCGTTCTTCGAGCCCGGCCTGGCCGACGCTGCTCGGCCGCCACGTCGCGACGGTCGGCTGCGGTTCAGCGACTCCTACGCCGAGGCCGCCGCGTTCGGCGACCTGCACTTCCTCTGCGTGGGCACCCCGCAGCAGGCCGAGGGCCTCGGCGCCGACCTGAGCCAGGTCGACGCCGCGTTCGCCGGGCTGGCTCCGCACCTGGACCGGCCGCACGCTCGTCGTCGGCAAGTCCACCGTGCCGGTCGGCACCGCCGCGCGGCTCGCCGGGATCCTCGCCGCGCGTCGCACCCGCCGGCGCCGAGGCGATGCTCGCGTGGAACCCGGAGTTCCTGCGCGAGGGGTACGCGGTCGAGGACACCGTCCACCCCGACCGGATCGTGTTCGGCGTGAGCGACGCACGGGCCGAGAAGCTGCCTGCGCGACTTCTACGCCCCGATGATCGACGCCGGCACCCCGGTGGTGGTCACCGACTACGCGACCGCCGAGCTGGTCAAGGTCGCCGCCAACGCCTTCTTGGCCACCAAGATCTCCTTCATCAACGCGATGGCCGAGGTCTGCGAGGCCACCGACGCCGACGTCGTCGACCTGGCCGACGCGATCGGGTACGACGCCCGGATCGGGCGGCGCTTCCTCAACGCCGGCATCGGCTTCGGCGGCGGCTGCCTGCCCAAGGACATCCGGGCCTTCGTGCACCGGGCCGGCGAGCTCGGCGTCGAGGACGCGATGACCTTCCTGCGCGCACGTCGACGACGTGAACCTCCGTCAGCGCGAGCGCGTCGTCCAGGTGGCCCAGTCGATGGTCGAGGGACCCGCGGCCGACGGCGCCGAGGGGTCGCTGGCCGGCGCCCGGATCGCGGTCTGGGGCGCGGCGTTCAAGCCCGACAGCGACGACGTCCGCGACTCACCGGCCCTCTCGGTGGCCGGTCAGCTCCACCTGCGGGTGCCGCACGTCCAGGTCTACGACCCCCGGGCCACCGAGACGGCCCGCGCGCTCTTCCCGACCCTGGTCTACGCCGACTCGGCGGTGGACGCCTGCCGCGGCGCCGACCTCGTGCTGCACCTGACCGAGTGGCGCGAGTTCCGCGAGATCACCCCGGCCGACCTCGACGGCGTCGTCCACCGCGCGCAGATCTTCGACGGCCGCAACGCCCTCGACCTCGACGCCTGGCGCGCGGCCGGCTGGACCGCCCGCGCGGTCGGCCGCCGCTGAGGGCCTCGTCGGACGGAGCTGGCCCTCCGGGCTGCGATGAGACTCAGTTGTCGGGGGGCTGGGCGCGGATCATCTCGGCGTACCACTCGAAGGACCGCTTGGGGGTCCGCTCCAGCGTCTCGTAGTCGACGTAGACCAGGCCGAACCGCTGGGTGAAGCCCTCGGCCCACTCGAAGTTGTCCATCAGCGACCACGTGTAGTAGCCGCGGACGTCGACCCCCGCCCGCACGGCGACCGCGATCGGCGCGCAGGTGGCTGTCGAGGTAGTCGATCCGCTCCTGGTCGTCCACGACGCCGTCGGCGTCGGGCTCGGAGGCGTAGGAGCAGCCGGACTCGGTGATGATGATCGGCGGCAGGGCGGCGCGGTAGCGGGCCCGGAGCGTGATCAGCCACTCGCGCAGCGACGTCGGGCACGACCGGCCAGCCGAAGTCGGTGACCGGGTAGCCGACCACGTTGCGCTGCTCGAAGGGCATGTCGGCCTCCTCGTCCTCGGAGGCCGCGATGCGCATCGGGTTGTAGTAGTTCACGCCGTAGAAGTCGAGGGGCTGGCGGATGGTGGCCATGTCGCCGGGCTCGATGAACGGCTCGACGAGCAGCTCGAGGTCGCGCGGGTAGCGCCCGAAGAGCATCGGCTCGGCGAACATCCCGTTCCAGACGGCGTCGAAGAGCTTGGCCGCACCGACGTCGGCCTCGTCGTCGCTGGCGGGCCACATCGGCGCGTGGTTGTTGGCGCAGCCGACGCTGGTCGCACCGGCGGCCCGCAGCGCGATCGCGGCGCGGCCATGGGCCAGGAGCAGGTGGTGGGAGACCACCATCGAGTCGAACATCAGCCGCAGTCCCGGCGCGTGCGCGCCGGTGGCGTAGCCGAGGAAGGTCACCACGTTGGGCTCGTTGATCGGCACCCAGTGCTCGACCCGGTCGGCGTACCGCTCGCCGAGGGTCGCGGCGTACTCCGCGAACCGGTCGACGATGCCGCGGTTGATCCAGCCGCCCTCGTCGTCGAGCGCCTGGGGCAGGTCCCAGTGGAAGAGCGTCGCCATCGGCTGGATGTCCCGCTCGAGCAGCCCGTCGATGAGCCGGTCGTAGAAGTCGAGGCCCTTCGGGTTCAACGCGCCGCTGCCCGTGGGCTGCACCCGCGGCCAGGAGATCGAGAACCGGTAGCCGCCCAGCCCGAGGCGCTGCATGAGGTCGAGGTCCTCGTCCAGACGGTGGTAGTGGTCGCAGGCCACGTCGCCGTTGGAGCCGTCGATCACCCGGCCCGGCTGGTGGGTGAACGTGTCCCAGATGCTCGGTCCCTTGCCGTCCTCGGCGGCCGCGCCCTCGATCTGATAGGCCGCCGTGCTGGCTCCGAACCGGAAGCCCGGTGGAAGCAGAGGGTGAGCCACGGGGATCATTGTGGAGGTGACAGTGCTCGTTCGTCGGGGATTGACCCGGTTCAGTACCCGTGAGAAAGGCCGCCAGACGCGGCACTCGTTCTCCTTCGGGGAGTTCTACGACCCCGAACGGGTCTCTTTCGGGCCGCTCGTGGCGCTCAACGACGACCTCCTCGGCACCGGCGCGGGGTACGACGCGCACCCCCACAGCGACGTCGTCCTCGTGACCTGGGTGGTCACCGGTGCGCTGACCCACGTCGACGAATCAGGCGCAGTCGTGCAGCCGGCCGGCGAGCTCGCGGTGACCGACACCGGGACCGGGCTGACCCACAGCGAGCGCGCGCTGAGCGGCGCGACGCGGTTCGTCCAGATGTGGCTCCGACCGGGCGAGCCGGGCACCGCCCCCACGCGTCGTACGACGGCCCCCGACCTGACAGGCGGCTCGTTGACGCCGGTCGCCGGGCCCGGCGGCCTCCCCCTCAACGTGCCCGGAGCGACCCTGTGGCTGGCCGACGTCGCAGCCGGCGACACCATCGCGGTGCCCGAGGCGCCGCTGGTCTACCTCTTCGTCGTCACCGGCGCGCTGACCCGCAGCAGCCTGGCCGAGCCGCTGGCGGCCGGCGACGCCTTCGAGTTCCGCGACGAGCGGGGACTCTCGGTGACTGCCGCCGTCCCGACCCAGCTGCTCGTGTGGACGTTCGGCCTGAGCTGACAGGTCTCAGGGCACGAGGATCCCGGGGTTGAGGATGCCCTCGGGGTCGACGGCGGCCTTGGCCGCCCGCAGCACCGCGACGCCCACGTCGCCGATCTCGGCCGCGAGCCACGGCTGGTGGTCGGTCCCGACGCCGTGGTGGTGGGTGATCGTGGCGCCGCGTCGACACGATCGCCGCCGACGCCGCCTGCTTGGCCTCGCGCCAGCGCCCGATCGGGTCGTCGCCCTCGGCCGCGGCGACCGTGAAGTAGAGCGAGGCCCCCGTCTCGTAGACGTGCGAGAGGTGGCACAGCACCAGCGTCGAGTCGCCGAGCGAGGCGCGCAGGGCGGCCGACACCGCGTCGTACAGCTCGCGCAGGCGCGACCACCACGTCGCCGTCTCGAGCGTCTCGACCAGCACTCCGGCGTCGAGCAGCGAGTCACGGAGGTACGGCGCGGCGTACCGACCCGCGGACCAGGCCCGGCCGGGGCCCTCGCCGCCCGGCGTGCCGCCGAGGTCGGTCAGCACCGCCGACACCGCCGCCCGGCGCGCCGCCACCTGCTCGGGCGTGCCCTCGTGGCCGACGATCATCAGGCAGCCGCCGGCAGCCGCCGTCACCGACCGCGTCGGGGTCGGCGAGGTTGATCGCGGTCTCGTGCTCGTCGGACAGCCGCAGCACGGTCGGCAGGAGCTGCGCCTGCGCCAGCGTGCGCGACCGCCTCGGCGCCGGCGTCGAAGGACGCCCAGCGCCAGCCCTCGTAGACCCGCTCGGTCGGGCAGCCGGCCGGCAGCGGACCGTCACCGAGGTGATCACGCCGAGCGCGCCCTCCGAACCCAAGAAGAGCTGCCGCAGGTCGGGGCCGGCGGCACTCGCCGGCGCCCGCCCGAGGTCGACCGACCCGACCGGGGTCGCCACCGTGAGGCCGGTGACCAGCGGCGTCGAAGCGCCCGTAGCCGGCCGAGGACTGCCCGCTGGACCGGGTCGCGGCGAAGCCGCCGATCGTGGCGAACTCGAACGACTGCGGGAAGTGACCCAGCATCAGCCCGTGCTCGGCGAGCAGCGCCTCGGCCTCCGGGCCGCGCAGCCCGGGCTCGAGGGTCGCGGTCATCGAGACCGGGTCGACAGCGAGCAGGCGCTTCATCCGGACCAGGTCGAGGCTGACGCACGCCGGCGTACGACGCGTCGCGGCGCGCGACCAGGCCGCCCACCACCGAGGTACCGCCGCCGAACGGGACGACCGCGACGCGGTGCCGGGCCGCCGACCTCGAGCAGCGCCTGCACCTCGTCGGCGTCGCCGGGCCGGACGACGGCGTCGGGGGCATCGGTGAGGTCGCCGGCGCGGGCGCGGAGCAGGTCGGGGGTCGACTTGCCGCGGGTGCGCAGGCGACGGGTCTCGTCGTCGGTGTGCACGTGCTCCGCCCCGACCACCTCGACGAGCGCGGCGAGCAACGCGCCGGGCAGGGCGGGTGCCGGCAGGTCCAGCCGCAGGTCGTCGGGCACCGTGCGGTCGCTGACCGGGAAGACGAGCTCGACCAGTCCGCGCGCGCTGTCGGGGAGCGGCTGCGGCCCGTGCCGGGTCGCCCCATCGGGTCGGGTGCATCTCCGTCGTCACGTGTTACAGTGTGACATATGACGTCACTTCGTCACAACAGCGATCCGCAGTCGGCGTACCTCGACGCCGCCCGCGCGTGCATCCTCGACGTCGGATGGCGGCGGACGACGCTGACCGAGGTGGCCCGCCGGGCCGGGGTGAGCCGGATGACGATCTACCGCACGTGGCCCGACATGGGGGCCGTGCTCGGCGACCTGATGACCCGTGAGTGGGGTGAGGTCGTGGCCGCCGCCGTGGTCGCCGCCGACGGCTCGCTCGTCGACTCCGCCGACGGCCGAGCCACCGTCGCCGACCACCTGGTCGCGATCGTCGTCGCGACGTCGCGGGCGCTGCGCGACAACGAGCTGTTCGTCCGCATCGTCGAGCTCGACCCCGAGCTCCTGCTCCCCTACCTGCTGACCCGCCGCGGCCGCAGCCAGCAGGCGATCGCGGAGCTGACCGCCTCGCGGATCACCGAAGGCCAGGCCGACGGCTCGATCCGCGACGGAGACCCGGTGACGATGGCGCGCGCCCTGCTGCTCGCCGTCCACGGCTTCGTGCTCAGCGCGCACACGATGGTCGACGACGACGTCACCGAGGAGGCGCTCGACGCCGAGCTCGCCCACCTCGTCCGCCGAGCGGTGACCCCGTGAACCCCGGCGGTCGGATCCGCCCCGGTCTCGACGACGTCCCCCCGCAGGTCGACGTCCTCGTGGTCGGGCTCGGGGTCACCGGCACCGGTGTCGCCCTCGACGCCGTGTCCCGAGGCCTGTCGGTGCTCGCGGTCGACGCCCACGACCTCGCCTTCGGGACCTCGCGGTGGTCGAGCAAGCTGGTCCACGGCGGGCTGCGCTACCTCGCCACCGGTCAGGTCGGGGTGGCCCACGAGAGCGCCGTCGAGCGCGGCATCCTGCTCCAGACCACGGCTCCCCACCTGACCAGGGCGCTGCCGATGGTGCTGCCCCTGTCGGACGAGATCAGCCCGCGGCTGGCCGCGCTCCTGCGGGCCGGCATGGGCGCAGGCGACGCCCTGCGCGTCGCTGCTCGCACCAGCGCACGGACGCTCCCCCGATCGCGACGGATCTCGGCGCAGGAGGCCCGGCTGCTCGCCCCCGGCCTCCGCGGCGACGTGCGCGGCGCCCTGCTCTCCTGGGACGGCCAGCTCGAGGACGACGCCCGGCTGGTCGCGACGATCGCCCGGACCGCCGCCCGCCTCGGCGCCGACCTGCGCACCCGTGCCCGAGCGGTCGAGCTCACCGGCGACCGGGCCGTGCTCCGCGACGAGATCACCGGGGAGACCGTCGAGGTCACCGCGCGAGCCGTGGTCAACGCCACCGGCGTGTGGGCCGGCGACCTGGTCGACGACGTGGAGCTCCGACCGAGCCGCGGCACCCACCTGGTGCTCCGGTCGGGCGCCCTGCCGGGGTTGCAGGCCGCGCTCACCCTGCCGGCGCCCGGTGGGCACGCACAGTTCGTGAACGTCCTGCCCCAGCACGACGGGCTGATCTACGTCGGCCTCACCGACGTGCCCGTCGACGGCGACCTGCCCGACGTACCGCAGCCGACGGCCGACGAGATCGACTTCCTGCTGGCCACCACCTCGACCGGGCTGGCCCGGCCACTGACCCGCGCGGACGTCGTCGGCTCCTACGCCGGGCTGCGCCCGCTGCTCCGGGCCGACGGCGCGACCGCCGACCTGTCCCGACGGCACGCCGTGCTCACCTCGCGCTCCGGCGTCGTCACCGTCGTCGGCGGCAAGCTCACGACCTACCGCCGGATGGCGGAGGACACCGTCGACGCGGTCGTACGACGCACCGGGATGTCCGCCGGCCCCTGCCGGACCGCGCGGCTCCCGCTCGACGGGGCCGCGCCGCGCGACCGGCTCGCCCGGCTGACGGCCACGTCGGCCAGCCCGCGGCTGGTGCGTCGCTACGGCGCCGACGCCGCGCGCGTGGTCGCCACGGCTCGCGTCCGTGACCGGCCTGGGCGACGACGAGCTCCTCCGGCCGGTCGCCGCGGGCGTGGCGGTCACTCTGGCCGAGCTCGTCTTCGGCGTCACCGACGAGGGCGCGCACGACGTCGACGACCTCCTGGAGCGCCGGACCAGGGTCGGGATGGTGGCCGGAGATCGCGAGCTCTGCGAGCCCGCGGCGGCCGCCGCGATCGCCATGGCGCGGTCGGCTAACGTTAAATAGCCCGCTGGGGCCTCCCCACGGACCCCGCGGACCCCTTACCTTGGACCCATGCTCGAGCCCAGGGGGGCGGACTCGCGCACGTCAGTCGGCCATGCATCGGCCGACTCCGCCCGTTTTGTACGCCATGCCAGCAACGCGCTGCTGGAGGGGCGGATCGGCGACGCCTTGGGGTTCGTCGACCAGGGTCGTCACGACGACCGTCTCGACGACCAGAGCCGCGTGGTCCTGGCGCTGACCGGGCTGCTCGCCCGCCTGGCGCTCGGCGACACCCGCGGGGCGGCGCCCTACTCGCGTGACCTGACCACTCTGGTGCGGGTGCGCGGTGTGGTGTCGGGGACCGCGTGCTTCGGGCTCGGCGAGTTCGCGTCGGCCCGCGGTCAGGTCGACCAGGCGGTCGCCTACTACGAACGGGCCGGCGAGGAGCTCGGTACCGACCCGACGTGGCTGCCCTGGCGCAGCGGGTTGGCCCGCCAGGTCGCCGGTCGCGGCGAGGTGTCCACCGCGGCCCGACTGATCGAGGAGGAGCTCGCCGACGCGCGGGTGCTCCACTCGCCGTACGCCGTGGCCTACGCGCTGCGGACCCAGGCCGCGATCGCTCCCACGCAGGACCGTATCGGTCTGCTCGAGGAGGCTCTCGAGGCGCTGGCCGGAGCGGGTGCGTCGCGCCTCGAGGCCCAGATCCGCACCGACGAGGCGGGCTGGCTGCTGCTCCTGCGACCTGATCAGCAGCAACGGGCCGTCGACCTGCTGCGGTCGGCCGAGAAGTACGCCCGCCAGGAGGAGCTCGCGCCCCTGCTGTCGCGGGTGCGCTGGCTGCTCGAGCGGCTCGGCGAGGCACCCGACGGCGAGCTGCCCGGCCGGATGGCCGAGCTGAGCGCGGCCGAGCGTCGTGTCGCCGCCCTGGTGATCACCGGCAAGCGCAACCGCGAGATCGCCGCCGAGCTCGGCGTCAGCGTGAAGTCGGTGGAGTGGCACGTGTCGCACATCTTGCGCAAGCTCTCGATCAGCTCACGCTCCGAGCTCGCCGACGCGCTGGCCCAGCCGCGGCAGCGCTGACGGCTGCCGCGGCCCGGGTCGCGCGCTGGTCGCGAACCGCTCAGGCGGGAAGGGCGACGTAGGTCGTGTCGAGGTACTCCTCGATGCCCTCGAAGCCGCCCTCGCGGCCGAAGCCGCTGGCCTTCACGCCGCCGAACGGCGCTGCCGGGTTGGAGAGCAGGCCGGTGTTGACGCCGACCATGCCGAACTCGAGCCGCTCGGCGAGCTTGATCGTGCGGGCGAGGTCGCGGGTGTAGACGTAGGACGCCAGGCCGTACTCGGTCGCGTTGGCCAGCCGGATCGCCTCGTCGTCGGAGGTGAAGGTCGTGATCGGTGCGACCGGGCCGAAGATCTCCTCGGTGTTGACCCGAGCCTCCGCCGGGACGCCGAGCAGCACCGTCGGTGCGTAGAAGTGCCCAGGCCCTTCCGGCGCCGTACCGCCGCAGAGCACCTCGGCGCCGTCGCCGACCGCGTCGCTGACCAGGGCTCCCACGGACTCGACCGCCGCGGCGTTGATGAGGGGGCCGACGTCGGTGCCGGCCTCCTGGCCGCGGCCGGTGCGCAGCGCGCCCATCCGCTCGCCGAGGAGCTGCCCGAACTGACGGGCGACCGACTCGTGGACCAGGAACCGGTTCGCGGCCGTGCACGCCTCGCCCATGTTGCGCATCTTCGCGATCATCGCGCCGTCCACGGCCGCCTTCACGTCGGCGTCCTCGAAGACGATGAAGGGGGCGTTGCCCCCGAGCTCCATCGAGAGCCGCTGCAGCTGGTCGGCCGACTGGCGCACCAGCACCCTGCCCACGGGCGTCGATCCGGTGAAGCTCACCTTGCGGAGCCTCGGGTCGGCCATCAGGGTGGCGCTGAGCGCCTTGGAGTCGTGGGTCGTGACGACGTTCAGCACGCCGGCCGGCAGGCCGGCCTCGTCGAGGACGTGGGCCAGGGCCAGCATCGTCAGCGGCGTCAGCTCGGCCGGCTTGACGATCATGGTGCAGCCGGCGGCCACCGCCGGGCCGATCTTGCGGGTGCCCATGGCGAGCGGGAAGTTCCACGGCGTGAGGAACAGGCAGGGCCCGACCGGCTTGCGGATCGTGAGCAGCCGGGAGCCGCCGGCGGGTGCCTGCATCCAGCGTCCGTGGATGCGCACCGCCTCCTCGGCGAACCACCGGAAGAACTCCGCGCCGTAGGTGACCTCGCCCTTGGCCTCGGCCAGGGTCTTGCCCATCTCGAGGCTGATCAGCTCGGCGAAGTCGTCGGCCTGGTCCATGATCGCCTCGAACGAGCGTCGCAGGATCTCGCCGCGGTCGCGGGGCGGCGTCGCCGCCCATGCGGCCTGTACGCCGGCGGCCGCGTCGAGCGCCGCCATGGCGTCGTCGGTGCTTGCGTCGGCGACGTCGGTGATCAACGACTCGTCCGCCGGGTCGTGCACCTCGAACCTCCGTCCGGTGCTCGAGTCGCGCCACTCGCCGCCGACGAAGAGACCGCGGGATCCGGTCTTGGCCAGGAGGTCTAGTCCAGTCATGGGATCACCCTGCACTCTGCTCAGAAAGTTGCCGAAATGTCGCACGCCCGTCCCCGGGGTCTGACACTCTGAGAACGTCGATCTGGGGCATGCACTCAGAACGATATCGAGCCCCTCGCTGACCCCATGCTGCGAGGGGCTCGTCCCCGTTCTGGCCGCCTCTGCGAGCCGTTCCGCGACCCGCTCGCCGGCGAGCTCGCCTCGGCCGATCGTCGTACTCCGCGGCGGATCATGCCCTTCGGCCCCTTGAACATCGCGGCCAGGAGGAGTTTGTTTGGGTTCCACTCAGTGACGCGCGTCAGGCGCGTGAACCGGCGGCTCTCCCCGGGCCACCCGAGGAGCGGAGGCAGAGATGGCTGACAGGGCGGGCGGTCGCAGACCAGCCGGGCAAGATCTCGGGGCGAGCAGCCCCGACCGGATCCGCAACGTGGTGCTGGTCGGACCCGGTGGGTCCGGAAAGACCACCTTGGTCGAGACGCTGCTCGCCTCCGCCGGAGCCGTCCCCCGAGCGGGGTCCATCGCCGAGGGCAGCACGGTCTGCGACTTCGAGGACTTCGAGCACACCCACGAGCGCTCGATCCAGCTGGCCATCGCGCCGGTCGTCCACCGGCACACCAAGATCAACTTCGTCGACACGCCCGGCTACGCCGACTTCGTCGGTGAGGTGCGCGCCGGGCTGCGCGCCGCCGACTGCGCGCTGTTCGTGATCGGGGCCAACGAGCCGGTCGACGACGCCACGACAGCGCTGTGGCGCGAGTGCGCCGAGGTCGGGATGCCGCGCGCCGTCGTGATCACCAAGCTCGACAACGCCCGCGCCGACTACGACGGGGTGCTGGCCGCTGCGCAGACCGCCTTCGGCGACAAGGTGCTCCCACTCTACGTGCCCGTGCGCGACGGCGACGAGGTCACCGGGCTGACCGACCTGATGGTCGGCACGACCGAGCAAGGAGCCGACCACGAGGACCTCCGTGGAGCCCTGATCGAGGGGATCATCGAGGAGTCCGAGGACGAGTCGCTCATGGAGCGCTACCTCGGCGGGGAGGAGATCTCCCACGAGACCCTCACCGAGGACCTCGAGAAGGCCGTGGCCCGCGCCTCCTTCCACCCCGTCGTACCGGTGTGCTCGGTGTCGGGGATCGGCTGCAGCGAGCTGCTCGACCTGGCCGTCGACGGGTTCCCGTCGCCCCTCGAGCACCCGTCACCCGACGTCTTCACGCCGGCCGGCGCAGCCGCCGAGGGCATCGACTGCGACCCCAAGGGCACCCTGGTCGCCGAGGTCGTGAAGACCGCGAGCGACCCCTACGTCGGGCGGGTCAGCCTGGTGCGGGTCTTCTCCGGGACCCTCACCCCCGACGCCCCGGTGCACGTGTCCGGTCACTTCACCTCGTTCTATCGCCGACTCGACCCACGAGGACCACGACGAGGACGAGAAGGTCGGCTCACTGGCCTACCCGTTCGGCCGCCAGCACGTCAGCCGCGGAGGCCGTCGTCGCCGGTGACCTGGCCGCGATCGGCAAGCTGAGCAAGGCCGAGACCGGCGACACGCTGTCGGCGATCGAGGAGCCGCGGGTGCTCCGGCCGTGGTCGATGCCCGAGCCGTTGCTGCCGGTCGCGATCGTGGCCAAGAGCAAGGCCGACGAGGACAAGCTCTCCCAGGCGCTCGGCCGGCTCGCCGCCGAGGACCCGAGCGTGCGCGTCGAGAACAACCCCGAGACCCATCAGCTCGTCCTCTGGACGATGGGCGAGGCCCACTCCGACGTCCTCATCTCGCGGCTGTCCGACCGCTACTCCGTGCACGTCGAGACCGAGCCGTTCCTGGTGTCGCTGCGCGAGACCTTCGGCGGCCAGGGCAAGGGTCTCGGCCGGCACGTCAAGCAGTCCGGCGGTCACGGGCAGTACGCCGTGTGCCACGTCGAGGTCGAGCCGCTGCCCGAGGGTGGCGGGTTCGAGTTCGTCGACAAGGTGGTCGGCGGGTCCGTGCCCCGGCAGTTCATCCCGTCGGTCGAGAAGGGCGTGCGGGCGCAGATGGAGCGGGGCGTCCGCGCCGGCTACCCGATGGTCGACCTGCAGGTGACGCTCACCGACGGCAAGGCGCACGCCGTGGACTCCTCCGACATGGCCTTCCAGATGGCCGGGTCGCTGGCGCTGCGGGAGGCGGCCGCGAGCACGACGGTCACCATGCTCGAGCCCTACGACGTCGTCGCGGTCGTCGTCCCCGACGAGCACATCGGGCCGACCATGAGCGACCTCTCGTCACGCCGGGCCCGGCTGCTCGGCACCGACAAGGTCGGCGACGACCGGACGGTGATCAACGCCGAGGTGCCGCAGACCGAGCTGGTCCGCTACGCCGTCGACCTCCGCTCCGCCACCCACGGCGCCGGCTCGTTCACCCGGTCCTTCGGCCACTACGAGCCGATGCCCGAGGACGTCGCCCGCACCGTCGCCCCCGAAGGAGCGCTGAGGCGCGTCGGGATCGCCGGTCAACCGGTGATCCCGTCGCTTAGTAGGGGTTGCAACGGCTACTCAAGTGCCAAGAGCGCGGGCTCGTCGTGAGTGCTGTGGCTGGAGGTACGACGCCAGCCGGCCGGCGTCAGCGCGCCAGCGCACCCCGCAGGAACTGCTCGAGCAGCGGGCCGGCAGTGCCGGCGCCGGTCTGCCCGACGTCGACGAACGCGCAGACGGCCAGGTCGCCCTGCCCGGCGATCATCCAGGCGTGGGTCAGCCGTCCGGCCGTTGCGGTCGAACTCCGCGGTGCCGGTCTTGGCGATCACCGGCGGCCCGGGCACGTCGGCAAGACCGATGCCGGTGCCGCTGGTGACGACGCCGCGGAGCAGCTGCTTCAGGGTCGCGTCCTGCTGCGCGGTGAGCGGCTCGGCGAGGTGGTCGGCGGGGTCCACCGACGTGATCAGCTGCGGGACGACGGTGTGCCCGGCGACGACGGACGCCATCACCGTCGCCATCGTCATCGGGGAGGCGAGGATCTGCCCCTGCCCGATCATGTCGGCGGCCTTGGTGGTCTCGCGTGGTCGGCGGCACGACGTTGCCGAAGTACGCCGGGAAGCCGAGGTCGTGGTCGACGCCCATGCCGAGCGTGGCGGCGGCGTCCACGAGGTCGTGGGACGCCGAGCTTGGTGCGCTCGTTGATGAAGGCGGTGTTGCAGGAGTTGGCGAGCGCGGTGGCCAGCGTGATCCGGCCGTTGGCGGACGGCGGGTAGAAGCTGTCGTTGGTGAACACCTTGCCGTCCACGCTCACGCTGGTCGGGCAGTCGACCGGTGACGACGGTGTCTGGCCGTGCTTGACCAGCGCCAGCGAGCCGACGGTCTTGAACGTCGACCCGGGCGCGAAGCGGCCGTAGGTCGCGTCGTTGTAGCCGTTGTTCCCGGGGCCGTTCGCCACAGCGACGAGCGCGCCGGTCGACGGCCGGACGGCGACGATCGCACTGGCCGGCCCGACGCTCGGCCAGGATCCGCTCGGCGAGCAGCTGCAGCCGTGGCTCGAGGGTGAGGTGCAGCGGCTTGCCGGCGACCGGCTGGGTGGTGAACAGCGGTGCGCGACGTGCCGGTGCCGGCGTCGACCGCCTCGACCTGCACCCCCGGCGTGCCGCGCAGCTGCTCGTCGTACCGCGCCTGGAGGCCGGAGAGTCCGGCGACGTCGCCTGCCCGGTAGACGCCGGGGTGGTCCTTGACCATCTCGGCCGTGACCGGCCCGACGGTGCCGAGGATCGGCGCCGCGAACTCCTTGGTGATCGCGAGCGGAAGGTCCCCTGCGATCGCGTCGACGCCCTTGATCGCGGTGTAGCCCTGCATCACGGCGTGCGGCACCTCCGCCTGGCGGTAGACGATGGCCTGCACGAACTGGTCGCTGCCGGCGCCCTTCACCGCCTTCACGTACGGCGCGACCTCGATGCCCAGCAGCCGGGCCAGCCGGCGCGCCGAGTCGAGCGCGGCCGGACCCTTCACCTTGTGCTTGTCGACGCCGAAGCGCAGCACCGGTCGGTCCGTCACCAGCTGCGCGCCGTGCGCACCGAGGATGTCGCCACGCTGGGCCGCGACGGTGGTGGCGCGGAGTGCTTCGCTGCCGGTCAGCGACGGCTCGACCACGTCGTCCTTCCAGGCGACCTGCCAGTGCCGGCCGTCGGAGCTCAGCCGTAGCGGCGCGTGCGTCGTGTAGCTCCAGCCCGTGCCGACAGGCCAGGTCCAGTGCAGGGTCGCGGTGGCCGTGGCGCCGCCGCCGCTGCCGCTGTGGGTGGTGCCGGCCACCGTCACCGTCGGCTTGACGCCGCCGAGCCCGGCGACGACGTCGTCGTACTGCTTCTGCACGGTGGCTGCGGGCGTCCCGACGAACGCCACGCCCGACAGGTCACCCGAGGCGAGTCCCTTGCTGAGGTCCGTCGCCGTCGCCTGCGGGTCGGGGTCGCTGCTGCCCGAGCAACCGCTCGCCAGCACTCCCAGCACGGCCGGGATGACGAGCAGGTGAAGCCTCCGAGCGCCCATGGCCGACATCTTGTCAGGAGCCCCGTCGGCCGCCGGCGCGCTGTGCGGTTCGCTGCCGTGGTCACGACCGGCTCCGCCGGCCCCTGACCGTCCTCGCTCAGGCGTCGACGGTCGGCAGCTTCTCCAGGGCCCGAGCGACGGCGCTCTGGAGCTCGGCGTCGTCCCAGGTGTGGTCGACGATGTCGCCGCGCAGGTAGGCGTCGTACGCCGCGAGGTCGAGGTGGCCGTGCCCGCACAGCGCGGTCAGGATCACCTTCTCCTCCCCGGTCTCGGTGCACCGGTGGGCCTCCTCGATGGCCGCTGCCAGGGCATGCGTAGGCTCCGGCGCCGGCACGATCCCCTCGGTGCGGGCGAAGAGGACGCCGGCCGCGAAGCACTCCGACTGCTTCTTCGCGACCGCCTCGAGCTCGCCGTTCTCGTAGAGGTGGCTGATCAGCGGGCTCATGCCGTGGTAGCGCAGGCCACCGGCATGGATCGGGTCGGGGATGAAGTCGTGACCCAGGGTGTGCATCTTCATCAGGGGCGTCATCCCCAAGGTGTCGCCGAAGTCGTAGGCGTAGGTGCCCTGCGTCAACGACGGGCACGACGCGGGCTCGACCGCACGGATCGTCGGCGACATCCGGCCGGCCCACTTCTCCCGGAGGAACGGGAACGCGAGGCCGCCGAAGTTGGAACCGCCGCCGGTGCAGCCCACCAGCAGGTCCGGGGTCTCGCCGACCATCGCCAGCTGGAGGAGGGCCTCCTCACCGATGACGGTCTGGTGCAGCAGCACGTGGTTGAGCACGCTGCCGAGGGCGTAGTTCGTGTCGCTGCGTTGGGCTGCGACCTCCACCGCCTCGCTGATCGCGATCCCCAGCGACCCGGTGGAGTGGGGGTCCTGCGCGAGGATCGAGCGTCCGGCCTCGGTCAGGTCGCTCGGGCTGGGGTGCACGACGCCGCCGAAGGTCTCGATCATCATCCGGCGATAGGGCTTCTGGTCGTACGACGCCCGGACCTGCCACACCTCGCACTCCAGGTCGTACTGCGAGCAGGCGAACGCCAGCGCCGTACCCCACTGGCCGGCGCCGGTCTCGGTGGTCAGCTTCGAGATCCCGGCCCGCTTGTTGTAGAACGCCTGGGGCACCGCGGTGTTCGGCTTGTGCGAGCCGGCCGGCGACACCCCCTCGTACTTGTAGTAGATCCGGGCCGGGGTGCCGAGTGCCTTCTCGAGCCGGTGCGCGCGGAACAGCGGCGAGGGCCGCCAGAGTCGGTAGACGTCGAGCACCTCGCCGGGGATCTCGACGTACTGGTCCTGCGAGACCTCCTGCAAGATCAGGTCCATCGGGAACAACGGCGCCAGGTCGTCGGGCCCGACGGGCTGCCCGGTCCCCGGGTGGAGGACCGGCGGCGGGGGGGTGGGCAGGTCGTGCAGGACGTTGTACCAACGCGTCGGCTGCTCGCTCTCGGGCAGCAGGATCTTGTGTTCGGCGCTCGGAGGCATGGGCCGAGCCAAGCACTCGCGAGGCGGGTTGTCAGCCCCGGGCTCGTCAGCGAGCGGAGCCGACCGGCACCCGGAACGTCTCCGGCTGGATCCGACGGTCCGCGACGGCGTACTGCCGCTGCTGGGCCGCCAGGGCCGGACCCTGGGCGCGCGCCCGGGTGAGGACGGCGGCGGTCACGGTCAGCGGCGAGCCGGTCAGCAGCGGGCTGACCAGCGGCGTGTAGCCGGAGGCGTGGCCGGTGCGGTTGGGGTGGTAGCTCTCGCTGACCGGGTTGGACAGGCCGTTGAGCCACTCCGGGTTGCCGCAGACCGCGTGCCCGAGGAACGCGCTGGTCGGGTTGGCGAAGGCGAAGCCCTTGGCCGACGCCGCGGCGGCCAGCGTCTTGTTCATCAGGTCTGCCGTCGCGTTGAGCTGCGACTCGTCGGTCGGGCTGAACCAGGTGAGGGCATTGCAGTCCTCGCCGTTGAACAGGCGCGGGTAGCCGACCACGACGACCTCGGCGTGGGGGGCCTTGGCCCGGATCGAGGCGTAGAGGGTCGACAGCGAGCCCGGGAGCGTGTTGGTGATGTAGCCCTGCGCCTTCTTCACCGCGCCGTTGCAGTCGCTGAGCCAGGCCGGCTCCGCGCAGGTCGTGATCACGCTGGTGAAGCCCGCGTCGTTGCCCCCGACGGAGATCGTGACGTACGCCGTGCTCGCGCTCAGGGCGCTCAGCTGGGTGCTGGTGACGTCGGAGACCTTGGCGCCCGAGCAGGCCCGGAAGTTGAGGGCGTAGCCGCGCGCCGCCGCGATCAGGCTGGGGAACGCATAGACCGACCGCTGGCAGCTCGTGCCGTCGTCGAGGTAGCTGCGGGTGCCGACGCCGGAGGAGTAGGAGTCGCCGAGCGCGACGTACGACGGGGCGGCCGCCTGGGCCGGTGGGGTGACCGCGAGCGTGGTGGTGGCGATCGCTGCCGAGCCGAGGATCCCGGCGAGGACGGCGGTGAAACGGTGGCGACGGGGCATCGGAGGACCTCTCCCGGGAGCGAGCTGTGACCCAGGTCACTCTAGGGTTTGGAATGCCTGATCGGGGAGAACGTTGTAGTGAGTACGTTTGGTTGAAACTTCAACTCACAGGAGACACGACTTCCCATGGCTGACAACACCTTCGATCCCGCCACCACCGTCCTGAGCGACATCAAGGGCGAGTACGCCCTCGACCCGACCCACACCCGCCTGGGCTTCAGCACCCGCCACGCCATGGTCACCACGGTCCGCGGCGCGTTCACCGAGTTCAGCGGCGAGGCCGTCGTCGACACCGAGAACCCGGCCGCCAGCAAGGTCACCGTGGACATCAAGTCCGCCAGCATCGACACGGGCGTGGCCGACCGCGACGCCCACTTGCGCAGCGCCGACTTCTTCGACGTCGAGACCTACCCCGCGATCACCTTCGTCTCCACCGACGTGGTGCGCGACGGCGACGACTGGACCGTCACCGGCGACCTGACCATCAAGGACGTCACCAAGCCGATCAGCATCGAGTTCGAGTCCACCGGATCCGCCAAGGACCCGTTCGGCAACACCCGCCTCGGCTTCGAGGGCAAGGCCGTCCTGAACCGCAAGGACTGGGGCCTGACCTGGAACGCCGCGCTCGAGACCGGCGGCTTCCTGGTGTCGGACAAGATCAAGCTCGAGTTCGACATCTCCGCGATCGCGAAGTAGAGCGAGGACGTTCCGCTCCTGCGAAGCAGGACCCGAACAGCCGAGTGATCGGCGACGCCCCGCTTGCTCGCGAGCCTCGACACACCGACCCGACGTCCCCTGGGACGCCGGGTCGGTGTCATATCGGGCCCGGTACGCCGACTGAAATCGGGTGACGCCGGCACCACGTCGGTGGTCTGATCGCGCCATGGACGACCTGACCCTGCCCGCGGGGTTGACCGCGCGACCGCTGAGCATGTCGGACGCGCAGGCGGTGTACGAGGTGATGGCCCGGCAGGAGCAGGAGGACATCGGCCGGGTCGACATCGAGGTCGCCGACATCATCGGGGACTGGCAGAAGCCGAGCTTCGACCTCGAGGGCTCCACCCTCGGCGCGTTCGACGGCGAGCGGCTGGTCGCGTACGCCGAGGTGAGCAGATCCGGGCGGGGCGACGCGGCCGTGGACCCGGCGTACCGCCGGCGCGGTCTCGGCACGACGCTGGCCGCCTGGATGCGCGACCGCACCGCCGTCCTCGGCGGGACCGTGATCGGCTCCCCCGTCCCCCAGGGCTCGCCCGGCGACCGGTTGCTGGAGCACCTCGGCTGGCAGGTCCGGTGGACCAGCTGGGTGCTGAACCTCCCCGAGGGCGCTCAGATCGCCGGGCGACCCCTGCCGGCCGGCTACGCGATCCGGTCGGCGACCGCCGACGAGTACGCCGCCGTGCACACGGTCAAGGAGGACGCGTTCCTCGAGTGGAGTGAGCGCGACCGCGAGTCGCTGGACGACTTCCTCGCCGGGACCGTGCGTCGTCCGGGCTTCGAGCCCTGGCACCTGCGGGTGGTCACCGACGGTTCCGGTGAGATCGTGGGCGTCGCCCTCGTCCAGATGTACGGCGAGCCCGTCACCGAGGCCTTCATCAGCGTCCTCGCGGTACGACGCGACGAGCGCGGGCGAGGACTGGCCCAGGCGCTGCTCGTCGACGCCTTCGCCCGAGGACGCGAGCACGGCGCCGCGAGGTCGGCGCTGTCCACCGACTCGCGCACGGGGGCCCTCGGGCTCTACGAGAAGGTCGGCATGGAGGTCGTCGACGTGTGGCTCAACCGCGGCGTCGGCGTCTGACGCGAGCGTCGGCTCAGGACCTGGTCAGCGCCAGTGGCCGTGCCACGGGCCACGACGCCGCAGCGCCACGCGGCGTAGGACGAGCACGTAGACCAGCACCGCGACCAGCACGATCGGCAGGTGGGTCACCGCCAGCACGAACAGCACCACGAAGCAGAGCAGCCGCAGGGGGAACGGCAGGGAGGGCACGCGGGGCGCGAGCGAGCGGACCCGCTCTCCCCTGGTCGGCGCGGGCCGTTCCGGCTGCGGCCGGGGCAGGTCGCTGAAGACCGGCGCCAGGTCGGCCGAGGTGCGGGCGGCCCAGATCTGCTCGAGCCGGTCGGAGTGCTCCTCGGCGGTGATCCGGCCGAGGGCGTAGTGCTCGCCGAGCTCCCGGGCCGCCTCCTCGCGCTCGGCGTCGCCGATGCGCAGGGTCTGGTTCACAGCTCCTCCTCGCCGTCGTCCCGAGGTCCGTGGTCGCCGAGGTCGTCGACCTCGTCGCCGGGGTCGTCGGCGAGGATCTGGTAGAGCCCGCGCCGGGCCTCGACCAGCACCCCGATCGCAGCGCGCCGCTGGTCGTCGGTGCCGGTGCTGATGATCTGCCACGCGGCGTTCATGACCCGGCCGATCTCCGGCTTGAGCGAGGTGAAGTCGGGCGCCTCCTCCTCCTGCTCGGACCGGGGCCCCCGTCGACCCCCGTCCGCGAAGGGTGCCCAGACGCCTGCCACCTCGTCCTGGTGCTCGGCGAGGTAGGTGCGGCCGGAGTCGGAGAGCCGGAGCGTGCGCCGGCCTCGCTCGTCGTCCCCTTCCACCAGGCCCTCGTCCTCGAGCTGGGAGATGGTCGGGTAGACCGAGCCGGGGCTGGGACGCCAGGCGCCGCCGGTGCGCTCCGCGATCTCCTGGATGACCTGGTACCCGTTCAGCGGCTCCTCGGCGAGCACCGCCAGGATCGCCACCCGCACGTCGCCGCGTCGTACCCGGGGTCCCCGAGGCGGCGTCTCCTGGCCGGCGAGGCCGAACAGCCCGGCCAGCCACGGCGGCGGACCGGACGGACGACCGCGCGGGCCCCAGCCGCCCCAGTCGCCGTGGCCCCCGCGCCCGCTCCAGCCGTGCTGCTGCAGCTGGGCCTCCAGCTCGCGTGCCCACTGGCGGTTGAACCCGTGTCCCAGGCCCTGTCCCATGGCGCACTCCTCGTGATCGATCTCGGGCGATACGGTCATCGACCGTTCGCGATATATCGCGAGCGTACGACGAGCGTCGGGGTTGCACAAGCAGGTCGTCGAGGGTGGCGCCATGACCGGTCCGGACTGGGGCGCGACGTACCGCGCCGACCTCGACGCCGTCGCCCACCCCCCGCGGACCTGAGCACCGAAGAGGTGGCGCAGCGCGTGCCGGCCCCCCCGACTGGACCCGTCCACGATGTGCTGGCCCGTCTCGCGGGTGGGCCGGCCGACGCGCTGAGCGGCCCGATGGACGGTGCTCCGTCGCCCGCGTGGACGGCGCGGCACGTGGGCGAGCGGGCGGCGCGGACCGTCGAGGAGCTCGTGGCCGAGCTGCAGGCGTCCGCGGACGACGACGGCGCGTCCCTCGACGGGAACGACCGGCCCGGCCTGGTCTGGAACCTCGAGGTGCGCCACGCCGACCTGCACGAGGCCCTCGGGAAGGCGGCGTTCGCGGAGCACTACTGGCGGCCGGTGCTCGACGCGATCGCGCCGGGGCCGCTCGGCGAGCACGCCGACGCGGTGGCCGGCGTACCGGACGACGAGCTCTTGCGGGCCCTCTTCGCGCGCCGCTCCCGCGCCCAGATGGCCGTCCGGGGCACCGGGCCGACCAGGAGGCGGCCCCCGATCAACTAACTGGCATACAAACCGCACCTCGGACGGTGCCGGAACGACGGTTTGTATGCCAGTTAGTGGGAAGCGGTCCCGTCACCCGGTGTTGCGCATCCCCGCAGCGATCCCGTTGATGGTCAGCAGCAGCGCGCGCTCGAGCTTCGGGTCGTCCTCTCCCCGCCGGTACCGCCCGAGCAGCTCGATCTGCAGGTGGTGCAGCGGCTCGAGGTAGTTCTCCCGGATCTCCAGCGTCGTCCGCAGGGTCGGCTCGCGGTCGAGCAGGGCGTGGTCGCCGGTGACCGCCAGCAGCCGCTCGACGGTCAGCTCGTGCTCGGCTCGGATCTCGTCGAGCAGGGGCCGCAGCTCCTCCGGCGCCAGCGCGACGTACCGCGCGGCGATGTCGAGGTCGGTCTTGACCAGCGTCATCGAGACGTTGCCGAGGAAGGTCCGGAAGAACGGCCACTCGGCGTACATCTCCTGCAGGACGCCGAGCTCACCGACCGCCAGCCCCGAGCCCACGCCGAACCAGCCGGGCACGATCTGCCGCGACTGCGTCCAGCCGAACACCCACGGGATCGCGCGCAGGTCCTCGATCCCGTCGTCGGCGCCGGGCCGGCGGGACGGCCGCGACCCGATGTGGAGCGCGCCGAGGAGGTCGACCGGCGTGCTGGTCAGGAAGTACGGCGGCAGGCCCCGCTCCTCGACCAGCCCGCGGTAGCGCGCATGGGCGGCCTCGGAGACCTGGCCCATCATCGCGTCCCAGCGCCGCGCCTGCTCCGGCGTACGCCGGTCGGTGCGGTGCAGCACGCTGGCCTCGACGGTCGCGGCGAGCGCGAGCTCGAGGTTCTGCCGGGCCAGCGTCGGCAGCGCGTACTTGTCGCTGAGCACCTCGCCCTGCTCGGTGATCTTCACCTCGCCGTCGACGGTGCCCGAGGGCAGCGCCATGATCGCGTCGTACGTCGGGCCGCCGCCCCTGCCGACCGAGCCGCCGCGGCCGTGGAAGAACCGCAGCCGTACGCCGTACCGGCGCGCGACGTCGCGGGCCCGGCGCTGAGCCAGCTGGATCTGCCACTGCGAGGTGGTGATGCCGCCGGCCTTGTTGGAGTCGGAGTAGCCGAGCATCACCTCCTGCACGTCGTCGCGCAGCCGGACCAGCTCGCGGTAGGACGGGTCGGCGAGCAGCGCGTCGAGGATGAACTCGGTCTGCTCGAGCTCCTCCACGGTCTCCAGCAGGGGCACGAACCCGATCCGTGCGACCCCCGACCCGAGGTCCACCAGCCCGACCTCGCGGGCCAGCACCACGGCCGCGAACACGTCGTCGGCGTCGTGGGTCATCGAGATGATGTAGCTCTCGACCGCCCGCGGGCCGAGCGAGTCCAGCGCCCAGCGGATGGCCCGGAACGTCTCGGCGGTCACGGCCGCCTCCTCGTCGAGCGGCAGGGGGGACCGGGCAAGGGGACGACGCTGGGCGAGCTCCTCGCTGAGCAGCTTGGTACGGGTCGCCCGGTCCAGCTCGCGGTACGGCGTGGCGAGCTCGCCGACGTGCTCGAGGAGCTGGCCGACCGCGAGGTGGTGCTTCGCGGAGTGCTCGCGGACGTCGAGGGTGGCCAGGGTGAGCCCGGTCGCGGCCACCGTGCGCAGCAGGCGCTCGAGCTCGCCCGACGCGACGAGCGGGCCCTGGTGGGTCAGCACTGAGCGGTGCAGGAGCCGCAGGTCCTCGAGCAGCTCGGTGTCGTCGGCGTAGTCGCGCCCCGCGGCGTGGTGACCGCCACCCGAGATCCGCTCCTCGGTGAGGCCGAGCCGGACCTCGACGCAGGTGAGGAACAGCCGGTAGGGCTCCTCGGCGTTCAGCCGGCGGTAGCGCGGGGCGACCTCGGGCAGGCCCGGGAGCAGCTCGGCGAGGCGGGCCCGGAGCGCGTCGGAGGCGGTGCTGACCCGGTCGCTGACCGAGAGCTCGCGGCGGACCCGGTCGACCAGCACGCGGAGCAGCCGCAGGCCGTGCACCGCCTGGAGCGTGAGCACCTCGCGGGTCGTGGCCGGGGTGACGCGGGGGTTGCCGTCGCGGTCGCCACCGACCCAGCTGCCGAAGCGCAGCGGGCGTACGTCGATCGGCAGCTCGACGCCGAGCGTCGCGAGGCCGTCGCGGAGCTCCTCGAGCACGTCGGGCAGCGCTCCCCCGGACAGGCCCTCGAGGTAGTAGATGACGTTGCGCGCCTCGTCGGTCGGCTCCGGCGGCTCGACCCGGATCTCGTCGGTCAGCCAGAGCAGCTCGACCGCCTCCTGGAGCCGGCGGGTCCGCCGCGGGCCGTCCGGCTCCTCGAGCAGCGCGGCCACCCGCCGTAGCTTGTCGATCGTCGAACGCCGGGCCACCTCGGTCGGATGGGCGGTGAAGACCGGCCGCACGGCGACCTGCCGCACCAGGCCGGCGAGCTCCTCGGGGTCGATCCGGGCCTCGGCGATCCTGGCCACCGCGCGCTCGATCCAGCCGCCCTCCTCCTCGCCGAGGCGGGTCAGTGCGCGGCCACGGTGCACCTGCTCGGTGATGTTGGCCAGGTGGAAGTAGGCCGTGAAGGCCCGCACGAGCGTGGTGATGGTGTCGAGGTCGAAGTCGGGCAGCTGGTCGAGGCTGCGGTCCTTGGCGTGCCGGCGCACCCGCTCCACGAGGTCGAGCAGGTCCTGGCCCTCGGTGCGGGCCAAGGTCTCGCCGAGGATCGAGGTCACCCGGCGGATGTCGCGCCGCAGTGCCTTGTCCGGCGTACTCGCAGGTCCGGAGCTCATGGCTCCATGGTCACCGACCGCGGGGAGGCGGCCGGTGGCTGCCCACGGACCGGGCGGAACCTACCCAAGTGGCGTAGGCACTCTCCGTCATCTGGACGAGGCCCGGCTCATCCTCGGCTGCCTAACGTGCGACGCAGTCACATCGTTGGGGGGCGCACATGCGCGTGACGCAGCAAGCCCTGGGCCGGCCTGGCCCGCGGGCACGATCCTGGGTGAGGTCGACCGCCGGCGCTGCCGTCGGGGGTGTCGTGCTCGCGCTCACGGTCGCGGTCTCGACTCCTGCGCACGCGGCCGCCGTCCGCCTGGTCGCGCAGGAGGATCCCGACTGCTCCGACCTGGGGCCCGGCTCGGCGAGCACCCCGTACTGCTCGATCAGCGCGGCAGCGAAGGTGAGCGTCGCCGGCGACACCGTGAGCGTCGCTGCGGGTACCTACCGGGAGCAGGTGAGGGCTCCGAGCGGCGTGACGTTCTCGGCGAAGAGCCCGGCAGCCGTCGTGAGTGGGGCCGACAGCCTGGCCTCGGCCTCCTGGGGCGCCACCGGGAGCGACGCCTGGACCACCGCGCTGGGGTCCAAGCTGGTGCCGACGCAGGTCTTCCGCGGCCCCACCCTGCTCCGGAAGGTGCCGGCGGCCGACCAGACCACGTCCGGCACCTGGTCCTTCGACAGCACGTCCCACCGCCTCTACGTCGACCTCGGTGGGCCCGCGCCCACAGCGGCGGACGACCTCGAGGTCGGCGTCCGCTCCTACGCGTTCCTGGTCCGGCAGGTCGACGGGGTGACCGTACGTGGCTTCACCCTGAGCCGCCAGGGCGTCGCCGGCGTCCAGCTCGACCGGTCGACCCACTCGTGGGTCGACGCGGTGACGGTGACCGACAGCGCGGCGTACGGGCTCAACGACACCGGTGGGTCGCACGACCGGGTCACCTCGGTCACGGCCGAGCACAACGCCTCGATCGGCATCCGGCTCAACGGCACGACGTCGAGCTCGGTCACGTCCTCGGCCGCCGTGGCGAACCGCTACCACGGGATCAGCATCCAGGCAGGCTCCGGTGACCGGGTGGCCGGGAACACCGCCACCGGGAACGCCACCCCGGGCACCCGCCGCGCTGCCGGCATCGACGTCAGCCAGGCCTCCCTCGACGTCGTGGTCGAGCGCAACGTGACCGACGCGAACGACGACTCGGGGATCCAGGTGTACACCGGCTCCACCGGCGCCGTCGTGCGCCGTAACGTCACCTACGACAACGGCGACCACGGCATCGACGTCTCGGAGTCCGCGCGGGCCACAGTGGTCTCGAACACCGCGGTCCACAACGCCACGTCCGGGCTCAACGTCGAGGGAGGGTCGACCGGGACCAGCCTGCGCGACAACATCTCGGTGGACAACGCCGTGGACACACCGCGCAGCAAGGGCGACATCCGCGTGGACGCGACCTCCGTGTCCGGCACGACGATCGACCACGACCTCGTCTTCGAGTCCGACGGGACGACCCCGGTCTTCGAGTGGAACGCCGTCCTCTACGCGGGACTGGCAGCCTTCCGTGCGGCCACCGGGCAGGAGCTGCAGGGCATGGCCGTCGACCCGGGGTTCGTCGACCGGGCCGGTCGCGACCTGCGGCTCGACGCGGGCTCACCCGCACTCGACGCCGCCGACTCGTCGGTGACCGGGTGGGCCGCCTCCGACCAGACCGGCGCCGCACCCGTCGACCAGCCCGACGTCGCCGACACCGGCGTGGGTCCGACCACCTACGCCGACCTCGGCGCCCTGGAACGCACCGTGCTGCCTCCCGACGCCCCACCTGTGGCCGTCTTGTCGATCGCCCCCTCGGCCGTCGACGTCGGCCAGCCGATCACGGTCGACGCCTCGGGATCCACCGACGACCGCGGGATCACGACGTACGCCTTCGTGTGCGACACGGGCGGCCCGATCACCCGGCAGAGCACGCCGTCGACGACCTGCCGCTACCAGTCCGGCGGCGTGCACCACCCGGCGGTGACGGTCACCGACACCCGGGGCCAGACCGCCCAGGCCGGCCAGACGGTCACCGTCACGGTGCCACCGACCGCTCCCGTGGCCGACCTGACCTCCAGCGCGACGCAAGTCCCCCAGGGTGCCACCCTGACCCTCGATGCGGGATCCTCCCAGCCGGGTCAGGACGGGACCATCACGTCCTTCGTCTTCACCTGCGGGACGCAGCCACCGCTGGAGCCGCGCACGTCACCCACCGCGACCTGCCGCTTCACCCACGTCGGCGACCAGACCGTGCGCGTGGTCGTGAGCAACGACCTCGGCCTGAGCGACACCACGACCGCCGTCGTCCGGGTCACGGCGGGGACGCCGCCGACCGCCCGGCTCGTCCTCCGGCCCCGGGTGGGGCATCCGGGACGTGCGATCCGTGCCGATGCCTCCGCCTCGACCGGTACGGCGGTGTCGCACATCGTGCGCTACCGGTTCCGGTGCGGGACCCAGGCGCCGACGTCGTGGACCAGGAAGGCGGCCACGGCCTGCCGCTTCCGCCACACCGGTCGGGTCGCGGTGGTCGCGTGGGTCCGCAGCGACCTGGGCCTGGTGGACCGGGCCATGAGGTGGGCCAGGGTCCGACGCTGAGCGGGTTCGGACGAGGCGACCGGCCCGCTGGCGACCGATTTACCCCCTAGGGGTACCCTCGCCGGTATGGACCAGCCGGGCTACCTCCAGGACAAGGACGACGTCCTCAAACGGCTGCGCCGGATCGAGGGGCAGGCGCGTGGCCTGCAGCGGATGGTCGAGGAGGAGCAGTACTGCATCGACATCCTGACCCAGGTCTCGGCGATGACGAAGGCGCTGCAGGCGGTGGCCTTGAGCCTGCTCGACGACCACCTGGAGCACTGCGTCCGGGATGCGATGACTTCCGGCGACGGTGCCGAGGAGAAGCTCACCGAGGCCTCGGCCGCCATCGCGCGGCTCGTGCGCTCCTGAGAGGAGACGACATGGCACAGATCTGGAAGGTGCGGGGGATGACCTGCAACCACTGCGTGGCGACGGTGACCGAGGAGGTCAGCCAGCTGCCCGGCGTGCGTTCGGTGGATGTCGTGCTCGAGACCGGCGAGCTCACCGTGCACGCCGAGCCGCCCTTGGCCAAGGACGACGTGCGCGAGGCTCTCGAGGAAGCCGGCTACGAGCTCGTCTGAGCCGGCTCGGACACCGGCGATGACGACCCGTGCTGTGCAGGAGACCATCGAGGTCGACCTCGACATCGAGGGGATGACGTGCGCCTCGTGCGCCCAGCGCATCGAGCGCCGGCTCAACCGGCTCGACGGCGTGACGGCGTCGGTCCGCTTCACCACCGAGCAGGCGCACGTGAGCTACCCCCTGACGCTGGACACCGACGACCTGGTCGCCGCCGTCCGGGCAGCCGGGTACGACGCCACGCTGCCGACCGGCGCCCCCGAGGCCACTGGAACCGTGTCCGCGCTGGCCCTGCGCCTGGTCGTGGCGGCGGTGCTGTCGGTCCCGGTCGTGGTGTGGGCGATGGCGCCGGCGACCCGGCCGCCGTCGTACGAGGGCTGGTCACTGGTGCTCTCCGGCATCGTGGTCTGGTGGGCCGGCTGGCCGTTCCACCGCGCGGCCGCGCTCCATGCGCGCCACCTGACGTCCACGATGGACACCCTGGTCTCCCTCGGTACGACGGCGGCCTGGGCCTGGTCGGCGGTCGCCGTCGTCGCCGGGGAGGGACACCTCTACACCGAGACCGCCGCGGTGGTCACCACGTTCCTGTTGTTCGGGCGGTGGGCCGAGTCCCGGAGCAAGCGCCGGGCGGGCGATGCCTTGCGGTCGCTGATGGAGCTCGGGGCCAAGCAGGTCTCGCTGCTCCGCGACGGGGTCGAGGAGCAGATACCGGTGGCAGCCCTCGCGGTGGGCGACCGGTTCGTGGTCCGGCCCGGCGAGCAGGTCGCGACCGACGGCGTCGTCGAGGTGGGCACCTCCGCCGTCGACCTGTCGCTCCTGACCGGCGAGTCCGTGCCGGTCGAGGTCGGACCGGGCGACGAGGTGGTCGGCGCCTCGCTCAACGCCTCCGGCCGCCTGGTCGTGCGCGCCACGCGCGTCGGCGGCGACACCCAGCTCGCCCAGATCACCCGGTTGGTCACCCGCGCGCAGCAGACCAAGGCTCCGGTGGAGCGGCTGGCCGACCGCGTCTCGGCTGTCTTCGTGCCGGTGGTCCTGGTCATCGCCCTGCTCACGCTCCTGGGCTGGCTCGCCCTCGGTGGTACGACGACGGAGGCCTTCACCGCGGCCGTCGCCGTCCTCGTCATCGCCTGCCCCTGCGCCCTCGGTCTGGCGACCCCCACCGCCCTGATGGTCGGTACCGGCCGTGGCGCCCAGCTCGGCATCGTGATCCGAGGTCCTGAGGTCCTCGAGTCCACCCGCGCCGTCGACACGATCGTGCTCGACAAGACCGGAACGGTGACCACCGGCCGGATGACCGTCGTCCGACGGGAGCCCGCGGACGACGCTCTCCTCCGCCTCGCCGCGGCCGTCGAGCAGGCCTCCGAGCACCCGGTCGCGCGCGCCGTCGTCACCGCAGCCGGCCCTGACCTCCCGTCGGTCACCGACTTCACCAACCTCGCCGGCCTCGGGGCACGCGGCACGGTCGAGGGCCGCCAGGTGAGCGTCGGGCGGCCCGACCTGTTCGAGACCGTCCCCGACGCCGTTCGACGGGCGGTCGCCGCGGCCGGCGACGGCACGCCGGTCGTGGTGGGCTGCGACGGCATGGCCCTCGGGGTCCTGGTGGTCGCCGATGCGGTGAAGCCCACCTCGGCCGACGCCGTGCGTCAGCTGAAGGACCTCGGCCTGAGCACCGTCCTGCTCACCGGCGACCACGAGCCGACCGCGCGGCGGGTCGCCGACGAGGTCGGCATCGACACCGTCATCGCGGGGGTCCGCCCCCAGGGCAAGGTCGACGCGGTCAGGTCGCTCCAGGCCGAGGGCCGGGTCGTGGCGATGGCGGGCGACGGCGTCAACGACGCGGCCGCGCTCGCAGGGGCCGACCTCGGCCTCGCCATGGGCACCGGAGCCGACGTCGCGATCGCGGCCAGCGACCTCACCCTGGTCGGCGGCGATCTCACCTCGGCGGTCACCGCGATCCGGCTGGCGCGACGTACCTTGTCGACGATCCGGGGCAACCTGTTCTGGGCGTTCGCCTACAACGTCGCCGCGATTCCCCTGGCGGCCGCCGGACTCCTCGACCCGATGGTCGCGGGTGCGGCGATGGCCGGCTCCTCGCTCTTCGTGGTGGGCAACAGCCTGCGGCTGCGGCGCTTCCGGTGAGGCTCAGCGCCCGGCTTCGACGTACTGCTTGACCTGGTCGAGCATGGTCTGCCAGTTCTGGGCGAACTGGTCGGCCTGCTCCTCGGAGTCGTTGCCGTCCTGGTCGAGGGTGAGCCGCGTGGTGTCGCCCTCGCCGGCGAGGCGGTAGTCGAGGGTGTGGTAGCTCTCCGGTACGTCGTCGTCACCGCTGAGCGGGCTGAAGTGGGTCACCCGCAGCCGGCGGCTCTCGACGACCTCGAGGATCTCGCCCTTGTCCTGGTAGGGCTTGCCGTCGTACTCCCCGCTCCAGGTGATCGCACTGCCCTCCTCCCAGTCGGTGTCCACCCGGGCCCCGAACATGAACTGGGCGATGGCATCCGGGTCGGTGAGGGCGTCCCACACCTGCTGGGGCGAGGCCGAGATCTCGGTCTCGGCGTGGGCGACGTGGTCGGTCATCTCGGCTCCGCTCGGTCGGTGTCCCAGGTCCCGTACCCCCCGGACCTCGACCCCCAAACCTCTCGGGTCGTCCGCCTCACAGTCCGTTAGCAGCGACGCTCACGCGGACGACCGGCTCGCGTGCCCCGGTCGTCCGCCCAGGAGTCGCCTAGAAGCAAGGTTCAGGCGGACGACCCGGTTGGGGCGGATGGCCGGATGGGGGTCAAGGGGCGAGGTGGTGCTCCAGGTTGGTGCCGAAGCGACGGCCCATGTGGGCGACGACGCCGCCCATCGCCGTCCGCACCGCCGGGCCGGCGACCTTCGGGAACGGCAGGTCGACGGTGACCGCGAGGTCGATGCTGAGGTCGGTGCCGTCGCGGTGGTCGGCCAGCCGGTAGGTGCCCTCCGCGCCGGCCTGCTCCCGGCGCGACGCCGGGTCGTGGTGGAAGGTGATCGAGGTGGGCTCGGTGAAGCTCATCAGCTCGGTGAACGACGGCTCGACCACAGTGCCGAGCACCGGTACCCGGGTCAGGTGCCAGCGCCACCGGTCGCCGTCCGCGTCGATGCGCTCGAGGTACGGCGTGAGCTCGGCCACCAGGTCGGGATCGGTGAGCGCGGACCAGATGTCCGCACGGTCAGCAGCCACGACCGCCTGGGTCCGGTTGCGCACCGTGAACGCCGTCATCCGACGAGTCTGCCCCACCCGGCGGCGAGATAGTCCCCGACGTTGCGGCGTAGCGCTCGGTGGGCGCGTCGGGGACCGGTCAGGGGCGGGTCCGGGGCGAGCCCGGTTGGGTGGCGGGCCCGGACCGGGGAGAATGGGGGTCGAGACACCCAGGAGGTGCCATGGAGGAGAAGCCGTCGTTCGCCGACCAGGTGAAGGCCCTGCTCGACGAGTACGACGTCGAGCGACGTCTCGGCGAGATCGCCGACCAGGCCGACCAGCTGGTTCGACAGGGGCTGGCCGTCGCCGGGGAGTTCGCCCACGAGCACCGCGAGGACGTCGGCCGGTGGTTCGACCGCGCCGCCGACGCCGTCAACGGCCGCACCGAGGGGCGCCACGCCACCACCCTCGAGGAGGTCCGCGGGGTGCTCGACCGCGGCGTCGATCGGATCGCCGAGCAGCGCTCCGTCGACCCCGAGGCCCCGCCCGAGGCCGCCACCGGCGAGCCCGACACCACCGAGCCCGACAGCACCGGCCCCGGCCCCGGCCCCGAGGAGGGCTGACCGGTGGCGCTGAGCAAGCGCAAGGACAAGACCCCGGCCCTCACTGCGGCCTCCCTCGAGGCGCCCGACGAGGGCGCCGTGTCCCGGCTCGTGCAGGTCCTGCTCGACGCCGGCATCGACGGCCTCGGCCCGCTGCGGTCCGCCCACGAGCTCGCAGTCTGGGCGCGCGCCGAGACCACCACCCACGACACCGCGGTCGCCAAGGTCGCCCGTCAGACCCTGGTCCGGGGTGGGATCGGCGGCTTCGTGACCGGCGTCGGCGGGTTCCTCACGATGCCGATCGCCCTGCCGGCCAACGTCGTGGAGTTCTACATCCAGGCGACCCGGATGGTGGGGGCGATCGCCGACCTGCGCGGGTACGACGTGAACGACCCGATGGTGCGTACCGCGATCCTGATGACCCTGGTCGGCTCCGACGCCGACGACGTGCTGGCCAAGGCCGGCCTCGTCGGCGGCAAGCAGAACAAGATGGTGACCCTCGCGTCCGGCCAGCTGCCTCCGGCCGGCCTCCTGATGCTCAACAAGGCGATCGGCTTCCGGCTGATGCGCGGCGTCGGGGAGAAGGCCTTCAGCCGGCTCGGTCGCGGGATCCCGCTCGCGGGCGGGTTCCTCGGCGGCGGCATCGACATGTGGATGATGAAGAGGATCGCCGACCACGCGATGGGCGAGTTCCCTCCGGTGGCGCTCCACGCCCTGCCTTCCGGCCCCGGGACCACCACCCTCGGGCACGGCACCACGTCGTACGGCGCCGGCTGAGCCTCAGCCGAGGTCATGCACCGCCCGAGCCACGGCCGACGCACCCCGTCTGCTCAGCACGATGGTGTAGTGGTTGACGTCGGGCACGGGGCGCACCCCCAGGTCGGGCCAGCGCCGGGCGTAGGCGTCGACGGTCGGCCTGCGGGTAGAGCCCCGGTGGGTCGTCGGCGAAGCCCCGGGGGGCGTGCAGGAACAGCCGCGGACGGGTCTGCTGGTCGAGGGCGTCGGCGAAGGCGCGGCTCCGCAGCATGTCGCGCTGGTCGGCCTCGACCACCGCCGGCACCACGCTCGGTCGCCCGGGGTCGTCGGGCAGGTCGTGGTCGGCGTACGCCTCGACCTCGGGCGTGTAGTCGTGTGCGAACGCCGGATGGCCACGGAACCACGCGCGGTACTCCGCCCGGGTGTACGACGTCTGCAGGCGCTGGACGATCGGCCTCAGGCCCTCCAGCGTCACCTCCTCGTCGGCCGCGGCGAAGGGCAGGCCGCCGTCGACCAGCACCACCGCCCGGACCAGGTCAGGCCGGCGGGCGGCGAGGACCGTGGCGACGAACCCGCCCATCGAGTGCCCGACGACGACCACCGGCTCGTCGCTGACCGCCTCGACCACTGCGGCACAGTCCGCGGCATGCGCGGCCATGCCGTAGGGGCCGGGCAGGGTGTTGGACCGGCCACGTCCGCGCAGGTCGGGAGCCACCAGCGGTCGTCGAGCTCGGAGGCGAGGAACGGCCAGGCCCACGCCGACGAGGTGATGCCGTGGATCGCGAGCACCGGCGGGCCGCTGCCCGACCAGGTGGTGACGCGGAGCGAGCCGCCGGCGACCGGGACGTCGAGGGTGTCGGGCATGGCACCGGTCTACCACCCGGAGCCCTCCGGCTCAGGAGCCGCTGCTGTACACCAGCAGCGCCAGGAACAGCGATCGCCAGCAGGCACAGGAGGAAGGCCCACCGGTACAGCCGGAAACCATGGGTCCGAGGTCGTCGACCCGGGCCTGGTCACCGGCCCGGCGGGCGCGCGAGATCTGGACGTGCAGGAGGACCCGGTAGGCGGCATAGGCCACCGCCAGCAGCGGGACGAGCACCTTGAGCCACACGCGGTGCAGCATCGCATGCCGGCTCGACCGGGCTGGTCATCCCCGACAGCCGGACCGCCCAAGGGGCTCAGCCGGAGCACGTACGCCGCCGGGCCGCCGGGCCGCGGGACGAAGCCCAGCCCCTCGAACAGCGCGCGCGACGCGGCGTGTCGGGTAGACCTCGCGCACCCGGAGCTCCTGCCAGCCCAGGACCCGTGCCCGGTCGACCAGGCGGAGCAGGACCGACCGGCCGATCCCCTGGCGTCGATACTCCGGCGCGATCACGATCGGCAGGGTGTCGCGAGCGAGGGTGACGTCGCCGACCGGCGCCCAGCCCGATGCGTCGGGCTCGATCATGTAGAGGTCGCCCTGCCTGCCGAGCGCGTCGTACATCGCGGCCACACGAGCGCCGTCGTACGGCGTGGCTCCGGGGCCGTCGACGGCGACGACGGTGGCGGGGTCGGCGTACCACGGCAGCGCGCAGCGACGTCCGGCTCACCGGTCGAAGGCCCGCAGCCGGAGCCGTCCGTCGACGGGGACGACCTCGGCTCCTCCATGCCGGCGAGGATGACACGCCGAGGGCCCTCGGCGTGGCGGTTCAGGAGCGGGCCGAGCAGCTCGTCGAACAGCGGTCCAGGCGCCGAGCAGGATCGACAGGTGTCCCTCACCGTGCTCGAGGTGGGCGGTCACACCGGGGATCCGTTAGGCCAGCCACTCGCCGTGGGCGAACGGCACCATCAGGTCGTCGCTGCCCTGCCACAGGTAGGTCGGCACCGCGACGTCGGCGGGGTGAAGCCCCACGGTGCGCGAAGGCCAGGTCGTCGTCGAGCCAGCCGTCGAGGCTGGCGGGAGACGGCCTGGCGGAACTCCTCCGCCAGGAAGTCGGCGAACTCTCCGGTCACTGGGCCTCGGTCGACCTGGGGCAGCAACGTGTCCATCGCGCGCGATCTCTGCGCCGGCGTCATCGCCGGCATGGCGTCGGACGCTGCTCGTCGAGGTAGGCGCGCAGCGGCTGCTCGCCCTGCACGGCCGCGCCGAACTCCTCGACGTTGTCCTCGCCCATCCCGGCCAGGAAGTCGAGCCCGACCGTGCCGTACGGCGCGACGCCCGCGAGCCGTCACGGCGCGGACCCGGTCGGCGAGCCGGCCCCGCACGCCAGCGCATGTGGGCCACCGCCCGACCAGCCCGCGACCACGCAGGTCTCGACACCCAGGTGGTCGAGAACGGCCGCGGCGTCGCCGGTGTCATCGGCCACGTTGCGGCCCGCGCGGCGCGAGGAGGCGCCGTACCCGGCCCGGTGAAGGTGACCAGCCGATGGCCTGGCCGGCCGTGGCGCGGGCGAGGGGGTCCAGCTGGCGCGAGGCTCCGGGCGTGCCGTGGAGGAAGAGCAGCACCGGACCGTGCTCCGGGCCGGTGATCTCGACCTCGAGGATGCGGCCGTCGGGCAGGGTGAGCAGATCCATGGGTTCCTCCGGGGTCGGGTCGGGAGTCGGGACGGGTGCGTCCCCGAGCGTCGGTCCGCCTCAGTCGGTCCGCCTCAGTCGGCCGGGACCGTCGACGTTGTACGTCGGGTCGCCGGTGCCGCAGCGCACGACCACCGCTCGCGCCGGCTCCTCGGAGGGGTTGGACTCGCGGTGCACCGCTCCCGCCGGCACCCGCAGGAAGTCGCCGGGGCCTGCCTCGACGACGTGCGAGCCACCGGGCCCGGACTCCAGGCGCATCCGGCCGGAGACGACGTAGAGCGTGGTCTCGTGGTCGCCGTGGTGGTGCCAGCCGGAGACGGCGTGGGGCTCGGTGTCGACGGTGCCGGTCCACATCCGGTCGCGGTGCATGGCGACCTGGCGGGTCATCCCGGGAGTCGGGTCGGACTCCGTGAGAGCGTCGGCCGGGACCCACGAGCAGGGCTGGGCCGGGTCGCGGCGCTCGTCGGTCATGGACGCCAGGCTAGGCCTCGCTCGACGGTCGTCACCAGGGTCGTCACCGACGGGGCCGGTGGCGTCGAGCCGAAGCCGAAGCCGGGCTCGGGCAGAACCGGCCGCAGCGACCCGAGGTCGCGGCCGCGCCAGGTGCCGTGCGCCGCGTCGATCCGGTGCAGGTCGGTCGCGCCGTAGCTCTCGGTCCGGCCGCCGCCCGCGGAGCCGCGGGTACGGACCCCGCGCAGCACCACCCGCGCCACCGGGTCGGTGACCCGGCACCAGCCGGGCGAGGTCGCGACCGGCGCCGGGACCGCCCGCAGCGCCCGGCCCAGCGTCGTACGCCGGCCGACGGTGTAGCCCACGGCGAGCTCGCCGGCCGTCAGCGAGACCCGCGGCCCGTCGGCAGTGACCTCGACCGGCACCACCTGGACGTCGTCGAAGCGGTAGGTCGCAGAGACGAACCCGGCGACCTCGTCGCTGGGGGCGAGCAGCCGACGGGTGCCGTCGGCGTCGGCGAGCATCACGTCGGCGAAGGCGCCGTACGGCGACTCCTCCCACCAGCCCACGACCACCCGCACCCCGCTGCTGGTGCCCAGGCCCGCGATCCGACCGCGGAAGCGGGCGTGCTCAGCCACCGTTGCTGAGGCGGTCGAGCCGGTCTCGCAGCTGGGCGACGGTCTTCTTCGCCAGGTGGGGCAGGTAGAGCGCGACCAGCGGCACCGCGACGCGGCTCGCGCCGTGGAAGACGAACTGAGCGTCGTAGGTGACCTGGGTACCGGTGCCCACGGCCTCCATGCTGATCCGGTCGTGGCCGGTGAACTGCTCGTTGTGGCCGTGGAAGTGCACGAACGTCGGCGGCGTTCAGCTCCTCGGCGACGTACTCGACCGTCGTGTTCCGGCCGAGGAACGACGACACGTTGCGGTAGCGGGTGCCGACGCCTCCGTCGCCCTCGATGACGGGTGCACTCGACCGTGCCCGGGTCCCACTCCTCGGCCGGGTGAAGTCGGAGAGGTAGGCGTGGACGACGTCGGGCGGGGTGATCGTGGTGAAGGAGCGGTGGGCCGAGAGCATGCCGCCACGCTACCGAGCGCTCGAAGCGACCTACCCTGGCCGTATGCACGAGGACGCCGGCCGCCTGCTCGCCGAGCGCGAGCATCGCCTGGAGGCCGAGCTCGCCGAGCTCACCAGGCCCCCGGGCGAGGTGGGCACGATCTCGTTCGGCAAGCGGGTGGGCGAGGGCACCTCGATGGCGGTGGACCGGCTCGCGGCGGTCTCCGCGCAGGAGCACCTGCTGGCCATGCTGGACGACGTACGGCGAGCGCAGGCCAGGGTGGCCGACGGCAGCTACGGCACCTGCGAGGTGTGCGGGGAGCCGATCCCGGAGGCGCGGCTCGAGGCCCGACCGTGGTCGACGCGCTGCCTGGCCCACTCCTGACGCGTTCCGGCGGCACGCGTGCGATCCGGCACTAAGGTGGCTACCGGTGTGCCGGGAAGTCTGGTCGGCGTCGTCCGACCGACCCCCGCCGACACCAGGCGCACACCAGAGAGCCGTCCGATGCACGACGTGACCCCCTTCGCGCTGATGGTCGTCGTCGCGGCCGTCGCCCTGCTCCTCGCGATCGGTTCGAGCCGGGTGTCGTCGTGGCTGCACGTCCCGAGCCCGGCCCTGTTCCTGGTCGCCGCGTCGGTGCGCCTCGGCCGTCTTCCCTGCCCTCGGCTCGCTGTCGATGGTCACCGACCAGCGCATCGTCACCGTCGCGATCGTGGTGATCCTGTTCGACGGCGGCATGCACATCGGGCGTGTCCCGGTTCCGGCCGGTCGCCGGACCCGTCGTCTGGCTCGGCGTCGCCGGTACGTTCGTGACCGCCGGTGGCGCTCGCCCTCGCCGCCCACCTGCTGCTGGGCTTCGACTGGCGCCCCGCCCTGCTGCTCGGCACCGCGCTGGCGCCCACCGACCCGGCGACGGTGTTCTCGGTGCTCGGCCGGCGCGAGGTCTCCGGTCGCACCGGCACCCTCCTCGAGGGCGAGGCCGGGCGCCAACGACCCGGTCGGGATAGCCCTGATGGTGGCGATCCTCGGCTCCACCGGTGCCGGGTGGGGCGCGGTCGGCGCACGGCGCCCTGGAGTTCGCGTTGCAGATGGTGCTCGGCATCGCGTTCGGCCTCGCCGGCGGGATGGGGCTGCGCTGGCTGCTCCGGCACCTGCCGATGCCCAACGAGGCCCTGTACCCGCTCCGAGCGGTCGCCTTCGCCCTGCTGCTGTACGGCGTCACGACCGCCGCGCACGGGTCGGGCTTCCTGGCGGTGCTGCTGGCCGGGATCCTGGTCGGCGACACCCGCGCGCCGTACAAGCGGGAGGTCGAGCGCTTCTCCTCGGCCCTGGCCAGCCTGGCCGAGATCGTCGCGTTCACGGTGCTCGGGCTCTCGATCCCGATCTCGGACATCGGCGGCGGCCGGCGTCTGGACCGGTATCGCGCTGGCGGTGCTGCTGGTGCTGGTGATCAGGCCGGTCCTCGTGGGACTGGTGCTGGTGCCGATCCGGCTGCCGCCCGGGCGAGCGCGCGTTCGTGCTGTGGGCCGGGCTCAAGGGGGTGGTGCCGATCCTGCTCGGCACCTACGCCGTGGCGGAGGCCGCGCCCGACGCGGACCGGATCTATGCCGTCGTCTTCGTGGTGGTGCTGTTCTCGGTGGTGGTGCAGGGCGGGCTGGTGCCGACCCTGGCCAAGGTCTGGCACGTGCCGATGCGCGTGGTGGAGCAGGAGCCGTGGACGATGGGGATGAGGTTCCGCGACCGTCCGGAGGGTCTGCACCGGTACGTCGTCGAGCGGGGCTCGCAGGCCGACGGAACGACCATCCGCGACCTGCCGCTCGACGAGGACGTGTGGGTCAGCGTCGTCAGCCGTGACGGCCGGATGGTGCAGGTCAGCGGCACCACCGTCCTGGAGGCGGGCGACGAGGTGCTGGCGATCACCTCGGACCCCGACCTCGCGGTCGGGTTGTTCGAGGTGACGTCGTGACCCGCCGCCCGGCGGTCAGAGGGTCGCGGCGAAGTCGCTGACCAGCGCCACGGTGTCGTCGGCGCGGGTGTACTGCGGCCAGTGCCCGCTGTGGAGGTCGGCGTAGCGCAGCCGGCGCAGCCGGGCGATCTCCTCGGTGCCGGGCATCGCCGGCCTCGGTCCACTCGCGGAGCTGTGCCTCGTCGTACTCGGCGGTGACCAGGAGCACCGGCAGGTCGTAGCGCTCGTCGTGGGTGAGGTCGAGACCGTCGGTGACCGCGTGCAGCGGAGACGGGACCGAGCCGGCGCGGATGGTGTCGCGGAGGGCCTCGTCGAGGTCGGCGGTCATCTCGGCGTCGAAGAAGTCCCACGTCGGGAGCGGCACGTCGGAGCCGTCCACGGGGAACATCGACTCTTCCTCGGCGGGAGCGCCGGGCTCGCTGGCCAGGAAGACGACGCCCGCCACCCGGTCGAGCCGAGCGTCAGCGGCCGCCCACGCCAGCACGCCGCCCATGGAGTGGCCGACCAGGAGGACGGCTCCGTCGTCGGGGGCCGCGTCGATCGCCGCGACCACGGCGTCGACGTGGTCCTGGCGGGTGACGTCCGACCGGTCGGTGTCGACCGACTCCATGCCCGGCAGGGTGAGCGGGTGGGCGCGGTGGCCGGCCTCCTCGAGCCGCGACGCGATCGCGTCCCACGAGTCGCGCTGTCAGCCAGAGGCCCGGGATCAGGATGATGTCCATGCCCGCGACGCTAGGGGAGGGCACCGACAGCGCCCTCCCACCACGGGGTGAGGCGGCGTACGACGCCCGGCACCACTGCCCTGATCCTCACCGTCGTCCGCCCAGCCGTCATCTGGCAGCACGCTCAGGCGGACGACCCGGCGGGGACGGTGCCGCGGGGGAGGTGGCGAACGGCCGGGATGGCGAGCACCGCCAGCGAGCTGGCGATCCCGACCGCGGTCATCGCGTACAGGGTCGGGTAGATCCCGACCGCCGCGGCGACGACGCCGACCAGCAGGTTGCCGAGCGGGATGACGCCGGTACTGGCGAGGTAGTCGTAGCTCGACACCCGCGACAGGGCGTGCGGCGGCACATGCTCTCCGAGCGAGGTCTCCCAGAGCGTGAAGGTGCCGGTCACGCAGATCCCGGTGAGCAGCTCGAGCAGCCCGATCCCCCACACCGGCAGGTGGCTGCCGATGATCGCGGCCTGGCACGAGGCACCGACCAGCATCAGCGCCCCGACCCGGAGGGCGTACGGCGGTCGCCACGCCAGCAGCAGCACGTCGCCGAGGATGTTGCCGATCCCGAAGAGCGCGGTGACCACCGCCCACGACCGGGCGCCGTCGTAGTGCGCGGCCATCAGTACCGGCCCGACCACGAAGATCGAGGGCAGCACGACCGCGTGGTAGACGCTGAAGCCGCCGAGGTAGCCCAGTACCCACGAGCGCGACCGCACCTCCTGCCAGCCCTCGCGCAACGAGGTGCCGAACGACGTCTCGGGCGCCGGCTGCCGGTCCTCGGCCTCCACCTCGTCGACCACGCGCGACCGCAGGGGCACCAGCAGCGCGACCGACACCGCGAAAGTGGCCGCGTCGAAGGCGAACGCGCTGCCCGGTCCGCCGGCGAACGCGATCAGCGCTCCGGCGACCACCGGTCCCACGACGTTGGCCAGCGAGAAGGTGAGGCCACGCAAGGCGTTGGCCGGCTGGAGGTTGCCCGGGTCGACGGTGGTCGGCAGCAGCCCGCTGAACGCGGGTGAGAAGAAGGCGTCGGCCGCACCGAACACCGCGGCGAGGACGACCAGCTGGGAGACCTCGGCGGTCCCGGTCAGCAGGAGGACGGCGGCGACCGCCTGGGTGACCAGGCGGACGGCGTCGGAGACCACGAGGATCCGCTTGCGGTCCCAGCGGTCCGCCCAGACACCGGCCGGCACCGCCAGCACCACGAAAGGCAGGAACTGCGCGGCCGAAGTGAGCGCCACCTCGCCGACGCCGCCGCCGATCGCCAGCACCGCGAAGGGCAGCGCCACGCTGGCCACCCGGTCGCCGACCACCGAGAGCACCTGGCTGCCGAAGAGCAGGCGGTACTGCGGCTCCTCGCGGAGCACGGCGGGGACGGCGACGCGCACGAGGCGTCAGCATCCCCGACGGAGCGGGGTTTGTCGCGGGGGATTCGGGCCGACGGTCAGCCGGCTCGCTTGACCCGGCGCAGGAGTGCCTGGGCACCCTCGAGGTAGAGGTCGACCCCGAAGCCGTAGTAGGCCGCCTCGTCGTCACAGTCGGTGAGGCTGTCGGCCGCCGCCTGCACGTGGGGGTAGCGGTCGACGGGCAGGCTCTGCACGTGGGCGCGCTTGGCCGCCAGCAGGGCGTCGCGCTGCTCCACCGCCGCCTGGCTCTCCGCGCCCGGACGCTGGACGACCAGCATCATCGCGGTCTGCAGCCCCATCCGGGCGAGGTCGGCGGCCTGCTCGGGGGTGAAGCCGGCGTCCTCGAGCAGCGTCAAGGTGAACTCCGTGAGCGCGAGCCCCCGCTCGGCGATCAGGACACGCGGGAACACGAGCTCGGCGGCGGCCGGGTGGCGGGCGAGCTCACGGATGAGGACGTCGACCACCGCCCGCAGCTGGACGTGCCAGGGTCCGGACGGCGGGGGGAGGGTCACGCCGGCGAGCAGGGCGTCCCCCATCGCGGCCAGGAGCTCGTCCTTGTTGGCGACGTGCCAGTACAGCGCCATCGGGGTGACCCCGAACTCCTGCGCGATCCGCCGGATCGTGACCGCGTCGGGGCCGTCGGCATCCATCACCGTCAGCGCCCGCTCGACGATCGCGTCGCGGCTGAGGTCGGCCTTCGCGGCGCCGCTCGAGCGGTGTCGGACCGGGGGGTCATGGTCAGAACTATACACCATAAGGCTTGACAACTATACGCCGTACAAGGTTTCCTGTACGACATACATGTACGACGTATAGGAGACTCTTCATGAACCGCAACCGATGGGCCCTCGTGTCGGTGGCGCTGGCCACCTTCATGACCTACCTCGACAACAACATCGTCAACGTGGCGATCCCCGACATCCAGCGCGAGCTGGGCCTCTCCACCGCCGGCATCGAGTGGGTCGTCAGCAGCTACATCCTCACCTTCGCCGGCCTGCTCCTCGCCGGCGGACGGCTCGCCGACGCGTTCGGCCGGCGTCGCCTGTTCCTGATCGGGCTGGCGGTCTTCACCGTCTCCTCGCTGCTCGCCGGGACTGGCCGGCGGTGCGGCCCGCTGATCGCGGCCCGGGCCCTGCAGGGGATCGGGGCGGCCGCTGGTCACGCCGACCACGCTGGCCATCATCAGCGCGACGTTCACCGACAAGCGCGAGCGCAACGCCGCGGTCGGCATCTGGGGCGGGGTCGGGGCGCTGGCGCTGGCGGTCGGGCCGGTGCTCGGCGGCTACCTGACCCAGCACGTCTCGTGGCAGTGGATCTTCTGGATCAACCTGCCGGTCGGCGTCGCGACGATGGCGCTGGGCGCCTGGGCGATCCCGAGTCGCGCGAGGACGCAGGCCCGTCGCCTCGACCTGGCCGGGCTCGGTGCTCTCGACGGTCGCCCTGTTCGCCCTCACCTGGGCGCTGATCGAGGGGAACGACCGAGGCTGGACCTCGGCCGCGATCCTCGGGTCGTTCGGGCTGTCGCCGTCGCCGCGCTGGCCTTCGTCGTGGTCGAGCGCCGCGTCGCCCAGCCGATGGTCGACGTCACGCTGTTCGCCCGACGCGAGTTCACCGGTGGCATCGTGGCGCTGATGCTCTGGGCGTTCGGCCTGTTCGGCATCTACTTCTTCACCTCACTCTACCTGCAGGGCGTGCTGGGCTTCTCGCCCACCAAGGCCGGCCTGGCGTTCGTGCCGATGGCGGTGCTGATGGCGGCCTCGGCGATCGTCTCCGACCGGGTGGCCGCCCGCTTCGGCGCCCACCGGTCCACGGGCTTCGGCATGCTGGCTGATGGGTCTGGCGATCGGCTCGGTCGCCTCCTCGGCCGGGATGCCTCGTTCTGGTCGCTGATGCCCAGCTTCGCCGTGATCGGCCTCGGCGGCGGGATGACCGATCCCGCTGACCGCGACCGTCCTGGGCGTGATGCCGGCGGCGCAGGCGGGGGTCGCCTCGGGCGATCTTCAACGCCTCGCGTGAGGTCGCCGGCCTGCTCGGGATCACCGTGATCGGAGCGGTACTGACCAGCCGCCAGGCTCGGCCCTGGCCGCCGGGCACACCCCGGTCGACGCGTTCCTCAGCGGCTACCAGGCCGGGCTGCTGCTGGCGGCCGTGCTGGTGATGGCCGGCGGCGTCGTCGCCTTCGCCTCGCTGCGCCGGGCGCACGTGCTGCCCGAGGTGACCGAGCGCGAGGAGCTCGTGCTGGCCGGCTGAGAGGGAGCCCGACAGCAGACCAGGGCCCGTCCTGTGGGGGGACGGGCCCTGGTACCTGTTCGTTGCGAGCGAGGTCCGGCCCGCCCGCGGTACTCCGGCCCGCGCTGCCTGACGCGTGACCGGCGTACGGCGTCATCGTGGGGCAGTCGCTCCCCACTCCGCGCCGGATCGGTCGACTCTTTGCCAGGCCTTTGCCCGGGTAAGGGGCGGCCGGGACGGCAGGGAGCGGATGGGACCGCTGGGACCGGTCCCGGCCGAGCGGGGACTAGCGCCCCGGGCTCTGGTTGCGCTTGGCGGGGTTGCCCGATCGCTTGTTCGGGTTGGCGACGGGCGCCTTGCGGGCCTGCATCCAGCGCCAGAGGGCGGTCACGACGACGGCACCGGCCAGCGAGCCGATGATGCCGCTCGGGCGCAGCGAGAGGCCGTCGCCCGAGAGCAGGCTGATGACCAGACCGCCGACGAAGGAGCCGACCAGGCCGGCCACGATCGCCATGGTCCAGTCGACCTTGCCGTGGTCGCGACCCAAGATGAGCTGGGCGCCGGCGCCGATGACCATGCCGAAGAGGATCATCCCCAGGATGAGGTACATGCCCCGACCCTAGAGACTGCGGCCACCGGACGGCCTCACCTGGTCCGGGTGAGTGCGGCGCGTCGCGACTCGGTCCGGGCCGCCGCCTCCTGCAGCAGCTCCAGCGCCCGGCAGGTCGGGCGTCCGAGCGCCGAGCTGTCGCGGACGAAGGCGACGATCCGCCGGCGCGGGGTCGGGTTGACGATCTCCCGGCTCTCGACCCCGGCCATCGCCTCGGGCACGGCCAGGGCAGGCAGGAGAGTGATCCCGATGCCGCTGGCGACGAACGCCAGGGCGGTGTGGTGGTCGTCGGACCGGGCCACGAAGCGCGGGGTGAAGCCGGCCGCCCGGCAGGCCACGCTGATGATCAGCGAGCAGCCGGTGTTGCTGAAGTCGTTGTCGATCATCGCCAGGTCGGCGAGCGCCGCCAGCGGCACCTGCTCGTCGTACGCGGCGAGGAGCGGGTGACCCTGGGGATGGCCGCGCGGTAGCCCTCCTCGGTGAGGACGTGCCGGCGGTAGCCCGGCCGTTCGGACCCCGGTGCGTCCGCGGCCTCGGTGGCGACCTCGATGTCGCGACGCGCCGGCTGCCGCTGTCCGGCGCTGCCCAGCTCGTCGAGGCTCAGCTCGAGCACGAGATCGGGGAAGTCGTGCTGGAGCCCGCGCGCCACGTGGGGCAGCCAGAACTCCGCGGCCGAGTCGAAGGTGCCGATCGTCAGCGAACCGGTGTGACCCTCCCGCAGGTGGTCGACCACGCCGCCGAGCCGGCTCAGGCTGCCCATCAGCTCTTCGCTCTCGGCCGCGAGCACTTCGGCCGCGGGGGTCGGGGCGATGCCGCGACCCGCCTTCTCGAACAGCACCAGGCCGGTCTCGCGCTGGAGCGCCGAGAGCTGCTGGCTGACCGCGGAGGGTGTGTAGCCGAGGTGGTCGGCCGCGGCCTGCACGGAACCGCTGGCCACCACGGCCCGGAAGACCCGGAGGCGCTGGACGTCGAGCATGGTCACACCATACAGCGTTGCTTCACGAAACGTAAGAAGTATTCGCTGGTGCTGAACGGTTTGGCGGGCCACCCTGGAGTCATGAACCAGCACCCGACGACCACCCCGTCCACCACCTCCACCCGCCACGGCCGGCTGCGGACCTTCCTGAGGTACGCCTGGGGAGACTCCGTCGCCGCCCACCGCGCCCTGCTGCGCGTCCCGCCGTACGACGACTACCTGATCAACCACCGCAACGAGCGCTGAGGTGCCGCCACACCGCCCCGCTCGTCCTCCATCCGGAGCCGGTCGCCACGGGGGCGACCGGCTCCCGTCTCGTGCGGGGGCGATGCTGCTGGACGGCGTGTGGTCGCTCGGGTGAGCCGTCGTCCGGCCGAGGAGGTCAGGCGAGGTAGAGCTTGCGCAGGCGCTCGCTGATCTCCCAGGTCGTCCGGTCGCCCTCGTGCAGCCGGACCAGGACGCCCGGCCGGAGGTCGATCGCGCTGCCGTCCTCGAAGGTCACGGTCCCGCGGCCGGTCAGCACCAGGAACACCTCGTCGACCTCGACGTCGGTGTCGGTACCGGGCCCGGCCTCCCACAGTCCCACCTCGACCTGCGCGACGACGAGCTCGGCGGACGACGTCGCGAGAGCCTCGGACCCGCCGTCGGCAGCGAGCGGCTGGGCGAGGACGTCGTCGCTGACCAGCCGCTGCGCGTTCATCGTGGACACGGCGGCATCCTGGCAGAGCGCCGCCCGGCCAGGGTTCGGCGGCACCGGGTTTCTGGACAGCCCCTGCCGCTCCTCGCCGCACCGGGTTAGGTTCGGAGGCACCACCACCGTCGGAGGTTTCGATGCCCCTCACCACCCGCGAGACCACCGAGATCGAGGCCGCGAACGCGAGCGGCAAGCGGCCCGTGGTGTTCGTGCACGGGCTGTGGCTGCTGCCGAGCAGCTGGGACCCGTGGCGGACCTGGTTCGAGGAAGCGGGGTACGCGACCGTCGCGCCCGGCTGGCCCGACGACCCCGAGACGGTGGAGGCGGCCCGCGCGCGGCCTGAGGTGTTCGCCGGCAAGAAGGTACGGGCGGTCGCCGACCACCACCACGAGGTGATCCGGGGCCTGACCGCCACCCCGGCCCTGGTGGGTCACTCGTTCGGCGGGCTCGTCGTGCAGCAGCTGGCCGGTCGGGGTGTCGCCGACGCCACGGTCTCCATCGACCCGGCCCCGGGACGCGGCGTGCTGCCCCTCCCGGCCTCGGCCTTGCGCTCGGCGTTCCCGGTGCTCGGCAACCCCGCCAACGCCAAGCGGGCGGTCACCCTGACCCGTGAGCAGTTCGGCTACGGCTGGGCCAACGCGCTCTCCGCCGACGAGGCCACCACGCTCTACGACGCGTTCCACGTGCCGGCCTCGGGCGCCCCGATCTTCCAGGCCGCCTTCGGCAACCTCAACCCGCGCTCGGAGACGAAGGTCGACTACACCGCCCCCGGCCGCGGCCCCCTGCTCGTCATCTCGGGAGGCGCCGACCACACGGTGCCCCATGCGATCGCCCACGCGGCGTACCAGAAGCACCGGAAGAACCGCGCGACCACGGAGTTCACCGAGATCCCCGGGCGCGGGCACTCGCTGGTGATCGACAGCGGGTGGCGCGACGTGGCGGACAAGGCGCTCGCGTTCGTCCGCCGCTTCGCGCTGCCCGACGACTGAGAGGACCGTGCGGCATGTGCCGTTGGCTCGCCTACTCCGGAGAACCGGTCAACCTCGAGGAGCTGCTCTTCAAGCCGGAGAACTCCCTGGTCATCCAGAGCAAGCACTCCAAGATGGGCGCGACCACCACCAACGGCGACGGCTTCGGCGTCGGGTGGTACGGCGACGGCGAGACGCCCGGCGTGTTCCGCAGCACCGAGCCGGCCTGGAACGACCGCAACCTGCGCGAGCTCTCGGCCGTGGCCAGGTCGCGGCGGGTCTTCGCCCACATCCGTGCGTCGACCGGCTCGGCGGTCCAGCAGACCAACTGCCACCCGTTCCGGCACGGCACCTGGCTGTGGATGCACAACGGCGCGCTGGCCGGCTTCGCGGCGATGAAGCGCGAGCTCGCGTTCGCCGTCGCTCCCGAGCTGTACCCCGAGATCGAGGGGTCCACCGACTCCGAGCTGCTGTTCTACCTGGCCCTCACCTTCGGGCTGGAGCAGGACCCCGTGTCCGCGGTCGCCCGCGCCGTCGGGCTGGTCGAGGAGACGGCCCGCGGGCACGGCATCGGCGGCCCGGTGCAGATGACGGTCGCCACCACCGACGGTCACACGACCTGGGCGTTCCGCTACTCCACGGTGCACGACTCCCGGACGCTCTTCCACAGCACCGACGTGGCCACCCTCAAGCACCAGTACCCCGACAACCCGCAGCTCCACGACCTCTCCGACGACGCCCGGCTGGTGGTGTCCGAGCCCCTCGGCGACCTCAAGGGCGCGTGGCGCGAGGTCCCGGAGTCGTCGTACGTCGTGGTGCACGGCGAGGGCGAGGACATCGAGCCGTTCGCTCCGGCCTCTCCCTGATCGCCGCCGCCGCCGCCCGGACCCGCACCGGGCAGGATGTGCGTCGTGAAGGAGTATGCGGACTTCCTCGGAAGCCAACCGCCGTACGACGCGCTGGGCGCGGACGAGCTCGAGCGCCTGGTCCACGACCTCGAGGTGGAGTACTTCGCTGCCGGGTCGACCATCGTCCAGGCCGACGGGCCGCCCCTCGACCATCTCTGGGTGGTCCGCACCGGCGCCGTCGAGGTCGTCGACCGCGGCCGCGTGGTCGACCACCTCGGCCCCGGCGACACGTTCGGGCACATCTCGGTGCTGACCGGGCTCGCGCCCGCGCTGTCGGTGCGTGCCCTGGAGGACAGCCTGTGCCTACGGCTGCCGGACCCGCGGTCGGTGCTGCACGACGCGAGCCGGCTCCGGTTCTCCCACTTCGGCACGATGATCAGCCGCGAGCGGCTCACCAGCACCGGCACCCTCGATCACACCCCGGGCTCGGCGCGCTCGTTGATGCGACCACTGGTGATGGCCGAGCACGACGACACGGTCGCCGACGTCGCGCGACGGGTGACCCAGGCCAACCACTCCGCGGCGCTCGTCCGTCGCGGGGAGGACTGGGGCGTGGTCACCGACCACGACTTCCGGCGGAGGGTGGCCACCGGCGAGGTGTCGCCGTCGGCGCCGGTCGGCGAGCTCGCGTCGTACCCCGCGATCGGGATCGGTGAGGACTTCTCCCAGGCCGCGGCGTTCTCGCGGATGATCGACCGCGGCGTGCACCACCTCGTGGTCCTGGACGCCCGCGGGGTGCCCGAGGGCGTCGTGCGTGCTGTCGACTTCGCCTCGGCCGAGATCCGCAACCCGCTGCAGGTGCGCTCCCTGATCGACGACGCGGAGGACGTCGAGGCCCTGCGGGCGGCCTCCCAGCTGCTGCTGCCGAGCCTGGTCGAGCTCGGCCACAGCGGCGTACCTGCTCCTCAGATCGGCAGCCTGCACGCCTCGATCGTCGACGCGCTGCTGCGCAAGCTGGTCGCGCTGCACGGGCTGGACGAGCTCGGCTCCCCGCCGTCGTGGATCGTGCTGGGGTCGATGGCGCGACGCGAGCCGCTCCCGCACTCCGACGTCGACACCGCGATGGTCTGGGCCGGTCCGGCAGGAGACGACGTGCGCCAGGCCTACCTCGACCGGGCCGAGGCCCTGCTGGTCGACATGGAGACGTGCGGGATGGCGCGGTGCGACAACGGGGCCAACGCGGTCAACCCGCTCTTCGCACGCTCCGCGGACGAGTGGGCGGCGGCGACCGCACGCTGGCTGTCGGACCCGCTCGCACCCCAGGTGCTGCTCCTCTCCTCCATCGTCATCGACAGCCGGCCGCTCACGGAGGTGGCGCTCGGCCGGTCCGTCACCGACGTGATGCGCGCGACAGGCCCGCAGCCGCGACTTCCTGGGGGCCTTCGTGAAGGAGGCGACCGCGGTGAAGCCGCCCACCGGCTTCGTCCGCGGCTTCGTGGTCGACCATCGCGGCCACCACCGGGGCCAGCTCGACCTCAAGCGGGGTGGGCTGCTCCCGGTGGCGGCGATCGGCCGCTGGGTCGCGGTCGTCACCGGCGACACCCGCGGCGGGACGCTCGACCGGCTCCGTCGTGGCCGGCAGGCGGGCCTGCTCACCGGCGACGAGGCAGACACCCTCGCCGCCGCGTTCGGCCAGGTCTACGAGCTGCTGCTGACCCGCGACCTCGCCGCGGTCGCCGGCGGCGTCGCCCCCACGACGTACGTCGACCCCCACGAGCTGGACACCCTGACCCGCAGGCATCTGCGCGAGACGTTCCGGGCCGTGGCCACGATCCAGGAGGCGGTCGCCGCCGAGTCGGCGCAGCGCACCCGCCGATGACCGTGCGACGCCGACGCCTGCGTGGACCGGCCCTGGACGTCCCGTGGCGGGAGGTCGAGTACGTCGTGGTCGACGTCGAGACGACCGGCCTCGACCTGCGCCGGGACGTCGTGATCTCCTTCGGCAGCGTGCTGGTGCGGGCCGGTCGGCTGTGCTGGGGCACCCGGACCTACCTGCCCATCAGGCCCGAGCGGGCGATCAGCGAGAGCGCGATGCGCGTGCACGGGTTGCGGCAGCAGGATCTCGAGTCCGCGCCGCTGATCGGCGAGGTCGCCGACGAGCTCCACGAGCAGTTCCGGGGTCGGGTGCTGGTCGCGCACGCGGCCTGGGTCGAGCAGGCCTTCCTGGGGCCCCTCGTACCGGGGATGCGGCGCGGGCAGCCGCCGGCCGTCGACACCGCCGCCCTGCTCCGGGCCACCGGTCTGGCCCTCAGCGGCACCGGGCACGAGCCCGACGTCGAGGACATCGCGACGTCGCTGGGGCTGTGCGTGCACACCCCCCACCACGCGCTCGGCGACGCGGTGACGACCGGCGAGGTGTTCTTGGCCACGGTCTCGCGGCTCGAGCGGTCCCACCCCGAGCTCACCGCAGCGACGCTGGTCGACATCTCCCGTCGGCACTCGCTGACCTGACCTCGCCGGGACGCACGAAGGGGCCGGACCACCGGGCCCGGCCCCTCGTCGTAGCGGGATGCGATCAGGCGAGAGCCTTCGCCTTGAGGGTGGCGAACTCGTCCTGGGTGATGGCGCCCGAGTCGAGCAGTGCCTTCGCGCTGGCGACCTGGTCGGTCGGCGAGGAGCCGGCGACCTGCTTGATGTACTGGTCCTGGGCCGCCTGCTGCCGCTGCATCGCGGCCATCTGCCGCTCACCCATGCTCCGGCCACGGGTGACCAGGTAGATGAAAGCGCCGAGCCAGGGCAGGAAGATCAGCAGCACCGACCAGCCGACCTTGGCCCAGCCGCTGAGCGTGTGGTCGCTGAACATGTCGAACACACAGCGGAACCAGATGAAGATGGCCGTGACCCAGACGAAGACCCAGAACGTCCACAGGACGATGTCCCAGAAGTTCCCACTGAAATCCATGCGATTTGCCTTTCCAAGGAGTGGTCAGCGCAGGCTCGCATCGTATCCGCGCTCCTGCCTCACCTGATCCGGGTAGTTTCCGCGTGCGGCTCGTCAGTGGGCCATGTCGACGAAGCGGGAGTAGTGGCCCTGGAAGGCCACCACGATGTCGCGGGTGGGGCCGTTGCGGTGCTTGGCCACGATCAGGTCGGCCTCGCCGGGGCGGGTCGACTCCTTCTCGTAGACGTCGTCACGATGGAGCAGGATCACCATGTCGGCGTCCTGCTCGAGCGAGCCCGGACTCACGCAGGTCGCTCATCATCGGGCGCTTGTCACCGCGCTGCTCGGGGCCACGGTTGAGCTGGGAGAGCGCGATGATCGGCACCTCGAGCTCCTTGGCCAGCAGCTTGATCTGCCGGGAGAACTCGCTGACCTCGACCTGGCGGCTCTCGACCTTGCGGCCCGAGGTCATCAGCTGCATGTAGTCGATGACGATCAGGCGCAGGTCGTGGCGCTGCTTGAGCCGGCGGGCCTTCGCCCGGATCTCCATCATCGTCATGTTGGGCGAGTCGTCGATGAACAGCGGAGCGCTGGAGATCTCGCCCATCTTGCGGGCCAGCTTGGTCCAGTCCTCGTCGCGCATCGAGCCGTTGCGCAGGGCGTTGAGCGGGCACCCGGGACTCGGCCGAGAGCAGCCGCATCGTGATCTCCGAGCGCCCCATCTCCAGGCTGAAGAAGCAGCTGGTGAGGTTGTTGTGGATCGACGCGGCGCGACACAGGTCGAGCGCGAGGGTGGACTTGCCGACCGCCGGACGAGCCGCGACGATGATCATCTGCCCCTTGTGGAGACCGTTGGTCAGCTCGTCGAGCTCGGCGAAGCCGGTCGGGCACGCCGTACAGGCCCTCCTCGCGGTTCTGGATCGCGTCGATCTCGTCGAGGACGCCGTTGAGGATGTCGGAGAGCGGCGCGTAGTCCTCCGAGGTACGGCGGTCGGTGACCTGGTAGACCTCGGCCTGCGCCTGGTCGACGACGTCGTCGACCTGCCCCTGGCCGGCGTACCCCATCTGGACGATCTTGGTGCCGGCGTCGACCAGGCGCCGCAGGATCGCCTTCTCGCGCACGATCTCGGCGTAGTAGCCGGCGTTGGCGGCGATCGGGACGTTGGCCGAGAGGGTGTGCAGGTAGGGGGCGCCGCCGATGCGGGCCAGCTCGCCCTTGCGCTGGAGGTCGTTGCTGACCGTGATCGGGTCGGCGGGCTCGCCGCGGCCGTAGAGATCGATGATCGCGTCGAAGATGACCTCGTGGACCGGGCGGTAGAAGTCGGCTCCGCGCAGCGCCTCGCTGACGTCGGCGATGGAGTCCTTGGACAGCATCATCGCGCCCAGCACGCTCTGCTCCGCGGCGTTGTCCTGGGGCGGGGTGCGGTCACCGGGGCGGCTCGGCCGCTCGCCCGGCTCGTAGGCCGCGGGGCCGTCGCCCCAGTCGTCACGCGCCGGCTCGGGGAGGCCGGGGACGTCCCACGACCCCTGCTCGGTGATGCTCACGCGCGCGCCTTCCGTTGGGCCGTGCGGGCGCCCCATGCACCCGACGTGTGTGACAGGAGTGACGCTAGGGGCCGCCACCGACAACGACCGCTGCGCCGTCCCCGGCAGCCGGCGTACCGTCGCGGGGACAGCCCGCGTCCGGTCCCGCCCCCTGCGGGTCCCACCTACCTCGCGGGAATCTAGGCGCCCGGGGGGGTCCGCGCACAGCCACTCCTCCACAGGCCCTGGGGATAACTCGGGTGAGCCCGTGGACGACACGCCCCGACCTGTGGCCTGGCCCGTGGACAACGTGTGGACAGAGCACCGCCGTGCACCTCTAGCACGCCTGTGACCTGCGTGTTCGTGATTCCACAGATGTGCAGCCAAGAAAGTCGGCCAACCCGGGGGTTCATCTCCTCGCCATCTGGGATTCGGGTGTTGGTTTGTCGACAGTTGCTTCGCCCCGGGGCCGAAACGGGGGATATCCACCGCTCATGCACAGGGTGTAATCCCGCGGGCGCCCGCGCCTCCGGCCTCGTCGGCGCTGGTGCGCGGTCGGCTGGCCCGGGGCCGGCTGAGCACACTAACTGGCATACAAACCGTCGTTGCAGCACAGCTCGGGTGACGGTTTGTATGCCAGTTAGTGGGTGATGGGCCCGCCGGAGCAAGGCCGAGCGGCTCAGCGGGCCTGCTCGCGCCCTGCGAGCAGCCCGAGACGCCGGAGCAGCAGCGTCCGGCCGGCCGCGGTGAAGCACGACTCGCGAAGCAGCCCGTACCAGGCGTCCAGCCGGGTGGGATCGTGGGCACGCCCCAAGGTCCGGTCAGCGTCGCGGAGCACGGACGACGGACGGCGCAGCACCTCGAGATCGGTGTACCCCCGGCGGACCCACCCCACCTCATCCAGGTCGCGTTCACGCCGGAGGTCCGAGCGGTGGCGGTCGCGGTCACGGTGGTCTGCACCGTCGTACTCGTGAAGAACGCGATGACCCACGATCCGCAGGTCTCCGCGTGCGACGAGCCGGCCCGCTGCCCGCACCTCGTACTGCGGCTGGACCCGGACCTCGCAGACCACATGGAGGAGTCGGAGGACGGTCTCGAACGGCGACTCGGAGCGCCCGTCGGCGAGCGCGAAGGCGGCCCGCAGCCGGCGTACGCCGAACCGGCGGGCCCGCAGCGCCACGGCCAGCTGGTGGGAGGTGACGTCTCCCGACCGGAGAGCGCTGTCGAGGACCACGACCACATCGAGCAGGGACAGATGGCGCGCCAGTGCCAGCAGCACGTCGACCGAGCCGACGACGGGCAACCCGCGGATGCGTTCGATGTCCGGCCAGGGTGTGGTGCGGATGATGCGCAGCTCGCGACGCCGGGGTCGGTTGCGCGCGTTCTGCGCCGCGAACTCGGGCAACCCCGGTGGCAGCGGCGGCAACCACCAGCCGCGCAGGCGGGCCGCCGTGTGGTGGGAGAACCCGCCGCCGCGATGGAGCTGCGAGGCCAGGGCATGCAGGGGCGCCTCGGATTCGATCGCCGGGCACGGCACCCACAGACCGTGTGACACGCGGGCCCACGTTCCCCCGACCCGTCGTTCACCTCGGACCCACGCCTGAGCCGCATCGGTCGTGCCGGGATCGCCCATCCCCCGACGGTCGCCGCTGGGGAACCCCGCGGTCCGGCCTCGGTGGGTCGCCTGGGGACGACGCCGCCCGGAGGCTGGGTTGTGGACGATGGGTGGGCAGGCATCGACCACTAACTGGCATACAAACCGTGGTTCGGGCAGAGGTGAGATGCGGGTTTGTATGCCAGTTAGTTCAGCAGCGCGACCCCCCAGCCAGGCGGGGGACGCAGCAAGGCCCGCCCGGACGGGTCCGGGCGGGCCAGGGGTTGCTGCGGGTACGGCGAGTGTCAGGCGGGGATGACGTTGAGCCCCACCGTGGCGGACACGTCGTCGTGGAGCCGGACGGTCACCGTGTGGGCACCGAGGCTCTTGATCGGGTTGGCCAGCGCGATCGTGCGCCGGTCGACCTCCTCACCGACGACGACGGCGAGGGCGCCGGCGATCTCGGTGGTGGTGACGGCGCCGAACAGGCGCCCCTTGGCGCCGGCCTTCACCTTCACGTCGACCGGGCCGGCCTCGAGCTTGGTCTTGATCTCGTCGGCGTGCTCGGTGTCACGGACCGCCTTGGACGCGCGTGAGCGCTGGATGGCCTCGACGGTCTTCTCGCCGCCGCGGGTCCAGCGGACCGCGGCACCGCGGGGGAGGAGGTAGTTGCGGCCGTAGCCGTCCTTGACCTCCACGACGTCGCCGGGGCCACCGAGTCCGGTGACCTCCTGGGTCAGGATGATCTTCATCGCTCAGGCCTCCCGTCAGCGTCCGGTCGAGGTGTAGGGCAGCAGGGCGAGCTCGCGCGCGTTCTTCACCGCGATGGCCACGTCGCGCTGGTGCTGGACGCAGTTGCCGGTGACCCGACGCGCACGGATCTTGCCGCGGTCGGAGATGAACTTGCGGAGCAGCGTGGTGTCCTTGTAGTCGACACCGGTCGCCTTCTCCTTGCAGAACTGGCAAACCTTCTTCTTCGGCTTGCGCATCACTGCCTTGGCCATTGTGGTGCTCTCTTTCAGCTGAGCCCGGCTTGCGCCGGAATGGTGGGCTTGGACTGGGTATTCAGTTGTGGTGGTCGAGAACTCGGTCTCGACACACCCGACACGGCTTCGCTCGCTCAGCCGTGGGGTTTGCTCGACCTGGCGCCGGTCGCTGCCTCGCTTCGCTCAGCAGCGCGGCACTCAGAACGGCGGCTCGTCGGAGCTGACGCCCGGGGTCGCCCACGGGTCGTTGGCCGGAGCAGAGCCGCCGGCGGCAGGGGCACCGCCGCCCTGCGCGGGAGCCGGGGTGGCCCACGGGTCGTCGGCGGGTGCACCGCCGCCGCCCTGCTGGCCGCCGCCGTACGACGAGCCGCCCTGGCGCTGGGTCCGGGTCACCTTGGCGGTGGCGTACTTCAGCGACGGACCGACCTCGTCGACCTGGATCTCGAACACGGTGCGCTTCTCGCCCTCACGCGTCTCGTACTGACGCGAGCGCAGGCTGCCCTGGACCACGACGCGCATCCCCTTGGTCAGGGACTCCGCGACGTTCTCCGCAGCCTGCCGCCACACCGCGCAGGACAGGAACAGCGCGTCGCCGTCCTTCCACTCGTTGGACTGCTTGTCGAACGTGCGCGGCGTCGAGGCGATCCGGAAGTTGGCCACCGCGGCCCCCGACGGCGTGAAGCGGAGCTCGGGGTCGTCGACCAGGTTGCCGACCACGGTGATCTGGGTTTCGCCTGCCATGTTCAGGTCTCCTCGTGTGGTGAGTACGCGTTGAGGCTCAGGTGAGACTTATCGTGGCCGCTGGCACCGACAGGCGCCACCGGGGATCCACAAGGAGTCAGTGAGCCTCGGGACGGAGGACCTTCGTCCGCAGCACGGAGTCGTTGAGACCCAGCTGGCGGTCGAGCTCCTTGACGGTGGCGGGCTCCGCGGTCAGGTTGATGACGGCGTAGATGCCCTCGGCCTGCTTCTTGATCTCGTAGGCGAGGCGGCGCTTGCCCCACACGTCGACGGACTCGACGCTGCCGCCGTCCTTGCGGATGACGTTGAGGTACTTGTCGAGCGACGGCTCGACCGTACGCTCCTCGAGACTCGGGTCGAGGATGACCATCACTTCATAGCTACGCACAGCGGTCTCCACCTCCTCTGGACTAGAGCGGCCACGGACTCTCCGTGGCAGGAGGGCTTTGCGTTGTCCGGCGTACGACGCGGGTCGTCCGCCGGGCGCTGTCCGGCCCCGCTCACGCAGGGCCGAGGACAACCGGGCAAGGCTAGCAGCGCCCTCCACAGGCGGCCCAATCACGACAGCGGACCTGGGCGCACGGCCCTAGCGTCCCCCCGATGACCCGTCTCGTGGCTGGCCGGCTGCTCCTGCTCGACGCCGTCGGCACGGGCGGGAGCGGCACCGCCCGGCGAGCGTGGGACGTCCGCGGGCGCCGGCAGGTGGTGGTCAAGCCAGGGGGGTCGGACCTTCCCCACGTCGACCACCCCCACGTCCTCCCGGAGGAGCGGATCGGGAGCCTGGCGGTCACCCCGCTGGTGCGCGGCGGCAGTGTCGAGCAGCTGCTCGCGGGCCGCGGAGCGCTTCCCGCCGCCCTCACCGCGGTCCTGCTCGACCAGCTGCTCGACGCTCTCGAGGCGGTCCACGACGCCGGTTGGGTCCACCGGGACGTCAAGCCCGGCAACCTCCTGCTCGAGCCGCTCGACAGCGGACCTCCCCACCTCTGGCTGGCCGACCTGGGCTCGGCACGGCGGGCGGGGGAGCACGGTCCTCCCGACGGCACGCCCGGCTACGTCGCGCCGGAGGCCCGGGTGCCGGGCCGCGCGGCGCCCGCCCACGATCTCTACGCCGCCGGGATGACCGCCGCCGAGCTGCTTGCCGGGCGGGTCCCGAGCGGCGCCGACGAGCTCGGTCGTTCCAGCCTGCGGCCGCTCCTGCGGTCCCTCATCCACCCCGATCCTGCGCGGCGCCCCACCACGGCCGCAGCGGCGCGCGCCTTGCTCGTCCGGTGAGGGATCAGAGGCGGTAGGCCCGTCGTGCGTTGTCCCGCGCGACCAGGTCGGCGACGTGCAGGGCGTCGGCGTCGGTCGCGTCGCCGGCGTCCACGAGGCCGCCGAGCACCTCCGTGAGCGAACGGCGGAACAGCGTGGCGCCCAGCAGGTAGAGCTCGGCGAGGCCGTAGGCGTCGGTCGAGAACAGCAGCTTGCCGAAGGGGGCGATCTCGAGCGTCTCCCGCAGCACTCCTGCTGAGAAGGCGCCGGTGTTGTGGGTCGTCAGGCCGAGGTCGAGGAAGACATGGTCGAAGACCTGCGCAAGGTAGGCGGCGCTGCGGTGGAACGGCCACGTGTGCAGCAGGAGCACGGGTACGCCGTGCTCCCGGGTCGCCCGCAGGAACGCGGTCAGCCGCAGGGGGTCGGCCGTCGCCAGGTCGAGGTCGGCGTCGCCGTACCCCGTGTGGATCTGCAGGGGGAGCCCCACCTCGATCGCGGTGTGCGCGAGCCAGCCGCTGACCACCGGGTGCGCCAGCCGCCCGGGGTCGGCGTCCGCCAGGGCGGCGACGAAGCCGTCGTCCGACGGCTTCCCGGCGGGCAGGTCGAGCCCGACGCGGTACGCCGCGATGCTCTTCGCGGCGATCGCGCCTCCGTGCCGGAGCCGCTCCTCGACCTCGCCCACGACGTCGGCCGAGCCGCGCGCGAGCACCTCCTCGGCGAGCCGCTCGAGCCGCACCACCTCCCGCGCGCGTCCGCCGCACAGGGCCGCGAGGTCCCCCGGCCCGCAGAGCTCCTCCGGTCCGATCCCGGTGTCCACCAGGAGGACGCCGATCCCGGCTGCCCCCATCAGCCGGGCGCTGACCTCCGCGCCGCCGAGCTCGGTACGGCGGGACAGGTAGGCCTCCGCCGGTGCCAGCGGCTCCAGGTCGAGCAGCGGCGCGCAGTGGCGTCGCAGGGCCAGCCCGAGCATCGAGTCGAGCAGCGTCGTCCCGAGCGGCGAGGGCCCGGTCGCCTCGTTCAGCAGCGACTCGAAGCGGGCGCGCTCGAGGTCGGCGGTCAGGATGCCGTGGCAGTGGTGGTCGACGAGATCGTCCAGCGGCAGAGCGAGGTCAGCCACCGAGCCGCTCCGGCTCGTGCACGTCGAGGGCACCGAGGCTCGCCGAGAGCCGTCGGGTCAGCTGCGGCAGGGCCAGCGTCACCACCGTGACCAGGGCCAGCCAGCCGAACGCCACCACCGGGAAGAAGCGCGCGGGGCCCTCGGTCGGGTAGGGGATCACGTTGCGCCAGATCGTGTAGAGGAGCATCGCGATCGCGGCGAGCGGAATGACGATCTGCCAGGTCGGCACGTCCATCTTGCGGTCGAACCAGATCAGCTTGATGCAGCCCAGGGTCGCCAGGACATAGGCCACCAGCAGGATCAGGGTGCCGATGGTGCCGCTCCAGAGGAACGTGTCGAACGGCTCCGCGCCGAAGGCCACCGCACAGACGAGGCCGATCACGAACACCAGCCCTGCCACCACGATCGCGGCTGCGGCCGGGGTGTCGCTCCCGCCCGTCCGACCGAGCGAGTGCGCGGGCGAGAGGTCGCGGACGATCGCGAACAGCAGACGCGAGCCACCCACCACACAGGCCAGGCAGCAGGCGAAGGCGCTGACGGCCGCGCCCAGGGTGATCAGGTTGCCCACCCACGAGCCGATGTACGACGTGCCGAGATCGCCCATCAGGGCGGGCGAGCCGATGAACGCCTTGACGCCCGTCGCATCGGTCCCGAACGCCATCATCTCGATCGCGGTGACGACGGTGAAGTAGAGGCCTCCGAAGATCGCCGTCCCGAGGATCGCCCGCGGGATGTCGCGACGGGGGTTGTGCGCCTCCTCGCCCAGCGTCGACGACGCCTCGAAACCGGCGAACGACAGCAGCCCGAAGACGATGCCGAGGAAGAGGTCGCTGCGCGGCGTGCCGGGCGGCACCGTGAACACCGACATCGTGAACGTCGCGCCGCCGGGCGCGCTGCCCCCGAGCATCCGCACCAGGACGACCAGGGCGACCACCACGATCAGGGCGACGGTCAGGCCCTCGGCGGTCAGCAGCACCTCCGCCGCGCGCTTGGCCGGGACGACGGCCAGCAGGAGCGCGAGAGCCAGGGCGACGCCGCCGACCAGGAAGCCGGCCCACGAGGGTTGGTCGTTCCACACCCCGATCACGTCGAGGAACGACGCCCCGAAGATGCCGGCCGCCGAGGAGGTGACCAAGGCGTAGAACACGTAGGTGCCCATCAGTCCGAGCCCCGCCACGACCCCCGCCGGGGCACCCAGGGTGGCGCCCGCGAAGACGTAGACCGAGCCGGCGTGCCGGTAGTACTGGCACAGCCGCACGAACACGTAGGCGATGAGGAGCACCGCGACCGCGGCCAGGAAGAACGCCAGCGGCGTGGCGCGTCCGACCAGCCCGGCCGTGCCCTGCGGGTTGATGTTCGCCGCCATGCTCGGCGCCATCAGGGCCACCGAGAGGCCGACGGCCTGCCAGACGGTCAGGCTGCGACGCAGCGACGTGGACGTGGTGGTGGGAGCGGTCATGGCCGACCTCCGGGGTCCGGGGAGGGGACTCCTGGAGTGTGAGCGGCGGTACTGTCCGTTGTCCAGATGCACCCCGTCCCGACGACACCTGCCGAGCAGGGAGGACGACCCATGGACCTCGCCGACCGCGACCGCCGCCGTGCCGCCGCCGAGTCGCTCGTGCCCGACCTCGCCGAGCAGGGCGTGGTGGCGGTGGCCACGAGCTTCGTGGACAACGCGGGCATCTCCCGGGTCAAGAGCGTCCCGCTCGGCCGGCTGCCCGACCTGGCCGCGTGGGGCGTCGGCTTCTCCACCGCCTTCGACTACTTCCGGTTCGACGACTGGGTCGCCGGGCCGGCCACCGGCAGCGGTCCGGTGGGTGACCAGCGGATCGTGCCCGACCTCGACCGGCTGGTGGTCCTCGCGGCCCAGCCCGGCTGGGCCTGGGCGCCGGGCGAGCGCTTCGCCCAGGACGGCACGCCGTACTCCCTGGACGCGCGGCTGCTGCTCGGCCGGGTCGTCGACGACCTGGCGGCACGCGGGATCCGGGTACGGTCGGGCATCGAGATCGAGTGGGTGATCTCCGAGGAGGGCGGGGCCTTCTCGCCCGCCGTCCACGGACCGGCGTACGGCCTCGCGCGGCTGGCCGACGCCGGCGACTACTGCCGCGACCTGCTCGTCGCCCTCGCCGACCAGGGCGTCAGCGTCGAGCAGCTCCACCCCGAGTACGCCCCGGGTCAGCTCGAGCTCTCGGTGGCCGCGGAGTCGCCGGTGCACGCCGCCGACACGTCGGTCCTGGTCCGCTCGACGATCCGCGCGGTCGGGATGCAGTACGGCGTGCGCACGTCGTTCTCGCCCAAGGTCGAGGCCGACGGCGTGGGCAACGGCGGTCACGTCCACCTGAGCCTCTGGAAGGACGAGCACAACCTGTTCGCCGGGGGCACCGGCCGGTTCGGGCTGACCACCGAGGCCGAGGGGTTCGTCGCCGGCGTGCTCGACCACCTGCCGGCCCTCCTCGTGCTCGGTGCGCCGAGCGTCGCGTCGTACCTGCGGCTCGTGCCGCAGCACTGGGCGGGCGCCTACGCCTGTTGGGGCCTGGAGAACCGCGAGGCCGCCCTCCGTCTGGTCACCGGGTCGTCCGGCAGCGAGGACTGGGCGGCCAACCTCGAGGTGAAGTGCGTCGACCTCTCCGCGAACCCCTACCTGCTGCTGGCCGGGCTCCTGGTCACCGGCGTCGCCGGCATGGACGCCGGGACGACGCTGCCTGCGCCGGTCGACGTCGACCCGGCCGCGCTGAGCGCCGCCGAACGCACCAGGGCCGGCATCTCGCCGCTGCCGGCCACCCTGTCGGCCGCCCTCGAGGCGTTCGCCGCCGACGACGTGCTCGCCTCGGCTCTGGGCTCACCCCTGGCGGAGGCGATCACGGCCGTACGGCGCTCGGAGGTCGACCTGTTCGCCGCGCACTCGCCCGAGGAGGTCGCGGCCGCGACCCGCTGGGCGCACTAGTCGGACGCCGGGCCCAGCGGTCAGCCGCGCGAGCCGCCGAGGGCGACGGCGATGACCCACACGGCCGCCACCAGGGCCAGCAGCAGGCTCAGCGTCAGCAGTCCCACGACGAGGATGTCCATGGCCACAGCCTGCCACGAGGGTGCCCGGGCCGGATGTCGGCCCGGCTTCCTACGATGGCGGCATGGTCACGATCCCGCTGGGTGCCCACGTCGAGCAGAGCGACCCGATCGCCGAGGCGCAGGCCCGACAGGCCCCTCACGTGCAGTTCTTCCTCGGCGACCCGCAGGGCTACCAGGGGCCCGAGGTCCGCTACGCCGGCGGCGCCGAGGCCCTGCGCGCCGACGCCGAGGCGGCCGGCATCGGTCTCTACGTCCACGCCCCCTACATCGTCAACGTCGCCACCACCAACAACCGCATCCGCATCCCGTCGCGCAAGCTCCTCCAGCAGCACCTCGACGCCGCCGCCGCGATCGGAGCGCGCGGCCTGATCGTCCACGGCGGCCACGTGAACAAGGACGACGACCCGGCCGTCGGCTTCGACAACTGGCGCAAGGCGGTCGAGGCCACCGACCTGAAGATCCCGCTCCTCATCGAGAACACCGCCGGCGGCGACAACGCCATGGCCCGCTACCTCGACCGGATCAAGGGCGTCTTCGCCGCGGTCGCCGAGGCCGACGGAGCCGACCAGGTCGGCTTCTGCCTCGACACCTGCCACGCCCACGCCGGCGGCATCCCGCTCGAGTCGGTGGTCGACGAGATCCGCGCGATCACCGGCCGCATCGACCTGGTCCACTGCAACGACAGCCGCGACGAGTTCGACTCCGGCGCCGACCGGCACGCCAACGTCGGCGCCGGCCAGCATCGACCCCGACCTGCTCGCCCAGGTGGTCCGCGACGCCGGCGCGCCCGGTCGTCTTCGAGACGCCCGGCGGCGCCGACGAGCACCGGGCCGACTTCGAGGCGGTCCGCTCCCGGCTCTGACCCCGCGGCCCCGACCGACCGGGCGCGACACCGGTAGCCTCGAGGCCGTGAGTCTCACCGTCCGGCCGATCTCCGCTGAGGCCCATCGTGGCTTCGTCGCCGACCAGCCGTGGGCCAGCTTCCTGCAGACCCCGGCCTGGGCCGCGGTGAAGGCCGAGTGGCGCGGCGAGTCGATCGGCTGGTTCGACGGCGACGACCCTGGTCGGCGCCGGCCTGGTGCTCTACCGGCAGATCCCGCGGATCCGCGCGCTCCCTGGCCTACCTGCCCGAGGGTCCGGTCCTCGACTGGGGCTCCGACGACCTCGCGCGCGTGGCTGACCCCGATGACCGCCCACCTGCGCAGCCAGGGCGCCTTCGGGGTCCGGATGGGGCCGCCGGTGGTGACCCGCCGGTGGACCGCCGACGCAGGTCAAGGCCGGCATCGCCGACGAGAGCGTGCGGCGGCTCGGCGACCTGGCACCGGCGCGAGCGGTCGGCCGCCGGGCGCGCGCGTCGTCCAGCAGCTCGAGGCGCTCGGCTGGCAGGCCGCTGACCGTCGAGGGCGGCGGGTTCGCCGCCGGCCAGCCGCAGTACACGTTCGAGATCCCGCTCGTCGCGGCCGACGGTAGCCGCCGGAGCGAGGACGACGTGCTGGCCGGCATGAACCAGCTGTGGCGCCGCAACATCCGCAAGGCCGACAAGGCCGGCGTCGTGGTCCGACCGGCAGCACGGCCGACCGACCTCAAGGCCTTCCACGACCTCTACGTCCACACCGCCGAGCGCGACCACTTCACGCCGCGGCCGCTGGCCTACTTCCAGACGATGTTCGACGCGCTGGGCGCGGAGGACCCGGACCGGATCACGCTCTGGCTCGCCCACCACGAGGGCGACCTGGTCGCGGCCACGATCGCGGTCCGGGTCGGCACGCACGCGTGGTACTCCTACGGCGCCTCCTCCACCGACAAGCGCGAGGTCCGCGGCTCCAACGCCGTCCAGTGGGCGATGATCCGCGACGCCCTCGCCCACGGGTGCCGACGTCTACGACCTGCGCGGCATCACCGACACCCTCGACCCCGACGACCCGCACGTCGGGCCTGATCCAGTTCAAGGTCGGCACCGGCGGCGAGGCCGTCGAGAACGTCGGCGAGTGGGACCTGCCGCTCAACCGCGCTGCTCTACAAGGCCTTCGACCTCTACATGAACCGCCGTCGCTGCTCTCCCGGCGACGCCGATGAGCCTCACCCTCACCGTCGACGGCGAGCGCTGGCGGCGCCACCTCCGCGAGGTCGCCGACCAGACACCCGGGCCTGGTGCCGGTCGCCAAGGGCAACGGCTACGGCTTCGGCCGTCGGCCGGCTGGCCCGCAAGGACCGCGTGGCTCGGCTGCGACACCCTCGCGGTCGGCACCTACCACGAGCTGCCCGAGGTCGCGCCAGCGCTTCGACGGCGACCTGCTGGTGCTCGACGCCGTGGCGCCCGCTGTGCGCCGGTGTGCCCGAGGGCCTGCCGGCCGCGACGTGTCATCCACACCGTCAGCCGGCTCGCCGACCTGCTGGCCCTGCTCGAGCGTCGAGCCCGAGGCCCGGGTGGTCCTCGAGCGGCTGACCAGCATGCGCCGCCACGGCATGACCGGCGAGGAGCTGCGCGCCGCCGCCCAGGTGCTGGCCCGCAAGCGGGCCACCGCTCGAGGGCGTCGCCCTCCACCTGCCGCTCGCCTCCGGGTCCCACCTGGGCGAGGTCGAGCACCTGGTCAACGACGTGGTCGCCTCCGAGCTGCCGACCCGCACGCTGTGGGTGAGCCACCTGACGCCGCCGAGCTGGCGTCGCTGCGCTCGTCGTACGCCGACTTCGAGGTGCGGCCCCGGATCGGGACCGTCGCTGTGGCTCGGTGACCGGGCGCGCTGCCGGTGACCGCGACCGTCCTCGACGTCCACGAGGTCGAGCGCGGCGACGCCTTCGGCTACCGCGGCCGGACGGCGCCCAAGAGCGGCTACATCCTCGTCGTGTCCGGCGGCACCTCCCACGGCATCGGGCTCGAGGCGCCCGCCGGGCGACCCGTCGATGCGGACCCGGGCCGCGACCCTGGCCCGGGGCGGCCTCGACGCGGTCGGCTTCGTCCGCTCGCCGTACACGATCGACGGCAAGCACCGGCTGTTCGCCGAGCCGCCGCACATGCAGTCCTCGATGCTGTTCCTGCCGCACGGTCCGCGGTGCCGGCCGTCGGTGAGGAGCTCGACGTCCGGGTGCGGATGACCACGACGACGTTCGACCGCGTCGTCGGTCAGACTGACCGACACCGGCGACCGCGAGCGGGCTCGAGCGCAGGGCGAGGCTCGGCCGCGACGGCGTTCGCCGCGGCCGCCACTCCCGCATCCGGACGACGTCGTGCTCGGGGTGGAGGATGTCGCGCACCACCATCCCGGCGAGGTACAGCTCGCCGGCCACCCGCACCATGATCGCCACCCAGTAGAAGCCGGCGTCACCGCCGCCGCCGGGATCGAGGTAGTGCCCGAGGTACCACCAGACCGCGGCGAAGTAGAACAGCTCGCCCGCCTGCCAGATCAGCAGGTCGCGCCACCGCGGCCGGGCGAGCACCGCGAGCGGCAGCAGCCAGAGCACGTACTGCGGCGAGTAGACCTTGTTGACCAGCAGGAAGCCGACCACGAGCAGGAAGCCGAGCTGGGCCAGCCGCGGCTGCTCGCGGCGCCAGGATGCCGAGCACGGCGACGCCGGCGCACCAGACGCACGAAGAACACCCACGACACGACGTTGATGGTGTGGACGCCGGCCGTGTGGCCGGTCATCTGGCCGAGCACAGCCACACCGAGCCCAGGTCGGCGCCGCGGTGGGCGTTGAAGCGTCCAGAAGACCTTCCACTGGTGCGGGCCGGTGAGGTAGGCCGGCGCGTTCACCAGCGCCCAGGTGCCGCGGCCGCGGCCACGCCGGCCTCGACCAGGTCGCGCCAGCGCCGGTCGCGGCCCCAGATCACCGCCAGCGCGCCGAGCAGGAACAGCGGGATAGAGCTTGATCGCGGTCCCGAGCCCGATCATCACCCCGGTGAGCAGCGGTCGGCCGCGGGCATGGGCCCACAGCGCGCCGGCGACGCAGACGACGGCGAGCAGGTCCCAGTTGATCATCCCCTCGAACAGCAGCACCGGCGACGACCGCGAAGAGCACCGCGTCCCAGGGTCGCCGGCGGTTGACACCGCTGAGGAACCAGGCCGCGAGCAGCGCACAGAGCGCGAAGCCGATCGCGTTCACCGCGGTGAACATCAGCTCCTCGTGCCGCACCTGGTCGAGCTCGTAGAGCTGGTCCTGGTTGAGCGCGCCCGGGCGGCGAGGTCGGGCGAGCCCGACAGCCAGTGCGTGACGTAGGCCGACGCCCAGGCGTAGTAGGAGATCCCGACGGGGTACTCCATGACGTCGTAGCGGTCGCGGACGTCGATCGCGTCGGAGTAGGGCCACGCGAGCTCGGCGAAGCCGCGGCCGACGTAGAGGTAGGGCAGGTCGGAGTAGCAGAGGTCGGAGTAGCGGGCCTCGTCGCTGCCCCAGCTGGTCTGGTAGCAGGGCGTCTTGGAGACGAAGCCCAGCGCGCAGCACAGGGCCGTCAGGGCGAGCACGACCCGGAGCGGGGTCCACCACGGGTGGCGACCGGCGTGCGTCCCGATCGGGCCGCCGACGCCCTGGCTGTACTGCGCGGCCAGCGGGTCGTCCGCGGTCAGGGCGACGGTCCGCGGCTGGTCGCGATCGGCTCTGGCGACGTCGCCCGCTCGACGTCCCGGTCGTCGGGAGGCTGGTCGCTCACCAGTAGGGCTCGGTACTGGCCATCACCGAGGGCCGCACGGCGCCCGGTGCAGACGGAGATGCTCGGGCTGCCGGTCGGCGAGCCGGTCGGGCTCGTGTCGCAGTGACCCGGCGGGAAGCAGGGCGACTCCGAGCTGGTCGGCGAGGACGGCTGGTCGGGTGGGACGGGTGCGTCGGCATGCGTCGAGGGGGGCGGCGCGCTCGTGGTCGGGGCCGACGAGGACGGTGCGACCGTCGGGTGCGTCGGCGGGCGGCAGCGTCGGCGCCGGCGCGTGGTCGGTCTGCTTGGCCGGGACGTTGGCCGCGCGGCGGGAACTGCACGACCGGCACGCCGAGCATGTCGGCCTTCATCACCGCGGTCCACGTGGCCGTCGGGTAGCCGGCACCGAAGTAGCCCGCTGCGCCGTTGTACGGCGGGAGCCAGTTGTCGAGCGCGCCGTTGCCGTTGCCGCGGACGTACATGACCGCGGTGGAGAGCTGAGGGGTGAAGCCCACGAACCACGACGACGAGACGTCGCCGGCGTCGTTGGTCGCCGTCCCGGTCTTGCCGGCGGCCGGTCGGCCGAGCGCCTGGGCGTTCGCGCCGGTGCCGTGCAGGACGACCTGCTGCATGCGCGTAGCTGACGTCGCGGTCGATGTCGGGGCGGACGGCCTGCGTGGTGTGCGGCTTGTACCGGTACTTCACCGTGCCGTCGCTGAGGGTCACCTTGTTGATCACGTGGACGTCGGCGCGCTGGCCGCCGTTGGCGATGGTGGCGTAGGTGTTGGCCATGTTGATGGCGCTGACCCGCGCCTTGCCGAGCGTGATCAGGGAGTCGGCCTGCAGGTCGGTGGTCGAGCTCGGGATGCCGGGGTACTGCGGGTCCGGCTGCGCCGGCGGGATGCCCATCTTGTTGGCCATCGACAGGATCTTGTCGGGACCGTTCTTCATGCTCGTGGACATGTCGACGAACGCCGTGTTGATCGACTGCTCGAGCGCGTAGACCGAGCTCACGGCGGCGCCGTAGTCGGTGCCTTCACCCGGCCCCTCGTTGTGGACCTGCAGGCCGTCGGGGAACTCGTAGGGCGAGTTGCCGTCCCAGGTGCTCTTGAGCGAGTAGCCGTCGGTGATGCCGGCCGCCAGGGCGAACGGCTTGAACGTCGAGCCGACCATGCCGCCGGCCTCGGCCCAGTTGATCTGGGAGCGCAGGTAGTTCTGACCACCGAAGAAGCCGACCAGCGCGCCGGTGCCGGGCTGCACGCGAGGCGACCGCGACGTGCAGGTGCTTGTCGCTGATCTTGGGCCGGACCGCCAGGACCCCGGCCTTGGCCGCCGCCATCGCCTTCGGCGTGAACGTGGTGGTGACCCGCAGGCCACCGCCGTCGATCTGGTCGTCGGTGAAGCCGAGCTGGTGCAGCTCCTGGCGCACCATCGAGAGCATGTGGCCCTTCTGGCCGCCGTAGGCCTGCGACTGCTTGAACACCGGGAACGGCGGCAGCTTCTTGCTCGCAGCCGTCGCCTGGGCCGGGGTGATGGTGCCCATCGAGGCCATGCCCGGCGAGCACGTAGCGGTAGCGCGCGAGCAGCGCCGCGCGATGGCTCTTGCCGTTGGCGGGGTCGAACTCCGAGGGGTTGTTGAGCACCGAGGCGATCACGGCGCTCTGCCGCAGGGTGAGGTCCTGGGCGTCGACGCCGAAGTAGGCCTGGGCCGCGGCCTGCACGCCGTAGGCCCCGCGGCCGAAGTAGATGGTGTTGAGGTAGCCCTGCAGGATCTCCTGCTTGCTCAGCTGCTTCTGCAGCTTCAGCGACAAGATCGCCTCGTGGATCTTGCGGTTGATCGACCGCTCCTGGGTGAGGTAGAGGATCTTGACGTACTGCTGGGTGATCGTGGACGCGCCCTGCGTCGCGCCGCCGCGGGCGTCGTTGAACGCCGCCCGGAGGATGCCCTTGGGGTCGATGCCGTGGTTGGTCCAGAAGGTGCGGTCCTCCGCGGCCACGACGGCGTTGCGCAGGTGGGGCGTCATCTCGCTGTAGGGGATGATCTGCCGGTTCTGCGTCGCGTAGGTGCCGACCTGGGTCTTCCCGTCGGCGTAGTAGACGAAGGACGTCTGGGTCTGGAAGTCCTTGTTCGGGTCGGGGATCGGGGTCGTCTTGTAGAGGTAGACGAACCCGCCGATCAGGATCAGGGTGCCGACCAGCCCGACGATCAGGACCCACTTGAGGACCTTGCGCAGCCGCGCTCTCGTCCGGCTCGGGCGCGCGCCGGCCGACGTCGAGGCCGCCTTCGGGGCCGAGGACCCGGCCGAGGACCTGGCGGCAGAGCGGGAGGTCGACTTGCGCGTCACGGCCGGACCGGGGGCCCTGCGCTTGGCACTCACAGGTGTCTCCAGAAGATGCGTCGGGGGAATTCGTGCACAGACGACGGCCAGGCGCACCGGCCCCGTCCGGTCGCGGCCCGAGCCGTCGGGGACGAGGGTACGTGCCCGGGCCAGGCTCGGTCGAAACCTCAGCGATCCGGCAGCGGGCGGCCCCGGAGTTGTCGCTGATATATCGAGTTGATATGTTCTTCCGATAGAACGCCGTGACACATCGCGGCGTCGGATCGACAGGGAGCATCGCATGGCGCGCAAGGCGGCCTCGCTCGAGCTGGCCGTGCTCGGCCTGCTCCACGAGTCCCCCCTGCACGGCTACGAGCTCCGCAAGCGGCTCAACCTGCTCCTCGGCTGGAGCCGGCTGCTGTCCTACGGCTCGCTCTACCCCGCGCTCAAGCGCCTGCTCCGCGCCGGGTGGATCACCGAGGTCGGCCGCACCGGCCGCCGTGTCGCGACGCCAGCGGATCGTCTACCAGATCACCCCGGCGGGCCGGGCGTACTTCGGTGAGGAGATCACCGACGACGGCCCCGCCTCGTGGGAGGACGACTCCTTCACCACCCGGTTCGCCTTCTTCTCCCGCACCGACGCCGACGTGCGCCTGCGGGTGCTCGAAGGACGCCGGTCCCGGCTCCAGGAGCGGCTCGACCGCGCCCGCCACGCGGCGGGTGGCGACGACCGCTACCTCTCCGAGCTCCGCCGGCACTCGATCGAGTCGGTCGAGCGCGAGGTCAAGTGGCTGGGCGACCTGATCAACGCCGAGCGCGCCGGCGACCAGCCGGTGCCCTCGGTCCCCGAGACCACCAGCAACGCCAGTGAAACCCCCACCAGCGCGGCCCCCGCGGCCGACGCAACCACCTGAAACACCCGCTAGGAAGGAACAGACCCACATGGGTTCGGTACGAGTAGCAATCGTGGGCGTCGGCAACTGCGCGACGTCCCTGATCCAGGGCGTCGAGTACTACAAGGACGCCGACCCGTCGGGCACGGTCCCCGGGCTGATGCACGTGAAGTTCGGCGACTACCACGTCTCCGACATCGAGTTCGTCGCCGCGTTCGACGTCGACGCCAAGAAGGTCGGCTTCGACCTCGCCGACGCCACGCAGGCCTCGGAGAACAACACGATCCGGATCTGCGACGTGCCGCCGACCGGTGTCATCGTGCAGCGTGGCCACACCCTCGACGGGCTCGGCAAGTACTACCGCGAGACCATCGACGAGTCCGACGCAGAGCCGGTCGACGTCGTCCAGGTCCTCAAGGACACCCAGGCCGACGTGCTCGTCTCCTACCTGCCGGTGGGCTCCGAGGTGGCCGACAAGTTCTACGCCCAGTGCGCGATCGACGCCAAGGTGGCGTTCGTCAACGCGCTGCCGGTCTTCATCGCCTCCGACCCCGAGTGGGCCAAGAAGTTCGAGGACGCCGGCGTCCCGATCGTCGGCGACGACATCAAGAGCCAGGTCGGCGCGACGATCACGCACCGCGTGATCGCCAAGCTGTTCGAGGACCGCGGCGTGGTGCTCGACCGCACCTACCAGCTCAACGTCGGCGGCAACATGGACTTCAAGAACATGCTCGAGCGCGAGCGCCTGGAGTCCAAGAAGATCTCCAAGACCCAGTCGGTGACGTCCAACCTGACCGGTCCCCTCGGCGGCAAGGGCCACCTCGACCGCAACGTCCACATCGGTCCGTCGGACTACGTGGCGTGGCTCGACGACCGCAAGTGGGCCTACGTCCGGCTCGAGGGTCGCGCGTTCGGCGACGCGCCGCTGAACATGGAGTACAAGCTCGAGGTCTGGGACTCCCCCAACTCCGCCGGCATCATCATCGACGCGCTCCGCGCGGCGAAGATCGCCAAGGACCGCGGCATCGGTGGCCCGATCATCTCGGCGTCGTCGTACCTGATGAAGAGCCCGCCCGTGCAGCTGCCGGACGACCAGGGTCGCGCCCGCGTCGAGGCCTTCATCAAGGGCGAAGAGTGAGCGTGAGCCGCGCACTCGTGTCGCCCGCAGGGTGAGCACCACCTGTCACCTGTAGGCCTCACCTGCCCCGGACCCCGGTCCCGCTTCGGCGGACCGGGGTCCGCTTGTGTCGGCAGGGAGGATGAACCCGGTGCCTGACCTCCGCGGGTCAGTGACACGCACTCGACGCGGCCCCTAGATTGCCGCGCATGAGTGACACCAACGAGCCGCCGCGCCCCGACGGGCCCCCGGACGAGCCCGCTTCACCACCGCCGCCGTTCTCCGAGGCGCCGCCGCCGCCGGCAGGCGACAACCCCTACGGCGCCACGGCCGGCGACGGCGGGTACGGCGCTCCACCGCCCGCCGGTGGGGGTGGCTACGGCGCTCCACCGCCGGAGAACCCCTACGGCGGCCAGCCGGGGCAGCCCCACGACTACCAGGCCACGGAGGCGGTCGGCTATGGCTGGCGCAAGTTCACCGCGAGCCCGTCGACCCTGCTCGTCCCGGCGCTGGTCGCGTTCGTCGGCATCGTGATCACCGAGCTGCTGGTCTACTTCCTGCTCTACCACACGCTGCTGGGCACCCATGACTGCACCCAGACCGTCGGTGGCGTGCAGTTCAAGGGCCAGTGCGGGCCGAGCACGATCACCCGGCTGCTGGTCTCCGGTCTCGCCTTCGCCGTGGTCTTCATCGTCTACCAGCTGCTGGTCGCCGGTCTCTACCGCGGAGCCCTGCGCGTCACCGACGGCCAGGACTTCGGCATCGGCCAGCTGTTCGAGGGCTACGACAAGGGCCAGGTGGTCATCGCCGCGGTCCTGATCGGGATCGCCATCGGGATCGGCACCGCGCTGTGCTACCTGCCGGGGCTGATCGTCGAGCTTCCTGACGTCCTACACCCTGCTGTTCATCGTCGACCGGCAGATGGGCGCCGTGGACGCGATCAAGGCCAGCTACGAGCTGGTCACCCAGAACCTCGCACACACCTTGGTCTACTGGCTGCTGGCCAGCCTGATCACGCTGGTGGGTGCCTGCCTGTGCGGGCTGGGTCTGCTGGTGGCGATCCCGGTCGCGCTCGTCGGCTACGCCTACACCTACCGCCGGCTGCAGAGCCAGCCGGTCGTGCCCTGAGCTTCGGGGTCACGCACTGACGCAGGGCCCGGTCCCCGTCGTACGACGGGGACCGGGCCTTCGTCGCGCTCAGGGTCAGCTACGGACGGCGAGGGCCAGCGGCAGCACGGCCGTCGCGCCCGCCTCGCGCAGCGCACGAGCGGCCAGGGTCAGGGTCCAGCCGGTCACGACCTGGTCGTCGACCAGGAGCACCCGGCCGGCCGGCGGCTCACCCTCGAGCCGGTAGCGACGCGACACCGCGGCCACCCGGTGCGCGGAGTTGGCGCTGCCGCGGCCGGGCTCGACCGTGGGGTCGGCGATCGCCCAGCGACCGGCCACCGGGACCCGCAGGTAGCGCGACAGGCCCTCCGCGAGGTCGTGGGTGAGCGTGGGCCGGCGGGCCGACTCGACCACCACGATGGCGTCGACCTGCGGCCGCCAGTCGGCCAGCACCTCGACGACGGCGTGCGCCAGCCCGTCGGGCACGCCGACGTCGCGGACCGGCTCGGCGAAGAGCTCGCGCAGGGCCTGGCCGTGGCCGAGGTCGGTGAGCCTGGCGACCGCACGCCCCGGCTCGGCCGTGTCGCCGATCCGGCCCTTCAGCTCGAGCCCGAGGTTGGCCAGGGCGGTCGGCCACATCGCGCGGGGCTCGACGACGACCCCCGGCCGGGCGAGCCGCTGCCGGGCATCGGCGACCGAGCTGTCGGCGACCGCGGTCGTCAGCGAGATGCCGCCGCAGCGGTCGCAGCGCCCGCAGCGCGTCTCGGGCGTCACGTCGGGGTCGTCGAGCTGGTCGCGCAGGAACCACATGCGGCACCGGTCGGTGTCGAGGTAGGTGAGCATGGCGTCCTGCTCGCGGCGACGGGCCTCGGCGACCCGCTCGTAGCGCTCGGCGTCGTAGACCCAGTCGGCACCGGTGCCCTCCCACCCCCCGCGGACCCGGCGTACGGCGCCGTCGACGTCGAGCACCTTGAGCATCTGCTCGAGCCGCGACCGGCCCAGGTCGACCCAGGTCTCGAGCGCGGCCGTGCTGGCCGTGCCCTCCTCGGCCAGCACCCGCAGGGTGTGTCGCACCTGGTCCTCGCGGGGGAAGGCGAGGGAGGCGAAGTAGGCCCAGATGTCGCGGTCCTCCTGCTGCGGGAGAAGCACCACGGAGGCCTCGTCGGTGCCGCGCCCGGCGCGGCCGACCTGCTGGTAGTAGGCGACCGGGGACTGAGGCGCCCCGAGGTTGACCACGAACCCCAACGTCGCGTCGAAGCCCATGCCGAGCGCACTGGTCGCCACCAGGGCTTTGACCTGGCCGGTGGCGAGCCGCTGCTCGAGGTCGAGGCGCTCGGTCGCCTCGGTCTGCCCGGAGTACGCCGCCACGTCGAGGCCGTGGGCCCGCAGGTGCTCGGCGACCTGCTGGGTGGCGGCGACGGTCAGGCAGTAGACGATGCCGGAGCCGGGCTGCTCGCAGAGGTGGTCGACCAGCCAGGCCAGCCGTTGCTCCGGGGTGGGCAGGCGCACCACCGCGAGCCGCAGCGACTCACGGTCGAGCGAGCCCCGCAGTACCAGCGTGTCGCCCTGCCCTGCGTGGTGGCGAGCTGCTCGGCCACGTCGGCGCTGACCCGCGCGTTGGCGGTGGCCGTGGTCGCCAGCACCGGGATGCCGGCCGGCAGCTCGGCCAGGAGCGTGCGGATCCGGCGGTAGTCGGGGCGGAAGTCGTGGCCCCAGTCGGAGATGCAGTGTGCCTCGTCGACGACCAGCAGCCCGCAGGTCGCGGCGAGCCGGGGCAGCACCTCGTCGCGGAAGCCGGGGTTGTTGAGCCGCTCGGGGCTGACCAGCAGGACGTCGACCTCGCCGGCCGCCACCGACGCGTGGATCTGCTCCCAGTCGTCGGCGTTGGTGGAGTTGATGGTGTGCGCACGGATGCCGGCCCGCTCGGCGGCCGCGATCTGGTTGCGCATCAGGGCCAGCAGCGGCGACACGATCACCGTCGGACCCGCGCCTGCGTCGCGCAGCAGCAGGGTGGCCACGAAGTAGACCGCGGACTTGCCCCAGCCGGTGCGCTGCACCACCAGCGCACGCCGCCGCTGCACCACGAGCGCCTCGATCGCCGACCACTGGTCGTCGCGCAGCCGTGCGTCGTCGCGCCCGACCAGGGCCTGCAGGTAGCGCTCGGCCTCGGCGCGCACGTCGGTGTCGGTCGTGGTCACCCCCCCTGTCTAGCAGCGTCCTCCGACCGGGCCGGCGGTCCCTCCACAGCGGGTGGCCCCGGCTACTGCTGCCCGGCCCACCAGCCGAGGAGGGCGGCCTTCGCCTCGTCGTACGACGCGGGGCCGTCGTCGAGGCGCAGCTCGAGCAGGAAGCGGTACGCCGCGCCCACCTGCGGCCCCGGTGGGATGTCGAGGATCTCCATGATCTGGGTGCCGTCGAGGTCCGGCCGCAGGGAGGCGAGCTCCTCCTCCTCGGACAGCCGGTCGATGCGCTCCTCGAGCTCGTCGTAGGTGCGCCGGAGCCGGTCGGCCTTGCGCTGGTTGCGGGTCGTGCAGTCGGCGCGGGTCAGCACGTGGAGCCGCTCGAGCTGGTCACCCGCGTCGCGCACGTAGCGCCGGACCGCGGAGTCGGTCCACTGGCCGTCGCCGTACCCGTGGAAGCGCAGGTGGAGCTCGACCAGCCGGGCGACGGCGTCGGTGTCGTCGCCGGAGAACTTCAGGGCCTGCATCCGCTTGCGGGCGAGCTTGGCCCCGACCACGTCGTGGTGGTGGAAGGTCACGGTGCCGTCGGCGACGAACCGGCGCGTGCGCGGCTTGCCGACGTCGTGCATCAGGGCGGCGAAGCGCGACACGAAGTCGGGTCCACCGAGTCGGCCCTCGAGGTCGATGGACTGCTCGAGGACGGTGAGGGTGTGCTGGTAGACGTCCTTGTGCCGGTGGTGCTCGTCCTTCTCCAGGATCAGGGCCGGTAGCTCGGGGAGCACGAGCTCGGCCAGCCCGCTCTCGACGAGGAGGGTGAGCCCGACACGCGGGTACGGCGCGAGCACGAGCTTCACCAGCTCGTCCCGCACCCGCTCGGCGGAGATGATCGCGATCCGCCCGGCCATCGCGGACATCGCCTCGACGACGCCCGGGTCGACGGTGAAGCCCAGCTGGGCGGCGAACCGGGCGGCCCGCATCATCCGCAGCGGGTCGTCGGAGAAGGAGTCCTCGGGGGTGCCCGGGGTGCGCAGCAGGCCGTGCGCGAGGTCGACCACCCCGCCGTAGGGGTCGACGAACTCGCGCGTCGGCACCCGCACGGCCATGGCGTTGACCGTGAAGTCCCGCCGTCCCAGATCGCCGACGAGGCTGTCGCCGAACGCGACCTCCGGCTTGCGGGACGTCGGGTCGTAGTGCTCCGAGCGGTAGGTCGTGATCTCGACCACGAACTCGCCCTTACGGCTGCCGATGGTGCCGAAGGCGCGGCCGATGTCCCACGTGGCGTCGGCCCAGCCGGTCAGCAGCCGCTCGATCTCGTCGGGGTGGGCGGAGGTGGTCAGGTCGAGGTCGTTGTGCCGGCGACCGAGCATCGCGTCGCGCACCGGGCCGCCCACCAGGGCGAGCTCGTGACCGGCCGACGCGAAGCGCTCGCCGAGCGGGTCGAGCACCGGTGCGATGCGGTCGAGCTCGGTGGCCACGTCCCGCTGTGCGTCGGCCAGCCGGACCGGGCCTGGCAACGGGCGTTCAGGGGCGTCGGACACGGAGGGTCAGCCTAGCGGGGAGCGGTCGACGGTCCCGAGTCCGCGCCGTCACGCCCACTAGAGTCTGGACGTGCTCCGCCCGCCGTCGCTTCCGCATGCCCTCAGGGTGGCGGGACGGCTGGTCCTGATGGCGTCGGCGACGCTGCTCGTGGTGCTCGGTCTCGCGCCGTACGCCGTGGCGGGCCTGCCCGCCTCCGCGTCGGCAGCGACGGCGACCCGACCCAGCGACCCCGCGCAGGCGCTGGTGCTGCGGATGCGGTCGATCACCCCCGACTACATCCCGGAGAAGGGCCCGATCGTCGTCCGAGGCACGGTCACCAACGTCTCCGACGAGGAGTGGACCACGATCAACGTCGAGGGGTTCGTCGGGTCGGTACCGATCACCACGACCGCCGACCTCGCGGCCGCCGCCGAGACACCGGTCGCCGCCGACGTCGGCCACCGGATCACCGATCCGGGCACCTTCGACACCATTGCCTCCCTGCAGCCCGGCGAGACCGTGGTCTTCACCGTCCGTCTGCCGCGCTCGAAGCTCGAGATCTCGGCCCCCGGGGTCTACTGGTTCGGCGTCCACGCGCTCGGCAACAGCTCGGCGGGACGCAGCACCGCGGGGCGCGACCGCACCTTCATCCCGCTGGTCCCGAAGTCGGCGCAGACCACCGGCGGCGTCGAGGACGTCGCCCTCGCGGCCCCCCTCCGGAGCGGGGTGACCCGGGCCACCGACGGGACGATCGAGGACACCGCAGCATGGCTACGGAGCCTGCGGACCGGCACCCTCCACCAGGCCGTCGCCCTCGGCCGGGCCGCCCAGTCCCATCCGCTCAACTGGGTGGTCGACCCGGGGGTCATCGACGCCGTACGCCAGCTCGCAAGCGGGAACCCGCCCCGCTCGCTGAGCTCCCCGGGCACCGGCGGCCGACCGACCTCCGGCCCGAGTCCCTCCGCCACCGCCACCACCACCGCGGACGCCGCCGGTGCGGCCACGGACCCAGCGACCGTGCGGGCCGCCCAGCGGTGGCTGATGCACATGCGACAGGTCCTCACCACCAGCACCGGTCAGGCCTTCGGCCTCCCCTACGGTGACCTCGCGGTGGCCTCGGCCCTGCGGCACGACCCCGCGCTGCTCGCCGAGGGCATCCTCCGCACCGGGCACTCGCTGCACCCGTGGCAGGTGGCGCTGTCCCCGGCCGTGTCACCACCCGACGGCCGGATGCGGGGGATCGACATCGGCCGGCTCCCTCGCGCCACCCAGATCCTGCTCGACGACACCGGCTACGACGGGTCGGCACCGGCAGCGGTCACCGTCCACGGCCGCTCGGTGGTCCTCGCCTCCACCGCCGCCGCGGAGGGCGGACCGGGCCCGGTCGACCCGACGAGCAACCTGGCCCTGCGCCAGCGGATCCTGGCCGAGGCGGCGGTGCGGTTCCTCGACGGCCAGCAGCCGCTGGTCGTGAACATCCCCCCGGGCCTGCGCCACCCCCAACCGAGCTTCTTCAGCGGTCTCGACGTGCCCTGGTTGCACCTGACCAGCGTCGACGACGCCACCGCCGGGACAGCGTCACCGGTACCGGCGGCGCGGCTCCGCCCGCCCCGGCGCGGCACGCCCCACCTCGGCCGGCTCCTCTACGACACGGCCCGCAGCACCCTGCGCCAGGGCCGGATCCTGCAGTCGGTGCTGGCCGGGAACACCACGCTCCGCGCGGAGCTCTACACGGAGGTGTCCGGCAACGCGTCGTACACCGCCGCCCAGGACCGCTTCGGCGCCCTGGCCCGGATGGGCTCGACGTCCCGGTGGGTGACCGAGGGCCTGAAGGGCGTCGAGCTGGCCGCTCCGGAGTCGGTCACGCTGGCGGGTACGTCGGGCCGGTTCGCCGCGATCGTGAGCAACACCCTCGCCGTCCCGGTCACGGTGCAGGTGCGGGCGGTGGCCGACCCGGCCATGAAGATCACCGGCGGCGAGACCATCCAGCTCCCGCCGCACGGGCAGACCAGCGTGCTGCTCAAGGCGTCCACGCAGGTGTCGGGTGTCCACAACGTCACCCTCCAGCTGACCAACCGGTCCGGCCAGCCGCTCGGGTCACAGGACACGTTCCCGATGCGCGCCGAGCAGGTGAGCCGGCTGATCTGGGTGATCATCGGTGCCGGCCTGGTCATGCTCCTCGGCGCCATCGTGGTCCGGCTGACCCGGCGGATCCTGCGCGGGAGCCCGGGATGACCGGCCGATGATCCACCTCACGGAGCCGCACCCGGGGGCGCTGCGCGCCGGTGGGGTCCGCTGGCGCGGGGGCACCGGATGAGCGACGTCGGCGAGAGCCGGAGCATCCTCGCCTCCTCGGCGGTGATGGCCTCCGGCACCGTGGTGTCGAGGATGAGCGGCTACGCCCGCAACGTCCTGCTGGCCGCGGCGATCGGCAACGCGCTCCACGCCGACCTGTTCAACATCGGCAACACGATCCCCAACATGCTCTACATCCTGCTGGCGGGCGGGGTCTTCAACGCGGTGCTGGTCCCCCAGCTCGTGCGGGCCCAGAAGAACGACGCCGACGGGGGCGCGGCGTACACGAACCGGATCGTGACCCTCGCGCTGATCTTCCTCGGTGCCGTGACGGTGCTGCTGGTGATCGCGGCGCCGCTGGTGATGCGGCTCTACCTCAACAGCTCCTACAACGACCCGGCGCTCGCCGCCCAGCGCGACTCCGCCATCGCCTTCGCTCGCCTGTGTCTGCCGCAGGTCTTCTTCTACGGGATGTTCGTGCTGCTGGGCCAGGTGCTCAACGCCCGCGGCCGGTTCGGCCCGATGATGTGGGCGCCGATCGCCAACAACGTGATCTCGATCCTGGTGCTGGTGCTCTACCTGTTCTGGTTCGGGCCGATCCCCGACACCCAGGGCTGCGCCGCCTTCACCCAGCAGCAGGAGCTGCTCCTGGGTCTCGGCTCGACGCTCGGCATCGTGGCCCAGACCCTCATCCTGCTGCCCTACCTCCGGGCCGCCGGGGTCCGCTTCCGCCCGCGCTACGACTTCCGGCACTCCGGTCTCGGCCACACTCTGCGGCTGGGGGTCTGGACGGTCCTGTTCGTCATCGTCAACCAGGCCGCGTACCTCGTCGTGGTCCGGTTGGCCTCGGGCGGCACGGCCGACGCGGGGTGCCTGCACGGGCACCTGCAGCACACCGCGGAGGCCTCCACCGCCACCGGCTACACGGTCTACGCCTCGGCCGCGCTGTTCGTGATGGTGCCGCACGCGATCATCACCGTCTCCCTGGCCACCGCGATCCTGCCGCGGCTCTCGGCCAAGGCCGCCGCCCGGGACCTCTCCGGGGTGGCCGCCACCCTGGCCGGCACCCTGCGTACGGCACTCGCGCTGGTCGTCCCCTTCGCGTTCGCCCTTCCCCTGCTGGCCTTCGACAGCGCCAAGGTGCTCTTCGGCTACGCCTCGACCAGCAACACCTTCGACAACTACGTGCTCTCGATGATCCTGTTCGGCCCCGGCGTCATCTTCTTCACCGTGCACTACCTGATGCTGCGGGGCTTCTACGCCCTCGAGCTCAACCGGACCGTCTTCTTCATCCAGTGCGCCATCGCGGTCACCAACATCGTCGTGGCGATCGCACTCGTGCACCGGGCGACGGCCGCGAACACCTCCCCGGCCCTCGTGCTCGCCTACGGCGCGTCGTACCTGGTGGGCTCGGCGATCTCCTACGGCATGCTCGGCCGCAGGCTGGGCGGGCTCGAGACACCGGCCACGGTGCGGTTCCTGGTCCGCCTCTTGATCGCCGCCGGCCTCTCGACCCTGGCCGCCTGGCTGCTCGGTCAGGTCCTGCCGGGTGCCGGGGACGACGTCTCCCACCTGGGTGCGGCGATCCGTCTGGTCGTGCTCGGCGGCGCCGACGTCCTGGTCTTCGTCGGGCTGGCCCGCCTCATGCACCTGCGCGAGGTCACCACGATCCTCGATCTGGTTGTCCGCCGGTTGCCCGGCCGACGCTCCTACGATGGGTGAGCAAGGAAGGGACGTGGTTGCCCGAGCACACCCGGCCCGGTGACGTGCTCGCCGGCCGCTACCGACTGACCGACCTCCTGACCGAGCAGGAGGGCGGTCGTTTCTGGCGCGCCTTCGACTCGGTCCTCCACCGAGACGTGGCCGTCCACATCATCCGCGCCACCGACGTCCGCGCCCCGCTGCTCCGCGAGGCCGCGCGCACCTCGGTCACGGTGCTCGACACGCGGATGCTGCGGGTGCTCGACATCGACGAGACCACCGAGGGCTGGTTCGTGGTCAACGAATGGGGCTCGGGCACCAGCCTCGACATCCTGCTCGCCGACTCCGGGCCCCTGCCGGCGGCGGTGGCGGCGTGGATCGTCGCCGAGGTCGGCGACACCCTCGCCCTGGCACACGCGGCCGGGGTGGCCCACGGGCGCCTGGTGCCGGAGAACGTCCTCATCGACCACGACGGCGCCGTCCGCCTGATCGGCTTCGCCGTCGACGCCGCGCTGCACGGGCTCCCGCCGGGCACCCCGTCCCAGGACGTCGTCGACCTGGTCGGCCTGCTCTACGCCGCGCTCACCGGCCGGTGGGCCGGTGCCAGCCGATCGGTGGTGCCCCCAGCGCCGTCCCAGCACGGCCACGTCCTCCGACCACGCCAGGTGCGGGCCGGCATCCCGCGCACCCTCGACGCCCTCTGCGACCACGTCCTCGACCACGGGGGCGACGCCGACCTGACCGCGGCCATGGCCAGCGACATGCTCCGCGGCTTCCTCGGGGCGTCCTCCCGCGCCGCCGAGACCTGGCTGATGCGGCTCGAGCACCCCCCTGCCGGACAGACGCCGGTCGTCCTGTCCCCGCTCCCCGACCTGCCGGCGCCGGACACCACAGGAGTGCTGCCCGCGGTCGCGGCGACGGTCGCCGCGGTCGGCGAGGAGCCGGAAGCCGTCGACGAGGCCGCTCGCGAAGAGACGACGACGACGACAGCGAGCCGCGCCGCTCCGCCGGAGATGCCCACCCAGGCCGGCCTGCCGATCTTCCACGACGACGACGAGGTCACCTGGATCGCCCAGCGGACCGAGAAGGCGCCACCGCCACCTGCGCTGGAGCCACCTCCCGAGCGACCCCTGTTCGCGCCCGACCCCCTGGACGGCCAGCCGGCACGCCGGCCCCGGGCGCTGCCGGCCGGCGCCACCCACACCGGGTCGGGCTTCTGGCCATGGGAGAGCACGGGGCCCGGCAGCAGCAGCGGCAGCGGGGTCCTCCCGCCGTTCGTCGAGGACGACGAGCCCGACGACGAGCGGCAGCCCGGGGTCAGCTGGCTCCGGCTGGCGGCCGTGGTGGCCGCCTGCCTGCTGGTCCTGCTCGCCTCCGTGATCGCCTTCAACCTCGGCCGCGGTCGCACGCCGCTGGGCGCCGTACCCGACCGGACGTCGCCGTCCCCCAGCCACACGCCGAGCAGCTCCCCGACGGCGACCGCCGGGCCGCTCAAGGGCGTCTCGGCCACCGACTTCGACCCGCAGGGCACGCCGCCGGAGGAGAACCCGCAGGAGGCTGCGCTCGCGGTCGACGGCAACCCGCGCACGGCGTGGTCGACCTCGCGCTACGACGAGAACCTCGGCCCCGCCGGGCTCAAGACCGGAGTCGGGCTGGTGCTCGACCTCGGGTCCGCCCACCAGGTGACCCAGGTCGACCTGACCACGATCGGCTCGCCGACGACGGTCCGGGTCTTCGTCCTCCCCTCACGGCCGACCAGCCTGGTCGGCCGGACCTCGGTCGGGCAGGCCACCCTCACCGCGACCACCGGCAGCGTGCACCTCGCGACGCCCACCACGGGACGCTACGTCGTGGTCTGGCTGACCTCGCTGCCAGCGGTGCCGGGAGGCTTCCGCGGCGAGATCGCCGAGGCAGTGGTCGACGGTGACTGAGCCCGACGACCGGACCGACGCCGACCTGCTCGCGGCCCACGTCGCCGGCGACCCCGAGGCGTTCGGCACCCTGTTCGGACGCCATCGCGACCGGCTCTGGGCGGTCGCCCTGCGCACGATGGGCAACCCCCACGACGCCGCGGACGGTCTCCAGGACGGCCTGGTGGCCGCCTACCGGCGGGCGGGCACGTTCCGCGGCGACGCGGCGGTGACGACGTGGCTGCACCGGGTCGTGGTCAACGCCTGTCTCGACCGGATCCGCGCCGCCAAGGTACGGCGCACCGAGGCCCTTCCCGACGACCTCGACGTCCGCGACCGTCGCTCGGGGTCCGCGACCAGCGCCGGACCCGACGCCGCGGCCGGGCCCGTCGACCCGGAGGCCGCCGCACTGGCGGGTGACCAGCGCCGTACGGTCCTGGCTGCGCTCGCCACCCTGCCCGCCGAGCAACGGGCGGCGCTGGTGCTGGTGGACATGGAGGGGTACAGCGTCGCGGAGGTCGCCGCCATCCTCGACTGCGCGGAGGGGACGGTGAAGTCGCGCTGCTCCCGCGGGCGCGACCGGCTCGCCGTCCTGCTGCGGGACCAGGTGGGTGACCCACCTCACGCGGAACCGCGAGCAGGCGCGGCACGTCCGATCCCCGCCGGCCCAGCCACGCCCCGCCATGCCCCGGAAGGAGGTGCACCGTGACCGACGACAGCCCCAGCCCGGAGGCCGACGCGGTCCGCCGCCTCCTCGCCGCGTCCCGACACGACGAGCCGATGCCGGCCGACGTCGCCGACCGGATGGACCGTGTGCTGGCCGACCTGGCCGCCACGCCCGCCCTCGGGGTGGCGGGCCCGTCCTCGGCCGCTGAGACCAGCGAGACCGAGACGACGAGCGACGGTGTCATCACCCGACTGCCCGTCCAGCGGCGACGGCGTGCGGGTGGCCTGCTCGCGGCCGCGGCAGCGATCGTGGTCGGCGGGGTCGTCCTGGCCCAGCACCTGCCGCACGGGACGTCGGACGGCGAGGAGTCGGCCGGCTCCGCGGCGGGGTCCCAGCTCTCCGCCGGCAACACCGGGAACACAGGCAGCGCCCCCGCTGCTGCGGCTTCCCTCCCGGCAGGGAAGCTCCAGCTGGACGACGGCCGCCTCGTCGTACGCCGTCAGTCCTTCGCCCGCGACGCGCTGAAGGCGCAGGCACTGCTGGCCCGTCGTGGTCCCCACCGGCTCCCCCTGCCCGCCGCTGCGTGCCCGACACCGTCCGGCCACGACCAGGTGGTGCCCGCGCTCTACCACCGGGCCCCGGCCGCGCTGGTCTTCCACCTCCCGGACGGCTCGACCCAGGTCGTCGACCTCCTCGTGTGCGGCACCCAGCAGCCGGTCCTGTCGGTCACCCTGCCGGCCCCCTGAGGCGCAGCGGCTTCCCGGAAGGGAGACCGGACGGCGTCCCACGGGGCGGGCGGCCTCCGACGGGAACAGCGCTCGCCTACGATCTGTTGGAACAGGTGGTCGGAGGTCCCGCCGGTGACCCGACCCGAGGTCCCGACCGGCAGCAGGAGTCGTCCCATGTCGCAGTCCCCGTCCGCCGAGCAGGTCCGCAACGTCATCATCGTCGGGTCCGGCCCCGCTGGATACACCGCCGCGATCTACGCCGCCCGTGCCTCCCTCCACCCCCTGGTGTTCGAGGGCTCGGTGACCGCCGGCGGTGCCCTCATGAACACCACCGAGGTGGAGAACTTCCCCGGCTTCCGCGACGGCATCATGGGGCCGGCGCTCATGGACGAGATGCGGGCCCAGGCCGAGCGCTTCGGTGCCGAGCTGGTCCCCGACGACGTGGTGTCGGTGGACCTCACCGGCGACATCAAGACCGTGACCACGGCGACCGACACGTTCTCGGCGCGCGCGGTGATCCTGGCGACGGGTTCGGCCTACCGCAAGCTCGGGCTCCCGGGCGAGGCCGAGCTGTCCGGCCGGGGCGTGTCGTGGTGCGCGACGTGCGACGGCTTCTTCTTCCGCGACCAGCACATCGCCGTCGTCGGCGGCGGAGACTCGGCGGTCGAGGAGGCGACGTTCCTGACCCGCTTCGGGAGCAAGGTGACGATGATCCACCGCCGCGGTGAGCTGCGGGCCTCGAAGATCATGCAGGAGCGGGCCTTCGCCGACCCCAAGCTCGAGTTCGTCTGGGACTCCGAGGTGGCCGCCATCCACGGCGACGACCGCCTGCAGTCGGTGACCCTGCGCAGCACCCGCGACGGCAGCGAGAGCGAGCTGCCGGTGACCGGCCTGTTCATCGCGATCGGCCACGACCCGCGCTCGGAGCTCCTCAAGGGCCAGGTCGAGCTCGACGACGAGGGCTACGTCGTGGTGTCCCACCCGTCGACCGCGACCAACCTGCCCGGCGTCTTCGCCTGTGGCGACCTGGTCGACCACCACTACCGCCAGGCGATCACCGCGGCCGGCACCGGCTGTGCGGCGGCTCTCGACGCCGAGCGCTACGTGGCCGAGCTCGACCACGCCGCCGTCAGCGCAGCGGAGGCGCGGGCGGCCGTCGTCGGCTCCGCAGCCAGCGACGATGTCAAGAACGCCGGTCTGTGAGCGCGCGGCGCTGACGGGGGAACAACCGTCCGCGGCATGATGTTCACCCAGGTGACGACGCCGTACGCCGGCTCGCACCTCGATCAACCGGAAGGAACCCCCGTGTCAAACCTGGCAGCTGTCACCGACGCCGACTTCGAGGCCACTGTGCTCAAGTCCGAGAAGCCGGTCCTCGTCGACTTCTGGGCCGAGTGGTGTGGCCCGTGCCGCCAGGTCGACCCGATCCTCAACGAGATCGCTGCCGAGCACGGCGACAAGATCACGTTCGTCAAGATGAACGTCGACGAGAACCCCGTCGTGCCGTCGTCCTACCGCGTCAACGGCATCCCGACGCTCAACGTCTACCAGGGTGGCGAGGTCGTGAAGTCGATCGTCGGCGCCCGCCCGAAGGCTGCGCTCCTCAAGGAGCTCCAGGACTTCATCGCCTGAGCTGAGCGAGGACGCTCAGACCCGGCGGAGCCGGGCCTGAGCACCGCAGCGAGCGTGCTCGCAAGCCCGCAGGATTCGGCGCAGTCGATCTCGGGTCGCTAGCCGCCCCGGGTCGCCCGCGGGTGGTCGGCGCGGGTCTTCGGCGCCGGCCGGACGACCCCGAGCAGTCGCTCGAGGGCGGCTTCGACCTCGTCCCGCCACGACAGCGCGCTGCGCAGGTCCATCCTCATCCGGGGTGTGACCGCATGGGCGCGCTGCGTCTTGAAGCCCACGCTGGCCAGGAACTCCACCGGGACCACGCAGCGGCCCGCTCCGGTGATCCCGGGGCCACGGGTGTCGCCGAACGCCTCGACCGCGGACACCCCGCCACGCTCGATCAGGTCGCGGGCCATGCCCTGCACGAGCATCCGCCCGAGACCGCCGCCGCGCGCATCCGGGTCGACGTACACCGCGGAGAGCAGCACCGCGTCGTTCGACACCGGCGACGTCGGGAAGGCACCGGCTCCGGCGTAGTAGGCGGCCGGGGCGTAGAGGGCGTAGCCCACGGGTTGGTCGTCGACCAGCACGACCCGGCCGCACGAGCCCCAGTCACGCAGGACGGCCGAGACCCAGGCCTCCTTCTCGGCGGCGCCGTCGTGGACCCGCTCCCGGCGGACCGGGTCGAGCTCCCAGAACACGCACGACCGGCAGGGCCCCTCGAGCGCGGCGAGGTGGTCCAGCGTCATCCGGACGACCTTGCGTGTCACCTGCGACCTCCCGACGGACCGGCCCGGTCGGCAGCCGGGCCCGGACACCATCGTAGGCATGCCCCCAGGTGCTGCGAGGATGGCGCCGTGCGCCCGATCCGGCAGAGCCAGAAGCTCCAGCACGTGCGGTACGACGTGCGGGGGCCGATCCTGGTCGAGGCCCAGCGCCTGGAGGCCGAGGGGCACCGGATCCTGAAGCTCAACATCGGCAACCCCGCGCCGTTCGGGTTCGAGGCGCCCGAGGCGATCGTCGCCGACATGGTCCACCACCTCCCCGAGGCCCAGGGCTACAGCGACAGCCAGGGGATCTACCCGGCCCGGACCGCGGTCGCGCACTACTACCAGGAGCGCGGGCTGCGCGACGTCGGCGTCGATGACGTGTTCATCGGCAACGGCGTCTCCGAGCTGATCTCGATGGTGCTGCAGGCGTTCCTCGACGACGGCAACGAGATCCTGGTACCGGCGCCCGACTACCCGCTCTGGACCGGCGCCATCACGCTGTCCGGCGGCACGCCGGTGCACTACCGGTGCGACGAGAACAACGGCTGGGACCCCGACCTGGCCGACATCGAGGCCAAGATCACCGACCACACCCACGCCATCGTCATCATCAACCCCAACAACCCCACGGGTGCGGTCTACAGCGAGGCGACCGTGCGCGGCCTGGTCGACATCGCGCGGCGCCACGACCTCGTCGTGATGGCCGACGAGATCTACGAGAAGATCCTCTACGACGATGCGGTGCACCATCATGCGGCGACGTACGCCGGCGACGACGTGCTGTGCCTGACCTTCAGCGGGCTCTCCAAGGCCTACCGGGTGTGCGGCTACCGCACCGGCTGGGTGATGATCTCGGGTCCCCGGCACCTCGCGACCGACTTCCTCGAGGGTCTGACCCTGGTCGCCAACATGCGGATGTGCGCCAACGTGCCCGCCCAGCACGCGATCCAGACCGCCCTCGGCGGCTACCAGTCGATCGAGGAGCTGATCGCCCCCGGCGGCCGCTTCTACGAGCAGAGCATGCTCGCCGACCGCCTCCTCAACCAGATCCCCGGCGTCACCTCCGTGCGACCTCGCGGCGCGCTCTACTGCTTCCCGCGGCTGGATCCCGAGGTCTACCCGATCGACGACGACGAGGCCTTCGTCATCGACCTGCTGCGCGCCAAGCGGATCCTGGTCACCCACGGCACGGGGTTCAACTGGTTCACCCCCGACCACTTCCGTCTGGTCACCCTGCCCGACGTCACCGTCCTCGAGGAGGCGATCGGTCGGATCGCTGAGTTCCTCGCCACCAGGCGCTGAGGAGCCCCCGTGTCCGAGCTCGTCTACACGACCATCATCAAGACCGCGCTGCTGGGGTTCCGGGCCCTCGGCCAGGACCTCGACGTCACCGGCGTCGAGCACCTGCCGCGGACCGGGGCCGCGTTGCTCGCGGTCAACCACGTCAGCTACGTCGACTTCATCTACGGCGGCGTGGCCCCCGAGCGGATCGGGCGCCGGGTGCGGTTCATGGCCAAGCGCGAGCTGTTCGACCACCCGGTGAGCGGGCCGATCATGCGGGCCTGCCGGCACATCGAGGTGGACCGGGACGACGGCGAGAAGTCGCTGGCCGAGGCCGAGCAGCACCTCCGCAACGGCGAGCTGGTCGGGATCTTCCCCGAGGCGACCATCTCCCGGGCGATGGAGATCAAGGACCTCAAGACCGGGGCGGTCCGCATCGCTGCCCGCACCGGGGTACCCCTGATCCCGGTGGTGCTGTGGGGCACGCAGCGGCTGATGACCAAGGACCATCCCCGCGACTTCTCCCGGGGCACCGCCATCGCGATCCGGGTCGGCGCACCGCTGCCGGTCACCGGGGCCAACGCGGTCGCCGAGACCGCCCAGCTCAAGACGGCCCTCCAGGGCCTGCTCGACGACGCGATCACGACCTACCCCCAGCGCGAGGACGGCGCCTGGTGGGTGCCGGCGTCGTACGGCGGGACCGCACCGACCCTGGCCGAGGCCAAGGAGCAGGACGCCGCCGAGCGCCGGCGTCGCGCCGAGGCGCGCCGGGCTGCGCGGAAGTGAACCCCCTCACTCGACCGGTGCCGACTCGGCGAGCACGGCTCTGACCTGCGGTGATGGGAGCGCGGCGTGTGTCGATTCCGCGACTTATCGCTTTGTCGACATATCGACAGGTCGATGAATCGACTGAGTCAGATGGGCCGGTCGTCGCGGTTGCGCGGGTCCATCACGTCCACGATGCGGCGTAGGTCGTCGAGGGAGGCGAACTCCACGGTGATCTTGCCCTTGCGCTGGCCGAGGTCGACCTTGACCCGGGTCTCGAGCCGGTCCGAGAGCCGCTCGGCGAGGTCGGTCAGCCCGGGCGCGACCGGCTTGCGGCGGCGTACCCGGGGCTCCCGCTCGTCCTGCTGGCCGACCGCGACGATCTCCTCGAGGCCGCGCACACTGATCCCCTCGGCGACCACCCGGGCGGCCAGGCGGTCCTGGAGGTCCGGGTCGTCCACGGCCAGCAGCGACCGGGCGTGCCCGGCCGAGAGCACCCCGGCGGCGACCCGACGCTGGACCGCCGGCGAGAGCTTCAGCAGCCGGATGGTGTTGCTGATCTGCGGGCGCGAACGACCGATCCGCTCGGCGAGCTCCTCATGGGTGCAGGAGAAGTCCTCCAGCAGCTGGCTGTAGGCGGCCGCCTCCTCCAGCGGGTTGAGCTGGGAGCGGTGGAGGTTCTCCAGGAGCGCGTCGCGGAGCATGTCGGCGTCGTCGGTCTCGCGCACGATCGCCGGGATGGTGGTCAGGCCGGCCTCCTGAGCAGCGCGCCAGCGGCGCTCCCCCATCACCAGCTCGAAGGTCTCCGGCCCGCTCTGCCGCACCACGACGGGCTGCAGCAGCCCGACCTCCCGGATCGAGTGCACCAGCTCGGTCATGGCCTCCTCGTCGAAGGCCTGACGCGGCTGCACGTGGTTGGGAGCCACCTGGGCGATCGGGAGGTCCGCGAAGTAGGCACCCGCCGGGACCGGCATCGCGGCCGCGGCGGCCGGGTCGACCACCGGGACGTCGCCGTCGGCCTGCGCCTCGGTCGCCGCCGGGCCGGTCGGGATCAGCGAGCCGAGCCCGCGGCCGAGGCCGCGGCGGGGGCGGTCCTGGCTCATGCCGGCGCTCCCTTCCTGGCCATCTCCCGGGCTGCCTCGAGGTAGGACAGCGCGCCAGGAGAGGCGGGGTCGTAGGTCATCACCGTCTGTCCGTACGACGGTGCCTCCGAGACCCGGACCGAGCGCGGGATCGTGGTCCGCAGCACCTGCTCCCCGAAGTGCTCGCGCACCTCGGCAGCGACCCCCGAGGCGAGCCGGGTGCGCGCGTCGTACATGGTGACCAGGATGGTCGAGACCACCAGGGCCGGGTTGAGGTGGGCCTTGACCATCTCGACGGTCTCGAGCAGCTGGCCGAGGCCCTCCAGTGCGTAGTACTCCGCCTGGATCGGGATCAGCATCTCCCGACCGGCCACCAGCGCGTTCAGGGTCAGCAGGCCCAGCGACGGCGGACAGTCGACGAACAGGAAGTCGTACCGGTCGTCCCCTGCGCTCGCGGCGTCACCGACGAGCGGGTGACCGGTGATCGCCGTGCGGAGCCGGTTCTCCCGGGCCACCAGGCTGACCAGCTCGATCTCGGCACCGGCCAGGTCGATGGTGGCCGGCACCACGAACAGCCCGGGGACGTCGGCGCACGGGCTGACCAGGTCGGCCAGCGGCTCCCCGTCGACCAGCGCGTCGTACGTCGACGCGACGCCTCGGCGGTGCTCCACCCCGAGGGCGGTGGACGCGTTGCCCTGGGGGTCGAGGTCGACGACCAGCACCCGCTGTCCGAGCTGGGCCAGGGCGGCGGCGAGGTTCACCGTGGTGGTGGTCTTGCCCACGCCGCCCTTCTGGTTGGCGACCACCAGCACCCGGGTGGACTCCGGACGCGGCATCGGGGGTCGGTGCGAGGCCTCGAGCCGCGCTCGCACGGTGTCCTCCGCGACCCGGGCCAGGGGGGTGCTCTCGTCCGGGACCGAGTCCGCGAACGCCGCGAAGTCGGCGGCCGTCCGCACCGTCGTGGACCTCACCGGGGGCTCCTCTTCCGTTGTTTCACGTGAAACATCCTCCGGCCGGTCGTCGGACGGACTAGTTCCGGAGGATTGTGGATAACTAGGGCCAACCTGTGGAGACTCACGCTCACCGGGCCATCCCAGACCGGTGGAAAACTCATCGGGACCCACGGGATCGGTCTGCGTCTCGGGGGTCGCCTCGGGCCAGCCGAGGCCGGTTGACGGAGCTGACGACACGATGCTGCGGGCGTCCTGGGTCACCTGGGTCCCTTTCGTCCTCGTCGTGGCTGGGTCCGGATGGGGCGAGCCGGAGCGGTGTCCGCCTGCCAACCTATCGCCGTCGCGACCCGGGGAACCACCCGGACCACGGTGGTGGGCGTAGCGCCCGGCACCTCCGGGTGCAGCACCTCCGCGGTGGCCTCGGCCCGGCTCAGCTCCGGCTCGGCCGCCGCGATCTCCTCGCCCGCGGAGGCCCCCTTCATCGCCAGCAGCACCCCGCCGGGACGCAGCAGCGGCAGGCCCCACCGCAGAAGCCGGGGCAGGGGCGCCAGGGCACGGGCCGTCACCACGTCGAACCGGTCGGCGCGAGCCCAGTCCTCCGCCCGCCCGCGCACGACCTCGACCTCCCGCAGTCCCAGCCGCTCGACGGCCTCCTGGAGGAACGCCGTGCGTCGCGCCATCGGCTCGATCAGGACCGTCCGTACGTCGGGGCGCGCGATCGCCACCACCAGGCCCGGCAGACCGGCACCGGAGCCGAGGTCGGCCACCGTCGCGTCGCCGGGAAGGAGCGGGGCCACGAGCGCGCAGTTCACCAGGTGCCGGTCCCACAGGCGCGGCACCTCGCGTGGCCCGATCAGCCCGCGGAGGACGCCCTCGGAGGCCAGCAGTGCGGCGTACTCCTCGAGCAGCGGAAGCCGGTCCTGCGGGACCAGGGCCGCGAGCACCGCCGGCTCGGGAGCAGGGGGCGGTGTTCCACGTGAAACATCGGCCATCAGGCCGGGAGCACCACCACGTAGCGGCGCGGCTCGACACCCTCGGACTCAGAGGTGAGTCCGGCGGCAGCGACGGCGTCGTGCACCACCTTGCGCTCGAACGGTGGCATCGGGCGCAGCTGCGACCTGCTCCCCGGAGTCCTTCACCTGGGCAGCGGTCGCCGCGGCGAGCTCCTCCAGGTCGCGCCGGATCTGTGCCCGGTGGCCGGAGATGTCGAGCATCAGCCGGCTGCGCTCCCCGGTCTCGCGGTAGACCGCCAACCGGGTCAGCTCCTGCAGCGCCTCGAGCACCTCGCCGCGCGGGCCGACCAGCTGGGCCAGGTCGGCACCCACGATGGAGACCACGGCGCGCTCTCCCTCGACGTCCATGTCGAGGTCACCGTCGAGATCGGCGATGTCGAGCAGCTCCTCGAGGTAGTCGGCGGCGATGTCGCCTTCCTGCTCGAGGCGCTCGGCGAGCGGGACGCCCCGCACCGGCTCCTCGTCGTCCGGCTCCTCGTCGTCGGCCTCGCGCTCGGCGCCGTCGGCGTCGTCGTCGGTGGACTCTCGTCCGCGGCTCGTCGATGTCGGCGGGCTCGGTGACTCGGGCGTCGGCTCGGAGGTCGGCTCGGACGGTCGGCTCGGCTCGGTCGCCTCGGGGGTCTGCTCGGAGGTCTCGCTCATGCGCTCTTTCCTTGGTCGTCTGTGTCGTCGTGCTCGGTCGGGTCGTCGCCCTGGGCGCCGGAGGCGGCCGGGTCACCCGCGGTGGCGTCGGGGGGCGTCGCGTCGCCCTGGCCGACGGGGCGGGGGGCGCCACCGGACTTCTTGCGCTTCTCCCGCGACTGCCGCTTGGGCTGCTGACGCTGCCGCGGCGGCTCCGGGTGGCGGCTGGGCGTCGCCGTGCGCCTCCTCGACCGCGAGCTCCTGGGACAGCTCGGTGGTGCGGCCCTTGGCCCGGTCCCGCTGGACCTTGGCCTCGAAGGCGGGCGTTCCCGGGGCCGGGTTGCGGCGGATCACGTAGAACTGCTGGCCCATGGTCCACAGGTTGGTGGTGGTCCAGTAGAAGAGGACGCCGATCGGGAAGGCGATGCCACCGACGGCGAAGACGACCGGCAGCACGTAGAGCAGCAGCTTCTGCTGCTGGGCGTACTGCCCGCTCATCGCGTCGGCCGGCATGTTCTTGCTCATCAGCTGGCGCTGGGTGGTGAAGGTGGTGACCGTCATCGCGACCACCAGGACCGCCGCCAGGATCTGCACCCCGACAGGTGCTCGGTCGACCCGGGCGCGTACGGCTTGAGGAAGGTCGCGGAGATCGGGATGTGGCCGAACAGCTTCGCGTGACCGAGGCTCGTAGGCCTGGGCCGGCGTCATGAACCCGTTGGCGGTCCCGTGCTTGTAGGCCTGGTCGAGCAGCCGGAACAAGGCGATGAAGACGGGGGTCTGGACCAGCAGCGGGAGGCACGCGGCGAACGGGTTGGTCCCGGTCTCCTTGTAGAGGTTCATCGTCTCCTGCGCGAGACGCTCCCGGTCGTGGCCGTACTTCTTCTGCAGCTCCTTGACCTTGGGCTGGATCAGCTGCATGTTCCGGCTGGACTTGATCTGCTTGACGAACAGCGGGATCAGCGCCGCTCGGACCACGAGCGGTCAGGCCGATGATCGACAGCACCCAGGCGCCACCGCTCGCGGGTTCATGAAGAGGCTGAAGAACCAGTGCCACGCCAGCAGGATCGCCGAGACGGCGTAGTACAGCGGCTGTCAGGATCAGGTGGCCGAGTTGGCCGAGGGCATGCACGGGTCAGGCTCCTTGGGTGGGAGTGGGCTCACGCCGGAGGATCGGCGAGGCACGGGGTCATAGCCGCCCGGCGCCCAGGGGTGGCAGCGCAGCAGGCGCCGAAGCGCCAGCCAGCTGCCGCGCACCGCGCCGTACTCGGTGACGGCGTCAAGGGCGTAGGCCGAGCAGGAGGGGTGGTAGCGGCACACCTGGCCGTACAGGGGGCTGATCGCGAACCGGTAGGCGCGCAGGAACCGATCAGGACGTACTTCATGCGCCGCTGACCGCTTCCGTCGGCTCGCCGGGCATCGCCGCGGCGACCGGCCGGGCGCACCAGGCTCCGTCCAGACAGCGGTCGAGGTCCGCGGCGAGTTCCGCGGACGTGGCGCGCGGCCGCGGGCGGGAGGGCCCGGACGACCAGGGCGCTGCCCGGCGGCAGCAGGGCGAGCCGGTCTCGGCACAGGTGCCGGAGCCGGCGCTTGACCCGGTTGCGGAGCACGGCGTTGCCGACGGCCCGGCCGACCACGAAGCCCACGAGGGCGGGGCCGGGGTCGTCGTCGGTGCGCACGCGTGCACCACGAGCGGTGCGCCGCCGCTGCGACGCCCTGACCGCGCGACTCGCCGCAGGTCGGCCCGACGTGAGCCGGTGCGCTCGAGGGAGCACGGGACGGAGCCGGCAGCCGAGCCAGACGGCCAGGCTCTTGCGGCCCTTGCGCCGGCGGAGGCCAAGATCGCGCGGCCGGCACGGGTGCGCATGCGCAGGCGGAAGCCGTGCGTCTTGTGCCGACGACGGTTGTTCGGCTGGAACGTGCGCTTGGTCACGGGTGCTCTCCGAGGTTTCGCTTGGACGTTACGCCGGCAGGTCGCCGGATCGACCGTTGGACGCGGACGGTACTGGACGAGACGGCGTGCCGCTCCGGGACGCAGCCTCGCCGGCACCGCCCACCCACGATGACGTGCCCGGAATGCGCCTGCGAGAGGTGCAGGACATGCGGCACCCTCGACTCCGGGGCCGAGCAAACGGTACGCGCGCGATCGGGCGAGGGTCAAATCGCGGCCCTGCCAGGTAGCCGCAACAGCAGCCGTGGAGAGCGCAAACCACACTAGTGTCGACCCGGCTGCCGGTACAGTGCCTCCGCCGACCCGCCTGTGGAACGACTTGCCGCAGGGCTCCGGCGAGGGTAATGTTCGAGTCGTGAGTTTCCCCGCGAACGGGTTGAAATCGAGTCCGCGGCAGTCATCGAGTAGCGTCCCGCAGAAAGGCCCTGACCTGCGTTTTCCTCCTGCCGCTCCGCGGCGCCTCGGCAAGGCGTTTCCACAGGCGGCAGCGGCGTTCACAGCCTGTGGACAAGCATGTGGAAGATGTCGCCGCCCCCGGGGGCACGACGCCGCGCACCAAGGGATCCGGGAGTAGTGGGAGCTGCGATGACCGTGAGGGCGCCGATCTTTTCCTGCCTGGACAGCCCTCGTCGACCAGCTCCCGCCCAGCCAGCGAGCCTGGCTCGTCGCTCCCGAGCCGGTCACCCTGCACGAGAACACCGCGATCGTCGCGGTACCGGACGACTTCACCCGCAACCAGCTGGAGATCCGGCTGCGTCGACCCTGGAGGACGGGGCTGAGCGAGGCGCTCGGCCAGCCGTGCGGCTGGCGGTCACGATCGACGCCAGCTGGGCGAGATGGTCCGAGTCCGACGACGACGAGCTGGGCGAACCACAGGTCGATCGACGACATGACCGACTGCTCGCCCACGACTCCGGCCGTCGCCGACCGATCGACGAGCGCACCGGCGCCGCCAGCAGCGGCGAGAGCCCGGCTGAACCCGAAGTACACCTTCGAGACGTTCGTCATCGGCTCGTCCAACCGGTTCGCCCACGCGGCCGCGGTCGCGGTCGCCGAGGCACCGGGCAAGGCCTACAACCCGCTGTTCATCTACGGCGACTCCGGGCTGGGCAAGACCCACCTGCTGCACGCCATCGGCCACTACGTGCGCAGCCTCTACACCGGGCGCGGGTGCGCTACGTCTCGAGCGAGGAGTTCACCAACGACTTCATCAACTCGATCCGCGACGACCGGCAGGACCGCTTCCAGCGCCGCTACCGCGACGTCGACGTGCTGCTGATCGACGACATCCAGTTCCTGGAGGGCAAGATCCAGACCCAGGAGGAGTTCTTCCACACCTTCAACACCCTGCACAACGCGAACAAGCAGATCGTGATCACCTCCGACCGGCCGCCCAAGCGGCTGGAGGCCCTCGAGGACCGGCTGCGCAACCGGTTCGAGTGGGGCCTGATCACCGACGTCCAGCCGCCCGACCTCGAGACCCGGATCGCGATCCTGCGCAAGAAGGCCGCCACCGAGCGGCTCACCGCGCCGCCGGACGTCCTGGAGTTCATCGCCAGCAAGATCCAGACCAACATCCGCGAGCTCGAGGGCGCCCTGATCCGGGTCACCGCGTTCGCCAGCCTGAACCGGCAGCCGGTCGACCTGACCCTGGCCGAGATCGTGCTGAAGGACCTGATCCCCGAGGGCGGCGAGCCGGAGATCACCGCGGCCGCTGATCATGGCCCAGACCGCCGCGTACTTCGGCCTCTCCATCGACGACCTCTGCGGCTCCAGCCGCAGCCGGGCGCTGGTGACCGCCCGGCAGATCGCCATGTACCTGTGCCGTGAGCTCACCGACCTGTCGCTGCCGAAGATCGGCGCAGCAGTTCGGCGGCCGCGACCACACCACCGTGATGCACGCCGACCGCAAGATCCGCCAGCTGATGGCCGAGCGGCGCAGCGTCTACAACCAGGTCACCGAGCTGACCAACCGGATCAAGCAGCAGGCCCGCCAGACGTGACCGGCGCCGCGGCGTGCCCCGGAACTACCTGCCTACCGCATGCAAGCACGTGAACGCCGATCGTATCGGGCCGACCACACAGTCTGTGGACAACCCTGTGGATGACGATCCGATCGGTGGGTCGACGCTGTGGATTCACTGGGGATGCGGCCGGCCGCTGCCGCAGTCCCGAGCGTCGGGCACGCACCGGGTACGCGCGCCGTCCACAGCCCACAGCGCATCCACGATCACGGCCGCTGACCTGCGCGGATCATGAGTTGTCCACAGTATCCACCGCTGCTACGACTACTGACGGAACTCTCAGATAGATGTCTCAAGCTCGAGGTCAAACGTGACCTGCGACCGTCGTGCTGGGGAAAACCAACCGGGCCACGGTGCGGCCGTATCCGGTTGTCCGTCCCGCGTGGAGGAGCCGCGTGGCAGGATGCTCAGTCCAGAATCCCTCCGGGCGGTCCACACGCCGCCGACCACATCGTCACGAAGGAGGACAGCGTGAAGTTCCGGGTCGAACGTGACGTGCTCGCGGACGCGGTCGCCTGGGCGGCGCGCAGCCTCCCGATGCGCCCGAGCGTGCCCCAGTCCTCTCGGGTCTGCTGATCGAGGCCGAGCGTCCGACGGGCCTGGTCCTGTCCGGCTTCGACTACGAGACCTCGGCCCGGGTCACGCTGTCAGGCCGAGGTGGCCGACGAGGGCAAGGTCCTGGTGTCCGGCCGGCTGCTCGCCGACATCGCCGCAGCCTGCCGCGCCAGCCGGTCGACATGGCCCTCGACGGGCCACGGGTCAGCCTGATCTGCGGCAGGCGCGGTTCAGCCTGCAGACGATGCCGGTCGAGGACTACCCGGCGCTGCCGGAGATGCCGCCCGCCGCCGGCACCGTCGACCAGCGACGTGTTCGCCCACGCCGTCACCCAGGCGGTCACCGCCGCCGGGCGCGACGACATGCTGCCGGTGCTGACCGGCGTGCGGATCGAGATCGACGGGACCGGCATCTCGCTGCTGGCCACCGACCGGTTCCGGCTGGCCCTCCGCGAGCTCGACCTGGAAGCCCGGACCAGCCCCGACGTGTCGAGGTCGGCCGCGCTGGTGCCCGGCCCGGGTGCTCGCCGACACCGCCAAGTCGCTGACCGCGCGGCACGCGAGGTCACGATCGCGCTGGCCTCCGACGGGGCACCGGCGAGGGGATCTGATCGGCTTCGAGGGCTCCGACCCCGGCGGCCGCCGGCTGACCACGACCCGGCTGCTCGACGGCGAGTTCCCCAAGGTCCGCAGCCTGTTCCCGACCGAGCACCGAGACCACGGCGCGGGTCGACGAGGCCGCGCTCGTCGAGGCGGTCAAGCGGGTGGCGCTGGTCGCCGAGCCGCAACACCGCCGGTCCGGCTGACGTTCAGCGACGGCCCTGGTGACGCTCGAGGCCGGCACCGGCGAGGAGGCGCAGGCCGCGGAGTCGATCGAGGCGACCATCGACGGCGACGACATGACCATCGGCTTCAACCCGACGTACCTGCTCGACGGGCTCAGCGCGATCGACGGGCGGTCGTCGAGCTGGCGTTCACCGCAGCCGACCAAGCCCGGCCGTCTCAGCGGCGCGATGGGCGCGGCTGGCGACCGCAGACGACGACACCGGACTTCCGCTACCTGCTGATGCCGCTCCGCCTGCCGGCGTGACCGGCGCTCGACGCCGACCTGAGCCGGCCCGCAACCACGGCCTGACCTGGCCCTGCACGAAGGAGCACCTGCGATGCAGCTCGGACTCGTCGGCTCGGGCAAGATGGGCGGCAACATGCGCAACCGCCTCCGCAACGCCGGCCACACCGTCGTCGGCTACGACCGCAACCCCGACGTCTCAGCGACGTCCGAGCAGCCTCGCCGGAGCTGGTCGGCAAGCTGCCGCAGCCCCAAGGTGGTGTGGGTGATGGTGCCCGCCGGCGACCCGACCCGCGACACGATCGAGGAGCTCGGCCGACCTGCTCGGCGAGGGCGACCTGGTGGTCGACGGCGGCAACTCCCGGTGGACCGACGACCAGATCAACGCCGACCTGCTCGCCGAGAAGGGCATCGGCTTCGTCGACTGCGGCGTCTCCGGCGGTGTCTGGGGCCTGGAGAACGGCTACGCGCTGATGTGCGGCGGCGCCGACGACAACGTCGCCAAGGTGCAGCCGGTCTTCGACGCGCTCAAGCCCGAGGGCGAGTTCGGCTTCGTGCACGCCGGCCAGGTGCGGCGCCGGCCACTTCGCCAAGATGGTCCACAACGGCATCGAGTACGCGCATCATGCAGGCCTACGCCGAGGGCTGGGAGCTGCTCGAGAAGGTCGACATGGTCGACAACGTGACCGAGGTCTTCCGCTCCTGGCGCGAGGGCACCGTGATCCGGTCCTGGCTGCTCGACCTGCTGGTCGCCGCGCTCGAGGACGACGCCCACCTCGACAAGATCGCCGGCTACGCCGAGGACTCCGGCGAGGGCCGCTGGACCGTCGAGGCCGCGATCGACAACGCCGTCCCGATGCCCGCGATCACCGCCTCGCTGTTCGCCCGGTTCGTCTCCCGGCAGGACGAGTCCCCGGCGATGAAGGCGGTCGCCGCGATGCGCAACCAGTTCGGCGGTCACGCGGTGAAGACCGAGGCGCCTCCGGGCGGCGACGCGTCGCCGACCAGCTGACAGGGCGGCGAGGCCCCCGTTGTACGTCGCCCACCTGTCGCTGGTCGACTTCCGGTCCTACGCGACCGCCGAGGTCGAGCTCGAGCCGGGCGTGACGGCGTTCGTCGGCCCCAACGGCCAGGGCAAGACCAACCTCGTCGAGGCGATCGACTACCTCTCGCGGCTCGGCTCCCACCGGGTGGCCGCCGACGCAGCCGCTGGTGCGGGCCGGCGCCGAGCGGGCCATGGTCCGGGCCACCGTCGTCCGCGACGGCCGTGAGGCGCTGCTCGAGCTGGAGATCAACCCCGGCAGGCCAACCGGGCCCGGGTCAACCGCGCAGACCTGCCGCGGGCCCGCGAGGTGCTCGGGCTGCTCCGCACCGTGCTGTTCGCGCCCGAGGACCTGGCGCTGGTCAAGGGCGACCCGTCCGAGCGCCGGCGCTTCCTCGACGAGCTGCTGGTGGCGGGCGCCGCGCTTCGCCGGCGTGCGCACCGACTACGACCGGGTGCTCAAGCAGCGCAACTCCCTGCTCAAGACCGCCGGTGCCGCTCGCCGCGGGTCCACCGCGGAGGACTCCGCACTGTCGACGCTGGAGGTCTGGGACGCCCACCTGGCCCGGACCGGCGCCGAGCTGCTGGCCGAGCGGCTGCGGCTGGTCGAGCAGCTGCGCCCCCTGTCGGGCACGCCTACGCGACCGTGGCCCGCGGGCGCCGAGCAGCCGACGACGCCGGTCTGCGACTACCAGCCGAGCCTCGGGCTCGACGGCGCCACCGAGCGCGCCGATCTCACCGAGCTGCTGCTCGCCGAGCTCGAGCGCCGCCGCAACGACGAGCTCGACCGCGGCGTCACCTGGTCGGCCCGCACCGCGACGAGCTGCTGCTCGCGCTCGGCAACGGCGAACGACGCTGCCGGTCCGGGGCTACGCCAGCCACGGCGAGTCCTGGTCGTTCGCGCTCGCGCTGCGGCTGGCGTCGTACGACCTGCTGCGGGCCGACGGCGACGACCCGGTGCTGATCCTCGACGACGTCTTCGCCGAGCTCGACAGCGAACGCCGCGCGCAGCTGGCCGAGCTGGTCGCCGGCGCCGAGCAGGTGCTGGTCACGGCGGCCGTCGCCGACGACGTGCCGGAGAAGCTGTCCGGCACCCGGTTCGTCGTGGGCGGGGGTGAGGTCCGCCGTGAGCCCCGCGCCTCCTGAGGAGCCGACCGACGAAGGCCTGCCGAGCGAGCCCGAGGCGCAGCCGGCCGAGCACGACGACGCCGGCCTCGACCTGGCACGCACCCTGGCCCGAGCCACCGCGCGGTCGAGCCCGGCCCGGCGCAAGGCCGCCCGCCGGGGCGACCGGCCGCGCACCCCGGCCGGGTCTCCGGCGCCCATCCCGACGACCGCGACCCGCAGACCCTCGACAGCGCCCTGACCCGGATGGTCGACGACCGTGGCTGGCAGGTCGACCTCCGCGTGGCCTCGATGTTCGCCCGGTGGGGGGAGATCGTCGGTGCCGAGGTGGGCGCGCACAGCAAGGCGGAGTCGTTCGCCGACGGCCGGCTCGTGGTCCGTACCGACTCCACCGCCTGGGCCACCCAGCTCAAGCTGCTCGCGCCCAGCGTCGTACGCCGGCTCAACGACGACCTCGGGCACGGCACGGTCCAGGTGATCGAGGTCCTCGGGCCGCACGCACCGTCGTGGAAGCACGGCCAGCGGTCGATCCGCGACGGCCGCGGACCCCGCGACACCTACGGCTGAAGCCGGCTCGGCGCGCGCCGCAGTGTGCCGATCTGAGGGCCGCGCCGACGTATGGGGACATGTCCGACCCCCTGTTCGGGCCTCCGTTGGGCCTTCCCGCGCCGTCTGCGGGCCATTTTCTGGCCAGGACCCCCCGCCGTCGGGGGTGCCGGCGTGGGATGAGGCCCGGGAACGGCTATCATGGACGACGAAGGCCGCGCGCTCTCCTCGATGCCGCGGCCCTTCCCATGTGAGGTCGGTCCGGGGGCTCGCGAGGCCCCCCGGCCCTGAGGAAGAGGTGCGCGTGAGCGACGAGACTCCCGAGACGTCCAACCCCGAGTCAGTCCCCGAGCCAGCCGCCGCCCCCGTCCTCCCCCAGCCGCCCAACGGCGTCGAGTACGACGCGTCGGCGATCACCGTCCTCGAGGGTCTCGAGGCGGTGCGCAAGCGCCCCGGCATGTACATCGGGTCCACCGGCGAGCGCGGGCTCCACCACCTGATCTGGGAGATCGTCAACAACGCCGTCGACGAGTCGTTGGCCGGCTACTGCGACCGGGTCGTGGTCACGTTGCTCGCGGACGGGGGAGTCCGGGTCGAGGACAACGGCCGCGGCATCCCCACCGACACCGCGCCGGGCCAGGAGCTGCCGGCCGTCACCACGGTGCTGACCGTGCTGCACGCCGGCGGCAAGTTCGGCGGCGGAGGCTACAAGGTCTCCGGTGGCCTGCACGGCGTCGGGGTGAGCGTCGTCAACGCCCTCTCGTCCCGACTCATCGTCGACGTCAAGAACCGCGGGAGCCTGTGGCGGCAGAGCTTCAGCGTCGGCGTCCCCGACGGCCCCCTCGAGGAGGTCCGGGCGCTGGAGCCCGGCGAGCGCACCGGCACCACGGTGACCTTCTGGGCCTCGCCCGACGTCTTCGAGACCACCGACTACGACCTCGAGACCATCACCGCGCGGATGCGCGAGTACGCGTTCCTCAACAAGGGTCTCGAGATCGTGGTCCAAGACGAGCGCCCGGCGGCCGTCGAGGTGCTGGAGGCGATCCAGGACGACACCGTGGCGGCCGAGATCGACGAGGCCGGACCTGCGGCGATCCACGAGGCCGAGGGCGGCGGCCTCGAGCAGACGTTCCGCTACGACCGCGGCCTCGTCGACTTCGTCGAGTACCTCAACCGGCGCAAGAACCTCGCCAACCCGACGGTGATCTCGTTCGAGGCCGAGCAGAGCGCCGGGGCCCAGGGGAGCACCCAGGACCTCAGCCTCGAGATCGCGATGCAGTGGAACACCACGTTCACCGAGTCGGTGCACACCTTCGCCAACACCATCAACACCCCTGAGGGCGGCACCCACGAAGAGGGCTTCCGCTCGGCCCTGACCTCGCTGGTCAACATCTGGGGCGAGGAGTGGGGGCTGATCAAGAAGCGCGAGGACCGCGTCTCCGGCGACGACGTGCGCGAGGGCCTGACCGCGATCATCTCGATCAAGCTGACCGACGCGCAGTTCGAGGGCCAGACCAAGTCCAAGCTGGGCAACACCGAGGCCAAGGGCTTCGTCCAGCGCGTGGTCAACGACCATCTCGGCGCCTGGCTGGAGCAGAACCCCGCTGAGGGCAAGGACATCGTCCGTAAGGCGCAGTCCGCGGCCAGCGCGCGGATCGCCGCCCGCAAGGCGCGCGACCTGGCCCGTGGCCGCAAGGGGCTGCTCGGCGGCGGCGGCCTGCCCGGCAAGCTGTCCGACTGCCAGTCGACCGACCCCGAGGAGTGCGAGGTCTTCATCGTCGAGGGCGACTCCGCCGGTGGCTCGGCACGCCAGGGTCGCGACCCGAGGATCCAGGCGATCCTCCCGATCCGCGGCAAGATCCTCAACGTCGAGAAGGCCCGCATCGACAAGGTGCTGGCCAACACCGAGGTGCAGGCGATCATCTCCGCCCTCGGTACCGGCATCCACGAGGAGTTCAGCCTCGACAAGCTGCGCTACCACAAGATCGTGCTGATGGCCGACGCCGACGTCGACGGCCACCACATCAACACGCTGCTGCTGACGCTGCTGTTCCGGTTCATGAAGCCGCTGATCGAGCACGGCCACGTCTACATGGCGCAGCCGCCCCTCTACCGGCTGCGCTGGAACAAGCCGGCCGAGCACGAGTTCGTCTACTCCGACTCCGAGCGCGACGCCCTGATGCGCGACGGCACGGCGTCCGGCAAGAAGCTGCCCAAGGAGAACCCCGTGCAGCGCTACAAGGGGCTCGGCGAGATGAACGCCGAGGAGCTGTGGGAGACCACGATGAACCCCGAGCAGCGGCTGATGCTGCAGGTGACCCTCGACGACGCCGCCCGGGCCGACGAGATCTTCTCGATCCTCATGGGCGAGGACGTCGAGCAGCGCCGCAGCTTCATCCAGCGCAACGCCAAGGACGTCCGCTTCCTCGACATCTGAGGGACCCGCCGGCCCGGCGCCGTACGCCGGTCGTGAGCCGGACCGGGAAATCTAGGGAAAAGTCTAGACAGAGGTAGAAGGCCAGAGAATGAGCGAGACCCCGAGCAACACGATCGGTGGCGGTGACGACGGCGGCCGGATCGAGCCGATCGAGCTGCAGACCTCGATGCAGCGGGCCTACATCGACTACGCGATGGCGGTCATCGTCGGTCGCGCGCTGCCCGACGTCCGCGACGGCCTCAAGCCCGTGCACCGGCGCGTGCTCTACGCGATGTACGACGGCGGCTACCGGCCCGACCGCGGCTTCTCCAAGTGCTCGCGCGTCGTCGGTGACGTGATGGGCCAGTACCACCCCCACGGCGACACCGCGATCTACGACACCCTGGTCCGGCTCGCCCAGCCCTGGGTGATGCGCGCCCCGCTGATCCACGGCCAGGGCAACTTCGGCTCGCCCGGCAACGACTCCGCGGCCGCCATGCGCTACACCGAGTGCCGGATGGCACCCCTGGCGCTCGAGATGGTGCGCGACATCCAGGAGGACACCGTCGACTTCCAGCCCAACTACGACGGCCGCTCGCAGGAGCCGGTCGTGCTCCCGTCGCGCTACCCCAACCTGCTGGTCAACGGCTCGGCCGGCATCGCCGTCGGCATGGCCACCAACATCCCGCCGCACAACCTGCGGGAGATCGCCGAGGGCGCCACCTGGGCCCTCGATCACCCCGAGGCCACCCGCGAGGAGCTGCAGGACGCCCTCGTCGAGCGGATCAAGGGCCCCGACTTCCCCAACGGCGCGCTGATCGTCGGCCGGCAGGGCATCGAGCAGGCCTACCGCACCGGGCGCGGCTCGGTCACCCAGCGCGCGGTGATCGAGATCGACGAGGACAGTCGCGGGCCGCACCTGCCTGTCGATCCTCGAGCTGCCCTACATGGTCAACCCCGACAACCTCGCTCTGAAGATCGCCGACCTGGCCGACACCGGCAAGGTGCAGGGCATCGCCGACGTGCGCGACGACTCCTCGGGCCGCACCGGGCAGCGCCTCGTCGTCGTGCTCAAGCGCGATGCGGTCGCCCGCGTCGTGCTCAACAACCTGCTCAAGCACACCGAGCTGCAGACCAACTTCAGCGCCAACATGCTGGCGCTGGTCGACGGCGTGCCCCGCACGCTGACCGTCGACCAGTTCATCTCCCACTGGGTGACCCACCAGATCGAGGTCATCCAGCGCCGGACCCGTTACCGCCTGGCCGAGGCCGAGGCCGACGCCCACATCCAGCGCGGCCTGGTCAAGGCGCTCGACATGCTCGACGAGGTGATCGCGCTGATCCGGCGCAGCCCCGACGTCGAGGAGGCCCGCGAGGGCCTGATGACGCTGCTCGAGATCGACGAGCTGCAGGCCCGGGCGATCCTCGACATGCAGCTGCGCCGCCTGGCTGCCCTCGAGCGCCAGAAGATCATCGACCGGCTGGCCGACCTCGAGATCGTGATCGCCGACCTCAACGACATCCTGGCCAGCCCCGAGCGCCAGCGCCTGATCGTCAAGGACGAGCTGGCCGAGATCGTCGAGAAGTACGGCAACGAGCGCCGTACCCAGATCATCGCCGCGGACGGCGACCTCTCGATGGAGGACCTGATCCCCGACGAGGAGCTCGTCGTGTCGATCACCCGAGGCGGCTACGCCAAGCGCACCCGGGCCGACGCCTACCGCACCCAGAAGCGCGGAGGGAAGGGCGTACGAGGTGCCACCCTGCGCGGCGACGACGTCGTCCAGCATTTCATCGCGACCACCAACCACCACTGGCTGCTGTTCTTCACCACCGCGGGCCGGGTCTACCGCACCAAGGCCTACAACCTCCCCGAGGCGCAGCGTGACGCCAAGGGCGGTCACGTCGCCGGCCTGCTGTCGTTCCAGCCCGACGAGGACATCGCGCAGGTGCTGGCGATCCGCGACTACGACCAGGCGCCCTACCTCGTGCTCGCCACCCGCAACGGCCTGGTCAAGAAGACCCGGCTCGGCGACTACAACTCCCCCCGTCAGGCCGGCGTCATCGCGATCAACTTCCGCGAGGACGACGACGAGCTGATCGGCGCCGAGCTCGTGTCGCCCGAGGACCACATCCTGCTGGTCTCGCGCAAGGGTCAGGCGATCCGCTTCCCGGCCGACGACAGCCAGCTCCGCCCGATGGGTCGGGCGACCTCCGGGGTCACCGGCATGAAGTTCCGGACCGGGGACTCGGTGCTGTCGATGTCGGTGGTCCGGGCCGAGCAGATGGCGGCCGAGGCCGCGCTCGAGAACGCCACCGACCCGGAGCACGGAGCGCCGGGTGAGACCGGCGCGGACGTCGCGGAGGTCAAGCCGCAGTTCGTGTTCACCATGACCGACGGCGGCTTCGCCAAGCGCACCCGGATCACCGACTACCGCGTGCAGTCGCGCGGCGGCCTCGGGATCAAGACCATGTCGCTGGCCAACGAGGACCGAGGTGGCCTGGTCGGTGCCTTCATCGTGGTCGAGGGCGACGAGATCCTGTCCATCACCCAAGGCGGTCAGGTGGTGCGCAGCCCGATCAATGCAGACTTCCGGATGACCGGGCGCGACACGATGGGCGTGAAGTTCGTGACGCCCAAGGGCGGCGACGCCGTGGCCGTGGTGGCCCGTTCCGTGGAGTCACCCGAAGAGGTGCTGGCAGAGGCGTCCGCAGGTGCGACGGTGTCCGATGAGGAGGCCGGCGAATCGCCCGATGTGGGCTCGGATGCAACAATCGAGAGCGGTACGTCGTCTCCTGAGGAGGCGTCCGGGTCCGACGAAGGGCCCGCAACCGATCTGAGAGAGTGAGGGCTGATGACAGAGCGCTCTGCCGAGCAGGCACCTGTCCAGACGCGCCCGGACACCCAGGACAACACCGCCCGCATCCCGCTCGCCGAGCGGCTGCAGCGCCGCGTCGGCGGCGGTGACGAGCGCAGGACCAACGGCTCCGCACCGCGAGAGTCCTCGCGCGTGCTCCCCCCGCCCCCGCCCGAGCTCGTCGAGCAGCAGGCCCGCGAGGAGGAGGCACGTCGTCAGGCCCAGGCCGCGCCGGTTGCCCCCACGGCTCCGGCCGCGCGGGAGCAGACCGCCCGTGCCGCCGTGCCCATGACCCCGGTGTCCGCCCCGGCCGCCGCGACCCCGCGCCGTACCAGCGACCGGCGGCCCGCCCGCGGACCTCGCCGTGCCCGCCTGCGGCTGAGCCGGATCGACCCCTGGTCGGTGATGAAGGTGTCGTTCCTGCTGTCGATCGCCTTCGGCATCGTGCACGGTGGTCTCGGTGTTCATGGTGTGGTCGGTGCTGGGCGCGGCCGGCGTCTGGACCTCGATCAACAACACCGTCTCCGACACCGTCTCCAGCGGCACCCACACCTCGACGTTCGACATCACCGACTACCTCGGGATGTCGCGGGTGCTCGGGTTCACCATGCTGGTGGCCGTGATCGACGTCGTCCTGATCACCGCGATCGCCACGCTCGGCGCCTTCCTCTACAACATGGCCGCGTCGCTGCTCGGCGGCATCGAGGTCACCCTCGCCGAAGACCAGGCCTGAGGGTCCGCCCCCGGTTTTGGGCGGCCTCCGACCGCTGCGGTAATGTTCCGCAGCGGCCGCTCCCCGAACATCTGGGATGGCCGTCCGGTCCTTCCGACCGACCCCCGGGCCTATAGCTCAGACGGTTAGAGCGCTTCCCTGATAAGGAAGAGGTCACAGGTTCAAGTCCTGTTAGGCCCACTGGTTCACCCCATGACGGAGTCCTCATGAAGAAGCTGCTGCTCATCGCCCTCGCTGCCGCCGGCGTGCTCTTCGCCAAGAAGAAGCTCGACGAAGGCCAGCGCGAGCAGGCCCTCTGGGCCGAGGCGACCGACAAGGTCGACCGGGGCTGAGCCGCTCGGCGCGACGTCGTACGGCGTCGGGTGCCGGCACCAGGGGCCTTGGCGCAATTGGTAGCGCACCTGCTTTGCAAGCAGGGGGTTAGGGGTTCGAGTCCCCTAGGCTCCACCACCGAGAAACCGCAGGTCAGCCTACGGTTCTCCTTATGTGGACCCCGTTCTCCTACCTGCTGGACTTCGTCTGTGGGGGAGTGGTGGCGGACAACGCCCCGGGCCTTGTGCTCTCGGGGCGCGCTGGGGCGGGCCGGTGACTACGCCCCGACAGGGTCGCAACGAGACACACCGTGCATCGCAGGTTCGGGGCTGGCCAGGGCAGCCGGGGTTCGGGACGTAGGCGGCTCGGCGGTGCCAGTTGGATGAGGACGGTCAGGTTCCGTCGACTTATGGTCGCTGGGTCGTCGTCCGGTGTTCACCCAGGAAGGCCCGTCCCGTCGATCGGCAAGGCCACCCTGACTGTTCGTGCGTCGACTCAGTGCGGCCTTGGCCGCCTTCTCCCTGCCCCTGATCTCCCTCGCCGTGCTCGATGCGGGCGCGGCCCATGCAACCGGCACGCCGAACATCCAGATCACCGAGGTCGCGTACGGCGGCTTGGCGTCTGGGATCCATGCGTACGCCGGGGACTCCGGCGACGGTGAGTACCTCGAGCTCACGAACGTCGGCGACGCCGCCCAGGACATGACCGGCTGGTACGACGACGTTGCCCAGGGCACCAGCGCAGCGAACCGGCTGGACCTGTCCGGCTTCGGGACGGTCCAGCCGGGCGAGTCCGTCATCATCACTGACCTCTCTGCCGCCGACTTCCGCACCGAGTGGGGGCTGAGGTCGAGCGTGAAGGTCATCACCGACAAGCAGGGCGTGACCCCGGCCGTCACGATGAACGGTGGACCCGACACGATCGCGATCGGCAACGCATCCGGTGTCGCCGACACCCTGTCGTACGTCGCCGGCGACCTGTCGGCCAAGGGAGTCGCGGCGTTCGTCAACGCCGGCCAGTTGGCCGCAACCAGCCTCACCTCGGGCTGGACGAAGACGGCGCTCGTGGGTGACTCGGAGGGCTCCTGGACGAGCGTTTCCGGTGCGGTCGGTTCTCCGGCCGCCTCGACGCTGGGCACCACCACTCCGAGCAGCGTCCGGACCTCTGTCTCCACTGCCCTCGCGGTCAACGGCGCCGCGAACCAGAGCGGCACCGTCGAACACCGCGTTCTCGTTCACCGGTCTCAGCGCCTCGGGTGGCACGGCGCCGTACACCTGGAGCGCCCCGGCACTCACCGGCAGCGGCCTGAGCATCGATCCGACGACCGGCGCGATCACGGGCACGCCGACGGCAGCGGGCCCCATCAACGTGACGGCGACAGTCACCGATGCCGCGAGTGCCATCGGCCAACACGTCGTTCACGATCACCGTCTCGGCACGGGCATCGACCCGAACTCGGCCAGACATCGTGATCAACGAGGTCACCTCGGACAACAGCGACAACCCGGAGCTGACGTCGAACCTGCCGGCCGCGCTCTACACCGCGCTCAACACCGCGCCGAACTCGCGCAGCGACCTCGTCGAGCTCTACAACAAGGGCGACCAGGCAGTCGACATCACCGGCTGGAAGCAGGCCGACAGCGAGGGCCGCGAGCCGTCGCGACAGACTTCTCGGGCCGCGTCTTCGACGTCAACGGCAACCCGATCACGAGCATCCCGGCGCACGGGTACGGCGTCTTCCAGTCGGCGAAGGGGCTCGGCAGCGGCGGCGACGCCGTGAAGATCTACCTGCCCGACGGCACCCTGGTCGACTCCGTCACCTTCGACGGCCGGCCAGGCCGGCTACGACGAGAGCGTAGGACCCGGCCAACCTCGGCCCGAACCCGACCACCGAGGTCTACCACGCGATCGCGCGCTGCCCCGATGGCGCCGGCGCGGTCAACTCGAACATCGACGACGCGACCACCGCCGTGGTACAGCGTGAAGGTGGCCTCGTTCGGCTCGTCGAACGACTCGTCGTGCGACACCTCGACCGACCCGACGCCGCGGTGACGTACTACAACCAGCAGCCGCCGACCGGCCTGCCCAGCACCTGCACGCCCAGCGCTCCGTCGGGCAGCGACACCATCGCCGTCCCGGACGCGGTGGCCTGGCCGACCAGCGACGGCGTGCCGCACCGTGGACAACCCGTGCGAGTTCGTCACAGCCCAGGACCCGACCGGAAACGACATGAGTTCGCTGGTCTTCAGCAGCCGACGGCAGCGTGCTGTGGGGCGCGCAGAACAAGAACCACGTCTGGAAGCTGGTCAAGGATCCGGCGACCGGGTAAGTACCTGCCGGCCACCGACAACGGCTGGGGCAACGGCAAGGCGCATCACGTTCACCGGCACCGACCCGAACGCCAGCCAGCCCGACGACGAGGGCCTGACGGTCGGCGGCAACGGCGACCTGTTCGTCACCTCGGAGCGCGACAACCACGAACAGCAACGTCTCCAAGGACGAGGTGTTGGAGTACGACCCGAACGCCGTCGGGCACCACCCTCGCGCCGGTGCACCAGTGGGACCTCACCTCGGAGTTCGTGCCGTCGGTGATCGCGCCACCGGCGACGACGCCAACCTCGGCTTCGAGGGGGTGACCTACGTGCCGGACTCGTTCCTGACCGCGCACGGCTTCCACGACCAGAACCTGAACAAGACCTACAACCCGGCCGACTACCCGCTGCACGGCTCGGGCCTGTACTTCCTCGGCCTGGAGAAGAACGGTCACGTCTACGCCTACGCGCTCGAACTCCGACGGCACCTTCCAGCGCGTCGCCGACATCGACACCGGCATCGACGGCACGAGTGCCATCGCCGACCTGCAGTTCAACGCCGACGACCAGGGAATCTGGGCACGACTGCGACAACGACTGCGGCGTGGTGGACAGCCTGTTGCGCATCGACGCCCAGCGGCAACTTCACCCGCGTGGTGAGCTACAACGCGCCCGGCCGGCCTGCCGGACGACAACCTGGAGGGCTTCGCCATCGCCCCGGCCTCGACCGCGGTGAACGGCAAGCGCGAGGTCGTGTGGTCCGATGACGGCATCTACGGCGAGCGGCAACACGTGGAACGCGGACCAGCACCGGCCAACGTCGCCTCCGTCGGCTGGGGTCACGCTCTGTTCGCGAGCACCCTCCCCACGGCGGCTCCGAGCACGTTGACCGGCTCCATCCCGGCCACGGCCACGGTCGCCAGGTCCTACACCTCGCCGGCGCTCACCCCCCAGGGCGGGCTCCCGGCGGTGTTCACCTACAGCGTCAGCAGCGGGAGGCTTCCGAAGGGTCTGACGCTCAACCCGAGCACAGGCGCCATCACTGGTGTTCCGACCGGCCCCCCCGGTGCCTCGAGTTTCGTCATCACGGTGACGAACGGTCTGGGCAAGGCGACGTTGCCGGCGACGATCACCGTGGCCGCGCCGGGACACGGCAAGCCCTAGGGGTGGACGAGACGCTTGGAGGTCGATCAGGCCGCCCAGTGGCGCGACCGTCACCTACCACGGGTCCGCCGACGAGGGCCGTTCGCGTGGTCGGTGCCCCGGGTCACAGCTGCTGGAGGATCCTGCGCAGGAACCTGCCCTCACGCTCGGGGTCGAGGGTGAAGTCGGACCTGAACGCCGCCCAGCTCCAGCGATTCTCGGGCTGCGGGACCTGGGGCCGGCACACGACCTCGTCGAGACGATGGCCCAGCACGGCGCAGATCAGGTACTCGTTGATCGCCGTGTAGGACTCGGGACGGATCGAGATGAGGTGGCGGGGAGCCCCGGTGAAGGCGGCCGTGAACATCGCGCTCCCGGCGTACCCGGCGGCGACCTCGGCCCTGCGGAACATCCGGACCTGCTCGGCGATCGGGTGGTCCTCCGGGAAGACGACCTCGAAGCCGTTGCTGACGAACAGTGCCTCGACCTCGGCGCCGTTGCGGCAGCGTCGCTTCCCGCCCCGGCGGGAGCAGAAGAGCCTGCTCGGGTAGGTCCGGTCGGGGGCACGCGCATCGAGGCGGTCGCCGATCGCGGTCCAGGTCTCCTCGATCCGGGGGTGGGCGTAGTAGGGCATGCTGAACATCGCCGACGCCGTGAACAGCGTCTCGACCCGGACAGGTCCCCTCGTCAGCTCGATCTCCTCGCGGGAGACCCCGGCGGCCTCGAGCAGGTCGTACTGCCAGCGAGCCAGCTGGTGGCGCACCGGAGCGATCGGCACCAGCACCCGGGCGGTCGGGTCCAGGCGCTTGACCCGTTCCCAGCCCCACAGCTGCGAGATCAGCTCGCTCACGAAGTGCCCGAAGTGGTTCTTGAACTCGTTGTCGAGGTAGAGGTACGCACCGGGGAGAGGGGTCGCGAGCTCCTCCGCCCGGAGCGGCTCGCGGACGAAGTCGGGGGCCAAGTCGGCCAGTGCCTTGTTCGTGAGCCGGGGCGCCATGGTGTGCCGGAAGCTCTCGGGCAGGACCAGGTTCCCCTTGACCGCGACCTGGCGGCGCCGACAGGTCACGTCGTGGTACTCGCGCAGCGAGAGCTCGAGTGGTTCGAACGACGTGGGCAGCCTGGCGAGGCTCTCGGGCTGGCTGGTGCGCACGGCACACCGGGACCGGAGAGGCTGCGCGGGCACCGTCTCGAGGACGCAGTCATGGCCGGCACGCGCGGCGAGCAGGCCGTTCATGTCGACCTCGCGGACCTTGGCCAGCGCCAGCCCCTTGCTCACGGCCACCACGAACGGGCCGTCGACCTCCAGTCGCGCCAGCGAGAAGGCCAGGGCGTCGAAGTCGCGGCGCCGGGGGCCGCGGGTGTTGCCGGCCCTCGCCGGGCTGGGTCGTGGCTGCCCGAGGTCGCCGGCCGATCGGGCCGCGAGCAGACGCCGGACGAGCCTCTGCAGCGCGGGACCCGGGGTGTCGCCCGACCGGGCTAGCCACATCACCAGCCCACCGGCGGGGGCCAGGTGGAAGCACACGATCCGGAAGCGTGCTGCCGCTGCCCGGGCGCCGCCCAGGTCGAGGATCAGGTCGAAGCGCCCGTGCACAGCGAGCCCGAGGTGCAGGTCCCGGAGTGCCTGCGCGGCGTCGTAGGAGTGGACCGGGGCGTTCGGGAAGGTCCGGCGCACCTCTGCGACGAGGGAACCCTCCGCGGACGGGGTGATGACCGCGATCCGGGGCGCTGCGGTGCCGCGCACGAGGGGGCCAGCCGTCTCCAGCAGGTCCCGGACGTGGGGCGGGCTCGCGTGGAGGGCGTCGGACCGGCCGACGCTCCGCCGCACAGGCAGCCCACGAGCCTCGCCCTCGTCGTTCACGTCACTGGTGAGGCTACCTCTGAGGGCCTGGGCGGCAGGGGGCCGCGGGGGCGGGACGGGGGCCTCGCCGGACCGGGATCGCTACCCGCCCCCGTAGCCTTGCCCGCGTGTCACCGGCCCCGTTCGCTCCGCGCTACTGGCCGGTCCATCTGCTGGCGCTGGCGGCCGTGGCCGCCACGGTGCTCCTCGGCCGATGGCAGTACGACGTGTGGCACCAGCACCGCGCCCACGACTCGGCGTCGGTGACCACGCAAGGCGCGGTCCCCCTCGACGACGTGCTCGGCCCGGACGCGCCGTACCCCGCCTCGGGCCTGGCGAAGCCGGTCGTGGTGACCGGTGACTGGGTCCCGGGCGGCACCGTCTACGTCTCCGGACGCGAGCAGGACGGTCGGACCGGGGTCTGGGTGGTCACTCCGGTGGTGACCGCCGCGGGCTCGGAGATCCCCGTGGTCCGCGGGTGGGCGCGGAGCCCCGGCGCCGCGCCCGCGGCTCCGCACGGCCGGGCGGCCCTGGTCGGCCTGCTCCAGCCGCCGGAGGACTCCGGTGTCGCGGACGACGACACCTCCGACGACGTGCTGCCCGACCTGTCGGTGACCGACCTCCTGCAGCGCACCCACCGCGACCTCTACGGCGGGTTCGCGATCGCCACGGACCGCGCCCTACCCGGCGGTGCCGCACCCGCGGCCGGCACGGCCGGACTGGCCTCGGTGGCCCCGGAGACGCTGCCCGGTGCGGAGTCCGTCACGGCCCTGCGCAACATCCTCTACGCGTTCCAGTGGTGGGTCTTCGGTGCCTTCGCGATCTTCATGTGGTGGCGCTGGCTGCAGGAGGACGTGCTCGGGCGGCCTCGTCGTGGAGCCCCTTCCGACGCCGGGTAGGTTCGACGCCGTGGCCAAGCAGCTCTTCGCGATCTACCGACCGCTCGCCTTCATCGTCGGCATCCTGCTGGCGACACTGGTCTTCGTCGGGATGCCCCTGAAGTACCTCGCGCCGGCGGGCTCCGAGCTGCAGGCCTTCGGCGACCAGGTGACCGCGCTGGTGGGCGTCGCGCACGGGTTCCTCTACATGGCCTACCTGCTGGTCTCGTTCCTGCTGTGGCGGCAGACCCGCTGGCCGCTCTGGTTCGCGGTCCTGGTGCTCCTGGCCGGCCTGATCCCGCTGCTGATCTTCTGGGTCGAGCGCTCTGTCGCGCGGCGGTTCCGCGAGGAGTTCCCCGAACTCGCCCCCACTGGCTGACCACCGCCGCACCGGCTGCCCCACAATGGCGGGCATGACGACCGCGTTCGTGCTCGGCGGTGGCGGGGTGCTCGGCGCCGCCGAGGTCGGCATGCTGCGCGCGCTCTTCGAGATCGAGGTCACCCCCGACCTGGTGCTGGGCACCAGCGTCGGCGCCCTCAACGGCGCGATGGTGGCCCGCGACCCGACCCCCGCGGTGATCGCCCGGCTCACCGACCTCTGGCAGGACACCAACACGGCCCGCGCCGTCTCCGACCGCCCGCTGCGCACCGTCCGACGGGCCGTGTCCACCGGCACCCACCTGTACTCCTCCGCCTTTCTGCAGCAGCGGCTGGTCGAGGAGTTCGGCGAGACCCGGTTCGAGGACCTGCCGGTCCGCTTCCAGGTGTGCGCGGCCAGCATCGAGCGGGCGGCCGAGCACTGGTTCGACAGTGGCCGCCTGGTCGACGGCGATCATGGCCAGCGCCGCCGTCCCCGGGCTGCTGCCCCCGGCCGAGGTGGACGGCGAGCACTTCCTCGACGGCGGCATCGTCAACTCCATCCCCCTGGGCCGCGCGGTCGCGCTCGGGGCCGACCGGGTCTTCGTGCTCCAGGTCGGCCGGATCGACCGGCCGCTGTCGGTGCCGAGACGGCCGTGGGAGGTCGCCCGCGTCTCCTTCGAGATCGCCCGGCGCCACCGCTTCGCCCGCGAGCTGGCCGAGGTCCCGCCCGGGGTCGAGGTCCACGTGCTGCCCGCCCGCGGTACGTCGGCGTCGCGACGACTCGCTGCTGGCCCACCGGGACTTCTCGAGGGTGACGGCACGGATCGAGGCGCAGCTACGAGGCGTCGCGCGACTACCTGTCGGCGCTGCCGTGACCTGGCTGCTGCGGCGGTTCGTGCTGGCCCCGCTTGCCGTCGGGGTGGCGGTCGCGGTCTGGGTCGACGCTGCCGCTCTGGCTGCTCGTCGCGGCCGCGCTGGCGCCGGTGCTGCCCGGGCGGCTGGCGGGCGCTGCGCCTGCTGTGGATGCTCGTGCTGTACCTGACCGCCGAGAGCGTGCTGCTGGTGGTGCTGCTCGGGCTGTGGCTCGCCTCGGGGTTCGGCCGGCGGATCCGCACGCCGTACTTCGAGGGGATCCACTACGACCTGGTGCAGGGCCTGCTCTGGGTGCTCTTCGCGGAGGCGAGGCGGGTGCTGGCTCTCCGGATCGAGACCGACGGACCCAGCCCGGACGCCTACCCCGGGCACGCCGCTGATCGTGGCCTGCCGGCACGCCGGCCCGGGCGACTCGTTCACCCTGATCCACGCCCTGATGGACTGGTACGACCGCGAGCCGCGGGTGGTCCTCAAGCACACGATGGCCTGGGACCCGATGATCGACGTGGTGCTCCACCGCATCCCGGCCCGGTTCGTCACGCCGGCCGGCAAGCCGGGCGTCGACGTCGAGGGTCAGATCGCCGAGCTGGCCAGCGACCTGGACGAGAACGACGCGTTCGTGATCTTCCCCGAGGGCGGCAACTTCACCCCTGCGCGCAAGCGCCGCGTCATCGAGCGGCTGCGGCAGCGGGGGCTCGAGCGGATGGCCGGCGCGCCGAGCGGATGACCCACGTGCTCGCCCCCAAGCCCGGGGGGCTGCTGGCCGCGCTCGACGCGGCGCCCGAGGCCGACGTGGTGCTGGTGGCGCACACCGGCCTCGACCACCTGTTCACAGTCGCGCGACGTGTGGCGCGAGCTGCCGATGGACAAGGTGCTCGTGATGCGGTGGTGGCAGGTCTCCGCGCGCCGACATCCCGGCCGACCGGGAGGCCCAGATCGAGTGGCTGTTCGCGTGGTGGGAGCAGATCGACCACTGGATCGCCGAGAACAAGCCGCAGGAGCTGCCCCGACGACGGGGGCGCACGCCTGCCGCCGCCACGCCCTGACCCGTCGTACGACGGCGGGCGCAGCGGTCAGCGTCGGGTCACGGCTTGCGCGCGGGCTTCTCCGCGGCCTCTTCGCCGGGGGCGAGGTCGACGACCTCGGCCGGGTCGTCGGGCGTGGTGACGGGGTGCTGCTCCTCGACCGCGTCGGCGAGCGCCTCGTCGGGGGAGGCGCCGGCCTCGTCGTCGGCCTGCTCGGCGGACGCGGCGGCCGCAGCGTCGGCGATCGGGGTGTCCGACGTCGTGGCGGACGGCGGGGGCGACGGGGTGTAGGACGACTGCCAGTTGTCCTGGCCGGACCCGGAGGTCAGCTTCTTGACCACGAACCCGAGCGCCGTCGCGAGCCCGGCGAAGATGACGAACGTGCGGAGGCGGTGCTTCTTCTTGCCCTTGCCCTCGAGGTCGGCGGCCTTGGCGTTGGCCAGGTCGCGGCCCTCGGCGGCCTTCTGGGCGGCGAGGTCGGCGGCGGCGGCGGCGCCCTTGGCGCGCAGCCGCTGCGCCGGCGGTGACGCAGCGGCACGGCCCTGCCCCGGGCGTCGGCGACCATCGGGCCGGCCTTCTCCTTGGCGTCCTCGAACGCCACCTCGGCCATCTCCATCGCCTCGGCGATCACTGGCGCGAGGCTCTCCCGAGCGCTCTCGTAGGCAGCCTCGACGTGCTTCGGTCGCCTGCTCGACGATCGTCTTGTTACGGCGGATCCCCATGGCCCCTCTTCCTCTCGTGTCGTCCCACCATCCCATCACGTTCCACCCCGTACCCAACAGGGACCTTCCTACCCGCGGACGACCCCCTCCTCGCAGGCGCGAAACAGCCACCGGAGGCCGACCCGGCTGGCCCGAGGTGGCAGGATCGTCGCACCAACGACACTCATCCGTGCGAGAGGCAGACATGGCTGACCAGCAGGCGGTCCTGAAGACCAACCGAGGCGACATCACCATCAACCTGTTCCCGAACCAGGCCCCCGAGACCGTGGCGAACTTCGTCGGCCTCGCCGAGGGCACCAAGGACTACCGTGACGACGCGGGCCGCAGCGGCGAGCGCTACTACGACGGCCTCACCTTCCACCGCGTCATCGACGGCTTCATGATCCAGGGCGGCTGCCCGCTCGGCACCGGCACCGGCGGCCCGGGCTACACCTTCAAGGACGAGCCCCACCCCGAGCTGGTCTTCGACCGCCCCTACCTGCTGGCCATGGCCAACGCCGGCCCGGGCACCAACGGCTCGCAGTTCTTCATCACCACCGCGCGCGACCTCGTGGCTGAACTTCAAGCACACGATCTTCGGCGAGGTCGCCGACCAGGCCTCGCCGCGACGTCGTGGACGCGATCGGCACCACCGCGACCGGTGCCGGCGACCGTCCGGTCGAGCCCGGTGGTCATCGAGTCGGTGGAGGTCAGGACGCTCCTGAGCACGCCCGCCGGCCCCGGGAGCGGGGCGCAGACGCCGGCGGGAGACCCCGCCGGCGTCCCGACCTGCTACCGGCACGCCGGGCGCGAGACCTATATCCGCTGCCAGCGCTGCGACCGGCCGATCTGCCCGGACTGCATGAGCGACGCCGCGGTCGGGTTCCAGTGCCCGACCTGCGTCGCCGAGGGGCGCAAGACCACGCGCAGCGGCCGCACGCCGTACGGCGGGCTGCGACCCACGCGCGGCGGGCTGGTCTCCAGGTGCTGATCGCCGTCAACCTGGCGGTCTGGCTGCTGATCCTGGCCACCGGCGCAGCCGCCAGCGTCTGGGTGGACCGCCTGTCGCTGCGGCCGGCCGGCCTGTGCCGAGGGCCGCACGGTGGCTACTTCGACGTCAGCCAGTCGCTGTGCGCCTCCCAGGGCGGGACCTGGCTGCCGGGCGTCAGCGACGGTGCGACGTGGCAGCTGGTGACCAGCATGTTCACCCACGTGGCGGTGCTGCACATCGGGTTCAACATGCTGGCGCTGTGGATCCTCGGTCCCCAGCTGGAGCTCCTGCTCGGTCGGGTGCGGTACCTCGGGCTCTACCTGCTCTCCGGCCTGGTCGGCTCGGCCTCGGTCTACTGGCTGTCCCCGGAGTCCACGCCCACGCTCGGTGCGTCGGGCGCGATCTTCGGCCTGATGGGGGCGCTGCTGGTGTTCGCGCTCAAGGTCCGCGGCGACGTCAACCAGCTGTTGATCTGGATCGGGATCAACGTCGCCTTCACCTTCTTCGGCAGCTGGCATCTCCTGGCAGGGGCACCTCGGCGGCTTCTTCGGCGGCGTCGTGCTGGCGCTGATCCTGGCCTACGCGCCGCGGGCACCGCCGGCGGTCTGGCAGGCCGGCGGCTTCGGCGCTCGTCCTGGTGCTCGTCGTGGTCGCCGTGATGGCTCGCACGGCGGTGCTCACCTGACCGCCGCCGGCTTTGTCCACAGCTGGGGACAACCCTGGGGAGAACTACACGGCTGTCATTCTCCACAGGTGAGTGCACAGGTGTGGAACCACGGCGACGGGATCGGCAGCGCGCCGGATCACTCCTGGATCGGTCACTCCCACTTCGTGGCGAAGGCGAAGCCGACCGCCATGAACCCGATGCCGACCAGCAGGTTGAACTGGTCGAGGTCGTTGAAGACCGGGACCTTGGCCAGCTGGTTGCCCGAGATCACGTAGAACGTGCAGATCCAGAGCAGCCCGATCAGGAAGCAGGTCAGCATCCCGACCACCACGCCGCGGTTGCGGCCCAGCGGCGTCGAACGGTGCGGCCGAGATCAGGAACCCGACCAAGATCAGGCCGAAGCCGATCACGTAGTTCCACCGCTCCAGGTCGGCCATGAACGCCGGCGACCCGGCCTTGCCGGGCGGGACGGCGTTCGGGTCGACCCGGACCACGACGTAGTAGTAGACGATCCAGGCGATGCCGAGCAGCACCAGCAGGATCGCCACCACGAACCGGGGCGTGAACAGCCGCCCCTGGTCGGGATCGGCGAACTTCTGCCTCGCCTTGAGCTTGGCCACGGGTCTCCTCCTGGGATGACGCCGACGAAGGCGTCCTCTTGCACGACGCGGGCTACCTTAGTCGGCATGACCGACCGACCCCATCGCAGGCTCCGTGGCCTGCGCCGGTGGTCGGCAGAGGGCCAGCCCTCCTCGTCGTACGACGCGGCAGAGGGTGGGCCGGCCCCGACGCCACTCCCGCGACCGCGCCGCTCCGCGGTGTGGCGGGTCGCCACGCCGCTGGTCGGGGTGGTGGTGGGCGCCCTGTTCGTGGTCAGCGCCCAGAGCAGCCGAGGGCACCGACCTGCGGCCGGGGCGGTTCACCGACCTCGCCTCGCTGGTGCGCAGCGACGCCGCGTCGGTCGAACGCGCTCAAGCAGCAGGTCTCCGACGTCCACCAGCAGGTCAACCTGCTCAGCGGGTCGGTGAACAGCAAGCAGGTCAGGAAGTACAACCGGCAGGCCGCCCGGATGGCCGCGCCGGCCGGGCTGGTGCCGCAGACCGGGGCCGGCGTCACGGTCACCCTCAGCGACGCGCCGACGGGCCAGGAGGTCGCGCCCGGCGACAACCCCAACCTGCTCGTGGTGCACCAGCAGGACATCCAGGCCGTGGTGAACGCGATGTGGAAGGGCGGTGCCACCGCGGTCACCGTCCAGGGCCAGCGCATCGTCAGCACGACCGGCATCCGCTGTGTCGGCAACTCCGTGCAGCTCCAGGGCCTGCCCTACGGCCAGCCCTACGTGATCTCCGCCGTCGGCGACCAGACCTCGCTGATGAGCGCGATCGACCGCGACCCCTTCCTGGCGGTCTACCGCAGCGACGCCGCCAACCCCGCCGTCAACGTCGGCTGGTCGATGGCCGCGTCCGACCACGTCGTCGCCCCGGGGTACGACGGGCTGCTCGGCCTGTCCTACGCGCGCGTGCTGACGTCGTCGGGCTCGGGCGCGGGCCGGTCGACGGGCTCTCCTAGGGAAGCGGTGCCTTCGACGGCGCCGGCGAGGTCGGTGCCGACGACGAGGGCGACGACGGGGGTGCCGACGACGTGGGCGGCGTGCTCGGGCCCGAGGAGACCACGATGGTCACCTGGGTGCCCTGCTGAGCCGGCTGGTCGGCGCCCGGGATCTGCTGGACCACCTGGCCCGCCGGTGCGTTCGAGGTCGACGAGGGGACCGGGACCGGCACGAAGCCGGCGTCCCGGAGCGCCTGCTCGGCCTGGGCCTGCTGCATGCCGACGACGTTGGGCACCTTCTGCGGGCCCTCGGAGAGGCTGACGATCACCTGGGAGTCGCGCGGCCACCTGCGATCCGGCCGCCGGGTTGGTGCCGACCACCGTCCCCTTCGGCTGGTCGGACTTCACCTGCTTGAACACGCCTTGCAGGTGGGCGTCGTCCAGCGCCGTCTGCGCCTGGGCGCGGGTCTGCCCGACCAGGTAGGGGACCTTCGTCGGGTGGGCACCCCGGGACACGGTGAAGTCGACCGCCGACTGCTTGTCGGCGTAGCTGTCGGCGCTCGGGGTGCTGGCTGATCACGTGGTTGGCCGCGACGTTGGCGTCGTACGCCGTGCTGATGTTGCCGACCGTGAGCCCGGCGTCGCCGATCGCGGACCGGGCCTGCTGCTCGGTCATCCCCACGAGGCGAGGCACCTGGACCTGGTCGCTCGGGCTGGCGAACATCTTGGGCAGCAGGTAGGCGGCCAGTCCGATCACGACCAGCAGCAGCAGCGCCAGGAAGATCAGCAGCCCCGGGTCGCGAGCCGCGGTCGTCGTCCTCCTCCTCGGGCAGCAGCACCGGCGCCACCACCGCGGTGGGCTGGGTGACGGTGGTCGGGGGGTCGAGCGGCGGTGGCGGCGTCACGTGGACCGGATGGCCGGCCAGGTAGCGCTCGATGTCGGCGCGCATCGCCGCTGCGGACTGGTAGCGGTCCTCGACCCGCTTGGCCAGCGACTTCATCACGATCGCGTCGATCTCGGGCGGCAGGTCGGTGTCGTGGTCGGACGGCGGGGCGGCCGGCTCGCGGACGTGCTGGTAGGCGACGGCGACCGGGGAGTCGCCGATGAACGGCGGGCGGCCGGTCAGCAGCTCGTAGAGCAGGCAGCCGGCGGAGTAGACGTCGGAGCGCGAGTCGACCGGTTCGCCGCGGGCCTGCTCGGGTGAGAGGTACTGGGCGGTGCCGACGACGGCCGCGGTCTGGGTCATCGTGCTGGAGGCGTCGGACATGGCACGGGCGATCCCGAAGTCCATCACCTTCACGTCGCCGGACGGCGTGAGCATCACGTTGCCCGGCTTGATGTCGCGGTGGATGATCCCCGCGCGGTGGCTGTAGTCGAGCGCCGAGAGCACGCCGGAGGTGATCTCCAGGGCCCGCTCGGGCAGGATCTTGCGCCCCTCGCGCAGGATGTCGCGCAAGGTCCGGCCGGCGACGAACTCCATCACGATGTAGGGCTGCGAGACGCCGGAGCCGTCGGTCGCCTGCTCCTCGCCGGTGTCGTAGACGGCCACGATCGCGGGGTGGTTGAGCGAGGCCGAGCTCTGCGCCTCGCGGCGGAACCGGGCCTGGAAGGTGATGTCGCTGGCGAGGTCGGTCCGCAGTCGCTTGACCGCCACGATCCGGCCGAGGCGGGTGTCGGTGCCCTTGCGGACCTCCGCCATGCCGCCGCGGCCGAGCAGCTCACCGAGCGCGTAGCGCCCGCCGATCAACGGCTGGCCGTCCGGTCTGGTGTCCTCGGGACTCACTGCTGACCCTTCCCGTCGTGTCGGTGGTGGTGCAAGGTGCGCTGCGCGTGCTCAGCCACTGGTCCGTAGCACCGCCTCCATGACCGCCCTGGCGATCGGTCCTCCGAGTGTGCCGCCGTGGATCTCGTCGGTGGCCCGGTTGACGTGCTGGATCATCACGCAGACCGCGACCTTGGGGTCGGGGTTGGCCGGAGCGAAGCTGACGAACCACGCGTAGGGCGGCACCTCGCTGCCGTCGGGGTTGTGCAGGCCGCTCTGCGCCGTGCCGGTCTTGCCCGCGACGACGACGCCCGGGATCGCGGCGGGAGACGCCGTACCACCTTGCACGGTGGCGACCATCAGCTTGGTCACCTCGTCGGAGGTGGTCTTCGAGGTGGCGTGGCTGAAGGGCTCGACCTGGGCCGGTGACAGCGGCTGCTGCGACGGCGACTCGAGCTCCTGGATCAGGTGGGGCTTCATGACGACGCCGTTGTTGGCGATGCCAGCGGCGGTCATCGCCATCTGGAGCGGCGTCGCGGTGACCGAGCCCTGGCCGAAGCCGGCCAGCGCGGTCTGAGCCGGGTCGAGCCCGGCCGGGTACTGCGAGATCGCCTGGTAGGGCAGCTGGTCGGTGTCGAGGTAGTGCTGGTTGAAGCCGTAGCCCTCGGCCTGCGCGTGCATGTCGGTTGCGCCGACCTTGACCGCCATCGGGGCGAAGGAGGTGTTGCAGGAGAACTGCATCGCCTGGACGAACGGGATCTTGGTCGTCCCGCAGGCGCCGATGACGTCGTTGTGCACGACGTCGGACGACTGCGGCAGCGTGTACGACGGGCCGCCCGGGACCTCGGACGACGAGGTGTAGACGTTGTTCTCGATCGCGGCGGACGCGGTGACGATCTTGAAGGTGGACCCGGGCGGCAGCGTGGTCTGCACCGCGCGGTTGAGCAGCGGCTGCGCCTTGTCGCGGGCGAGCTGGGTCGCGTAGGCGTTGGCTGCCTTGAAGTCGTGGCTGGCCAGCTTGTTGGGGTTGTAGCTCGGCAGCGACACCATCGCCAGGATCTTGCCGGTCGCCGGCTCGATCGCGACCACGGAGCCCTGCACCTCGGGGCCGAGCGCCTTGAGACCGTTGAAGGCGGCCCGTTGGGCGGCGGGGTTGATGGTGAGCACGACGTTGCCGCCCTTGGTGGCGTTGCCGTTGACGAGGTCGACCAGCCGGTTGACGAAGAGCCGGTCGTCCTCGCCGGAGAGGATGTCGTTCTGCGCGCGCTCGACACCGGTCTCGTTGCCGAGGGTGTACCACCCGGTGACGGGGGCGTACATGAACGGCTGCTTGTAGATCCGCTGGTACTTGTACTGGTCGGAGCTCTGGATGCTCTGGGCGACCGCCGTGCGTCCGACCAGGATCGCGCCGCGGTCACGGGCGAAGGTCGCGGTGGCGACCCGGCCGTTGCCGACCCGGTCGTTGAGCGCGTTCGCGTGGTAGTACTGCAGATAGGTCGCGTTGAGAGCCAGCGCCAAGAACAGCAGCAGGCAGAAGACCGAGACGGTGCGGATGGGCTTGTTCATCGTCGCAGCCCCCGCGGCCTGGTGCCGGAGCACGACGTGGGGCGGCTCATAGTCGGATCACCTGCGTGGTCTCGACGGCGCTGTCCTCGGGGAGCGTGAGGTCGGGCGGTGGGCGGCGCGCGCCGTCGGAGATCCGCAGCAGCAGCGCGACGATCACCCAGTTGGCGACCAGCGACGACCCGCCGTACGACAAGAACGGCGTGGTCAGGCCGGTGAGCGGGATCAGGTGGGTCACGCCGCCGACGACCACGAAGACCTGAAGCGCGATGGCGCCGCCGAAGCCGGCGGCCAGCAGCTTGCCGAAGTCGTCGCGGCAGATCAGCGCGGCCCGGAGGGCGCGCTCGACGATGAGCCCGTAGAGCAGGATCACCGCGATCGCCCCGGTCAGCCCCAGCTCCTCGCCGATGGCGCCGAAGATGAAGTCGCTCTCGGCGAAGGAGATCCGCCAGGGCGAGCCCTGCCCGAGGCCGCGGCCGAGCAGCCCGCCCCAGGCCATCCCGAACATGGTCTCGACGGTCTGCCGGCCCTTGTCGTCGGTGTGGGCGCCGTAGTGGGCCCAGACGTTCCACCACAGCTGGAAGCGCTCCTGGACGTGCCCGATGAAGACATAGGTCAGGTAGGAACCGACGAGGAACAGCCCACCGCCGACCACCAGCCACCCGGCCCGCTCGGTGGCGACGTAGAGCATGATCAGGAACAGGCCGAAGAACAGGACGCTGGAGCCCAGGTCGTGCTGGAAGACCAGGATGGCGAGGCTGACCAGCCACATCGCCAGGATCGGCCCGAGGTCCCGCCCGCGGGGCAGGTCGACCATCGCGACCCGTCGGCCGGCCAGGGCCAGGGCGTCGCGGTGGAGCACCAGGTAGCCGGCGAAGCTGATCACCAGCAGCACCTTGGCGACCTCGCCCGGCTGGAAGCTGAACGGCCCGAGCTGGATCCAGATGCGGGCGCCGTAGACGTCCTTGCCGATGCCGGGCAGCATCGGCAGCAGGAGCAGCACGATCGCGGCGAAGCCACAGGTGTAGGTGAACCGCTGCAGCACCCGGTGGTCGCGGATCACCAGGAGCGTGGTGACGAACAGCGCGACGCCGATGGTCATCCACATCAGCTGCATCCGGGCGAAGTGGTGGTCGAGGGCGAGATCGAGGCGGTGGATGACGGCCAGGCCGAGGCCGTTGAGGGCCGCGACCACCGGGAGCAGCACCGGGTCGGCGTAGGGCGCCACCGCACGGACCGTGAGGTGGGCGATCACGATCAGGGCGGTCAGCCAGCCGCCGTAGGACACGATGTCGGCCGGGACCTCGCCCTTCACGCCGAGGCCGACCGCGGCGTAGGCGCCGATCCCGACCACGAGGGCGAGCACGAGCAGGAAGAGCTCGGCCCCCCGCCGTCGGCGGTGGACGAACTGCATGAGCCCGCTGGGCTGCGCTGAGCGCTGGGCGGTCCGCTGGGCCATCTCAGCTCGCCGGCTTCCGGTTGTCGGCCAGCCGCTGGACGGTGCGCTCGGCGTCCTGGACGTCGCTGGCCCCGATGCCCTGCTGGACCGACCGGGCGCTGTAGGGGTCGAGGTCGCTGACCTGGACGTCGGTCGTCTCGTAGGGGTGGGAGAGGTCGATGCCCGGGAGGTCGGCCTGGACGCCGCGGAAGACGGTGACGACGCCGTCGTGCTCACCGACGTAGTACTGCTGCTGGCTCCAGCTCCAGGCGGCGGCACAGACCATCCAGAGCACCCCGAGGATCCCGACCAGGATCAGGACCCGGCGCAGCCACGGGTGCCGTCGTGGCGGACGTGGCGCGTAGCGGGCGGCCTCGGGGTCGGAGTCGAACGCGAAGGGCACGCCCGGGGGCAGGTCGTCGGGGATGTCGGCGGCCACCGGCTCGAGCTCGCCGGTGTCGCCCGCGCGGTGGCCGCGGAAGAACGACGCCCCGCTGCGGCTGCGGCGGCGCAGCTCGGCCGCCGAGCCGACGACGATCGGGGTGGCCGGCTCGGCCTCGGCGTCGGCGGGGACGACGTCGGCCACGATGCAGGTGACGTTGTCGGTGCTGCCGGCCTCGAGGCTGGCCCGGACCAGCTCGACCGCGGCGAAGTCGGGGGAGCCGGTGGCGAGGATGTCGGCGAGCCGGCGGTTGTCGAGCGACCCCGACGCGCCGTCGCTGCACAGCAGGATCCGGTCGTGCTCGGCCAGTCGCACCGTGAACAGGTCGGGGTCGTAGTCGTGGACGCCGTCCAGGGCCTTGAGGATCAGGTTGCGGTGGGGGTGGGTGCGGGCGTCCTCCTCGGTGATCCGCCCCTCGTCGATCAGGCTCTGGACGAACGTGTGGTCACTGGTGAGCTGGCTGATCTCCCGGTCGCGGAAGAGGTAGGCCCGGCTGTCGCCGATGTGCCCCATCGCCAGGCTCTCGCCGTCGAAGAGGGCGACGGTGGCGGTGGTGCTGGTGCCGCTGAGGGCCGGCTGCTCGTCGACGAGGTCGCCGATCCGGTCGGAGGCCTTGTGGATGGCACCGGCCACCAGCTCGAGGCGGTGCTGCTCGGCGTCGCCCTCGGCGGGCGGTTGGTCGAGACTGCGCAGCTGGCCGATGGCGGTGCTGGAGGCGAGGTCGCCGCGGGCGGCGCCGCCGACGCCGTCGCAGATGGTGAGCAGCCAGGGCCCGGCATACCCGGCGTCCTGGTTGTCCTTGCGCACTCTCCCGACGTCGGAGATCGCGGCGTACTGGAGTCGGAACGTCACTTCCGCAGCTCCAGGATGGTCTTGCCGATGCGGACCTGGGTGCCGAGGGCCAACGTGGTGGGCTGGGTGATCCGCGCACTGCCGATGTAGGTGCCGTTGGTGGAGCCGAGGTCCTCGACGAACCACTGGTCGCCGCTCGCAGCGATGCGGGCGTGGCGGGTCGAGACGTAGTCGTCGTCGAGGCGGATCGCGGCGTCGGAGCCACGACCGATCAGGATCGGGGCCTGGGCGAGCTCGGCGCGGTCGCCGCGGTTGGCGCCGTCGACGACCAGGACATGGGTCGGGGCGCCCTTCTTGGCCTTCTTCGGCTTGCCCTGGCGGCGTGGCTTGGGCGTGGCCGCCTCGCGTGCCCCTGGGGGGAGCCGGGCCCCGAACATGTCGGAGCGCACCACGGAGATGGCCGAGAGCACGAAGATCCAGAGGATCGCGAGGTAGGAGATCTTGATCAGGAAGAGGGTCAGCTCAGACATCGGCGTCCTCCTCGACCCGCACGGTGAGGACCGTCCGTCCGACCCGCACCTCGGAGCCGTCGTGGAGCGGTGTCGTGGCCACGCGGTGGCCGTCGACGAGCACGCCGTTGGTGGAGCCGAGGTCCTGGACGGTGATCGCGACCCCGCCGGCCGCGCTCTCCTCGACCACGAACTCCACGTGTCGCCGGCTGACCCCGGGGTCGTTGATCCGCAGGTCGGCCTCGGTGCCGCGGCCCACGACGAGTCCGGGCGGCTGGAGCGGGTGGCGGGTGCCGTTGACCTCGAGGAACGCCCGGGCGCGTCGGACCTGGGTGTTGGTGGCGTTGCTGACCACGGCGGCGTGAGCCTGGCTACGGATCCGGAACCGGCCGATGGTCAGGTCGTCGGCGGCCTCGAACACGACCGTGACCGGCCCCGCGAAGACGTAGCCCTGGGTCTCGGCGTGCTGCTGGAGCTGGGTGGTGAGCTCCGGCACCAGGGCGGAGTCGTAGGGCGAGAGCCGGTCGAGGTCGGCCGGCGACAGCTCGACGGTGAAGTCGTTGGGCACCATCCGCCGCTCGCGGGACAGGATCTGGGTGTTGTTGTCGCACTCGCGCTGCAGCGCCGCGGCGATCTCGACCGGCTGCACGGCGCTGCGGAACGCCCGGGCGAAGGCGCCGGAGACCATCTGCTCGAGTCGTTGCTCGAACCGCTGCAGGCCGCTCACTCCGCACCTCCTCTGCGCCCCGTACGTGCTTGTCCCTCGCCCGCGCGTGGGACGAGGCCCGAGTTGGTCGGGTTGCGCCCGATGCTAGCCGGGAGCGAGCACCCGCCGACCGGGCGGAGCCGGGCGCGCCGGACCTCGGCGACCTGCGTTGCGCGCGTGCGCGCATGCGTCGTTCCCGCCCGCCCGTGCCGGTTTGGGCCCCGTCAGCGGGCTGGGATAACCTTGCGGCGCTTCTGGCGCGAGTGGCGGAATAGGCAGACGCGCACGGTTCAGGTCCGTGTGTCCGAAAGGACGTGGGGGTTCAACTCCCCCCTCGCGCACCCTGGAGGGGTGATTTCCCCCACCAGCCGCGTCCCGGGCCACGTCCATGGGTGACACGCCGGGCCGGAGGGCACCGGCTCGCTCCCCGATCCCTGCGGGGTGAGCGGTCACGGTCAGTGGCACGGAAGCCGAGCCGGGGGGCGGGACCTCCCGGTCGCCGGATCCGACTCCCACACCCCGTCGCCGTGAGCTCCGGCGGTCAGGCCGGCTTGACCGCGTGGACTCGCTCCATCACGCCGAACCTCAGCCGCTGGCTCTCCACGACCTCCAGCTCCGCCGCCTCGACCAGAGGCAGCGCACGTCGCGTGTAGTGCTCTCCGGCGACGCGGATGCTGATCCGCTCGAACAGCCACTGCGCGGCGTAGATCGGAGGCCAGGTGCTGCCCACGTGGTCGAGCAGCAGCAACCGGCCACCCGGGACCAGAGCGCGCTTCATCTCGGCAACCGCGGCGGTGGCATCGGGAATGGTGCACAGCGACAGGGCGCACAGCACCGTGTCGTACGACGCGTCCTCGACGGGCAGCGCCGCCGCGTCACCTTCGCGAAGGTCGACCGGCAGCCCGCGCGCCTCGGCGCGCCGGCGCGCGACGGCGAGCATCTCCGGGCTGAGGTCGATCCCGGTCAGGCTGCTGGCAGCGGTGTAGAACGGCAGGCTCCGCCCGGTGCCGACGGCCACCTCCAGCACCCGGCCGGTGGCCCGCTCTCCCAACCACTCCCGATCTCGGGAGCCGAGCAGGCGCTCGACGAAGTCCATCTGCCGGTCGTAGTGGGGTGCTGTGGCATCCCAGACCCGCCGCTGCCGGGCGGTCTCGGTCTCGTCCGGGTTCTTCATGAGGCCACCTCGAGGACGGGTGTGTCGGCCCCAGGTCCGACCTGGGGCCGTTGTCCGGTCAACGCAGGGGGGTGTACGAGCCCGCCCCAGCCACCGGAAGGTCGAGCTCGCCGGACAGTCCGGGCGAGGTCGCGTCGGTGTGGACGGTGACCGCGACCCCCGGGTTCGGCAAGGCATAGGCGGTGTCGCTGCCGGCGATCACCAGCCTGATCCGATGGCCGGCCGGGAACCGGTGGGCGATGCCCGGCAGCCTGACCGTCACGGTGCGCCCGACGTCCGACGTCACGAAGCGGGCCGCGGAGATCAGGCCGTCCGGGAGGTCGACGGTCCCGTCCGGGGCGATGTCCTCGACCCGGAAGAACAGACCCAGGGTTCCTGCGGGGGCTGCCGTCAGCTCGGCCGAGGGCGCCGAGATCGTCACCCTCACGCGAGGGACACCCACGACGTCGGTGGTGCTCGCGAGGGGGGCGGTCTCGTAGGAGACCGCGGTCCCAGGGGGATCGGCCACCGTGACGTCGTTCATCTTCCCGAGGTGGACGGGGTCCACCTGCTGGGTCAGGGACTCGGGGTCGTGGGTGGGGTCCTTGCTGGCGGGCGTCGTGAAGGCCTGGTCTCCGGTGGTCACCTCCGACGAGGTGGGGGTCAGGCCCGCGCTGTCCTGCGTGAGGGGGGTCGACAGGTAGAGGTGCTCCGTGGTTCCGATCGGGAACGACCGAGCGCTGGCGTACGCGTGAGCCGGGTCGGACACCCAGGGCCGGAAGAAGGTGAAGTCCCGCGCCGGTCTCGGGGCGGTGTGCTGGAGGTAGTGACCGAACCAGGCGTCGTTGAGCCTGTTCAGGACTGCGCTCTCACCCGGAGAGTCGGTACCCCCGGAGTGCCCCCACGACTGCCACACCATCGTCACGGGCGTGTGCTGGTGCCTCAGGGCGTGGTAGGTCGCCACGGCCTGCTGCAGGTCGAACAACGAGTCGTTCTCACCCTGCTCGAGCAGGACGGGGATCTTGAGCTGGTCCATCCGGGAGGAGATGGACGTGGTCGCCAGCTTCTTGAGCGCGGTGGGGTCGGGATAGCCGTCGGTCACCAGCTGGTCGTGGATGGCGCACATGAGCCTGTCGAAGTTCGGACAGGGGCTCGGCGGCAGCGGCGGGGTCGGCGTGGTCGTCGTACCCGAGAACCAGAGCAGGTTCAGCCACCCGGAGCCGAGGAGGCCGGTCGGGTTGGCCTTGACGATGCCGGGGGTGTTGGACCTCAGGGCGCTCCCGGACAGCCCTGCGTTGTTGGGAGCCAGGGCGTAGCCCAGGTCGTTCCAGGTGATGATCGGGATCAGGGCGTCGATCCGGGGGTCGACCGCGGCAGCCGTGAGCTGGACGCCACCACCGTAGGAACCGCCGATCATGCCGACCACCGGGTCGTAGCGATGGTGTCTGCCGTCGTGGGCCACCTGGTTGTGCTCGACGTAGCGGACTCGGGCTCCGTTGGTCGCCTTCGAGCCGCCACCGAGGAAGGTCACCAGCTGCGCGGCAGCTCGGCCGTCCCAGCTGAACGAGTCCAGCTCGATCCGGCAGCTGGAGCCGCCGAAGCCCACCCCGGAGTAGGACAGGACCACGTACCCGCGCTGCACCAGTCGCTGGGCCTCACTCGCCTGGTCGTTCTTCGATCCGCCGAACCCGTTGGTCGTCAGCACGGCCGGGGCGCGGTGGTCGCGGTCCACTCCGTCCGGGCGGTACAGGTCGAAGACCATGTTGCAGCGCTGTCCGCCGCCGGGTCCGATGTGTACCCACAGGTGCAGGGTCTTCTTGGAGTAGCCCGGCGACGCGGCCTTCGCAGGCGCAGCGTGTGGGCCGGCCGCAACGGCGCTGCTGGTGGCGCCAGCGGTCGTGAGGCCGGCGATGGCCAACGCCGCGCAGACAACGGCGAGCCGGGAAGGGAGTCGCATGGGTGTGGTCACCTCGGTACGGGATGGACGTTCGAGTCGGCGCGACGCCGGGTCCGAGTACCTCGTCGGCTCACGCCTGCTGCAACCTATCGCGCGGCAGGTGAGACCGCCGCGGACCCGCCCCGCTCACCCCAACGTCCCTGAGCGGATCCGGACGCGCTGGCGCTTCCGCGGGCAGGCCACCATCCTGTACGACGTGCCGGTCGTCGAGAGCGCGTGAGGTGACCTACGTCCTCGCCCTCGACCAGGGCACGTCGGGTACCAAGGCGATCGTCGTCGACGAGGCGGGTGGCGTCAGGTCGCTGGCCGAGGTCCCGCTCCGGCCGCGCTACCTCGACGGTGGTGGTGTCGAGCAGGACCCGGAGGCGCTCTTCGACTCGGTGGTGGCGGCGGGACGACGGGCCGTCGCCGAGGCCGGGGTCGGGGTGTCGGCGGTTGCGCTGGCCAACCAGGGGGAGACGGTCCTGGCCTGGGACCCGAGCACCGGCCGGCCGCTCTCGCCGGCCATCGTGTGGCAGGACCGCCGGGCCGAGTCGCTGTGCGCTGACCGGGCCGGGTCGGCCGAGCGGGTCGCCGCGCTGACCGGGCTGGTGCTCGACCCCTACTTCTCCGCGCCCAAGATGAGGTGGCTCCGCGACCACGTGACCCGCGAGGGCGTCGTGACCACGACGGACACCTGGCTCGTGCACCGGCTCTGCGGTGCGTTCGTCACCGACGCCTCGACGGCCGGCCGCTCGCTGGTGCTCGACATCGACGACGGGGTCTGGTCCGGGGAGCTCCTCGACCTCTTCGGGCTGGGCGGCGAGGCGCTGCCCGACATCGTGTCCAGCGACGAGATCGTGGGCGAGACCGGGGTGTTCGGTGGCAGCGTGCCGGTGACCGGACTCATCGTGGACCAACAGGCGGCTCTGCTGGCCGAGCGCTGCCTCGAGGCCGGGACGGCGAAGTGCACGTTCGGCACCGGTGCCTTCCTGCTCGCCCAGCTCGGTGAGCGGGCCGTCCGGTCGTCGGCAGGGCTGACCACGTCGGTGGCGTGGCGGCTGCGTGGCCGCACGTCGTACTGCGTCGACGGGCAGGTCTACACCGCCGCGTCGGCGGTGCGGTGGGCCACCGACCTCGGCCTGGTCGCGTCCGCCGAGCAGCTCGACGTCGTCGCGGCACCGTCGAGCGAGGGGGTGCTCTGCGTGCCGGCGCTGGCCGGCCTCGCGGCCCCGTGGTGGGACGCGCGGGCGACGGCGTCGTTCACCGGGATGACCCTGAGCAGCGGCCCCGGGCACCTCGTCCGGGCGCTCCTCGAGGGGATCGCAGCCCAGGTCGCGACGCTGACCTCACTGGTCGCCCTGGACCTCGGAGCACCCCTGACCCGGCTGCGGGTCGACGGGGGCCTGACCCGCTCCGCTGCTCTCATGCAGGCGCAGGCCGACCTCGCCCAGCTGCCGGTCGACGTCTATCCCTCCGCCCACGCCACCCCGCTGGGCGCGGCCGCCTGCGCCCGCCTGGCCCTCGAGCCCGACCTGGCCCTCGGCGACGCGCTCGGGGCGTGGGAGCCCGCCCACGTCTTCGAGCCGGCCTGGTCGCCCGCTCGGGCCCAGGAGCACCTCGCCCGTTGGCGTGCTGCCGCCCTGGCGACCCAGGACCCGCGATGAGGAGCAGCGTGACCCGCACCGTCGACGTGGCGGTGATCGGAGGCGGCATCGTCGGCTCCGCCATCGCCCGCGACCTGGCGGGCACCCGGCTGAGCGTGGCTCTCGTCGAGGCGCGCGACGACGTCGGTGACGGCACCAGCAAGGCCAACACGGCGATCCTGCACACCGGGTTCGACGCCAGGCCCGGCACGCTGGAGTCACGGCTGGTCGCCCGCGGCTACCACCTGCTCGGTGAGTACGCCGAGCAGACCGGGATCCCGGTCGAGCGCACGGGCGCCCTCCTGGTCGCCTGGACCGACGAGGAGCTGGCGGCGCTCCCCGGTCTGCGGAGCAAGGCCGAGGCCAACGGGTACGACGCGTGCGCGCTGGTCACCTCCGACGAGGTGTACGCCGCCGTCCCCGACCTCGGCCCGGGTGCCCTGGGCGGCCTCACGGTGCCGGGGGAGTCGATCATCTGCACCTGGACCACGACCCTGGCGCTCGCCACCGACGCCGTACGGCGCGGGGCGCTGCTGCTGCGCGGCCACCGGGTGGAGGCGGTCGAGGCCGGCGAGCCCGGTCACACGGTCCTGGTCACCTCGGCCGGCGACGTCCGGGCCCGGTGGGTCGTCAACGCCGCCGGTCTCGGCGCCGACACCGTGGACCGGATGTTCGGCCACGACCGGTTCACGGTCACCCCTCGGCGCGGTGAGCTCGTCGTGTTCGACAAGCTCGCGCGGCCGCGGGTGCCCCGGATCGTGCTGCCGGTGCCGTCGTCGCTCGGCAAGGGGGTGCTGGTCAGCCCCACGATCTACGGCAACGTGATGCTCGGTCCCACCGCGGAGGACCTCACCGACCGCACCGCCACCGGTACCTCGGAGGAGGGCTTGGCCTTCCTCCTCGAGAAGGGCGCCCGGATCATGCCGAGCCTCCTCGAGGAGGAGGTCACCGCCACCTATGCCGGGCTCCGAGCCGCCATCGACGGCGACGACTACCTCCTCGACCTCGACCCGGCCGGCCGCTACCTGGTCGTCGGCGGCATCCGGTCCACCGGCCTGACCGCCGGCCTGGCGATCGCCGAGCACGTGCGGGGGCTGCTGGCCGAGACCGACCTCGACCTCACCGACCGGGCCGACCTGCCGCCGCCGCCCCGGATGCCCAACCTCGGCGAGGCCACCTCCCGGCCTTACCAGCAGCCGGAGCGCATCGCCGCCGACCCCTCCTACGGCCGGATCGTGTGCTTCTGCGAGCGGGTGACGGCGGGAGAGGTCCGCGACGCCTGCTCCTCGACCATCCCGCCGGCCGACCTGGACGGCCTGCGACGCCGGACCCGGGTGCTGAACGGGCGCTGCCAGGGCTTCTTCTGCGGCGCCGAGGTGCGGGCCCTGCTCGCAGCGGGCGGCGCGTCCTCGTGACCGCCGGGCTCCCCGTCGAGCGGGTCCGGGTCGCCGTCATCGGCGGCGGCCCGTCCGGACTCACCGCCGCGGCCGCGCTCGCGGCCGAGGTCGACGGTGAGGTGCGCGTCATCGAGCGCGAGGCCACCACCGGAGGCATCCCCCGGCACAGCGACCACCTCGGGTACGGCGTGCGCGACCTGCACCGCTTCCTCTCCGGGCCGGCGTACGCCCGCCGCCTGACCGAGTCGGCGCGCGACGCCGGCGCGAGGTTGGAGACCGGGGCGCAGGTCACCGGCTGGGCCGGCGACCGGCGGCTCTGGGTGACCTCCCCGCGCGGAAGGATCCTGGTAGAGGCCGACGCCGTCGTGCTCGCCACGGGCGCCAGGGAGCGACCGCGGTCGGCTCGCCGGATCGCGGGTGACCGGCCCGACGGGGTCCTCACGACGGGCGAGCTGCAGCAGCTGGTCCACCTGCACCACGCACCCGTCGGGCGGCGTGCCGTGGTGGTCGGCGCCGAGGCGGTCAGCTGGTCGGCGGTGCTGACGTTGCGCGAGGCCGGGTGCCGCGCGGTGGCCCTGACCAGCACCTACGACCACCCCGAGGCCTATCTCGCGTTCCGTGCCGTCGCCCGGCTCGCGCTGCGGGCGCCGGTGCTGACCCGGACCCGGGTCGTCCACATCGCGGGGCGTCGGCGCGTGGAGTCGGTGACCGTCGAGCACCTGGACACCGGCCTGCGTCGTGAGATCGCCTGCGACACCGTGGTGACCACGGGCGACTGGGTACCCGACCACGAGCTGGTCCGCCTCGGCGGGCTCGACCTCGACCGCACGTCGCTCGGCCCGATCGTGGACGCGGCCCTGCGGACGTCGGGCCGCGGTGTGTTCGCGATCGGCAACCTGGTCCACCCGGTGGACACCGCCGACGCCGCCGCCCTCGACGGCCGGCACGTCGTCGCCGGGGTCGTCGGCCACCTGGCCGGCCGCGAGCCGGAGGCGGCGAGCGTCCGGGTCACCGTGCGGCCGCCGCTGCGGTGGGTGACCCCGCAGCGTCTCGTTCCCGGGACCACGGCGCCGCGTGGCGTTCTCCTGCTGTGGACCGACCGCTACCGCCGTCTTCCGGTGGTCCGGGCCGTTCAGGACGGTCGGACCCTCGCCCGCCGGCGGCTGGCGTGGCCGGCGGCGCCCGGTCGGGTCTTCCGGGTCCCGGCCGCGCTCGTCGCGTCGGCGGACCCGTCAGGCGGCGACCTGGTCCTGCACCTCGACGGCGACAAGGGTGCGTCCTGAGCGTTCCGGCGCCTGGGCCCGAGCCGAAATCAGAGGCGCCCCCGCCTGCCTAGCAGGCGAGGGCTGTCGGCGCCGTAGCTCTCGTCCCCCCGGTCGTGAGCTGCATCGCCCCCCTGGAGCGGCCTCGTCCCCCCGGTCGTGACCGCATCCTGTAGTACCCCGGTCTCCCGCGGCCCTACGGACTATGAAACGACGGTTCAGTCCCTTCATGACGCGTTTTCGACGAATTTGTCGAGGAAAATTCTCCTCCGAGCCGCAAGAACACGCCCTCTGGAGCCGCGCGACGCACGTTTTCGCAGGTCATCGGGGTCCGGGAGCGAGGCTCGGCTGGTCCAGGAAGGCGGCCAGGATCCGGTCGCCCACGGCCGTGAGCACCGACTCGGGGTGCACCTGGACCCCTTCGACCGGGTGGTGCGCGTGCCGCACCCCCATCAGGACGCCGTCCCCGGTCCGGGCGGTGGCCCGCAGGCCGTCCGGTCGGTCGGCCACCACCAGCGAGTGGTAGCGGGCGCCGGCGAACGGCGCGACCAGGCCGGCGTAGGCCCCGAGTCCGTCGTGGTGCACCAGCGAGCGCTTGCCGTGCACCGGGTGACCGCGTACCACCCGGGCGCCGTACGCCGCCGCGATGCACTGGTGGCCGAGGCAGACGCCGAGCACCGGGGTGGTCGGGCCGAGCGCGCGGACCACGTCGACGCTGATCCCGGCGTCCTCCGGGCGGCCCGGTCCGGGAGAGAGCACCAGGTGGCTGAACCCGGCGGCGGCGACCTCGTCCACGGTCGTGGTGTCGTTGCGGGCCACCTCGACCTCGGCGCCGAGCACCCGGAGCCGCTGGGCGAGGTTGTAGGTGAACGAGTCGTAGTTGTCGACGACCAGCACCCGCGCGCGGCGCTCTGGGTCGCGCCCCGCCACGTCGTACGCCGGGTGGACGGCGGGCCGGTCCAGGTGGTCGCGGACCCAGGCCGCCATCGCCCACGTCGACCAGTGGCCCACCCCCCGTACGTCCACGACGGGTTGCACCCCGCGCACCGAGCTGGTCGTGAACGCCGCGACCGCACCCTGCAGCTGCCCGAGGGTGACCACCTCCTCGGCGACGGGGACGTCGTGGCCGCGGAGGAGGTCCAGCACCCGGGCCCGGACGGTGCCGGCCAGGATCCGCCCGTCGAGGGGAGGGGTGACCACGCGGTCGTCGAGGACGACGAAGACGTTGGCGGTGCCGCACTCCAGGAGCTGGTCGTCGGCATCGACGAGGAGCACGTCGTCGGCCCCGTCCGGGTCGGCGACCAGCCGACGGTCGGCCCACTTGTGAGCGCCCAGCCCGACCTCCACCCGGCGGGGCGCCAGGGTGCGGGGCTGCACGCCGGGTTCGGTGATCGCCTCCACCGTGACCTGCCAGGCTCCGTCGTACACCGTCCGGACCCGGGCGGTCCGCAGCCCCGCCGTGTCGGCCCTGATGCGCTCGGCGAGGGCGGGGCCGTCGACGGGGAGACCGCTGAGCGCCTCCACGTCGCGGACCAGCCGGCCGACGTGGGCGTCGAGGTCGACCGGCACGCCGTCCCGGACCAGCAGGGTGTCGAAGACGCCGCGCGCCCGGTCGAGCGACGGAGCCGAGGCAGCCGGGACGACGAAGGGCTCGCGCTCGGGGGCAGGTGGCACAGCCGACGAGGGCGTGCTCCGGGTCGCACCGACCGCGGCCAGCAGGGGGTCGAGCTTGGTGAACACCTCGGCCAGCTCGGCGTCCGGGTCGGAGTCGGCGACGATCCCGCACCCCACGCCGACCCAGCAGTCCGCCCCCTCGACCTCGAAGGTACGGATCACGACGCTGGCCTCGAGCCCGGCCAGGGGGCTGACGATCCCGATCGACCCGGTGTAGAGCTCGCGTCCGGTCGCCTCCAGCTCGTGGATCAGCTCCATCGCCCGGACCTTGGGCGCCCCGGTCACCGAGCCGGGTGGGAAGGTCGCGGCCAGCAGCGCCAGGTCGCCGAGGCCGTCGGGGAGCGTGCCCCGCACCTGCGAGACCAGGTGCGTCACCCCGGCCCCGCGCTCGGGCACTGCGAGAGCCGGTACCCGGACGCTCCCGGTCGCGCTGACCCGGCCCAGGTCGTTGCGCATCAGGTCGACGATCATCACGTTCTCGGCGCGGTCCTTCGCCGAGGCGGCGAGCGTCGCCGCATCGTGTCCCGCGGGCGCGGTCCCCTTGATCGGCCGGGTCTCGACCTCGCGCCCGACGCGCCGCAAGAACAGCTCCGGCGACAGGCTGACGACCTGGCGGGCGCCCGTGTCGACGTAGGCCGCGTGGCTCGGTGCCAGGTGTTCGACCCCCGCACAGAACACGTCGAGCGGGTCGCCCTCGAGTCGGGCGTCGAACCGGGTGCAGACGTTGACCTGGAAGACGTCGCCGGCCCGGATGTGCTCGACGGTCGCGGCGACGGCGTCGCGGTGGCCCCCGGGGCCGGGCGTCATGGCGAACGGTGTGAACGCGTGCGGACGGGTCGCCGGGTCGCCGCCGGCCAGGACCCGCCGTACGTCGTCGAGAGCGGCCGCGGCGGGCGCCCGCTCGAGCAGCGACTCGAACGACCAGGACCGGCCGTCGTAGCGCAGGAACCAGTCGTAGCGGGCGACCCAGTGTGCGGGCTGCGGGCGTGGACGCGGGGGCGGGTCGGGCAGCCGCTCGACGCGGCGGGCGAGCGGGTAGCCCCACAACGCCACCCAGCCGCCGCCGACGGCCGCGGGACCGTCGGCGCCGCCGGCCCACACGTCGGGCACGTCGAACGGGTCGGCGTCGGCAGGCAGTACCTCGACGGGACCGTAGCCGAGGAGGGCGCCGCCGCCGCACCAGTCGCCGAGCAGCGCCACCAGGCCCGGCCGGCCCCGGAGCCGCCGGAGCACTGCCGTCGGCGGCTCGGTCAGGTCGAGCGGGACGACGACGCTGCGACCGCCCATCACCGCACCTCCGACCCGTCCGGCCGCACCCCGACCGATCCGGTCGGCGTACCGCTGGGATCCTGCCGCATCCGGCGGCCGTCGTCGCCGGCACGGCCGTCGCCGGCAGTGACCGGCCGTCATACTGGCCCGCATGAAGGGACGCGGCTGGAGCATGCGGCGCATCCTGCTCGTGGTCGCGGCCCTGCTGGTCATCAACGTCCCGTGGCTGGTCCACGAGTGGCAGCTGCACCGCGCCGCCACCGACGGGATCCGGGTGGAGGCGACCGTCGTCGGCCTCAGCCACTCCGGTGACCACGCGGTCGTGGAGTTCCGGCTGCCGACGTCGCTCGACCCGACCCAACCGACCCGGACCGCCGTCATCGACCTGACCACGGCCGCCGCCGCTTCTCGGACCCAGGAGATCGGCGTCCGCGTGCTCTCCGGCCATCCGTCGGTCTACCGGGTCGATGGCCAGGTGCGGAGCTGGGGCGCGACCGCGATCACGCTGACCGCCGACCTGCTCGTGCTGCTCCTGATCGCGCTGTCCTTCCGGCTGGGGGGCCGGATCCGGCGGCCGCGGCTGGTCGCGCTGGCCCTCGGTGACGTCCGCGAGGGCGAGGAGGGGTCGCTGCTCGACAAGCAGGACGACGGCACCTACGTGATCAACGGCGAGGTGAGCGAGGTCGACGGCTCGACCCTCGTGCTCAGCCTGCGCGACCGCGACGTCACCGTGCGGCTGGAGGGCCACACCAACCCGGTCGCGATCGGCGGTCGGGCCCAGGTCCGCGCCAGCCTCGTGGGCTGACCGGCCGATGCTGCACCGGGTCGTCGACACGCTCCTGAGCGTGCCGACGTGGATCGCGCTACTGATCATCGCGGGCCTGGTCTTCGGCGAGGCGGCGCTCTTCTTCGGCTTCGTGCTGCCCGGCGAGACCGCGGTCGTGTACGGCGGGGTGCTGGCCGCCGCGGGCCAGGTCTCCGTCGCCGTCGTCCTGGTGGTGGTGTGGGTGGCAGCCGTGGTCGGCGACAGCGTCGGCTTCGAGGTGGGCCGGTCGCTGGGACCGAGGCTGACCCGGGCGCCGATCCTGCGCAACCATCCCGAGCGCATCGGGGAGGCGCAGGGCTACCTGCGCCAACGGGGTGGCCGCGCGGTGCTGATGGGCCGCTTCACCGCTTTCCTGCGCGCGGTGATGCCCGGCCTGGCCGGCGCCAGCCGGATGCCCTACCGCCGGTTCCTGGTGTTCAACGTGATCGGCGGCGTGCTGTGGGGCTCCGTCTGCGTGCTGCTGGGGTACTTCGCGGCCAACTCCATCAGCCGGGTCACCCAGTACCTCGGGGTCACCAGCGGGGTGGTCGCCGCGGTCATCGTGGTCGGCCTGCTCTGGGCCTGGCGGCGGCGTACCCGCGATGGCTGACGACCGCGCTGCCGGACTCGCCGTCGTGGGCGGGCTGGCGGACCGTGCTCTGGCTCGGCGTGGTCAGCCTGCTGGTCGACCTGGTCTACGAGGGCGCCCGCTCGATCACCGGGCCGTTCCTGGCGTCTCTCGGCGGGTCCGCGCTCCTGGTCGGCGTGGTCACCGGTGCGGGCGAGGCCGCCGCCCTCGGGCTTCCGGCTGTTCTCCGGCCCCGCCGCCGACCGCTCGGGTCGGTACTGGTGGTGGATGGTCACCGGCTACGCCCTCACCGCGGCCTGCGTGCCGCTGATGGCGCTGGCACCGGCGCTCGGTGCGGCCAGCCTGGTGTGGGGGTCGGCCATGGTCCTGCTGGAGCGCACCGGCAAGGCGGTCCGCAGCCCGGCCAAGTCGGTGCTGCTCGCGGTCGCTGCTCGCGACGTCGGCCGTGGCCGCGGCTTCGGGGTCCACAAGGCGCTCGACCAGACCGGTGCGCTGATCGGCCCCCTGCTGGTGGCGGCGTCGTGGCCCTCACCCCAACTGTGGGCCGGGCTGCTGGTGCTCGCCGTCCCCGGGGCGGTCGCGCTCGGGGTGCTGGCCTGGCTGCACCGATCGGTCGGTGACCCCGGCACCCGGACCGGGTGGCGGAGGGCCTGACCCTCGAGGGCTGCCGCGCTCCTTCCACCACTACGCCCTCGCGTGCTCCCTGACCACCGTCGGCCTGATGACCTTCGGGGTCATCTCCTTCCACCTGGTGCACGAGCACCTCCGGTGTCGCCCGTGGTGCCGATCGTCTACGCGGCGGCGATGGGGGCCGAGGCGCTCGCCTCGCTGGGAACCGGCTTCGCCTACGACCACGTCGGGGCGAGCACCCTGCTGGTGCTCCCGGTGGTCGTCGCGTTCGTGCCGGCGCTGGTGTTCACCGACCAGGTCGGGGTCGTGGTGGTCGGGGTCCTGCTGTGGGGGGCGGCGACCGGGGTCCAGGACTCCACGATCAAGGCGCTCGTCGCCGACCTGGTGCCGAGTCCCGGCTGGGGACGGCGTACGGCGCGTTCGCGGCGTACCAGGCCGTGGCGGCGCTGGCCGGCGGCCTGCTGGCGGGCTGGCTCTACGACGGGCACCGCGGGGCCCTGGTCGGCATCATCGCCGCTGCCCAGGTCGCGGCCCTCGTGCTGCTGGCGACGGTGCTCGCAGGCAGACGCCGCGACCGTGGGGCTTCGCGCGGCCCCGGCTAGGGTGAGGAGCATGTCGGCCACCCCGTCGTCGTACTCCATCACGATGCGGCTCCACACCGCTCCCGACCACGGGGTCGTCGGGACCGTCGCGACCACGATCTCCCACGCGGGCGGCATCGTCACCGCGATCGACGTCGCGGACTCCAGCCACGAGCGCCTCGTCGTCGACGTCACCTGCTCCGCCGCCGACGCCGACCACTCCGAGCGGGTGGTCGACGCGGTCAGCCAGGTCGAGGGCGTCGAGGTGTACCGGGTCAGCGACCGGACCTTCCTGCTCCACATCGGCGGCAAGATCGAGGTCCGGTCGAAGGTGCCGCTGAAGACCCGCGACGACCTCTCGATGGCCTACACCCCGGGCGTCGGCCGGGTCAGCCTGGCGCTGGCCAACAACCCCGAGGACGTGTCGCGGCTGACGATCAAGGGCAACTCGGTCGCGGTCGTGACCGACGGCTCGGCCGTGCTCGGCCTGGGCAACATCGGGCCCGGCGCCGCGCTGCCGGTGATGGAGGGCAAGGCGGCGCTGTTCAAGCGCTTCGCCAACATCGACGCCTGGCCGATCTGCCTGGCCTCGCAGGACACCGACGAGATCGTGCGGGCCGTGGAGATGATCGCGCCCGGGTTCGGCGGCATCAACCTCGAGGACATCGCGGCGCCGCGCTGCTTCGAGGTCGAGCGCCGGCTTCGCGAGAGCCTCGACATCCCGGTCTTCCACGACGACCAGCACGGCACGGCCATCGTCGTCCTGGCGGCGCTCACCAACGCGCTGCGCTGCGTCGAGAAGAAGCTCCCCGACGTCCGGATCGTGGTGTCCGGAGGGGGAGCCGCGGGCTCGGCGATCGTCTCCCTGCTGCTCGCCGGAGGCGCCGACGACGTCGTCGTCTGCGACAAGGACGGCATCCTCGCCTCCGACGACGACACCCTCAGCGAGGCGCACGTCGACCTGGCCCGTCGTACCAACCCTCGGCTGCTGCACGGCGGTCTCCACGACGCCCTGCGCGGGGCCGACGTCTTCATCGGCGTGAGCGCGCCGGGGATCCTGCCCGCCGAGTGGATCGCCGACATGGGCGACGACGCCGTGGTCTTCGCGCTCGCCAACCCCGATCCCGAGGTCGATCCCGCCGACGCCGAGCAGTACGCCGCCGTCGTGGCCAGCGGCCGCTCCGACTTCCCCAACCAGATCAACAACGTGCTCGCGTTCCCCGGTGTCTTCCGCGGGCTGCTCGATGCGCGGGCGCACGAGGTGCGCACCGACATGCTCCTCAAGGCCGCCTACGCGATCGCGCACGTGGTCAAGGACGAGGAGCTCAACCCCAACTTCATCATCCCGAGCGTCTTCAACCCCGACGTCCCCCAGGCCGTCGCCGCCGCCATCAGAGGAGCAGAAACGTGACCCAGACCCTGGCCGACTTCCACGCCACCACGATCGACGGGAAGGACCAGGATCTCGGGTCTTATCTCGGTGACGTCGTGCTCGTCGTCAACACCGCGAGCGCCTGCGGCTTCACACCGCAGTACGAAGGGCTGCAGAAGCTCTACGACACCTACGGCGACCGCGGTTTCGTCGTCCTCGGCTTCCCGTGCGACCAGTTCGGGCACCAGGAGCCCGGCACCGAGGGGGAGATCGCGGACTTCTGCCAGAAGAACTACGGCGTCACCTTCCCGATGTTCGCCAAGATCGACGTGAACGGCGACGACACCCACCCGCTCTACGAGTGGCTCAAGGACGAGAAGCGCGGACTGCTCGGCGGCGCGATCAAGTGGAACTTCACCAAGTTCCTGCTCGGTCGCGACGGCACCGTCCTGGACCGGTTCGCCCCCACCAAGGAGCCCGCCGACCTCACCGACGACATCGAGAAGGCGCTCGCCGCCTAGCCGTGCCTCCCGCCCAAGTAACGCGGGGTTAGCACCGCACCAGACGCGTCACAGCACCGCAGAAGTAGCAACAGCACCGCAGAAGTGCGGCGCGGGGTCGCGGCGCCGACGACCCCTCTGGACCAGCGGCTGCGCTAGTCGTTGCTCTCGGTCGCGTAGAGGGCGGCGCCGACGATGCCGGCGTCGTTGAGCAGCTGGGCCGGGATGATCTCGGTGTCGATGTCGATCAGGTCGAGGAACTTGTCGGCCTTCTTGCTCACGCCGCCGCCGACCACGAACAGCTCGGGGAGAACAGCTGCTCGAGCTTGCGGTAGTACGTCGTGAGCCGCTCGGCGTAGTCCTCCCAGGAGAGGTCCTCCTTCTCCTTGGCGCTCGAGGCAGCGCGCTTCTCGGCGTCGTGGCCGTCGATCTCGAGGTGGCCGAGCTCGGAGTTGGGCACCAGGACGCCGTCGTAGACCATCGCCGAGCCGATCCCCGTGCCCAGGGTGGTCACGATGACCAGACCCTGACGGCCCTTCGCCGCGCCGTACCGCACCTCCGCGAGGCCGGCCGCGTCGGCGTCGTTGACGACGTGGACGTCGCGTCCGGTGCGCTGGGTGAAGAGCTGGTCGGCGTCCTCGCCGACCCAGGCCTTGTCGATGTTGGCCGCCGAGTGCACGACGCCGTGCCGGACGACACCGGGAACGGTGACGCCCACCCGCCCGTCGGAGTCGTCGAACTTCGTCAGCAGCTCGGCGAAGACCTCGGCGACGGCCTTGGGGGTGGCCGGCTGAGGCGTGTCGATGCGCACCCGCTCGGCGGCGAACTCGCCGTGCTCGAGGTCGACCGGTGCGCCCTTGATCCCGCTGCCACCGAAGTCGATCCCGAAGGGGAGCCCGGTCCCGTGCTGCTTGCTCATGCCCCCCATCTCATCCCTCCGGAGCCCGCACAGCAACCCGGCCTGACCCCTTCCGGTCGGCCCGGGCTTGATCTACCGTGCCCAGGTGGGCGCTCGGTCGCTCCACGTCGTCAGACACGGGGGAGTCTTCTCATGCCGCACCGCCACGTCGTCCGAGGGTTCGTCCTCGCCACGGTCGCCGCCACCGCACTCGGTACGACGCTCGCGGCGGCCGGTACGGCCGTGGCCGCCGCCAACGGTCAGCCCGGGCCGCCGGTGAACACCCACGGGGGCCCCGACGGGCGCACCCTGGTGACGTCGTTCGACGATGTCGACCACCACACCGGCGAGGTCACGCACGTGACCATCGTCAACGAGTACTCGACCCAGGGGCGCCTCGTACGCTCCTCCGAGACCGACACCAGCAACGGCGTGGAGACCTACTCCAGCGTGACGGCGCTCGACTACGGCCAGGCCAACCGGCTGGCCCGCACGGTCCAGGTCCTCGACCTCGACGGTGCCGGACCGGAGGCGCCGGCGACGATCGTGGGCAGCTATGCCTACGACGGCCGGGGCGACCTCGTCTCGCTGACCACCACCGTCGACGAAGGCAGCGACGGCACGATCGACTCGACCCGGACCGACGACTCCACCTTCGACCGCCGGGGCCGCATCGCGCAGGAGCGGATCGAGGTCAACGGGCACGTCCTCGTCTTCGACGTCACCCTCGACGCCCAGGGGAACCTGGTCGACCTCGTCACCACCGACGACGACCTGTCGACGCCGCAGAGCCCCGACACCCGCACCGAGAGCGCCACGACCTACGGCCCTCATCACCGCCAGCTGGCCACCTCCGACAAGACCTACGCCGTGGACGCGCAGGGGGTCGAGCACCTGGTCGATTCGTCCTCGGCCACCTTCACCTACAACGCGCGCGGCGACCTGGTCGGCCTGCGCAGCGTGACCGACACCGATGGGGACGGCACCGTCGACGACGTCCGGACCGTCGAGAACACCGTCGACTCCCAGGGCCGGATCCTGGCCACGGTGAGCACCGACGTCAGCGGTGGCTCGACGTTCGTCGGCCGGATCACCCACACCCTCGACCAGCAGGGGAACGTCGTCCTCACCACCGCGGAGGACCGCACGGACGGCGTGCTGACCGCGTCCTTCGTCGAGCACGACACCTACGACCAGAAGGGTCGGCTCACCGGTTTCGTCGACGAGACCGACCTCGACGGTGACGGCGTCGTGGACCAGGTCGAGTCGGTGAGCATCGCCTACGACCAGCTGAACCGCGTGGTGAGGGACACCGCGCGGGTCACCGACGGTGCGGGCACCCTGCTGTCGACGCGGGTCCGGACCCTGGTCTACGGCCAGGACACCGAGACCGTCACGATCCAGCTCGACGACGACGGCGACGGCACGGTCGATCGCACCGAGGTGGGCGTCTTCCCGCTCTGATCGGCGGGCTCTCCAGCCCCGCCCTTCTACACTCGGACGGTGACTCACCCATGACGGCCGGCACCGTCACCTACTCCTCCGCGACCGGGCGCGGGGTGATCCTGGCAGCGGTCCTCGGCTCGGGCATGGTGATGCTCGACGGCACCGTCGTCAACGTCGCGCTCCGCACGATCGGTACCGACCTCGACGCGTCGCTGGCCCAGCTCCAGTGGATCAGCAACGCCTACCTGCTGGCCCTGGCCAGCCTGATCCTGCTCGGCGGTGCCCTGGGCGACCGTCTCGGCCGCCGCCGGGTGTTCGTGACCGGCGTGGTGGCGTTCGCGGCGGCGTCCGTGGTCTGCGGGCTGGCGCCCGACCCCGGCACCCTGATCGCCGCCCGCGCGCTGCAGGGTGTCGGCGGCGCGCTGCTGACGCCGGGCAGCCTCGCGATCATCGAGGCGGTGTTCAGCCACGAGGACCGAGGGCGGGCGATCGGTGCCTGGACCGGGCTGGGCAGCGTCGCCGCGGCGATCGGCCCCTTGGTCGGCGGTGCGCTGGTGCAGTACGCCGACTGGCGCTGGATCTTCTGGCTCAATGTCCCGATCGCGGCGATCACGGTGCTGGTCACGCTCCGCTTCGTGCCCGAGACCAGCGCGCCGACCGAGGGCCGGTTCGACATCCCCGGCGCGGTGCTGGCAGCGGTCTCGCTCGGCTCGCTGACCTACTGGCTGATCGAGTGGCACAGCAGTCTCGCGGTCCCGGCGGCGGTCCTCGGGGTGGTCGCCGGCACGGCGTTCCTCGTCGTCGAGCACCGCACGCCGCATCCGATGCTCCCGCTCGACCTGTTCTCGTCGCGGGTGTTCTCCGCGGCCAACGCGATGACCCTCCTGGTGTACGCGGCGCTCGGTGCGATCTTGTTCTTCCTGGTCATCGACCTGCAGACGGTCCTCGGGTACGGCGCGCTGGCGGCCGGGCTGTCGACCCTGCCGATCACGGTGATCATGCTGCTGCTCGCCGCTCGCGGCGGTGCCCTCGGTACCCGGATCGGCCCGCGCATCCCGATGACGGTGGGCCCGCTGGTGATGGCGGTCGGGGTCGGCTGGCTGTCGCGCCTCGACGCCGACTCGTCGTACTGGACCGGGGTGCTGCCGCCGCTGGTGATCTTCTCGCTGGGGCTCGCCCTGATGGTCGCCCCGCTGACCTCGACCGTGCTCGCCGCCGCCTCCGACGAGCGCGCCGGGATCGCGAGCGGCGTCAACAACGCGGTCGCCCGGGCCGGGTCGCTGTTCGCCGTGGCAGCCCTCCCGGTGGCCGTGGGCCTCAGCGGCGACGACTACGACCAGGCGGCCTCCTTCAGCAGCGCCTACCAGTCGGCCCTGCTCGTCTGCGCCGGCCTGCTGGTCGGCGGCGGGCTGGTGTCGTGGCTGACCATCCCGGCCGGCCCGTTCGTCCGTCCGGAGACCGAGGAGTCCGGCCCGGAGCCCGTGCACGTGGTGGCCCACCAGCTCGACTGCCCGCACCGCGGCCGCTGAGCGGCGAACTACCCTGCCTGCATGCGTGTCCGGGGGGCTCTGGTGCGGCTGTCGGCCGCCGCGACGTTGCTCGCGCTCGCGCTGGCCGCCTGCGGCGACGGCAGTGCCGGCCCGTCCGGGGCCGTCGGCTCCACGAGCGGGACGCCGTCCCCGAGCAGTGCGAGCAGCGCGGCCGCGTCGTCGTCCGGGACCACGGCTCCTGCCGATCCCGTGCACACCGTCGCCGCGCCCGGCCCGTTCCGGCCACCGCTGCAGACCGCCGACATCCTGGTGTTCCGGCAGCGCTCCCTCAGCCCGTCGATGGTCAGCAGGATCCGGCACCTCGGCGGCGTCACCAAGGTCGAGCGGTTCTCCCTGGCGCAGGTCAGCGTCCAGGACCACGCGATCAACGTCGCCGCGGTCGACCCCGCGACGTACCGCGACTTCAGCCCCGAGCGGATCGCGCGGTTCCAGCAGGAGTGGGACCGGATCGCCGGGGGCGAGATGGCACTGAGCCCGAGGTTCCGGCAGCAGGTGGAGCGGGACGGCTACGTCCGGATGGGCGCCCGGGCCGACGCGCCGCGGATCCATGTCGGGGCGTACGCACCCCAGATCCCCCAGATCGACGCGCTGGTCAACACCGCGTGGGCACACGAGCTCGGGATGAGGCCTGGCAACGCGCTCCTGGTCTCGACCGGGATCCGGACGCCGTTGTCGATCCGCAAGCCCCTGCAGCGGATCGTGGGGAGACAGGCATCGGTGACCCGGATGGATGCCGCGGCCCGCTACGGCCTCGACACCAGCGTCGCGCAGACGGCGTTCCTGGTGGGTTCGGCCTCCGACGCGGTCGGGTCGTTCAGCTACACCGTGCTCGGCGGCGGGAGGATCGCACCGCAGCCGTCGTGGGTCGCCGGCCACATCTCCACCGAGACGATGCCGATCATCGGCGCGATGACGTGCAACACCGCGATGTTCCCCCAGCTCAAGGCGGCGCTCGACCAGATCGTGGCGCAGGGTCTCGCCGGTGCGATCCACCCCAGCCAGTACGGCGGGTGCTTCGTACCGCGCTTCATCGCCGGCACGACCACGCTGTCCAACCACGCCTTCGGGCTGGCCTTCGACGTCAACGTGCCCGAGAACGAACGCGGCACCGTCGGGCAGATCGACCGGCGGGTGGTGGCGATCTTCGAGCAGTGGGGCTTCACCTGGGGCGGGACGTGGCACTACACCGACCCGATGCACTTCGAGCTGAACCAGATCGTCCACGCCCGAGCGAGCTAGTTCCGGCCCGGCGAAGCCGCGACGGAACCAGGGAGTGAGCGCCGAAGCCCGCGTGCGGGCGAGGCGGCATGATGCCCCCATGCGCGCCGTCCAGGTGATCGAGCCCACGGGTCCCGCCGACGTCCGGGTGGTCGACGTCCCCGACCCCGGTCCCGGGCCGGGTGAGGTGCTGGTCGAGGTGCACGCGGTCGGCGTCTCGTTCCCCGACCTCCTGCTGAGCAAGGGGATGTACCAGCTCCGACCGGAGCCGCCGTTCACCCTCGGCGTCGACGTGGCCGGCACCGTGGTCTCGAGCGGCCCGACCGACGGCGATGTCGAGCTCTCGGTGGGCACCCGGGTCGCGGCGGTGGTGCCCTACGGCGGGGCCGCCGACCTCGTCGTGGTGCCGGCCTCCGCCGTCTTCCCGCTCCCCGACCGGCTCTCCTTCGTCGAGGGGGCAGCCCTGCCGTTGAACTACCTGACGGCGCTGTTCGCCCTGCGACAGCGAGGACAGGTGCAGCCCGGCGAGACCGTCCTCGTGCACGGCGCCTCCGGCGGGGTCGGGACGGCGACCCTCCAGGTCGCGCGGGCGATCGGAGCCCGGACCATCGCCGTGGTCTCCACCGACGAGAAGGCGGTCTTCGCGCGCGAGGCCGGCGCCCGCGAGGTGGTGCTCCTCGAGCACTTCCGCGACGAGGTGCACGGCCTGACCGACGGTCGCGGCGTCGACGTGGTCGTCGACGTCGTCGGTGGCGACGCCTTCACCGACTCGCTGCGCTGCCTGGCCGAGCAGGGCCGACTGCTCGTCGTCGGCTTCGCCTCGGGCCAGGGCATCCCCGAGGTCAAGGTCAACCGGCTGCTGCTCAACAACGTGGACGTCCGCGGGGTCGGGTGGGGCGCGTTCGCGATGGCCAGGCCCGGTTTCATGCACGAGCAGTGGCGCGACCTGCTGCCGATGATCGAGTCGGGCGCGATCGCGCCGCCGATCGGCGCGACGTACGCCTTCGCGGACTTCGGGCAGGCACTGACCGACCTGGACGAACGACGCACGCTCGGCAAGAGCGTGGTCGAAGTGCGGTGAGTCACAGGCCCTGCGTAGGCTCCTGCGGGTGAGCACGCTCGACGCCGCCCGCGAGGGCATGGACCTGTCCATCCGTCCGCAGGACGACCTGTTCGGTCATGTCAACGGCCGGTGGCTCGAGACGGCCGAGATCCCGGCCGACAAGGGCGGGTGGGGGCCGTTCGTCCAGCTGGCCGACGTCGCCGAGCACCAGGTCCACGCGATCATCGAGGAGCTCGCCGAGCGGGTGCTCGGCGGCCACGCCGACCTCGACGACGACGCCACCCGGATCGCCGCCCTCTATGCCTCCTTCATGGACGAGGCGCGGATCGAGGCGGCCGGCCACGAGCCGATCAAGCCCCTGCTCCACGCCGTCGACACCCTGCGCGACCTCCGTGACCTCTCGGCGTTCCTCGGCGAGTTCGAGCTGCTCGGCGGTAGCGGACCCTTCGGCCTCTACGTCGACGTCGACGGCAAGAACTCCGACCGCTGCCTGGTCAACCTGGTGCAGGGCGGGCTGGGGCTGCCCGACGAGTCCTACTACCGCGACGAGAAGTTCGCCGAGACCCGCGAGCAGTACGTCGCGTTCCTGACCCGCATCTTCACCATGGTCGAGCATGCCGACCCCACCGCCGCCGCGGCGACGGTGATGGCGGTCGAGACCCGGCTGGCCCAGGGCCACTGGGAGCGCGCCGAGACCCGCGACGTGCAGAAGACCTACAACCTGACCCCGATCGAGGAGCTCCACAGCCTGTGCCCGGCCTTCGACTGGGAGGCGTTCATCCGCAACCTCGGGGGGTCCGAGGTCACCATCGCCGAGACCTGCGTCCGGCAGCCGTCCTACCTGCAGCACCTGTCCTCGGCGCTCGAGGAGATCCCGATCGACGACTGGCGCACCTGGCTGGCCGCCCGCGTCGTGCGCGCCGGCGCGCCGTACCTCTCGGCGCCGTTCGTGGAGGCGAACTTCGACTTCTACGGCCGCACCCTCAGCGGCACGCCCGAGCTGCGGGAGCGCTGGAAGCGTGGCGTGGCCCTGGTCGAGGGCTCGATCGGTGAGGCGGTCGGGCGTGAGTACGTCGCCCGCCACTTCCCGCCCGCCTCGAAGGCGATGATGGAGGACCTGGTCGGCAACCTGCTGCGGGCCTACCGCCAGTCCATCTCCCGGCTCGACTGGATGAGCGAGGAGACCAAGCAGCGGGCCTACGCCAAGCTCGACATGTTCCGCTCCAAGATCGGCTACCCGGAGAAGTTCCGCGACTACGGCGACCTCGACGTTCACCGTCGACGACCTGCTGGGCAACGTCGCGGCCGCCAACGCCTTCGAGACCCGGCGCCAGCTGGCCAAGATCGGCTCGCCGGTCGACCGCGACGAGTGGCTGATGCTGCCGCAGACCGTCAACGCCTACTACCGCCCCGGCATGAACGAGATCTGCTTCCCGGCGGCGATCCTGCAGAAGCCGTTCTTCTCCCCCGAGGCCGAGTCCGCCGAGAACTACGGCGGCATCGGCGCCGTGATCGGCCACGAGATCGGGCACGGCTTCGACGACCAGGGCTCGCAGTACGACGGCGCCGGCAACCTCCTCGACTGGTGGACGCCCGACGACAAGGAGCGCTTCCAGGAGAAGGCCCAGACGCTGATCGAGCAGTACAACGGGTTCTCCCCGCGCGCGCTGCCCGGCGAGCACGTCAACGGCGCGCTCACCGTCGGCGAGAACATCGGCGACCTCGGCGGACTCACGATCGCGCTCGAGGCCTACTCGATCCATGTCGACGGCGACGTGGGGCTCGAGGACGCCGAGACGCTCTTCTTCAACTGGGCCTACTGCTGGCGCACCAAGCGGCGGCCCGAGCTCGACCGTCAGTACCTCACCATCGACCCGCACAGCCCGCCGGAGTTCCGCGCCAACATCGTGCGCAACCTCGACGAGTTCCACGCGACCTTCGGCACCCAGCCGGGCGACGGGCTGTGGCTCGAGCCCGATGCCCGCGTCCGCATCTGGTGACCGTCCGGTGACCGCCGGGGTCCACGGCCAGGCGGGGTACGACGTCCGCCTCGACTGGGGCCCTGCCGGCGCCCGGGCCTTGGCCGCCGACGCCCGCCCCGGAGACGTGGCGGTCGTGGTGGACGTGCTGTCCTTCACCACGACGCTGACCGTCGCGCTGGAGCGGGGGATCCTCGTCCACCCCTACCCGTGGGCCGAGGCCGACGCGGCGTCGTACGCCGAGGAGCGCGCCGCCGTGCTGGCCACGGGTCGGCGGGCCGGGCTGCAGAGCGGGGCGTTGAGCCTCTCGCCGCGGTCCTTCGACCAGGCGGCGGCCGTGGCCGGGGTGGAGCGGGTCGTGCTGCCGTCCCCCAACGGCTCCTCGATCGCCTTCGGGCTCGCCGACGCCGGGGTCACCGTGGTCGGCGCCTGCCTCCGCAACGCGAGCGCGGTCGCCGCGCCATGCGGATGCCGGCCCCGGCCGGCTGTTCGTGGTCGCCGCGGGGGAGCGGTGGCCCGACGGGTCGCTGCGGCCCGCCGTGGAGGACCTGTGGGGAGCCGGCGCAGTGCTGGCGGCCCTCACCGCGGGCAGACCTGAGCCCGGAGGCGGAGGCCGCGGTCGCGGCGTACGGCGCCGTGCGGGGGCGGCTCGAGGAGGTCCTGCCTGCGTGTGCGAGCGGACGTGAGCTGGTCGGTGGCGGGTGGGCCGGTGACGTCGAGGTGGCGGCCGACGTGCGACGTGAGCGACGTCGTGCCGGTGCTCACCGGTGACGTGTTCGTCGACGCGGGCCGCACGCCCCGTCAGCTGGTGTAGAGCGCGCAGGCCTGGGTCTGTAGGGCGTGCCAGGTCGCTGCGTCGACGATGCCCGTGGCCGGCAGCCGGAGCTGCTCGTCCTGCACCCGACGCACCTGCTCGACGGTCTGCGCGTCGTAGCTGCCCCTGCTGTGGCTGACCACGGTCTCGCCCAGGGCGAGCAGCAGGTTCTGCAGCGACCGGATGTAGATGCCGTCGACCGCCGTGGCGTCCATGCCCGGGCCGGAGCACGGGCATCGCGGTGTAGGGCAGGTAGCAGACGCACTCGACCGCAGTGGCGTCACCGGCCTGGAGCCGGGTGACCAGGTCACCGCGGTGGGCGGCGGTCATCCGGACCCCGCAGGCCCGGCGCGCGTCGGGGAAGGGGCCGAGGTAGGCGGCGTAGCGGGGCTGGTCGTGGTCGTTGACCCACGCGGTGTCGCAGGAGCGGGTGATGTCGAGGTAGCGGGTGGAGTCGGGAGTCCTCGGCCACGGCGCCGGCCAGCGCCGCGCTGCTGTCACCGGTGGCCACCACGAGCAGCGGGTCGCCGGTGCAGGCCTGGTCGACCATGGCCACGCCGAGGCCGAGCGGGTCGACGTAGCTCGAGTCGTGGGCGGCGGCGTAGAGCCCGCCGCCCACGCCGCAGACCACGCCGAGCACCGCCGAAGCCAGCAGCGCGGTGAGGGTCCGGGGTCGCACCCGCGCAGGATACGGGTTGGTCAGCCCACCATCATGGCGCTCTGGTCGGCCGGCTTGTCGGCGGGCTTGCGGGGCAGGAAGAACGCCGGGATGAAGCAGAGCCCGACCAGGATCGCGGCCACGAGGAAGACGTCACCGAACGCCAGGCCCATGTAGTGCAGGCCCGGTGGCGACGATCGGCGTCGGCCTTGTCGGTCGGGATGCCCAGCTGCTCGCAGGATCGCGGCCAGCTTGTTCTGGTCGCCGCCCGCGCTCTGGATGGCGAGGGTCGCGTTGACCGACGGGTGCTGGTTGTAGGCGTTGGTCAGCAGCACCGAGAACAGCGCTGTGCCCACCGAGGCCGAGACCTGCTGGGTGATGTTCATCAGCGTGGAACCCTGGGCGACCTCGTTCTCCCTGAGGCTGGCCAGGGCCGCGGTGAAGACCGGCATCATCGTCGCGCCCATGCCGAGACCCATGATCACGAACGCGGTCATGATGTAGGCGTAGGGAGTCTTGTCGTCGATGAAGGCCAGCATCCCCATGCCGGCCGTGTCGCCGACCAGCCCGGCCAGCACGACCTTTCCGGGGCCGATCCGGTCGGCCAGGAAACCGGCGATCGGCATCGTCAGCATCGCGGCGAAGCCCTGGGGCGCGACCAGCCACCCGGAGGCCAGCGGGGTCTCGCCGCGCACCTGCTGGAAGTAGAGCGTGAACAGCAGGCTGCCGCCGAAGAAGGCGATCGCGAACAGCGACATCGTGATCACGGCGACGGTCATGTGGCGGTTGGAGAACAGCCGCAGGTGGATCAGCGGATGGATGTTCTTCTTGCGGAGTGCCCACGGCACGAAGGCGATCACGAGGGCCAGGCCGATCACGCAGCTGAGGACGACCCGCGGGTGAACATCGTGCCGTCCTCCTGCTTGGCGGCGGGGATCGAGCTGACGCCGAACAGGAACAGCGCCAGGCCGGGCGAGAGCAGCAGCATGCCGACGAAGTCGAAGCTCTCCGAGGGGTGGACCTGGTCGCGGTCGAGGACGCGCCAGGCGTAGATCACCGCGACGATGCCGATCGGGACGTTGATCAGGAAGATCCAGTGCCACGAGGCGACGTCGATCAGCCAGCCGCCGAGGATCGGGCCGAAGATCGGGCCGAGCAGCATCGGGACGCCGAGGATCGCCATCACCCGGCCGAGCCGGGCCGGGCCGGCGGCGCGGGTCATGATCGTCATGCCGAGCGGCATCAGCATGCCGCCACCGAGGCCCTGCAGCACCCGGAAGGCGACCAGCATCTCCAGCGAGTTGGCGGTCGAGCACAGCGCCGAGCCGGCGGTGAACAGCGACGAGCGCCAGGATGTAGAGGCGTTTGGTGCCGAACCGGTCGGCGCCCCAGCCGGTCATCGGGATCACCGTGGCCAGCGCCAGGGTGTAGGCCGTCGACGTCCAGGCCACCTGGGCCTGGGTCTTGTCGAAGGTCTCCTGGAAGGTGCGCTGGGCGACCGCCACGACGGTGATGTCGAGGATGGACATCACCGCGCCGAGGACGACGACGCCCGGCGATCACCATGACGCGGCGGTCGAGCCGGCCGTCGTCGGCTCCGGGCTGGACGGCGCTCGCCCGACCTGGTTGTCGATCTCGGTGCTCATGTGTGGAAACTCCCCTCGAGAAACATGCCTGACGAGCCTAGGCCCGACCTCCGACAACGGTCGACCTCCTTTCCACGGACCGGCCTCGGTCGGGTGCTCAGAGCTCGGTGGGCGTGAGCGGTGGGCTGAGGTCGACCGTGAGCGGCTCGGACCAGTCTGCCGGGTCGCCGGCGTCGTGGGGACGCCGCCGGTCGGCAGCGATCTGACCGTGCAGCGTCGCCACGACGTACACCGCGGCCGCGGCCGTCACGACCGCCATCACCAGGAAGATCAGCCGATAGCTGATCAGCACGACGAGCAGCGAGCCGATCGCGAGCGAGATCGCCTGCGGTGCGGCCATCACGACCTCCACCGCGGTCGAGACCCGGCCCATGATGGCCTGCGGCGTGCGGCGCTGGATGAGCGTCATGAAGGCGACCGTGAACAAGGGCAGCGCGATGCCGAAGACGCCGGCTGCCACGCAGACCACCGACGATGCTGTGGGTGGCGGCCATCACCAGGACGCCGACGGCGACCAGCGCGAGCCCGACGAGCGCAGGCGGCCACCTCGCCGATCCGCCTGATCACCCACGACGAGCTGAGTCCGCCGATGACGGCGCCGACCCCCTGCACGGAGACGATCACCGACACGAACGTCGCCGGCCGGTCGAAGGCGTCGAGCAGGGCGTAGATGGCCGACTCGGTGAAGCCCAGGACCAGGATGCACAGCGCGAACCCGATCAGCAGGTGCTTGAGGACCCGGTCGCCGGCGAGGATGCGCAGGCCGGCGGTCATCTGGGCCCAGAAGTGGGCGTCCTCGGCCTCCGGCTGGTCCTCGTGCACCCGGAGTGCCGCGATCACCGCTGCGGCGACGAAGAACGTCGTGGCGTCGATGAGCGCCACCGCCCAGCCGCCCAGCCAGGCGAAGAGCAGGGCTCCGATCAGGGGACCGAACAGCCGGAAGGACTCCTTGGTGGTCTGCAGCGACGCGTTGGCGTCGACCAGGAGGTCTTCGGGCACCAGCTCCTTGAGCAGGCCGTTGAGGGCCGACGGCAGCACGACGAACGAGACGCCGTAGAGCGCGGCCACAGCCCAGATGATCCAGACCTGGCCCGGCCCGCGGACCAGGAGCAGCGGCAGCACCATGACGCCCGAGGCGATGTGCCCCCAGACCAGGAGCGGCTTGCGGCGGACCCGGTCGATCCCGATGCCCATCAGCGGGGCCAGCAGCGCCGGGATCACCATGAAGAAGAAGGTCAGGCCGGCCTTGGCGTTGGAGCCGGTGATGCGTCTTGACCCAGATGGAGAGCACCAGCAGCATCACCGAGTCGCCGAACATCGACGCGGTGAGGCCGGCGTACAACCGGGTGAACCCCGGCTGCCGGAACGCCTGTCTCACGACGCGTCAGCTCCTGCCGCGGCCTCCGTCGCCGGGCTCTCGACGTCGGGGATCGCCTCCACGCCGGGCAGGAGCAACGGCACCCCCCACGCGACGAGCTCGCAGAGCCGCGAGCCGGGCGGGCGCTGGTCGGGGTCGGTGATCCGGACGGCGTACCGCTCGAGCACCGAGCGCAGCTCGTCGTTGAGCTCGTCGAGCTCGTCGGCGGTGAGCCAGCTCGCGCTCTGGGTGACCGAGCGTGGCGTCGGACCACGTCTCGTCGCCGTCGTCGCGCAGCTGGGCGCGCGAGGCGTGGAGGCGCGCGACCTGCCGCTCCATGAGGAGCTCCTCGAGCGCGCGGCCGGCGCGGAGCTCGCCGGGCGTCGCGTCGCCCTCGTCCCAGGCCAGCCCGACGCTGCGCACCTGCCACGGCCGCTTGCGCCCGATGCCGCCGCCGGCCTCCTCGACGAACTCGTGCTCGGCGAGCTTGCGCAGGTGCCACGAGCAGTTGGCCGGCGTCTCGTCGAGCCGGTCGGCGAGCTCGGTGGCGGTCAGCGGGCCGGAGACCGTGAGCAGCTCCATGATCCCGAGCCGCACCGGGTGGGCGAGGGCCTGGAGCTCGCGCGGGTCGCTCAGCCGTCGGTACGACGGTCCCGGCGCTGCGTCTCCGCGCTCGTGTCCGCGTGCACGTCCCCGCTCGGGCCCGCGTGCCGCTGCGGCGTCTGCTCCGCGACGTCGAGCGTCGCTTCGCCCGCCTCCGTGCCTGCCCCTTGCGTCGTGTCGTCATCTCGCCCTCCGCTTCGTCGCCATGAATCGAAAGTATCCTTTCGAAAGGAGTTCTTGCAATAGGTTCTGTGAGGATAGTCCCTGACGTATCGGTGCGTCGCGGCGGAGCGGACCAACCGGATCGTCACGGACGTCCGGGCCTATCGAGTCGGCCGGCGGTGCCGGAGGCGGTGTCGGCGGCTCGGGCTAGGTTCCGGGGTCAGCGTGGTGGCTGCGGCGGGTACGGCGAGCGGAGGTGCCGGTGAGCTTCGTGCCCCTGACCGGGCCGGCGACCCTCCACGCCGCCGACGCGCCGCGCGACGGCACGGTCGAGTTCACCGACGCCGGTCGGGCAGCCGCACGGTCACGCTGCCGATCCGGGCCGCGCTGCCGGTGCTGGCCAAGGCGCGCGACGACGAGGCCGCCCACCCGTCGGTCGCGCTGCTGGCGGCAGCGTCGCTGCTGGCGATGCGCTTCGTCGCGGCCGGCAAGTTCGAGCCGGGCGACGGCTTCTGGCGGCTGGCGCCGCTCGAGCCGGCCGACACCGAGCGGCTCCACCGGCTGGCCGCGTCCCGCGCCTACGACGGGCTGGCCGTCGACGCCGCCGAGACCGTCGTACGACGCGTGGTCGACGCCGTGGTCGACACCATGCCGCGGTCGGCGCCCACCGGGCCCGTCCGCCGCCAGCTCGACGCGCAGCGGCCGCCGGCCCCGCGCGGTCCGCCGACGACTTCACGCCGCCGCCTGCAGACCTCGTCACCCGCCACCGCGCCACCGCCGACCTGCCCCAGCTGGTGACCCTCTCGCTGCGGGTCGAGGCCGACGAGGAGGAGCTGGTCGCCGGCGCCTGCCGGCTCGTGCTCCAGGTCCACGACGAGCGCGACCCGCTCCACGTCCGCGACGCCGGAAGCCTCTGGCACGACCCGCCGTCGGTCCACGGCTTCGGCGACCGGGCGCGGGTCCATGCCCTCGCTGGCGCTGCGGGGCGCGGCCGAGGCCTGGCCGGTGCTGGAGCGGCTGCTGAGCCCTGCCGGTGCCCGACCAGATCACGCTCGGGGCCGACGACCTGGTCAGCCTGCTCGACGACGGCGTCGCCGCCCTGCGCGCCGTCGACATCGACGTGCTCTGGCCGCGCAGCCTCGGCCGCGACCTCAGCGCGACCGCCACCCTCGACCGCGCGCCGACGCCCCAGCCGCGCGAGGGCCAGCTGGTCGAGGGCGTGCTCAGCGGCGACGCCCTGTTCGCCTTCCGCTGGCAGGTCGCCCTCCACGGCGACCCGCTGACCGACCAGGAGATGGACGCCCTGGCCCGGGCCGCGTCGCCGATCCTCAGGCTCCGCGGCGGCTGGACGGTCGTCGACCCGTCGGTCGCCCGCAAGGCGAAGAAGCGGCTGATCCGCACGGTGCCGACGGCCCAGGCGGTCGCAGCGGCGCTGACCGGCGTGGTCGAGGTCGACGACGCGCCCGCCGAGGTGGTGGTCGGGGCGAGCCTGCTGGAGGTCCGCGAGCAGCTCCTCGGCGCCGCCACCGCCCCGCCGCTCGAGCCACCCCCGGGCTGCGCCGCCACCCTGCGCGACTACCAGCGCCACGGCCTGACCTGGCTCCACCACCTCACCGCCCTCGGGCTCGGCGCCTGCCTGGCCGACGACATGGGCCTGGGCAAGACGGTCACCCTGATCGCGCTCCACCTCCACCGCGCGCCCGAGCCGGCCCGGCCCGACCCTCGTGGTCTGTCCCGGCCTCCCTCCTCGGCAACTGGGAGGCCGAGATCCGGCGCTTCGCCCCCGGGGTCGCCGTACGCCGGTTCCACGGCGGGCAGCGCTCGCTCGACCGGCTACGCGCCGACCGACGCCGTGCCCGACCCCGGCTTCGTGCTGACCACCTACGGCACCCTCCGCCGGGACGCCGAGACGCTCGGACGGCGTCGCGCTGGGGGCTGGTCGTCGCCGACGAGGCGCAGCACGTCAAGAACGCCCGCTCCGCCACCGCCCGGGCCCTGCGCACCTTCTCCTCCGGGGCCCGGGTCGCCCTGACCGGCACCCCCGTCGAGAACAACCTGACCGAGCTGTGGGCGATCCTCGACTGGGCGACCCCGGGGCTGCTCGGCAGCCGGCAGGCCTTCCGCAAGGTGTGGGCCGGTCCGATCGAGTCGGGGCTCGAGCCGACCAAGGCGCGCCCAGTTCGCCGGGCTGATCGGGCCGTTCCTGCTGCGGCGCCGCAAGAGCGACCCCGGCATCGCCCCCGAGCTGCCCGCCAAGACCGAGACCGACCACCTGCTCGGGCTGACCCGCGAGCAGGTCGTCCTCTACGAGTCGTTCGTCCGCGACACCATGGAGCGCATCCAGCGCGCCGACGAGGAGACCCGCCGCGGGCTGGTGCTCAAGCTGCTCACCGGCCTCAAGCAGATCTGCAACCACCCGGCCCACTTCCTCAAGCAGAGCGGCGGGCGGCTGTCGGGCCGCTCGGAGAAGCTCGACCTCCTCGACGAGCTCCTCGGCACCGCCCTGGCCGAGGGCAGCTCGGTGCTGGTGTTCACCCAGTACGTCGCGATGGCGCGCCTGCTCGAGGACCACCTGACCCAGGCCGGCATCCCCCACCAGTTCCTCCACGGCGGCACCCCGGTGCGCCGCCGCGAGGCGATGGTGGCGTCGTTCCAGGCCGGTCCGGAGGCCGGCGGCGCGCCGGTCTTCCTGCTGTCGCTCAAGGCCGGCGGCACCGGCCTCAACCTCACCCGCGCCGACCACGTGATCCACGTCGACCGCTGGTGGAACCCCGCCGTCGAGGACCAGGCCACCGACCGGGCCCACCGGATCGGGCAGACCCGCGCCGGTCCAGGTCCACCGGATGGTCACCCAGGGCACGGTCGAGGAGAGGGTCGCCGAGCTCCTCCGCCGCAAGCGCTCGCTGGCCGACTCGGTGCTGGCCCGCGGCGAGACCGCGCTCACCGAGCTGACCAACGACGAGCTGCTCGACCTGGTCTCCCTGCGGAGGCGACGGTGAGCGAGCGCACGACCACGCCGGTGACCTTCGCCCGGATCCCCCCTCGTCGCAGCACGTCGCGGGCGGCGACGTGGTGGGGCCGGGCCTGGGTCCGCGCGGTCGAGGAGGCGTCGTACTCCGACCACGACCTCCACGCCGCCCGCGTCCTCTCCCGCAGCGGCGCGATCGGCAGCATCACCGTCGACGCCGGCGCGGTGGTGGCCGCCTGCTACGACCGCTCCGACGTCTGGTCGGTGGCCACCACAGTGCCACCGCTCGACCCGATCAGCCGCCGTGCGCTGGTCGAGGTGGTCGCCGCCGAGGCCGGTCACCTGGCCGCGATCCTGGCCGGCGAGCTGCCCCACCGCCTGGTCGAGCACGCCGAGGAAGCGGGCGTCGAGCTCCTGCCCTACGGCGGGGAGCTGGGGTCCTCGTGCCCGTGCGGGTCGTGGGTCGACCCCTGCGTCCACGCCCTCGCGGTGATGCTGCAGGTGGCCTGGCTCGTCGACGGTGACCCGGGGGTGCTGCTGCGGCTGCGTGGGCTGGCGCCCGACGACCTGCAGGCAGCCGTCGCCGCCGAGGCAGCACCGCGAGCGGCGCCCGAGGTGCTCGACGGTGACCTGGCGGCTGCCGTCGACGCCGCCGCCCGTGCGGCGCGCATCGTCGCCCTGGCCGGCGACCCGGCGGCCGACCTCGGGCACCTGCTCTGAGCCGGCCGCTCAGGTCAGGGCGCCGACCGCCATCCGGTGCAGGACGCCGCGCATCGCGTCGTCCGGGATCACCCCGCTGTGGGGCGTGGAGTTGATCAGGCCGAACGCCGCGTGCGCCATCGCGCGCGCCCGGTCCGTGTGCAGCCCGCGATGCAGCCGTCGTAGCTGCTCGGCCCACACGTCGACGTACTCGCGCTGCAGCGCTCGCACCCGTTCGCGGGCCTCCGGTGGCAGTGACTGCCAGTCCCGGTCCTGCACGACGATCAGCGACCGGTGCCGCAGCGCGAAGTCGATGTGCCACTCGATGAGGCCCTCGACCGCCTCGCGTGCGTCGCGGGCCCGGCCGACCCGGGTCCGCCCCTCGTCGAGGAGCCGCTCGCTGATGCCCACCAGCATGGCGGCGAGCACTGCGTCCTTGGAGTCGAAGTGCTTGTAGAGAGCCGGGCCCGAGATCCCGCAAGCCCGGCCGATCTCCCCGACCGACACACCGTGGAAGCCCCGCGCCGCGAACAGCTCGGCCGCGGTGTCGACGATCTGGTCGCGCCGGTTCACCAGCCCAGGTTAGCGGTCGTTAACGTCCTTGGGTCGCGCCTTCCACGCGTTGACCGGGTGGCACTGGAGGTTAATGGTCGCTAACCTGGGCTGGTGAGTGAGCTGACTCCGCCCGACCTCCGCAGCCTGGTCGACGAGCTGCGTGACCGGCTGGCCGTCGTCCGACAGGGCGGCAGCGAGTCGTCGCGGAAGAAGCACACCGACCGCGGCAAGCTCCTCCCTCGAGACCGGGTCGACCGGCTGCTCGACGCCGGCAGCCCGTTCCTCGAGCTGAGCCCGATGGCCGCCTTCGGGATGTACGGCGCCGACGGCGACGACTACGCGGTGCCCAGCGCCGGAGTCGTCACCGGCATCGGCCGGGTGCACGGCCGCGAGGTCGTCGTCGTCGCGAACGACGCGACCGTCAAGGGCGGCACCTACTACCCGATGACGGTCAAGAAGCACCTGCGCGCGCAGACCGTGGCCCTGGAGAACCGGCTGCCGTGCGTCTACCTCGTCGACTCGGGCGGCGCCTTCCTGCCGATGCAGGACGAGGTCTTCCCCGACCGCGAGCACTTCGGTCGGATCTTCTTCAACCAGGCCAACCTGTCGGCGCGCGGCATCCCGCAGATCGCCAGCGTGATGGGCTCGTGCACCGCCGGCGGTGCCTACGTCCCGGCGATGAGCGACGAGTCGGTGATCGTGCGCAACCAGGGCACGATCTTCCTCGGCGGCCCGCCGCTGGTGAAGGCGGCGACCGGTGAGGTGGTCACCGCCGAGGACCTCGGCGGCGGCGACGTGCACGCCCGGGTCTCCGGCGTCGTCGACCACCTGGCCGACGACGACGCGCACGCGCTGGCGATCGTGCGGAGCATCGTGGACACCTTGCCCGTGGTCCCTTCGACAGGCTCAGGACACCGCTCGACGGGTTCGACCGACGGCACGGTCGAGGAGCCGCTGGAGCCGCCCGAGTCGCTGTACGACGTCGTGCCGGCCGACACCCGCACGCCGTACGACGTGCGCGAGGTGATCCGCCGGGTCGTCGACGGCAGCCGCTTCCACGAGTTCAAGAAGCTCTACGGCGAGACCCTGGTCTGCGCCTTCGCCCGGATCTGGGGGCGTGAGGTCGGGATCGTGGCCAACAACGGGATCCTGTTCAGCGAGTCGGCACTCAAGGGCGCCCACTTCATCGAGCTGTGCAACCAGCGCGGCATCCCGCTGGTGTTCCTGCAGAACATCACCGGCTTCATGGTCGGCCGCGAGTACGAGAACGGCGGGATCGCCAAGGACGGCGCCAAGCTGGTCACCGCGGTCGCCTGCAGCGTGGTCCCGAAGCTCACCGTCGTCATCGGCGGCTCCTTCGGCGCCGGCAACTACGGCATGTGCGGACGGGCCTACGACCCGCGGTTCCTGTGGATGTGGCCCAACGCCCGGATCTCGGTGATGGGTGGCGAGCAGGCCGCGAGCGTGCTCGCCACCGTCCGGCGCGACGGTTTCGAGGCCCGCGGTGAGGAGTGGAGCGCTGCCGACGAGGAGGCGTTCAAGGCGCCGATCCGCGACCAGTACGAGCCCAGGGCTCGCCGTACTTCGCGACCGCGCGGCTGTGGGACGACGGCGTCATCGACCCGGCCGACACCCGCCGCGTCCTCGGCATGGGCCTGGCGGTGGCCGCCCACGCCCCGATCCCGGCGCCGTCCTACGGCGTCTTCCGGATGTGAGCGCCGTGGTCTCTTCGACAGGCTCGACCGACACCGCCTCCGATCCCGTGACCGCCGTGATCCGCACGGTCCTCGTCGCCAACCGCGGCGAGATCGCGCTCCGGGTGTTCCGCACCTGCCGTCGCCTCGAGGTACGCACGGTCGCGATCTACACCGACGTCGATGTCGCGGCGCCCCACGTGCGCGCCGCCGACCACGCCGTCCGGGTGGACAGCTACCTCGACATCGACGCCGTCGTCGCCGCGGCCGTCGAGAGCGGCGCCGACGCGATCCACCCCGGCTACGGCTTCCTCTCCGAGCGCGCCGCCTTCGCCAGGGCCGTCGAGACCGCCGGACTCCGGCTGGTCGGCCCGACCGCCGACGTGATGGACGCGATGGGCCGCAAGGACCGGGCCCGCGAGCTCGCGGTCGCCGCCGGGGTGCCGGTCGTCCCGTCGTACGACCTCGACCACGACCCGGACACGTTCGCCTACCCGGTGCTGGTCAAGGCCGCGGCCGGCGGCGGCGGCAAGGGGATGCGCGTCGTCCGCGGCCGCCGGTGAGTACGCCGAGGCCCTCGCGGCCGCGAGACGGGAGGCAGCGTCGGCGTTCGGCGACGACGCGATGCTGGTCGAGAAGTACGTCGAGTCCGGACGCCACCTCGAGGTGCAGGTGGTCGGCGACAGCCACGGGAGCCGTCATCCACCTGTTCGAGCGCGACTGCTCGACCCAGCGCCGCCACCAGAAGGTGCTGGAGGAGGCGCCGGGGCCGACGGTCGACCCAGGGCTGCGGCACCGGCTCACGAGCGCGGCTGTCGCCCTGGCCGCCGCGGTGGGCTACACCGGCGCCGGCACCGTCGAGTTCCTGCTCGACAACGCGACCGGTGACTTCTACTTCCTGGAGATGAACACCCGGCTCCAGGTCGAGCACCCGGTCACCGAGGCGATCACCGGGATCGACCTGGTGGAGGAGCAGCTCCGGATCGCTGCCGGCGCGCCGCTCTCCCTGACCCAGGACGACCTCGCGGGCATCCGCGGCCACGCGATCGAGGCGCGGGTCTACGCGGAGGACTCGTTCGGCGGGCTTCCTGCCCCAGGCCGGAACCACCAGCCTGGTGAGGTGGCCGGCAGGCGAAGGGGTGCGGGTCGACCAGGCCCTGGAGTCCGGCCAGGTCGTCAGCACGTCGTACGACCCGATGCTCGGCAAGATCGTCGTGCACGGGCCCGACCGCGAGACCGCGCGCCGGGCGACTGGTGGCCGCCCTCGACGACACCGCGATCCTCGGGGCTGACCACGAACGCCGGCTTCCTGCGGGCCCTGGTGGCCAGCGACGAGTTCCGCGACGCGACGATCGACACGGCCTGGCTCGACCACCACGACGTACCGGCACCGGACGCCGGAGTGCCACGGGTGATGGCAGCGTGGGTCTCGGCGATGCTGGCCGCGACCGACACCGGCCACCCGTTCCAGTCCGACGGCTTCCGGCTCGGCGCCGCGCCGGCGCCGACGATCGTCGCCCTGGACCGCGAGGTCGAGGTCGACCGCCACCACGGCACCGTGGACGGCGTGCCGGTGCAGCAGATCAGTGCCGCGAACCACGTCCTCGAGCTGGCGATCGACGGCCGCACCGAGCGGGCGGTGGTCAACGTCCAGGCCGACGTCGTCGAGGTCTCGTTCCGCGGGCAGCGGCACGTGCTCACCGGACCCGACCCGCTGGCCGAGCACGTCGGCGTCAGCGACGGCACGGTCGCCGCACCGATGCCCGGCACGGTGCTGGAGGTCCGGGTCGCGGAGGGCGAGACGGTCGAGGAGGGTCAGGTGCTCGGCATGATGGAGGCGATGAAGATGGAGCTGTCGCTGAAGGCGCCCCACGCCGGCACCGTCACCGCGGTGGGCGCAGCCGCAGGAGACCAGGTGGCGCTGGGCGTCACGCTGTTCGTGGTGGAGGTGGCCGATGCCTGACCTCCCGATGACCGTCCGGGCGCGGGGCCTGCCTGCACGCGTCACGATCTACGAGGTCGGTCCCCGCGACGGGCTCCAGAACGAGGCGGGCCTGGTCCCGACCGAGGTGAAGGCCGAGCTGGTCCGGCGCCTGCTCGCTGCCGGGCTGCCGGTCGTCGAGGCGACGTCGTTCGTCCATCCGCAGTGGGTGCCCCAGCTCGCGGACGCCGCCGAGCTGATCACGATGCTCGGCGACCCCGGCCGCGACCTGCCGGTGCTGGTCCCCAACGAGCGCGGGCTCGACCGGGCACTCGAGCTGGGCTGCCGCCACGTCGCGATCTTCGGCAGCGCCACCGAGACGTTCGCCCAGAAGAACCTCAACCGGTCGCTCGACGAGCAGCTGTCCATGTTCGAGCCCGTCGTACGACGCGCGCGCGAGGCCGGCCTCGACGTCCGGGCCTACGTCTCGATGTGCTTCGGCGACCCGTGGGAGGGCGCCGTCCCGATCGAGCAGGTCGTCGGTGTCGGCCGGCGGCTGCTCGACCTCGGCGCCTCCCAGCTCAGCCTCGGCGACACGATCGGGGTCGGCACCGCCGGGCACGTCACCGCCCTGGTCGACGCGTTCCGGGCCGCCGGCACCGACCCGGCCGACCTGGCCCTGCACTTCCACGACACCTACGGCCAGGCCCTGGCCAACGCCCACGCCGGGCTGCAGGCGGGGATCACGACGTTCGACGCGAGCGCCGGCGGCCTCGGTGGCTGCCCCTACGCCCAGAGCGCGACCGGCAACCTCGCGACCGAGGACCTGGTCTGGTTCCTCACCGGCCTCGGGATCGAGCACGGGGTCGACCTGGCCGCCCTGGTCGAGACCTCCACCTGGCTGGCCGGTCAGCTCGGCCGCCCCAGCCCCTCCGCCGTCGTCCGCGCCCTCGCCGGTTCCTGACCAGGCCTTTTTGGGGTAGTCCGTGACGTTTTGGCTCCTCCGGGGGGCGGAAAAGGGCCCGAACGTCACGGACTACCCCGCCAGGGCCGGTCCGGGGTGGGGTGGCCGGTGACTGGCACAATCCCCGGCATGAGCCGCAGGGTGTACGTGCACGTGGGTGCGCCCAAGACCGGGACGACGTACCTGCAGGACCGCCTGGCCCGCAACGCCGTCGAGCTGGCCCGGCACGGCGTCCACTTCCCGTCGCGCTCGCGGTTCCAACGCCCGGGACCTTCCACTTCCGCGCGGCGCTGGACCTGCTCGACCAGGACTGGGGCGGCCCACCGGGACACGCGGACGGCGCCTGGGACGCGATGGTCCGTCGGGTACGGCGGCTCGACGGGACCGTGGTGATCAGCCACGAGATCCTGGCTCCCGCACCACCGGAGACGATCGCCCGCCTCAAGCGCGACCTCGCCGGCAGGAGCTCCACATCGTCTACTCCGCGCGCGACCTGGCCCGCCAGGCGCCGGCCGGGTGGCAGGAGAGCATCAAGCAGGGCCGACGCTGGACCTACCGCCGCTACCTCAACCGCGCCGTCCGCGGCCGTACCTGGTTCGCGCGGGCCTTCGACCTGCCCACGGTGCTGACCCTGTGGGGCGAGGGGCTGCCGGCGGAGCACGTCCACGTGGTCACCGTGCCTCACGCCGACGCTGTCGCCGCCGAGCCCGACCTGCTCTGGCAGCGCTTCTGCAGGGCCTTCGGCATCGACCCGGCCTGGGCCCCGAAGGACAGCGACGCGACCAACGCGTCGCTCGGCAGCGCCGAGACCCAGGTCCTGCGCCGGCTGAACCAGCGGCTCGGCCGTGGCGTCCGCAGCGGCACGCAGTACGACGAGCTGGTCCTCGGCATGCTCGCGACCGAGACGCTCGGTCGTCGATCGCGGCCGATCCTGCTGCCCCCGAGCTGCACGGCTGGGCCGACGAGCGCGGTCACGCCTTCGTGGAGTGGCTCGACCGGAGCGGGGTCGACGTGGTCGGTGACCCGACCGACCTGCTGCCGGCACCGGCGGTCGTCGAGCCCTTCAAGCACCCCGACCGGGTGCCCACCAAGGCGCAGCTCCGCGCCGCGCTCGACGCCCTGGCCGCGATGACCCGTGAGGCCGCCGAGCGCCCCGACCCCGACGACACCTGCTCGGCAAGGTCCGTCGGGCCCGCAAGGCCGCCGGGCGGTGAACGGCGACGGCGAGGCTCGCGGCTGGGGCTGGGTCGCCCACCTCCGCGGCGGCGGTACGACGCCTGGTCGGGCTGGCAGACCCCGGCACCGCCCGCCGAGCAGGCCGGCCGCTACCTCCCGGGCGCCCAGCAGCTCGAGCTGCTCCGCCGACTCAACCTGGTGCGCCGGCCCACCGCTGCCCTGGCCGAGCGGGTGCTGGCCACCAGCGCCCCGGGCCGGGGCCGGCCCGACCTCGGCCTGGTCGGCGTGCTCCCGGACTCGCGCTTCGGGCCGCCGCCGGTCGATCCCTCCGACCTGCCCGACCGCGAGCTGGTGCGGGTCGCCACGTCGCTGATCGCCGAGGACGTCCGCGGCGGCGACCCGCCCGCCCAGCGGCCGGCCCGACTGCTGCGGCGCCGCTACCGCGTGCTCGGTGACCCCGAGCTCGCCCGGCCGGTGCGCGAGGCGCTGATCGCCGACCGCAGGCCGCCCGGCGGCAGGTCGGCGGTGGTCGTCGTCACCGGCACCGACCTGGCCACGATGCTGGTCCACGTCTGGACCGCGCGGTCGTTCGGCGCCGGCGCCCGGCCGTGGCACGAGTGGATCGCCACCGAGGTACGGCGGCCCACCCTGCTCCCCGTCATCGACCTGGCGACGGTCGCGGACCAGTGGGCGGGACGGGTCGGGCGCCGCCCGGGTCCACGTCCTGCTCGGCGACCCGCGTCCGGCCGTCCGGCTCGCCGGCGCGCGCCGGCCCGCGTCCGGTGCTGCTCGACCTGTCCGCCGACGCGGTCGAGCTGGCGCGCCGTACCGGACCGGTGCTCGGCTCCCTGGTCAGCCCGGAGCGGCGCACGCGGCTCATGTGGCACCGGCTCCGGCCGGTCCTGGCCGCCGCCGGCGGCCCGGCGCTGGTCGTGCCGGCGCGGCACCGCACCCGGCTGCAGGAGCAGACCGCAGCCCTCAGGCGACGGCTCGCGGCCGGTGACTACGCTGTCCACGGCGACCTCCCGGACCCCTCGGACCGGCCCGGCGTGACCGCCCCCGACGAGGAACGGGTCCTCGCCCTGGCGATGCGGCTGCTGCTGGACGCGCCGCTCGCCCAGCCCGAGACCGGCGACGCGACACACACGACCGAGGCAGGTGGAGACACGTGAGCAAGCGGGTCCTCCTGCACGTCGGCACCCCCAAGACCGGTACGTCGTTCCTCCAGCACGTGCTCTTCCACAACCGGCGGACGCTGCGGGAGCACGGCATCGCCTACCCGGCCGACCGCTTCGACGCCCACTTCCTCGCCGCGCTCGACCTGATGCGGATGCCGTGGGGCGGGCTCGAGGTCGATGCCATCGGCTCGTGGGACCGGCTCGCCGCCTCGGTGCGCAGCTGGGACGACACCTCGGTGATCAGCCACGAGATCCTGGCCACCGCGTCGCGCTCCCAGATCGGCCGGGCCCTGGAGTCGCTCGGGCACGGCTCCGGCACCGAGGTGCACCTCGTCCTCTCGGTCCGCGACCTCGTGCGCCAGATCCCCGCGGAGTGGCAGGAGAACGTCAAGCACCGGGCCGCCCTGACCTTCGGCGCCTTCCTCGACCGGATCCAGGACCCGCGGCGCGAGGGCCGGATCCCCACCTGGTTCTGGGGCGTGCAGGAGATCCCCGACATCCTCGAGCGCTGGGGCCACGACCTCCCCCCGGAGCACGTGCACCTGGTCACCGTCCCGCGTGCCGGTGAGGCGCCCGACCTGCTCTGGAAGCGGTTCGTGACCGCCTTCGGGCTCGACGGCATCCCGCTCGAGCTGGACGGCGAGCGGGTGAACCCGTCGCTCGGGGCCCCGGAGACCGCGCTGATCCGCCGGATCAACCGTGCTGCCAACGAGGAGCTCGAGCCGCACTTCTACCGACCGCTGGTCCGCGAGCTGATCGCCCACCAGACGCTCTCCCGCCGCACGTCGTCCCCGCGGCTCGCCCTCCCACCCGACGTCCATCCGTGGGCGACCGGGCTCGAGGAGGCCTGGATCGGCGAGATCCAGGCCCGGGGGTACGACGTCGTCGGCGACCTCGACGACCTCCGCGGCGGGCCGCCGGTCACGTCGTACGCCGACCCCGACCATCCCGACGAGGCGCTGGTCTCCGGGGCGGCGGTCGACGCCCTCAAGGCGTTGCTGCTCGACAACGCCCGGCTCCAGCGCGACCTCGAGCAGCGCGACGCCGAGCTGACCGACGCCTACCACACACTGGAGCGGTCCTTCCTACGGCCGACCTACCGCTGGCGCCAGAAGGTGGTCCGCCGGTTGGAGGCCAGCGCGACCGGACGCAACGCGATGAAGGCCTACCGCCGGGCGAGGGGCAGGAGCTCGCGGTCGGCGTAACGGCCGATCCGCCAGGTCGCGTAGCCGTCGACGCCGGCACCGATGAAGCCGCCGACGAGCGGGATCCGGCGACCCGCGTTGCCCGCCACCCGCTTGCCCGGCGACCTTCGCGACCAGGTCGGCGGCCACCTCGGCCGAGACGACCCGGTCGAGGGTCGGGTCGTGGGCCGGTGCGGTCGCGATCGCCATCGGCGGTGCCGGGATCGAGCGGTCGGCCACCCTGGCCGCGCACCGACTCCTCACCGAGCAGGCAGACCAGCACGGCGTTCTGGACCCGCGGGTCGCTGAGGTCGTAGCCCCGCAGGTGGGCGATGCCGGCGATCATCCGGCACTCCACCAGCGCCAGGCCGGAGATGTTGGCCGGCACCATCACGGTCATCAGGGCCAGGCCGCCGAGGTTGGTCACGAAGCCCTGCGCGCCGGCGTACCGCACGTGGTTCTCGATCACCTCGTGGACCGCGCGCTCGACGTTGCCGTGCTGCTCGCGCAGCTGCGCCTCCGCCGCGGCGGCTGCCGGCGGTAGCGGCCCGATGCCGTGGATGGCGCGGTGCAGGGCCTCGCGCACGAAGGCCGCGGTCAGGCCGGGCGCGAGCTCGGTCAGCCGGGCGGGCTGGCGCCCGGTGCTCGCTGGTGCTCGCGGCGGTGGTGCCGGCTCCGGCCATGCTGAGATCGTACGTCGCTCCGGGGAGGGCTAGCGTGGCGGCGTGCCGGTCGAGCCTCCTCCCAGCGGCGTGGGAGTTCCCGCCGCCGTCGCGCTTCCACCCCGACGACGACCTGGTCGCGACGGGCGCCGACCTCGAGCCGGGCACCGTGCTGGAGGCCTACCGCGCGCGGCCTGTTCCCGATGCCGGTCGGTGGGCGCCGCGCCCCGATGGCGTGGTTCAGCCCGCTACGACGCGCGGTCCTGCGACCGCGGCGAGCTCGCGGTCTCCCGCTCGCTGCGGCGGTCGGCCCGCCGGTTCGAGATCCGGGTGGACACCGCCTGTGCCGAGGTGATCGACGCCTGCGCCGACCCGAGCCGACCCTCCGGCTGGATCGACGACCAGATCCGCACGGCGTACCTCCGGCTGCACCGCCTGGGCTGGGTGCACTCGGTCGAGACCTGGCGCGACGGACCGGCTCGTCGGCGGGCTCTACGGGGTGGCCGTCGGCGGGCTGTTCGCCGGGGAGTCGATGTTCCACCGCGAGACCGACGCGTCGAAGGTCGCGCTGCTGGGGCTGGCGCAGCTCCTCGACGACGGCCAGGACCGGCTCGTCGACGCCCAGTGGCTGACCCCTCACCTGGCCTCGCTGGGGTTGCACGAGATCGACCGGGACGACTACCTCCGCCTGCTCGAGCAGGTGCTCCGCGACCACCGACCTGCGATCCGAGCCTGCGGCCCCCGCCGTTCCCTCCGCGCCGGCGACCCGGCACAGTGGGGCCTGAGACCGTCGACCGGGCGACTCGAGGACGGGAAGAGGACCGCCATGGACCTGAGGAAGACGCTGGCCGCGGCCGGCCTGCTGGTCGCCGTGTCCGCGAGCCTGACCGCCTGCGGTGGCGGCTCGAGCAGCGACACGCCGGCGGAGCGGAGCGCAGGGGGCGCCGACCGATGCAGCGAAGACCGACTTCTGCGGCACCCTCGAGGGCGCCGGCTCCGACACCAAGCCCTCGGCGGTCGCCGCCTCGATGTCGGCGGTCGGCACCCCCAGCGACATCAGCGCCTCCGCACGGCACGGCTTCGAGGTGCTGGTCGGGAAGATGGCCCAGATCAGCTCGAGCAACCCCAGCGACTGCCGACATCGCCAAGCTCGCCCAGGAGCTTCAAGTCCGCCGACCTCACCGACGTCCAGGCGTTCATCGCCTACTACGTCAAGGAGTGTGCCGGCGGGTCTGCTCCCCGAGTGCGCGCGGCGTCCTGACGGCGCTAGCAGCACCCCGGCGGGCGTGCCGTCGTCGGTGACGAGCGGCCGTCCGGCGCGCTCCCACGCCAGGAGACCGCCGTCGAGGTTGACCGCCTCCAGGCCCTGCTGGACGAGGTACGCCGTGGCGTGGGCCGAGCGGTTGCCCGAGCGGCAGACGACCAGCGTCTGGGCGTCCGCCGGCAGGTCGGCGTACCCGTCACCGAGGTCGTCAGCGGGACGTGGACCGACCCGTCGACATGACCGGCGTCCCACTCGTTCTGCTCGCGCACGTCGAGGACCACCAGGCCCTCGGGCAGCGGGTCGGGCACGCCGGAGACGGGCGCGGTGGGGATCTGCATGCGTCTACTTCAGCAGACGCGACAACCGTCGGTCGGCCAGGGGCTTGCCGCCGGTCTGGCAGGTGGGGCAGTACTGCAGGGACGAGTCGGCGAAGCTGACCTCGCGCACGGTGTCGCCGCAGACCGGGCACGCCTCGCCGGTCCGGCCGTGGACGGCGAGATGGGTCTTCTTCTCGCCCTTGAGCTCGCTGGCGGCCAGCCCGCGGGAGCGCTCGACCGCGTCGCCGAGCTCGTCCTTGACCGCCGCGAACAGCTGGTCGAGCTCGGCCGGCGGTCAGGCTGTTGGCGGGCTTGAACGGCGACATCCTCGCGGCGTGCAGGATCTCGTCGCTGTAGGCGTTGCCGATGCCGGCGATCGTGCCCTGGTGGCGCAGCACGCCCTTGATCTGCGAGCGGCCGGCGTCCTCGAGGATGTCGGCCGAGCACGTCGCGGGTGAACGCGTCGTCGAGGGGGTCGGGGCCGAGGCTGGCGATGCCGGGCACGTCCTGGGGTGACCGGACGACGTACGCCGCGAGGCTCTTCTTGGTGCCGGCCTCGGTGACGTCGATGCCCGACTGGTCGTCGAGGACGACGCGCACGGCCAGCCCCGACTTGCTGCTGGGCCGGGGCGGCACGGCGGGCAGCTCGTCCTTCCAGCGGATCCAGCCCGCGCGGGCGAGGTGGAAGACCAGGTGCAGGCCGCTGGCCTCGATGTCGAGGAACTTCCCGTGCCGGGTCACGTCGTCGACCAGGGTGCCCTCGAGCGCCGAGACCGGCGGGTCGAAGGTCTTCAGCGCGCTGAACGCGGCCAGGTGGATCCTGGCGATCGCGTGTCCGTCGAGGCGGCCCTTCAGGTCGAGGGCCAGGGCCTCCACCTCAGGCAGCTCCGGCATGCACCCGAGAGTAGCCGTCCCGCACGCGACGGCCCAGCGGTCCCGACCACCCGTCCGGACCAGTGACAGATGGTCCTACGCGGGCGGACAATCGATCGGATGGCCACCGCCCGTCCGCTGCCTGCGGCCGGGGAGATCTTCCTCGACGCCCGCGGTGGCGACCGCGCGCTGCGGGTCTCCTGGCACCAGGAGTCCGAGCTGGTCGTGCTGTCCCTGTGGCGCGAGAACGTCTGCTCCGGCTCGTTCCGGCTGGCGGTCGACGAGGTGCCGGCGCTCATCGACCTGCTGCGCCGCGGCCTCGACACGGCGTACGACGTCGCCGCGACCCGCCGCCGCGCGGGGGCGTGACCGAGGCGATCCGTGAGAGTCGCTCGGCGGAAAACCCGTGTCGGCCGGGGCGGTCGTGGCTCTAGCCTCGATCTCGTGGAGATCCGCGTGCTCGACGAGTCGGCCCTGGCCGACGACGTGGTGATGCGCGAGTTCTACGACGTGAGCCGAGCGCTCCCAGCTCCACGGCCGACCGCACGCGCCGACCTGGGAGTTCACGGAGTTCCTCGGTGCCTACCGGTCGCCCGACAGCGGCGAACGGCAGGAGCTGTTCGCGGCGTACGACGGTGACCGGATGGTCGGCCACGGCCACCTTGTGGTCGTTCGTCCTCGACAACCTCGACAAGGTCGCGTTCGACCTCAACGTCGACGTCGCCCGAGCGCCGCCGCGGCATCGGCCGGAGCCTGGTCGAGCGGCTCGAGGCCGCGGCCAAGGGCGACGGCCGATCGCTGATGATGACCGGCGCGAACCTGCCCTTCGACGACCGCGAGGGCCACGGCTACCGCCGGTTCGCCGAGGCGTGCGGCTACGAGCTCTCCGACTTCGAGGTGGTCCGTCATCTCCCGCTGCCCGTCCCCGACGAGCGGATCCAGGAGTGGCTCGACGAGGCCGCTCCGCACCATGCCGGCTACACGATCGAGACCTTCGTCGGCGCCGTCCCCGACGACCTGGTCGGGTCGCTGTGCGTGCTGTTCGGGCAGCTCGCGGTCGACGCGCCGACCGGTCTGGTCGACTTCGAGGAGGAGACCGTCACGCCGCAGCGGTACGCCGAGATGGTGGCCGGCACCGCCGCCATGGGCCGGGCGCGCTACGAGACGGTCGCCCTGACCCCGGAGCGCGAGGTCGTGGCCCAGTCGACGCTCGCCCTGTCGCTCGAGCAGAGCACCACGGTCTTCCAGTGGGGCACCTTCGTCCACCGCGAGCACCGCGGCCACCGGCTCGGTCTGGCCACCAAGGCGGCCAACCTCCGCGCCGTCCAGGCGGCCCGCGACGACCTGACCCTGGTCACCACCGAGAACGGCGAGATCAACGACTACATGGTGTCGATCAACGAGCGGATGGGGTTCGAGCCGATCGAGATCGCCGCGCAGTTCGTCAAGCGGCTGTGACCGGGGCCCGGCTGCGGTCAGTCGCCGAGGCTCTCGACGTGGCGGTCGGCGAGCTTGCGGAGCACCGGTACGGCGGCCTCGAGGGCGGCCCGCTCGTCGGAGGTCAGGTCGGCGAGCTCCTCGCTGAGCTGGCCGGTCGACTCGTCGCGCAGGGTGTCGAGGGTCTTGCGCCCGACCGGCGCGAGCCGGATCAGCAGCGCCCGCTGGTCGGCGGGGTCGCGCAGCCGCTCGACCCAGCCGGCCTCGAGCATGATCTCGACCAGCCGGGTCATGCTCGGCGCGGACACCCCCATCAGCTCGGCCAGGTCGCCCTGCCGCAGGCCGTCGGGGTAGCGGGTGAGCGCGGCCAGCGCCGCCAGCCGGGTCGGGGTGATGCCGGACCGGGTCGCCGGGCGTCCGCAGGTGGTAGGCGAGCCGGTGGACCTCGGTCCGGAGCTCACCGGCCAGGGCGGTGGGCGCCGCGCTCACGTCGTACGGCGCTCACGAGCGGACGCCGCCGGCTCGGTTCGGTCGGCTCGGGCGCGCCGACCTCGGGCTGGGCGAAGTCGATGACGACCTCGTGCTGGTCGTCGTCGTTCACGAACTTCTCGCCCATGAACCACGACGCCGCGGCGGCGACCAGGCAGGCCGAGATCGCGAAGACGAACGCGACGATCAGGCCGTCGTGGAACGGCCCGGAGATCAGGGACGGGAAGAAGGTGTGGCCGGTGAGGTAGCGGGCATCGGCCGCGTGCAGGCCGGCCAGCGTGTGCGGACCGAGCAGCGACTGCACGGGGTTGTACCCGAGCAGCGAGGCGAACAGCACCGCGACGGGGGGCAGCCCGGCGACGGCATGGGCCTGCGCGACCGGGACGCCGTGGGCGGCCAGCCCGGCCTGCATGGTCGAGGGCAGCGAGCCGGAGAGGCCGGCGATCATCAGCGAGAAGAAGATGCCGATCGAGAGCACCATCGAGGTGTTCTGGAAGGTCGTGCTCATGCCGCCGCCGACGCCGCGCCGGTTGGCCGGCAGGGAGTTCATCACGGCCGCCCGGTTGGGGGAGGAGAACAGGCCCATCCCGAAGCCGTTGAAGAAGAGGGCGCCGGCGAACATCCAGTAGGTGAAGTCGACCGGCATCGCGGCGAAGGCGAGGAACGACGCGGCCGCGATCAGCATGCCGCCGGTGGCGAACCAGCGGGCGCCGTAGCGGTCGGAGAGCCAGCCCGAGAGCGGGCCGGCGACCAGGAAGCCGATGGTCATCGGGAGCATGAAGATGCCGGCCCACAGCGGCGTCGACTCGAAGGAGTAGCCGTGGCGGGGCAGCCAGATGCCCTGCAGCCAGATGATCAGGATGAACATCAGGCCGCCGCGGCCGAGCCCGGCCAGCAGGCTGGCCAGGTTGCCGAAGGTGAACGCCCGGATCTTGAACAGGTCGAGGTGGAACATCGGGTGCTCGATGTGGGTCTCGATCACGCAGAAGATCGCGAGCAGGGCCAGCCCGCCGAACATCGAGGCGAGCACCCAGGGGTTGGTCCAGCCCATGATGTGGTCGCCGTAGGGCTGGATGCCGTAGGTGATCGCGACCAGGACGCCGATCAGGCCGAAGGCGAAGGTGACGTTGCCCCACCAGTCCATGACGTGGTGGCGGCGTGGGCTGAGGTCGCGCAGCTTGAGGTAGCCCCACACCGTGCCGAAGAGGCTGAAGGGCACCGAGACCAGGAACACCAGCCGCCAGTCGATCGGCGCGAGCACGCCGCCGATGACCAGGCCGAGGAACGAGCCGGCGATGCCGGCCACCATGTTCAGGCCGAGGGCGAGGCCGCGCTGGTCGGCCGGGAAGGCGTCGGTGATGATCGCGCTGGAGTTGGCCATCAGCAGCGCGCCGCCGACGCCTTGCAGCAGGCGCATCACGATCAGGTAGATCACGCCGGCCGTGCCGGTCATCCAGACGACGCTGCAGGCGAGCGAGAAGAACGTGAAGATCGCGAAGCCGGCGTTGTACATCTTCACCCGGCCGTACATGTCGCCGAGCCGGCCGAAGGTGACGACCAGGACGGCGGTGACGACGAGGTAGCCCATGATCAGCCACAGCAGGTAGCTGGAGTTGCCGGGCGCGAGCGGGTCGATCTGCAGCCCGCGGAAGATGTCGGGCAGGGCGATCAGCAGGATCGAGGAGTTGATCGTGGCGATCAGGACGCCGAGCGTCGTGTTGGACAGGGCGATCCACTTGTAGTGCGGACCGAGGTCGCGGAGGGTGGCGGTCGAGTTCATTTAGTTCAACTGTACTAACTACCGGGAGCCGGTCTCCGCCTGTGTCCACGACTGTTCACGTCCACGACGCCCGGGCGCCGGGTCAGCGTCGTACGGCGTGCATGCTGCGGCCCGATCCTGGGACCGGTCACACACCCTCCATCCCTTTCCGATGGAGCTCCGGGCTCCCCCCACACGCGCTGACCGGGGGAGTCCGGAGTGGCCGGTGGGTGGGCCCTCTTGAACCAACTGGCCTACAAACCGGAGTTGAAGGGGCCGCCGTACACCGGTTTGTAGGCCAGTTAGTGCGGCGGCGCCCGGAAATCTACGGAATCGGCTAGAGAGCCGGATACGGTCCGAGCATGGACCCGATCCGCAACCCGTACGCGCCCGGGGCCGGCCAGCGACCGCCCGAGCTCGCCGGCCGCGACCAGCAGCTGCGGGCGTTCGACGTCGTGCTGGAGCGGGTCTCCCACGGCCGGCCCGAGCGCAGCGTGGTGCTGACCGGGCCTTCGCGGGGTCGGCAAGACGGTGCTGCTCAACGCCCTGCGCTCGGCGGCCGTACGGCGCGGGTGGGGCACCGGCAAGCTCGAGGCGCGTCCCGACCAGGGCCTGCGGCGTCCGCTGTCGTCGGCGGTGCACCAGGCCGTCCGCGAGCTCGGGCCACCCCGACGAGGACTCGGTGACCCACGTGCTCGGGGTGGTGCGGTCCTTCGCCGAGCGCGACGCCGGCACCGGCGCGACGCTCCGCGACCGCTGGCATCCCGGCATCGACGCGCCCGCCGGTCCGCGGGCGGGCCGACTCCGGCGACGTCGAGATCGACCTGGTCGAGCTGTTCACCGACCTCGGCGGGCTGGCGGCCGACCACGGCCGGGGACTCGCGCGTGTTCATCGACGAGATGCAGGACCTCGGTCCGGACGACGTCTCGGCCCTGTGCGCGGCCTGCCACGAGATCAGCCAGTCGGGCCTGCCGCTGATCGTGGTCGGCGCCGGCCTGCCGCACCTGCCGGCCGTGCTGTCGGCGGCGAAGTCCTACTCCGAGCGCCTGTTCGGCTACCAGCGCATCGACCGGCTCGACCGCGACGCCGCCGACCTCGCGCTGCGCGTCCCGGCCGAGGCCGAGGAGGCGTCGTACGACGACGAGGCGCTGGCCGCGCTCTACGCCGCGACCGGCGGCTACCCCTACTTCATCCAGGCCTACGGCAAGACGGTCTGGGACCTCGCCCCACGCTCGCCGATCACCGCGGCCGACGTCGCGGTCGCCGCGCCCGAGGCCGAGCGCGAGCTCGGCGGTCGGCTTCTTCGGGTCCCGCTACGAGCGGGCGACGCCGGGGGAGCGGGAGTACCTGCGTGCGATGGCCGACGCCGCCTCGACGCTGGCCGAGGAGGGCGAGACGCTCGACGAGATCGAGTCGGTGCCGACCGCCGACGTCGCGGCGGTCCTCGGCAAGAAGCCGCAGTCGCTCTCGCCGGCCCGGGACGCCCTGCTGAAGAAGGGCCTGATCTACTCCGGCGAGCGCGGGCGGATCGCCTTCACGGTGCCTCACTTCGGCACCTTCCTCCGGTCCCGATGAGCGTCACGCTGCGGCCGCTGGTGCCCCGCGACGCGGCGGTGCTCGCCGACTGGGGCAGCGACCCGGAGTACGTCGCCCGGGCTGGCTGGACCCCACGCACCTACCTCGGCTACCTGCAGTTCTGGCGCGGCCGCATCGAGCGCCCGCCCGACGGGTTGGTCCGGCTCGCTGCGGTGGAGGGCGACGTCCTGATCGGCTATGGCGACCTCGTCGGCGACGACCCCGGCTGGCGCGAGCTGGGGTACGCCGTCGGACCACGCGCCGGCTGGGGTCGCGGGCTCGGCACCGAGCTGGCGCGGCTCACCACGTCGTACGGGTTCGACGTGCTCGGCCTCGCGGAGGTGCGGGCGGAGGCGTACGCCGCGAACGAGCCCTCGGTGCGGATCCTCCAGCGGCTCGGGATGACCGAGACCGACCGCGGCGGCGACAGCGAGCTCCTGGGGGAGGCGACCTACCTCCGCCGCTTCGCGGTGACCCGCGACGCGTGGTCCGGACGCGTCTGAGAGCCGGTCCGCGCCGGGAGGCATGAGCCGGCCCCTTCGTGGGTACGCTGCGCGCAGGGCATCCGCGGTTCACGGGGGAACGGGGTCTCCTCCCGAGCAGCTGAGAGGTCCGAAGATGAGGTGCGTGCGGTGACCCAGGTCGGTCCCGGCCTCTCCCTCGGCGGACGCTATCTGCTCGACGCACGCGTCGCCTCCGGCGGCATGGCCGACGTGTGGGCGGCCACGACCAGGTCCTGCAACGCCGGGTCGCGGTCAAGGTGATGCGGCCCGACACCGACCACGAGGAGCTCTTCGCGCTCCGGTTCCGCGACGAGGCCCTGCACTCCGCCGCGCTGATCCACACCAACATCGCGACCCTCTTCGACTACGGCGAGGACGACGGGGTCGCCTTCCTGGTCATGGAGCTGGTCGACGGGAAACCCCTCTCGACCCTGATCAGGGAGCGCGGTCGGATCGACCCCGACCAGGTGCGCTCCATCGTCGGGCAGTGCGCGCTCGCGCTGGGCGTCGCCCACGAGGCCAAGGTCGTGCACCGCGACGTGAAGCCGGCCAACATCCTGGTCCGCGACGACGGCCTGGTGAAGCTCACCGACTTCGGGATCGCCCGCGCGCTGGACGCCTCGGGCCATACCCGGGCCGGAGACCTGCTCGGGACGCCGAGCTATCTCAGCCCCGAGCAGGCCCTCGGCCGGCCGGCGACCGGCGCCAGCGACCTCTACGCCCTCGGGGTGGTCGCGCACGAGATGCTGAGCGGCGCGAAGCCGTTCGACAAGCCGACCCCCATCGCGACCGCGATGTCCCACTTGCACGAGTCACCACCTCCGCTGCCGGACGACGTGCCGGAGGACCTCGCGGGCGTCATCGACGACCTGCTGCAGAAGGACCCCCGCGACCGGCCGGAGAACGCGCGAGCCGTCGCGATCCGGCTCGGCCTCGCCGACCACGAGATCATGGGACTGTCGCTCGGGCTCGCGCAGGCGGTGTACGGCGAGTCGACGCTGGACGACGACGAGCTCGTCGACCCCGACCCGACGCCGCTCGAGCCGACCGGCACGATGGCCGTCGACCGGGCCGCGCTGCTCGACGACTGACCCGTCAGCGGAACGTGTCGGCCGCGGCCTGGATCCGGCCGACGTAGGTCGCCCACCAGTCGTCGGCACCGACGTCGTCGGCGTCCCGGCCGCCGCGGCCGTCGACCGTCTCGCGGAGGATGTCGCAGTGACCGGCATGCTGCGCGGTCTCGGCGACGACCCGGACGACCAGGTGGCCGAACGTCGTCCGGCGCCGCTCCTCCGGCCACCAGGCCACCGTGGCCGGTGCGTCGAGCGCGACCGTCGCCAAGCGACTCGTCGCTGTGCCGCCAGGCGGTGCGGTAGAGCTCGAGGAGGTAGTCGCGGCTCTGGTCGGCGGTGGCCCACATGTCGGCCGACTCCCAGACCGAGCGGTCGTCCTCCCAGGACAGCGACACCGGAGAGGGCCGGCCCACGCAGGCACCGAGGTAGCCCAGCTCGATGCCGGCCAGGTGCTTGACCAGGCCGAGCAGGTTGGTGCCCGACGGCACCAGCGGCCGGCGCGCGTCGTACTCCGAGAGGCCCTCGAGGGACCGGACGACCGCATCACGGCCCTCCTGGAGGTAGCCCCCCAGGTCGTCGGTGAGCGAGCTCGGGTCCATGTCAGCGCCGGCCCAGGTCGAGGTACTCGGGGTGCTGGCGCATCCAGGCCCGTACGAACGGGCAGGACGCCGTCACCCGGAGCCCCTCGCGCTCGCGGAGCTGGTCGAGCGACTGACGCACCAGCGAAGAGCCGACGCCCTGGCCCTCGTAGGCGTCGTCGACCTCGGTATGGAGGAAGGTGAGCGTGTTGCCGGCGAGCAGGTAGGCGGAGTAGCCGGCGAGCCGGCCGTCGACGTACGCCTCGAACCTGCTCTCGTCGGGGTGGTCGCGCACCTCGACGGTCGTCTGTGAGCCCATGGCCCGACCGTACCCACGATGAACACCTGGCGAAGCCTGGGGCGATGGCCCCGGGCGGCCACCGGGATGGGCCACAATGCAGCCATGCGGCCCCAGGTCGTCGCACACCGCGGCGCCAGCTTCGACAACGCCGAGCACACGTTGGGCGCCTACCTGGACGCGATCCACAGCGGCGCCGAGGCCCTCGAGTGCGACGTCCGGCTCACCGCCGACGGCCACCTGGTGTGCGTCCACGACCGCGACCTGCGCCGTACGGCGTCGCACCGCGGCCTGATCTCGACCATGGAGCTGGCCGACCTCGACCAGCTGGAGTTCGCCTCGTGGAAGAACCCCTGGGCCGGGCTCGACGACGAGGTCCCCCTGCGGGACCCCGTGCTCGACAAGGTGCTCACCCTCCGCCGGTTGATGGAGACCGTGGCGGACGCCGAGCGCCCGATCCAGCTGGCGATCGAGACCAAGCACCCGACGCGGTACGGCGGGCTCGTCGAGCGCCGGCTCGTCGAGGCGCTCGACGAGTTCGGCTGGACCGGGCCCGACAGCCCCGCGCGGGTGATGAGCTTCTCCTACGTCGCGCTCCAGCGGATGCAGCGCCAGGCACCGGACCTGCGGCTGGTGATGCTGATCGAGAAGGCTCGGCACTGGCCCGTGCTCAAGCCGGTCCTGGAGGACGGCTGGCTGCTCGGGCCCGGGATCGTGAGCCTGACCCGGCACCCGAAGTTCGCCGACAAGCTGGTCCGGAGCGGCCGCGAGCTCCACGTCTGGACGGTCAACACCCGGGAGCAGCTGGACCTGTGCGAGTCGCTCGGGGTGAGTGCGGTGATCACCGACCGGCCACGGCAGATGGTCAGCTGGCTCGACGACGAGCCCGGGGCCTAGCCTCGCGGCATGGCCAAGAAGTCGCGGACCAAGGCTCGTACGCGTGCCGTCACCGGCAACGGCGCGGGCACCGAGGGCGACGTCGGACCACGCCAGCCCTGCCCGTGCGGCTCCGGCAAGCGCTACAAGGCCTGCCACGGCTCGGCCGGAGGTGCCTTCGTGGCCCGCCCGTTCGCCGGGCTGAGCGCCGAGCGCGACCTGGTCGCCCTCCGTGAGTTCGTCTCGTCGGCCACCGCACCGTTACGGGTGGGGGACCGCACGGTCCTGCTCGGGACGCATGCTGCCGACCGCCGCGCCGGCCATGGTCCGCGACAGCGGCGAGGTGTGGCTGGGGCTGCAGGTGCGGCACTCGTTCGGCGACCCGTCGCGAGACCTGGCCGCCGTGCTGGAGCAGGCGCTCGCCACCGACGAGCCGGGGATCGTGGGCCTCGTCGACCCGCCGGGTCCGGGCCCGCGGCTGCAGGACCTCCTGGTCGACGAGCCGCTGAGCGTGACCGTCCACGACGGCTTCGGCTGGTGGCTGGACGACGTGGAGGACCAGGACGACGCGATGGCCGCCGCGCTCGAGCAGGCCAACGGGGCGGTCGCGCCGTCCGCGCGGCTGACCACGGTGGACGCGGCGTACTGGACGCACATCGGCGCGAAGGAGCACCTGCGCTGGGTGATGCCCTACGACGAGGCGCCTCTGGTCGACGCGCTGGCCCGGCTCCGTGCCCGCGGTGAGGACGGCGTCGGCGAGGAGTCGAAGCTGGTGGGGATGTTCCGCGCGCACGGGCTCGTCGTACCGGTGTGGGACCTGCCGGTCGGCACCGGCGTCGAGGCGCTCGAGAAGCCGGCGGCGGCGTTCGGGGCCCGCCTCGAACAGGCGCTCGCCGAGTCGGGGGCGCTGTCCGCGGAGGAGCGGGCGGCTCGCACCGAGCTGGCCAACCGTCAGGTCACCCTGCGCTGAGGCAGGTCTCGGTGCCGAGACCTGCGCGGACCCGGAGCCGCCTGACCTGCGCTGTTGCGGCGACACCGAAAATTGGGTGTCGCGGGTGGTTGAACCGGTGATCACCGGTTCGCTAGCGTCGCCGTCGGCCCGGTCGTTGTCGCCTCCCCCGTCGACATCGACCGGGCCTTCTCGCGTCCCCGTGGGAGTGCTCCTCGCGTCGTGGACCCCCCGCCCTCACCCAGCAGGCGCCGCCGCGACCGGACCAGACCAGGACCTGCGGCTGTTCCCTCGCGGCGACGGAACGGGTAGGCAAGGGCCATGAACACGCCGATGCCGAGCAGCCTCGAGATCGCCCAGGCCGCCACCCTCCGTCCGATCTCGGACGTCGCAGCCGACCTCGGGGTCGCACGAGGACCATCTCGAGCACTACGGGCGGGGCGTCGCCAAGATCGACCTCGCCGCGCTCGACGTACCCGTCGAGCGGACCGGGGACGCGCGAAGTACGTCGTCGTCACGGCCGTGACGCCGACCCCGCTCGGCGAAGGGAAGACCACCACCAGCGTCGGTCTGGCCCAGGGCCTGGTCGCGCGCGGCACCAATGCCGTCGTCGACCTGCGCCAGGCCTCGATGGGGCCGACGTTCGGGATCAAGGGAGGGGCCGCCGGCGGCGGCTACAGCCAGGTCGTGCCGATGGAGCGGATCAACCTCCATCTCACCGGCGACTTCCACGCGATCACCGCTGCGCACAACCTGCTGGCCGCCGTGGTCGACAACGACCTGCACTTCGGCTGCCCGTCGGGCCTCGACCCGCGCAACGTGACCTGGCGTCGCGTGCTCGACGTCAACGACCGCTCCCTGCGCAACGTCGTGATCGGGCTCGGTGCCCGGCTCGACGGCGTCACCCGCCAGTCCGGGTTCGACATCACCGCGGCGAGCGAGGTGATGGTGATCCTCACCCTGAGCACGTCGCTGGCCGACCTGCGCGAGCGCCTCGGCCGGATCGTCGTCGGCACCACCGCGTCGGGCGAGGCGGTCACCGCCGAGGACCTCAAGGCCGCGGGCGCGATGGCCGTCATCCTCAAGGACGCGATCAAGCCCAACCTCCTCCAGACCCTCGAGGGGGGCCCGGCACTCGTCCACTGTGGCCCGTTCGGCAACATCGCGACCGGTACGTCGTCGGTGATCGCCGACCGGATCGCCCTGTCCCACGCCGACGTCGTCGTCACGGAGGCCGGCTTCGGCGCCGACATGGGTGCCGAGCGTTTCTTCGACGTGAAGTGCCGTGCCGGCGGCCTGCGGCCAGACCTGGCCGTCGTCGTGGTCACGGTGCGCTCCATGAAGGCCCACTCCGGCCGCTACGACATCCGGCCCGGCAAGGACCTGCCTGCGGGGCTGCTCGAGGAGAGCCCGGACGACGTCCGCGCCGGGACTGCCCAACCTGCGCGCCCACATCGGGATCGTCCAGCGGTTCGGGGTCACCCCGGTCGTCGCCGTCAACGCGTTCGCCGACGACCACGACTCCGAGCACGAGGTGATCCTGCAGGCCTGCGACGAGCTGGGGGTGCGCTGCGCCGTCAGCCGGCACGTCGCCGAGGGCGGGGAGGGGGCCAAGGCCCTGGCCGACACCGTGCTCGAGGCGCTGGAGGAGGGCTCGGACTTCCGGTTCCTCTACGACCTCTCCCTCCCGCTGGTCGACAAGATCGAGACCATCGCCACCCAGGTCTACGGCGCCGACGGCATCGACCTGACGCCGGCCGCGGCGCGGGGGCTGGCCGGCTACGAGAAGCTCGGCTTCGCAGACCTGCCGGTGGTGATCGCCAAGACGCACCTGTCGATCAGCTCCGACCCGCAGCTGCGTGGAGCGCCCACGGGCTGGCGGATGCCGGTCCGGGAGGTCCGGCTGGCCGCCGGCGCCGGCTACGTCTACGCGATCTGCGGTGACATGCGCACCATGCCCGGTCTGCCCTCGCACCCCAACCTCGAGCGGATCGACCTCGACGCCGACGGCACCATCGTCGGGCTCTTCTGAGGTCCGGGTTCCGAGCAGGTCCCGGCCACGCAGCAGACCCGGGCGTGAGAGGCGGTCAGGTGCCTGGCAGCCGGCGTCCCTGAACCTGGGGGCATGTCCACTCACGCGACCACGAGCCGCGCCGCGCGCGTCATGTTGAACAAGGTGCCAGAGGTCACGATCTTCTTCTGGATCATCAAGATCCTCTGCACGACCGTGGGCGAGAGCTTCGCCGACTACATCAACGAGACGCTCGGCTTCGGGCTGACCAACACCACCCTGCTGTTCGGAGCCGGCCTGGTGATCGCCCTGGTCGCGCAGTTCCGGGTGCGCCGCTACGTGCCCGGCATCTACTGGCTCAGCGTCGTCCTGATCAGCGTCGTGGGCACCCTGCTCACCGACAACCTCACCGACGGCCACAACGTGCCGCTGTGGATCAGCACCACCGTCTTCTCGGTGCTCCTGGCCGTCGTGTTCTCGCTCTGGTACGCCCGCGAGCACACGCTGTCGATCCACACGATCGTCACCACGCCTCGCGAGGCGTGGTACTGGCTGACCGTGCTGGTCACCTTCGCGCTCGGTACGGCGGCCGGCGACTGGACGCTCGAGCTGACCGGCTGGCCTCCGGGCAGGTCCGTCCTGCTGCCCCTCGGCCTGATCCTGGCCGTGCTGGTCGCCTGGAAGCTCGGCATGGGCCCGGTGCTGTCGTTCTGGCTGGCCTACATCCTGACCCGTCCGCTGGGTGCCAACATCGGCGACTACCTCGCCTCGCCCCATGCGGACGGCGGCCTCGGGCTGGGCACCCTCGGCACCAGCGTGCTCTTCCTGGGCACGATCCTCGCGGTGGTCGTCTACCTCACCGTGACCGACGCCGACCGCACCGAACGGGTGCGGGTCGCGGCGCAGGAGCGTGACCAGGTGCGGACCGGCTCGGACGAGCCACGATGACCACCCCGAGCCAGGCCACCGGCCTCCACCGCGTGCTGGTGGTGACCGACGCCGCCGAGCCGAGCCCCTCGCTGACCGACGCGATCCGGCACCGTGCCGAGACCCACGACGCACAGTTCCGGCTCGTCGTCCTGAACCCGGCCCGGGCCGAGGCGCACCTGCTGCACCCGGAGCGGCACGACAAGGCCACCGAGGCCGAGGCGGTGCTCCGGGCGGCCCTGCCCGCGCTCGAGTCGGCGTCCGGCGCTCCCGTGATCGGGTCGGTCTCGGTCCGGCACGACCCGATGGACGCGATCGAGGAGACGCTCTTCAACGAGCCCGTCGACGAGATCCTGGTCGACGTCCCGACCCACCGGCTCTCCTCGCTCCTCCACCAGGACCTCGAGCACCGACTGGCCCACTTCCACATCCCGGTGGTGGCGATCCGCCACGACCCCTCCTGACCCGCCCGATAGTCCCCGACGAATTGGTTGGCTAGGAGTGCCCGAAGCCAGCCAGAACGTCGGGGACTATCGGGGCAACCGAGCCGGCCGATCAGCCGCTCGCCCACGCCGTCCTGTCGGCGAACGACGGCTGGTTGTACTGATCGGTGCGACTGGTCAGCCCAGCGACTCGCGGACGATCGGGCAGCTCATGCACCGCGGGCCGCCACGACCCGACCCCAGCTCGGAGCCGGCGATCCGGATCACCTCGATGCCGGCGTCCTCCAGCCGGTCGTTGGTCTCGTCGTTGCGCTCGTAGGCGACCGCGACCCGTGGCGCGAGCGCCAGGGTGTTGTTGCCGTCGTCCCACTGCTCGCGCTCGGCGGTGACCGGGTCGAGACCGGTGTCGATCTGGTGGAGGGTGTCGATCTGCATGGCCTTGGCCGCCGCGACCAGGAAGTGCTCGGGGTCGGCCACGTGCAGCCGGAGCCCGTAGGGACCCGACTCCTGGGGATCGGGGTCGGGCTCCCCCGGTGCCACGGTCACGGCGTACGCCGTCAGGGTGTCGGCGACGTTGGGGTACATCACGACCTTGTCGACGTCGACCATGGTGCACACGGTGTCCAGGTGCATGGTCGCGCGCTCCTGCGCGATCGGGACCGCGAGCACGGTGTGGGCGAGCCCGGCCCAGAGCACCTCCCGGGCGAACTGCTCGGCGCCGGCGGGTGTGGTCCGCTCGCCGACGCCGACCGCGATCACGCCGGGCGAGAGCAGCAGGACGTCGCCGCCCTCGACGTGCTCCCGCTCGTTGGCCCAGCTGTGCAGCCGGGTGGTGCCGGCGAAGCGCGGGTGCCACCGGTAGATCAGGTCGGTGAGCTGGGTCTCCCGCGAGCGGGCGGGCATCGCCAGGGACGTGATGGCCACGCGGTCGCGGACCCAGACCGAGGAGTCTCGGGTGAAGAGCAGGTTGGGCAGCGGGTCGATCAGGAAGTCGTCGCTGGCCAGCAGTGACGTCACCAGCCCGAAGCCACCGCGTGCCTCGTCGTTGCGGACGCCGGCGGTCAGGTGGGTCGCGAGCTCGGCCGGCGACGACTGCTGCAGCATCGGGCCCAGCCAGCGCCGCATCGTCTCGCCGAGGTGGAGGCTCAGCAGCGTGTCGTTGATCGCCCGCGCGCGCGCCTCGTCGTCGGCGAGCGTCTCGGTCAGCAGGTCCATCAGGTAGAGCACCTCGACGCCGCGCTCGCGCAGGGCGGCCGCGAACATGTCGTGCTCGTCCTGCGCGCGGGCGACCCACGGGATGCCGTCGAACAGCAGGCGGTCGTTGTTGCGGGGCGTGAGGCGCGTCAGCTCGGGGCCGGGGCGGTGGAGCATCACGGTTCCGAGCCGGCCCACCTCCGAGTCGGCACCGTGGGCGGGGCGGTCAGCGGACCCGTCGGCGGAGGGGTGAGTCGACATGGGCGCAGCCTAGGGCGGCGGCACCCGGAAGGTCACCCCGCGACGACCTGGTACGCCGTGAGGAGGGCGAGCAGGAAGCACACGGCCGCGCCGACGTAGTGGATCGTCGACAGCCGCATGTGGCGGAGCAGGAAGCGACCGGCGACGCAGGCCAGGCCCGAGACCACCAGGAGGGCGGTCCAGGCGCCGACGAAGACCGACCAGGCATCGTGGTAGCGCCCGACCAGGCTGATGGTGAGGAGCTGGGACAGGTCACCCCACTCCGCGGCGAAGAGCACGAGGAAGCTCGCCCCCACGGCGGCCAGGCCGGACTTCGGCGAGCTCGCCTTGGCGGCGTACTCCTCCTCCGTGCCGGCCTCCGCCGCGTCGGCCTTGGGCGCCTCGCGCAGGAGCAGGATCGCTCCGGCCAGGAAGATCAGGCCCGCCACCACCTCGACGACCGTGTGCGGCAGCAGGGTCACCAGGCCACCGACGGTGCACGCGATGGCGGTCTGCACGAGGAAGGCGAGGCCGACCCCGACCCAGACGGCGAAGGGACGGTAGCGGGTGGAGAGGACCAACGTGGCCACGAACGTCTTGTCCGGGAGCTCCACCAAGAAGATCGCCCCGAAGGCGACCGCGATCACGGCCGGGTCCACCGGTCGAACCTATCGGGCCCCGTTCGGGCGCCGTTCACCCACCGCTCGTTGCCACGGTCGGCGGTCGGGTGTTGAGTGGCGGGTGGGGTTGACCGACCAGAGGGAGCACACGATGCCGACGTTCGACCACTACGACCAGGGGACGCCCAGCTGGGTGGAGCTCTCGACACCCGATCAGCAGGCGGCCCAGGGGTTCTACGGAGCGCTGTTCGGCTGGTCCTTCCAGGACAACGACATGGGCGAGATGGGGCACTACTTCATCAGCCAGATCGACGGTGACGACGTCGCCGGCGTGGGTGGCCTCCCACCCGGCATGGAGGACCATCCGGCCTACTGGGGCGTCTACCTCGCTGTCGACGACGTCGACGCCACGACGGCCAAGGTCGAGGCCGCGGGCGGCAAGGTCGAGGCGGGGCCGTTCGACGTGATGTCGGCCGGCCGGATGTCGGCGATCCAGGACCCCACCGGAGCCCGGGTGGGCCTCTGGCAGGCCGGTGAGACCGTCGGCACCCAGCGTGCCAACGAGCCCGGCACCCCGATCTGGAACGAGGTCATGACCCCCGACATCCCCCGGGCCACCCAGTTCTACGCCGAGGTGCTCGGCATGGGGTCACAGGAGATGCCGATGGAGCAGGGCTCCTACACCTCGCTCACCAACGCCGAGGGCCGCCAGGTCGGCGGTGCGATGAACCCGCCGATGGCCGAGGTGCCCCCCCACTGGAACGTCTACTTCCACGTCGAGGACGTCGACGCGACGGTCGCGAAGGCGCTCGAGCTCGGCGGCCAGGTCGTGGCTCCAGCCTTCGACGTCACCGGAGTGGGCCGGATGGCCGTGCTCGCCGACCCGCAGGGTGCGATGTTCAACCTGATGGCCGGCGACACCACCGACGCCGGTACCTGAGGCCGGCCCGACGTCGGCTCAGGTCTGGCGGAAGGGGTCGGCGGGGTAGACGCCGAGCACCTTCACCTCGGTGGTGAAGAACTCCAGCTCCTCGAGCGCCCGCCTGACCGGGAGGTCGTCGGGGTGTCCGTCGACCTCCGCGAGGAACTGGGTCGCGGTGAACTCCCCGGCGACCATGTAGCTCTCCAGCTTGGTCATGTTCACGCCGTTCGTGGCGAAGCCGCCGAGGGCCTTGTAGAGCGCGGCCGGGAGGTTGCGCACGTTGAACACGAAGCTGGTCACCACCGGGCCGCGACCCGACGGCGCCTGCTCGAAGTCGCGGGACAGGACCACGAAGCGGGTCGTGTTGTGGTCCTCGTCCTCCACGTCCTCGAGCAGCACGTCGAGGCCGTAGATCTCCGCCGCGAGCGGCGGCGAGATCGCGGCCTGCGTGGCGTCACCGGCCTCCTTGACCTCGCGCGCGGCCCCGGCGGTGTCGCCCGAGATGACCGGGACGAAGCCGTGCTCGCGGATCACCCGGCGGCACTGTCCGAGCGCGTGCACGTGGCTGTGCACGGTCCTGACGCCGGCCAGGGTCGCGCCCGGCACCCCGAGCAGCGAGAAGCGGATCCGGAGGAAGTGCTCGCCGACGATGTGCAGCCGTGAGGTGGGCAGGAAGTGGTGGATGTCCGCGACGCGCCCGGCGAGGGAGTTGTCGATCGGGATCATCGCCAGGTCGGCGTCGCCGCTCTCGACCGCGGCGAAGCAGTCCTCGAAGCTGGCGCAGGCGACCGCCTCGGCCTGGGGGTGCCACTGCTGGCAGGCGAGGTGGGAGTTGGAGCCGGGCTCCCCCTGGTAGACGATCCGGCGCGCAGCCGAGGTGGATGTCACGCGCGTCAGTGTCCCAGACCGGGTCCCGACCCGATTAGGCTCGTTCAGCGTGTGGATCCTCGACGTGGTGACCCTGGTCGTCGCACTGGCTGCGGCCGCGCTGGCCGTGGTCGCGCTCCGGCGCCAGGCGGGAGCGCGGCGTACGTCGGGCGCCGACGCGCTGCCCGAGGACGTCCTGGGGCTGCGCCAGGAGGTCGCGGCGCTGCGGGCCGAGGCCGGCGATGCACTGCGTCACCTGGCGGTGGTGCGCTACGACGCCTTCGGTGACATGGGCGGCCACCTGTCGTGGTCGTTGGCGCTGCTGGACGACGCCGGCAACGGCGTGGTGCTCACCTCGATCCACGGCCGCTCCGACGCCCGTACCTACGCCAAGAACGTCGCGGGCTGGTCGTCCCAGCAGCAGCTCTCCCCCGAGGAGGAGGAGGCGATCACGCACGCCCGCGCGTGAGCCCACCCGCAGCCTCCTCGACGACCGGGCGGGCCCGGGCGGGACGTGGGATGCCGCGGGAGCCGCTGGTCGAGGGGATCGCTCTGCGACCGTCTGGAAACCAGGGCGCCTGGCCAGGCCCCGCCACGGCGCTGCCCGGCTGCAACTTCGGACGGCCCGGAGCGGTCTCACCTCGTGAGCACCGGTGTCGGTGCTCACGAGGGGGAGTGCCATGGCCACCACGCAGTCACCACGGCCGGCCGGACCGGACCACGACGGAGAGGGCCGGCCGCCGCCCCGACGCCGGACGGCGCTGGTGGTGGTCGGCATCTCGCTGGCCGCGGCGGCGGTCGTCACCGTGCCGTTCGTGGCCCGAGACCTCGATCATCGTCCGGCCCCCTCCGGGCACCATCCGACCCCGGGAAGAAGCCCCTCGCGAGCCGTCGGGCTGCCCGCTGACCCGACCCCGCTGCGGCCGGCTGCCCCCGGCCGCGCGAGCCGGCTCGTCGTGACCGACGTCGGCGACCGCTGGTCGCTGCGCCGGACGCCGGGCGCCGGCGGCCCGTCGTACGCCGTCGTCGTCCGCTCGCAGGGCACTGTCAGCCGGGTCCGGGTGCCGGCGACCTGGCGCCCCGTGCTGGAGCGTTCGCCGGTGAGCATCGGCGAGCTCACCGACGGAGTACTGGTCAGCCAGGGAGGCCGTCATGCCGACACCTGGCACGTCTACGTGGCCTGGGCCGGCCGGATCAGTGCTCTCCGGATGCGTGGCCCGGTGCCGCTGGGCGGCGGGTCCCTACCCGCAGGGAGCCGGGTGTACCGATCGTGGCTCGGAGCCGATGGCCGGCCCTACACCCGGATCGCCACCGCTCGACCGGACCGCTACCGGGTCTGGACCTGGCTGCCCTCCGTCGCGTCCGCCTGGACCCCGCCGACGCTGGTGGCGCACAGCCTCGGGACGCTGTGCCTCGACCAGTCCCGCGCAACCTACGCCACCTGCCGGAGCTAGCGCGGCACGCGCACGAGCACCCGGCCGTGCAGGCAGGTCATCCGCAGCTCCCGCCCGGCGCCGAGCGGGTCGCCGTCCAGCTGCCGGGGGGTGGCTGACGCGGCCCGGACGACGACCGACCGGCCGCGCATCCGCTCGATCGTCTCGTCGGTCTGCGGGCGACGGGCGACCACGCGCCACGCGAGCGGCACCCACGACCAGAAGCGCTTGGGGTAGAGGAGCACCACGTCGAGCAGACCGTCGTCGATCGCGGCATCGGGCAGCAGCGGCATGCCCGCCTGCAGGAAGCCGACGTTGCCGATCACGACGGTCCGGGCCCGGTGGTGGGTGAACTCACCGTCGTCCACGGAGATCTCGAGCCGGACGACGGGCGACATCATCGCCTTCGCGCCCGACAGCACGTACGCGAACCACCCGACCCTCGCCTTGATCTGCTCGTTGACGCCTTCCATGATCGCCGCGTCCAGTCCCATGCCGGCCATCACCAGGAAGTGCGTCCCCTCCATGTCGTCGCCCTCGACCTGGACCAGGTCGATGGCGCGGTCCTGGCCGTTGAGGGCGACGTCGACCGCGGCACGCAGGTAGAGCGGGATGTCGAGGTTGCGAGCCAGCAGGTTGCCGGTGCCGGCCGGGATGATCCCGACCGGGATGCCGGTGCCGGCGAGCTCGGCACAGACCTCGCGCACGGTGCCGTCGCCGCCACAGACCAGGACCAGACTCGCGCCGGCGATCGACGCGGCCTCGGCCATGCCGGTGCCGGGGTCCTCGACCGTCGTGTAGTGCCAGGTGGGCTCGGGCCACCCTGTCTCTGCGGCCTTCGCCGCCACGATCGACCGGAACTGCGCGACGTCCTCGATCTTGACCGGGTTGACGATCACCGCGAGCCGGTGCTCGGACGGCACCGCCTCGGGCAGCGGCTCGGCGGTCTCGCCACGGCTGCGGGGCTGGGGGTCGAAGAACGAGAGCCACAGCAGGACCACGCAGGCACCGAGCAGCCAGCCGCCGATCACGTCGGTGGGGTAGTGACGCCCGAGCAGCACCCGGTCGGACCCGACGACGAGGGCGAGCAGGACGGCGCCGACGTAGACGGCGCGACGGAGGAGCTGCTTGCGGATCAGCATCGCGGCGACCACGATCAGCACGCCGGCCAGGGCTGCCGAGCTCGAGGCGTGGCCGGAGGGGAACGACTTGGAGACCAGCTTGCCGATCGGGTCCTGCCAGCTCGGGCGGGCGCGTCCGTAGAACAGCTTGAACGCGGTGGTCGCCAGCGAGGTCGTCACCATCACCCCGATCGCGAAGATCGCGGCCCTGCGGTACCCACGGATCAGCAGCGGTACGGCGATCAGGGTGGTCCAGACCGTCATCCCGATCGTGGCGAACGCGGTCTCGATCCGGCGGAGGGGGGACTGCAGCCACGACTGGTGCGCCGCCCAGTGCTCGGCCGTGCGCCCGAGGTCGTCCACGCCGTTGAGGGGGGCCCGCTGGAGGTGGACCAGGAACGCCAGCACCAGGAACAGCACGGCACACACCCCGGCCCAGGCCAGGGTCACTGTGCGGGGGCGGCGGAGCACGGGCGTCAGTATGCCGGGCCGGTCGCCGCCGAGCGTCGGCAGCCGGGCGTTACTGATGTGCCGAGGGTGACCTCGCGTGGATAGCCTGACCGCATGACCGCAGGAGAGGGCCGATGATCGATCCGAAGGTGCTGCGCGACGATCCCGACCGGGTGCGTGCCGCCCAGGCCAAGCGCGGCCTGTCCGACGACGTCGTCGACCGCGCGCTGGCCGCCGACTCCGCACGCCGTACCGCCATCTCGACGTTCGAGGAGAAGCGGGCCGAGCAGAAGTCGCTCGGCAAGCAGATCCCGCAGGCTCAGGGCGACGAGAGGGCCGCGCTGCTGGCCCGCACCAAGGACCTCGCCGTTGCCGTGAAGGCGGCCGAGGCCGCGCAGACCGAGGCCGAGGAGGCCTGGCGAGCCGCGCTCATGGACATCCCCAACCTGGCCTCCGACGAGACGCCGGCCGGCGGCGAGGAGGACTTCGTCGTCCTCGAGACCGTGGGCACGCCGCCGGTGTTCGACTTCGAGCCGCGCGACCACGTCGAGCTCGGCCGGATGCTCGGCGCGATCGACCTCGAGCGCGGCGCCAAGGTGTCCGGCTCGCGCTTCTACTTCCTGACCGGGATCGGCGCCCAGCTGGAGTTCGCGCTGGTCAACATGGCCCTGGACCAGGCCCGAGCCAACGGCTTCATCCAGGTCGTCCCGCCGGCACTGGTGAAGCCACGGGCGATGGAGGGGACGGGGTTCCTCGGCCAGGCCGCCGACGACGTCTACCGGATCGAGGGCCAGGACCTCTACCTGGTCGGTACGTCGGAGGTGCCGATGGCGGCGTACCACTCCGACGAGATCCTCGACGGCCGTACCCTGCCGCTGCGCTACGCCGCGTTCAGCCCCTGCTTCCGCAAGGAGGCGGGCTCGCACGGCAAGGACACCCGCGGCATCTTCCGGGTGCACTGGTTCGACAAGGTCGAGATGTTCGTCTACACGACGCTCGAGGACTCCTACGCCGAGCACCAGCGGCTGCTCGAGTGGGAGAAGGAGTTCCTCGACAAGCTCGAGCTCTGCTACCGGGTGATCGACGTCGCCGCCGGTGACCTCGGCCTGTCCGCCCAGCGGAAGTTCGACTGCGAGGCGTGGATCGCCAGCCAGGGTCGCTACCGCGAGCTGACCTCCACCTCCAACTGCACCGACTTCCAGACCCGTCGGCTCGACACCCGTGGGCGTTTCCCCTCGACGGGCTCGGGACCCGCGACGGAGGAGATCAAGCCGGTCGCGACCCTCAACGGCACGCTGTGCTCGACCAACCGGCCGATCATCGCGCTCCTCGAGACCCACCAGCAGGAGGACGGCTCGGTCCGGGTCCCCGAGGCGCTGCGGCCCTACCTCGGCGGGCTCGAGGTGCTCAAGCCGGTCACCGCGTAGGTGGCGGCCCAGGTGGTCTCGACCGGCTCATCAGGCTCGTCAGGCGAGGCGTGGTCGCCGCGGCTGGTCGCCCTCGACATCGACGGCACCCTGCTGAAGTGGGTCGACGGCGTCGGGACGGCCTACGAGGAGGTCAGCAGCCCGGTGTACGACGCGGTGCACCGCGCGCTCGCCGCCGGCGCGGCCGTCGTGCTGGCCAGTGGCCGCTCACCGCACGGGATGACCCGCGTCGCCGACCTCCTCGACCTGCACACCGAAGGGGCCGACCCGGGGTGGATCGTGGCCAGCAACGGCGCGGTCGTGCTCCGCTACCCACCGATCGAGGTCGTCCACGAGGTGACCTTCGACGCCGCTCCCGCGGTGAAGGCCGTGCTGGAGCACCACCCGACGGCCTTGGTCGCCGTGGAGGAGCGCGGCGTGGGGTACCGGGTCAACCGGCCGTTCCCGTCGGGCGAGCTGACCGGCACGATGACGACCGCGCCGGTGGACGACCTCGTCGCCGGCCCGGTCAGCCGGGTGATCATCCGTGACCCCGAGGCGACGGCCGACGACTTCGTGGCCCTGGCGCAGCGGCTCGGGCTCCAGGGCACCGACTACGTCGTGGGGTGGACCGCCTGGCTGGACCTCGCGCCGGTCGGGGTCAGCAAGGCCTCCGGGCTGGAGCTCGTCGCCGACGAGCTCGGCGTCCCCGCCGCCGACGTGCTGGCCATCGGCGACGGGCGCAACGACATCGAGATGCTCCGGTGGGCCGGCCGCGGAGTCGCGATGGGACAGGCGATCGAGGTGGTCCAGGCTGCTGCCGACGCGGTGACCGGCGCCGTGCACGACGACGGAGCGGCCACCGAGCTGGCTCGGTGGTTCCCCGAGACGACCTCGTGACGAGGGTCCCGCGCCTGGTCGCGACCGACCTCGACGGCACGCTGCTGCGCAGCGACGGCACGCTCTCTGAGCACACCGCCGACGTCCTCCGTCGCGTGCTCGACCTCGGCTTCGACGTCGCGTTCGTGACCGCCCGGCCGCGCCGCTGGATGGACGACCTGTGGCGCTATGTCGGGTCGCGCGGGCTCGCTGTCGTCTCCAACGGCGCTCTCCTGCTCGATGTCTCCACCGGGGAGGCGCTCGAGGTGCGGGCGATCGAGGTCGGACCGGGGCTCGAGCTCGTCGGGCGGATCCGGACCGCCCTGCCGGGTGTCCACTTCGCCGTCGAGATGCTCGACGGCATCGCGATCGAGCCGGACTACCTCGAGCCCGGGCACGCACCGCCAGGCAGCCCGGTCGGCCCGATCCACGACGTCTGGACCGCCCCCGCCCTCAAGCTCCTCGTCCGGCACGAGAGCCTCGACCCGGAGGTCCTGCGCGAGGAGGTGCTCGCCGCTCGTCGGCGACGCAGCCGTCGCCACGTGGACCATGGACGGGCTGATGGAGGTCAGCGCCGTCGGCGTGACCAAGGGGGACGGGCTGGCCCGGCTGTGCGGCCGCCTCGGCGTCGACGCCGCCGACGTCGTGGGCTTCGGGGACATGCCCAACGACATCCCGATGCTGACCTGGGCCGGCACGTCCTACGCCGTCGCGAACGCCCACCCCTCGGTGCTCGCGGCGGCCGACCACACCGCGCCGACGAACGACGACGACGGGGTCGCCACGGTGCTCGCGTCCCTGTTCGGCCTGTGACCCGGGCCGTGACCGGCGCTGTGGTGTGATGGTCCCGTGACCTGCGCCGTACGACGCGTGCTCGCTGCCGCCTGCGTGGCCGCAGCCGGCGTGGTCGTGCTCTCGGGGACCGCGCAGGCCGCCCGCCCGTGCCCCGACCCCACACTGGGCCGCGACATCGACCAGGCCGACGTGGTGTTCCGGGGCGAGGTCACCAAGGTCCGGCCGGTGGAGAAGACCGGCCACCGGTCGACCCGTCCCTACAAGGTGACCGCCGACCGCGTCTACAAGTCTTCGCTGGTCACCGACCAGGTCGTCGTGACCGCCCGCGTCGGCACCAGGTGCGCGCTGCCGACGCTGCGAGAGGGCACCCGCTACATCTTCTTCGTCACCGAGGGCCACTCCCGGCTGCTGGCGACGTCGGGCACCGCCGAGGCGACGCCGAAGCTGACCCGACAGGTCGTGTCCCGCCTCGGCACCGGCGAGCAGCCACAGGTGACACCCCCGGCCGCGGCCCAGTTCACCGCGGTCGCCGGTGCCACCCCGCCGGCCCTGTCGAGGCTGCTGGCGCCCGGTGCGGCGTTGCTGATCGTCAGCGTGCTGGGCCTGCTGTTCCTGGGCCGCCGCAACCGACGAACCGCCTGACGTCGGTCCAGCGGGTCAGAGGTACAAGCCGCCCTGCCCCGGACCGGGCTCCTGCGCCTGGTCGGGTCCGGGCTGTCCCGGCCGGCCCGGGGTGGCCGGCAGGGCCCGTCGCATCTGCTCGAACTGGGCACGAGCGGACACCTGCTGGGCGTAGATCGCGGTCTGGATGCCGTGGAAGAGTCCCTCGAGCCAGCCGACCAGCTGCGCCTGGGCGATCCGCAGCTCGGCGTCGGACGGGCGTGGCGTCGTCGGTGAAGGGCAGGGAGAGCCGCTCGAGCTCCTCGACCAGCTCGGGAGCGAGCCCGCTCTCGAGCTCCTTGATCGACGACCGGTGGATCTCCTTGAGGCGTTGCCGGCTCGCGTCGTCGAGCGGCGCGGACTTCACCTCCTCCAGCAGCTGCCGGATCATGCTGCCGATGCGCATGACCTTCGCCGGCTGCTCGACGAGGTCGGTGAGCTCGCGCAGGTCGCTGTCGCCCTCGTCGTCCGGCGACTGCTCGACCTGCCCGGCCGGTACGGCGACCGGCTGGCCGTCGGGACCCACCACGATGATGTGCTGCTGCTCGGCGTCGCTGCTCGCTCATACCCGCCACCCTACAAACGAGGTCGTGAGCCTCCCGGCGGCCCTGGCTCAGGCGACGAGCACGATCTTGCCGATGTGCTCGCCGCTCTCCATCCGGCGGTGGGCGTCGCCGGCGTCGGCCAGCGGGAAGGTGCGGTCCACGACGGCGCGGACGGTGCCGTCAGCGACCAGCGGCCAGACGTGCTCGATCACCGCCCGGCAGATCGTCGACTTCTCCGCGACCGGCCGCGCCCGCAGCGTGGTGCCGATGACGGCCGCCCGCTTCCGCATCAGCGCATTCAGGTCGATCTCGGCCGTGGTCCCGCCCTGCAGCCCGATCACGACCAACCGGCCCTCGATGGCCAGGGCCGCGACGTTGCGGGCGAGGTAGGAGGCCCCCATGTTGTCGAGGACGACGTCCACCCCGCGACCGTCGGTCGCCTCCCGGGCCACGGCGACGAAGTCCTCGTCGTGGTAGTCGATCGTGACGTCGGCCCCGAGGTCGCTGCAGAAGGCTCGCTTCGCTGCCGTGCCGGCCGTCGTCAGCACCGTCGCCCCGACGGCCTTGGCGAGCTGGATCGCGAACGTGCCGATGCCTCCGGCTCCGCCGTGCACCAGGAACGTGTCGCCCGACCGGAGACCGGCCACCATCATCACGTTGGACCAGACCGTGCCGGCGACCTCGGGAAGCGCGGCGGCCGTCACCAGGTCGACCCCTTCGGGCACCGGCATCACCTGGCCCGCCGGAACGGCCACGCGGGTGGCGTAGCCACCGCCCGCCAGCAGGGCGCACACCGGGTCACCGACGGCCAGGCCCTCGACCTCGTCGCCCACGGCCGCGACCGTGCCGCTGCACTCGAGGCCGAGGAGGTGGGAGGCGCCGGGCGGAGGAGGGTAGTGACCCTGCCGCTGCAGCAGGTCGGCGCGGTTGACGGCCGTCGCCACCACGTCGAGCAGCACCTCGCCGGAACCGATCTCGGGATCGGGCAGCTCGGCGTACCGGAGCGCTTCTGGACCCCCGGGGCTCTCCACGACGACGGCGTGCATCAGCTACTCGTCATAGGCGTCGGCGCTGTGGTCGACCGCGCTGTCGTCGGGAAGCTCGTCGTCGATGTCGTCGGGGTCGGGAGTGCCGGACGGGTGGTCCCAGCCCTCGGCGAGCGCCTGAGCCCGTGCGGCCAGCTTCTCGATCTCGTCGGAGTCCGCGTCGGAGGCACCGGCGGCGTAGCCGAGGAGATACGTCGTGATGGGGGCCGCCGGCCGGACCACGTTGGTGGCCGCCACCTTGGCCAGGTCGAGGACCAGCGCCTCGTCGACCTCGGTGTCGATGTCCAGCACATCGCAGAGCTCGTCGATCCAGTCGTGCAGGTTCACGGGCTTCAATCTTCCGCGATCGGGTCGGTCCTTCAAGTCCGGTGCGACGTGTCGCGGGTGATCCCGAGCCGCGAGGCGTCGTCCCAGGTGTCGACATCGGCCGCCTCGCCCTCGTCGGCGGCGACGTCGACGCTCTCCGGATCGGCCATCAGGACCCGCATCGGCAGCCCTGTGGAGTCCTGGGGGCGTGGCACCCGGTCGCGCCGGACCACGCCCGCCAGCTGGCGGCGGCCATCGCCGTCCACGAGCCACGCACCGGCCCCGCCTCGGGCAGCGTCGAGGAGGCGAGCGACGGTGCCGGCGGTGACGTCCGGCATGTCGACGGCCAGGACCACGACCGTCGAGGCGGCGCCGCTGACGGCGGCGACCCCGGCGCTGAGCCCGGCCAGGGGCCCACCGCCGGCCGGGTCCTCGCGGGTGAACGTGACCTCACGTCGGGTGGGGACCGTGGGACCGACCACCACGATCTCGGTCGCACCGGCCACGGCCTCGAGCGCCAGGTCGAGGAGCAGCCGGCCCTGCCGGGCCAGGGCGCCCTTGTCCGCGCCGCCCATCCGGGAAGCCGTCCCGCCGGTCAGCACGACGGCTGCCCAGACACCGTCGTCGCTCACGGGGTCCATCGTGGCAGGCTGAGCCCATGCAGGTCGTGCTGGTGCAGGAGGCGTCGTCGCTGGACCCCGAGGTCAACCGCGGCCGGCTGGGCGCCCTGGTGCCCGACGGGGCCGACCTCGTCGTGCTGCCCGAGGCGTTCGCCCGCGACTTCGGTGAGCCCGGCTCCGAGCTCGCGCCCCATGCCGAGCCGCTGGACGGACCGTTCGCCACGGAGGTGGCCCGGGTCGCCGCCGAGCGCCGGACGACGGTGGTGGCGGGGATGTTCGAGCAGGCCGGCGAGCGTCCTTTCAACACCTTGGTGGTGCGCGGTGCGAGGAGCGCCGACTACCGCAAGATCCACCTCTACGACTCCTTCGGCTACCAGGAGTCGGCGGTTCTGTCCGCGGGTGCCATCGAGCCCGTCGTGCTCGAGCTCGAAGGGTTCACGGTCGGGATCATGACCTGCTACGACGTGCGCTTCCCCGAGCTGGCGCGGCGGCTGGTCGAGGCGGGAGCCGACCTGCTCGTGGTCCCGGCCGCCTGGGTCGCCGGTCCACGCAAGGTGGCTCACTGGACGACGCTCGCTGCGTGCCCGCGCGATCGAGAACACCGCCTACGTCGTGGGCGTGGGGCAGCCCGGACCGCGCTACAGCGGGCACTCGATGGTGGTCGGCCCCCTGGGTGACGTGGTCGTCGAGGCCGGCGACGGTCGCGCGGTCCTGCACGCCGAGCTCGACCCGGCCGAGGTCGTGGCGGCCCGCCGTACCAACCCCTCGCTGGCCAACCGGCGCCTGTAGCCTCACCGAACGTGTACAGGGCCGAACCCCGCCGTCGCGGCGGCAAGCGGGCCGCCCGCAAGCCCGGCCGACGCGCGGAGCGCGCGGAACCGGCGCAACCGGCGGCTGGGACGGCGGACCCGGTCATCGCGACGACTCCCCAGGCGACGGCCGAGCAGGTCGGGACGCAGGTGGTGGCCGAGCCCGACCCGACAGGTCGAGGGCACGGGCTCGGGTTCGCGGCCTGGCTCCTCGTGGTGCTCGGCTCGGCCGCCGTCCTGGTGGTGGGCCTGGTCGGCGACGTCGGCACCTGGGTCGCCGACGTCGGTGCCGTCGCCACCAGCACGGCGTACACCTGGGGGCTCGCAGCCCGTACCGGCGGCCGCCCGCTGCTGTTCTCGGTGTTCGCCCTCGCCCTGGGCGGTCTGGTCGTGGTCCTCGACAGCGACGCACTCCGCAGCGGCGCCGCGGTGACCACCGCGGTGCTCTCGGCGGTCTTCGCGGTGATGGCGACGGTCCCGGCCGTCCACTTCGCCGGCGCGGTCCGCGAGACGCTCGTGGCGGTGGCGATCGCCGCGGTGGGGGCGATGGCCGCGCTGGCGTGGGCGCCCGTGGTCAACCTGGAGCGCTTCGAGTACACCGTGCTCGGGTTGTCGTTCGTCTCGGCCTTCGTGATGGTCTACCGACTCGGAGCCGGCTTCCACGGCCTCGGGTCGCGAGGCGTGCTGACCGTGGTGCTCGGCGGCCTGGTCCTCGCCCTCACCCTCGGCTACGCCGAGCTGCTGCGGCGCTACGGCACCGAGGACCTGGTGCAGTCCCTCGACGACGCGGTCCGCTGGAGCCACCACCACCTCGGTGCCTTCCCGCGCCCGATCATCGCCCTGCTCGGCGTGCCGGCCCTGACCTGGGGCACCCACATGCGGGCCCGGCGGCGCCAGGGCTGGTGGGTCTGCGCGTTCGGCGTCGCCGTCACCGCCCCGGTCGCCTACGGCCTCGTGGACCCCGGCCGGAGCGTGGTCGAGGTCTCCCTCGCCGCGACGTACGGCGTGCTGATCGGCCTCCTGATCGGCTACCTGCTGATCCGGGCCGACCTCCGGCTGACCGGCCCGCGCGGTCGTCGGCTGAAGGACACCGAGGAGGCCACGGCGGTCCGGCCCGAGCCTGGGCGCACCCGCGCCCTCTGGTGAGGGCTACCCAGCGGTATCCACTAGGTTCGTGACGTGGCACGCGAGACGACGGTCCGGATCCTGGCCGAGATGGTCGCCAACGTGATCGTGCTGGAGGTCGAGGTCGGTGACGTCGTCGCGGCCGGTGACTCGGTGTGCCTGCTCGAGTCGATGAAGATGGAGATCCCGGTGCTCACCGAGCACCCCGGCACCGTCACCGCGATCAGGGTCACCCCGGGGGACGTCGTCCAGGAGGGCGACATCCTCGTGGAGCTCAACGGCCCGAGCTGACCGGCCGGCCGTTCCCGACGCGGGACGAGCGCGCCACACGAGACAGCGGCCGGGACGTCGGCAGGGACATCGGCAGAGGGGGCGGGATTCGAACCCGCGGCTGACATCTCTGCCAGCGACCGCTTTCAAGGCGGTTCCGATCGGCCACTCCGGCACCCCTCCGAGCGCGGGACCGGGCAGGCCCGGTCCGCACGCGGCGCCGAGTCTAGGAGATCGTCACTCCGAGCCGCCGATCTCCAGCTCCACCTCGTCGTAGGCGAGGTCGCTCATCCGCTGGGCGTGGCGGTCGATGTCGGCCAGCAGCCGGCTCAGCTCGGCGCGCACCGGCTCGATGTCGTGGGCGACGAGCACCTGGGACGCCAGCCCGTTGAGCCGGGCCAGCAGGGCGTCGCGCTCGCGCAGCGAGCGCGCGGCGCGAGCCGACAGCCAGGCCTCGCGCCGCAGCGGCGGTTCGTGGGCCAGCCGGTCTCGGACCGGCACGAGCTGGCGGCGCACCGACCAGCGCCAGGCCTCGACGTTGTCGTGGGCGTGTGTGGGCCGTAGGAGATCGTGGAGAGAGCCGGTGGTGGCCGCCATGGGACCTCCCGGGAGGGGCCGGGCACGCCGTTGTGCGCAGGAGGGTTGGCCTCCACTGTCCACCCTCCGCGCGTCGGCGGCAAGGTCGGGAACCGTGGGGATTGGCCGATCCGGCGACGGTTTCAGTTGAATCATCCCGTGCCCGACTCGCCTGCCACCTCGTCGTACCGCCTCGCGCCCGCGCTCGGCGCGCGCCTGGTGGGTCGCAGCCTGGTCACGCTGGCGGTCCTCGTCCTGCTGGCCACCCTCGTGGGCCTGCTGGCCGGCGGCGGCTGGACGGTCGCCGGCCTGGTGGCGGCGGTCGGTCTGGTGCTCGTGGCCGGCTGGGCCTGGTGGCTGCTGCGGGTGGCCTGGGCGCTGCGGCTGACCCCCGAGGGGTACGTCGTGCGCCTGCTGGGCGGCATCGGTGCCACCCGTGCCCGCTGGGACGAGGTCAGCGAGCTGGCTGCCAGCAGTCCGGGCGGCGAGCCGTGCCTGGTGCTGACCCTGGCCGACGGCCGGGTCACCCGGCTGCCGATGGCCGCACTGGCCGCCGACCCGGACGCCGTCGCGGTCGACGTACGCCGGCGCCTGCGGGACGCGCACGCCGCCGCACCCGAGGACGGGGCGAACCCCTCCGACCCGGTCGACCCGGCCTGATTCGGAGCGCGGGCGGGGAGCCTTGTAATCTGTGCTCGCTGTCGGGGAGGCGTCGCCTAGCCCGGTTTATGGCGCCCGCCTGCTAAGCGGGTTGAGGTTCATCCCTCTCGCGGGTTCAAATCCCGCCGCCTCCGCCAGTGACCCGTGCCCACGGGCCTCGTCGCAGACAACGACGGGGCCCGTGGCGTATCGTCCCTGGGGTGCAGCGGTGGCTTCCGGCCCACGCTCGGGCACTGCAGGAATGTGCATTGCAAGTTTCTGAGCCACCGCTACTTCGCCACGCCGTGTGGACGTCCCCGACAATGGGTACTGGGTGAACGACACCCGACCGGGAGGACGTGGAACTCATGACGAAGATGCGCGCGATCGGCCTACTGCTCGCCACCGGGGTGATGAGTCTCGGCACGCTCGGCCTCACGGCGCCCGCTCATGCCGACACCAGCTGGTACTGCCCGACCTGCCTGAGCGCCCCGGGCGGCCCTCACTACTGACCATCGCGGCTCGCGAGCGCCTGCCACCACGTCCCCCACACGGGTGGCACCTGCCAGACCTGCTGGCCGCTCCCGAGTCGGTGCGGGGGGACGGACCCGTCCGTCCCCCCGTTCTTCGTCTCCGGGACGCCGTCGTCGCGGCCGTCACGCGGCCTCAGTCGGACTCGAGCCCCGAGACGCCCATCTGCCCCATCGTGTAGCCGAGCTGGAACCTGGTCTCGGCGTCGTACTCCGACTTGAGGTCGGCGACGTAGCCGGCGAAGGTCCGGGCACTGACGCCCAGGCGCTTGGCGCTGACCGGGTCGGAGTGGCCCTCGATCAGCATCCGGATCGTCATCGCCCGCTGCTCCCGGGCGATGTTGTTCATCATCGAGCGCTCGCTGTTGGTGAACGGTCGGGCTCGCTCCCAGGCCCGCTCGAAGACGTCGGCGAGGTAGGCCACCAGGCTCGGCTCGCGGATCGCCATCGCCAGCGAGAGGTCGGCCGAGCCCGGGATGATCGCGAGCCGGCGGTCGACCACGATCATCCGGTTGAAGAACTCGTCGAGGGTGCGCACCTCCGCACCGAGGGCGCTGACCTCGGCGACGTACTCGCGCGTGGGCGTGTTCCGGCGGGCGCTGTGCTGGTAGAGGGTGCGCATCTTCACGCCACGGTCGAGCGCGGCGCTGTCGCGCTCGAGCGCTGACTTCAGGCTGACCCGACGCCGGTCGCGGTCGGCCTGTGGCTGCGCGGTGAGCAGCTCGAACTCGGCCTCGGCGACAGCACCGGCGATGAACGTGCCGATCGCGGCATCACGGAACTCCGTGATCGGGCCCCGTGACGAGTTCGGTGAACGGCGCCAGGCCTGGGAGAGCTGCCCGAACGTGCGTGCCCACTCCGACGACTCGTGGAGCATCTCGGCGCCCTGCTGGCTGAGCGGGCCCACGACGTGGGACTGGACCGACGCCGGGTCGACGGGGACGTAGGCCTTGTTCGCGCGGTCGTGCACCACCAGGTTCAGCGAGACGAGCAGGTCGAGCGCATCGCGTTGCGGGCCGCCCTTCGCGATCCGCGGATCGGAGTCGGCCAGACCGCCGCTGACGGCAGCCTCTTCGTAGAGCGGTGCCGCCTCGGTCTCGAAGAGCGCACGCTCCTCAGGACCGAGCACAGTCACCGGTCATCCCTTGCGTCCCCACGCGCGCATCGTCGCACATCGCAGCCAGCGGACGTGACAGTCTGCAGGAGCGAGGGCCAGTTCTGTGACGGCCGCCCGGCCGTCGTACGACGGACCCTCGCCGCTGCTGTGCTCAGGCCTCGAGGCGGGCCTTGAGGCCGTCGAGCTCGGTCCACAGCACGGCCGGGAGCTCGTCGCCGAACTTCTCGAACCACTCCTGGATCTGCGGGATCTCGCGCTTCCACTCCTCGGGGTCGACCGCGAGGGCCTGGCGGATCTCCTCCTCGGTGAGGTCGAGACCGTCGATGTCGAGGGCGCCCGGGCGCCGGCACCAGGCCGATCGGGGTCTCGACCGCCGCGGCGGTGCCTTCGAGGCGCTCGATGACCCACTTGAGGACCCGGCTGTTCTCGCCGATAGCCCGGCCACAGGAAGCCGCCGTCCTGGTCCTTGCGGAACCAGTTGACGTAGTAGATCTTCGGGAGCTTGGACTCGTCGTTGTCCTTGCCCATGGTGATCCAGTGGTTGAGGTAGTCGCCGGCGTTGTAGCCGATGAACGGGAGCATCGCCATCGGGTCGCGGCGCACGACACCGACCTGGCCGACCGCGGCAGCGGTGGTCTCCGAGCTCAGGGTCGCCCCCATGAACGTGCCGTGGGCCCAGTCGCGGGCCTCGGTCACCAGCGGGATCGTGGTCGGGCGGCGGCCGCCGAAGAGGATCGCGTCGATCGGGACGCCGCGCGGGTCGTCGTACTCCGGCGCCAGGATCGGGCACTGCTTGATCGGCGTGCAGTAGCGGCTGTTGGGGTGGCTGGACAGCTCGCCGCTGTCCGGCGTCCAGGGCTCGCCCTTCCAGCTGGTGGCGTGGGCCGGGGTGTTCTCCAAGCCCTCCCACCAGACGTCGCCGTCGTCGGTCAGCGCGACGTTGGTGAACACCGAGTTGCCCTGGTTGATCGTCCGCATCGCGTTGGGGTTGGTGTGCTCGTTGGTGCCGGGAGCCACGCCGAAGAAGCCGTACTCGGGGTTGACCGCCCAGAGCCGGCCGTCCTCGCCGATCCGCATCCAGGCGATGTCGTCGCCGACGGACTCGACCTTCCAGCCGGGCACGGTGGGCTCGAGCATGGCGAGGTTGGTCTTGCCGCACGCGCTCGGGAAGGCTGCGACGACGAACTTGGTCACGCCCTCGGGGCTGGTGAGCTTGAGGATCAGCATGTGCTCGGCCATCCAGCCCTCGTCGCGGGCGATGGCGCTCGCGATCCGCAGGGCGTAGCACTTCTTGCCGAGGAGGGCGTTGCCGCCGTAGCCGGAGCCGAAGGACCAGATCGCCCGCTCCTCGGGGAACTGCACGATGTACTTGGTGTCGTTGCACGGCCAGGAGACGTCGGCCTGGCCGTCGGCCAGCGGGGCGCCGACCGAGTGCAGGCACTCGACGAACGACGCGTCGAGCTCCTCCATCCGGCGCAGCACCTCGGAGCCGACGCGGGCCATCACCCGCATCGAGACCGTGACGTAGGCCGAGTCGGTGATCTCCACGCCGAACATGGGGTGCTCGGCGTCGAGGTGGCCCATCACGAACGGGATGACGTACAGCGTGCGGCCCACCATGGCGCCGGCGTACAGCCCGCGCATGATGTCCTTCATCTCCTCGGGCGCCATCCAGTTGTTGGTCGGCCCGGCGTCCTTCTCGTCCACCGAGCAGATGTAGGTGCGGTCCTCGACGCGGGCGACGTCGGACGGGCTCGGAGGCGGCGTGGAAGGAGTTCGGCTTCTTGGCGGGGTCGAGGCGGGTGAACGTGCCCGCAGCGACCAGGGCGTCGGTCAGCTCGGTCCACTCCTCGTCGGAGCCCGTGCACCAGTGGATCCGGTCGGGGGTGGTCAGTGCGGCGACCTGGGAGACGAAGTCGAGGATCCCCTGGTGGGTCGTCGGCGCCGCTGCGGAGTCGTGGGCGTTGGGTCGGGTTTCGATGTCGGCAGTCATGTGCGGTGCGGTCCCTCTCGTACGTCGCGGCAGGCCCCGAGGGTCGCCGGTCCGCCTGGCGGCGGGGTGAACGTGAAGTTGTCTGCGGATCGGCCGGCGTCGTTGTCGCCCGACTGGTGGCCGGGACGTTACCCGTGTCAGGACTCCTGACATATTGGATCGATCAAGGCTTCGTGGCCCGGATCACACTGCTCGGACCCGGTCCGCCGCGAGCCGGCTCCGGGCAGCCTTTCGGCTCGGTCGAGGTCGATTCGGCGGCGTCCGGGGGGTCGGCTATCCTCGTGCAGTCCTCGTCGGGGCTTCCACCCGGCGCGGACGCTGCGCCCGTAGCTCAACGGATAGAGCATCTGACTACGGATCAGAAGGTTAGGGGTTCGAATCCCTTCGGGCGCGCCGGTCAGGCGGGGCCGGGCTCGCCCGGGGTCTGCGCCGCGACGTCGGCGACCGAGTCGAGGAAGACCTCGACCCCGGTGAGGAACACGTCGCGGTCGGACAGCGCGACCAGCTCCGGGAGGACCGCCGACACGGCGGGGAACCGGGCGGCGTCGACGGCTCGGAGGTCGCCGACCCAGTGAGCCGCGGAGGCGTCGTCGCGCAGCTGCTGGCGCGAGAGGGCCGCCGCGGCCGCGAGGACGTAGCTGGAGTAGGCGGCGTAGAAGCGCACGGCCTGCTCCTTGCCGAGGCCGGCCCGCCCCAGCTGCGTCAGGATCCAGTTGATCGCCGCCAGCTCGCCGAGGCCGCCGGTGGCGATGGTCGACGAGTCGACGCCCACGTGCGGGTGGGCGGTGAAGACGTCGAACGTGGCCACCGCGCCGTCGTAGAGCTGGTCGCGCCAGGGGGCGTCGAGGTCGAGGCGCTCCTGGATGGTGACGATCAGGCGGTCCACCACCGCCTGCATCAGCTCTTCCTTGTCGCGGAAGTGGCGGTACACCGCCGTCGGGTCCGCCCCGAGCGCCGTACCGAGGCTGCGGAAGGTGATCGCGTCCCCGGAGGCGGCCAGCTCGATGGCGGTGGAGACGATGACGTCTCGGTCCAGCTGTGGGCGCCCGGTCGCGCGCCGGGCCTTCCCGCTCGTCATGCCTTCCGGGCCTCCCTCTGCGGACTCGACACGTCTCTACCTCGTGACCGAGCCTAGTCGCGATCAACATCGTTGACAACATCGTACTGGTTGGCTCTAGCGTCCCCGGCCATGCACGCAGACCTGGTCTTCACCGGCGGTCCTGTCCATCTCGGCAACGCCGCCCGCAGCCGCGCCACGGCCGTCGCGGTCAGCGGCGAGCGCATCGTAACCGTGGGTCACCGCGAGGTCGCCGAGCTCATCGGACCACGGACCGAGGTGGTCGACCTCGCCGGGCGGCTGCTGGTCCCCGGGTTCCAGGACTCCCACATCCACCCGGTCGGCGGCGGGGTCGAGATGGGTGCCTGCGACCTCACCGGCGTCGTGTCCGTGGAGGAGTACCGCGCCCGCATCGCGACGTACGCCGCGGCCAACCCGGAGGCTTCCTGGATCACCGGTGGCGGCTGGTCCATGGAGAGCTTCCCCGGCGGTACGCCGGACCGCGCGTTCCTCGACGAGCTGGTCCCCGACCGCCCGGTGTTCCTGCCCAACCGCGACCACCACGGTGCCTGGGTGAACTCCCGCGCCCTCGAGATCGCCGGCATCGACGCCCGGACGCCGGACCCGGTGGACGGCCGGATCGAGCGCGACGCGGACGGCAACCCCACGGGCATGCTGCAGGAGGGCGCCATGGAGCTGGTCGCCGCCCACCTGCCCGGCGAGACCGAGGCCGACCTCCTGGAGGGCCTGCTCCGCGCCCAGTCCCTGCTGCACTCCCTCGGTATCACCGGCTGGCAGGACGCGGCCGTCAGCGCCGCGGGTCGGCTCGGCAACGTGGCCGGCGCCTACCGTGCCGCCCTGGCCCAGGACCTCCTCACCGCGCGGGTCGTCGGTGCCCTCTGGTGGGAGCGCGACCAGGGCCTCGAGCAGGTCGACCGGCTGCTGGCGAACCGGCAGGAGCTGACGCGCGGGCTGATGTCCGCCTCGACCGTCAAGATCATGCAGGACGGGGTCGCGGAGAACCACACGGCGGCCATGCTCAGCCCCTACCTGCGCCAGGGCTGTGTCTGCTCCTCCGGCGGCGCCCACGCCGGGCTGTCGTTCATCGACCCGCAGGCCCTCCGCGACTACGTCACGGCGCTCGACGGCCACGGCTTCCAGGTGCACTTCCACGCCCTCGGCGACCGGGCGGTGCGCGAGGCGCTGGACGCGGTCGAGGCCGCCCGGACGGCCAACGGCTTCAACGACAACCGTCACCACCTCGCCCACCTCCAGGTGATCCACCCCGACGACATCGCGCGCTTCCGCATGCTCGGGGCGACCGCCAACATGCAGCCGCTGTGGGCCGCGCACGAGCCGCAGATGGACGAGCTGACGATGCCCTTCCTGGGGCCCGAGCGGTCATCGTGGCAGTACCCGTTCGGCGACCTCCTGCGAGCGGGTGCGACGTTGTCGGGTGGCAGCGACTGGCCGGTCAGCAGCGCGAACCCGATCGAGGGCATGCACGTGGCCGTCAACCGGGTGGCGCCGGACGGCGACGCGGAGGCCTTCTACCCCGAGCAGAGCCTCGACCTGGCCAGCGCGCTGGCCGCCTACACCTCGGGCACGGCGTACGTGAACCACCTCGACGACACCGGCACCATCGCCGTCGGCAAGCTCGCGGACCTCGTCGTGCTCGACCGTGACCCCTTCGCCGCACCGACCTCGGAGATCTGCCACACCCGGGTGGAGCAGACCTTCGTCGGCGGGCGTCCGCGTGTACGCCGCGTCCGCCTGAGCGGGCTCTTCTGGTCCGGCCCCCCGACACGACGGTCCGACAACAGTCATGTCAACGCTATTGACAACCATGTGTGGCGAGCCTAGGTTCGCCCCCAATCCGCACCGACGGGAGCACCGATGACCGACCTGCACTACCTCAGCGCGACCGAGGTCCTGCGCGCGTTCCGGGCCCGCGAGCTGTCGCCGGTCGAGGTCCTCGACGCGGTCATCGGCCCGGGCCGAGGCGACCGAGCCCACGGTCAACTGCCTGCTCGAGCGCGACCACGACGACCTCCGGGCAGCCGCCGTCGCGGCGGCCGAGCGCTACGCCGGCAAGGGCGCACCGCCCCGCCCGCTGGAGGGCCTGCCGGTCGCGCTCAAGGAGGAGCAGCCGATCGCCGGCCGCAGCCTGCGCTTCGGCTCGCTGCTCACCGAGGGCCTGGTCGCCGACGAGACCCACCCGGTCCCCGAGCGGGTCTACGACGCCGGGCGCCCTGGTCCACGCCCGCACCACCACACCGGAGTTCTCCTGCGCCGGCTTCACCCACAGCGACCTGTGGGGCGTCACCCGCAACCCGTGGAACCCCGACTACACGCCGGGCGGCTCCTCGGGCGGCTCGGGCGCGGCCCTGGCCGCCGGCACGGCGTACCTGGCCAGCGGGTCGGACATCGGTGGCTCGATCCGGATCCCCGCGTCGTTCTGCGGCGTGGTCGGCTTCAAGGCGCCGTACGGCCGGGTGCCGGCCCTGCCGCCCTTCAACCTCGACGTCTACTGCCACGACGGCGCGATGGGCCGCACGGTCGCCGACACCGCGCTGCTCCACAACGTGATCCAGGGCCAGCACCCCGTCGACCACGTGTCGCTGCCGGCGCTGCCGATCCCCGACGAGCTCGGCGACGTCCGCGGGATGCGGATCGCCCTGCGCGGTGACGCTCGGCGACATCCCGGTCGAGCCCGAGGTCGAGGCCAACACCCGGGCCTTCGCCGAGGCGCTCCGGCGCGCCGGGGCCGAGGTCGAGGAGGTCGCAGGTCGACCTCTCGCTGGAGCGGCTGACCGAGGCCGCGCTCGTGCACTACGGCTCGATCATGGGCCCGTCGATGAGCGAGGAGGTCGACCCGGACGACCCGCGCTTCATGGGCTACACGCGGCAGTTCCTCGCCAAGTCCGGCGCCGCCTTCGCCCGGACCAGCGTCTACCCGGGCATGGAGCTGGAGACCGAGATCCACCTCGCGATCGCCCGGGTCTTCGCCGACCACGACGCCCTGGTCTGCCCGACCTTCGGCGGCCTCGGGCTGCGCGCCGGCGACGACGTACGCCGACGGCCTCGACGTCGCCGGCCGGCACCTCGAGCTCTACATCTTCGCGGCGCTCACCCCGGTCTTCAACGTGGCCAGCCGGCACCCGGTGCTCGCCGTCCCCTCCGGGCATCGCCTCCAACGGCGTGCCCACCGGCGTCCAGGTCGTGGCCCGTCCGTACGACGACGTCACCGCCTTCCAGGTCGGTGCCGCGGCCGAGCGCGAGCTCGGGCTGTGGCACGACCCCTCCTGGCGCCCCACCCTCTGACCCACCCGACAGCCTCACCCGCCCCACCGGAAGAAGGAACCGACCATGTCCCAGAACCCAGCACGCAGCTGGATGGTTCTCGGCGCCGGTGCGCTCGCCTGCACCCTGGCGGTGACCGCCTGCGGAGCCAAGCCGCCCGCCAAGAAGAGCCAGGCCACGACGAGCTACACGGTGCTGACGCCGAAGCCGACCTCCGACGCGGGTGACGTGGTCTGGTCGACGTACCGGGAGACCCAGACCCTGGACCCGATCCAGGCGTTCGACTACCCCGAGAACACCGTCGACCCGCTGCTGTGCGACTCCCTGCTCCGCCAGGCGCCGGACCAGACGCTCGGCCCCGGCATCGCCACCTACACCGCCCCCAGCCCGACCGAGTACGACTTCACGCTGAACTCCAAGGCGAAGTTCTGGGACGGCTCCCCGGTCACGGCGCAGGACGCCGTCTTCAGCCTCGACGCGGGCCATGGACCCCAAGGCCGGCGGCTACTACGCCCAGGTCTTCGACCGGGTCATCTCGATCGAGGCGACCGGCACCGAGACCTTCACCATCAACTCAAGCAGCCCGACCAGTGGCTGCTCGGCGAGCTCTCGGCGACGCCCGGCGAGGTCGTGCAGAAGAAGTACGTCGAGGCCAAGGGCAAGGCGTTCGGCACGGTCAGCGGCGGCACGATGTGCTCGGGCCCGTACAAGCTCGACTCCTGGAAGACCGGGCAGGGCGTCAAGATGGTGCCGAACCCGGACTACTGGGACACCTCCCTGCCCACCCCGAAGGTCACGAGCCTGACCGTGATCGGCACCCCGGACGACGCGACGCTGACCGCCGGGCTGTCCAGCGGGGCGATCGACGGCTCCTACGGCACCGGGATCAGCACCCTCGGCCAGATGGAGAAGACTCGTCGGTAAGCGTCTACCAGGGTGCGCCGTACGCGACGGCGTCGATGGTCGTCAGCGCGACCAAGGGCCCGCTCGCCGACGTCGACGGTCGCAAGGCGCTCTCGGAGGCCATCGACCGTCAGGGCATCATCGACACCGTCTACCAGGGCGCCGGCAGCATCCCGCACGCCGCGGCCGCCAGCGGCACCTGGGGCTACGCCAAGAGAGACCTTCCAGAGCGCCTACGACGCGTTGCCGGCGATGACCCAGGACGTGGCCAAGGCCAAGAGCCGATGCCAAGGCGGCGGGCATCGTCGGCCAGACGATCACGATCGGCACGTCGTCCGGCATCCCGACCGTCCAGACCGAGACCCTCGCGGTCCAGCAGGCAGCGGAGGCGATCGGGCTCAAGGTGAAGCTGAAGAACGTCAGCCCGTCGAACTACATCAACTTCTTCATCGACCCGAAGTACTTCGGCTCCGTCGACATGTTCTCGACCATCAACTACGGCGACTACGCCGACCCGGCCGCGCTCTACAACAGCTTCGCCATGCCGGGCGGGTCGCAGAACTTCAGCGGCTACGACAACCCGCAGGTCACCCAGAGCATGAACGCCGCACGGGGCGAGGCCGACCCGGCGAAGCGGGCCCAGGACGTGATCGCGGCCCAGAAGATCATCACCGACCAGCTGGTCTGGATCCCGCTGGTGGCGCCGAACACCGTGCTGGTGATGAACAAGAAGGTGACCGGCCCGCCGTCGACGTTCTCGTTCATGTTCGGCCCGTGGGCCAGCTACCTCGGCGGTAGCTGAGCAGCCGGCTGACCGAGGAGTCCGCATGCTCGCCTTCATCGTGAAGCGCCTGGTGATGCTCGTGGTCACCCTGCTGGTGGCGAGCCTCCTGGTCTACGGCTCGCTCTACCTGGCTCCGGGGAGCCCGATCGCCACCCTGACCGGCGGTCGGGCACCCTCGCCCCAGGTGATCGCCCAGCTGAACGCCCAGTACCACCTCGACGACCCGTTCCTGGTCCGGTACTGGCACTGGCTGGTCGCGGCGCTGCACGGTGACCTCGGTCAGTCGATCCCGCTGCACGAGAGCGTCTCGACCCTGATCGGACAGCGGATCGGGGTGACCGCCAGCCTGGTGCTGCTGACCTCGATCGTGATCGTCGTGATCGGCGTGGGGCTCGGCGTCGTCGGCGCGCTGTCGCGCGGCACGATCGACAACGGCGTGCTGATCTCCTCCACGGTCTCCGCCGCGATGCCGGCCTTCGCCGCGGCGGTGGTGCTGCAGTTCGTGTTCGCGGTCAAGCTGCCCTGGTTCCCGGCGCTGGGAGACGGGAACGGGCTGCTCGACTCGCTGCACCACCTGATCCTCCCGGCGCTCGCGCTGGCTGCCTCGTCGGTGGCACTGGTGACCCGGGTGACCCGGGCCGCGGTGCGCGAGGAGCTGGGGCGCGAGCACGTGCAGACCGCCGTGAGCCGTGGCCTGCCGCGCCGGACGATCCTGCGGCGGCACGTGCTGCGGAACGCCGCGATCCCGATCACCACCGTGGTCGGCCTGACGATCGCCAGCCTGATCGCCCTGTCGGCGGTCGTGGAGACGGCGTTCGGCCTGAACGGGCTGGGCTCCTACCTGGTGCAGGCCGCGCAGAACAAGGACTTCGCCGTCGTCCAGGGGATCAGCCTGGTGCTGGTGGTGCTCTTCGTGGTGGTCAACACCCTCGTCGACATCGCCTACGCCCTCCTCGACCCGCGGGTCGCGATCGGGAGCGAGCCCAGTGAGCATCCCCGTCGGAAGCGCCATGCCGACCGGCGCCGCTCCCGAGGAGCCCGGCCCGGACCCGGTCGCCCGCCCGGCGACCCGGATCGGCCAGGACCCGCCGCCTGCCCCGGCTCGGGTCGGCGGGTGGATCAGCGTCGCGATCATCGTGGTCGCCGTGCTCCTGGCGATCTTCGGCCCGGTCCTGCGGCCCTACGACCCGAACGAGGTCACCTCTCCTATGCCAACGTCGGCCCGATGGGTGGTCACCTGCTCGGGTTCGACGGCGCCGGCCGCGACCTCCTGAGCCGGCTCATGGTGGGTGCCCGTACGACGCTGCTGGGCGCGGCGCTGGTCCGATCGTCGCGGTCGCGATCGGGTCGAGCCTGGCCGTCCTGACCGCCTGGTTCGGCGGCCGGTTCGACACCGCGGTCTCCAGCGGCCTCGACGTGATGTTCGCGTTCCCCGGCATCCTGCTGGCCGTCCTGGCCGCGGCCGTGTTCGGGCCCGGGCCTGCTTCCGCCGGCCTCGCGCTGGCCATGGCCTACTCGCCCTACCTGGCTCGGGTGCTGCGCGGTGCCGCGCTCAAGGAGCGGGCGATGGCCTACATCCAGGCCGGTGAGGTGCAGGGCTTCAGCAGCTGGTGGCTGTGCTTCCGCCACCTGCTGCCCAACATCTCGTCGCTGATCGTGGCGCAGGGCACGATCTTCTTCGGCTTCGCCGTCGTCGACCTGGCGGCGCTCTCCTTCCTCGGGCTCGGCATCCAGCCGCCCCAGGCCGACTGGGGCGTGATGGTCTCCGAAGGCAAGACCCCCCTGCTCCAGGGCTATCCGCTGGAGGCGCTCGCGGCCGTGGCGTGCATCGTGCTCGTCGTCTCGGCGGTCAGCTTCCTCGGCGAGCGGCTCCAGAGCGCTTCGCGGGGAGGCAACCGATGACCGCCCTGCTCAGGTCGAGGACCTGACCGTCCGGCTCGCGCTGGACAGCGGGCCTCGCGAGGTCATCTCCGGCACGTCGTTCGAGATCGACGCCGGCGAGGCGATGGGCCTGGTCGGCGAGTCCGGCTCCGGGAAGTCGATGACCGCCCGGGCGATCGCCCGGCTGCTGCCGCCGGCGCCGAGGTGACCGGTCGCGGTCACCTTCGACGGCGCCGACGTGCTGGACGCTGACCGGGGCGGAGCTGCGCGGGCACCGCTCGCAGGTGGCGGTGGTGTTCCAGGACCCCCGCGCCCACATCAACCCGGTGCGCCGGATCGAGGACTTCATGACCGAGTCCCTCCGCACCCTCGACGGCGTGCCCAAGGCCGAGGCCGGCCGCCGGGCCGCCCAGGCGCTGGAGGAGGTCGGGATCGACGACCCGGCCAAGCGGCTGCGGCAGTACCCGCACGAGCTGTCCGGCGGCATGCTCCAGCGCGTCATGATCGCCACCGCGCTGCTCTCCGAGCCGCAGCTGCTGCTCGCCGACGAGTGCACCACCGCCCTCGACGTGACCACCCAGTCGGAGGTGATGGCCATCCTCGACGACCTGCGCCGCGATCGCGGGCTGTCGATGCTGTTCATCACCCACGACCTCGAGCTGGCCGGCGCCGTGTGCGACCGACCTGCGTGATGTACGCCGGCCAGGTCGTCGAGACCCGGCGGCCGACCAGCTGCACGCCGACCCGCTGCACCCCTACAGCGCGGCGCTGGTGCAGGCCCGCCCGGACATCACGTCGTCGGCCCACCGGCTGGTGGCGATCCCGGGACGCCCGGTCTCGGCGTTCGAGGCGCCGCCGGCTGCCGGTTCGCCCCGCGCTGCCCGCATGCGTCGAGGACTCCTGCCGCGGCCACGAGCAGGGGTTCGACCGCTGGCGCGGCCGGGTGCGGCTGCGAGCGTGCCGACCGAGCTGCGTGGCGGCCTGCTGGAGCCGAGGCCCAGCTGAGCGACGGATGCCGGATGGAGCCGGCCCTGTCCGTGCGCGGGCTGCGCAAGGAGTTCGGCAGCCCACGTCGCCGTCGACGACATGACTTCGACCTGCTGCCGGGCCGGTCGCTGGCGATCGTGGGCGAGTCCGGCAGCGGCAAGACCACCGTGGCCCGGATGATCGTCGGGCTGGAGCGGCCCACGGCCGGGACGATCATCGCCTGCGGACGCGACCGGTCACAGCCCGCGCGCGCGGGGGCGCGAGCGCAAGCTGCGCGGCCGCGAGGTCCAGATCGTCTTCCAGGATCCCTACTCGAGCCTCGATCCGCGCCAGTCGGGCGCGGCCCTGATCGACGAGGTGCTGCGGCTCCACGGCACCGCACGACGCGGCGACGCGGCGGCGGACCATCGACGAGCTCGCCGACCTGGTGGGGCTCGACCAGCGCCAGATCGACGCCCTGCCGCGCGCCTGTCCGGCGGCCAGCGCCAGCGGGTGGCGATCGCGCGCGCGCTGGCTGCCGACCCGCGCGTGCTCATCCTCGACGAGTCGGTCGCCGCGCTCGACGTCTCGATCCAGGCCCAGGTGCTCAACGTGCTGGCCGACATCCGCGACGAGCGCGGCATCAGCTACGTCCTGATCTCCCACGACCTGGCGGTCGTCCGCCAGCTGACCGAGGACGCCCTGGTGATGCAGCACGGCAAGGTCGTGGAGCGGGGCCCGACCGGGCAGCTGCTCGACGACCCGCAGCACCCGTACACGCAGATGCTGCGGGCCAGCGTCCCCGGCCCGGGCTGGAAGCCGACCCGGAGCCTGCGGACCCCGGCAGTCGGCTGAGGAACCGAGAGGAAGCGACGTGGTCACGTTCGTCCCGCCGGCCGGGACCCCGGAGGGGCTCTCCGCGGTCGGGTACGGCGACACCACCTGGGACCAGCCGTGGAACCTGCCCCGAGGACAGCTCACCACCGGCGAGCGGATGCCCTCGGTGGAGCTCGACCCGGGCGGACCGCCCACACCCTGGCCCCGCGGCCCCCGACCTCGACCTGGACGAGCTGAGGCTTCACCGACCCGCTCACCGGACGGGCCATGGCCGGCGAGCAGTTCCTGGACCGGCGGCTGTATGCCGACGCGCTCGCGGTCGTCCACGAGGGGCGGCTGGTCTACGAGACCTACCGCAACGGGATGACGGAGGCGGACCGGCACGTCGCGCACTCGTGCTCCAAGACCCTGACGACGATGATGGTCGGGCATCGCGATCGAGGAGGGGATGCTCGAGCGTTCCCGTCCGATCCGCGACTACGTCCCCGAGCTGGCTGCGCTGCCGGCCTGGGACGACGTCGCCGTCGAGCACGTGCTCGACATGGCCACCGGCATCGACCTCGAGGAGCACTACGAGGAGCCGGGCTCCATGTACTGGCGCTACGCCGAGGCGGTCGGGTACTACCCCGGGTCGGGCAGCCCACGGCCGGCGCGCTCGGCTTCGCCGTGGCCGAGCTGACGCGGGCGGTGGAGCCGCCCGGGACCCGGTTCAACTACGGGTCCTACCTCACCAACCTGCTGCCGATCGCGCTCGCGAACGTCTACGGCGTGCCCGCGGTCGAGCTCTACGAGGACCGGATCTACCGCCACCTCGGCGCCGAGCGGCCCGCGCTGGTCAACGTCGACGTCGGTGGGGGACCCGATCGTCGAGGGTCAGGTCAACCTCACCCTGCGCGACTTCGCCCGCTGGGGCCACCTGCTGGCGACCGGTGGCCGGTCCCTGACCGGTGCGCAGGTGGTCCCCCGGGCGTGGGTGGACGACACGTTCGCGCCTTCCGCCGACCGGGCGGCGGCGTTCGCCCGGGGCGCCTCCGCCGATGCCATGCCGGGAGCCGAGTACCACAACCAGACCTGGGTGCTCGAGCCCGGGCGGGTGGTCTCGATGCTCGGCATCCACGGCCAGTTCTGCTGGGTCGACCGGGACGCGCAGACCATGATCGTGGGCTTCTCGTCGTACCCCGTCCAGACGCACCCGCTGCTGAGCGCGACGCTCCGGCAGCTCTGGGAGACGGTCCGGGCGCACGTCGCGACGTGACCCGGAACCGGCCGGCCTCGGACGCCGCCTCGGCGGGCGGGGAGGCGGCGAGAATTTCCCTATCCCGCGCGAGCACCTACCCTCCCTTCGATGCCCCCCCAGCACCGCAGATTCCCCCGCACTCCTCGGCGGCCTCGTACCGATGGCCGCGGCCCTGGTCGCCACCCTGCTCCAGTCCGCCCCAGCAGCTGCACGCGCGCCCGGCGTTCGTGCGCAGCTGCCTCGGCTACTGCTCCCCCGACGAACGCCGGCAAGGTGTTCCGGTGGGGTCACGAGGCCTGGCACCAGGAGTTCGAGTCCGGACCCTTCAGCCGGCACTGGAAGTCCAACCACCGCCGCCTGATCGGCCAGCGCTCCGGCATGCTCACCATCGAGGCCGGCCAGCACACCGGCTGGTCTCAGCGTCTTGCCCGGACAACCAGGCGGCCACCGTCGGTCGGTCGGAGCCCCGCGTGCGCGCCTACGAGCGTTCCGGCTCGGGCAGCGCTACCGGTTCATCTGGGAGCTCGTCCCCGCGAAGCGTGATGCCAGCTGTGGCGCCAACGCCGTCGTCCTGGCCAGCTACTCGCCGGGCGACCACCGCGTCCGCGGCCACGTGCGCACCCTGCCCGACCGCTCCTTGGACCACTCGCGGTCGGCCACCTGCGGAAGCCGCCCTGGCACACCTACGCCGTCGAGATCACCGGCACCACATCTCGATTACGTCGACACCCAGGTGGTCCGGACGAGACCAGGCCGGCGGCTCTCTCCGGCGCATCCGCTGCGCGGCTCGGCCCGCATCACGAACTGCGGCCGGTACTTCACGCCGGAGAGAGCCGCCGGCCTGGTCTCGGTCCGGACCACCTGGGTGTCGACGAACCACGAGATGTGGTGCCGGGTGATCTCGACGGCGTAGGTGTGCCAGGCGCGGTTGCGGAGGTCGCGGACCCGCGAGTAGTCGAAGGAGCGGTCGGGCAGGGTGCGCACGTGGCCGCGGACGCGGTGGTCGCCCGGCGAGTAGCTGGCCAGGACGAGCGGCGTTGGCGCCACAGCTGGCGTCACCGTTGGCGGGGACGAGCTCCCAGATGAACCGGTAGCGGGTGCCCGAGCCGGAACGCTCGTAGGCGCGCACGCGGGCCTCCCACCGACCGACGGTGGCCGCCTGGTTGTCCGGCCAGACCGCGACCGAGCCGGTGTGCTGGCCGGCCTCGATGGTGAGCATGCCGGAGCGCTGGCCGATCAGGCGGCGGTGGTTGGACTTCCAGTGCCGGCTGAAGGGTCCGGACTCGAACTCCTGGTGCCAGGCCTCGTGACCCCACCGGAACACCTTGCCGGCGTTCGTCGGGTAGGAGCAGTAGCCGAGGCAGCTGCGCACGAACGCCGGGCGCGCGTGCAGCTGCTGGGGCGACTGGAGCAGTGTGGCGACCAGGGCCGCGGCCATCAGGACGAGGCCGCCGAGGAGTGCGGGAAGTCTGCGGTGCTGGGGGGGGCATCCAAGGGAGGGTAGGTGCTCGCGCGGGATCAGGAAACTTCTCGCCGCCTCCCCGCCCGCCGAGGCGGCGTCCGAGGCCGGCCGGTTCCGGGGTCACGTCGCGACGTGCGCCCGGACCGTCTCCCAGAGCTGCCGGAGCGTCGCGCTCAGCAGCGGGTGCGTCTGGACGGGGTAGGACGAGAAGCCCACGATCATGGTCTGCGCGTCCCGGTCGACCCAGCAGAACTGGCCGTGGATGCCGAGCATCGAGACCACCCGCCCGGGCTCGAGCACCCAGGTCTGGTTGTGGTACTCGGCTCCCGGGCATGCTCGGCCGGAGGCGCCCCGGGCGAACGCCGCCGCCCGGTCGGCGGAAGGCGCGAACGTGTCGTCCACCCACGCCCCGGGGACCACCTGCGCACCGGTCAGGGACCGGCCACCGGTCGCCGAGCAGGTGGCCCCAGCGGGCGAAGTCACGCAGGGTGAGGTTGACCTGACCCTCGACGATCGGGTCGCCCGACCGACGTCGACGTTGACCAGGGCGGGCCGCTCGGCGCCGAGGTGGCGGTAGATCCGGTCCTCGTAGAGCTCGACCGCGGGCACGCCGTAGACGTTCGCGAGCGCGATCGGCAGCAGGTTGGTGAGGTAGGACCCGTAGTTGAACCGGGTCCCGGGCGGCTCCGACCGCCCGCGTCAGCTCGGCCACGGCGAAGGCGAGCGCGCCGGCACTGGGCTGCCCGACCCGGGGTAGTACCCGACGGCCTCTGCGTAGCGCCAGTACATGGAGCCCGGCTCCTCGTAGTGCTCCTCGAGGTCGATGCCGGTGGCCATGTCGAGGACGTGCTCGACGGCGACGTCGTCCCAGGCCGGCAGCGCAGCCAGCTCGGGGACGTAGTCGCGCGATCGGACGGGAACGCTCGAGCATCCCCTCCTCGATCGCCAGCCCGACCATCATCGTCGTCAGGGTCTTGGAGCACGAGTGCGCGACGTGCCGGTCCGCCTCCGTCATCCCGTCGCGGTAGCTCTCGTGGACCAGCCGCCCCTCGTGGACGACCGCGAGCGCATCGGCATACAGCCGGCGGTCGAGGAACTGGTCGCCGGCCATGACGCGTCCGGTGAGCGGGTCGGTGAAGCCCAGCTCGTCCAGGTCGAGGTGGGGGCCGCGGGGCCAGGGTGTGGGCGGTCCGCCCGGGTCGAGCTCCACCGAGGGCATCCGCTCGCCGGTGGTGAGCTGTCCTCGGGGCAGGTTCCACGGCTGGTCCCAGGTGGTGTCGCCGTACCCGACCGCGGAGAGCCCCTCCGGGGTCCCGGCCGGCGGGACGAACGTGACCACGTCGCTTCCTCTCGGTTCCTCAGCCGACTGCCGGGGTCCGCAGGCTCCGAGTGGGCTTCCAGCCCGGGCCGGGGACGCTGGCGCGGAGCATCTGCGTGTAGGCGTGCTGCGGGTGGTCGAGCAGCTGCGCGGTGGGCGCGTGCTCGACGACGACGCCGCGCTGCATGACGATGGCGTCCTCGGTGAGCTGCCGGACGACGGCCAGGTCGTGGCTGATCAGGACGTAGCTGATGCCGCGCTCGTCGCGGATGTCGGCCAGGACGTTGAGGACCTGGGCCTGGATCGATACGTCGAGGGCGGCGACCGACTCGTCGAGGATGAGTACGGCCGGGTCGGCGGCCATCGCGCGGGCGATGGCGACGCGCTGGCGCTGGCCGCCGGAGAGGGCGCGTGGGAGCGCCTCGACCTGACGCCGGTCCAGCCCGACCAGGTCGGCCAGCTCGGCGACCATCCGGCGCCGGGTCGCCGCGTCGTGGGAGTGGTGCAGCCGCAGCACCTCATCGATCAGTCGGCGCCGCACTGGCGCGGGTCGAGACTGGAGTAGGGGTCCTGGAAGACGATCTGGACCTCACTGCCCCGGGCCTTGCGCTCGCGGCCGTTGCGCGCCCGCGCCGAGCGATCGCGACCGCAGGCCCGGATGGTCCCGCCGTGGGTCGCTCCAGCCCGACGATCATCCGGGCGACGGTGGTCTTGCCGCTGCCGGACTCGCCGACGATGGCCAGCGAGCGACCCGGCAGCACGTCGAAGCTGACGTCGTCGACGGCGACCTGGCTGCCGAAGACCTTGCGCAGCCCCCGCACGGACAGGACCGGCTCGGTCCCGAATCTGTTGTCAGGCATGGGCTTCGGCCTCCAGGAGTCGCGCCGCGCAGCTCGGTCGCTCGCTCGCAGCGCACCCAGCCGCGAGTCGAGCGGCTCGAACCGTTGCCCGTCGGCCCGGCAGCTGTCCTGCGCGTGCGGGCATCGCGGGGCGAAGCGGCATCCGGCCGGCGCCTCGAAGGCCGAGACCGGGCGGCCGGGGATCGCGACGAGCCGGTCGGCCGTCGACCCGATGTCCGGTCGCGCGTGCACCAGCGCGGCGCTGTAGGGGTGCAAGCGGGTCGTCGTGCAGCCGGTCGGCGGCTCGGGTCTCGACCACCTGCCCGGCGTACATCACCGACGTGCGGTCGCAGACGGCCCCGGCGAGCTCGAGGTCGTGGGTGATGAACAGCATCGACAGGTCCCGGTCGCGGCGCAGGTCGTCGAGGATGGCCATCACCTCCGACTGGGTGGTGACGTCCAGGGCCGTCGTGCACTCGTCGGCGAGCAGCAGCTGCGGCTCGGAGAGCAGCGCCGTGGCGATCATGACCCGCTGGAGCATGCCGCCCGACAGCTCGTGCGGGTACTGCCGCAGCCGCCGGGCCGGGTCGTCGATGCCGACCTCTTCGAGCGCCTGCGGCGGCTCGGCTGGCCGCCTCGCCGCGGGCACGTCCTCCAGCGTGCGCAAGGACTCGGTCATGAAGTCCTCGATCCGGCGAACCGGGTTGATGTGCACCCGGGGGTCCTGGAAGACGACGGCCACCCGGGACCGGTGCCGGCGCAGCTCCGACCCGCTGAGGGTCAGCACGTCCGTGCCGCCGAAGATGACCCGGCCGCTGACCTCGGCGCCGCGCGGCAGCAGCCGGGCGATGGCCTTCGCGGTCATCGACTTGCCCGAGCCGGACTCGCCCACCAGGCCCATCGCCTCGCCGACGCCGATCTCCAGCGTCGTCCCGGTGATCACCTCACGCAGCCCGTCGTCCATCCGCGAGCCGCACGGTCAGGTCCTGCACCGTCAACAGGGCCGTCATCGGTTGCCTCCCCGCGAGGCGTTCTCGAGCCGCTCGCCGAGGAAGCGTCACGGCCGAGACGACGATCACGATGCACAGGACGGCCGAGAGGGACTCGAGCGGATAGCCCTGCAGCAGAGCGGTTTTGCCGTCGGAGACCATGACGCCCCAGTCGGCGCGGGGCGCCTGGACGCCGAGACCCAGGAACGAGATCGCCGCCAGGTCGACCATCGCGAAGCCGAAGAAGATCGTGCCCTGGGCGACGATCAGCCCGGAGATGTTGGGCAGCAGGTGCCGCGCGCAGAGCCGCCAGGCGCCGAAGCCCTGCACCTCGAGCGCCTCGACGTAGGCCATGGCCCGCTCCTTGAGCGCCGCGCCGCGCAGGACCCGAGCGAGGTACGGCGTGTAGGCGACGGCCAGCGCCAGGCCGGCCGACAGCAGGCTCGGTCCGAAGACCGCGGCCGACAGCACCGCCAGGAGGATGCCGGGGAAGGCGAACAGGATGTCCAGGCCGGAGGAGACGACCGAGTCGACCCGGCCGCCGAACCAGGCCGTGCCGATGGCCAGCGCAGAGCCGATCAGGACGGCCATCAGGGCCACGAAGGCCGCGCCAAAAATCGTCGTGCGGGCCCCGACCATCAACCGGCTCAACAGATCTCGGCCTTGGTCGTCGAAGCCGAGCAGGTGAGCTTCCGTAGGGGCCGACGTTGGCGTAGGACAGGTTCGTCAGGTTCGGGTCGAACGGCCGCAGCATCGGCCCGAAGATCGCCAACAGGGCGCCGCGAGGATGACGATGGCCAGGCTGACCCAGCCCAGGAGGCCGAGCTGGGGCCGGCGCCGGCGGACCGGCTCGGTCTCGACCTGGGCGACGGGGTCGAGGACCTCGATGCTCATTGGGCCTTGCTCCCGAGGACGACGCGCGGGTCGAGCAGCGCGTAGGCGATGTCGACGACCAGGTTGGTCACGACGAAGGCGACCACCAGCACCAGGCTGATGCCCTGGACGACCGCGAAGTCCTTGTTCTGCGCGGCCTGCACCAGATAGGCGCCCAGACCGTTGAGCCCGAAGGCGGTCTCGACGATGGCCGACAGCGCGATCAGGCTCGCGATCGTGATCCCGACGACGGTCGTGATGGGGATGGCCGCGTTGCGCAGCACGTGGCGGCGCAGGACGTCCGACCACGGGAGTCCCCGGCTGACCGCGGTCTGCACGTGCTCCCGGCCGAGCTCCTCGCGGACCGCGGTGCGGGTCACGCGCGTGACCAGCGCGACCGAGGACGCGGCGAGCGCGAAGGCCGGCAGGGTCAGGTGTTGCAGCCGGTCGACGAACCCGAACCGCTCCCGAGGGCGGGCAGCCAGCCCAACTGGACCGCGAAGATGTACTGCAGCACCACCGCTGCCGCGAAGGTCGGCAGGGCGGCCGAGACCGTGGACGAGAGCAGGACACCGCTGTCCAGCGCGCCGTGGCTGAGCGCGCCGATGACGCCGAGCCCGACGCCGACCAGGACGATGATGAACGAGGTCATCAGGACGAGCTCAGGGTGACCCCGATCCGCTGGCTGATCAGGGTGGAGACATTCTCGTGCAACGGGATCGACTGGCCCAGATCGCCGTGCAATGCCGCGGTCAGCCAGTGCCAATAGCGCACGATGAACGGGTCGTTCAGGTGGTAGGTCGCGTCCAGTTGCGCGGTCACTTCGGGGAAGGGGCCCGGCCACCGGTCAGCGCGGCGATCGGGCTGCCGGGCGCGAGGTAGAGCGCGCCGTAGACCGCGAAGCTGGCGACCAGCAGCGTGACGACGAGCATCGCCAGCCGGCGGACTATGAAGCGGACCAAGCGCCCCTCCCCTCGGGTGCACCCGGATCACGGGCCGCCCAGGTAGGCGGCCCACGGCCCGAACATGTAGGAGAAGGTCGCCGGGGCGCCGGTCGCCGCCTTGTTCATGACGACGACGTTGGTCGGTGCCACGAGCGGGATCCACACCTGCTGCTGGGTGATGATCTGCTGCGCGGCAACCACATCGGCGGCTCGCTTGGCGGGTCGGGCTCGCCGCGGGCCGCGTCCAGGTCCTTGGTGACGTCGGGGTTGCTCCAGTTGTTGAAGTTCTGCGAGCCGCCGGGCTCGGCCAGCGTGCGATAGAGCGCGGCCGGGTCGCCGTAGTCGCCGTAGTTGGTCGTGGGGAAGGCGTCGACCGAGCCCCACGCCTTGGGGTCGATGAAGAAGTTGATGTAGTTGGACGGGCTGACGTTCTTGAGCGTGACCTTGAGTCCGATCGCCTCGGCCGCGGACTTGACGGCCAGGGCCTCGGTGTTGAGACCGGCACGCCGGACGACGTGCCGATGGTGATCGTCTGACCGGCCACCCCGGCCTGCTGGGCCAGCTGCTTCGGCCGGCCAGGTCCTGGTTCAGGGGCGGCAACGCGGCGTACGCCTTGGCGAAGACGTCGGTGCGTAGCCCCAGGTGCCGCTCGCGGCCAGTGCGTGGGGGACGGTGCCGGCGCCCTGGTAGACGGTGTTGATCAGGCCGGTGCGGTCGACGGCGTCCGAGATCGCTTGCCGCACAGAGGGATTGGCCAGCGGTCCCTTGGTGGCGCTGATGACCAGGGCCGTCGTCGCGAAGGGAGCGCCCTGGTAGACCTTGACCGACGAGTCGGACTCCAGCTGGTGCAGGGTGCTCAGCGCGATCGGGTAGGAGCCGGAGATCGCGCCGGTCTTCAGCCCGGCGGTCAGCGTCGCATCGTCCGGGACGCCGATGATGGTCAGGCTCTTGAGCTTCGGCTTCGGCAGGCTGGTGTCCCAGTAGTCGGGGTTCGGGACCACCTTGACGCCCTGGCCGGTCTTCCAGGAGGCGAGCTTGAACGGCCCGGAGCACATGGTGCCGCCGGTGACCGTGCCGAACGCCTTGCCCTTGGCCTCGACGTACTTCTTCTCCAGGACCTCGCCGGGCGTTGCGGACAGCTCGTCCAGCAGCCAGTAGTCCGGCTGCTTCAAGGTGATGGTGAAGGTCTTGTCGCCGGTGGCGGTGATGGCCTTGACCCGGTCGAAGCTGCCGGCGTAGAAGCCACCGCCCTTCGGGTCGGCCGCACGCTGCAGGCTGAAGACGGCGTCGGCGGCGGTGACCGGGGAGCCGTCCCAGAACTTCGCGTTGGCGTTGATCGTGAAGTCGATCTCGGTCGGCGGAGGGTGTGGTACCGAGGCCAGCCGTTGCCGATCGACATGTCCGGCTTCTGGCGCAGCAGCGAGTCGCACAGCAGCGGGTCGACCGTGTTCTCCGGGTAGTCGAAGGCCTGGATCGGGTCGAGGGTCTGGGTCTCCCGGTAGGTCGCCCAGGTCAGATCGCCGGCCGTCGACTTTCCGGCCGGGGTGAGCACGCTGTAGCTCGAGGGGCAGCGGCCGAAGTGGCCGGCGCGCTGGTGGGGGCGGTGCGCCGCCGCAGGCGGTCAGGGCGAGGGCGCCGGTCAGGCCGCCGAGCCCGAGCACGGTCAGCCGCCGAGAGAGGACCAGGGACATCGGGTACTTCCTTCCGGTCAGTGCTGTTTCAGGCGGCAGGGGGTTGACCGCACGGAGGCTGGGCGGGTCAGATGAGGGGTCGCCAGGTGGGGTCGGCCCAGAGCCCGAGCTCGCGCTCGGCCGCTGCGCCCACTCGGAAGGCGGTGACGTCGTCGTACGGGCGGGCGACGACCTGCACGCCGGTGGGCACGCCGTTGGTGGCTCGCCCGGACGGCACGGCGAGGACCGGGTGGCGGCTCGCGACGTTGAAGACCGGGGTGAGGGCCGCGAAGATGTACGGCGCCATCAGCTGGCCGGCGACCTCGATGCCGTCGGGGTACTCGTTGCCCGCCTCGAAGCCGAGGGCGCCGATCGTCGGGCAGACCAGGGCGTCGTGGTCGTCGAAAACCGTTGCCAGCGCTTGGTGCACGGTCGCCTCGCCCTCCAGCCCGGCGTAGGTCCCGGTGCGGGCGAAGGCTTCGCTGGCCTCGGCGACGAAGCGGCGGGTGTAGCCCATGAAGCGCGGGTCGTCGAGGTCGGCGACCTCGGCGATCGAGGGACCCATCACCGCGCCGTAGTGCACCAGGGCCGCCTCGATGAGCCGCTCGGGAGGAGAAGGCACCGCGACCTCGTCGACGACGGCTCCGGCGCTCTTCAGCGCGTCGGCGAAGGCGCGGGTGTTGGCCTCGACCTCGGGCTCGACGGGCAGGTCGCCGAGCGTCACCGCGAGCGCGAGCGCAGTGCCGCGGACGTCGCCGAGCTGGTCGGGGATGGGCAGCGCCGGCAGGGACACGTGGTCGGCCGAGTGCTGGCCCTGGATCACGTTGTGCAGCAACGCGACATCGGCCACAGTGCGGCCCATGGCGCCGTCGTGGCAGTAGGTGTCGAGGTTGAAGGGCGGCAGTGCGGGCACTCGCCCGTACGGCGCCTTGAACCCCACCACGCCGCAGAACGATGCCGGGATGCGGATCGAGCCGCCGATGTCCGATCCAGTCGCGAGGTAGGCCGTGCCGGCGGCGAGAGCCGCGCCCGAGCCGCCCGAGGAGCCGCCAGGGGTGAAGTCGGGGTTCCACGGGTTGCGGGTGACACCCCACAGGTCGCTGTGCGTGAACCCGGCGCAGGAGAACTCCGGCGTGGTGGTGCGGGCGTGCACGATGGCGCCCGCGGCGGAGACGCGCTCGGCGACCGGGTGGGTCTCCGGCGACGTAGCCCTCGGTGAGCAGCGAGCCGAAGCGCAGCGACCGGCCAGCGATGGGCTGCTCCTCCTTCAGCGCGGTCGGCAGGCCCTCGAGCAGGCGCGGCGCCTCGCCCCGGCCGGCGTACCGGTCGGCGGCGCGAGCAGCGGCCGCGCGGAAGTCCTCGTGGTCGCGCTCCAGCAGGGCGTTGACCGTGGGCTCGACCGCATCGGCGCGGGCGATGACAGCGTCCAGCGCCTCGACCGGGGAGAGCTCGCGACTGCGGAAGGCGCGCAGCACCTCGACGGCACTGAGGTAGTGAAGCTCGGTCATGGTGCTCCCAACGGAGGCGGGTTTCGGCGAAACCTAGGTCGGTCGCTATGCAGTTGTCAATAGCGTTGACATGGGCGTTGTCGGCACCGTCGGTGTCCGTGCTGGCGGGGCCTGAGAGCGGGGTCAGGCGGAAGCGGCGTGCACGAGAACGCCGCCGACGTATGTCTGGTCCACCCGGGTGGGGCCGATCTCCTCGGGCGGGCCCGCGAAGGGTCACGGTCCAGGACGACCAGGTCGGCGAGCTTCCGGCGTCGATGGAGCCGGTGTCGTCCAGGTGGTTCACATGGGCCGAGCCCGCCGTGTACGCGGCGAGCGCGGTGGCCAGGTCGATGCGCTCCTCGGGCAGGAAGACCCCGCGTCGCCGTCCGGGGCGACCCGGTTGACCGCCACATGATGCCCTGCAGCGGCCGGCGCTGCTGACCGGCCAGTCGCTGCCCGCCGACAGGTCGCGCCGGCCCGCAGCAGGTCGCCGAACGGGTACTGCCAGGCCGGCGCGTTCGGCGCCCAGGAAGGGGATGGTCAGCTCGTCCATCTGCGGTTCGTGCGCGGCCCACAGCGGCTGGATGTTGGCGGTGGCGCCGAGCGCGCGGAAGCGGGCGATGTCGTCGGGGTGGACGACCTGGAGGTGGGCGAGGTGGGGGCGGGTGTCGGTGCGGCCGTTGGCGGTGCGGGCGGCCTCGACGGCGTCGAGTGCCTCGCGCACGGCGCGGTCGCCGAGGGCGTGGAAGTGCACCTGGAAGCCGGGCGCGTCCAGCTCGGTGACGTACTCGCGCAGCTCGGGGTCGACGAAGTCGATGCCCGGCGTTGGCGCCGTGGCGGCAGCCGCAGCCGTCCAGGTAGGGCTGAGCATGGCGGCGGTGTGGTTCTCGGCGACGCCGTCCAGCATGATCTTCACGGTCCCGGCCCGGAACCGTCCGCCCGTCAGCGCCTGCCGCGCTGCGCGACGAGCTCGGCGAGCTGCTCGGCGCCGCGCTCGCGGTCCCACCACAGGGCGCCGACGACACGGGCGGTGAGCGGTCCGTCGCGCCGGCGGCGGCGCAGGTAGGCGTCGTAGGCGTCGCCGACCGAGCCGTAGCGCCGACGATGGCGTCCTGCCAGCCGGTGATGCCGTACGAGTGCAGCAGGCGCTGGCGCGGAGCAGGCCCGCGAGCTGGTCGGCGTCGGTGGGCGCCGGGATGTGGCGGGCGACCAGGTCCATGGCGCCCTCCTGGAGCATGCCGGTGGGGTCGCCGTCGGCGTCGCGCTCGATGCGGCCGTCGGCCGGGTCGGGGGTGTCCGCGGTGATGCCGGCGATCTCCAGGGCGCGGGTGTTGACCCAGGCGCCGTGGCGGTCGCGGTTGGCCAGGGAGACCGGGCGGTCGGGGACGACGGCGTCCAGCAGCGCGCGGTCGGGCTGCCGCCGGGGAAGGCCTCCATGGTCCAGCCGCCGCCGGTGATCCACGCGGTCCGGGTTGGCCGGCGGCGTAGGCGGCGACCGCGGCGAGCGGTAGTCCTCCGCGGTCTCGAGCCGTGCAGGTCGCACTGCGCCGAGCGACGCCGGCGAGACCGGGTGGACGTGCGCGTCCTGGAAGCCGGGCAGGAGCAGCCGGCCGGCCAGGTCGACGACTTCGGTGTTCGGGCCGATCAGATCGCGCACGTCGTCGTGGCCGACGGCGACGATGCGGCCGTCGCGTGACGGCGACGGTGGTGGCCCGGGTGCGGGCCGGGTCACGGTGAGGACGGGGCCGCCGGTGAAGACGAGGTCGGCGTGCATGGTCACGCTCCTCTGACTGCTCGTGGCTTCTTCCGCTGCGAGGTTCGGCAACGGATCCGGTGATCGCTGAGGACTTGGCTACGCCGTTGTCAACGATGTTGATCGAGGCTAGGGTCACGCTAGAGCGGCAGGACCCCCTTCACTTCAGTCGAAGGCGAGAGCACATGAGCGGCGCGAAGGCCCGGCGCGACGCCCGGACGCTCAGCAGCTGGACCGTGAGGTCATCGTCTCCACGGCCATCGACCTGGCCGCCACCGGGCGCCGCGATCACGTTCCGCGCCCTCGGTGCGGCTGCCCTGGGCACCGACCCGACCGCGGTGTACCGACACTTCCGCGACAAGGAGGAGCTGCATGCAGGCGCGTCGTGGACCGCCTCATCGTCACCGTCGCAGGCGCGCACGTCGACCTCGAGGCGTCGCTGGCGCGACCAGCTGCTACGACGGTGCGGCGTGCACACGATCGACATCGTTCGCCGCCCACCCGCGGGTGGGCGCCGAGGTCGTCGACCATCGCCACCGGCGGCCCCGGCGAGCTGGCGGCGATCAACTGGATCCTGACGCAGCTGGAGCGGGCCGGCCTCGGCAAGGACGCAGGCCGTGCGCTTCTACGCGGCCTACTCCAGCTACGTCCTCGCGGCCGCGGCGGCCCTCTCGCGCCAGCAGCTGGCGCGGACGACGCGTCCGCGGCTCACTGGGTCGGCGACCTCCGCGCCGTGGACGCCGCCCGGCTCCCCGCCGTGTCGGCGGTGCTCCCGGAGCTGGTCGCGCTGTCCGACCGCGACGTGTTCCTCACCGGGCGTCGAGGTCTTCCTCGACTCGGTCGCCGACGTCGCGGCGCAGACCCCGGGCGAGCCCGGCCCCGCCTGACCGGCGCGCCCGGAGGGATTCGAACCCCTAACCTTCTGATCCGTAGTCAGATGCTCTATCCGTTGAGCATACGGGCGCATGTTGCCCCGCCGGGTGGAAGCCCCGACGAGGACTGCACGAGGATAGCCGAGCCGGAGGACGGTGCCGTACCGGGCGCCGGTCGGGCAACGACGTCGCCGGGCACCCGCGGCCCTCGCCGACAATCGTCCCGCGGTGGTGCGAACCGGGCCATGGACCTTGATCAATCCTATATGTCAAGGAGGGGACATGGGCAGCCTCTGCTAAACGGAGTCGGGTGACAACGACGTCGCGCGATCACGACAACTCCACTTCGGTCACCGTCGGCGAATGCTTCGACGGCCTTTGGCGTCGTCCGACGGTCCGCGGGCACGGTGCTGATGGCGAAGCTCGAGAGGGAACATCTCGAACGCACTAGCGCCGAACACTCAGGTCCCTGCTCTCCGCGCCGACGAGGGACGCGCCGACCACCCACCAGGGGATCCTAAACTCCGCCGCCGAGGTCGCCGCCTGGACGCACCCTCACCGCACGACTGGCGGACCGGCTGCGACGAGGAGCTCGTCCCGGCCCACCGACGCCTCGGGTCGCTGTGGGACCTTCATGAAGCCGAGAACAACCCGGTCGAGAAGCCGAACTTCTTCACCTGCGGCTTCTATTCCTCGCGGGTCGTCCGCGTGGCAGTGGATCGGCAACACCTTCACCCGCCCGCCTCGACGACAAGGATGCAGGCCCTACCTACCACGGGATGGCGCCCGACGAGACGAAGAGGCAGTCACATGCGCTGGCTGTATGCTGTGCGTGACGGGGCGGCCGCACGATGCAACGTCGTCGTCTTCGTGATGGGCGATCTCGAGGACCCAAAAGTGGAGGACCTCAGCGTCGAGATCATCTACTCGGCCGACGTCGGCATGGTCCCGACGGCGCGCGGTCGCCCGCGGCATGGTTTTTCGCACGCCCTGCGCAAGACGGAGGAGATCATGCGAACCGTTCGTGCAGGTGCCTCGATTGGGTCGGGCGAAATCCTGGCTGAATGGCGAGGCCGATGTGCTCGTGGCGGTGGGCAACCAGGTCTAGTTCATCGTTCAGTTCCTCGAGGGCGAGCGATCTGGAGCTCGGGTCCGGGTAGGCGGAAACGCGCTGCTCAGAAGAAGTGCCATGCCCTCCGCATCGCGAGCGTCGGAGGCGACAGGGCTGGATGGCCGAGCAGATGATGATCCTCAAGCTCACAAACCCAGGGCGTCAAGAGTTCGTCGCGGCCGCCCTCCCAAGCGCGTGCGGGAAGACGAGCCTCGCGATGCTCTGCCGAATCTCCCGGGCTGGAAGGTCGAAACGGTGGGCGACGACATCGCTGGATGCGGTCGGAGACGAAGGCGGGCTATGGGCGGTCACCCGGAGGCCGGGACTCGGCGTCGCCCCCGGCACGAACGCAAGACCAACCCGAACGCGATGCGGACGATCAACGAGGCCCCCCCGGCGTTCACCAACGTCGCCCGGACGAGGACGGCGACATCTCGTGGGAGGTAATGGCGCACCCTCCTGCTGATGCGCACCAGCTGGAAGGGCGAGCCTGGGACGCCGGACACGGGTGAGTGGCCAGCGACTGAACAGCCTGCTCACCGTGGGAGGATCAAGGAGCGCCTGACTGTGGAGGAGAAGTACGACGACCGGCGCGGCGTCCTGATCGACGCGCACCGGTTCGGCGGACGTCGCCCCACCACGGTCCCGCTCGTCACCGAGGCGCGCGACTGGACCCACGGCACGTTCATGGGCGCGACGCTGAGCTCCGAGACCACCGCAGCCGCGGTCGGCCAGGTCGGCGTCGTTCGTCGCGACCCGATGGCGATGCTGCCGTTCATCGGCTACAACGCCGGCGACTACCTCAGCCACTGGATCTCGATGGGCAAGGACAACGACGAGTCCAAGCTC
>CAWEEN010000004.1:0-350299 GCA_963808115.1 uncultured Actinomycetota bacterium
GCCCGCCGACCAGGCTGCGCCCGGGGCTGCAGGAGGGATGGGCCGCAATGCCCGAGCAGCTGCGCCGCGCACTCGAGGCGGCCTGGAGGCTGCAACCGCTGCCCGGTGAACGATTCGCGGTTGCGGCTGCGTGGGCGGCGCTGCTCGTCGCGGCTGGTGAGACGCGGCCCGTGCTGGTGGTCATCGACGATGCCCACTGGTGCGACAGTGCCTCCCTCGAGGCGGTCCTCTTCGTCGCCCGCCGGCTGCATGACGGCCGGGTCGGCACCCTGCTCACAGTGCGCGAGCCAGCGGGCTCCTCGTCGGTGTTCGAGGGACTGGAGCGCCTGGACCTCGGCCCGCTCGACGAGTCGGCCGCCCGTCTTTTGGCAGCGCGGGACGGCGAGTTCTCCGCCGAGGTCGTCCGGGCCGCCGCCGGGAACCCGTTGGCACTGGTCGAGCTGGCTCGGCGGGGCTCGGTTTCGGGGTCCCACGACGTGGCGACCAGGCTCTTCGGGGCGCGGGTCGCCGCGCTGACCCTGGAGGGGCGGCGCACGCTCCTGGCTGCGGCTCTGGCCGGGCCGGTGGAGACGGAAGTGCTTGCTGCCGCCGGGAGTCCTGACGGCGTGGCGGAGCTGGTACGGCTCGGCTTGGGGAGAGCGGTCCCCCCCGGTCTGATGGAACTCGTGCACCCGTTGGTCCGCTCGCTGATCCGCGACCTGGCCGGACCCGCCGAGCATCGGAGCGTCCGCGGAGCCCTGGCCGCCGCTCTTCCTCCCGGCCCGGAGCAGACGCGACACCGCGCCTTGGCGTCGACCGAGCCCGACGCCGAGCTGGCCGGCGAGGTGGAAGGGCTTGGGCTGGGAGTGCCACCGAAACTATGGAACCTGGGGAAGGCTGCCGAGCTCACTCCAGCGGGACCGGATCGAGACCGCCGCTTCGTCCGTGCCGCGCAGGCTGCGTTCGACGCCCGTGACATTGCCGCGAGCCGTGGGTTCCTCGCCCACGTCTCGGGGACCGATCCGCACCTGAGCCTCGACGTCGACGAGTTGGGGGCACGACTGGCCATCCTCGAGGGTGCCAGGGTTGATGGGGCGCGTGGCCTGGCGAGGGTGGGTCGCCGTTCGTCAGGCACCGACGCGAAGCGCTCAGTCAGACTTCTGGTGTCGGCCGGCATCGAGCTCGCTCCCCAACCCACGACGTATGAGGCGCGTGCCACAGTCGACGAGGCTGCCCAGCTCGTCGGTGATGACCCGGCGCTGCGACTTCGGGTCGACTTCGCCCGAGCGGAGATCCTCGGGGCGTCGGGTGAGTTCGTCGCTGCTCAGCGGGCATTCCGGGCTCTGGCCGAGCGAGGCGATCCGGAGCATGCCGTGCACGAGGACCGTTCAGCCCGGCTGCTGCTGCTCGAGGCGATGTATGCCGGCAGGCTGTGGCAGCGCGGGCGTCAGGTGGCGACCGTCGCCGCTCACGATGCTCGCGCTAACGGCGGGCTGGGCGACCTGCACGTCGCGCTGGCGTGCCGGTTCAGCATCGAGCGCGACGCCGCCTGCTTCGACGCGGCGGACGATGCCGCCGCCGAGGAGCTGGAGCTCGCCACTGGTCTGGGTCGAGTGACAGAACGGCGCGAGGCTCTGGGCCATGTCGCCTGGTGCGACTCGATGAAGGGTCGGGAAGCGGCCTGCCGACGCCACCTGGACGAGCGCGCTGTGCTCACCGAACGGATGGGTCTGGTGGCGTCGGCACACGCTGCGTTGGGACTTCTGCAGTTGGGGAAGGGCGACATTGCGGGGGCGGTCACCACTCTGATGGCCGCAGAGGAGCCAGCCGACTCGGGCAGTCCCGGGCCGGCCGCGGTCTTGTGGCCGTGCGCCGTAGATCTGGTCGAGGCTCTGGTTCGTGCTGGGCAGCGCGACCTGGCTGCGGCAACCCTCGACGAGTTCGAGGACGATGCCCGTCGCCTCGACCGTCCCCTTGCGCTGGCACTGGCCAGCCGCGGCCGTGCGCTGTTGGCGTCTGAGGAGGACACCGACGGATTGTTCGAGGACTCGCTGCGCTGGGAGCTCCTGGAGTCGAGCCCGTTCGAGAGGGCGCGCACCCAGCTCTGCTGGGGCGAGCATCTGCGTCGGCGGCGGGACAAGAGCGCCGCCGCCGCACAGCTCGAAGCCGCCCGCAGCGCGTTCGAGCGGTTCGGCGCAGCCCTGTGGGTGGACCGGGCGGAGCGAGAGCTCGCCGCGAACGGAGCGCGGCTCCTGCCTCGCCAGGCGACCGGCGACGAGCTGACCGCTCAGGAGAGAAGAGTCGCCGACCTGGTGAGCCGCGGTCTGAGCAACCGGGAGGTGGCGGCGCAGATGTTCCTCACCGTCAACACCATCGAGACGCACCTTCGCCACATCTTCCGGAAGCTCGGAGTCCACACCCGGACTCAGCTCGCTGCCCGGATTCACGGTAATCCGTGATATCACGACTCGATCGCTCGTCCTAGCCTCGGCCCACCAGACGAGGGAGGCAGTCATGATGCGGAAGCTTTCGCGGGTGCTCGTGGCACTGCTCATGACCGGCGCCGCCACAATCGCGCTGGACGATCAGCAGGCAGGCGCCCACCAGCGTGACCACCACCCGAGCCATCGGTGCTCCCCGAGTATCACCGCGCTCCCGCTCCCCACGGGGATGGTCAACGGGGATGTCCTGGCTGTTGCCGGCGATCGGGCCGCCGGTCTCGTGTCGGACTCCGAAGCCTTCCAGCACGCAGCGCTCTGGACCCGCACAGGGGGCGGCTGGCAGGTCAGAGACCTCGGTGACTTCGGCGTCACCGCGCCCGACGAGCCGCTGTCGGCCACCGGCGTGGACCGGCGAGGGGACATCGCGGTAGGGATCAGCTCCGACCTCTTCGAAGGGTGGCTCGTCACCCGTTCCGGCACCCATCAGCTACATGACTTCGCCGGCGGCACCAACGCTTACGTGCGGGCCATCAACGCCGACGGACTGATGGTCGGGGAGGCCCTTGACGCCGACGGCAACGACTTCGCGGCGGTGTGGCCGCACTGGTGGTCGCGGCCGGTCCGGCTCGCCCCGGCCCCCGGGTACGACGGCTCCTACGCGCAGGGTGTGAACGACCGGGGTCAGGTCGTCGGAGGAAGCTTCTCGTTCGGTGCACTACCCACGCTGGCGATGCGCTGGTCACGCAACGGAACCGCCGAGGTGCTGCCGGCCACCGGCGACGCGGAGGCGATGAGCCTGAACGACCGCGGTGCCGTTGTCGGGCGCGCACTCGTCGAACCCAGCACCGCACTCGTGTGGCACGACTCTCGGGAGCCGGACAGCCTCGGACTGTTCGCGGACTCGACCTTCTCGCGAGCCTTCTCGGTCAACGACCGCGGTGAGGTGGTTGGGTTCGAGGGCGACAACCCGCCCGGACAGGTCCCTGTGCGGCACCTTCTGTACTGGCCCGGGGAGGGGCCCACGATGAGCCTGCTCCCGCTCTCCGGCAACTGGGGCGACGGAGCCCTGACGCACGTCATCGCTCAGGACGGCACAGTCTTCGGCTCGAGCTTTGTCAACCAGGAAAGCTTCCTGGCGCCCACCATGTGGCGTTGCGCGGCGGCCCAGGCCTTCGTGCCCACCCCCACCGGACCGCCGGCCGGGTACCTCGCTCCTCCGGTGTACGGCCTCGCCAACCACTGAGCCGGGGTACGCACGGCGGACCGTCGTCCGCCCTACCTCAACGTCCTGCGCGATCAACTCGCCCTGTCCGCACCAACGATGGCGTCAGGCCCTGACCACGGGAGTCACCCGGGTAGCACTCACATGTGAGTGCGTCGCCGTGGATGGATCAATAGCTGGGTGAACCGGGTGATGATGCTGACCGCATTTGCGGTCCGCTGGGCAGGGCCCTGGCCTGATGGTCGCGAATGGGGTTCAGCGAGTCGTCGGATACCCGGCTGTCGGGGAGGCGGAAGGAGTCTGCAGGTGGGTGGTCTGCCATTCGTCGAGCCTGCTGAGCCAGCCATTGGCACCGATCTCGTCGTAGGTCGCACGAGCAGCCGCCAGCAAGTGTGCGGCCTCGTCGTCACGGTGCTGAGTGGCCAGCCAGCGGGCCAGCTCCTCCTGGGCCTGCGCGTGGAAACCTATCGCCCCGAAAGCGGCCAGAGCGTCCATCCCCGCACGCATCTCGGTCTCTGCGAGCTCGGGGTCGTCACCCCGCGCAGCGGACACGAGGCCGAGCAGCCGGTGCCATTGGGCCGTGACCGCGGGTGAGCGTTGTCCGGGCAGGGCGTTGGTCACCGGTGCAAGAAGTCGATCGGCGAGGTCGAGGTCCCCTGCGCGCAGTGCGGCCAGGACGAGGGGCGGCCAGAGCAGGAAGAAGTCGTCCTCGAGGCTGGATGCCGCGATCAGGTGGTTCAGGACCAGGGGGGCGAGGCGGGTCGCCTCGGTGTGGTTGTCGGCGGCCACAGCACGAGTCAGGTCGGCGCTAGCCATCCAGGCGAGGTTGTTCTCGGAGTCGGTGTCGGTGTCCTGCGACTGTGGAAGGGCCTCGCCACAGGCGTCGGCGAACCAAACCTCAAAGGTGCCCCACGAGATACGCGCCTGCGGGTCCGTGGCCTCCAGGCCCTGGGCACTGAGCTCGGCAGCCTCGGCAAGTCGTCCCAGGCACCACAGGCTGACCGCGATGTTGGACGTGGCGGCCTCGGCCATGGTGTGCAAACCGGCACGGCGGGCCGTATCACGCGCCTGTTCGGCATGACCGAGCGCGGTGGGCAGGTCGCGACAGTTCAGGAATGCGGCCAAGTTGTGCAAGGCCCGGACCAGGGGAAGCGGGAGGTCGTGCTCGCGGGCGATCACCGCCGCGGTCTCCAAGAGGAGAACCCCGCCCCTGTGAGCACCCGCGCTGAGATACCCGGTGCCGAGTGCGCCTAGTGCAGTCGCGAGCGCTTCGGGGTCATCGAGCGCCTCAGCCAGGATGAGCATCTCCCCGGCATACTGGATCTCGATCTTGATGGCCGCTAGGCCAACGTGGGCGTCCCTCAGGGCGCGGGCGAGCTCGAACCGGGCCCGTTCCGCGCCGGCCACGCCGTCGAGGGCGTGCCACCTGGGTTCGGCGATGGCGACGGCGGCCGCCGAGTTGTTCCGGTACGTGGAGCGGCTCAGCGCCGCGGCAGCGCGTCCAGCGCCGATGGGGTCCTGGACCTGGTCGAACAGCTGGAGCGCCGCCTGCGCATGGCCGCGGGCCTCAGCCAGGTGCCCCGCGTCATCACCGACGGCGGCCGCGAACAGGTGCAGCCGGGCCTCATCCTCATCCCCCTCGGTGTGGAGGATCGCTGCCTCCAGCAGGCGTTCGGCCTCGCTGGTTGCCCCGACCCGGCAGGCCCTGACCGCAGCACGCTCCAGGTAGGTGCAGGCCCTGGCCGTCAAGGTGGAGTGGTCGCGGTCGTTGGGTGCGCCCGCCTCGACGGCGTCGAGAAGATGTTGCGCGATGACCACGGCCAGGTCGTCGCTCGGGTCGGGGAGTGCGGCGAGGTGGTCGGTGGCAGCGAGGTGTCGGGAGACGCGGTCGCGGCGGGACAAAGTGGCGTAGGCGACCTGCCGGACCACCGACTGGACAAACCGGTACTGGCCTCGCCCGGCGCTGAAGCGGTCGGTCTGCACCACGATGATCTCCTTGCGGCACAGCGAGTCCACCACGGTCTGGAGATCTGGGTCAGCGCCGAGTGCGAGCAGCCCGTCGGTGGTAAAGGACTCCCCCAGCACGCTGGCGTCGGTGACGACGCGCCGCTCGACAGCCGTGAGGGCGTCCAGCCGGGCCGCGACGAGGGCCTGCAAGGACGCCGGCGCACCGATGGCGTCGAGATCCAGGGCAGCACTGTCCGCCGGAACGTACTGACCGTCCCGGGGGACCACCAGGTCGCGGTCGATCAACGCCCGGACCGTCTCGACCGCGAACAAGGGGATGCCATCGGCACGGTCCACCAACGCCGCCCGTGAAGCGGGTGGCAGACCGGCCACCAGCCCATCGACCAGGCTCGCCATCGCCAGGTCATCCAGGGGGTCCAGGCGCACCACGCTCGTCCGACGTCCGCCCAGGGCCGGCCGCCTGGCCAGCAGCTCGGGACGGGCGAGCGCCAGCACGAAGATAGGGGCACGCCCAAACGACAGCAGATGGTCCAGGAAGTCCAGCAGACCCTCGTCGGCGTACTGAGCGTCATCCAGCACCAGCACCACCATCTCGTCCTCGGCGAGGTACTCCAAGAACGCCGTCCACGCCGCAAACAGGTCCTCGCGCGCGAACGACCCCCCTGCGCCGGCCCCAATGAGCACCGCGAGCCGGGGCCGCAGCCAGTCCCGGTCACTCTCCTCGGCGACGAACTCGACCAGCCCCGCGTCGAGCCGCTCCGTGACCGTGTCGCCGGTGTCGGCCTCGACCAGACCGAACCGGGTACGCATCGCCTCGGCCAGTGCCCAGAACGCGACCCCGTCGCCGTAGGACAGACAACGGCCGCGGTGCCACTTGACCAGAGCCGCCAGCCCGTCGACGTACTTCTCCAGCTCCCACGCCAGCCGGGACTTCCCCATGCCTGCCTCAGCATCGAGGACCACGAGCTTGGGTCGACGCGATTCCTCCGTGCTGTGAAAGAGGTCCTTGACCAGACGCAGGTCTGCGTCCCGCCCCGTGAAGGCGGCTTCCAGCCCGTCGACCCGTTGGCCACCTCCGACCTCCGCGACCACGATCCCGGCCGCCCACAGACGTAATGGCTCCGCCTTGCCCTTCAGCTGATGCTCTCCGGTGTCGGTGAACGTGATAGCGGCACTCGACAGCGACCGGGTCGCCTCATCAACCCAGACGCGCCCTGGCTCAGCAGCGGATTGCACCCTCGCAGCGGTGTTCACCGCGTCTCCGGCGACCATGCCCTCGGCCGTCGCGCCGACGGTGACCGCCACTTCGCCGGTCACGATGCCCACCCGCATGGCCAACCCCGGCGCGCCCACCTCCTGACCCATCGCCGCCACGGCGGCGACAAGTTCCAAGCCAGCCCGCACCGCGCGCTCGGCGTCGTCCTCGTGGGCTACCGGCACCCCCCACACCGCCATCACCGCATCGCCGATGAACTTCTCGACCACCCCGCCGTAGCGGCCCACGATCACCCGGCACTGGGCGAAGCACGCCGACAGCAGCTCACGGACCTCCTCGGCATCCCTGCTCTCCGACAACGGCGTGAACCCCACCAGATCTCCGAACAACACCGAGGTCACCCGCCGCTCCGCCACAGGCCCCCCAGACAGAGGTGACACTCGTGACGGACGCGACCCAGCAGCCGTGAGGAGGGTCCCGCACTCAGCGCAGAACTTGCCGGTGTCAGACGTGGTCCCGCACGACGGACACCCACGCGCCTGGATCGAAGCCCCACATTCGGGGCAGAACTTCGCGCCAGCGGGCAGCACCGCCTCGCAGACCGAGCAATGGTTCACCCCGCCGCACCCCCCGCCGACAGCACGCCCATCCCCGAGTTCCCGACAGACGCTACTACTCCGGACCCCCACGCGAGGCGAGATGCCTGAGCCAAAGGGACCTAACTACCGGAGACATGGATCCACTGCACGGGCTCCTCAGGACGCACCTTCGCGACGAGCCGCACCGTCCGCGTCCAGCCGAGCGCAGATCGGGCACCGGACCACGGAGTCGGCCTCTTCCTGCGTCGCGGGTCGCGGCTGGACGGGGCCCCAGACTTTTGGGTTTGCGTTGCTCGACCAGGCAGGCCGGGCTTGTGTCCAGGTATCCGGGCGCCAGCCGGGAACCGCTGTGATCGGTCACCCAGCCAAACGGCGCCTTGGGTGCCGAGGACACGCCTCCGATTACCCCCGGCCGCCCCGTCGTTTCGAGGAAGGTGCGCGCTCAGACATAAGGACGCGCCGGCACCCTCACTGTGCGCGTCAGGAGGGCATCCGCCTTCACGACCTGCGGCACTTCTACGCGTCCGGACTGATCGCAGCCGGCTGCGATGTCGTCACCGTTCAGAGGGCGTTGGGCCATGCAAAGCCCACAACCACGCTGGAGACCTACTCGCACCTGTGGCCCTCCGCCGAGGACAAGACGCGCAAGGCGGCGTCGACCCTCGCGGAGGAAGTCCTCGGTTCCGGCGGGGGCAGAACGGGGGCAAGAAGGGCCAATTAGGCGTCTGACCTGGGCCTTTACACGTTGAAGCGGAACTCGACGACGTCGCCGTCCTGCATGACGTAGTCCTTGCCCTCCATGCGGACCCGACCGGCCTCGCGGGCCTTGAGCAGCGACCCGGCCGTCATCAGGTCGTCGTAGGAGACGATCTCGGCCTTGATGAAGCCGCGCTGGAAGTCGGTGTGGATCACGCCGGCCGCCTCGGGGGCGGTGGCGCCCTTGCGGATCGTCCAGGCCCGGGTCTCCTTGGGGCCGGCCGTCAGGTAGGTCTGGAGCCCGAGGGTGTCGAAGCCGACGCGCGCCAGCTGGTCGAGGCCGGACTCGGAGATGCCCATCTCAGCCAGCATCTCGTGGGCCTCCTCGTCGGAGTCGAGCTCGACCAGCTCGGACTCGAACTTCGCGTCGAGGAAGATCGCCTCCGAGGGAGCGACGAGCTCCTGCATCCGCTGCTTGAGGTCGTCGTCGGAGAGCTCGTCGGCGTCGCAGTTGAAGACGTAGATGAACGGCTTGGCGGTCAGCAGCGAGAGCTCGCGCAGCAGGGCGGCGTCCACCTGGGTCGCGATCACCGGCGTACCGCCTTCCAGGGCGGTCTGCGCCTCCCGCGCGGCGTCGAGGGTGGCGACCTGCGACTTGTTCCCGCGGGCCTCCTTCTCCAGCCTCGGGACAGCCTTCTCGAGGGTCTGCAGGTCGGCCAGGATCAGCTCGGTCTGGATCGTGGTGAGGTCGGACTCGGGGTTGACCTCACCGTCGACGTGGGTGACGTCCTCGTCGCGGAAGACCCGCGTCACCTGGCAGATGGCGGCGGACTCACGGATGTGGGAGAGGAACTTGTTGCCGAGGCCCTCGCCCTCGGAGGCGCCACGGACGATGCCGGCGATGTCGACGAACTCCACGGTGGCCGGCAGGATCCGGGCCGAGTCGAGGAGGTCGGACAGCGGTTGGAGCCGCGCGTCGGGCACGCCGACGACGCCGACGTTGGGCTCGATCGTGGCGAACGGGTAGTTCGCCGCGAGGACGTCGTTCTTGGTCAACGCGTTGAAGAGCGTTGACTTGCCGGCGTTGGGCAGACCGACGATGCCGATGGTGAGAGCCACGGGCGGCGAGTCTACGGAGAAGGTGGCGGCGGACCCGAATCCTCCGTCCCGGCGAGCAGCTCGGTACGACGGGTCCAGGCGAAGCGCAGCACGGTGAGGGAGAAGACCCAGGTGACCGTGACGATCACGGCCTCGAACGCACCTCCACCGCCTCGGGCGAAGATCCCGTGCTCGAGGTCGTAGAGCAGGTCCATCGCGCCGAGGTAGAGGCCGGCGGCACCGACCGCGATCAGCCAGAGCAGGGCGCTGGGGTGGCGGCGTAGCAAGGTGACGAGGGCGAGGACGCAGGCCAGGCCGAGCCAGAGGTCGGCCAGGGGGAAGGCGTTCTCGAAGTCGTAGTAGGCCTGCGTGTGCTCACTGGCGATCCAGTCGCGGTGGGTGAACCAGATCGTCCAGTAGGCGAAGTCGAGCGCGATCGCGACGACGAGCATGGCGATCACGGTGCGTCTCATGCACCGATCCAACCAGGACGACGTCCGGCTCGCAGGGCGCGAGCCGGACGTCAGCAGCGGGGCAGGTCAGTCGTCGCCGCCGTGGTGGCCACCACCGTCGCCGTCGCCGCCACCGTGATGCCCACCATCGTCACCGTCGTCGCTGGCCTCGGAGCCGCTGGTGCCACCGTGGTCGTCGCCGGGCTCGACCTCACCCTGCCCACCGTGGTCGTCGCCGGGCTCGACCTCACCCTCCCCACCGTGGTCGTCGCCGGACTCGACCTCACCCTGCCCACCGTGGTCGTCGCCGGGCTCGACCTCACCTCGGCCTCCTCGGCCTCCTCGGCCCCCGCGGTCGTCGCCGGGCTCCGGCTCGCCGGAGTGCCGGACGTGGCCGATGGCATGGTGCGCACCGTGGTGGGCGTGCCGGACGTGGCCGACCGCGTCGTCGGCGCCGTGGCGGGCCTGGACCCGGACGTGGGCGGTCGGGGTGTCGTCGCTGCTGGTGCCGGCGTACGCCGCCCAGGCACCGAGAGCCGGGGTGGCGACGAGGGCGCCCGCGGCGGCCAGGATGGTGATGCGCTTCATGGTGTGCTCCTCAGAGGGCGGTTGATCCGATGCCCCTACGCTCGCGTCGTCCTGGTCGGAGTCACCAGTGGCCGCTGGTGCTAGCACCTCCGGCCACCCCGGGACCCCCGCGGCCTGGCCCTAGGGTGGCCGGATGCGGATCGCGACCTGGAACGTCAACTCGCTGCGCTCGCGGATCGACCGCGTCGAGGCGTTCCTCCAGCGTCACGACGTCGACGTGCTCGCGGTGCAGGAGACCAAGGCCCGTCTGGACCAGCTGCCGTTGATGGGCCTGCAGGCACAGGGGTACGACGTCGCCGCCGCGGGTGTGAACCAGTGGAACGGGGTCGCGATCATCAGCCGGGTCGGGCTCGACGAGGTGACCACCGGCTTCGACGGGATGCCCGGGTGGGGCGAGCCACTCGCGGCCGAGTCCCGCGCGATCGCCGCGACCTGCGGCGGCGTACGGATCTGGTCGCTCTACGTGCCCAACGGCCGCAAGCCCGACGATCCCCACTACGTCTACAAGCTCGACTGGCTGGGGCGTCTGCGCGAGGCGGCCGGAGCCTGGATGGACGGCCAGACCGCCCTCGTCGGGGACTGGAACATCTGCCCCACCGACGACGACGTGTTCGACGTCGCGCAGTTCAAGAACAGCACCCACGTGACGCCCGCCGAGCGCGCGGCGTTCCAGGCCTTCCTCGACGACGGCTACGCCGAGGTGACCCGTGCCTACGCGCCCGGCTACACCTACTGGGACTACTACCGTCAGCGCTTCGAGCGCGACCGCGGGCTCAAGATCGACTTCGTGCTGGCGACACCGACGCTGGCCGATCGCGTCGCCGGCGCCTTCATCGACCGGGAGGAGCGTGCCGGGCAGGGGGCCTCCGACCACGCGCCGGTGGTCGTCGACCTGACCGACTGACGCACGGTCCGGTCACGACCCGAAGGTCAGCGCCGTCGCCAGCCATCCGCCCGAGGCCGTTCCGGATGCGGTGCGGCTGCCGGAGGACGACACGACCTGGAAGGCCTTGCTCAGGTACCGGCTCGACGTCGCGTAGGTACCCGCCCCGGTCCACCCGGCCGACCAGGTGGGGTCCGCCGTCCCGTTGGTGAGGGCCACTGCGCCGAAGGCGAGCTCGTGGTTCGCACTGGTCCGGACCGGTCCAGCCGAGTACGTGCTGCCGGTCCCGGCCGCGGTGGCAACCTGGTCGAGCCGGACGCTACCCGTGAACTCGTCCGCACTCAGCCGGTAGGTGGCGGCCGAGGGGAAGCTCACCGAGAGCTTGTCGTTCACCGCGAGCGACTTGGTGGCGACCCCGGAGAGGACGACGAGCCGGTCACCGCTGCCGTCCGCCACGTCGGCGGCGGCCGAGTACGTGTTCCCGGCGGAGTCCGTACCGGTGACGGCCCCGGAGGCGGAGGACCCGGACAGCTGCAGCGTCAGCACCACCAGGTCTCCGGCGTGCACCCCGGCGCTCTTCCACACCGTGACGTATCCCGAGGTGTGGGTGCTGGTCGAGTAGTTGTTGGCGATCGTCCCGACGTAGGTGGGGTCGACTCCGCTGGGGCTGCTCACGGTCACGGTCCTGCTCGCGGTCGCCGAGAGACCTGCGGTGTCGGTCACCGTCACCGTCACCACGAAGGACCCCGCGGAGGTGTACGTGTGGCTCGCGGTCGGCGCCGCCTGCGACCCCGAGCTCGAGCCGTCCCCGAAGTCGAACGCGTAGGTGAGGCTCTGCCCCTGCGGGTCCGACGAACCACTCGCGTCGACCGTGACCGGCAACGGCGCCGTCCCGCTCGACGGCGACACCGTCAGCTGCGCCGTCGGCGGGCTCGGGCCCGGCGCGGTCGCCGTCACGGTCCTGCTCGCGGTCGCCGAGAGACCTGCGGTGTCGGTCACCGTCACCGTCACCACGAAGGACCCTGCGGAGGTGTACGTGTGGCTCGCGGTCGGCGCCGCCTGCGACCCCGAGCTCGAGCCGTCCCCGAAGTCGAACGCGTAGGTGAGGCTCTGCCCCTGCGGGTCCGACGAGCCACTCGCGTCGACCGTGACCGGCAACGGCGCCGTCCCGCTCGACGGCGACACCGTCAGCTGCGCCGTCGGCGGGCTCGGGCCGGACTGCGGCTGGAACTCGTAGGCACCCAGGTCGTCGTAGAGCCTGGGTCCCTCCGCCTGGGTGTCGGGCGTCGCCGGGTCGTCGACCCGCGGTTGGCCCGCGGCGTCGAGCAACGGCTCACCGGACACCCCGGAGTTGCCGCGGTCGACGGCCGGGGAGCCGGCCAGCAGCGCGAAGTTCGCGGTCGCAGCGGCGACGAACCGCGGGTCGCCCTGGAAGCCGTGCTTCTCCTGCCCGGTCGCCGCCTGCATCGCGGCGAGCGAGCTGAACGACGACCCGAAGACGTACATCGTCCCGGGCTTCGACAGGTAGACCAGGTTGTGGTCGACGGTGGTGCTGGCCGGTGCGGAGTCCCAGATGCCGATGTTGCCCGCTCGGCGGCTGCACGAGATGCCGTGGTAGGCCGGGTAGACCGCGTTGTCGACGGCGATGTTGTTCTCGACGGTGTAGCTGTTCGACGTGCCCTCGACGTTGATGCCGCTCGTGCAGTTGTGGAACACCGTGTTGCCGATCAGCCGGCCGCCCGAGACGTTGAAGTCGTCGATGCCGTGGTCGCCGTTGTTGTAGGTCACGTTGTCCACTGCGAGGTTGCGGTCGCCCCCGGTGTAGAAGTTGATCCCGGAGTCCTCGTTGTCGTGGGTGATGTTCCCGATCAGCGTGTTGCCCGGGCTGATCACGTCGATGCCGTTGGCGTTCCGCTGGTACCCCTCCGCGTTGAAGCTCGAGACGTTGCCCGACACGGTCGTGTCCGTGGTTCCACCCGTCAGGAGGATGCCGTGGTCGCTGTTGTGGTGCGTGACGTTCCCCTGCACGAGCCCGGTCGTCGTACCGGAGAGCCGGATGCCCGGCGCCGTCTTCCCGCTCAAGGGCTGCCCGGACTGCGTGACCTCGTTGTCCACGAGGGAGACGTGGTCGCCACCGGTCACCGAGATCCCGGCGCCGGTGGTACCGGAGACGAGCAGGTCCGCGACCGTGACGTAGCTCCGGGAGGCGACCAGGACGCCGTTGGTCGTCCCCGTGCCCACGACGGGGTGTCGCCCCGGCCAGGCGGTGATCGTGACCGGTGCCGTGGCGGTCCCCGAGACCGCGGGCTTGACGGTCTCGGCGTAGGTGCCGTTACCGACGAACACCGTGGTTCCTGGATGCAGCCTCGCCACCGCGGGGGCGAGGGTGCAGAACGGCGCCGTGGCGGTGCCCGTGCCGGCGTCGGTGCACGCAGCCATCGTCCGGTCCACGTAGAGGCCGGCGTCCGCTGCGTGAGCGGCGCCCATCCCGACGAGCTGGGACGTGGCGATCCCGGCGGCGAGGCACAGCGCCGCCCGCAACCCCCGTCTCGGCGGCACGATGCCGTCCACCCCTCCAGCGTGACGGTCGGAGGTCGCGCCCGCGTCCCCCAAAGGACGTAGGCGGCCGTCACCCTGCCGGCGTCGTGGCGGTCCCGAGTCACGGCCCGTCGCTCAGGACCTGACCGGCGTCAGCACTTCCCGGCCTGGTAGGTGACGTGGTCGACCCAGGTGTCGGTGTGGGTGCCGGCCGCGTCGTGGTAGGTGAAGACGACGCCGTCGGTGTGGTAGGGCAGCGCGTCGGGGTAGACCCGCAGGTGCAGGAACGCGTTGTACGGCGTGCCCGCCGCCAGCGCCGCCCCCGCGGCGACGACCCGCTTGGACCACTGCACCGAGCTGCTCTGGGTGAGGATGGGCGGCGCCGGCCAGCCCTTGATGAAGCCGGTGCCGGCGTTGGCCGGCGCGGGCGCGACCCAGGAGCCCGCGACCTGGACGCCGTCGGCGTAGGTCACCGACACGGTGTCGAGGGTGACCGCGGACGCCGGCTTCACGATCACCGGGTAGTAGATGTAGTCGACGGGGGCGGTGCCCGTGACCTGGATGCAGGTGTGGGAGTGCCGACCCCCTGACGTCGGGTCGAAGCTCAGCACCGCCGCCGGCGTGCCCGAGGAGGAGGGTTGGGAGGGCGTCGGCGTGCCCGAGGTCGTCGCGATCGACAAGGGGTCGGACGCGCTCGGGGTCGACGACGCGGAGTGCCGGGGCCGGTGGTGGGACGCGGTCGGCTGCGGCGACGCCGAGCAGGCCGAGACCAGCAAGGTGAGCGAGATCGCCCCGGCGACGAGCAGGGTGGAGCGACCGGATCCGTGCCTCATGGGGCACACGGTAGTCAGTGTTGCCAGTGGTGCGTGGGAGGCACCCGCTGCGTCGGGCCCACGAACAGGTTCGGGCCTGTCGGTGGTCACCTGCATCATCAGTCGCATGGACCTCATGAGTGGGCTGCTGGTGCTGCTGGTCGGGCTCGCCCTCGGCGTCGTGACAGGCGTGCTCTGGGTGCGCTCCCGCCCGTCGTACGTCGCCGGGCTGGGCCAGGGCATGGTCGACCAGGCCGAGGTGATGCAGGGTCTCGACCGGCTCAGCGACCAGCTCCACGACCTCGACCACGAGCGGGCCACCTGGCAGGGGCAGCTCCGCCAGCAGGTGCTCGACATGCGTCAGACCGCCGACGGGCTGCGCCGCGAGACGGCGTCGCTGGCGACGGCGCTGCGCCGGCCGCAGGTGCGCGGCCGGTGGGGAGAGCTCCACCTGCGCCGTGCGGTCGAGATCGCCGGGCTGGTCGACCGGTGTGACTTCGCCGAGCAGGTCCGGCTCGCCGACGGCGCCCAGCGGCCCGACCTGATCGTGCGTCTGGCCGGCGGCCGCAGCGTGGTGGTCGACGCCAAGGTCCCGCTCGACGCGTTCCTGGACGCGACCTCCGTCGACGAGACCGCGCCGGAGGGCGAGCGCGAGGCCCACCTGGCCCGCCACGCCCGACAGCTGCGCACCCACGTCGACCTGCTCGGGTCCAAGCGCTACTGGCGGTCGCTGCCCGAGACGCCGGAGTTCGTGGTGCTGTTCCTGCCTGCCGAGTCGTTCCTGTCGGCGGCGCTCGAGGCCGACGGGGCGCTCATCGAGCACGCCGCCGAGCACGGGGTGGTCCTGGCCAGCCCGACCACGCTGATCGCGCTCCTGCGCACGGTCGCCCACGGCTGGCGGCACGAGTCGCTGGCCGAGCAGGCGCGCGAGATCCATCGGGTCGGTCGCGACCTGCACGAGCGGCTCGGCACCCTGAGCGGTCACCTGGGCCGGCTCGGCCGCTCGCTGGAGTCGGCGGTGTCGTCGTACAACGCAGCCATGGGGTCCTACGAGTCACGCGTCCTGGTCGCAGCCCGGAGGTTCGAGGAGCTCGACGCCACCGACGACTCGCTCGAGACCTTGCCCCGGGTCTCCACGCCCGTGCGAGGGGTTGGCTCCGTGCACGCCCTGCCCCGGCGCGCCGCGGACGACGAGGAGGTCGCCGCCCCTACGGTGGCACCGTGAGCCAGGCGCGAGCGCGGGTCTCTCCCACGGGCATGTCCGCCCACGGTGCTCCGACGCGCCAGTGGTGGGAGGGCAACGTCCCCGGCGGCGAGGTGGCCGCCCTGGCCAGTGCCCTGGTGCTCACTGCGGCTGCAGCGGAGACGGCGTTCGTGGGCCGGCTCGGGCTCTTCTTCGACCTCTGCTTCATCCTGGTCTGCCTCGGCGCCGCGCTGCTGGTGCGGCCGCGTGACTTCTTCACGGTCGGGGTGCTCCCGCCGCTGCTGATGGCCGGCACGATGGTGATCGTCGCACTGAACGGTCCCAAGGTGATCGCCGCGGCCCACGACAGCGTCGTCCAGGCTGTCGTCACCGGTCTGGCCCACCACAGCCTGGCCCTCTTCGCCGGGTACGCCGTGTGCCTGCTGACGCTGCTCGCGCGCCAGCAGGCCGCCCGCACGGGCTAGCCGCTCACTCCTCGAACCGGCTCGGGTCGCCCGCGCCGAGCCGCACGATCTCGGGATGTCCTTCCGACCAGTCGACCACGGTCGTCGGCTCCGCCAGCGTCTCGCCCGCCTCGACCACGAGGTCGACCGCGTGATCGAGCTCCTCCTTGATCTCCCAGCCGAGGGCCCGCGGCTCGGTCTCGCCCGGCAGGATCAGGGAGCTGGAGACCAACGGCTCGCCGAGCTCGGTCAGCAGCGCCTGGCACACCGCGTGGTCGGGGATCCGGACGCCGACCGTGCGCTTCTTGGGATGCAAGAGCCGCCGCGGCACCTCGCCCGTCGCGGGCAGGATGAACGTGTACGGACCTGGCGTGGCGGCCCGGATCGCCCGGAAGACGCTGTTGGAGATCTGGGCGAACTGCCCGAGCTGGGCGAAGTCGGAGCACATCAAGGTGAAGTGGTGCTTGTCGTCGAGCCCGCGGATCGTGAGGATCCGGTCGCGGCCGTCACGGTTGCCCATGCGGGTGCCGAGGGCGTAGCCGGAGTCCGTGGGGTAGGCGATCAGGGCGTCCTCGTCGCGGACCGCAGCCACGATCTGCTGCACCAGGCGCGGTTGCGGGTTGTCGGGGTGCAGGTCGACGTAGCGGGCCACGCGCCCGAGTCTAGGGACGACCTCGCAGCGCCCTCACAGGTCTCTCGCAGCCGAGCCGCAGCCGTACGCCGTACCTGTGGACCATGACGTCGCGCACCGTGCTCCGGTTCCTCGCTGTCGGCGCCTGCAACACCGCCATCGACGTCGTGCTCTTCTGGGCGCTCCACGCGCCGTGGGGCGTCGTGGTGGCCAACCTCGTCTCGACGAGCGCAGGCATGACCTTCAGCTTCCTGGCCAACGGGCGGCACACGTTCGGCGCCGAGCGGGTGACGCTGCGGCAGGCCGTGCTCTTCGTCGGCTCCAACGCGCTGACGATGTGGGTACTGCAGCCGCTCGTGATCCTCGTGGCGCAGAGCGTGGCCGGCGTACCGCTGATGGTGGCGAAGGTGGTCGCCCTCGGGGGCAGCGTGGTCGCGAACTTCCTGCTCTACCGCTACCTGGTGTGGCGCGACACCGCTGACTGCGCCGGAGGCGGGGTCAGCGTCAGCCGGGGAGAGTCGAGCGAGCCCAGGGCTGAGCTCGCGAAGCCCTGAGGGCGCGACGAGACCGCCACCGCGGGCGGCGAAGACGTCGGGAGGGAGCCTCTCGGCGCGTGGTCTCCACCGGCTCGACCGACGGTCAGGCCTGCCTCGCGGCCCGCAGGTCCTTCCGCAGCTCCGGCGGCAACGCGAAGATGAGCGACTCCTCGGCGCTGTGCACCGCCTCGGCGTCGGGATAGCCCCGCTCGGTGAGGTAGGCGAGCACGCCGTCGACGAGGGCCTCGGGCACGCTCGCGCCCGAGGTGACGCTGACCGTCGAGACCCCCTCGAGCCAGGCGTCGTCGATCTCACCGGCGTCGTCGACCCGGTGGGCTGCCTTGGCGCCGGCCTCGAGCGCGACCTCGGCGAGGCGCACGGAGTTCGACGAGTTGGCCGACCCGACCACGATCACCAGGTCGGCGTCGTGGGCGATCTCCTTGACCGCGAGCTGGCGGTTCTGGGTGGCGTAGCAGATGTCGTCGCTCGGCGGGTCGAGCAGCTCGGGGAACCGGGCCCGGATCGCGTCGACCGTCTCGAGGGTCTCGTCGACCGACAAGCGTGGTCTGGGAGAGCCAGGCGACCTTGGCCGGGTCGCGCACCACGATCGACGCGACGTCGGCCGGACCCTGGACGAGCTGGATGTGCTCGGGCGCCTCGCCGGCCGTGCCCTCGACCTCCTCGTGGCCGGCGTGGCCGATCAGGAGGATGTCGTAGTCGTCGCCGGCGAAGCGCTTGGCCTCGTGGTGCACCTTGGTCACCAGCGGGCAGGTGGCGTCGATGGTCTTCAGGCGTCGCGCCTGAGCCTGCTCGTGCACCGCCGGCGAGACGCCGTGCGCGGAGAAGACAACGGTCGCGCCCTCGGGCACCTCGTCGAGCTCCTCGACGAAGACGGCGCCGCGCGACTCGAGGTCGGAGACGACGTGCTTGTTGTGCACGATCTGCTTGCGGACGTAGACCGGGGCGCCGTACAGGTCGAGGGACTTCTCGACGGTGATCACCGCCCGGTCGACGCCGGCGCAGTAGCCGCGGGGTGCGGCCAGGCGCACACCCTTGGCTGAGGGCACAGGCATTCCCAGATCGACGCTCATGCCCTGGAGTCTACGGACCGCGGGGGCGGGCTCCTCTAGGGTCACCGCATGGCCCTGGAGACCTCACCGACCGCGCCCGCGCCGGTCCGGCAGATCGCTCTGGCCATCTCCCAGTGGGTCGGCCGGCTCGGGGCCGTGTGGGTCGAGGGGCAGATGACCCAGATCAGCCGCAGACCGGGCGTCGGCACCGTGTTCATGACGATGCGCGACTCCGCCGCCGACATCTCGGTGCCGGTCACCTGCGCGCGCACCCTGTTCGACAGCCTCAACCCTCCGCTCGTCGAGGGCGCCAGCGTGGTGATCCACGCCAAGCCCGACTACTACGCCAACCGCGGCTCGATGTCGCTGGTCGCCCGCGAGATCCGGATGGTGGGGCTCGGCGAGCTCCTCGCGCGGCTCGAACGTCGCCGCCAGCTGCTCGCGGCCGAGGGGCTGTTCGACCCGGCGCTGAAGAAGTCCCTGCCGTTCCTCCCCGGCCGGGTCGGTCTGGTGACGGCTCCGGGTTCCGCGGCCGAGCGCGACGTCGTGGAGAGCTCCCGTCGCCGCTGGCCCAGCGTCACCTTCGTCACCGCGTACGCCGCCATGCAGGGCACCCGCGCCGCGACGCGAGGTGATCGACGCCGTCGCCCGTCTCGACCGCGACCCGGCGGTCGACGTGATCGTCGTCGCGCGGGGCGGCGGGTCGGTCGAGGACCTCCTGCCGTTCAGCGACGAGGCGTTGGTCCGGGCCGTGGCCGGCACCCGCACGCCGGTCGTCTCGGCGATCGGGCACGAGCCCGACACCCCGCTCCTGGACCTGGTGGCCGACGTCCGCGCCTCGACCCCGACGGATGCCGCCAAGCACCTCGTCCCCGACGTCGCCGACGAGGTCAAGGGCGTCTCCTGGGCCCGCGACCGCGTGCGCACCCTGATCCGCCAGCTGGTCGAGCGCGAGAGTCGGGCGCTGGCCGACCTGCGGGCCCGCCCCGCGCTGGCCGACCCACGCAGCCTCCTCGTGGCGCGTGAGGTGGAGGTCACCGACCTCCGCGACCGCGGACGCCGGGTGCTCGACCACCGGTTGGCGCGTGCCCTCGACGACGTCACCCACCAGCGCGCCCGGGCCCGGGCGCTGTCGCCGCTGGCGACACTGCGCCGCGGCTACGCCGTCGTCCAGCGGGCCGACGGCGGGGTGCTCGCGTCCGTCACCCGCGCGAGGCCGGGCGAGCCGGTGACGATCCGGGTCGTCGACGGACGCGTGCTGGCCACCACGACGGGCGTCGAGCCCGACCCCGCTCTCACCGAGGAGGACCACCATGGCTGAGCAGAGCCGAGCCGGCGCCGATGCGGCGGGTGCCACCGACCCCAGGCCGGGCTACGAGGAGGCGCGGGCCGAGCTGGTCGACGTCGTCCGGGCGCTCGAGGCCGGTGGCACCACCCTCGAGGAGAGCCTGGCCCTGTGGGAGCGCGGCGAGACGCTCGCGCGGATCTGCCAGGAGTGGCTCGACGGTGCGCGGGCCCGGCTCGACGCGGCGATCGACGGCGACGGGGACTGACGGGCACCGCTGCGGCCGTCGCGGTCTCGACAGGCTCGACCGACGACCTCCAGCGCTCCCGCAGGTCAGCTCGTCGCCAGTGCGCGCGTGGTCAGCGACCCGGCGAGCTGCTCGAGGTCGGCCAGCGAGGCCCCTCCGAAGACCATCAGCGAGCTGCCGTGCCACCGGGCCACGAGAGCCGTGTCGCCGCCGTTGTCGGTCCAGCTCTGCCAGTGGGTCACGAGCCCGCCCGGTGTGGTCACGGGTGGCCCCGAGGTGGGCGACGGGTCGACGTAGGTCGTCAGGAGCTCCGGCACGGGAACCGGTGACTGGACGAACCCGACGTACTGGCCGTCGTTCCCGCTGCTGGTGAGCATCGACAAGGACAGCTCGGGCTTCGAGCCCAACGAGAGGTCGAGGTTGGTGGCGAACCAGCCCGGCGGCAGGGAGGACGGGTAGACCAGCTCTGTCCCGGCCCGCTGGGCGTAGCCGACCTGGGCGAGGTAGTCGACGTGGTCGGGGTGGACGCCGGCATCGGTGCGGTTGCAGGCCCGGAACGCCACGAAGGCGAAGATCACGAGCAGCGTCACGATCAGGGCGCCGACCATGCCGGACGTCGACCGTTCGTAGCGGCCCGGCCGTTCGCTCATGGCGTCCTCACGCCGCCATCCTCACAGGCCCGTCCTGGGCGATCGTCGCCCAGGGGGACCCGGCGGCCTAGGCTGCGCGGGTGCCGCCGCCCCTGTCCGACGCCGTGGTCGTGGTCGCGCTGGTGGCGATGCTGGCCGTGGCGTTCGGCCATCCCCGCGGTCGCGTCGAGGCCGGGGTCGGAGTGCTGGGCGCCGCAGCGACGATGGCCACCGGCCTGCTCACCTGGTCGGAGGCCAGGACGGCGGTCGACCAGCTGGCCCCGGTGGTCGCGTTCCTGGTCACGATCCTCGTCGTCTCCGACGTCTGCTCCCGGGCCGGTGTCTTCCGGGCGGCGGCTCAGCGGGTCAGCACGTGGAGTGCCGGAAGGGCCACCCGGCTGTTCACCGGCATCTTCCTGCTCGCGGCCCTGGTGACGGTGACCCTCAGCCTCGACGCCACGGTCGTCCTGCTCACTCCCGTCGTGCTGGTGGCCGGGCTGGCCGCGGGGCGTCCGGGGCCGCCGGACCGACCGACCCGGACAACAGCGGTGCCGGCGAGCCCGGCACCTGGGCCTGCCTGCGGATGGCCAACTCCGCCAGCCTCCTGCTGCCGGTCTCCAACCTCACCAACCTGCTGGCCCTGCCGCACCTCGACCTCACGTTCACCGGCTTCGCGGTCCGGATGGCCCCCGTCCTGGCGGCCGTGCTCGTGGTGGAGTACGCCGGTCTCCGGCTGGTCTTCCGCCGGCGCCTGGGCGGCGCCGGACCGCCCGACCCCGGTGCTCCGGTGCCGCTGCCCGTCTTCCCGGTGGTCGTGGTGGGCGCCATGCTGCTCGCCTTCGCGGTGCTCTCCCCGCTCGGCGGTCAGCCCTGGTGGGCCTCGACCGTCGCCGCGGTCGTGCTCGCCGTCTGGGCGGTACGGCGCTGGCCTGGCGCGGCCGATCCACGTCGTGCACGCGGCCACCCGGGCTTCGCGCTCTGGGTGCTCGGGCTCGGCGTCGTCGTGGCCGGGCTGTCCGAGGGCTTCCTCGGCGACGCCGTCCGCGACCTGGTCCCGAGCTCCACGTCGTACGGCGCGCTGGTGGCGCTGGCGGTGCTCGCCACCGTGCTCGCCGGCCTGCTCACCAACCTGTCGGCGACCCTCCTCCTGGTGCCGATCGTCGCGCCCCTCGGCACCACCGCCGTGCTGGCTGCGCTGCTCGGGCTCAACATCGGCTCGGGCATCACCTGGACCGGCTCCCTGGCCAACCTGCTGTGGCGGCGCACCCTGCGCCGGCACGGCACGCGGGTCGGCAGCGCGGCGTTCCACCGGGTGTCGCTGGCGCTGACGCCGCCGTCGTTGCTGGTGGCGGTGACCGTGCTCTGGCTCACCTCCTGACCGTCGCGGCGTGACGGTCCGTCATCGAGAGCTCCCGCTAGCATCACCGCATGACGGCAGCCGACGGAAGCCTGGAGGCCACGCCGGACCTCCCCGACCGCAACCTCGCCCTGGAGCTGGTGCGGGTGACCGAGGCCGCAGCCCTGGCGGCCGCCCGCTGGGTGGGCCGGGGCGACAAGGAGGGCGCCGACGGCGTCGCGGTCGACGCGATGCGCAAGGTCATCTCCACGGTCGAGATGCGCGGCGTGGTCGTGATCGGCGAGGGCGAGAAGGACAACGCGCCCATGCTCTACAACGGCGAGGAGGTCGGCGACGGCACCGGACCCGAGTGCGACGTCGCGGTCGACCCGATCGACGGCACGACGCTGGCCGCCAAGGGCATGAACAACGCCGTCTCGGTGCTCGCCGTGGCACCGCGCGGCTCGATGTTCGACCCCTCCGCGGTGTTCTACATGGAGAAGCTGGTCACCGGGCCCGAGGCGGCCGACGTCGTCGACATCCGCCACCCCGTCGCCGAGAACATCCACGCGGTCGCCAAGGCCAAGGGCTCGCGGCCCGAGGACGTCACGGTCGTCATGCTCGACCGGCCCCGCCACGAGCAGCTGGCCGACGAGGTCCGGGCGACGGGCGCGCGGATCAAGTTCATCGTCGACGGCGACGTCGCCGGCGCGATCATGGCGGCCCGCCCCAACACCGGGCATCGACCTGCTGCTCGGCATCGGCGGCACGCCCGAGGGCATCATCGCGGCCACCGCGATGAAGTGCGTCGGCGGCGTGATCCAGGGCCGGCTGTGGCCCCAGGACGACGAGGAGCGGCAGCGGGCGATCGACGCCGGCCACGACCTCGACCCCGACCACATCCTCAGCACCGACGACCTGGTCACCGGTGACGACTGCTTCTTCGTCGCGAGCGGGATCACCGACGGCGAGCTGATGCAGGGCATCCACTTCCGCGCCCACGGCGCGACCTCGCAGTCGCTGGTGATGCGCTCGCGCAGCGGAACGGTCCGGCTGATCTCCAGCGAGCACCGGTTCGAGAAGCTCGCTCACTACGCCTGAGCGGTCACCGGCCCCGCACCGCGTGGCTGACGACCCGGAGGACGTCGGGGTCGACGGCCATGCCCACGTGCGACGAGCGCACCTCGACCGTGGTGGCCAGGGGGTCGACACAGGCGCGCCAGTCCACGATGCCGTCGCGGCGCGAGTAGACCGCGGTGAACTCGACGTCGTCGGGCAGCGGTCTCCGGCTCTCGTCGAAGCTGGTCCGGGCACAGTCGCCGGCGACGCACTCCAGCGACATCAGCCCGGGTACGCCGGCGCGGCTGAGCCGGACCAGCGCATCGAGGCTGCGGGTGAGGCTGGAGTGGTGGGCGCCCGGGGCGAGCATCGGGCTGCCCAGGGTGACGATGCCGGAGACCAGGTCGGGCCGTCGTACGGCGAGCCCCCGGGCGAGCAGGCCGCCCAGGCTGTGCCCGACGATCCGGACCCGGCGCCCCCGGCGCTGGGCGACGCTCTCGAGCCGGGACTCGAGCTGGGCCGCGGCCGCGAGCGTGCAGCCGACGTTGGCGTGGATGTGCGAGCGGTAGGTGCGATGGCCCTGCGCCCGCGAGCGCGGCTGCGAGCACGGCCAGGCTGGCGTCCCCGGCCATGAACCCCGGCACCAGCACGACCGGGTCGACGTCGCGGTGCGGGGCGTGGCCGGCGTACGGCGCGGGGCGGCCCGGCGACGCGTCGCCCGAGCTCGCGGACCGCCAGCCGTCCGGCCTCGGTGACCACGCTCGCCTCGCGCAGCACCGCGACCGCGCGCGGCGCCCGGAACCCCTCCGGGAGCAGGAAGTCCGCGACGGCGAAGGTGGCCACGAGACTCGACGGTACGACGATCGGGCGCCGAAGTCCTCGGCTTCGCCCACGGGCAGCGACGCGCGTGTTGTGGCCATACGGTTGACTGGTCGCATGGCCGAGCCGTCACCTGCGACCCCGGAGCTGCCGCCACCCAGCGGGGACGGCGGACCCGCTCGTCGGATCCCGAGGCGAGCTCTTCGCGCCCGTCTCGCCGGGCATCGAGCTGTGCTACCAGACCTGGGGCGACCCGGCGGACGAGCCGATGCTGCTGGTGATGGGGCTCTCGAGCCCGCTCACGTGGTGGGACCCCGAGCTCTGCTCGATGCTGGCCCGCCGCGGCTACTACGTGATCACGCTTCGACAACCGCGACGTCGGCCGGTCGAGCAAGGTCCGCGACCGGGTGACCCGCCGGATGCTGGTGCGTGCCTTCGCCGGGCGCCGGGTCCGAGCGCCGTACACGCTGGTGGACATGGCGCACGACGCTGTCGGGCTGCTCGACCACCTGGGCATGGAGAGCGCCCACGTCGTCGGGCGTGTCGATGGGCGGGATGATCGCGCAGACGCTGGCGCTCGAGGCGCCCGCGCGCGTGCGGTCCCTGACCAGCATCATGTCGACGACCGGCAAGCGGACCGTCGGCTGGTCCGACCCGCGCCTGATGCCGGTGCTGCTCCGGCCGATGCGGCCGGGCCTCGAGGCGTACGAGAGGTCGAGCGTCGACGATCTGGAACCTGATCGGCTCGCCCGGCTACCCGCGCGCCCGAGGGCCGCACCCTCGAGATCGCCCGCGCGACGTACGCCCGCGGCATCTCCGCGAGCGGCTCGCTGCGGCAGATGATGGCGATCCTGACCCAGCCCAACCGGTCCCCGCGCCTGCACTCGCTGCGGATGCCGGCGCTGGTGATCCACGGGCTGGCCGACCGGATGGTGCACGTCTCCGGCGGCCGCGCGACGGCGGCGGCGATCCCCGGCGCGGAGCTGCTGCTGGTCGAGGGCATGGGCCACGACCTGTCGCCCGAGCTCTACGAGACCTTCGTCGACGCGATCGCCCGGGTCGCCGCTCGCGCCGGCCAGCACGCCGCCTGACGCACGCAGCGCGGCCGGGCCCCGTGGGGGCACGACCGGCTGCGCGTCAGCGCTGCGGTGTCGGGATGCTCGTCAGTCGGAGATCCGCTCGCCGGTCTCGGTGTCGAACACGTGGACGTTGCTCGGGTCGGTGGTGACGTGGATGACGTCGCCCTTCTTCACCGAGTCGCGAGTGCTGCACCCGGACGATCAGGGTGCTCGGCGTGCCCTCGACCTCGCTGGTGCCGTAGACGAAGCTGTCGGCGCCGAGCTCCTCGACCACGGTCACGTCGATCGGCATGCCACCCTCGGCCGGCGAGACCAGGCGCCACGCCTCGGGCCGTACGCCGACGGTGATGTTGCCCTTCATCTTGCGCTCGGAGGTCGGCGTCGACCGGCACGAGGTACTCGCCGATCTTGGCCTTGCCCTCGTGCGCCGTGGCCTCGACGAGGTTCATCTGCGGGGAGCCGATGAAGCCGGCGACGAACAGGTTGACCGGCTTGTCGTAGAGGTTGAGCGGGGTGTCGACCTGCTGGAGGACGCCGAGCTTCATCACCGCCACCCGGTCGCCCATGGTCATCGCCTCGATCTGGTCGTGGGTCACGTAGACGGTGGTGACCCCGAGGTCGCTCTGGAGCTTGGCGATGTCGGTGCGGGTCTGGACGCGCATCTTGGCGTCGAGGTTGGACAGCGGCTCGTCCATGCAGAAGACCTGCGGGTTGCGGACGATCGCGCGGCCCATCGCCACCCGCTGGCGCTGACCACCGGAGAGTGCCTTGGGCTTGCGCTCGAGGAACTCGGTCAAGCCCGAGGATCTTGGCGGCCTCGGCGACGCGCTTCTCGCGCTCCTCGCCGGGTACCTTGGCCATCTTCAGGGCGAACCCCATGTTGTCGGCGACCGTCATGTGGGGGTAGAGCGCGTAGTTCTGGAAGACCATCGCGATGTCGCGGTCCTTGGGCGGCAGGTGGGTGACATCCCTGTCGCCGATGAAGATCTTGCCGTCGTTGACCTCTTCGAGGCCGGCGAGCATCCGCAAGGTCGTGGACTTGCCGCATCCGGACGGACCGACGAGGACCATGAACTCGCCGTCCTCGATCTCGAGGTCGATCCCGGGCACGGCCGGGACGTCGGAGCCCGGATACCAGCGCTGGGCCTTCTCGAAGGTGACTGTTGCCATGTTGAACTGCTCCCTTCACCGGCAGGTACGTGCCGGACGATCCGTAGTGAAGTGATCGCCGTCACACTAGCGGCTGCGCGGACTGCCGCACAGCCCGCCGTCTCACCACCGAGTGACCGGGCACCAGCGGCATCGGGACGAGGTGACGCGTCGTGGTCGACGCGGTCCCCGGCTCGAGCAGGAGCCGGACGGCGAGGTCGCCCATCTCCTCGAACGGGCAGAGCGACCGAGGTCACCTTCGGCCGCAGCCACCCGGCCAGCTCGGACCCGTCGAAGGAGACCACCGCGACGTCGTCGGGCACCGCAGGCGCGACTCGGCCAGGGCCTGGTAGACGCCCATCGCGATCCGGTCGTTGAGGCAGACCAGGCCGCGCGGCCGCTCGTCCGGAGCGCAGGAACTCGAGCAGCGCGTGGTACGCCGGGTCGACGGCCCACTCGCACGGCGATGACGCCGTCGACGTCGCTGCCGGCCTCGGCGAGCCGCTCGCTGATCCCCGGCCAGCCGGAGCGGCCCGGCGATCGCCTGGGGCGTCGGGTCGACGCCCACGACGTGGATCCCGCTGGTGATGCCGGCGTCCAGGAACGCCTCGGCCGCCGTCCGGCCGCCGGCACGCTCGTCGGGGAGGACGCACACCTGGTCGCGGTCCGGGGTCGGTGCAGTTGAGCATCACCACCCGGTTGCCCGGGAACGACGGAGCGGCGCGTCTCCACGGTCGTGCGGGTGATGTAGAGGAGGCCGTCGACCTGCCGCTCGGCCATCTCGTCGAGCAGGACGGCCTCGACCTCGCGGGTCGCCCTCGCTCTCGCCGATCACCAGGACGTGGTCGAGGGCCCGGGCCACGGCGTTGGCCCCGGAGAGCATCCGGCTGGCGAACATGCCGCTGGCGACGAAGTCGCTGATCACCCCGATCGTCTTGGTGGTCCGGGTGCGGAGGCTGCGGGCGCTGCGGTTGGGGCGGTAGCCGAGCTCGGCGACCGCGTCGAGCACCCGCTGCCGGGTGCGCGGCGGAGATCCGCATCTCCTCGGCCCGGCCGTTGAGGATGTAGCTCACCGTGGTGCCGGACACGCCGGCCAGGCGCGCCACGTCGGCCAACGTCGCGCGTCGAGACGCTCGCCACTCCTGCCTCGATCCCGGAACCCGGTCGGCACGCCGCAGCCCACGAGGCCACGGTCGGCAACGACGTGTTCACCTTCTTGACACATGCCTTGACAGTGGTTTCACCAGCCCGTAATGATGCGGCTGATTCGATTCAGCAAGTGGTGTCTATCACATGCCGGGCCGGATCGGCACTCCCAAGTCGCAGGGACCGAACCGCAAGGAGCATTCATGAGGAGCCCCGTACGCCGGACCACTCTCCTGGGGACGGCACTGGCCACCGTTGCCGCCCTCAGCCTGACCGCCTGTGGCAGCAGCGGCGGCGGGAGTGGTGGCAACAGCAGCACCGTCACGATCTGGTCGAGCATCGACGCCCCGGTCCAGGCCGGGCTGGAGAAGGCCCTGAAGGCCAAGCTCTCCGCCGATGGCTCGAACATCACGATCAAGTGGGACCAGGTCTCGAACATCAACCAGCTGATCATCACCAAGATCCAGGCCGGCGACACGCCGGACATCGCGCTCGTCCCCCAGCCGGGCCTGGTGGCCCAGATGAACCAGCTCGGCGCCACCAAGCCGCTGGACGACGTGGTCGACATGACCGCGCTGAAGAGCAGCATGGTGCCGGGCACGCTCGAGGCCGGCACGATCGACGGCAAGCTCATGGGCCTGCTGGTCAGCGCCAACGTCAAGGGCCTGATCTGGTACCCGAAGAAGGCGTTCGACAGCGCGGGCTACAAGCCGGCGACGACGATCCCCGAGCTCGAGGCGCTGACCAACCAGATCAAGGCCGACGGCAACACGCCGTGGTGCATGGGCATCGAGTCCGACACCGCGACCGGCTGGCCGGCCACCGACTGGTTCGAGACGCTGGTCATGAAGCAGAGCGGCGCCGACGTCTACAACAAGTGGGTGCACCCACAAGGTGCTGTTCGAGCTCGCCCCAGGTCCAGCAGGCCGCCGCCGAGTTCAGCAAGCTGCTGTTCACCCCGGCAACACGCTGGGTGGCCAGAAGGCCATCCCCAGCAACAACTTCGGCACCGCCGGCAACCCGATGTTCGAGAACCCGCCCGAAGTGCTACATGTACATGCAGGGCTCGTTCATCACCGGCTTCTTCCCGAAGAGCACGCCAGTCGAACCTCGACGCCAACGTCGGCGTGTTCGGCTTCCCGCCGGCCACCGCCGGTGGCGAGAACCCGGTCGAGGGTGGTGGCGACCTGATGACGATGCTGAACGACTCGGACAACGTGAAGACGGTGGTCAAGGACCTGTCGGAGACCTCGATCGGCAACGACGCGGCCCCGACCAGCTCGTTCATCTCGCCGCACAAGGACTTCAACGCTGAGCCTCTACCCGAACCAGGTGACCAAGGACGATCGCGCAAGTACCTCTACGGCGCGAGCACGTTCCTGTTCGACGGCTCGGACTCCATGCCGGCGCGAGGTCGGTACGGGCTCGTTCTGGAAGGAGATGACCGCCTGGATCAGCGGCCAGGAGGACATCAACACAGCGCTGAAGAACATCGACTCGAGCTGGCCGAGCTCGTAGTCGAGGCCTGACGAGACCGGGGGCGCGGGCGCGGCGCCCACGCCCCCGGCTCGGGCTTCAGCTCTCCTCGCCGCATCCCCGAGCCGAAAGGGAGACCACCCCGTGTTTGGCAAGACCCTGACCACGCTGATCACCGTCATCGCCGGTATCGGTGCGGCGCTGCTCGCTCTACTGGATCCTCAACAAGATCGCCGAGCTGCTGCCGGGCCGGTGGGAGGACCGGGTCAAGCCCTACCTCTACATCCTCCCGGCGTTCGCCGCGATCACCCTCTACCTGATCTACCCGGCGGTCCTGACCTTCATCAACAGCTTCAAGGACAACCTGTCGCGGCAGTGGGTCGGCACCAGGAACTACACCGACGCTGTTCCACGATCCGTCGACTTCCGGCAGACGCTGTTCAACACGCTGCTCTGGATCATCATCGTGCCGGCCGTGACGGTCGTGATCGGCCTGATGGTGGCGGTGCTGACCGACCGCCTGAGCGCGCGGGGCGAGAAGCTCACCAAGACCGTGATCTTCCTGCCGATGGCGATCAGCCTGATCGGCGCCGCCACCATCTGGCGGTTCGTCTACGACGCCGAGCCCAAGGGCCAGCCCCAGATCGGCATCCTCAACGCGTTCATCGGGATCTTCAACTGGGGCCCGGTCGCCGTGGCTGCAGAAGAGCACACTTCCACCTCAACAGCATCATGCTGATGATCATCTTGATGTGGGCCCAGGTCGGCTTCTCGATGGTGCTGCTCTCCGCCGCCGTCAAGGGCGTCCCGGTCGACACCCTCGAGGCCGCCCGCATCGACGGCGCCGAGCGAGCGCCAGATCTTCTTCCGGGTCGTGATCCCCCAGATCAAGGGCACGATCATCACGGTCTTCATCACCGTCACCATCGGCGTGATGAAGATCTTCGACATCGTCTACGTCAATACCAACGGCAACTTCAACACCAACGTGCTCGGCAACGAGTTCTACAACCAGATCAGCACGTTCGTGAACTACGGCGCCGCCTCGGCGATCGTCGTCATCCTGATGATCGCGGTCATCCCGATCATGTGGTACCAGGTGAAGCACTTCCAGGCCGAGGAGGCAGCATGACCGACACCGCCACCACCCAGGCCGCCGCGACACCGATCGACGAAGCCGCGCAAGAAGGCGACCGCCTTCGACAAGAACCCCGCCAAGGCCGGGCTGGCTCGACCAAGATCGTCCTGGCGATCATCTGCCTGCTCTGGATGATCCCGATCCTCGGCACCTTCATCACGTCGTTCCGCTCGCTCGACGCGGTCAACAGCAGCGGTTGGTGGACGGTCTTCCGTCACCCGCTCACCATGGACCTGACGCTGCACAACTACCACGAGGCGCTGTTCGGCAACGCCCACATGGGCCGGGCGTTCGTCAACAGCATCGCGATCGCCCTGCCCGCGACGTTCATCCCGATCCTGATCGCGGCCTTCGCGGCCTACGCGTTCACGTTCATGGAGTTCCCGGGCCGTGACGTCCTGTTCCTGACGATCGTCAGCATGCTGGTCGTCCCCAACTACGTCGCGTTCATCCCGATCCTCAAGCTCTACCGGAACTTCGGCCTGAACGGCACGTTCCCGGCGGTCTGGCTGGCGCACATAGGCTTCGGCATGTCGTTGGCGATCTACATCCTGCGCAACTACATGGCGACGTTGCCCAAGACGGTCATCGAGTCGGCGAAGATCGACGGAGCGAGCCACTACCAGACGTTCTTCCGGCTGGTGCTGCCGATGTCGGTGCCGGCGCTGGCGTCGTTCGCGATCTTCCAGTTCCTCTGGGTCTGGAACGACCTGCTGGTCGCGCTGGTCTTCATCGGGCCGGGAGACAACGAGCCGCTGACGGTGAGTCTGACCCACCTGAAGACCACGCTCGGCCAGGGCTGGGAGGTCACCACCGCCGGTGGCTTCCTGATCATGATCGTGCCGATCATCGTCTTCCTGGCCCTGCAGCGGTTCTTCATCCGCGGCCTCACCGCGGGCGCCGTCAAGGGCTGAGCCCACCCGTCAGCGCACGCCCGGGCAGCCCGTCCGCTGCCCGGGCGTCGTGCGTCCCGACGCCTCCACCGACCGACGACCAGGACCCCGCATGCTCTTCCCTCCGGCCGGCCGCCCGGCCATCGGACCGCACACCGGCCTCGAGCTCGACCCGCTCCGGGGTCGGGCTCCCCCGCGTGCTGTGGGCGGGCCACGTCGCCCGGCACGCCGGTCCCCGCCGGGATCCCGACTGGCCGACCGCGGACCCGGGCATGCCGCTGCTCGGCGAGCACGCGCACGGCCCTCTTCACCCGCCCCCACCTGCGCGGCCACCGTCTGCGCCGCCGACGGCGCCGGCCGGGCCTGGACGACCCGGTTCGGCACCGACCGCGCTCGACGTCTCGGACGGCCCGCCTCGTGCTCGAGGCGTCCGACGAGCGCGGCCGGGCTGCGCGCTGGTCCTCGAGCTCGAGTCGCTGGTCGGCGGCTCCCTGCGCGGCCGGTGGACGCTGACCAACACCGGCGCACACGCCGTACGTCGTGGAGGGGCTCGAGGTCGTGCTGCCGGTCGCCGACCACCTCACCGAGACCCTCGACTTCACCGGGCGCCACGAGCGCGAGCGCACCCCGCAGCGCCGGCCGGTCACCGACGGGCTCTGGCTGCGCGAGGGCCGCGGCGGCCGGCCCGGGCTCGACGCGCGCCGGCATGGTCGTGGTCGGCACGCCCGGCTTCACCACCACGTCCGGCGAGGTGGTCGGCGTCCACGTCGCCTGGAGCGGCAACAGCGTGCTGCGGGTGGAGCGCGACGCGGCCACCGGTACGACGGTCGGCGGCGGTGAGCTGCTGCTGCCCGGCGAGGTCGTGCTCGGGCCGCGGCGAGAGCTACGCCACCCCCTGGGTGCACGTCGCCTCGGCCGACGACGGGCTCGACGGGCTGGCGGCCGTCGTGGCACACCTGGCAGCGGTCGCTCCCGGCCACCCGGCGACCCAGCCGGTCGTGCTCAACGTCTGGGAGGCGGTGTTCTTCGACCACGACCTCGAGCGGCTGACGGCGATCGCCGACCGGGCGGCCCGGGTCGGCGTCGAACGGTTCGTGCTCGACGACGGCTGGTTCCACAGCCGCCGCGACGACACCGCCGGGCTCGGCGACTGGTGGATCGACGAGGCGGTCTGGCCCGACGGGCTGATGCCGCTGGTCGACCACGTCCGCGGGCTCGGGATGGAGTTCGGGCTGTGGTTCGAGCCGGAGATGGTCAACCCCGACTCCGAGCTGCTGCGCGCGCACCCCGACTGGATCCTGGCCGCCGGCCCGCACCGCGCTGCCCCGTGAGCAGCGCCAGCAGCAGGTGCTCGACCTGACCCGGCCCGAGGTCTTCGACTTCCTGCGCGAGCGGATGTCGGCGATCCTCGCCGCCCACCCGATCGACTACGTGAAGTGGGACCACAACCGCGACCTGCTCGAGGCCGGCAGCGGCACGCGCCGACGGCGCGCCGGCCGTCCACGAGCAGACGCTCGCCTTCTACCGGCTGCTCGACGTCCTGCGCGCCGACTTCCCGGGCGTGGCCTGGGAGTCCTGCGCCTCCGGCGGCGGCCGGGTCGACCTCGAGCGTGCTCGAGCGCGTGCGAGCGGGTCTGGACCTCCGACATGACCGACGCCCTCGCCCGCCAGCAGATCCAGCGGTGGACCGACCCAGCTGGTGCGCGCCGGAGTACCTCGGCGCCCACGTCTCCTCGCCGACCTCCCACACGACCGGCCGCACCCTCGCCCTCGACTTCCGGTGCGCGACGGCGCTGTTCGGCGCCTTCGGGATCGAGTGGGACCTGACCCGGGCCACCGACGAGGACCTCGACCGGCTCGCCGCCTGGGTCGCCCGCCACCAGCGGCTCGCGTCCGCTGCTGCACAGCGGCCGCGTCGTACGACCGGAGTCCGTCGGACCCGGCCGTGCTGCTGCACGGTGTCGTCGCCGCCGACCGGTCCGAGGCGCTGCTCGCGCATGTCGCGCTCGACGAGAGCGCCCACAACCGCGGCGTCCAGGTGCGGGTGCCCGGCCTCGACGACGATGCCGGCTACCACCTCACCTGGGAGGGCCCGGTCTCCGCAGCGAGCGGTCAGCATGTCCGCCCCCCTGGCCGACGTGGGTCCGACCGGCGGCACGGAGGTCACCGGGCCGGGCATTGCGCACCCGCGGCTTCTGGGTGCCGCGCCGCCGGCCCGAGACGGTGACCCTGGTGCGCGTGGCCCGGGTCTAGTCGTACCGGCCGGGGCGGTCGATCTGCCGGCGGGTGCCTGGGGCCGGTAGGCGGTCGACGTTGACGCCGCCCATGAACGCGAACCCGCGGAGCCGCACCACCTGGCTGTGCTCGTCGATCTCGGAGGGGACCTCGCTGTCGTCGGGGCCGGAGTAGCCGCCCAGGAACGCCGCGCCCTCCATGATCACGTGGGTCTGCGGGTTGACCTTGATGTCGGCGCCTCCCATGACCGCGTTGACCGTGAGCACGACCTCGCGAGCGGTGAACTTCGCGCGTCGCAGGTCGAGGTCGGCACCACCCATGAAGCAGGTCAGGGTGAGGTGCGCCGGGCACGACCCACTCACCCTTGCGCTCGAGACCGCTCAGGATCGCGAGGTGACGCTCCTGGGCAGGTCCGGGCACCAGGGGCGCCGCCGCAGGGACAGCGGGGCGGGTGGGCAGGTGGCCCTCGACGGTGGCGGGCAGGTCGTGGGTGATCGGCACAAGGTCGGCGTAGGTCCGCGCGGCGTACGTGGCCTCGAGCCGCTCGTCGAGCTCGTCGAGGTCGATGCGCCCGTCACCGGCGGCCTCGCGCAGGATCTCCGCGACCTGGTGACGGTCGTGGTCGGAGATGCGCAGCCGGGCCGGGTCCTGAGCGTCCATGCAGTCAGCCTAGGACGATTTCACGGGGGTGGACGCTTTCAAGCCGACGACGACGTCGCGCACGATCGCCTGGTCGACGCGGTGCTCGAGGCCGCGGTACGCCGGACCGTCGAGCGGCTCGAGCCCGACCTGGGCGAACAGCGCGAGCAGGTCGTCCCGCGGGCACGTGTGCACGTTGACCGCGATCCCCACGGCGCCTCCCGGGACGGAGCACCTTCAGCCAGCCCGGGCAGCGCCTCGGCGAGCAGGTCGAGCGGGCTGCGCCGCAGGCCGCCGTCCGACCGGCTGCCGTGCTGCACGCCGTACGGCGCGTCGGTGGCGACGACGTCGATGCTCCGGCCCTTGAGCAGGTCGGCGGCCTCCCGGGTGTCGGCGAGCAGGGCCCCGACCCGGATGTCGTCGCCGGCCGCCCACGCCTCCTTCGACAGCGCGAAGCGCGCGTCGAAGCGACGTCCGACCGTGCGTCCTTCGCGTCGGAGCCGGGCGGAGTCGGCGCTGTGCTTGAGCCGCTTGTCCTTCAGCCAGCGCGGCAGGAACGCGGCGTAGGCGTCGAAGTCCCGCTCGTCGAGGTCGAGGCCGCAGGCGTGCCAGCCGTACATGAGGGCCTGGTTGAGCGTCGTGCCGCGCCCGCACATCGGGTCGAGGACGCGCAGTCGGTCGGTGAGCATCCGGCGACGGCTGGCCGACGACGCGGCGGTGACGTTGAGCAGGAGCTTGGTGAACATCTCGTTGGTCTTGCCCTGGTACTTCAGGATCGTCAGCAGGTCGTCGTCGAGACAGTCGAGGCGGTCCAGGGCGACCGGTCGCAGCGCGTCGCCGTCCCGCTCGAAGAGGGCGAAGGCGGTGGAGACGTTGGCGACGTGGCGTAGGTCGGTCTCGGTCAGCTCGCCGTCGAAGGTCACGTAGGGGATGCCCGCGATCTCGGTCTGCTCGGCGGGTCCGAGGCGACCTCCCAGCACCGTCGCGTCGAGGATCGCCGAGCTCCGCGACGGTCAGCGCCGGCGCGGCGTGTGCGTAGACACGGTTGGCCGAGGGCGAGACAAGCAGTGGCGTACGAGCTCACGGTGGTCGAGACTAGGGCCGGTTTGCGAGGATCGGGCGCTCGCCCCTCATTCCCCAGGAGTCGTACGATGTCCGAGATCGACCGTCGCCGGTTCCTCCAGCTCGCCGGAGGTGGAGCAGCGCTCTCGCGTCCTCACGCCGTCGATCGCGCGCGCGGCGTCCATCCCGGCGAACCGGCGGTCCGGCAGCGTCGACGACGTCGAGCACATCGTCGTGCTGATGCAGGAGAACCGCTCCTTCGACCACTACTTCGGCACCATGCGAGGCGTGCGTGGCTACGGCGACCCGCACCCGGTCCGGCTCCCCAACGGAAAGCCGGTCTGGCGCCAGCCGAACGGCAAGGAGGAGGTGCTGCCCTTCCGGCCCGGAGATCGACGACCTCGGCCTGGCCTTCATCCAGGACCTCGACCACGGCTGGGGCACCGGGCACGAGGCCTTCAACGGCGGGCGCTACGACCGCTGGGTCCCGGCCAAGGGCGGGCCGACCACGATGGCGCACCTGCGCCGCGTCGGACATCCCGTTCCACTACGCGCTGGCCGACGCCTTCACCGTCTGCGACGCCTACCACTGCAGCATGCTGGGTCCGACGAACCCCAACCGGTACTACCTGTGGAGCGGCTGGGTCGGGCAACGACGGGCAGCGGGGCGGCCCAGTGGTCGACAACCTGACGTCGCCCGCCGTCGGCTGGACGACGTACCCCGAGCGTCTGCAGGCAGGCGGGCGTGACCTGGAAGGTCTACCAGGACACGGGTGACGGGCTCGACGCCGCGCACGGCTGGGGCTGGAACATCTTCGAGCCCTACATCGGCAACTACGGCGACAACTCGCTGCTCTACTTCCAGCAGTACCAGGACGCCGTGCCCGGCGACCCGCTGTTCGACCGCGCCCGCAACGGCACCGACGTGGCAGACGAGCGGGACGCTCTTCGACCAGCTCGCAGCCGACGTACAGGCCGACCAGCTGCCCCAGGTGTCGTGGATCGTGGCCCCGGAGGCCTACACCGAGCACCCGAACTGGCCGGCCAACTACGGCGCCTGGTACATCGCGCAGGTGCTGGACGCGCTGACCAGCAACCCCGACGTCTGGGCCAAGACGGCGCTGTTCCTCACCTTCGACGAGAACGACGGCTTCTTCGACCACGTGGTGCCGCCCTACCCGAGCGTGGGATCGCTGAAGGGCGCGACCACGGTGACCACGCGGCGACGAGCTCTACCAGGGGCCGGACGGCGCACCCGGGCCGTACGGGCTCGGCGTACGGGTGCCGATGACCGTGATCTCGCCCTGGAGCACCGGCGGCTGGGTGTGCTCGGAGGTCTTCGACCACACCTCGATCATCCGGTTCATCGAGAAGCGGTTCGGCGTGCACCGAGCCGAACATCACCCCGTGGCGGCGGGCCGTGTGCGGCGACCTGACCTCGGCGTTCGACTTCTCCACGTCGGTCAGTGCCCCTCCGTCCCTGCCGAGCACCACGGCGTACCAACCTCCCGACGCCACCCGGCATCCCGACTACGTCCCGGAGCCACCGGCCACGCAGCGGGTGCCGCGGCAGGAGTCGGGGGTGCGACCCTCGCGGCCCCTGGGCTACCGCCTGCCGGCTGCGGGCGCAGGTCAAGCCGGAGGGGCTGGCGTTCCAGGTCGTCAACCGCGGCCGCCTCGGCGCCCAGCTCCAGGCCCGCTCCCACGACGTGGCGGGTGCGCCGTTCAGCTACACGGTGGGCTCGGGCCACTCCCTGGAGGGCATCCTGCGCGTCAAGGGCCGGTTCGACGTCGAGTTCCACGGGCCGAACGGCTTCTTCCGGCGGTTCGCCGGGACGACGACGGCACCCTTGCTGGAGGTGCACGGCGGCCGGGACGGTGACCAGCTCGTGCTGCGCCTCTACAACCACAGTGCCGCGACCGTCCGCGCGCACGTCGCCGACGCCTACGCCGCCGACCACACGGTGAAGGTCCCGTCGCACCAGAGCCGCACGGTGCGGCTGGGGCTCGCCGCCACGCACGGGTGGTACGACGCGCTGGTGACGGTGCCGGCACACCCCAGCTTCGCGCGGGCGCTGGCCGGGCGGATCGAGACGGGCTGCCCCAGCACGAGCGACCCGCAGCTCGGTCGCTGAGGGCGGGGAGGGGTCCCGGGACTAGCCTGCTGGCGTGAGTGACCCCGAGTTCCGCTACTCCGACCTGCTGCCGATCGGCGCCGACGACACGCCGTACCGGCTGATCACCACCGAGGGGGTCTCGACCTTCGAGGCCGGCGGCCGCACCTTCTTGACGGTCGAGCCCTCCGCCCTGCAGCGGTTGACCGCAGAGGCGATGCACGACATCGCCCACTACCTGCGTCCCGCCCACCTCGCGCAGCTCCGGAAGATCATCGACGACCCGGAGTCGAGCGGGAACGACCGCTTCGTCGCCCTCGACCTGCTCAAGAACGTCAACATCAGCGCGGGCGGCGTGCTGCCGATGTGCCAGGACACCGGCACCGCGATCGTGATGGGCAAGAAGTCCGAGGGCGTCGTGACCGGGATCGACGACGGCGAGGCGATCAGCCGCGGAGTCTACGACGCCTACACCCGGCTCAACCTCCGCTACTCCCAGCTCGCGCCGCTGACGATGTGGGACGAGAAGAACACCGGCACCAACCTGCCGGCCCAGATCGAGATCTACTCGACGCCCGACCACGACGGCGTGCCCGAGTACAAGTTCCTGTTCATGGCCAAGGGCGGTGGGTCGGCGAACAAGTCGTTCCTCTTCCAGGAGACCAAGGCCGTCCTGAACCCGACCCGGATGCTGAGCTTCCTCGACGAGAAGATCCGCTCGCTCGGCACCGCCGCCTGCCCGCCGTACCACCTGGCCGTGGTGATCGGCGGCACCTCCGCCGAGTTCGCGCTGAAGACCGCGAAGTACGCGTCGGCCCACTACCTCGACCACCTCCCCGTGACCGGCTCGGAGAGCGGCCCACGGGTTCCGCGACCTGGAGCTCGAGGAGGAGGTCTTCGAGCTCACGCAAGGTTTCGGGATCGGCGCCCAGTTCGGCGGCAAGTACTTCTGCCACGACGTGCGCGTGGTCCGGCTGCCCCGCCACGGTGCGTCGTGCCCGGTGGCCATCGCGGTGTCGTGCTCGGCCGACCGCCAGGCGCTCGGCAAGATCACCCCCGAGGGAGTGTTCCTCGAGCAGCTCGAGACCGACCCGGCGACCTACCTCCCCCACAGCCACGCCACGCAGCCCTCCGACGAGACCGACGTGGTGCACGTCGACCTCAACCGGCCGATGGCCGAGATCCTCGCCGAGCTGTCGCAGCACCCGGTGAAGACCCGGCTCTCGCTGACCGGGCCGCTGGTGGTCGCCCGCGACATCGCGCACGCCAAGATCAAGGAGCTGCTCGACGCCGGCGAGGAGATGCCGTCGTACCTGAAGGACATGGCGGTCTACTACGCCGGTCCGGCGAAGACGCCCGAGGGCTACGCGAGCGGCTCGTTCGGGCCGACCACCGCCGGCCGGATGGACTCCTACGTCGAGCAGTTCCAGGCGGCGGGCGGCTCGATGGTGATGCTGGCCAAGGGCAACCGCTCGAAGGCCGTCACCGACGCGTGCGCCGCCCACGGCGGCTTCTACCTCGGCTCGATCGGCGGCCCCGCGGCCCGGCTGGCCCAGGACTGCATCAGGTCCGTCGAGGTGCTCGAGTACCCCGAGCTCGGGATGGAGGCGGTCTGGAAGATCGAGGTCGAGGACTTCCCGGCGTTCATCGTGGTCGACGACAAGGGCAACGACTTCTTCACCGACCCCTCCGGCGCGGTCACCGTGCCCCTGACCGGCATCCGCGTCCGTTCCGAGTGGGACGTTCCGACCCGGCATCGCCGGGGCGGAAGGGCCGCTGGGCGGGGAGTTCGGTAGGTCAGGCCCGGACGCCGAGCTCGGTGGCGAGGCGACGGGCACCCTCGACGACGGTGTGGCCCAGGGGACGGGCAGGCTCGTGGATCCGGTCCTGGTGAGCGCCGCCCACGTAGATGTCGACCCCCGGAGCCGCTGCCGAGACCGCGGCGACGACGTCGCGGACGCCGGGCACGTCCTCGGCGGTCGGTACGGCGAGCACCGCGGCTCCGGCTCCGGTGGACACCACCGCCTCGGCCCAGCTCTCGGTCGGCAGATCGGACCCGACGTACATCACCTCGACGCCGGCCCGGCGCAGGACGGCCGCGAAGGCCAGGATCCCGAGCTCGTGCCGCGACGCGCGGGCGAGACCGGCGATCACCCGCGGTGCACCGGCCCGCGGCTGGGCGGAGGCGAGCACGGCAGCGACGTGACGCTGGAGCGCGGCGGAGACGAAGTGCTCCCCGCCGATGGAGACCGAGCCGGATCGCCAGCCGGCTCCGAGCTCGGCAAGAGCGGGCATCAGCCAGTCATCGACCAGATCCTCGAACTCCGCCGACGCCATGGTCTCGGTCAGGGCCGACTCGAGCCGCTGCGGGTCGAGGTCGAGGGCGAGCGGGACCAGGCTCGGCAGCGTGGAACTGGGCACCCGCGCCGTGGGCCGGTCGACCGCCACCTCGGCGCTGGACTTCACCCGCTCGGCCGCCAGCCGCGGTGACCAGCCGGCTGCGACCAGTGAGCGCATCGCTGACAGGCGGCGCAGTGCGTTGTCGTCGTACAGGCGATAGCCGGCCCCGCTCCGCTCCGGGGTCACGACCTGGTAGCGCCGTTCCCACATGCGCAGCGTGTCCGGAGTGATGCCGGTCAGGCGGGCGGCGTGCTGCACGGAGTACACCTGCATCACCCTAGCCCCAATCTGCGTCAGACCCTGGACAAATCCCAGGTGATGGGCTCATGATACTTGGACAAACATTAGACACTTCCCAGGAGTCGATATGCGTTTCCGTGCCCCAGCCCTTGCTCTCGCCGCTGCCGCCCTGGCCGCCACGGTGCTTCCTGCCGCTGCTGCGAACGCCCAGACGCCCCCCGCCAAGCCGGACGTCGCCTGCATGCACGCCGGCCTCAAGACGCTGCAGGGGGCCGGTCTCCTCGACGACGTGGCCCGGAGCGGCCTGCCGATCTCGACCGCGGTCAGCCTCGGCGTCACCGTGCGTGACGGCGCCGACATCTCGGGCGTGCCCGACCCGCTGCCCCTGAGCCTGATCCTCGCCGACCACCGTGCCGGCGGCTCGAGCCTCTTCGTCTACCCCTGGTGCACCAACTGATCGACCCACCTCCACCGCCGTGGTGGCCGTTCTCGTCTCCCCGAGCGAGAGCGGCCCCACGGCGGCTTCACGTCACGGCGACAGCAGCTGCACTCAGGCGTCGACGGTGGTGCCGACCAGGGCGTCGCGGCGGCGCCGGTCGAGCGGTGAGGTACGACGGTCGAGCCGGCCGTCCAGCAGCGCCAGGGCGCGCTCGGCCTGCCCGTCGCTGACCAGGCAGTAGAGCAGGGTCTCCTCGACGATCTCGCGTTGTGCCGCCGATCCGCCGACCCGCGGGAGGCCGGGGAGCACGTCGGTCAGCAGACCGGCCGCGCGGCCCCACTGCTGCTCCCCCGCGGCCAGCAGCGCGTCGCAGACGGTGACCACGGTGGTGCGGATGGTGAGGTCGGACGACCCCTCGCAGTGGGTCCGGAGGCGGGTCAGCCGGGTCAGGTCACCGGCGGCGGCCAGTGCCAGGGCAGCGTGCAGGGCCACGAACGGCGTCTCGGGGCGGTCGACCAGGTCGGTGCCAGCGGCCTCGAGCACGCACTCGACCGGCGGCGGTGCGGTCTCGCCGGGGAACGCCGTCGGTGGCCGACGCCGCGTCCCAGCCGGACGTGGTGACGCGTCCACCGCCAGAGCAGGGAGGCCGAGTCGATGAGGGCACGCACGCCGGTGACCGCCGGGCGGCGCGAGCTGGGTGTAGTAGCGCTGGCGGACGGCCTCGGTGTCGCCGAGCGCGAGCTCGTGGAGGGCGGCGTGCCACGAGAAGTGCGCCCGGTGGCTGGCGCCGCGTCCGCTCTCGGCGACCCAGTGGTCGAGCCACGCACGTCCGGTGTCGTGCTTGCCGGTCTCGTAGAGCACGTGGGTCTGGGCGTGGACGGCGTGCCCCGAGGTCGGCTCGCACTCCAGGGCACTCTCGGCCAGCAGCCCGGCGTCGTCGAAGCGTGACTGGTCCTGGCGGGTGAACGCGAGCAGGGAGATGTACCACCAGTGGTCGCCGTACGCCGGAGCCAGCCCCTCGACCAGCTCCCAGGCCTCCTGCTGGAGATCGGTGACCCCGGAGAACGCGATCGTCGGCACGGCGGCCGAGACCGCGAGCACGTCGCGCGGGTGCTGGGCGATGTGGTTCATCAGGGCCGTGGCGCCGGAACGGCGTACGTCCTCGACCCGCCGGCCGACGACCTCGACCAGGCTGCGCTCGCGCTCGTCGGCGCGGGTGCGGGCTGCGGCGCGGGCCGCCTCCAGCGACGCGGCGACGTCGACGGTGGCGCCCGCCTCGTGGCCGAGCATCGCCAGCGCCGCGTGGCCGGCCGCGAAGCCGGGGTCGAGGGCGATGGCCTCGAGGAGCTTCTCCTCGGCTCCGGACTGCAGCCGCATCAGCCGCTCGAGGCCGGCGTTGTAGGCGGCAGCCGCCTCGGCCGTCGTCGAGAGCGGGAGACCGAGCGGGTCGCGCGGCCGCGCGACCGGGTGATGACCGCCGACCAGGCGGCCGTCGGCCAGACGACGGGGCAGCGGGCGCGACCTGGTCGAGCACCGCGACCGCGAGGTGGCGCGGCCTGGCTGCGGATCTCGGGGATCGGCGGTCGACTCCAGCAGCTCGCCGCGGCGGACGCGAGCCCAGGGTCCACACCGGCGCCTCGGTGGAGCCGGCCGAGTCGACCAGCCGCCCGGACGTCGGTGACCAGGCCGAGCCCGGCGGTGGCGACCTGCGCTGCGGTGACCCCGCCGCGGGGGGTGAGCAGGTCGTCGTAGAGCGGGTCGGTGCCGGTCGACGACACACTGCGGCCGGTGCAGTTGACGACCCAGCCGACCTCGCGGGTGGTGCCGTCGGAGAGCGTCACCCGGAGGCCGCCGCGGCTGAGCGGCTCGGCGTCGACGACCTCGGCCGACGAGCGGGTGACGACTGCCGCCGCGCTCCAGGGCGTTGACGAGGTCGGCCGACTCGGGGGGCATCCGATGACGGACCCGACCCCACGCGCTCGCGTCGTCACGCAGGAACTCCAGCCGGTCGGGCTCGCCGAGCCGCTGCCAGAGGGGCTGGACGACGGCACGGAGCCCGTCCACGCCCGGTCGCCAGTCGCCGGTCGCGCGCTCCACGCGGCCGAGGTGCTCGCGCACCCGCACGCGGTAGTCGGCGATGCTCGTGCCCCAGTCATCGATCTCGGGGATCGCCGCCAGCTGGGGCTCGTCTGCGTGCCGGGCCGGCAGCTCGCCGTGGCGCGAGATCGCGTGCAGGTGACGGTCGGTACGGCGCGCGGGGCCGAGTCAGCGAGAGCACGACGTCGACCATGGTCAGGCCGGTGCCGACCAGCAGGACGTCGGGCGGCCCGGCCTGGTCGCGCCGTACGACGTCGAGCGCGCCGGGCGCCCACGGATCGGGGACCAGGAACGCCGAGTCACGCAGCGGCTGCGGCGCCCAGGCGACGCCCGCGTCGCGCTCGCCGGTCGCCAGGACCACGGCGTCGGCACGGAGCACCTGACCGTCGTCGAGGCCTGACCCGCAGGGCGCTCGCCCTCGCGGCGCAGCCCGGTCGCCCGGGCCCGGACGTGCCGCAGGTCGAGCGGCACGTCACCGGTGAAGGCACTGGTCGAGGGTCTCCTGCAGGTAGCGGGCCCACTCGGCCCGCGGGCGCGAACGCCCCGGACTCGGCTGCCAGGTCGGGGTGTCGGCGCGCACGCCAGGCGACGAAGTGGGCGGGGTCCTCCGCGAGGGCGCTCATGCCCTGGGCCGGCACGTTGAGCAGGTGCTGGAGGTCGGCGGTGCCGAACGCCGTCCCCAGGCCCGGGTAGGGGGCGGGGTCGACCAGCACGACGTCGAGCGGGGTGCCGCGGCGGCGGGCGGTCCGGCCGAGGTGCAGCGCGGTGAGGGTGCCCGCAGCGCCGGCGCCGACGACGACGACGCGCGGCGTGGGTCGGCGTCTGGCCATGCGTCCTCCTTCGGGCGTTCGCGGGCACTCCCCGCGGGATTGCTGCTGATTCTCGACTGTTCATACTGCACTTTGACGCCCGGGGCCAAGTCGGCGCGCCCACTAGCGTGGTCGCCGTGGAGTACGTCGACGTGGCGCGGGCCGAGTCCGAGCGCGGTCAGCTCCTCCTGCGGGAGCGTACGCCGGAGGACGGCTCACCGCCCGTCCTCGAGCTGCGAGCCAACGGCGTGTTCGTGATGGACACCGCCGAGCACGCCTCCGAGCGCGCGCTGGCCGACGCCGCCCTCGGCCTGGTCCAGCGCCCCGCGGAGCGTGCTGGTCGGCGGGCTCGGCCTCGGCTTCACCCTCGACCGGGTGCTGGGCGACCGCCGTGTCGAGCAGTGCGTCATGGTCGAGATCGAGCCCGCCCTCGTCGACTGGATGCGCGACGGCACCATCCCCCACGGCCCGAGGTTGCTCGCCGACAGCAGGGTGCGCCTCGTGGTCGGCGACGTCGCGCGGGCCCTCGCCGAGGCCGCCCCCGCGTCGTACGACGTCGTGCTGCTCGACGTCGACAACGGCCCCGACCACCTGGTCCACGACACCAACGCCGACCTGTACGCCGCGCCGTTCCTGCGCGAGGTCCACGACCGGCTGGCACCCGGCGGTGCCGTCGCGCTGTGGTCCGCCGGACGCTCCCCCGCGCTGCTCGACGCGCTGGCCGAGGTGTTCGGGCAGGTCGACGAGAGATCCACGAGGTGCGGCTCCAGGACCGCGACGAGCACTACTGGCTCTACGCCGGCCGCCGCCCGGCCGCCCATCAGGTGGCCCACTAGCCTCGGAAGCATGACTCCTCAGGAGACCCGCACCGAGCACGACTCGATGGGTGAGGTCGAGGTGCCGGTCGACGCCCTGTGGCGGGCGCAGACCCAGCGTGCGGTCGACAACTTCCCGATCAGCGGCCGACCGCTCCCGGCCGCCCTGATCCACGCCCTGGCCCGGATCAAGGCGGCAGCCGCTCGGGCCAACGCCGACCTCGGCGTGATCACGCCCGAGCAGCGCGACGCGATCGTCACCGCCGTAGCGGCGATCGTCGACGGACGGCACGACGACCAGTTCCCGATCGACGTCTTCCAGACCGGCTCGGGCACCAGCACCAACATGAACGTCAACGAGGTGATCTCCTCGCTGGCCTCGCGGGCCGGTGTCGAGTGCCACCCCAACGACGTCGTGAACGCGAGCCAGTCGTCCAACGACACGTTCCCGAGCGCGATCCACGTCGCCGCGGTGCTCGAGGCAGCCGACCTCCACCATGCGACCGCGCTGCTGCACGACGCGCTGACCCGCAAGTCGGAGGAGTACCGACAGGCGGTGAAGTCGGGACGCACCCACCTGATGGACGCCACCCCGGTGACCCTCGGCCAGGAGCTGGGCGGCTACGCCCGGACCGTCTCGCTGGCGCGGTCGCGGGTCGAGAGCACACTCCCCCGCGTCCGCGAGCTCGCCCTGGGCGGGACCGCTGTCGGCACCGGGATCAACACGCCCCGCGGCTTCGCCGCAGACCGCCGTCGGCCACCTCGACGACGACACCGGCGAGACCTTCACCGAGGCCGAGAACCACTTCGAGGCGCAGGGCACCCAGGACTCCCTGGTCGAGCTCAGCGGCGCGCTCAAGACCTACGCCGTCGGTCTGGTGAAGATCTGCAACGACCTGCGCTGGATGGGCTCGGGCCCGACGGCCGGGCTGGCCGAGATCCACCTCCAGGACCTCCAGCCGGGCTCCAGCATCATGCCCGGCAAGGTCAACCCCGTGATCCCCGAGGCCACGCTCCAGGTCTGTGCGCAGGTGATCGGCAACGACACGGCGATCACCTTCGCCGGCGCCAGCCGGCAGCTTCGAGCTCAACGTGATGCTGCCGGTGCTCGCCCGCAACCTCCTCGAGTCGATCACCCTCCTCGCGAGCGCCAGCCGTCTGCTCGCCGGGTGCGTCCAGGGCCTGACCGCCGATGTCGAGCGGATGCGGGCCTATGCGGAGTCCTCGCCCAGCATCGTCACGCCCCTCAACCGCTACGTCGGCTACGAGGCGGCCGCGAAGATCGCCAAGCAGGCGCTGGCGAACGGCGTCACCATCCGTCAGACCGTGCTCGACCTCGGCTACGTCGAGCGCGGAGAGATCACCGAGCAGCAGCTCGACCAGGCCCTCGACGTCGAACGGATGACCCGACCATGACCAGCTCTCCGCCCCGAGTCGCAGACGTTCGTGATCACCGGGGGCTCCGACGGCATCGGCCTCGAGTGCGCCAGCGAGATCGCCCGGACCCGACCCGGCTCCCGGATCGTGCTGGTCGGTCGCAACCCCGAGCGCACGGCTGCTGCGGTGGCCAGGATCCGCCGCGAGCAGGCGGACTGCACGGTCGACTCGTTCCTGTGCGACTTCGCCGACCAGGCCGCCGTACGACGGCTGGCCGGCGACCTGCTCGCGGCCTGCGACCGGATCGACGTCCTGGTCAACAACGCCGGCACCGTCTTCGCACGCCGGACCCTCACCGACGACGGCATCGAGTCGACCTTCGCGATCAACCACCTCGGCGGCCTGCTGCTGACCGAGTTGCTGCTCGACCGGGTCGAGGAGTCCGCACCCGCGAGGATCGTCTTCACGTCGTCGGAGGGTCACTACTCCGGGACCATGGACCTCGACGACCTGGGCTTCGAGAAGGACTACACGGTCCTCCGCGCCTACTGCAGGTCCAAGCTGGCCAACGTCCTCATGGCCCGGCTGCTCGCGCGGCGTCTGGAGGGCACCGGGGTGACCGTCACCTCGCTGCACCCCGGCGCGATCGCGACCAACATCTGGAGCGGCGCCCCGTGGTTCATGCGCCCGGTGCTCGAGATCTGGAAGAAGCTGAAGATGGAGAGCCCGGCGACCGGCGGACAGCGGCTGGCCTACCTGGCGGCGAGCCCCGAGGTCGAGGGGCAGACCGGCGGCTACTACCAGCGCAACCAGCTGCGGGAGCCGGCGGAGCTCGCCCGCGACGACGACCTCGGCGAGCGGCTCTACGACGTCAGTGCCCGACTGGTCGGCCTGGCTCCCGTCTGAGCCGACCGACCTCCGGACGGACGGACCAGCGGCCCGGCACCTCGACGAGGTGACGGGCCGCGGGTTCGTGAACGCCGGGGGGACGTTCGGTGTCAGCGACGGGTGAGAGTCGCCTGGTGGGAGACGGTGGCCGACTTGTTCTTGACCCGGTCCGTGGCGAAGGCCTTGTAGACGAGCGTGCCTTGCTTCAGCCCGCGCAGCGCGGCGGTCCAGAGGTGCCGGGCGCCGGTGCTGACGAGCATCGCCCGCGCCCTGCTGTAGGCCTTGGTCTTGGTGGTCGCCTTGACCCAGCGCTTGGTCGTGGCGTTGTAGCCGTACCACGCCGTGCCGCGCTTCTCGACAGCCTTCACGCTGACCCGGGCGACGCCGGTTCCACCGGTGTCGGTGGCCTTGCCCTTGAGGGTCGAGAAGGCGCGCACCGAGTGCTGGCTCGTGGGCAGCACGAACCTCACGACCGGTCCGACGGAGTCGACCTTCACGGTGACCGCGGTGGTCTGCAGGACGACCGGGTTGCCGGCCTCGTCGGTGGCCGTCACCTCGGGCGTGAAGATGCCGCCTGTGGCGTAGACGTGCGAGATCGTGGTGCCGGCGACCCAGGCCTGGGGCGCCGAGCCGTCCATCCAGTCGATGACACGGGTGATCGCCTCCGGGGGTGTCCGGTCGTCGGCGAGCGCGTTCTGGGTGACCGTGACGGGCGTCAGCGTGGCCCAGGCGTGGCCGGGCGAGACGCTGACGTGGCCGGTCGGAGCGGTCGTGTCGTTGAACACCGGGGCGGGAAGCACGTCCACGACTGCCTGGTTGTGGGCCGCGTCCTCCAGGGTCACGGTCGCAGCGAAGCGGATCTCCTGTGCCGGGGTCAGCACGTAGGGATGCGTGATCGTGGTGGTCCCCGTGGTCCAGACCTGCGGTGCGGACCCGTCACCCCAGTCGACCGTGCGGGTCACGTCGGCCGCGCCGGAGTCGTCGGCCAGGGCGTCCTGGGTGATCGTGGCGTGACCGGTCCCGTTGTCGGAGGTGGCCGAGAAGGCGCCGCTCGGGTCGGTCACGTCCACCAGGGTCAGCGGGACGGAGGACGCCTTGCCCTGCCGGTGCCCCACCACGGCCTTGACCGACACGGTGGCCGGGCCCGGCGTCGTCTTCAGCGTGGGCGACCATGACGTCTTGGTCAGCGTCGCCGAGGCGATGACGGACCCACCCTTGGTCACCTGCGCCCGGTAGCTGGTCGCGTTGGCGGAGGGCGACCAGGTCGCCGTGACGTCGTAGGTGTCGCCGGGATGCGGCGCGACCGAGGCCGCGAGGCCGGTGAGGCCGCCGGGCTTGGTCGGCCTCGCCTCGGCCGAGGTGGTGGTGACGAGCCCGACGGCCATCGCGAGGACGGACGTGGCGGCAACGGCGCGCACAAGACGTGCGAGTGACATGTGATCCCCCTGGATCGAATCCATCGGTGTGACAACCGAGATCCGGCTGCTGACGTCCCGTGATGGCTCCCCCGAGCCAGGACATGCACGATTGAACCGAAACCGTGGGGTTTCCACCGCGGAACGGCGGATCCTTTACCGGAATGCGACCGCGGACCGTGGAAAGTGTCCGTTCGGACAGCTCCCGGAGGTGTCCGTCAGTACCAGCCGTGTCCCTGCTTGAAGCCCCAGGCGCCGCACGGCGAGCCGTAGCTGGACTTGATGTAGTCCAGGCCCCACTTGATCTGGGTGACCGGGTTGGTGCGCCAGTCGGAGGCGATCGAGGCCATCTTGGCGCCGGGCAGCGACTGCGGGATGCCGTAGGCGCCCGAGGAGGCGTTCTCGGCGTTCCAGCGCCAGCCGCTCTCACCCATCCACAGCGGCACCAGGCACGACATCTGCGAGCTGTCGAAGCCGTACGTCGGGAGCAGGGCCTCGGCGATGGCCTGCGGGTCCTGGGCCGAGAGGTTCTCCCGGCCGCTGACGACGGGTCCGGAACTCAGACCGAGGGCGGCCGCCTTGGCGGGGTCCTGGGCCCGGCGGCGGTCGGCGTGGACGCGGTCACCTGACCTGGACACGATCGGGGCGCGGTCCTGGAGCACCTGGGCACTGGCCGTGCTGGCGCCACTGGGCACGGCGGCCGTGCTCACCGAGTCCGCGAGGTCGGCGGCGGCGATCGGGGCGTGCACGACACCGGCGGCGACGGCGACTCCGGTCGCTGCGGCGGCCAGACCGGACAGCGCGACCGACGAAAGCAGGCCCGGCCGGCTGTGCCGATGGCGGTCACCGACGTGCCGCGGGCCGGCGAAGGCCTCGGGTCGGCCGGGCTCGGACAGAGCGCGGTGCTTGGGGGCGTACTGGGAAGAGGGCACAGGAGATCTTCGGGGGTAGACGACTCGGGTGCAGCCGCACCACCTGCCTGGGTCCGAGACCACCACCAGAGGCAACGGCGACTGGCTCACCACCCTGCATGACGAAGCGAGGGGCTGCAAACCGAACGCACCAGAAAGGGGCGTAAAAACGTCCTCGCCTCTGCCTCATCGGCCACATCCGACGCTCAGGTCACAGGGGGCCCAGGCGTAACGTGGCGTTGGTCACGGAACGGTCACGAGACGGTGACCGAACGGGGTGCCGCCACGACCCCCGGGGTGCCCGGGCCGCGGCGGCCCGCCCCGTCACAGAGCGACGTCCTCCAGCATCTCGGTCACCAGCGCGGCGATCGGCGACCGCTCGGAGCGGGTCAGCGTGACGTGGGCGAACAGCGGGTGGCCCTTGAGCTTCTCCACGACCGCGACCACGCCGTCGTGCCGACCCACCCGGAGGTTGTCACGCTGCGCGATGTCGTGGGTCAGCACGACCTTGGAGTTGGCGCCGATCCGGGAGAGCACGGTCAGCAGCACGTTGCGCTCCAGCGACTGGGCCTCGTCGACGACCACGAACGCGTCGTGGAGGGACCGGCCGCGGATGTGCGTCAACGGCAGCACCTCGAGCATCCCGCGGTCGAGGATCTCGTCGATGACCTCCTTGCGAGGTGATCGAACCGAGGGTGTCGAAGACCGCCTGTCCCCAGGGCGACATCTTCTCCGACTCCGATCCGGGGAGGTAGCCGAGCTCCTGGCCGCCGACCGCGAACAGCGGCCGGAACACGACCACCCGCTGGTGCTGGCGGCGCTCGAGGACCGCCTCGAGGCCGGCGCACAGCGCCATCGCGGACTTGCCGGTACCGGCCCGACCGCCCAGCGAGACGATGCCGACCTCGGGGTCGAGCAGCATCTCGAGAGCGATCCGCTGCTCGGCCGAGCGCCCGTGGATGCCGAACGCCTCACGGTCGCCGCGTACGAGGTGGACGTGCTTGTCGGGGCCGACCCGGCCCAGGGCGGTGCCGCGCTCGGAGAGCAGGACCAGGCCGGTGTGGCAGGGCAGCTCGCGCGCCGACTCGATGTCGGTCCAGCCGTCGTCGTACAGCTCGTCGAGCGTCGCGGCGGGCACCTCCAGCTCGGCCATGCCGCTGTAGCCGGGGTCGGAGTCGCCGGTGCGCTCGCCGTGGTACTCCTCGGCACGCAGCCCGACCGCGGACGCCTTGATCCGCATCGGCAGGTCCTTGGAGACCAGCGTGACGTCGTGGTGCTCGTTGGCGAGGTTGCGCGCGACGGCCAGGATCCGGGTGTCGTTGTCGCCGAGGCGGAAGCCCGAGGGCAGCGACGCCGCGTCGGTGTGGTTGAGCTCGACCCGGATCGACCCGCCGTCCTCCCCGAGGGGCACCGCCTCGTCGAGCCGACCGTGGGTCACCCGCAGCTCGTCGAGGGCACGCAGGGCGGACCGGGCGAAGAAGCCCAGCTCCGGGTGGTGCCGCTTGGCCTCGAGCTCGGTGATCACCACCACCGGCAGGACGACCTGGTGCTCCTCGAACCGGCGCATGGCGCCCGGGTCGGACAGCAGCACGCTGGTGTCGAGGACAAAGGTTCGGCGGAGCGCTTCTCGTGCTGCGTCGGCCACGCGGACACCTCTCACGGACCGCGCGGGCACTCCTCGCCCGGTCCCACTGGCTCAGCTCGATGGACCGGGAAGGAACCCGAAGGCCGGAGTGCCGACCTCCCGCACGCGGCGTGACCGCCGGGTGGCGCAGCGGAAGCCGCTGCGGTGTCTGGCCGTGATCTCTCACGAACGGGCCTCCCGATTCGGCGGGGTTTCCCCTCCCCACCGATGCTCGCGAAACTACGCCGCGCCGAGCCGGGGAAACAGCGAGCGACACGCGCGAACGCGGGGGTCAGCGAGTCGCGTGTCGGGCTAGCCGCCGTACCGGCGCTCGCGCTGGCGTAGGCGCGCATCGCGCGCAGGAAGTCGACCTTGCGGAAGTCGGGCCAGTAGGCCTCGCAGAAGTAGAACTCGCTCTGCGCGCTCTGCCAGAGCAGGAAGCCGCCCAGCCGCTGCTCGCCGGAGGTGCGGATCACCAGGTCGGGGTCGGGCTGGCCCTTGGTGTAGAGGTGCTCGGCGATGTGGTCGACGTCGATCACCTCGGCCAGCTCCTCGAGGCTGGTGCCCCGCTCGGCGTGCTCCTGGAGCAGCGAGCGCACGGCGTCGGCGATCTCGCGGCGCCCGCCGTAGGGCACGGCGACGTTGACCAGCAGGCCGTCGACGTCGCGGGTGGCCTCCTCGGCCTCCTTGAGCCGGCTGGCCAGCGCGGTCGGCAGCAGGTCGAGCGCGCCGACCGGGTGGATCCGCCAGCGGCTGCTGCTCGGCGAGGGCGTCGACGGCGTCCCCGATCACGTCGAGCAGGCCCTCGAGCTGCTCGGGCGGCCGGTTGAGGTTGTCGGTGGACAGCAGCCAGAGCGTGACGACCTGGACGCCGACCTCCTCGCACCACTCGAGCAGCGGCTCGATGTTGGCCGCGCCGGCGCGGTAGCCGTGGGTGGTGTCGCCGCCCGACGCCCTTGGCCCAGCGCCGGTTGCCGTCGAGCATGACCCCGATGTGCTGCGGGATGCGGTCCTTGGGCAGCGCCTTGAGCATCCGCGCCTCGTAGGCGGGGTAGAGGAGCCGGCGTACTCGCTCCTTGAGCCTCCGCGATCGCCGGCCATGCTCCGATGGTAACCGCGGCGACGGTGCCGGCGTCTGGACTCCGCGCCCTGGGGTCCGCCGGTACCGTCGCTGATATGAACGACTCGATCCGAGCCGGTCTCGACTCCTTCGCCGGCAGGTCGCCGAGGGCTCGCCGAGGTCAAGCCGCGGCTGCGCGGCTGGCTGCACCTGGGCATCGCCCCGCTGACCCTCGTCGCCGGGATCGTCCTGATCGCGCTGTCCCCGACCGCGGCCACGCGGTCGGGTCCGCCGTCTACGTCGCCTCGTCGGTGCTGCTGTTCAGCGTCTCCGCCCTCTACCACCGCGGGCGCTGGTCACCCCGGGTCCGGGCTGCTGCGGCGGGTCGACCACGCCAACATCTTCCTGCTCATCGCCGGCACCTACACGCCGTTCTGCGCTCGCTGCTGCTGCGGGGCACGACCGGGTGGTGATGCTGGCCGTGATCTGGGCCGGAGCCCTGCTCGGCGTCGGCTTCCGCGGTCTGTGGATCGGCGCCCCGCGCTGGCTGCTACGTCCCGGTCTACATGCTCTGGGCTGTGCCGCGCTGTTGGTGCTTCCCGCAGTTCGCCGGCGGGTCACGACGGCTCGGGGTGGGGCTGGGGTCGCCGTGATGGTGCTGATCGCCCTGGGCGGGCGCTCTACATGGTCGGCGGCGCCGTCTACGGGTTCCGCCGCCCCAACCCCTGGCCGCGCTGGTTCGGCTTCCACGAGGTGTTCCACTCGTTGACGATGATGGCCTTCGTCTCGCACTACGTCGGCATCTCGCTCGCGACGTACTCGCTGCGCTGACCGAGGGCCCGGCCCGGAAGGGTGAGTCCGCTCACTCCGGACCCGTCTGGAACATCCAGCGCCGGCGTCACACCCTGCGTGGCTGAATCCGACTCCCACTCCCTGAACTACCCGACCGTCGTCGCGGGCGCGGTCGCCGCGGCGACGCACCGCGCTCCTCGCAGCTCGGCCTGCTCGGCACCATCCTGGGTGCGGCCATCGCCAGCGTCGTGAGCGGTGGTCACCACGCGCTCGGCGGCTGGATCGCCCAGCTGCACGGCGCACCCGCGACCGCAACCCCGTGCCGATCCGCGTGCTGGTCGGCGTCCGGCGATCGCGCTGCTGGTGCTGGCCTTCCACACCGGGCTGGGCCTGGTGACCCGCGGCATCCCGACCACGGCTTCGCCGGCCGGCTGGTGGCCAGATGGCCTGCGCTGAGCGTACCCGTCGATCCCACCGGACCCGGACACGAACGTCGATCCCTGTCGGAGCCGAGTGACCTGATCCGCCGCCGAGGCGGGTGACGATCCGGTGCGAGATCGCCAGCCCGAAGCCGGCGCCGGGGACGCCGTCGTCTCCGCGCGCCGGCCGCGCCGGAACATGTCGAAGACCACGGCCAGCTCGTCCTCGCTGATCCCGATCCCGTCGTCCTCGCAGACCATCTCGACGTAGGCCGTCGTGCCGCCGTACGCGGAGCCGGACCTGGCCGCCGGGCAGGCTGTACTTCACCGCGTTGCCGACGACGTTGCCGTAGACCGGGTCAGCACCCTCGGCGTCGACCGGGCCGGCCAGGACCGGCGCCTCGACGATGACGGGTCACCCCGCGGGTCTGCGCTCACCTCGAAGTGGCGGCACGCCTGGTCGACCAGCGCGACCACGTCGACCTCGGCCGCTGTCGGTCGAGGCTCCCCTCCTCGGCCCGGGCCAGGGCGAGCAGGTCGTCGACGAGGCCGCGAGAGCCGCTCGGCGCTGCGGCGGATGGCGGCGACCGGGGCGCGTCGGCGGGCAGACGTCGGACTCGAGGAGCTCGGTGTTGAGCGTGATCGCGGTGAGCGGCGTCCTCAGGTCGTGGGTGATCGAGGCGACCAGGTCACGGCGGTACTGGTCGAGCTCGCGGAGCTCGTCGAGGACCTCGCGGTCCTGGCGGCGGACCACGAGCTGACGGACCAGCGACGCCGAACCGGCGCCCGAGCCCACGGAGGGCGTCTCGCTCCTCGTCGGACCAGGGGCGGTCGTGCTGCGACCGGAGGACGAGCAGGGCGCCGCGGACCGTCGTACCGTTGCCGATGCCGGCGAGCAGGGCCTGCTCGTGACGGGCCAGGTCGGCCAGTCGTCCGAGCAGCGGGCGGTCGTCCTGGCTCGAGCGTCGAGTCGCCGCTGCCAGCACTCGTCGACCAGGGGCTCCACCAGCGCCCAGACGTCGGGCCCGAGCCGGTCGGCGACGTCGAAGGGGTACGACGCGGCCTCGACGTGCAGCCCCGAGATCTCCGCGCAGGCCCACACCCCGCGACCCCGGAGCAGGTCGGCCACACCCGGGGCGACGGCCCGGAGCAGGGCGACGAGGTCGGGCTGCTGGGCCGCCCGGCTGAGCACCGACTGCGCGGCGTCGGACATCCGCAGCTGCTCGGCGAGGGTGTGGTTCTCGCGGACCAGGGAGAGCGCCAGCCGCGCCTGGTCGGCGTACAGCTCGACGAGCTCGCAGGCGCCCGGCCTCGAGGTCGGCGACGTCGATCTTGCCCACGGTCGTCAGCACCCCGAGCAGCTCGCCGGACTGGGTCGACAGGGGTGCGAGCAGGACGTCGTGCGACGCGGCGGAGCCGGGGACGCCGGACGGGTCGCCGCTCGGCAGCGCGACGTAGGCAGGGCGCCACCACCGGTGACGTGCAGGTGTCCGAGCCGCTCGGCGTCGCGAGGCTGCGGACCAGGTCGGCCCGGTCGCCAACGCAGTCCGGCAGCTCGGTGGCGACGGCATCCGGCAGGGTGCCCGCGACCGCGATGACCTCGAGCCACTCGTCGTCGAGGACGCGGCTGACCAGCGCCCCGTCGGCGCCGGCCACGCTGCGCACCGACTCGGCGATGCGCGCGACGTCGTCGAAGTGCTCGTGGAAGAGGTCCTCCGGCCGTCCTTCGGCAGGGCAGACGCGTCCCCCTCGGTTGGATCCCCCATCCGAACCTCGTTCTGCTTCGCCGCTCCCCCCGGACGCGGTCGGCGGCAGACTAGAGGAACGGAGCGCGTCGGGAGACAAATCGTCCGGACTCGTCACCGGCGCGCACAGACCATCCGGCGGCACACGTATGCCGCCGGCCGCCCGTCGACCGGCCCACGACCGAGGAGCAGCGGGATCGCCCGGCCATCCGCCGTCGGCGACCACCACGGTCGCGCCGGGCCAGGCCCGGGCACGGCGCTCGAGCGACGTCTCGGTCAGGACCCGGCGGGCCCGACCACGGCGATCTCGGGCGCTCCCGCGAGCACGGCCTGCGCCGCCGCGAGGGACCAGCCGGCGAAGCGCGGGGCCCGCCGCGCGAGCTCGGCGACGCCGGCCAGCGCCTCGTCCGCGGCGTCGCTCCAGCGCGCGTCACCGGTCAGGGCGTGGGCGGACGAGCAGGGCATGGATCATCGCCGAGGTGCCGGACGGGCTGGCGTTGTCGCTCGGGGTCGCGGGGCCGGGTCACGAGCCGTTCGCCGTCGGACGGGGGTGTCGTGGAAGCCACCGTCATCGGCCCGGAAGAGCCGGAGCGCGGTGTCGAGCAGGTCGGTGGCACGGGCGAGCCACGTCTCGTCGCCGGTCACGCCGCACAGGGCGAGGAAGCCGCCGGCCACGCAGCCGTGGTCCTCGAGCACGCCCGAGCGGGCTGCCGACGCGGCCGTCGCGGGAGACCCGTCGCAGCCGTCCGTCGACGAGGTGGACGTCGGCTAGCAGGCGTCCCGGCGTCGCAGGGCGGCGTCGACGTAGCGCTCCTCGCCGAGGAGCCGTCCGGCGTCGCAGAGGCCGCTGATGGCCAGGCCGTTCCAGGCGGCCACCACCTTGTCGTCACGAGCCGGGCGGACCCGACGCTTCGCGCGCCGCGAGCAGCCGACGCCGTACGTCGTCGAAGCGCACCGGGTCGTCCGGGATCGCGGAGCAGCTGGAGGGTGGAGGTGCCGTGCTCGAACGTGCCGGTCACCTCGAGCAGCTCGGCCGCCCAGGCGCCGTCGTCGGCTCCCGAGCACCTCGGTGAGCTGGCCGGGGGTCCAGACGTAGAAGCGCCCCTCCTCACCCTCGCTGTCGGCGTCCAGCGCGGAGGCGAGGCCGCCCTCGGCGGTGCGTCAGCTCGCGCAGCAGGAAGTCGCCGGTGACCGGGCGACCCGGTCACCCAGCGGCGTGCCCCAGCGGGCGTAGAGGCCGACCAGCTGGGCGTTGTCGTAGAGCATCTTCTCGAAGTGCGGCACCACCCAGCCGGCGTCGACGCTGTAGCGAGCGAAACCGCCGCCGAGCTGGTCGTAGATGCCGCCGCGCGCCATCGCCTCCAGCGTCCGGTCGAGCATCCGCGCGCGAGGTCGTCGGTCGCCCCGCCGGCGGAGGAACTCGAGCACCATCGACGGTGGGAACTTCGGTGCCCCGCCGAAGCCGCCGCGTCGCTCGTCGAAGTCGCCGGGCCAGCACCGCCACGGCAGCGTCGAGGTCCGCCGCGGTCAGCGGCCGGCCGGTGAGGGCCACCTCACGGCCCAGGTGCTCGGTGACCGTGGTTGCCGCCCGGCGTACGTCGTCGGGCCGGTCGCGCCAGGCCTCGCGTCAGGGCGGTCAGGACCTGGCGCAGCGAGGGCTGCCCGTGCCGCGGGACGGTCGGGGAAGTAGGTGCCGGCGAAGAACGGCCGGCCGTCGTGGTCGAGGACGACCGTCATCGGCCAGCCGCCCTGTCCGGTCAGCGCGACCGTCGCCTCCATGTAGACGGTGTCGACGTCGGGCCGCTCCTCGCGGTCGACCTTCACGCAGACGAAGGCGGCGTTGAGCTGCGCCGCCGTCGCGTCGTCCTCGAACGACTCGTGCGCCATCACGTGGCACCAGTGGCAGGCGGCGTACCCGACGCTCAGGAAGACCGGGACGCCGCGGCGCCGAGCCTCCGCGAACGCGTCGTCGCCCCACTCCCACCAGTCGACCGGGTTGTCGGCGTGCTGGAGCAGGTACGGCGAGGTCGCCGCGGCCAGGCGGTTGGGCATCCACCCACGCTAGCCGCGCCGGTCAGGCAGCACCGATGGCCGCCGTGGTCGCGGCGGTCAGGGCCACGAGGTCGGCCGGGGCCAGCTCGACGTCGAGACCGCGCCGGCCTGCCGAGACGAGCACGGTGTCGTGGTCGAGCGCCGAGGCGTCGACGACGGTGGGATGCGGACGCTTCTGGCCGAGCGGCGAGATGCCGCCCGACGACGTAGCCGGTCGCCCGCTCGGCCACCGCCGGGTCGGCCATCACCGCCTTGCGGGCGCCGACCGCGCGGGCCAGCGCCTTCAGGTCGAGCCGCCCGGTGACCGGGACGACGGCGACGACGAGGCGGCCGTCCGCGTCTGCCAGCAGGGTCTTGAAGACCCGGGCCGGGTCGACGCCGAGCAGTGCCGCGGCCTCGAGGCCGTAGGACTCGGCGCGCGGGTCGTGGTCGTAAGGATGGAGGTCGAAGGCGACGTGTGCCTCCCGGAGCGCCTGGACGGCCGGTGTCCCCGCTCCGGACCCCGCCTTGCGCGCCACGGCAGGACGCTACTCCTGGTCCACCGCCAGGTCGCCGTCGGAGAACGTCGCACCGTCGTGGGTGACGGTCAGGTGCCCGGCGACCGTGGCTCCGGGCGTCATGGTGATGCTCGCCGCCGGTCGGTGGTCGTACGACGGGCTCCACAAGGTGGTCGTGCGGTCGACCACCCCCGGCGCCATCCAGGACTCCGTGAGCCGTAGGACCCGGCGGTAGACGTCGATCGTCAGGTAGTTCATCCGGCCGCTCGCGAGCGCACCCCCGTGGATGATCTCCGGGAGGCCGTCCTTCTGCAGGGCCTCGACGTCGTGGAACTCGGCGCAGAGCACGAGGTCGACGCCGCCGTGCACCAGGGTGCGGTAGACCTCGTCGGCGTTGCGCAGGTGGGTCTCACTCGAGTGCCAGCCCTGGAAGCCCGGCGAGGAGTACGGCGGGATCTCGGACTGCACGATCTTCCACCTGGCCGTCGAGGCGTCGAGGCTCCGGGCCAGCCACCTCAGCTGACCAGGGCCGATGGCCGCGGCGACGCCGACCGTCCGGCAGGCGGCGGAACGGCGCGAGCGTCCACAGCTCGACGCTCCCGGGAAGGTCGACGTGGTAGTAGGGCCGGTGGTGGAAGGTCTCCCTCCAGGCCTTCACCCAGGCCCCGTGGGCCTGCGCCTTGAAGGAGTCAGCGGCGATCAGGCCGGCGTGGGCGAAGCCGCCGATCTCGTGGTCGCCCATCCCGGGGTACGCCACCAGCCCATGGCTCTGGAACTCGTCTCGGACGTGGCCCTCGTAGGCCAGGCCCGCGTTCACGACTGCCTGCTCGCGGTGCTGGAAGGTGTCGACCGGCCCGAAGATCCCGGTGTTGTCGGGGTCGACGCCCCAGAAGCCCCCGACCATGTCGCCCTGGGCGAAGACCGCGTCGGGGTGCACCGAGGCAACCTGGCTCCACACCGTGTCCAGCGCGGAGCTCCAGTCGCTGTCGATGCTGTTCGGGTCGCCCGGGTCCCAGCCCTGGCCGGCGCGCAGCGTGGCGACGTCGGCGATGTCGTTGTGGGCGATCCCGGAGGTCGAGACGTAGACCGCGAGTGGTCCCGATGCCGCGGCGGCACCCGCGGCACGACCTGCCCCCGGGAGCGGCGGGGCGGGGAGCGCGAGGGCGGCGACGAGGCCACCGGAGACCGCGATTGCCGCCGCCCACCTCGTGAGCGCACGGCCTCGCTGCCGGGGTCCGCTCCGCGGCTGCTTGCTCCCTGCTGACGCCGTCTCCATGGTGAGTGTCCTTCCGGGTGCCCCGAGTCGTGCCCTGGTCCTCCGTCATGAGGACAGACGCGCCCGGCCCACCGGATGTTCGGTGGTGCGCGGGTGACCATCACCACTTCCGGCTCGCCGTGCCTGGTCCCGGTGGCCACAATGACACCATGGATGCCGAGGCCTGGGACGAGCGCTACCGGACGAGCGAGCTGGTGTGGTCGGCCGGCCCGAACATCTTCGTGGCTGCCGAGCTGGCCGGCCTCCCGCCCGGGCGAGCGGTCGACCTGGCGGCCGGGGAGGGACGGAACGCGATCTGGCTGGCGCAGCAGGGCTGGCAGGTCACGGCCGTCGACTTCTCGCAGGCGGGGCTCGACAAGGGGCGCACCCTCGCCGGCGAGGACGCCGTCGACTGGGTGTGCGCCGACGCGATCACGTGGCGCGACGACGCGTCGTACGACCTGTGCGTGATCGCCTACCTCCAGCTCCTCGCCGCCGACCGCCGGGCGGCAGTGCGCCATGGTTACGCCTCCCTCCGGGTCGGCGGCACCTTCCTCCTGGTGGCGCACGACACGAGCAACCTGACCGAGGGCACCGGGGGTCCTACCGACGCGGCCGTCCTGATGACCGCCGAGGACGTGCTCACCGACCTCGGGGGCGAGACCTTCGAGGTGGTGCGCGCGGAGCGGGTGGCGCGTCAGGTGGGCGGGCCCGAGCACGTCCACGGCTCCGAGCCGGCCGCGACGGCGTGGGACTGCCTGGTGCGCGTCGTACGACGAGCCTGAGCCGTCGGCGACGCCCGGCCTCGGGCCTGGTTCGGGTGACTCTCGGGCACCTGTCACCAAGAGGCCGTAGGCTGGAGCCGATCGGCCGCCGGTTCTCCGACGGCCCCGACGAGGAAGCGGGCGTATGACCTTCGCAACCGTGACCATCCCCGTGGCCATGTTCGTGTCCCTGGGCTCGGTCCTGCTCTTCCTCGGTTACCTGCTGCTGCTGGCGATGCAGCCCGAGCCGGAGGCCCAGCCGGTGCCGATCCGGGTGACCGCCGACGAGCCCGACCCGCGCCGCTATGGCGGCTCGGGCGGAAGCGGCGGCTGCTGACGTGGTCGGCGCCTATGTCTTCTTCGCCGTCATCGTCGTCGCGCTGGTGGCGTTCGTGATCTGGCTCGTCTCCGGCCTGAGCAAGTCGCGGGGCTCCCGACGCCGCTAGCCCGGCCCTGCCCCCGACGCGCTGCCGGATCCCCACGACACTGGAGTCACCGGTGATGGCTCGCCTCATCCACCTCAACGGGCCTCCTGGAATCGGCAAGTCGACGTTGGCGCGGCGCTACGCCGAGGACCATCCGCCGACCCTCAACTGCGACGTCGACGTGCTGCGGACCATGATCGGCGGCTGGGCCGACGACTTCCCCGGGGCCGGCTCGCTGATCCGGCCGGCGGCCCTCGCCATGATCGGGGCGTACCTCCGGTCGGGCCACGACGTCGTCCTGCCTCAGATGCTGCTGGACCTGGGCGAGGTGTCGCGCTTCGAGGCCTGCGCGACGGACGCCGGTGCGGAGTATGTCGAGCGGGTGCTGTTGGACGTTCCCGAGGCTGCGATCGCGCGGTTCCATCGGCGCGGCGCGACCGGCCCCCCCGATCCGTGGCACGAGCAGGTCAGGGCCATCGTCGCCGCCGACGGTGGCGATGCGAACCTGGCCGACTGCCACGCCCGCCTCGAGCACCTCCTCGCCGTCCGCGACGGGGCCGTGCGGGTGACGAGCGTCGAGGGGGCGACGGACGAGACCTACCGGGCTCTCCTCGCGTCTCTGACGCCTCAGCCCTAGCCGACCCGAGCACCCTTCACCGAGGCCCGGAGAGTCCAGATCCCTTCGTGCGCAGGGGAAACCGGACCCGGTGACCTGCGGTGGGAGAGCCTCGACCACGAAGCATCCCACGGAGTACGTTGTGGCCACTCGGGGCCGGACAGCACCGACGAGACGGGGTGGCAGATGGACCACGACCTGGTCGACCGGGTGGTCGCGACCGCTGCGGCGGTCGTCGCCGGCGGGGCGATCTCCGCCAACGGGCACGGCAACGTCAGCGTGCGCGACCAGGGCAGTGACGAGATGTACTTCACCACCGCGCCGTCCCTCAAGGGCCTCACCGCGGGCGGCGTCGCCCGGGTCGGCCTCGACGGCTCGCTGCGCGAGGGCGACCTGCCGCCGATCCAGGGCGCCGTGGTCGCCATGCACACCGCGATGTACGCCGACCGCGACGACGTCGGCTGCGTGATCCACACCCACTCGCCCTTCGCCACGGCGTACGCCGTCGCCCGGCGCCGGATCGACTGCTGGATCGAGGCACTGGCGATGTTCGGTCTGGCCGACGGCGTCCCGGTCGCGGGCTACGCGCCGCGCGGCTCCGCCGAGGCGGTCGCCGAGATCAGGGGTGCCGTGATCCCCGGCAACCCGGCGGTCCTGCTCGCCAACCACGGGGTGCTGGTCTTCCACCGCACCCCCGAGCTGGCCGTGCTCGTCGGCGGCGTGGTCGAGGAGGCCGCCCAGGCCTCGCTCAACGCCGGGCTGGCCGGCGGACCGGTCGCGATCCCGGAGGAGATGCGGGCAGCGGCGCTGCAGCGGGCGATGGCGTTCGCCGACGCCGGCACGCGGACGGCCTGAGGGTCAGCGGTCGCCCTCGACGTGGGTCTGTGGCAGCTCCGACCCCACGGCCGGCTGCTCGTCGTAGACACCCTCGGCGTCGGCCTTCTCGACCTTCTTCAGCTGCCGGGTGAAGCTGCGGAGGAGGAACACCACCGCCACGATCAGCAGCGCGACGACGACCGCAGCGACCCAGCCTGCCTTGACGTCGTTGTCGCTGGGGACGGGGTCGGACGCGGCGGCCTGGATCAACAGGGACAGCGGGGCGAGCATGGCTCCAGTGTCTCAGGCGCCTCGCCGGTCAGCGACCCCGGATCCCCGCGAACAGGTCGTCCTCGGGCAGCACCGTCTCGACGTGGCTGGTCACGAGCTCGTAGTCCTCGGTCGGCCACACCTGCGCCTGGATCGCGTGCGGGATCGCGAACCACGCGCCGTCGGGGTCGATCTGGGTGGCGTGGGCCAGCAGCGCCTGGTCGCGGACACCGAAGTACTCCGAGCAGGGCACCTGGGTGGTCACGCGCTTCTCCCACGACTCGTCGCGCTCCCACTTCTCCAGCCGCTCGGCGTACGGCGACTCCAGACCGTGGGCGAGCATCGCGTCGTTGATCGCCTTGAGCTTCGCGTAGCTCCAGCCGTGGTGGTAGTAGAGCTTGAGCGGCTGCCACGGCTCGCCCGCGTCAGGGAACCGCTCGGGATCGCCGGCGGCCTCGAACGCCGCGACGCTCACCTCGTGGCACCGGATGTGGTCGGGGTGCGGGTAGCCGCCGTTCTCGTCGTACGTCGTCAGCACGTGCGGCTTGAAGCTGCGGACCAGCGTCACCAGCCGCTCGGTCGCCTCCTCGAGCGGGACCAGCGCGAAGCAGCCCTCCGGCAGCGGCGGCTTGGGGTCGCCCTCGGGCCACCCGGAGTCCACGAAACCCAGCCAGTCCTGGCGGACGCCGAGGATGTCGCGGGCCCGTTCCATCTCCTGCCGACGCACCTCGGCCATGTTCGCGGCGATGTCGGGACGATCCATCTTGGGGTTGAGGATCGAACCTCGCTCGCCGCCCGTGCAGGTCGCCACGTGGACGTCGACGCCCTCGGCGACGTACTTCGCCGTGGTCGCCGCGCCCTTGCTCGACTCGTCGTCGGGGTGGGCGTGGACGTGCATGAGACGCAGGCCCGTGCCCGGGCGCACGGCGGGGTCCGCAGACATGGTCGCGAGTCTAGGTGTCACCATGATCGACGTGGAGCAGACCCTGACCGAGCGGTACGCCGCCCCTGCACCGTGGCGTCGACGGCTCACTGTCGTCGCGGTCGTCGTGCTCGCGCTGGTCGCGCTCGGCTGGGTCGCCTGGGCGACGTTCGTGGAGTCGACCCCGAAGGTCGAGTCGGAGCTGCAGGGCTGGGACGTGGTCGACGCCCACCACGCCACGGCCTCGCTCCTGGTCACCATCCACGACGCGTCGTCGCATCCCCGGTGCACCGTGCAGGCGCTGGCGGCCGACCACACCATCGTCGGCGAGGTGGTCTTCGTGCCGCACGACGGCGTGAACCAGGTGACGGTCCGCACCGAGCGCGACGCCAGCGCGGTCGACGTACCGGGCTGCATCGCCGACGGTCAGGACCGGCCGCGCTGACCACCTGGAAGGGTGGGCTGACCTGCGCGTTTGTGGGTTCCGCGGCCCGGTCTTGGTAGACTTGCCGCTTCTGGCCGCGCCACGACGACGCAACCAGCGACTGAACCGATTCGGTGGCGTACCACTTCGACATGACACGGGCGTTCCCCCACGCCTGGAGGAGAGTTCCGCATGACTTGGCTGACCCAGCAGACCTTCGACCGGCTCCAGGCCGAGCTCGAGGAGCGTCGTGGTCCGATCCGCGCCGAGATCGTCGAGCGGATCAGCGCCGCCCGCGACGAGGGCGACCTCAAGGAGAACGGCGGCTACCACGCCGCCAAGGACGAGCAGGGCACCAACGAGGGCCGGATCCGTCAGCTCGAGGAGCTGCTCAGCACCGCCACCACCGCGCCGTCGCCCGACGACCAGGAGGTCTCGGCCGGCAAGCTGGTCACCTACCGCTACGCCGGCGACGACGAGGAGCAGTTCGTCCTCGGCGCTCGCGAGGTCGCCGAGGACCACTCCGGGGTCGAGGTCTACTCCCCCGAGTCGCCGCTCGGTGCCGCGCTGCTGGGGCACAAGGCCGGCGAGACCGTCGACTTCTCCCAGCCCAACGGCCGCACCGCGAAGATCGAGATCGTCAGCGCCACGCCGTTCATCCCCTGAGTGACGGCGGCTCCATCCAGGTCGGCGGAGCCGGCGCGGCGGACCGCTGGCGCAAGGCCGTCGCGGTCGTCCGCCTGAGCATCCCTTCTAGCGGAGCCTGGAGCGGACGACTCGCCCTGCCCTGGGCGTCGTCCGCCTGAGGCTCACCCCTACCGGCCGCTCCGGCGGACGACCCGGCTATTCGAAGACCCGGTAGCCGCGCTCGCGGAGCCTGACCAGCAGCGTCTCGGCGTGTGCCGAGCCGCGGGTCTCGAGCTGCAGGTGCACCTCGACCTCGTCGAGCGAGAGGTCCTCGTGGATCCGGGCGTGCGCGACCTCGAGCACGTTGGCGCCGGCTTCGGCCAGCTCGGAGAGCAGGGTCGCCAGGCCGCCCGGGCGGTCGGGGATCCGGAGCGTGAGCGTCAGGTAGCGGCCGGCTGCGGCCATGCCGTGCTGGATCACCTTGCCGAGCAGCAGCGGGTCGATGTTCCCCCCGGAGAGCACCGCGACGGTCGAGGTCGAGAAGCGCGCCGGGTCGTCGAGGATGGCCGCGACCGCGGCCGCGCCGGCCGGCTCGGCCACCATCTTGGCCCGCTCCAGGGTGGCGAGGACGGCCCGTGAGAGGGACGCCTCCGAGACGGTGATGATGTCGTCGACGAGGTCGCGGACCGCGGCGAACGTCACCTCGCCCGGCAGCCCGACGGCGATGCCGTCGGCCATCGTGCCATGGAGGCGAGCTTGACCGGATGACCTGCGGCCAGCGACGCGGGGAACGCCGCGGCTCCCTCGGCCTGCACGCCGATCAGCCGTACGTCGGGCCGTTGCGCCTTGATCGCCATCGCGATCCCGGCCAGCAGGCCGCCGCCGCCGCACGGGACGACGATGGTCTCGACGTCGGGCACTGCTCGAGGATCTCGAGACCGACCGTGCCCTGGCCGGCGACGATCTCGGTGGAGTCGAACGGGTGGATCAGCACCGCGCCGGTCTGCTCCTGGAACTCCCGGGCCGCGGCCAGCGAGTCGTCGAGGTACGGCCCGCGAAGACCACGTGCGCGCCGTACCCGCGGGTCGCGTTCTCCTTGGGGATCGGCGCGCCCTCGGGCATGAAGACCGTGGCCTTGATGCCGAGCGTCTGGGCCGCCAGCGCGACGCCCTGGGCGTGGTTGCCGGCGGACGCGGCCACGACGCCGCGCGCGCGCTCCTCGTCGGAGAGGGCCGAGATCCGGGTGTAGGCGCCGCGGATCTTGAACGAGCCGGCGCGCTGGAGGTTCTCGCACTTGAGGCGGACGCTGCTCCCGGTCAGGGCCGAGAGCCAGCGCGCGCCTTCCATCGGCGTACGCACGGCGATCGCCTGGATCAGCTCGGCCGCGCGCTCGATGTCCTCGAGCGAGACCTGGACCACGTCACCCATCGCCGTCCTCCTGCTCCGCACCCGCCTCGTCACCGCTGCGGGGAGGGTCGAACTGGTCGGCCAGCCCGGCGTCGTCGGTGTCGCCGACCCGGCCGTCCTCCTCGGGGTCGGGGTCGCCGGCGGCTCGGGGCCGCTCCCCCGTCTGGGCATAGTCGTCCTCGAGGGCCTCGTCGGGATCCTCCCCGACCGTGGTCTGCGTCGCCAGGTGCTGGACGACGGCGTTGGCCGCGGCGGCGAACGGGACGGCGACCAGCGCGCCGGCGATGCCGGCCAGCAGGATGCCTGCCGCGATCGCGATGATGATGCCGAGCGGATGGATCGACACGAAGCGGCCCATCAGGAACGGCTGCAGCACGTGGCTCTCGATCTGCTGCACCAGCACGACGGCACCGAGCATCAGCAGCGCGACGACCGGACCGTGGTCGACCAGGGCGACCAACACGGCAACGGTGCCGGCGACGAAGGCGCCGACGATCGGGCACGAAGGCGCCGAGGAACACCAGCACGCCGATGGCGAACACGAACTGCACCTGCAGGACCGAGGCCGCGATCATCACGCCGACTGCGTCGGTGGTCGCGACGATGACGGTCGCCCGCACGAACTGGGTCAACGACACCCAGGCGACGCGGCCCGAGCTGTCGACCTGTGCGCGGGCCGCCCGCGGGGCGATCCGCACCACCCAGGACCAGATCCGGTCACCGTCGGCGAGGAAGAAGTAGGTCGAGAACAGCACCAGGAAGAGTCCGGCCAGGATGTGGGTGAGGGCGCTGCCGATGTTGGTGACCTGGCTGAGCGCCTGCCCGTTCTCGGCCTGCTTCTTCAGGGAGTCCGAGGCCTTCTGGATGTAGTCGTTGATCTGCCGGTCGCTCACGTGGAGCGGTCCGGTGCGCAGCCAGTCCTTGACCTCGTTGAGGCCGTCCGAGACCTGGTTGGCGAGGTCGTTGGCGCCCGCGGCGACCTGCTGCCCGGCGAAGCCGAGCATGGCGGCGACCAGGGCCAGGCCGCCGAGCACGACCATGAACGCCGCCAGGCCGCGCGGGATGCCGAGCCGCTGCAACCAGCCGACCAGGGGCGAGGCCAGAGCCGCGATCAGCAGGGCGATGATGACCGGGATGGTCAGCTCGGCGAAGAACTGCACCAGCCGGAAGAGCACGTAGGTGGTGATCCCGATCAGGATCAGGCGCCACGACCACTGGGCCGCGAGGTCGATGCCGAAGGGCACCTGGGCCGGCCTGAGGTTGGAGGGCCCGGTGGCGACCGGCTGGAGCTCGGCGGTACGACGCTCGGCACGGATGGTCGCCCACTGGTGCGCGAGGCGCCGGGTGAGTCGCTCGCCGGCCCTGCTGTCGGCGGGAGTCCCCGGCGGGGCGTCGTTGCTCACGGACGTCACCCTAGGCGGTCGCGGCCGGGGCCAGCCGGGACACGAGGGCGGCTGCGGCATCGCGGTGCCCGGAGGCCAGCAGGCCGGCCGCGGCCAGGACGTAGTCGGCGTCGACGACGACCTCCGCCCGGCGAGGCAGCTGCCAGCCACCGTCGACCTCGCCGACGCTGCCGGCGAACACACGCTCGGCCACGCCCGGGCGGCCGTGGCGCAGCACCCCTCCCGAGCCGACCAGCAGGTCGACCTCACGCAGGTCCTTGCCGCTGCGCTCGACGACCCGGCCCTCGGGGCTGACGACGACCTTGCTCCGGCCGGCGTGCCGACGGAGGGCGAGGCTCGACGGCCTCGTGGGCGATCTCCTCGTCGAGGGCGAGCTCGGCGTCGTCCGCGGGTACGAAGCCCACGTCGTCGCGACGCCGTACGGCGGCTGCGGCCAGGTCGTCGCGGCCCGGCGGCCTCGACCGTGGTCACCGCCGACCACCGCATCCCGAGGTCGCCCTCGACGGTGCGGGTCACCCGGGTCGTCGCGACGACCTCGCGGCTGAGGCCGGCGTCCTCGGGGTCGAGCTCGACGACGCTGTGCACGTCGGTGGTGGCGCCGCCGACGTCGACGACGACGGTGTCACCGGCCACGTCGGCCAGCAGCTCGACGCCGGTCAGCACGACGTCGGGGGTGGCACCGTGCACCATCGCCAGGAAGTCGTCGCGGCTGCTGAGGTGCTTGCCGCCGATCACGTGGGAGAGGAACAGCTCTCGGATGGCCGTGCGGGCCCCTTCGGGAGCCAGCGCGCCGATCCGCGGCACGATGTTGGGCGCCACGACCAGCGGGTGGTGGGCGAGGATCTCGGCGACGCGCTCCTGGGCGTCGACGTTGCCGGCGACCACCACCGGACCCGGCCACACCGGCGCCAGGTCACGGGCGCAGGCCAGGATCGGCTCGGCGTTGCCGCCGTCGGTCCCGCCGGTCAGGAGGACGACGTCGGGCTCGCAGGCCGGCAGGCCGGTGAGGTCGTCGCCGCGGCTCGGCGGCGAACACCGCGACCACCTTGCCGCCGCTCGACAGGGCCACCCGGCGGCCCGCTTCGGCGGTGACCAGCTCCTCGTTGCCGACCACGGCGATCCGCAGCCCCCCGCCGGCGCTGGAGCAGGCCAGGGTCGGGGCGCTCACGGCCCGCGCGTCCTGCCCGGCGACGCCGGCCCAGGCACGCGTCGTACCCGTCGAGGACGTCGGTGTCGATCGTGGTGCGGTGCTCGGCGGCCGCCACGATCCGGCCCTCGGCCAGGTCGACCAGCGAGGCCTTGGTGAAGGTGGAGCCGAAGTCGACGCAGAGGACGACGTCGGCGGCCGCGGCCTCGTCAGCCGACGGACACGGTCCAGGTCCGCGAGCAGGTCCTCGATGCGTCTCGATGCCGACGCTGAGCCGGATCAGGTCGTCCGGCACCTCGAGCTCGGTGCCGGCGACGCTCATGTGGGTCATCCGGCCCGGGTGCTCGATCAGGCTCTCGACGCCGCCGAGCGACTCCCCCAGCGTGAACACCTCGGCTCGCCCGCACGCGTCGACCGCCGCCTGCTCGCCGTCGGCGTGGCGGAAGGAGACCATGCCACCGAAGCGCTTCATCTGCCGGGCCGCGATGTCGTGGCCGGGGTGCTCGGGCAGCCCCGGGTAGAAGACCTGGCCCACCTTGGGGTGCCCGGTCGAGGAAGGTCGACGACCCGCTCGGCGTTGTCGCAGTGCCGGTCCATCCGGACCCCGAGCGTCTTCAGCCCGCGGTGGGTCAGGAAGCAGTCGAACGGGCCCGGTACGGCGCCCATCGCGTTCTGGTGGAAGGTGATCGCCTCGGCGAGGTCGAGGTCGCGGACGACGACGGCGCCGCCGACCACGTCGCTGTGCCCGCCGACGTACTTGGTCGTGGAGTGCACGACGACGTCGGCGCCGAGCGCGAGCGGCTGCTGGAGGTACGGCGAGGCGAAGGTGTTGTCGACGACGAGCAGGGCCCCGGCGTCGTGGGCGAGCGAGGCCAGGGCCTCGATGTCGCCGATGGTGAGCAGGGGGTTGGTCGGCGTCTCGACCCAGACGATCCGGGTCTGCCCGGGCCGGACCGCGGCCCGCACCGCGTCGAGGTGGGAGACCGACACCGGCGTGTGGTCGAGGCCCCACACCTGTCGCGACCTTGTCGAAGAGCCGGAAGGTGCCGCCGTAGGCGTCGTCGGGGATCACCGCGTGGTCGCCGGGCCTGGTCAGGGCCCGCAGGATCGTGTCCTCGGCGGCCAGGCCGCTGGCGAACGCGAAGCCGCGCTCACCCTCCTCGACCGCGGCCAGCGCCCCTTCGAGCGCGGTCCGGGTGGGGTTGGCGCTCCGGCTGTACTCGTAGCCGCCGCGGAGGCCGCCGACGCCGTCCTGCTTGTAGGTGCTGGTGGCGTAGATCGGCGGGATGACGGCGCCGGTGGTCGGGTCCGGCTCGTAGCCCGCGTGGATCGCGCGCGTGTCGAAACCGGACTTCTGACGATGCTCCTGGGTCACGACGCCACGGTAGTGGTCTCGACCGGCCGACCGACGGCCGGTGCAGGCAACCGGGCGTGCGGCGCGTGCGTTCCCACCAGCGTCCGACGAGCAGAGGAGGCCTCGGGTGCCACGACGGGATGACACGGCGTACGTCGACGCCGGTCGACCGGGCTCCGACCGGCTGAAGGCCGTGGCGGTCCGGTAGCGGTCGGGCACCCCGGACGGAACTCCCGCGGCCTCCGCGGTGTTGGACACTGTGAGAGCCACCGAAGGAGTGAGGATGTCGATCTTCTCCCGCCACACGTCCAGCCTGCCGAGCGCCGCCGAGGCGCTGCCCGGCCGTACCACCAGCGAGTTCCACATCGCCGACAAGCACCGGGTGCTCGACGCACCCGTCGTCACCCCGACCGCGCCCGACGGCTACGAGGTGGCCGTCTTCGGGCTCGGCTGCTTCTGGGGCGCCGAGGAGGTGTTCTGGCAGGTGCCGGGCGTCTGGTCGACCTCGGTCGGGTACGCCGGCGGCGTGACGCCGCACCCGACGTACGAGGAGGTCTGCAGCGGCCGCACGGGCCACACCGAGGCCGTCCGCGTGGTCTTCGACCCGGCCCGGGTGTCCTACGCCGACCTGGTCAAGATCTTCTTCGAGGTGCACGACCCCACGCAGGGGATGCGCCAGGGCAACGACGTCGGCACCCAGTACCGCTCGGCGATCTACTGGACGACGCCCGAGCAGGAGCAGACCGCCCGCGAGCTGACCAAGATCTACGGCGACGAGCTGCACCGGCAGCGGATCGGTGACATCACCACCGAGATCCGCTCGGCCGAGGAGACGCCGTACTTCTACGCCGAGGACCACCACCAGCAGTACCTCGCCAAGAACCCGTTCGGCTACCGCTGCCACGCCAACACCGGGGTGCGCTTCCCGACCCAGGCCTGAGCCGCAGCCGGGCTCGGGAGGTGACCCCCGAGCCCGGTGCCCACCCGGTCGCTCGAACGCCCGGCTGGCGCCGGTGCGTAGATCACCAGTCGTGGGCGATCCCGTCATCACGCCGGACTGGACGGTGTCCGCGGCCTGGCCATCCTCCTGGTCCTGGGCCAGCACGCCCCGACCAAGCCACTCGCCAACGGCTACGTCGGGGTCACGGTCTTCTTCTGCCTGTCGGGGTTCCTGATCACCACTCTGCTGGTCCGCGAGCTCGACACCGGCGCGCTGGACCTGCGCGGCGTTCTACCGGCGGCGCGCAGCGCGGCTCGGTCCGGGGCTGGTGACGGTCGTGGCGGTCACGACCGTCGTCCTGCTCGTCGACCGGCCGGACCTCGGTGACGCCCAGGTCCTGGTACCGGCCGGCACGGCGCTCGCCTACGCCACCAGCCTCCCGGACTGGACCGGCCACGTCTTCGCCACCTACGACTACTTCAACTACACGTGGTCGCTCTCGGTCGAGGAGCAGTTCTACGTGCTGTGGCCGTTCGCGCTGCTCTGGGGCTCGCGTCGCAGCCCGCGGGCCCTGGTCACCGTCGTCGCCTCGCTCGCCGCGCTCTCCCTCGCCCTGAACCTCTACCTCGGGCTGAGCCGAGCCGTGAGGTTCGACCCCCACGAGTACTTCGGGAGCGACACCAATGCGCTGCCCATCCTGGTCGGCTGCCTGCTCGCGCTGGTCGTCCACCACCAGTGGCTGTCACGGCCCCTTCGGTACCGTCGCGCCGTACGCCCTGCTGTCCCTGGCCCTCCTGACCGTCCTCGCTGCCGGCAACGACAGCGACCGCACCTCCCTGGTGCGGGTGGCCGGGACCGGGCTGACGCTCGTGATCATGATCGGCGTCGTGACCCGACCGCGAGCGGCCCTGGGATCGCTGCTGGCCACCGGCCCGATGCGGTGGCTCGGCGAGCGGTCGTACTCGATCTACCTGTGGAACGTCCTGGCGCGCATCGCCGTCCTGCATGCCATCGGGCACACGCTCGGCGGTGACCTCGTCTGGGTCGCCCTGTTCCTGATGCTGGCCGAGGCGAGCTTCCGGCTCGTGGAGCGCCCGCTCCGGGCCACCCTCGGCGGAGGACCTCGGGCGGCGCGACCCCGACCTGGAGCGCGGGCGAGGGGTCCGGTGGTGTAGGCAAGGCGCATGGACGACAGCAGCGCCGACTGGGACCGCCTCGGCCTGATCGCGGGCGGCGAAGGACTGATCACCGGCACCGTGGTGTGCGCCGCCGTGATCGCGTACGCCGCCGGGAACGTCGGGTCGACGAGGCAGCTCTGCCTGGCCATCTTCGGCACGGTGCTCGTGTACTGGCTGGCACACCTGCACGCGACCACCGTCGGACTCTCCGTCAAGCACGGCCACCACCCGATGGTCGCCCTGAGGCTGGCGTTCGTCCGGACCTGGCTGGTCGCCGGGGCCTCGGTGCTGCCGATCGCCGTCCTGCTGCTGGCCGAGCTGTTCGGGGCGGAGCTGCGGACGGCCGCCTGGATCGCCCTGATCGCCACGATCATCCTGCTCACGGGCTACAGCTACCTGGCCGGCGTCCGGAGCGGGCTCGGGCCCCGGGGGCGGCTGGCGAGCGCGGCCGTGGGGGCCGCCCTGGGTCTGCTCGTGGCGCTGCTCAAGGTGCTGCTGCACTGAGCCCTCGGCAGCCGCGCGCCGGGGGCGTCGCGTCACATCCGGCGGCTCACCACCACCAGGGCGGTCAGCCAGGTCAGCCCGGCGAAGGCACACAGGCTGGAGAACACGACCGCGAGGTCGCTGCCGAGGGCGCTGGCGACCACGAAGGCGCCGACCAGCGCCCAGAACAGGACCATCAGCGTGGCCGTGCTCGCCTTCTCGTTGATGGAACGCTGCCGCTCGTCCCGGGCCTCGCCGCTCATCAGCCCGACCACCTCGCTGCGCGGCGAGAACGCGTACAGGAACCCGCCGTACGCCACGAACAGCGCCAGCACCCACCAGCCGCCGGGCCGGCCACCGACCGCCATCGCGGCGGCGAGCAGGACCCCCAGCACGAGGGCGAGCAGCGGCAGCGCCCACCGCGGCGCGCGGCAGACCCAGTGGGCGAATCCCCTACTGACCGTCGACATGGAACACCTCTTCCACCGAGAGCCCGAAGTAGCGGGCGATCTTGATCGCCAACGGCAGCGACGGGTCGTAGCGCCCGCGCTCGATGGCGATCACCGTCTGACGGGAGACTCCGAGAGCGGCCCCGAGGTCGGCCTGGGAGATGCCCCGGCTCGCTCGCAGGTCCTTCACGTCGTTCTCCACGTGTCAAGGATCCTTGACACTCTTGGAGATGTCAAGCGACCTTGACATCTTCGCTCCCGAGCCGGCGTTCAGCGCCGTCGAAGCAGGTCCCGCTTCGCCCGTCGGGCACGATGAGGGTATGACCGAGCTGCCACGCAAGGCGGTCGCGCGGACCGCGCGGCTGGCAGCGCTGCCGCTCGGGTTCGCCGGTCGCAACGCGATCGGGCTCGGCAAGCGCCTCGGGGGCAAGCCGGCCGAGGCCGTGATGGGCGAGATCCAGCAACGGACCGCCGAGCAGCTGTTCCGGACCCTGGGCGAGCTCAAGGGCGGCGCGATGAAGTTCGGGCAGGCGATGTCCGTGCTCGAGGCCGCCCTCCCCGACGAGCTCGCCGCGCCGTACCGAGCCGAGCTGACCCGGCTCCAGGACTCCGCTCCCCCGATGCCGACCCAGACCGTGCGCGAGCAGATCGCGCTCGACCTCGGACCCCGGTGGAAGGAGGACCTGGTCTGGCTCGACGGCGGCCCGACCGCCGCCGCCAGCATCGGCCAGGTGCACCGGGGCCGCTGGCGCGACGGGCGTGAGGTGGCGGTGAAGGTGCAGTATCCGGGCGCCGGGGAGGCGCTGCAGTCGGACCTCCGGCAGCTGGCCCGGCTCGCCCGGACCATCGGCCCCCTGGTGCCCGGCATCGAGGTGAAGCCGCTGGTCGAGGAGCTGCAGGCCAGGGCCGCCGACGAGCTCGACTACACCCTCGAGGCGCAGGCCCAGCGTGCGTACGCCGCGGCGTTCCGCGGCGATCCCCAGATCGTGGTCCCGGACGTCGTGGCGGTCGGTCGCGAGGTACTGGTGACCGAGTGGCTCGAGAGCCCGGCGTCGCTGGCGTCGGTCATCGAGAGCGGCACCCAGGAGGAGCGCGACCACTACGGCGAGCTCTTCGTCCGGTTCCTCTTCTCCGGGCCCGCCCGCACCGGCATGCTCCACGCCGACCCGCACCCCGGGAACTTCCGGGTGCTCCCCCGCGACGACGGCACCCCGGGCCGGCTCGGCGTGCTCGACTACGGCGCGGTGGCTCGGCTGCCCGACGGCGGTCTCCCCGAGGCGATGGGACGGCTGATCCGTATCGCCGGGCGTGGCAACGACGCCGACCTCGTCGAGGGGCTGCGCCGGGAGGGCTTCATCAAGCCCGGGCTCGACGTCGAGCCGGGGCTGGTGCTGGAGTACCTCGCGCCGTTCGTGGAGCCGACGCAGGTCGAGCGCTTCCGCTTCTCGCGCGAGTGGATGCAGACGCAGTTCCAGCGCATCAACAACCCGCGGTCGCCGACGTACACCGTGCCGCTGAAGCTCAACCTGCCGCCGTCGTACCTGATGATCCACCGCACCTGGCTCGGGGGCGTCGGCGTGCTCAGCCAGCTCGGCGCCGAGGCGCCGATCCGGGCCATCCTGGCCGAGCACCTGCCGGGCTTCGCCGACTAGGCGAGCGACAGGTACATCACGTGCAGGCCGACCCGGCCGTGACGGCGTGAGCGGAAGGCGCCGGGGACCGTGCCCACGATCTCGAACCCGAGCGACTGCCAGAGCCGGACCGCCGGGGTGTTGGTCTCGACGACGGCGTTGAACTGGATGCCGGCGAATCCGTGCTCGCGGTGCCAGGCGACGACGTACGACGCGAGCGCGCGACCGACCCCGCGCCCCTGCGCCGACGGGTCGACCATGAACGACCCAGTGCCGACGTGGTCTCCGCGGCCGGGCCGGTTGGGGCCCATCTTCGCCGTCCCGAGCATCCGGCCGTCGTCCTCGAGCACGACGGTCACCCCCGGAGGGCGTTCGAGCCAGAGGTCGCACGCCTCGTCGGAGGTCAGGTCCTCGGGGTAGGCGTAGGTCTCTCCGTCGGCCACGATCGCGGAGAAGATCGGCCAGACCGCCGGCCAGTCGTCGAGGGTGGCCGGCCGGATCCGCGGGTCACTCACCCTTCTCGCCGTCGACAGCCTCCCGGATCAGGTCGGCGTGACCGTTGTGCCGTGCGTACTCCTCGATCATGTGGACGAGGATCCAGCGCAGGCTGAACGGCCTCTGCTCCTGGCGGTCCGGGCGCACGGAGGCGGAGTCGAGGCCGGCGTCGGTGGCCAGGGCTGCGTCGATCACGGCGTCGGCCCGGCGCACGGCCTCGTCGAAGAGGTCGCGCAGCTCCTGGGGGCTGTCGTCGCGGGCGGTGTGCCACTCCCAGTCACGGTCGGCGTCCCAGTCCACGGTGTCGAACGGCGGCATCTGCTCGCCGCCCCGGAAGGTCTCCTCGAACCACCCGCTCTCGACGACGGCGAGGTGCTTCATCATCCCGCCCAACGTCATGTCGGAGGGCCCATGGGCCTGCGCCAGCTGTGCCTGGGTGAGGCCGCTGCACTTCCAGCGGAAGGTGTCGCGATGGTAGTCGAGGAAGGCCCGCAGGGTCGTCACCTCGTCGACCTGCACGGGCGGGTCGACGCGGCTGTCGCGATCGAAGGGCACGGTGTCCGTCATGGACGCGACGCTAGTGGCCGCGACCGACGGCCCGCACCAGGCTTTCGCCGGCTACTCCCCGGTCGTGCCGTCGATGGACTCGCGGATCAGGTCGGCGTGACCGTTGTGCCGGGCGTACTCCTCGATCATGTGCAGCAGGATCCACCGCAGGCTGAAGCGGCCGACCCCATCAGGGGGATCCGGGACGGACAGACCGTCGAGGCCCGGCCCGCCAGGCCCCAGGGCCTCGTCGAGCACGGCGTCCGAGCGACGTACGGCCTCGTCGAAGAGCGCGAAGAGCTCCTCGGGCGTGTCGTCCTTCGCCGTGTGCCACTCCCAGTCGCGGTCGGACTCCCAGTCGGCGGTGTCGAAGGGAGGCATCACGCCGCGGCCCATGAAGTCGTCCTCGAACCAGCTCTGGTCGACGATGGCGAGGTGCTTCATCATGCCGCCGAGGGTCATGTCGCTGGGTGGCAGCGGTTGCGCCAGCTGCTGCTGGGTGAGACCGGAGCACTTCATCTTGAAGGTGTCGCGGTGGTGGTCGAGGAAGCCGCGGAGGGTGGTGACCTCGTCGGCGCGGAGCGGGCGCTCGGTGCGTTCCATGGGCGTCGACGCTAGTCCGACCCGACCAGCGGCGCACCGGAGTTCCAGGGCGCGCCCGTCGGTGGTGCAGTACGACGGGCCGGCCGGGTCGCCCAGCACGGGTTCTCTGCGGACCCGACTCACCAGACGCCGACCACGTCGCCGCCGATCCGGACGATGAAGGCCGAGACGACGACGATGAAGAAGATCCGCACGAAGCGGGTGCCGCGGGACACCGCCGTCCGGGCCCCGACGTAGCCGCCGACCAGGTTGCAGGCGCCCATCACCAGCCCGACCTTCCAGAGCACGGCGCCCTGGGGCACGAAGATGCAGAGCGCCGCGACGTTGGTCGCCCAGTTGGCCAACCTGGCCTTCGCCGAGGCCTCGAGGAAGCTGTAGCCGAGCAGCCCCACCAGGGTGATCACGAAGAAGCTGCCGGTGCCCGGGCCCAGCGCGCCGTCGTAGCAGCCGATCACCAGGCCGGTGGCGCAGGCGGCGGCCAGGTGGCGGCGCCCGGCGTAACGCAGCGCGGTGGTCTCCCCGAGGCTCGGCCGGAACAGCACGTAGCCACCGACCACGACCAGCACGATCAGCACGATCGGGTCGAACGCCGCGGAGGAGATGTGCGACGCGATCACCGCTCCCACCAGGGAGCCGGCGAAGGCGCAGGCCATGAGGGGTCCGAAGGTCCGCGGGTCGGGCCGGATCCGGCGGTAGTACGTCGCGCCGCTGACCGTCGTACCGCAGACCGAGCTGAGCTTGTTGGTCGCGAGCACGGTGACCGGCGCCGCGCCCGGGAGACCCAGCAGCAGGGCCGGGAGCTGGATCAGCCCGCCCCCGCCGACGACCGCGTCGACGAACCCGGCCGCCAGCCCCGCCAGCGCGAGCAGCGCCATCGTGGTCGTGCTCGGGTCCGTCACGCGGGCAGCCTAGGTCCCGGCCGCCGCCGCGGCGGTCGAGGTCGACTTCTGCGGTGCTGTGGTCACTGGTGCGGTGGTGTGCGGGCACTGGTGCGGTGATATCCCCGCGTTACTTGGTCCGGGCGTCGGAGAGGGGTCCGTCAGAAGAAGCCGTGGCGGGCCAGTGGGCCGCGGAGCTCGCGCTCCTCGTAGGCCAGGTGGCTCAGCAGCCGGTCGGAGAGCCGGTGGATGGTGGCGTCGAGAGCGTCGAGCGCCGACTCGTCGCCGTCGCGGACCAGGTCGACCAGGGCGCCGTCGAGCGCGTCGAGCAGGTCGTGGATGACGAGGTGCTCGTCGTGGAGGCGGTCGACGACCGGACCGAGGTCGGGCTCGGCACGCCGCAGGTGGGGGAAGACGCTGGCGTCCTCGAGGGTGTGATGGCCGTTGACGAACCCGCAGTAGGACTGGCAGTAGGCGCCCAGGGTCCAGTTGTTCTGCCGGATCGTCATCGCCTGGACGCCGGCCCGGGCGTCGCCCACCGACAGCAGCCCGCGTCGTACCTCGCCGACGAGGCCCTGCAGCCGCTCGAGCTCGGAGCGGAGGTGGTCGTGGACCTGGACCAGGTGGTCGGAGGTCGCGAGCTGGGTCGCGGAGTACGGCGCGTCGCCGGGCTCGGCGAGGGTCGGCCGGGTGGCCTCGTCCCAGGTGGGGTCGTCGCTGCTCACGTCGTGGCTCATCTCGCGGCGAATCTAGCCGCCTAGGGTGGACCCGTGCGGATCGTCTCGCTGCTGCCCTCGACCACGGAGATCCTCTTCGCGATCGGCGCGGGCGACGACGTGGTCGGCGTGACCTTCGAGTGCGACTTCCCCGCCGAGGCCCGTACCCGTCGCGTCGTGTCCACGTCGGCGATGCCCGACGGCCTCGCCCCGGCCGCGATCGACGTCTTCGTGGTGGACGCGATGGCACGCGGCGACGACCTCTACCACCTCGACGAGGGCGCCCTGGCCGGCCTGGACGCCGACCTCGTCGTCACCCAGGACCTCTGCGCGGTCTGCGCCGTCGACGTCTCCGTGGTCGACGACGCCCTGGCCCACCTGGGCTGTACCGCCGAGGTGCTGACCATCGACCCGCACACGCTCGACCAGGTCCTGGAGTCGGTCCTCACCCTCGGCCGCGCCACCGGACACCTGGCCACGGCCGAGCGGCTCGTCGCCGACCAGCGGCGCCGGCTCGACGTCGTACGACGGCAGGTGGGCCGGCGGCGCCGACCACGGGTGATGTTCCTGGAGTGGACCGACCCGCCGTTCGCGCCCGGCCACTGGATCCCGGAGATGGTCACCGTGGCCGGCGGCGAGCCCCTGCTCGCCACGCCCGGTGAGAAGTCGCGCCGCGTGACCTGGGACCAGGTCCTCGACGCCGACCCCGACCTGGTGGTCGTGGCACCCTGCGGGTTCGACCGCGACGGCTGCCGGCGGCTGGCCGACGACCTGGTCGCCACCGGGGTGCTGCCGCCCGGCGTACCGGTGCACGCCGTCGACGCCAACGCCTCGTGGGCACGACCCGGCACCCGCCTCGTCGACGGGGTCGAGGAGCTCGCCCAGGTGCTCCACCGTTCCGGGCGTCCGGTCGAGACGCGGCTATAGCACCACGTCGGGTGGACGACCGTCGTCGGCAGGGAGCCGGACCTCGGCGAGCAGGCCGCCGTACGACGAGTCGCCCAGCTCGATCTCACCCCCGCGGCTACGGACCAGCTCGCGAGCGATCGCGAGCCCCAGGCCGGTGCCGCCGCGGTCGCGGTCGCGGGCGTCGTCGAGGCGGGCGAAGCGGTCGAAGACCCGCTCCCGCTCGGCCGCAGGCACACCGGCGCCGTCATCGGCGACCACGACCACTGCACCCTCCGCCGTACGGCGGAACGAGAGGTCGACGCGGGAGCGGGCGTGGCGACGGGCGTTGGCCACCAGGTTTCCGACCGCCCGCTCGAGCTCGAGCCGGCTCATCGGCACGGTGCCGGGCGCCACCGCACCGAGCGTGACCGCCGGCGAGTCGGTGGTGACGAACTCGGGGAGCACCAGCGACGGCAGGGCCGGCGGCACCGGCTCGGGCAAGGGCTCCCCGGCATCGAGCCGGGCCAGGACGAGGAGGTCCTCGACCAGCGCCGAGAGCCGGTCGAGCTCAGCTCCGAGGTCGGCCCGGTCCTCCTCGGTGGCGCCGTGCCGCTCGGCCACGTCGACCTGGACCCGGAGGGACGCCAGCGGGCTGCGCAGCTCGTGTGCCACGTTGGCGACGAAGCTGTGCTCGCGGTCGCGGGCCGCCGCGAGCCGGTCGAGCATGGAGTTGAGGGTGATCGCCAGCGCGTGGATCTCGTCGCGCGACTCCGGCTCCGGCAGCCGTTCGTCGTGGCCCGACCCGGAGACCCGCTCGGCCGCCGCGCGCAGGGACTCGACCGGCCGCAGCGCGGCGCCGATCACCCGCCAGGCGATCAGGCCGAGCACGAGCAGCAGCAGCGGGTAGGTCAGGAGCAGCGTCACCACGAGCAGGTGCTGGCTCCGGGCCAGGTCGGAGACCGGCTCGGCCACGACCACGACCGCTGCACCGGAGTCCGCCGAGACCGGTGTGGCACTGACCCGCAGGGCCGAGCTCATCCCGAGCCGCGAGCCCGACACCGTCACCGGCGACGTCCGGGCCCGCGCCAGCTCGTCCGCGGTCAGCAAGGGGGTCAGCCGGTCGCCGTTGGCGGACGCGCTCAGCACCCGGCCGTGCGCGTCGACCACCTGCACCGACTCCGTGCCGGTCACCGGGATCGGGTCGGGCAGCCGTCCGGTGGTGACCAGCTCGGCGACCTGGGCGGCCGTCGCGTCCGCGCGCCGGTCGAGGTCGTGCCGGTTGGCCACCGACAGGGCGACATAGAGAGCGACGCTGCCGACCGCGAGCGCCACGGCCAGCCCCAGCAGGCCGATCGTCATCAGCCGCGCCCGGAGCGAGCGGCGACGCCACCAGCCGGCCGGCGCGGCCAGCGAGCCGCTCATCGCGCCAGCCGGTAGCCGGCGCCCCGGACCGTCTCGATCAGGCCGGGCCCGAGCTTGCGACGCAGGTAGCCGACGTACACCTCGACGGTGTTGGGCTCGTAGCCACCGCCACGGGCGTCCCAGACCCGGTCGAGCAGCTCGGTCTTGGTGACCACCCGGTCGGGGTGGCGCAGGAAGAACTCGAGCAGCTCGTGCTCGCGACGGCTCAGCGCCACCGGCGCGCCCTCGAGGGACACCTGGCGGGTGGCCGGGTCGAGGGTCACGCCGCCGTGGGCGAGCACCGGCGGCCGGGGGTCGCTCTGCCGGCGCAGCAAGGCGCGCAGCCGGGCCAGCAGCACCACGTAGTCGAACGGCTTGGTCAGGTAGTCGTCGGCCCCGTAGTCGAGCCCGTCCGCCTGGTCGTAGGGACCGTCCTTGGCCGAGACCATCATCACCGGCACCCAGTTGTCCTCGGCCCGCAGCCGCTTGACCACCTCGTAGCCGGACAGCGCGGGCAGCATCACGTCGAGCAGGACGGCGTCGTACTGCCCCTCGCGGGCCCGCACCAGGCCCGACTCGCCGTCGCCCGCCACGTCGACAGTGAACCCGTCGGCGGTCAGGCCTCGCTGGAGCGCGCGCGCCAGCCGCACCTCGTCCTCGACGACCAGCAGCCGCATGCGCCCACCTTGGCACGTCGTACCCGGCGGTCGCGGCCGGCTGACGCTGACCCCGGTCACAGGTTCTCAGCGGACTCACAGCAGCGGCGAGCCATGATGGTGACATGGCTTCGCTCCTCCACTCCCGCCGCGCCCGCTGGGCGGTGCCCGTCGTGGCCGCCGCCGCACTGGTCGGCGTCGGCCCGCTGCTCCAGGCCGTGACGGCCGACGCCCACGGCTCCCTGCCGCCGCGCACAGCCGCGCAGCTGCTCGCCGACGTCAGCCAGGCCCGGGTGCAGGCGCTGTCCGGCACGGTGGTGGAGACCGCCGACCTGGGGCTCCCCGCCCTGCCGAGCTTCGGCGGTCGGGGCGGCGACGAGGCCAGCTTCTCCTCGATGCTGTCCGGCTCCCACACGATGCGGGTCTGGTACGCCGGACCCGACCAGCAGCGCCTGGCCCTCCTCGGGCAGCTCGGCGAGTCCGACCTGGTCCACGACGGCACCGACTTGTGGGCCTGGTCGAGCCACAGCAACACCGCCACCCACTGGATGGTCCCGGCCGACCAGCAGCGCACGCCCGACGCGCAGTCGCCGGCCGCCCAGGCGATGACGCCGCAGCAGGCGGCCGACCAGGCGCTCGCGGCCATCGACCCCTCGACCCAGGTCTCCACCGACCCCACCGAGACCGTGGCCGGCAGACCCGCCTACCAGCTCGACCTGGTCCCTCGTGACTCCCGCTCGCTGGTCGGGTCCGTGCGGATCGCGATCGACGGTGCCACCCACGTGCCTACCCGGGTCCAGGTCTACGCCCGGGGCTCGTCGACCCCGGCGTTCGAGGTCGGGTTCACCTCGCTCTCGACCGCGACCCCCGACGCGTCGGTGTTCGGCTTCACGCCGCCGCCGGGCGCCACGGTCAAGGATGGCTCGCTGCCGTCCGGGCACGACGCCGCCCAGCGGCCCACGGCCGGTCAGACGCGCAGCACGCCCGACGTGGTCGGGAAGGGCTGGACCAGCGTGCTGGTCGCGCACCTCCCCTCCGACCAGCAGGCGTCGGGCGGGACCACCACGATGCCGAGCCTCCGCGCGCTCACGCCGGTCTCCGGTGCCTGGGGTACGGGCCACCTGCTGCGTACGGCCCTGCTGTCCGCGGTGCTGACCGACGACGGGCGGGTGGCGGTGGGCGCCGTTCCTCCTCGTCTGCTGTACCGCGCCCTGTCGGCCCGGTGACCGACCTCGCGGTCGCCACCCGCGGGCTGACCAAGCGCTTCGGGTCGCAGACCGTCGTCGACGAGGTCGACCTCGAGGTGCCGCCTCGGGTCGGTCTACGGCTTCCTCGGCCCCAACGGGTCCGGCAAGACCACGACGATCCGGATGCTGCTCGGCCTGGTCACGCCCACCCGGGGCGACGTACGGCTGTTCGGCGAGGAGATGCCGGCACGGGCTGCCGCGGTCCTCCCCGGCCGTCGGCGCGCTCGTCGAGGGCCCGGCGTTCCACCCGTATCTCTCCGGCCGGCGCAACCTGCTCCGGCTCGACGCCGGCCGACCGCACCGCCGACCCGGCGACCGCGCGCGCCGCGGGTCGACGCGCTGCTCTCGACCGGGTGGGCCTGCTGGCCGCCGCCGACAAGCGGTTCCGGGCCTACTGCCTCGGGCATGCGGCAGCGGCTCGCGATCGCCGGCGCCCTGCTGACGCCCAAGGACCTGCTGGTGCTCGACGAGCCGACCAACGGGCTCGACCCGCAGGGCACCCGCGAGGTGCGCCAGCTGGTCGGGTCGCTGGCCAGCGACGGCACCACCGTCCTGGTCTCGAGCCATCTCCTCGCCGAGGTCGAGCAGATGTGCACCCACCTCGGCGTGATGCACGTCGGTCGCCTGGTCGCCCAGGGCTCGAGCGCCGAGCTGCGGTCCGAGGGCAACACCGAGGCCACGGTCGAGACCGACGCCCCCCACGACGCCGCCCGGGTCCTGGCCGAGCTGGGGCTGACCGACATCCAGACCACGGCCTCCAGCGCCACCGGCCACCTCGGCGAGGTCGCCCCCGAGAAGGTCGTCGCCGCCTGCGTGCACGCCGGGGTCGCGGTGCGTCGGCTTCCGGGTCGGCCGGCCGTCGCTGGAGGACGTCTTCGTCTCGCTGACCGGGGAGGGCTTCGATGTCAGTGGCTGAGGCCCCCGGACGACCGTCGCCCGCGCCCCGCGGGCGACGGTCTCGCCGCGGTTCCTGCTCTCCGAGCTCCGCCTGATGTTCGGGCGCCGGCGCAACCAGGCCGGCCTGCTGGTCCTCGCGGCCGTCCCGGTGCTGATCGCGATCGCGGTCAAGAGCACCCTGTCGCAGCCGCGGCCAGGACGCCCCCGACTTCTTCCGCTCGATCACCGAGAACGGGCTCTTCGTCGCCCTCGCCGCGCTGACCATCGAGCTCGGGCTGTTCCTGCCGCTGGCCGTCTCCGTGGTCGCCGGCGACTCCGTGGCGGGCGAGGCCAACATCGGCACGCTGCGCTACCTGCTGGTCACGCCCGGTGACCCGGTTCCGGCTGCTGCTGGTCAAGTACGCCGGCATCGTCGTCGGCGCGTTCGTCGCGACGTACGTCGTCACCCTGGTCGGGATGGTGATGGGGCTGATTCTGTTCGGCGGCGGCCCGATGACGCTGCTCTCCGGCACCCAGATCTCGTTCGGGGCCGGGCTGCTGCGGGTCGTGGTCGCAGCGTCCTACCTGGCCTGCGGGCTGGCTGCCCTGGGGGCGTTCGGGCTGTTCGTCTCGACGCTCACCGAGCAGCCGATCGCGGCGATGATCGCCACCATCATGTTCAGCTCGACGTCGTTCGTGCTCGACTCGATCCCGCAGGTGGCCTGGCTGCACCCCTACCTGCTCACCCACCACTGGCTCGACTTCGGTGACCTGTTCCGCGACCCGATCGCCTGGAACAACATCGTGGCCGGCCTCGCGCTGGCCGCGTCGTACGCCGTGGTGTTCTTCGCCGCAGCATGGGCGAGGTTCACCACCAAGGACGTCACCAGCTGAGCCGGGCTCAGATCGCGTCGGCCAGCGGCCAGCCGCCGGCAGCGAGCCGCTCCGAGACCCGGGCGACGTCGACGTCGTTCGCCCGCTGGTAGACGGTCTGCTCGATCATCGCCTCGATGTCCTCGCGGGAGATCGGGTCGACCGACTCGTGCGCCTGCGCCGCCAGGCCGTCGGTGATCGCGTGGATCTCCTCCGAGGTCAGGCGGCGCCGCAGGACGCCGAGGATCGGCGCGTAGTCCTGCGGCGGGATGCCTTCGGGGTATCCCGCCCTGAGCCAGTCGAGCACGCTCTGGCCCAGCGAGGAGGTCTGCTCGGCCATCGTCGGTCAGCTCTTGGGGACGAACGTCGGGTAGCCGTGCTGGAAGCTGAGCTGGTCGCCGTGGCCGGAGGCCCAGATGTAGGCCAGACCGAGCCCGATCCCGACCAGCACGACGGCGAAGCAGATCGCGGCGGCCGCCTTGCCGAGGAGGTGCCGGCGTCCGGTCCCGGTCGGCTCCGCGCCGTCGGCGGTGACGGTGCCCAGCGCGGAGGCGCGGACCCCGAGGGCGTAGACCACGGGGAGGCCCGCGCCGAGGACCACGCTGTAGAGCAGGACCTTCCAGATGTCCTGGAGGAACAGAGCGAACATCGAGCCCTCCTCAGGCCGCGACCGGGTCGGACGGCTCGAGGACCGCGCTGGAGCCCTCCCAGTCGTCGTTGACGTTCTCGGCGGTGACCGGGTTGCGCCGCGAGCGGGCGTACATGAAGCCGGCGGCGACGCTCAGGATGGCGACCATCACGAGGGCGCCGACCAGGCCGCCGCCCACGCCGTTGCCGATCTCCCATGTGACCGCACCCACCAGGGCCGCCATCGGCAGGGTGATGAACCACGCCACCGCCATCCGCCCGGCGACCCGCCAGCGGACGGAGGCACCCGGCTTGCCGAGGCCGGTACCGAGGATCGAGCCGGTGGCGACGTGGGTGGTCGAGAGGGCGAACCCGAGCTGGCTCGAGGCCAGGATGACCGCAGCCGCGGACCCCTGGGCGGCGGTGCCCTGGCGGGGCTCGATCTCGGTGATGCCCTTGCCCATGGTGCGGATGATCCGCCAGCCGCCGACGTAGGTGCCCAGCGCGATGGCGACCGCGCAGGAGACCTTGACCCACAGCGGGATCGCGGAGGTGTCGGTCCAGCTGCCGTACGCGATCAGCGACAGCGTGATCACGCCCATCGTCTTCTGCGCGTCGTTGGTGCCGTGGGCGAGCGCCATCAGGGAGCCGGTGCCGATCTGGCCCCAGCGGAAACCGCCGTTGTTCAGGCTCTCACCGAGGACGCGGGTGATCCGGAAGATCAGCCAGGTGCCGATCATCGACACCAGCGCCGCGATCACCGGGGACGCGAACGCCGGCAGGATCACCTTGCCGACGACGCCGTCGAGCTTGGTGCTGTCGCCGGTCCAGTGGACCCCGCTCCAGCCGATGCCGGCGATCGTCGCGCCGATCAGGCCGCCGAAGAGGGCGTGCGAGGAGCTCGAGGGCAGGCCGAAGAGCCAGGTCGTGAGGTTCCAGACGATGCCGCCGACCAGGCCCGCCAGGATGATCAGCAGCAGCGCCGACCCGTGGTCGGCGGTGAGGGCCGAGTCGGGGGTCCCGTCGGCGTTCTGGATGGAGACCACCGCGTTGGTCACGGTCAGGGCGACCGCGACGGAGAGGAAGGCCCCGACGAGGTTGAGGACCGCGGCCAGCGCCACGGCGGTCCTGGGCTTGAGGGCACCGGTCGCGATGGTCGTGGCCATCGAGTTCCCGGTGTCGTGGAACCCGTTGGTGAAGTCGAAGCCGAGCGCGACGATCACGACGAGGATCAAGGTGAGCAGCTGTGCCGACACGGGTCGAGTGTGGGGCCAAGGTGACCTCCAGGGAAATCCCCAGTGTCCAGTTCACCAACTGTTCAGGGATCCGTTCACCTGACGTTCACCTGCGCTCGCGGCCGCCGGCCCAAGTAACGCGGGGTTATCACCGCACCAGTCCTGCTACAGCACCGCAGAGGTAGCCACAGCACCGCACAAGTCGGGCCCGACGCTGCGCGCTCATCCCCCGACAGGGCCACGCCTTCGCGATAGTCCCCGACGTTCTGGCTGCCTCGATCGCCCGAGACCCGACCAGAAGGTCGGGGACTATCCGGCCAGGGGGTGACGGGCGCGCGCAGCGTCCTACTCGAACCAGGAGCCTCGGCCGGTGCCGAACCAGTCGCCGTAGGAGCCGCCGTCGAAGCCGGCCGGGCCACGCGAGCCGAGGTAGGAGCCGACCACGGCGGCGCCGAGGTCGTCGAGCTCCGGGGCGACGACCCGGCCGTCGACGCGGTGGGCGATCGAGTCGACGAACCTGGCCAGGCCGGCGTCGGTGCCGAGCCGGAAGAACGTCACCTGCGCCCCCAGCCGCCCCGAGGTGTCGAGCTCGCGTACGGCGTAGGCGACGGTCAGCGGATGGGGCGGGTACTCGAAGTAGACCTCGCCGTTGGGCTCGAGGTGGGAGGTCGGCTCACCGTCGGTGACGATCAGCAGCACCGGCTGCGCGCTGGGGTGCTTGCGGAAGAAGCGGTTGGCCAGCAGCAGCGCGTGGTGGAGGTTGGTCCCCTTGTCCCACATCGCGTCGAGTCCGGTGAGCTCCTCGATGTCCATGACCTGCGCGTGCCGGCCGAACCCGATCAGCTGCAGGGCGTCGCCCCGGAAGCGGGACCGGATCAGCGTGTGCAGGGCCAGAGCGGTGCGCTTCATCGGCACCCAACGACCGTCCATCGCCATCGAGAACGACGTGTCGACCAGCAGGGCGACGGCGGCCTGGGTGCGCGCCTCGGTCTCGGAGACCTCGACGTCGCCGACCTCGAGGCGGAGACCCTCGCTCGCCGACCCGCCGTCGGCCACCGTACGTCGTACGGCGTTGGTGATCGTGCGGGTGACGTCCCAGGGCTCGGTGTCACCGAACTGCCACTCGCGCGTCGCGCCCGACAGCTCACCGGCAGCACCCGCCTGGCGCAGGTCGCGCTGGCCCTGCCGGCCGCTCATCCGCTGGGCGACGTCCTTGAGCAGGGCCTTGCCGAGCTGCCGCATCGCCTTCGGACTGAGCTTCAGCTGGCCGTCGCTGCTGCGCTTGAGGTAGCCGGAGTCGCGCAGGGCCTGCTCGAGCCGCTGGAGCGTGCGGGCGTCGACGGCTGCCTCCGGACCGAGCTGCTGGGCCAGCAGGTCGAGGTCGATGTCGTCGAGCCGCGCGCCGTCGTACATCTGCGAGACCTGCTCGGCCAGCTGGTCCAGACCGGCGACGTCCTGGAGGACGCCGGTGCCGTCGCCGAGCCCGAGGCCCTGCTCACCGTCGAACTGCTCGGAGCCACCCCAGTCCTCACCGGGTCGCAGCGACTGGAGGTTGGCATCGAGCTGGGCCAGCTGCTGCATCAGCTCCGGGGAGCCGAACGCCTGCTGCGCGAGCTCCATCAGCTCGGCCCGCTGCTCGGCGGTCATCGAGTTCATCATCCGCTGGGCCGCCGCGGCGCGCTGGGCCATCGCGTCGATCAGCTCGTCGACGTTCTGGGGGTTCTCGGGGAAGAACTCGCCGTGCTGGTCCATGAAGTCGGCGAAGTCCTCGGGGGTGTCCTCCCCACGGGCGTGCTTGCCGAGCAGGTCGTTGAGGTCGGTGAGCATCTCGTTGATCGCGGCCCGGTCGGCGTCGGTGGCGTTCGCGAGCGCGTCCTTCATGCCGGCGAACCGCTGGTCGAGCAGCTCGCGGCCGAGCAGGTCCTTGATCTGCTCGAAGTCCTCACGCGCCTCGCGGCTCTTCCAGTCGTACGACGAGAGCTCGTTGACGGCGGCCGCCGTCGACGAGGGCAGGTTGTCGAGGGTCAGCTCGCGGAGGGCCCGGTCGCCCTCGTCGAGGTCGATGTCACGGGCCAGCTGCCCACGCTCGCTGCGGACCGCGTGGTCGAGGAGCTCGCGGACCTCCTGGAGCGTGCCGTCGAGGTTGTGCCGCTGGGTCAGCTCACGACGCCTCTCCGCGATCCGCCGGGCCAGGTCGTCGAGCCCGCGCTGGTCCTGGCCGCCGCGCCGGAGGAACTCGCGCATCGCCCGCTCGGGCGAGTAGCCGGCCATCACGTCCTCGCCGATCGCGTCGAGGGCCTCGGCGATGTCGACCGGAGGGGCGAGCGGGTCGGGACCCCCGTCGTACGCCGTGTAGCGGGAGCGCGGCTGGTGCCGGCTAGCCATCGGACCGCTCCACGGTCATGCCGGCCCGTAGCACGCGGGGGATCTCGGCGACCTCGTCGACCCGCTCCAGGACCTTCGCGACGTCCTCGGCGGGGGCCGTCGAGTCGACGTCGACGGCGTAGACGATGCCGGTCGACACCCAGCTCTCCCGGTCGAAGGTGCCGGCGGCGCGCACCCGCACCCCGGCGACCGGGACGCCCAGGGCCTCGCCCTCGCGGAAGGTGTCGTTGAGGACGCACAGCGCCACCGACAGGTGCAGGACCGCCGCACCGTTGCCGTCGCCGGCGACGACCACCCCCTCGGAGGTCCAGTCGTGCGGCACCGTCCAGCCGGACGCCGATCCGGCCCGGAGGCTGCCGGCGCTGGCGACCACGAGGAACTCGGCGGGCGTGTCAGCCATAGACGGTCTCGCCGCCTCCGGACTCCTTGCTGATCTTTCGCGCCAGGTAGAGCCCCTCGAGGGCGAGCTCGATGGCGCCGGCCCTCTCGCCGTCGTTGCCGGCGCCGAGGCGGTCGCAGACCTGGTCGTAGAGGTCGGACTCCCCCAGCACCGGCAGGCCGGTCAGGAAGTCGCGGGCGGTGACCTGCTCGCCCGTGGTCACCATCTGTCCGGCCTCGATCCGGTCGACCAGCAGCGCGAAGTCGAGACCGCGGAAGTGGGTGCGTACGGTCTCGGCGGTCGCCGTGCGCAGCAGGTGGGTCAGGATCTCGCCCTCGCGCCCCTCCTCACCGGTCTCGAACTCGATCTTGCCGCCGAGCACGTCGACGGCGGTCTCGAGGTCGACCACGCGCGCCACCGGCTCGTCCTCGCCCTGGCGGCGGGCACGGTGCAACGCCGAGGCGGCGACCGTCTCGGCTCCGGCGATGGCGAATCGGGCGCTGACGCCGGAGCGCTGGTCGACCGAGCTGGACTCGCGCAGGTTGCGGGTGAAGCGGGCCAGGATCTCGACCAGGTGGTCGGGGACCTCGGCGACGAGCTCGGCCTCCTGACGGATCACCGCGATCTCGTCCTCGAGCTCGCTGGGGTAGTGGGTCCGGATCTCCGCCCCGAAGCGGTCCTTGAGCGGGGTGATGATCCGGCCCCGGTTGGTGTAGTCCTCGGGGTTGGCACTCGCGACGACGAGCGTGTCGAGCGGCAGCCGGAGCACGTAGCCCCGGATCTGGATGTCGCGCTCCTCCATCACGTTGAGCATCGCGACCTGGATCCGCTCGGCGAGGTCGGGCAGCTCGTTGATCGCGACGATGCCACGGTGGCTGCGCGGGATCAGCCCGAAGTGGATGGTCTCGGGGTCGCCGAGGTGGCGACCCTCCGCCACCTTCATCGGGTCGACGTCGCCGATCAGGTCGGCGACCGAGGTGTCGGGGGTGGCGAGCTTCTCGGCGTACCGCTCGTCGCGGTGGCGCCACTCGACCGGCAGCTCGTCACCGAGCTCCTCGGTCCGGCGTCGCGACGCCGGCGTGATCGGGTCGTAGGGATGCTCACCGAGCTCGGCCCCGGAGATCACCGGGGTCCACTCGTCGAGCAGGCCGACGAGGGAGCGCAGCAGCCGGGTCTTGCCCTGGCCGCGCTCGCCGAGCAGGACGACGTCGTGCCCGGCGATCAGTGCGCGCTCGAGCTGCGGGATCACGGTGTCCTCGAAGCCGTGCATGCCGGGCCAGGGGTCCTCCCCGGCCGAGAGCTTCGCCAGGAGGTTGGCGCGGATCTCCTCGCGCAGGGACTTCTGCACGTGGCCGGAGGAGCGGAGCTGTCCGAGGGTGCGGGGCGTGGGCGCTGGTGTGGATGCTGGTGTGGGGGCTGGGGTCGAGGCCTGGGTCACGCTCTCCACGCTACGCCCGGGCCCAACCGGGTCCCTCGCGCGTCCGCCCCGGCCGGAAAGGCCATGACCCCGACCCCGGTCTCTCTCACCGACCGGGGCCCGGGTCTCCGGGGGGTGGCCGGCCCGTCACAGGGGGATGGTGGTCGGCCTGACTCCAGCGTGCACCCTCCCGGACGAGCCGACCACGGGGCGAGGTCCCTCACTCTCCGGGACATTCGTCCCGGGTGCTCTTGCCGCCACCTGGTCGAACGGCCGTTCACCCCAGCGCGCTCAGGGGAGCGGGACGACGGCGACCGTCGTCGGCGCGTGCTCGACGACGCTCACCGCGAGCCCCTGCCCGAGGACGGAGGAGGCGCCGCCCGAGACGTGCCTGCCGACCACGACGAGGTCCTGCTCCGCGCCCTGCTCGACGAGGTGGTGGACGGCTGCGCCGTCGCAGGCGCGCTCGGTCACCTGCACCTCGGGGTGATTCCCCGCGAGGTCGGACAACCAGACCGCCAGCCGGCCCTGGTCGGGACAGCCGGTGCCATCGGCGGCGAGCGGGACGAGGGGGTCCGAGCCGTGGTGGAGGGCCAGCACCGACAAGGGCAGCCCGCGTGACGCGGCCAGGTGGCAGGCGACCTCCAGGACCGGCAGGGCGTCGTCGCGGAGGTCGGCCGCGACCAGGACCCCGGTGGCGACGTGGTCGCGCCTCGGGACGGCAGTACGACGGTCGGGCAGACCGCGTGCCGGACCAGCGCCACGCTGACCGACCCGAGCAGCAGGCTGGCGACCGGGCCGCGTCCGCGCGAGCCCACGACCAGCATCGCCGCGTCCTGTGACGCCTCGAGCAGGGCCGACCGGGCGTCGGCGTGGAAGAGCCACTCGTGGACCTCCAGATCGGGTCGGTCTCGCCTTGAGCACGGTCGGCGGCGGCCAGCAGGAGCCGCCGTCCGTCGTCCTCCATCACCCGCAGGATGTCGCGGTCGACGCCCATGCTGTCGACCCACAGGACCCGGTCGAGGGTGTAGGCGTGGACCAGGGCCAGTGAGAGGTGGTCGAGGGCGGCCTGCTCGGCGGCCCAGGTCACCGCCTCGGCGGACGACGCGGAGCCGTCGACCCCGACGACGATGCTGCCAGGGTCAGGCTCGGGGTGGCTGCTGCGGACTCGTGCCCGGTCGCGGACATGTGCGTGCTCCTACTCTCTGGTCCTGGCCCTCGGGCCCGCCCGAGGGCTCCCTCCCAGGATCTCGTCCGGGGTCTGCGCGACGGCAGGGCAGTACGCCGCGCAGGTCGGGACCATCGGCCCTCCGCCCGCCCCCGGGGCGCCGGGCACGATGGTCAGAACGACGGCAGGAGCACCGGGTCCGCGTCCTTCTCGAGAGGTGAGTCGTCATGTACGAGTCGTTCGACCTCGCCGAGACCGAGTGCTCCGAGCTGCTCCGAGCCGGCCTGGTGGGACGGGTCGCGGTCTGCACCCCGAACGGGCCGCACATCCTCCCGGTGAACTACTCCGTGGTCGACGACGCCGTCGTGATCCGGACGACGCCGTACAGCCTGCTCGGGAGCAACGCCAAGGGCTCGGTCCTCGCCCTCGAGGTGGACCAGTTCGACTACGAGTACCAGCGCGGCTGGAGCGTGGTCGCCCGAGGTCGCTGCGAGGTCGTGGTCGACCCCGCCCAGGTCGAGCACATCCGCGAGACCTGGAACCCGACCTCGTGGGCGAAGGGCGGACGCACGCTCTACCTGCGGATCCGGTGGAGCGAGATCTCCGGACGTCGCCTCGGCCAGGGCTGGGACCCGATGGCTGCGCTGCCGGTGAAGCGGACGCCTTGACCACGGGGCCACCGGCCCTACCCCGCAGCCGTCAGACGAAGACGATCCCGACCACACCGGGGACGGTGCCGGCCAGCACGCGGGCGATCTCACGGGCGTGGGCCTCCGTCGCGCCGTCGAGCCGGGCGACGCCGTCGACCACCTCCACCGCCAGCCTCGATCTCGGCGGCCCGGAGCAGCTCGCCCAGCTCGGTCTCGATCAGGGCGTCGCTGCGGGCCAGCACGGCGATCACGTCGCGCCGGCTGACCACGCCCACGACCCGGTCGCCGTCGACGACCGGCAGGCTCTTGACCTGGGTGTCGACCAGCACGGCGGCGGCAGCGGCCAGGTCGGCGTCCGCCGCGACGCTGATCGGCTGTGTCGTCATCACGTCCTCGACCAGGAGCGGGCTGGTGCGGCCATCGGTGTGCACCGGGATCTCGCGGGTACGTCGGTCGGGCAACAGCGCACCCCGCAGGACGTCGGCCTCGCTCAGCACACCCACCAGGTGGCCCGCGTCGTCGACCACGGGCAGGGCCGTGACCTGGTGCTCGTGGAGCAGCTGGATGGCCTGCTTCACCCGCTGCTCGGGCCGGGCGGTCACCACGGCCGTCGTCATCACGTCTCGCACCAGCACCGGGCTGCCTCCTGTGGTCGCGGGAGTCCCCTCCCCTCGAGAGTCCCACGTCCAGCAGAACGCCGGAGGCCGCGCGCGGACAGGGCCGAGGGGCCTACGCGCCACGGGCACAACGGCCCTGCCCCGACGCCCGGCCGCTCCGGACGATGATCACAGGAGGACCGCGATGACCACAGGCTCGACCACGCCCCCGCTGCCGGTGCCCACGGCGACGCCTGCCGACGTCCTGCTCGCGGACGGCTCGGTCGCGGTGGTCAGGACCCTGGGGCCCGACGACCGCGAGGCCCTGCTCGCGCTCCACGACGAGGTCGGGCTCGACAGCCTGCGGCTCCGCTTCTTCAGTGCCAGCCGCGCGGCCGGGCACTCCTACGTCGACCACCTCCTCCGCCACCTCGACGAGGGCTCGGTGCTCGCACTCGCGCTCTCGCAGGGCGGCGAGCTGGTCGGCCTCGCGACTGCCGAACGGCTCGTCGACGAGGCCGAGGTCGCCTTCCTGGTCGCCGACCGGCTGCACGGCCACGGGGTCGGCACCCTGCTGCTCGAGCACCTCGCCGCCCTCGGCCGCAGCGTCGGCGTACGCCGGTTCACCGCCGAGGTCCTCGCGGACAACGGCGCCATGCTCCGGGTGTTCGTGGACGCGGGCTTCGCGGTCAGCCGTGAGCTCGACCGCGGCGTCGTCACCGTCGAGATGGACACCAGCGTCTCCGAGGACGCGCTCCGTGCAGCCGACACCCGCGAGGCCCGGGCCGAGGCCGCGTCGCTGCGGGCTCTGCTCCGTCCCTCCCGGGTGGCGGTGGTGGGTGCCCGACGCGACAGCAGCGGGGTCGGCGCAGCCGTGATCGACTCGATCGTGCAGGGCGGTTACCTCGGCGAGCTGGTCGTGATCCACCCGAAGGCCCACGAGGTGGGCGGGGTGCCCGCGTACCCGTCGTTCGCGCAGGCGCCCGGCCCGATCGACCTCGTCATCGTCGCCGTCCCGCCGCGGGGGGTCACGGCCTGCCTCGAGCGCGCCGCCGACGCCGGAGCCCGGGCCGCGGTCGTGATCACCTCCGGCTTCGCCGAGATGGGCTCGGAGGGCGGCCGGCTCCAGCAGGACCTGGTCCGCACCGCGCGGGCGCGCGGCATCCGTGTGGTCGGGCCGAACTGCCTCGGCCTGCTCGACAACCAGCCGGACGTCCGGCTCTGCGCCACCTTCGCCGGAGCCAACCCGCAGCCCGGAGGGCTGGGCATCGCCTCGCAGTCCGGCGGGATCGGCATCGTGGTCACCGACCTGGCCCGACGACTCGGCCTCGGGGTCGCCCACTTCGTCTCGCTGGGCAACAAGGCCGACGTCTCCGGCAACGACCTCCTCGCGGCCTGGGTCGACAACGACGACGTCACCGTGGCAGCCCTCTACCTCGAGTCCTTCGGCAACCCGGCCAAGTTCGCCCGGGTGGCGCGGCGCTTCGCCGAGCGCAAGCCCCTGCTCGCTGTCGTCGGCGGTCGCTCGGGCAGCGGCAGGCGCGCGGGCATCTCGCACACCGCAGCCGTGGCGACCCTGTCGGTCCGCGTCGACGCCCTGTTCGCGCAGGCCGGGGTGATCGGCTGTCGCCATGCCGAGGAGCTGACCGAGACAGCGCTGCTGCTGTCCGAGCAGCCGCTGCCGAGCGGCTCGCGGCTCGCGATCCTGGGCAACGCCGGCGGCCTGGGGGTGCTGGCGGCCGACACGGCCTCGCGCTACGGGCTCGACGTACCGGTCCTCTCCCCCGACCTGGCCGAGCGGCTCGCGGCTCACGTCTCCGACACCGCGGTCACGGCCAACCCGGTCGATGTCGGAGCGACCGGCGCCGCCGCCGCTCTCGGCGCCCTCGCCTCAACCCTGCTCGACACCGACCAGGTCGACGCTCTGCTGGTCGTCCTGGCCGGCACCCGCACCCTCGACCACGCAGCGACCACGAAGGCCCTGAGGAAGGCGCGCGCGGCCCATCCCGCCAAGCCGATGGTCGCGGTGCTGCTCGGCGGGATCGCCGCCCCTCCGATGCGCGGCATCACCGTGCTGCCGTCGGTGGAGAGCGCCGTGCGCGCCCTCGCCCACGCGGTGCAGTACGCCGCGTGGTTGCAGGCGCCCCGGACCCTGCCACCGGCGACCGACCCCGACCGCCTCTGCGCCGTACGCCGCCAGGTGAGCGCTTCGCTGGCTGCGCACGGGCCCGGCTGGCTGGATCCCGGAGGCGTCACGGCCCTGCTCGCGCCGTACGGCGTCGTTCCCGCGGGCGTGGTCGCCTCCGGGCCCGAGGCCGCCGCCGCCGCAGCTGTCGAGGTGGGCTTCCCGGTGGCGGTCAAGGTCGCCGACCCTGACATCGCCCACCCGTTCGAGCGCGGCCTGGTCCGACCCGGCGTCGCCACGGTGTCCGAGGTGCTGGCCGTGGTGGAGGGCTTCGCGCTCGAGACCGGTGACCCCCACGTGGCGGTGCTCGTCCAGCCGATGGTCCACGGCACCGAGCTCGCCGTCGGCGTGGTCCGCGACCCCGGACTCGGCCCGCTGGTCATGGTCTCGGCCGGCGGAACGGCTGTCGAGATCCTCGACGACCGCACCCTGCTGCTCGCACCGGTCACACCCCAGGACGCCGCTCGCGCCCTGCGCTCGCTGCGGATCTGGCCCTTGCTCTCGGGCTACCGCGGCGCCCCGGCAGTCGACGAGCAGGCCCTGGTCGACCTCGTCGTGGCCGTCGGACGGCTCGCGGTCGACGTACCCGAGCTCGTCGAGGCCGATCTCAACCCCGTCGTCGCGACGCCGGACGGGGTCGAGCTGGTCGACGTCACGATGCGTCTCGACCACGGTGCGCCGGTCGACGCGGGCGTGCCCCGTCGACTCCGCGCACCCGCCTGATGCCGGCCGTGGCCGGCGACGAGGGTGCCGAGGAGATCGTGGACGGCCCGGACCCGCTGCCGCTCCCCCCCGACCTGCCCGCGTCCAGCCAGGCCCTCCTCGCCGCCGTGCTGGCGGTGGCGTCCGACCTCGACCTGGCGGGGGTGCTGAGCCGGATCGTGGAGTCGGCCTGCAGCCTCACCGGCGCGCGGTACGGCGCGCTGGGTGTCCTGGGGCTGGGCGACACGCTCGGCGAGTTCGTCACCCACGGGCTGCCGGCGGAGGTGCACCACCGGATCGGCGCCCTGCCGAGCGGGCAGGGGATCCTCGGCCTCCTGATCCGCGACCCCCAGCCCCTGCGCCTCGACGACCTCACCCGGCACCCGGACTCCTCGGGGTTCCCGACCGGCCACCCCTCGATGCGGTCGTTCCTGGGGGTGCCCGTGCGGATCCGGGGCACGGTCTTCGGCAACCTGTACCTGACCGAGAAGCGTGGCGGAGGTCCGTTCACCGACACCGACGAGCAGCTGGTGGTGGCGCTGGCGCAGGCAGCCGGCCTGGTGATCGAGAACGCCCGCGCCTACCGACTGAGCGAACGGCGACGCGAGTGGCTCGAGGCGGCGGCCGAGCTCACCGACGCGCTGCAGCCCCCGGTCGACGCCGATGTCGCGCTGCAGCAGGTCGCCCTCACCGCACGCCGGGTGAGCCGGGCCCATGCCACCGCGATGCTCTCGGACGACGAGGTCCGGGCCGTGGTCTGCGAACCCGCAGACCTGCCCGACGTCTTCGACCGGCTCGACCGGCTGCTGTCCTCGCTGGACATCGGCGCCCTCTCCGACCCGGTCGACGTCCAGCAGGACGACCTGCTGGCCACGGTGATCCCGCTCCGGGTCGAGCTCACACCGGGCTGCTGTCCTGGTCGCGCTGTTCAGCCGCGAGACCCTGCGGCAGCACGACGTCGACGACCGCGAGCTGCTGGTCTCCTACGCCGACCAGGCCGGGCTCGCCCTCGACCGCACCACCGCCGTCGCCGAGCGCGAGGCGCACGCGGTCACGGGCGACCGCGAGCGGATCGCCCGCGACCTGCACGACGTCGTCATCCAGCGGCTCTTCGCCACCGGCATGCAGCTGCGGGCCGCCACGACCCGCGGGTCCGACGAGCTCGCCGCCCAGGTCGAGCGGGCGGTCGAGGAGCTCGACGGCACGATCCGCGACGTGCGGGGCACCATCTTCGAGCTCCAGCACGAGGGGTCCGGCACCGTCCGCGACGAGCTGCGCGCCCTCGTCCGTGAGTACGCCGACGTGCTCGGCTTCGCGCCCTCGGTGCGCACCGCCGGCGCCATCGACACGGCGGTCGGCGACGTCCTGCGCGACCAGCTCCTCGCGGTCGCCCGCGAGGCCCTCTCCAACGTGGCGCGGCACTCCGAGGCCACCCGGGTCGACCTGGAGGTCACCACGGACAACACCCAGGTCGTGCTGGTCGTCGCCGACAACGGCGTCGGCCTGACCGGGAGTCCGGACCGCACCGGGGGTCACGGCCTGCGCAACGCGCGCCATCGTGCTCGGGTCTGGGGCGGCGAGCTCGCGCTCGAGCGGCTGGAGCCGCACGGGCTGACGCTGCGCTGGTGGGTGCCGCTGCTCCCCCGCGGGACGGGCTGAGCGTCAGCCGAGCTGCTCGGTGCTGAGCAGCTTGGAGGCCAGCACCGCGGCCTGGGTCCGGCGCTCGAGGCCGAGCTTGGACAAGATGCTGGAGACGTAGTTCTTGACCGTCTTCTCGGCCAGGAACATCCGCTCCCCGATCTGCCGGTTGGTCAGGCCCTCGGCGATGAGGGCGAGCAGCTTGAGCTCCTGCTCGGTGAGACCGGCCAGCTCGGGGGCGGTGCTCGGGCCGTTGCGCACCCGCTCGAGGACGCGGGCGGTGAGGGACGGGTCGATCAGCGAGTTGCCGGCGGCCACCTGGCGGACGGCGCCGATCAGGTCCTGTCCGGCGATCTCCTTGAGGACGTAGCCGGACGCGCCCGCCATGATCGCGGCGAACAGCGCCTCGTCGTCGTCGTACGACGTCAGGATCAGCGCCTTCACGTCGGGGTCGATCCCGCGCACGGTGCGACACACCTCGATGCCCGACCCGTCGGGCAGACGGGCGTCGAGGATCGCGACGTCGGGGCGCAGCGCCGGGATGCGGGCCGACGCCTCGGCGGCGAGCCCGGACTCGCCGACGACCTCGATGTCACCACCCGACTCCAGGAGTGCCCGCAGTCCCTGGCGCACCACCTCGTGGTCGTCGAGCAGGAACACCCGGATGCGCGTCGTCGGCTCGCTCATGGCGTATGTCTAGCACCGTCGGGAGGACGGGGGTGAGAGACCTCGCCCGGGCGGTCGAGGTGGATCAGGTCGTCGAGGTGTGCGGTGGGCTCGTCCAGCACCAGCACCCGCTGGTCCGCGAGCAGCGAACGGGCCACCGCCAGCCGGGCGTGCTCGCCTCCGGCACCTGCGAGGCACCCGTCACCCAGACGCGTGTCCAGGCCGTCCGCGGGACCGTCGAGCCACCCGCCGAGACCGGCACTCCGCAGGGCAGCCACGACGTCCTCGTCGCCTGCGCCGGGGCGGGCCAACCGGATGTTCTCGGCCAGGGTGGTGGCGAACACGTGCGGGTCGTCGTCGACCAGCCCGACCACCCGCCGTACGTCGTCGAGGGCGAGCCGCGGGAGGTCGACGCCACCGAGGCGCAGCGTGCCGTCCTCGGGGTCGACGAAGCGCAGCAGCAGCGCGGCCAGCGTGCTCTTGCCCGACCCGGACGGCCCGGCCACGCCGACGCGTCGCCCGGCGGGTACGCGGAGGGAGGGACCGTCGAGGACGGTGTGGTCGCCCCACGCGGCCATGACCGCGCGCACCTCGATGCCGCTGTCCTCGGGCGCGGGCTTCGCGAGGAACTCGGTCAACCACAGCCACTGGGGGTTGTCGTTACGCGCCCGCGCGGTCTGGTAGATCGCGGCGATGGCCGACAGGCCGAGCGTGACCGGGACGAAGAGGAAGGGGTGAACGGTCGTGCTGCCGAACTGCCACCGGGCGAGGTCGAGTGGGTCCATCGGCCTGAACGATCCAGGATCGGCGCCGTCCCCAGGGACGGTCCGGGGTACCGTCCGCGCGGGACCTCGGTCCTGACCGCCCTCAGGCGCACGTCACCCGGAGACGTGGGTGCGGCCGGAGTAGGCCGCCAGCCGGTCGAGCGCGCCGTCGCCGTGGGCCGGCGTCACCTCGTCGGCGAAGGCACGGCCCCGACCCGACGGGATGACCGTCTCGGCCAGCTCACCGACGTAGGCCACGACCTCGTCGGAGATCTCGATCGTGCGTCCGCTGCCCTGGGCGATGTCCCAGCCGTGGAGCAGCAGCTCGACGTCGATGATGGTGGGCCCGAGAGCTGCCGGCAGCTCCTGCCCGCCGGGGTCGACGACCGTGCCCTCGAGCCCCCGCACCTCCCACGCCCGGAGCGCGTCGTCGGCCATCCGGGTCACCTTGGCCTCCAGGGAGCCCTCGGCCGGCATCTCGACGCTCGCGCCGGCCATCGCGCCGAGCGCGGTCATCGAGCCCATCAGGTGGACCGCGACCTCGTGACAGCTCTGCCCGCCGCAGGGGGTGGACCTCGGCTTGTCGTCGGCGGTGAGGCTGCGCAGCATCGGCTGGATCGCGGCCAGCACGGCGTAGCCGGCCACGATCGGGTCGAGGGTCTCCGGCGCCCAGGCCCACTCGTCGAGCCCGGCCTCGCCCTTGACCGCCAGCCGCTCGAGGCGGTCGAGGTAGTGGCTCCAGCCCTCGGCGTGCCCGGCCACCGACTCCGGCGACGGCAGCCCCTCGTGGCTCAGGGTCAGCCGGCTGCCGCCCTCGACCTCCTCGATGGTCACGGTCACCGTCGAGGTGTCCGGCGGCAGGGCGTCGTCGCCCTCCCAGCCCCAGCCGAGCACCAGCCGTCGGCCCGGCTCGACCTCGTGGACCAGGCCGGCCGCCACGTGGCCGGGGGTGACCCGCCAGCTCCAGGCGCCTCCGGCTCGCAGGTCGACGGTCGCGCAGACGGCCGTCCAGCGACTCAGACGCTCGGGCTGGGTCACCAGGGCGAACGCCTCGTCGGGGCCGACCGGGAGGTCGACGGTGGAGGTGTAGACGTCGTTCATGGTTGCTCCTCGGGTGGTGTACGGCGGGCGGCGGCCAGGCGGTCGGCGTCGTGGACGAGCTCGTCGAGCTCGTGGGTCCAGAAAGAGGCGATCTCGGCCTGGAGCCGCGCGATCCCCGAGGGCTCGATGCGGTAGAGGCGTTGGCGTCCCTGCTGCTCGGCGGTCACCAGTCCGGCATCGGCGAGGACGCCGAGGTGCTGGCTGACGGCCGACCGGGTGACGTCGAAGTGGCCCGCGACGTCACCGGCGTACTGCGGCCCGCGCGCCAGCAGCTGCAGGATGCGGCGCCGGGTCGGCTCCGCTGCCGCTGCGAACGCGTCGGTCACACCAATACGTTAGCCATGACTAACGCTTTCGGCAAGGGGTCAGGGGATCCGAGCATCCGAACCCGAGCCGGCGGTCAGGAGCCGGCGAGGAAGGCCAGGAGGTCCTGGCGGGTCAGGACGCCGACCGGCTTGCCGTCCTCGTGCACCAGGACGGCGTCGGCGGCTCTCGAGGAGGACGACGGCGTCGTGGGCCGACTCGGTCGACCCGATGGTCGGCAAGCGGGGGCGACATGTGGTCCTCGACCCGGTCGGTGAGGTGGGCGGCGCCGGTGAAGAGCGCGTCGAGCAGGGTGCGCTCGGAGACCGAGCCCGCGACCTCGGCGGCGACGATCGGCGGCTCGGCCCGGACCACGGGCATCTGGGAGACGCTGTACTCCTGGAGGATCGCGACCGCCTCGGCGATCGTCTCGCCGGGGTGGGTGTGCACCAGGTCGGGCAGGCGGCCGGCCTTGCCGCGCAGCACCTCGCCGACGGTGCGCTCCGGGGTGGCCTCGCCGGTGGCGAAGCCGTACTGCGCCAGCCACTCGTCGTTGAAGACCTTGGTCAGGTAGCCGCGACCCGAGTCGGGCAGGAGGACGACGATCACGGCGTCGTCGGCCTCGGGCGTTCCGGCGAGCTCCTGGGCGACCTGCCGGGCGGCGAACGCCGCCATCCCGGACGACCCACCGACCAGCATCGCCTCCTCGCGGGCGAGACGACGGGTGAACGCGAACGAGTCGGCGTCGGAGACCTCGATCACCCGGTCGGCGACCGACCGGTCGTAGGTCTCCGGCCAGAAGTCCTCGCCGACCCCCTCGACGAGGTAGGGGCGGCCGGTGCCGCCGGAGTAGACCGACCCGGCGGGGTCGGCGCCGATGACCTGGACGGCCGGGTTCTGCTCCTTCAGGTAGCGCCCGACGCCGCTGATCGTGCCGCCGGTGCCCATCCCGCACACGAAGTGGGTGATCCGGCCCTCGGTCTGCTGCCAGATCTCGGGTCCGGTGGTCTCGTAGTGGGAGCGGGGGTTGTGGGGGTTGGAGTACTGGTCGGGCTTCCAGGCGCCTGGCTCCTGCGAGAGCCGGTCGCTGACGTTGTAGTAGGAGTCCGGGTGCTCCGGCGCGACCGCGGTCGGGCAGACGACGACCTCGCGCCGTACGCCTTGAGCACGTTGCGCTTGTCCTCGCTGACCTTGTCGGGGCAGACGAAGACGCAGCGGTAGCCCTTGGCCTGCGCCACCATCGCCAGCCCGACGCCGGTGTTGCCCGACGTCGGCTCGACGATCGTGCCGCCCGGCTGCAGCTCGCCCGAGGCCTCGGCAGCCTCGATCATCCGGGACGCGATCCGGTCCTTCACCGAGCCGCCGGGGTTGAGGTACTCGACCTTGGCCAGCACCAGCGGCCCGGTCGAGCCCTCGGGCAGGTCGAGGGTCTGCGCCAGGCGGACCAGCGGGGTGTTGCCGACGAGGTCGAGCAGCGACTCCGAGTACTCCATGGCGGTCAAGATATCCGCGGCCCGGCAGGTTGCCGGAATCGCCAGCGGGGCCGCAGCGGCAGAGGTACGTCGAGCCGGACTCGTCGGCGTCCCCTGCCGTGCGGCCCCCCGGGCCAGGCCTCAGGCCTGGCGGTCGTAGCGGCTGGTGAGCTCCGGCTGGGGGTTGAAGGCCCAACGGGTCCAGCCGTCGAGGCGGCGCAGCAGGGTCAGGGTGGTCTTCCTCATGGTCGTCTCTCCTTCCGAGATCGTGGTGAGCGGACGTGTCCCACTCTCCCGGTGCAATGTTTCAACGGCGTTAGATCGTTCCAATTTCTGGTGGTGATCCGAGTCACGGCCCGCGGAGCGGCTCGCTAGGTTGGGCGCATGGGGAAGGCGGCCGCAGCGCGGAAGCTCGCCTCCGCCGCGGCGTACGGCGGCGGCGGGCTGTCGGTACTCGGCGCCGGCCTGTACGGCGTGCTGCGCACGGAGGCGATGATCGCCCGCCGGGTGATCGGCAACGCCGACGACGGTCCGCCCCCCGACCCGGCCGGCTGGTACGGCCGCGGCCGACCCGGGCCGGCGATCAAGATCGTGCTCCTGGGCGACTCCAGCGCTGCCGGCTACGGCGTCGACCGCACCGTCGAGACCCCTGGCGCCCACCTGGCCAGCGGCATCGCCGCGAAGGCGGACCGCCGGGTCCACCTGCGCGCCTACGCCAGGGTCGGCGCGCAGTCCTCCGACCTCGACGGCCAGATCGACCACGCACTGCCGACCGACCCCGACCTCGCGGTGATCCTGATCGGCGCCAACGACGTGACCCACCGGGTCCGGCCCTCGCAGTCGGTGCGCTACCTCGGTGACGCCGTACGCCGGCTGGTCGAGGCCGACGTCAAGGTCCTCGTCGCCACGTGCCCCGACCTCGGCACCGTCAAGCCGATCCCCCCACCGCTCAAGCAGGTCGCCCGCTCGTGGTCACGCCGGCTGGCGGCGGCCCAGGCGATCGCAGTGGTCGAGGCGGGCGGCGTCGCGGTCTCGCTCGGCTCGATGCTCGGGCCCACCTTCCAGGCCGCACCCGCGCTGCTGTTCGGACCCGACCGGTTCCACCCCTCGGCCGAGGGCTACCGCGCGATGGCCGAGGTGCTGACCCCGAGCGCGATCAACGCCCTGGGCTTCGGCGAGGAGCGGCGGCGTACGGCCGGCGAGGGCACGATGCCGGTCGCCACCGCGGCGGCACGCGCCGCCCGCAACCCTGGCACCGAGCTGGGAGACAAGAAGGGCCTCTGGGTGGAGCTGCGCCGGCGGACCCGGCTGCGCTCCGACCCGGAGGCCCCCGCTCTCGAGGAGAGCGCCGCGGTCACCGACGCATGATCGCCAGGATGCGCAGCAGGTTGACGTAGATCCAGACCAGGCTGACGGTCAGGCCGAAGGCCGCGCGCCACGACTCACGCTCGGGCAGACCCGCGCGGATGCCGTTCTCGACGAAGTCGAAGTCGAGGATCAGCATGAAGACACCGAGCACCAGGCCGGCGATCGCGAACAGCAGGCCGAGGCCGCTGAAGCCGTAGAGGCCGATGCTGGCCCCGAACATGCTGAGGACCAGCTCGAGGATGCCGAGGCCGACCATCGCGAACATCGCGCTGATCGTGAACCGACGGAACTTGGTGCTGACCTTGATGTCGAAGAACTTGTAGGCCGCCAGGGTGCCGGCGAAGGCTGCGAACGTGCCCAGGACCGCCTGGATGACGATGCCGCCGCCGTACTGGTAGTCGAAGAACTTCGACAGGGCGCCGAGGGCGACCCCCTCGGCGAGGCAGAAGACGAGGACCAGGGCCGGGCTGATGACCTTCTTGAAGGAGTTGGCCAGCGAGAGCACGAAGGCGAGCCCGCTGCCGACCAGCATGGCGACCGAGATCTGGTTGATGTGCTGCTGGGTGACGGTGCTGCCGCTGAGGTCGGGGGTGAGCACCCAGGTGGCGAAGGCGCCGATCAGCACGACGAGCAGGGCCAGCCCGGTCTTCTGCACGACGCTGTCGATGGTCATCCGGCGGATGACGGTGGTCGGCGGGGTGCCCGGAGCACCGGGGGTGCCGACGCTCCAGGTCGAGGGGTCGGAGGCCGGCGACTGGCCGTAGCCGGGGTAGGCCGTGCCGGCGCCGCCGTAGACCTGGTTGCCGTAGCTGTTGGTCGCCTTCCCGTTGAACTCGTCCGAGTTGCGGAACACGGGGTTGTTGCTCTGCATGGTCTCTCCTCGAGGCCTCGCGGCCGTCACGGTGACGGGCCGTCAGGCCCGCATGTCCCGATCGTACCGAGGCGACCCCCGCGATCGGAGGCTGTACGGCGCAAGCACAGCCCTTCCTCAGGCAGGGGCCCCGGTCCCTCACGTCTCCGGACGCCGCTCGCTGTTAGCGTCGCCGGATGCGCTTCTGCCTCAGCGTCCCGCCGTTCACCGACCCGGCCACGGTCGTCGCGCTCGCCCGCGACGCGGAGGCCCACGGCTGGCACGGCTTCTTCCTGTGGGACCACCTCAGCTGGGACGGCAAGGTCGAGGCCCACGACCCCTGGACCCTGCTGGGCGCGATCGCCGTGCAGACCCGGCAGATCCGGATCGGCACGATGGTGACGCCGCTGTCGCGGCGCCGACCCGCGGTGGTGGCCAAGCACCTGACGACCCTCGACCACCTCAGCGGGGGGCGGGTCACGCTGGGCGTCGGGCTGGGCGACCCGCCCGACCTCGACTTCTCCGACCTCGGCGACGAGCCCTCCTACCGGGTCCGGGCCGAGATCACCGACGAGGCGCTCGACATCCTGTCCGGCCTGCTCGCCGACGGCACCGCCGACCACCGGGGGGCGCATCTGCGGGCGACCACGTCGTTGCGGCCCGTGCCGGTGCAGCGGCCACGCATCCCGATCTGGATCGCCGGCCGCGCCCCGAACCTCCGTCCCCTGCAGCGGGCCCGCCGGTGGGACGGCTACGTCCCGATCTCCGACGGCGACTTCCTCACCCCGGCAGCGCTCGCGTCGTACGTCGGCGCTCACCCGCACCCGGGCTGGGACCTGGTCGCCCAGTGGCCCGACGGCACCTCCGTCGACGACTGGGCCGCCGCCGGTGCGACCTGGCTGGTGCGCTCGGTGTGGCCCAGCGAGGACGGCTGGCTCGACGAGCTGCGCGAGCTGGCCGGGTCTCCCCCGGTCTGACCAGGTCCGCTCAGGGGCTGAGCTCGGCCAGGAGGGCCTGCACCCGGGCATCGATCTGGTCGCGCACCCGACGCACGACCTCGGGCGGCTGACCGGCCGGGTCGTCGAGGGGCCAGTCCTCGTAGCGGGTGCCCGGGAAGTAGGGACAGGCGTCGCCGCAGCCCATGGTGACCACCACGTCGGAGGTCTCGACGGTCTCGTCGGCGAGGCGCTTCGGGACCTCCTGCGAGACGTCGATCCCGAGCTCGGCCATCACCTCGACGACGGCGGGGTTGACCTCGTCGGCGGGCGCGGTGCCGGCGGAGAACACCCGGACCCGCCCCCGGGCGTGGTGCTGGAGCAGCGCGGCCGCCATCTGCGAGCGGCCCGCGTTGTGGACGCAGACGAACAGCACCGAGGGGGTCTCAGGCATCAGCAGCCTCCGGGAGGGTGAGGGTCTGGGCGTCGGGGAAGAGCAGGTGGACGACGACCGCGGCCAGGGCGGCGCCGACGAGCTGGGCGAGCACGAACGGCACCACCGACGCCGGCGCGATGCCGGCGAAGGTGTCGGAGAACATCCGGGCGACGGTGACGGCCGGGTTGGCGAAGCTGGTGGAGCTGGTGAACCAGTAGGCCGCGGTGATGTAGCCCCCCACCGCCCAGGCGACGGCGTCGGACCGACCGGAGCGCAGGGTGCCGAACACCACCAGCACGAGCCCGAACGTCGCGACCGCCTCGCCGAGGAGGTGGCCGCTGGAGACCCGGTGGTGGGTGGAGATCGAGACGGCGTCGAGGTCGAACATCAGGTTGGCGACCACGGCTCCGCAGATGCCGCCACCGACCTGGGCGGTGACCAGCACCGCGGCCTCGCGGCTGCCGACCCGGCCCCAGAGCCGCTCCAGGAGGGTGATCACGGGGTTGAACGCCGCGGAGACCGGTTGGAGGGCGAGGATCAGGGCGACCAGGACGGCACCGGTGGCGAGGCTGTTCTCGAGGAGCTGGAGCCCGACGTCCTGGGGGGAGAGCCGTGAGGCGGCGATGCCGGAGCCGATCACGGCGGCCACCAGGAAGCCGGTGCCGATCGCCTCGGCCGCCGCCCGGCGCGCGAGCCAGGGGAGCGTCGGCCCGGTCACCGCGTCGTACCGCCCAGGAGGTCGGCGAGGTCGGCGAGCGCGTCGCGTCGTACGGCGTAGTAGACCCAGACCCCGCGCTTGCTGCGGTCGAGCAGGCCGGCGTCGTGGAGCACCTTGAGGTGGTGGCTGATGGTCGGCTGGGAGAGGTCGAAGGCGTCGTTCAGGTCGCAGACGCAGGCCTCGCCGTCCTGGTGGGAGGCGACCAGGGAGAGCAGCCGCAGCCGGACCGGGTCGGCCAGGGCCTTGAGCAGCGGGGAGACGCGCTCGGCCTGCTCCGCGCTGATCGGTTCGGTGGCGAGCGGGGAGCAGCAGGCGACGGCCTGGAGGGGGGTGAGCTCGATCAGGGACTTCGACACTCATCTATATTGACAGATCCCGATGTCCTGCGCCACCCTGGTCAGACATCGACACTCATCGATATCTAATGGGGAGGATCCCGTGTCTCGCATCCAGCTCGCCCTCGACGTCGACGACCTCGAGGCATCGATCGGCTTCTACTCCCGGCTGTTCGGCACCCCGCCGGCCAAGGTCCGGCCCGGCTACGCGAACTTCGCGATCGCCGAGCCGCCGCTCAAGCTCGTGCTCCTCGAGAACCCCGGCCGCGGCGGGTCGCTGAACCACCTCGGGGTCGAGGTCGAGGACGTCGCCGCCGTCGACGCGATCCAGACCCGGCTGGCGGCGGACGGCGTGAGGTCGGTCGACGAGCGCGGCACGACCTGCTGCTACGCCACCCAGGACAAGTTCTGGGTCGAGGGCACGCCGAACGGCGAGCGGTGGGAGGTCTACACGGTGCTCGCCGACAGCCCGACCTTCGCCGGACCCGCCGACGAGGCCAGCTGCTGCTCCGGGACCACCGAGCAGTCGACCTGCTGCACGGCGTAGCGGACGATCCCTGCTCGCCGGACGGGTTCAGCACGCCGGCACGCTGCGGCCTGGCCCCGCCGAGCTTTGCGCAGAGCAGCAGATCGAGCTCACGCGGGTGCGCAGAACGGCACGTGCCAGAAGTGCTCGAACGCCTGGTTCGAGCTGCGCCGTACCGCCTCGGCGTACGACGCCGACAGGTCGTGGTCGACCTCGTCGAGGATGCGGCAGCGTCGCTGGTTCGCCGCGGCACCCTTCTGACCCCGCACCATCTCGGCGAAGACCTGGTCCGACGACCCCATGAGCGCGTTGTCCGCGGTCGTGATCCGTCCGTCCGCCGGCACCTTCACCGTGACCAGCAGGGCCAGCACGAGTCCGAGCGCGACGAAGGACGGAACCGCGAGCCGAGGGCGCAACAGCCCCACGGCGAGCACCAGCAGCGTGAGACCGAAGGCCAGCGCGAACCAGGTGGTCGGCGTGTTGCGGTTGAGGAAGCCGACCGCGGACACGCTCTCCTGGGCTCCTCGCGAGAGCGCCATGATCGCGGCGGCACCCAGCCCACCCACCGCCAGCAGTGCGGCGACCACCACGCACAACACCCCCTGTGCGTGCCGGCTCTCTTCATCCGGCGCGGCCTCGGCCGGCTGCGGACGACTGCCCCACCACGCGGCCGCGAGCACCGCGATCACCACCAGAGCCGCCAGGGCCGACCACAGCGTCGGCGTCCAGACGCCATCGGTGGAGACGCCCTGGGAGCGGAGCAGTCCGGCGATCTCCGTCCGGCCGGTTCCCGGCACGCTGGAGACGACGTTGACCGCGAAGGTCTTGAACATCGCCAGGCCCGGTGACGGGGTCACGCCCACGTAGCAGTCCGTCCGGGCGCACGCGCGGCTGATCATCAACCGGTTCGCGATCAGGAGGGGGACGAAGCCTGCGACGTAGGCCCCACCCATGAGCCACTTCGCCCTCCGGCCGGCCGACCGGTGCTCGCGGCTGGAGACCGGCAGGAGCACGAGGGCGATCAGCACCATCGGCAGCGCCAGGAACGTCAGCTCGTAGCGGTAGTTCGTGAGGCCGCCGACCACCAGCAGGGTGAGAGCAGCGGGCACGCCGACCTTCCCGCCTCGCTCCGCACCCAGGCGCGCGAACCAGAGGGCGAGCGCCACCACCCCGAAGACCGAGAGAGGCAGGGTCAACGTCGAGACGGGGTAGGAGACCCAGCCGTTGAAGCCGGCCAGCCCTACCAGCTGGGCTTGGGCCCCGGCGGCGAACATCAGGGCGCCCGCGATCAGCGCCAGCGCGCGGTCTCGTCCTGCCAGCCGGACCAGCTCTCCGGAGTCTCGACGCCGCCACCGGACGGTGCGGAGCAGGGCGTAGACCGCGACCAGGCTCAGGAGGAGGTACCCGGCGCGGAACACGGCGAGCACGTCTCGAGGCAGCCTGCCGCTGGCGACGGAGGCGTCGATCAGCACCCGCCCGCTGATCCGGCGCTCCATCCGGGTGATCACGTCGACCCGGCCCGTTCCGACGCGCACGTCCCACAGCTGGGTGTCCGACGCCGCGTGGAAGTCGTAGTAGACGTCGTCCCCGGTGATCGGGGCCTGGAGGACGGGACGCAGCAGCACGAGCCCCAGGAGGACGGCTGCGACGGCGGAGCCGGCGAGAGCCATGCGCCGCATGGAGCGGACCGTATACCACCGCCTCTGCGGCTGCTCCTCAGCCATCCTCGTGGGCTGTGACGGCAACGCTCGAGCACCACCGCGCCGGCGTGCTCCCTCGGCCCCGGGTCACCGCAGGTCAGCCGGGGTGCCCCCGCTGGGACTCGAACCCAGACTGTGCCGCTTTTAAGGCGGCTTCCTCTACCGGTTGGGATACAGGGGCCCCCGGGACGTCCGACGAGCTGGTCGTCCCGGCGACCGGATCGTATGACGTCCGGAGTCTCGGGGCGGGATCAGCCCAGCCCGGCCAGGTCGCGGGCGGTACCGAGGACGTCGTCGAGCATGGCCGGGGTGAGACGGCCGGTGAAGGTGTTGTGCTGGGAGGGGTGGTAGCAGCCCAGCAGCTGCACGGTCCGGCCCTCTCGCTCCAGGGCGGCCCGCGCGCCGTGGCCGAACCGCGGCCTCGGTCGCGGCACGACGTAGCCGGCCCCGGCGAGCGCGCGGAGCGCACCGTCCCAGCCCATAGCTGCCGAGCGCGACCACCACCCGCAGCGTCGGCGCGAGCAGGGCCGAGCTCGCGGTTGATCCACGGGGCGCAGGTGTCGCGCTCGATGACGGTCGGCTTGTTCGCCGGCGGAGCGCAGCGCACGGTGGCGACCATCCGGGTGCCCACCAGGGCCTGGCCGTCGCCGGCATGGACGCTCGGCGACCCGGGTGGCCAGCCCGACCCGGTGCAGGCTCGCGAAGAGCCAGTCGCCGGAGGAGTCGCCGGTGAAGACCCGGCCGGTGCGGTTGCCGCCGTTGGCGGCGGGCGCCAGCCCGACGACCACGATCCGCGCCTCGTCGCCGACGCCCTGGGTCGGCGTTCCCCAGCCGGCGATCGGCCGGCCCCAGTAGGGCTGGTCGGCGAAGGACGCGCGCTTGTCGCGGGCGACGTCCTCGCGCCAGCGCGACCAGCCGCGGGCAGGCCCGGCAGACGCTGACCCGGGCGTCGACCTCGGCCAGGTCGGCGCCGGCGGCGAGCCGTCGTACGGCGGCGGCGCGTGCGGGCCACGGGCGTCTCCGCGGTCGCCGGGTCGTCCGGCCAGCCGGTGCCGGGCGGCACCGGGCTCGGGTACGGCGTGCCGGTCACCGGGTGCGGGAGTGGCTCGCCCACCGAGCTCAGCCGACCGCGCGGGCGATGCCGTAGAGGATGTCGGCCTCGGAGACGACGTACGACGCGACGCCGGCGCGCTCGAGGACCCGGCTCCAGATCAGGGAGCCGGCGCCGATCACGTCGGCGCGACCGGGATGCATGTAGGGCAGGGCACGGCGCTCGGCGACCGTCATGGCCCGCAGCCGCTCGGCGAAGGCGCAGGCGTCTCGCCGACGTCGAGCACGGCGCCGTCGATGCGGTCGCGGTCGTAGAACGGCAGGTCGAGCACCCGCAGGCCAGGGTCTTGATCGTCCCGGACGTGCCGACCACGCTCCGCGCGGCCGCCAGGTCGAGCCCGCAGCCGGCCAGGTGGTCGTCGACGTCGCGGTCGCAGCGCTCCCACTCCGCGGCCGTCGGCGGGTCGCCGGCGAGGTGCCGCTCGTGGAGCCGCACGCGAGCCGATGTCCATCGACACCGGCGTGCTCGGCGCCGCCGAGCACCAGCTCGGTGGAGCCCCCGCCGATGTCGACGGCCAGCGCGGGCGCGGGCCGGCGGCGGGTCGAGCAGTCGTGGTGGCGTCGAAGACCAGGGCCGCCTCCTCCATCCCGGAGAGCACCACCGGGGTCACGCCGAGGCGGGCGCGGACGCCGTCGACGAACACCTCGCGCGTTCGCGGCGTCGCGCGTCGCCGACGTCGCGCAGAAGCGGATCCGCTCGACCGGCACGCCGTGCGCGCGGATGGTCGCCGCGAAGTCCTCGACCGCGGCGAACGTGCGGGCCAGCGCCTCGTCGGCCAGACGGCCGGTCTCGTCGACGCCCTGCCCGAGCCGGACGACGCGCGACTCGCGGCACGCAGCACCTGCGGTCAGGTCGGCGACCAGCAGCTTGATGGAGTTGGTGCCGCAGTCGATCGCGGCGACCCGGCTCACGCGGGCTCCGCCTCGGGGGCCACGCACGGGCCGTCGGACCACCACTCGCCCAGCCTGGCCAGCGACCTCGTCACCGAGCAGGTTGACGCCCGGCCCGGCGGCCAGCGCGTGGGCGGCCAGGACGTGCAGGCACTTCACCCGGCGTCGGCATCCCGCCGGCGGAGACCCCCGCGAGCTCGGGGACGTCGCCGAGCGCCGCTCGGTCGGCCAGGTAGGCCGCGTGGGCGGCGGCGTAGGACGCGGCCAGCTCGGGGTCGTCGCCGAGCCGGGCCTCCATCTCCTTCATCAGCCCGGAGCTCTCGAGCGTGCCGATCAGCGAGGCGGCGCGCGGACAGGTCAGGTAGTACGTCGTCGGGAACGGCGTGCCGTCGGGCAGCCGCGGCTCGGTCACGACGACGTCGGGCAGCGAGCAGGGGCAGCGGTGGCCGACGGCGCGGGTGCCGCGCGAGCGGCCGCCCGAGCTGGCGCCTCCACCGCGGCCAGGTCGGCGTCGGCGACGGGACCCGACCGGTCAGGCCGGTCACGCGCGGGTCACCCGCCGTGGCGGCCGCCGAGGTACTTCAGCGGCTGCTGCTCGGTCTGCGTCGACGGCGGGTCGCCGGCCAGCTGCACCGACTTCCACTCGGTGGTCCACCAGGCGGTGGGCGTCGACGCGTGGTCGACGTGCGGGGGTCGCTCAGCGTCGCCTGCGCCGCCAGCGGCTTGCCGTCGGCGCCGATCACGACGTAGGACGTCTCGCCCGGCATCAGGTAGCCGAAGCGGGCGCGGGCCTGCTCCTTGACGTAGGCCGGGTCGTTCCAGCGCGCCTTCTCCTGCTCGAGCTGGGTGATGCTGGCCTCGCTGGCGGCGATCTGGTGCTGGAGCTGGGCGATCTGCTGGTGCTGCTGGAAGTAGGCCTTGAGCGACGACGCGTAGGAGATCGTCAGCACCGAGAGCACCAGCACCAGCACCATGGCCCGGCCGGTGAACCGCGACCGGCGCGGCTCGGCCGAGGTGGCCGCGCCGACCGGAGTCCGCGGCCACCGCGCGGGCGCGACGCTGCCGCGGACCGCCCGGGCGGGAGCCCGGCCGACCCGAAGGAGCGCGGCGCGGCTGCGTCGGGAGCCACCGTCGGCCTCAGGCGCCGAACCGCGGGAAGGCCCGGGCGCCGGCGTAGCGGGCGGCGTCGTCGAGCTCCTCCTCGATGCGCAGGAGCTGGTTGTACTTGGCGACGCGCTCGGAGCGGGCCGGGGCGCCGGTCTTGATCTGGCCGCAGTTGGTGGCGACCGCGAGGTCGGCGATCGTGGTGTCCTCGGTCTCGCCGGAGCGGTGGCTCATCATGCAGCGTGAAGCCGTTGCGGTGGGCCAGGTCGACGGCGTCGAGGGTCTCGGTCAGCGAGCCGATCTGGTTGACCTTGACCAGCAGCGCGTTGGCCTGGCCGCCGTCGATGCCGCGCTGGAGCCGCTCGGGGTTGGTGACGAACAGGTCGTCGCCGACGATCTGCACCCGGTCGCCGAGCTCGTCGGTGAGGGTCTTCCAGCCGTCCCAGTCGTCCTCGTCCAGCGGGTCCTCGATGGAGACGATGCGGGTACGACGACGACCAGGTCGGCGTAGTAGGCGGTCATCTCGTCGGCCGACTTGCGTGCCGCCCTCGAACTGGTAGGCGCCGTCGCGTGTAGAACTCGGTGGCCGCGACGTCCAGCGCGAGCGCGATGTCGGTGCCGGGCGTGTAGCCGGCCTCCTCGATGGCCTCGACGATCAGGTCGAGCGCGGCCCGGTTGCTCGTCGAGGTTGGGCGCGAAGCCGCCCTCGTCGCCGAGGCCGGTGGCCAGCCCGCGCTTCTTCAGCACCGCCTTCAGCGCGTGGTAGACCTCGGCGCCCCACCGCAGCGCCTCGCCGAAGGTCGCCGCGCCGATCGGCGCGATCATGAACTCCTGGATGTCGACGTTGGTGTCGGCGTGCGCGCCGCCGTTGAGGATGTTCATCATCGGCACCGGCAGCAGGTGGGCGTTCGGGCCGCCGACGTAGCGGAAGAGCGGCAGGTCGGCCGAGTCGGCGGCGGCCCGGGCGACGGCGAGCGAGACGCCGAGGATGGCGTTGGCGCCGAGCTTGGCCTTGTTGGGGGTGCCGTCGAGGTCGATCATCGCCTGGTCGATCAGGCGCTGCTCGTCGGCGTCGAGGCCGACGACCGGGCCGATCGGCTCGATGACGGCGTCGACGGCCTTCTGGACGCCCTTGCCGCCGTAGCGCTCGCCGCCGTCGCGCAGCTCGACCGCCTCGAAGGCGCCGGTCGACGCGCCGCTCGGCACCGCGGCGCGGGCGAAGGTGCCGTCGTCGAGGACGACCTCGACCTCGACGGTGGGGTTGCCGCGCGAGTCGAGGATCTCGCGGGCGCCGACGGCCTCGATGATGGCCATGCCGTTCAGACTATCGGCGCCCCTGGGCCGCGCCGCGCACCCCTCGCGGCGTGGTCATCGGCTGTCCTCGTCGCGGTCTCACCGGTGCTCGCGCCGACGCGGCCGGCGCGGCCGGAGCGGCAGCATGGGCGCCATGGACGAGCAGCGCGGAGGCCGTACGACGGGTCGCCCGGGTCTTCGACGAGCTCGCGGAGGACTACGACCAGAGCGGGGTGTCGTTCTTCGAGCCGATCGCCGACGGACTGGTCGACCTCCTCGCCCCCGCTGCTGGTGAGCACCTGGTCGACGTCGGGTGCGGCCGCGGCGCCGTCACCCTGCGCGCTGCGCGCGCGGTCGGCCCCGGCGGTCGGGTCACCGCGCTCGACATCGCCCCCGCGATGGTCGAGCTCACCCGGCAGGCCGCCCACGACGCCGGGCTGGCGCAGGTCACGACCGCCGTCGTCGACCCGGAGGACCTCGGGGTCGCCGAGGGGTCGGCCGACGTCGTGGCCTCCTCCCTGGTCCTCTTCTTCGCTCCCGACCCCGAGGCCACGCTGACGTCGTGGGTGCGCCTGCTGGCGCCGGGCGGTCGGATCGGCATCTCGACGTTCGGCGACCGCCGACCCGACCTGGGAGCGCGTGGACGCGCTCTTCCGGCCGCACCTCCCCCCGGCCCTGCTCGACGCCCGCACCACCGGCGCAGGCCGGCCCGTTCTCCTCCGACGACGCGGTCGAGCGGCTCTTCGACGCGTGCGGCGCGACCGACCAGCGGACCGAGCGGCGCGCCCTCGACATCCACTTCCCTGACGCGGAGGCGTGGCGGCGGTTCAGCATGAGCACCGGCCAGCGGGCGTTCTGGCAGTTCGTCCCCGAGGAACGGCGCGAGCCCCTGTTCGCCGAGGCGGCGGAGATCCTGGAGGACGCCCGCACCGACGGCGACGACCTCGTGCTGGTGCAGGACGTGCGCTACACCCTGGGCCGCCGCCCGGCCTGACCCGACACCGAGTCGGGTGGGGCGGCGCGGCGGAGGGCGTCGCGGAGCGCCTGCTCGGGGTCGACCCCGGCGGCGCCCGCCTCGGCCACCAGCGCGAGCAGGCGGTCGCCGAGGTCTGCGTGGGTGTCGCCCGGGTCGGGGAGCCCGACCGCGCGCCGAGGGCAGTCGTTCGAGCACCTTCGTCGCGGTCAGCAGGGCCGAGAGGCCCGGCGCGATCCCGTCGTACGGCGAGGACGCGGCCGGGTGGCCCTCGAGCCCGCTGCTGCGCTCGGCGGCCTTGATCTCCTGCCAGCGCTGGTTGACCTCGTCGGCGGACAAGGTGGTCGGCGCCGCCGTCGGGCCCGAACACGTGGGGGTTGCGCCGGTGCATCTTCTCGGCGATCCCGCGAGCGACGTCGTCGAGGGTGAAGTCGCCCGCCTCCTCGGCCACCACGGCGTGGAAGTAGACCTGCAGCAGGAGGTCGCCGAGCTCCTCGCGCAGGTGGTCGGGGTCGCCGAGGTCGATCGCCTCGAGCGCCTCGGCGGTCTCCTCCTGCAGGTAGCGGGCCAGCGAGCGGTGGGTCTGCTCGCGCTTCCACGGGCACTCGCGACGCAGCCGCTCCATGTCGGCCACGGAAGGCGAGGAGCGGCTCGGCCGCGCTGTCCCGGTCCATCTCGCCTGTCCGGGGCCGGCTCAGCCGACAGACCTGCGACGGCGGGAGCGCCGCGGTGTAGGCCGGGTCGGGCGCCGACGACGGGTGCGGACATGCCCTGCGAGGCCAGCGTGCTGAGCGGGTAGGACGGTCTGGTCGCGCTTGAAGGTGACCGCGCCCTGGTCGACGGAGACGCCGAGCGACGGGTCGACCTTGATGTCGTGGTCCTTGAGCCAGTCCTGGGTGGCGACCTGGCCGCGCGCGAACGCCGCCTTGTGGCTGGGAGACGTGGTGCCGCTCTCGGCGAGCAGCTTCTGGCCGACCGAGACCTGCACCGTCTTGAGGAAGGCGTCACCGGCGTCGACCTTGATGCCGGCGTCGCGGGCGGACGACGACGCCGAGGCGAACTGCTGGCGCAGGTTGGCGACTGGGTGGCGTACTGCGACGACGGCTGGACGTCGTACTGGGCGGCCAGCTGCTCGCCGAGCAGCCGCTCGGTGAGGTTCGCCGCGACGCACCTGCCGGAAGTAGCTGCAGCGGGATGCCGTCGGGTGCCTGCTGCTTGATGGCCGGGCCGAGGCCTGGCAGTAGAGGTCGGTGGTGGAGTCGATCGTGCTCATCGACAGCGACGCGGTCGCCGACCACGGCCGCGGCGCCGGGGCTGATCCCCAGCGAGGGGCCGCACCCGGTGAGCGCCAGGGCGGCGAGGGCGAGACCGACGAGGGCCGTCGGACCGCGGGCGGCCCGGCTGTCGCATCGGCTTCACGATGACTTCTCTTTCTGCTCGACAGGGTCGATCACCGTGTCGATGACGGTGCGCGCCCATTCAAGCAGGGCGATCCCATCGATCGGACGGCCCCCGATCACCTCGGTCTGGGGCCGCGGCACCAGCAGGGTGCCGATCTGGTGCTTGACGATGCTGCGGGGGTACATCCGGTTGAGCCGGACGACGCGCGACTCGGGCAGCTCGACCGGCGCGAACCGCACGTTGCGGCCCGCGCACCGTGACGTCGGAGATGCCGGCCTGGCGCGCCCGCGCCCGGAACCTGGCCACCAGCAGCAGCGAGGCCACCTCGACCGGCGGCTCGCCGTAGCGGTCGTCCAGCTCGTCGCGGATCTCGTCGACGTCGTCGTCGGAGCGCACCTCGGCGAGCCGGCGGTACATCTCCAGCCGCAGCCGCTCGCTGGGGATGTAGTCGTGGGGCAGGTGGGCGTCGACCGGCAGCTCGATCTTGACCTCGCCGAGGTCGTCGGCCGGCGCGCCGTCGTAGCGGAACTCCGCGACCGCCTCGCCGACCAGCCGGACGTAGAGGTCGAAGCCGACGTCGGCGATGTGGCCGGACTGCTCGCCGCCGAGCAGGTTGCCGGCGCCGCGGATCTCGAGGTCCTTCATCGCGATCGCCATGCCGCCGCCGAGGTCGGAGTGCTGGGCGAGGGTGGCCAGCCGCTCGTGGGCGGTCTCGGTCAGCGGCTTCTCGGCCGGGTAGAGGAAGTAGGCGTAGGCGCGCTCGCTGGACCGGCCGACCCGGCCGCGCAGCTGGTGCAGCTGGGAGAGGCCGAGGGTGTCGGCCCGCTCGATGATCATGGTGTTGGCGTTGGAGACGTCGAGGCCGGACTCGACGATCGTCGTGCAGACCAGCACGTCGAAGCGCTTCTCCCAGAAGTCGAGCATCACCTGCTCGAGCTGGTGCTCGCCCATCTGGCCGTGGGCGACCGCGACCCGTGCCTCGGGCACCAGCTCGCGGATCCGGGCGGCCGCCTTCTCGATCGACTGCACCCGGTTGTGGATGAAGAAGACCTGCCCCTCGCGCAGCAGCTCGCGACGGATCGCGGCCGACGACGGTGCGGTCCTCGTAGGCGCCGACGTAGGTGAGGACCGGGTGCCGCTCCTCGGGCGGCGTGGTGATCGTGGACATCTCGCGGATGCCGGTGATCGCCATCTCCAGCGTGCGCGGGATCGGGGTCGCGCTCATCGACAGCACGTCGACCGAGGTGCGCAGCCGCTTCATCTGCTCCTTGTGCTCGACGCCGAAGCGCTGCTCCTCGTCGACGACGATCAGGCCGAGGTCCTTGACCTTGATGTCGGGGTTGAGCAGCCGGTGGGTGCCGATCACGATGTCGACGCTGCCCTCGCGCAGACCCTCGGCGACCTCGCGCGCCTCGCTTGTCGGTCTGGAACCGGCTCAGCGCGCGGATCGTCACCGGGAAGGCGCCCATCCGCTCGGCGAAGGTCGTGTAGTGCTGCTGCACGAGCAGCGTGGTCGGCACCAGGACGGCGACCTGCTTGCCGTCCTGCACCGCCTTGAACGCCGCGCGGACGGCGATCTCGGTCTTGCCGTAGCCGACGTCGCCGCAGACCAGCCGGTCCATCGGCACGGTCCGGCGCATGTCGGCCTTGACCTCCTCGACCGTGGTCAGCTGGTCGGGGGTCTCGTGGAACGGGAACGCGTCCTCGAGCTCGCGCTGCCACGGCGTGTCCGGCGCCGAAGGCGTGGCCCTGGGTGGCCTGGCGGGCGGCGTAGAGCTTGATCAGCTCGGCGGCGATCTCGCGTACCGCCTTGCGGGCGCGGCTCTTGCGCTTGGCCCAGTCGGACCCGCCGAGCCGGTCGAGGCTGGGCTGCTCGCCGCCGACGTAGCGGGTGACCTGGTCGAGGCTGTCGGCCGGGACGAAGAGCATGTCGGGCGGCTCGCCGCGCTTGGACGCGCCGTACTCGAGGACGAGGTACTCGCGGGTGGCGCCGTGCACCTCGCGCTGCCGCATCTCGACGAAGCGGCCGACGCCGTGCTGCTCGTGGACGACGTAGTCGCCCGTCTTCAGCTCCAGCGGGTCGATCTGCCGCTTGCGGCGGGCCGGCATCCGGCGCGTGTCGCGGGTGGCGCCGCGCTGGCCGGACAGGTCGTCGCCGGTGAGCAGGACCAGGCCGAGGCCGTCGTCGACGAAGCCGTGGACGAGGGCGCGCAGGTGACCGTGACCACGCCCGGCCTGGAGCGGGGTGTCGTCGTCGGGCTCGACCAGCCGGGCGGCGACGTCGTGCTCGCCGAGCACCTCGACCATCCGCTGGGCCGGGCCGTGCCCGGGTGGGAGACCACGACCCGGTGGCCGGCGGCGAGCCAGCCACGCAGGTCGGTGACCGCGCGCTCCAGGTCGCCGCGGTAGCCCTCGACCGCCGTAGCGGCGACCGTGCGGCCGGCGCCGTCGAGGAGCTCGTCGTCGAGGCCGAACGGGCTGACCGTCCACCAGGGCAGGCCGAGCTCGCGGGCGTGCGCGCGGACGTCGTCGAGCTCGCGGTAGGACGCCGCACCGAGGTCGATCGGCGCCTGTGCCCCCGCCGGCCGCGGCGGCCCAGGACGCGCCGAGGAACTCCTCGCTGGTGGCGACCAGGTCGTGGGCCCGGCTGCGGACCCGCTCGGGGTCGACGACCAGCACCTGGGTGTCGGCGGGCATCACGTCGACGAGCAGCTCGAGGTCGTCGACCAGGACGGGAGCGAGCGACTCCATGCCCTCGACCGCGATGCCGTCGGCGAGCTTGTCGAGGTCATCTCGGCCAGCTGCGGGTGACGCTCGCCCAGCGCGGCCGCGCGGCGCGTACGTCGTCGGTGAGAAGGAGCTCGCGGCACGGCGGCGCCCACAGCCGCTCGGCCTTGTCGATCGTGCGCTGGTCGGCGACCGCGAACGAGCGGATCTCCTCGACCTCGTCGCCCCAGAACTCCACCCGCAGCGGGTGCTGCTCGGTCGGCGGGAAGACGTCGACGAGGCCGCCGCGGACGGCGAACTCGCCGCGCTTCTCGACCAGGTCGACCCGGGTGTACGCCGCGTCGGACAGGCGCTGGGTCACGTCGTCGAGGTCGGCGGCCTCGACCGACGACGAGCTCGACCGGCTCGAGGTCGCCGAGCCCCTGGACCTGCGGCTGGAGGATCGAGCGCACCGGGGCGACGACGACCCGGAGCGGCCCGGTGCTCGCGTCGTCGCCCGGGTGACGCGAGACGGCGGAGCACGGCCAGCCGGCGGCCGACCGTGTCGCTGCGCGGGCTGAGCCGCTCGTGCGGCAGGGTCTCCCAGCTCGGGTAGTGGGCCACGCGCCGACGGGTCGACCAGCGCACCGAGCTCGGCGGTCAGGTCCTCCGCCTCGCGGCCGGTGGCGGTGACCAGCAGCACCGTCCGGCCCGGCGCGCACCAGGCCGTCGACCAGGAACGGCCGGAGACCGGCGGGAGCGGTCAGGTCGAGCGTGCCGAGCCGGGGTGCCTCCGCGAGCGCGTCGGCGAGGACCGGCTCGCCGAGGACGGCGTCGGAGAGAGCGGAGAGGAACACGAGGAGGGTGGCGGACCTTTCGGGGGCACAGCACGAGAGCCCCCGCCCGGCGTCGGGAGGGGGTGCACCCCAGTCTACGAGGTTCGTCGAGGCGTCAGGAACGGCCGGTCGAGACGTCGGAGCCGGCTGCTCGACGGTCAGTCGGCGCCGGCGGCGGTGCCGAGCCGGACCAGCACCGCGTCGTCGTGGAAGGTGGCGGACCCTTGGGCGGCGACCGTCTGGAGGAGGGTGACCAGGGCGCCGGAGTAGGCCCGGGCGGCGTCGCGCCTGGCCACCAGCGAGAAGTGCCAGGGACGCACCGAGAGGGTGCGGCAGGCGCGGTCGGCGGTCTGAGCCGCCGGCAGCACGCCGCTGGCCGTGTGCGCCATCAGGTCGGCGAGGTGGAGGCGCTGCACCCCGTGGGTCGTCCGGAGCGCCGGCTGCACGTAGTCGGCGAGCATGCCCATCTTGCGTTCGGAGAGCCAGGAGGCCTGTCGCAGGCCCTGCTCGCAGGAGGAGACGGCGGCCGCCTCGCGCTCTCGTGCGCGGGCGTCCACCGACCACGCCGTGGCGGCGACGAGGAGCGCGGCCAGGAGGACCACCGCCCCCACGAGCCGGGTGCGTCTGCCGCGCGGGGCGTCGGCCTCGAGCAGCTCGGGATCGGGAGCCATGCCCCAGTGTGGGCCTGTTCGGGCTCGTTCAGAAGGGCCCGCCGAGGACGGGGATCCCGGCTTCCTGACGCAGCTGCTGGAGGTGGCTGGTGTCGCGGTAGTACGCGCGCCCCTGCGCGGCGATGGTGCGCATCGTCGAGGCGAAGGCCGAGGAGTACGCCGTGGTCGCATGGTGCCGGGACGCCAACGCGAAGTGCCACGGGTGGATCGAGACCGCCCGGCAGGCCCGGTCGGCCCGCTCGACGTCGCGCAGGATCCTGCGGGCCGGTTGGGCCATAGGTCGGCGAGGCGACCGCGCCGCTGACCCTTCGATCACCGACAGCGGCCGGGTCGAGGTAGTCGGCCATCGCCATCAGCCGGACGTCCGAGAACGCCACGGCGTTCTGGAGCTCGTGGCGGCAGCCGTCGAGGGCCCGCATCTCACGCACCCGGTCCTGCCGGTCGACGTACCAGCCGCTGGTCGCTGTCACCGCGACCAGCAGGACGGCGACCAGCAGCCACCGCGGAGGGCGCCACAGCGGCGCCGGCCGTGCGTCGAGGACCTCGTGATCGACCTGCCCGACCTGCCCGTCGTAGCCGTCGCGGACGTAGCGCTCGTCCGGCTCGTCGCGGCGACGTCGCCGGCCCAGACGCACGGGCTCGTCGCCGAGCAGCTCCGGGTCGGGGTCCACCCCTTCATTGTGCGCTCAGGAGGCACGCGCCGCGTAGGCCTGGGCGGCGGCGTAGACCGAGCGGACGTATGCGGCGGAGTGGTTGTAGGAGTAGATCGCGGCCGACCAGCCCGCACCCGTGGAGAGGTCGCCCCCCGACGCGCAGAGGTAGTGGGCGGCCGCGAGCGCGGCGTCGTCGAGGTCCTGCGGGTCGGCCCGCCCGTCGCCGTCGCCGTCGGCGGCCCACTGGCGCCAGGTCGAGGGGATGAACTGCAGGGGTCCGAGCGCGCGGGCCCAGCCCCCGGCGGCGTCGGGGATGGCCGCGACCGTGCTGCCCCGTCGAGGGCCGGCCCGGTGATCGGCGAGCTCGGCACGCCGTCCGACTGCAGGGTGCGCCCGTCGATGGTTCCCTGCTGCGACTCGACCCAGCCGACACCGGCCAGGGTCGTCCAGCCCAGGCGGCACGACGGGTCGTCCCTCGCCTCCTGCAGCGTGGCCGCGCCGTAGGCGCGCATGGCCGGAGCCGGTACGCCGGTCGAGGCCGCCGTGTCGTCCACCCACTGCGGGCTGATGGTGACCGAGCGGCCGGAGCCGCCGCCCCGGGGGGCCGGCCGAGCCGACGGGTCGTCCGCCGCGATCGGGGCGGCGGCCACCCGGGCCCGGTCCGGCACGGCGAGCAGGGGTGGCGGGGGCCGGGTCTGTGCGTACAGCGCGACGCCCACCAGGGTCGCCAGGACCACGCCACCGACGAGCCAGGCGGCCCGGTGGACGCGGCCGTGCTGGGCGTCGGTCATCGGCATCGAGGGACGGGGTCAGCGGTGACGTCGGGACTGTCGTGCCACCAGGAACGGCGGGGCCAGGACGGCCAGGGCGAGCATCAGCGCGACCAGCCAGCCGAGCGCGTGCTGCTGCCCGGTCCGGGACGCCGACAGCGTCACGGGTGTCGCGCCTGCCGTGGTGGCCGCCCCGCTCCCGGTGGTCGTCGCCTGCCCCGCGGGAGCACCGGTGAGCGGATCGACCGCCCCTGATCCTGGCGAACCGGAGCCCGACGTGCCCTGCGTGTTGGAGCCACCTCCGGAGGTCGTCGTTCCGCTCGTGCCGCCCGTGGTCGTCGACCCGGTGGTGGTCCCGGTCGGACCCGAGGTCGACCCGGCCGTCGGGCCGACGGTCGAGACGGTGCACGACGAGCCGAGCTTCATGCACTTGTTGGGCATCGGTGCCGAGTGGAGGATGTCCAGGGCCGGGTTGTGGCACTGCGCGATCGGAGGAGACGCCACATGGCCCGGGATCCGCTTCACCTGTTGGAAGCCGGCGAGCACGAGGTTCTTGGGCAACGGCGAGTAGCCCAGGATCCCAGCCTTCTGCTGGCCGGTGCACAAGAAGTAGTTGATGAACGTCGAGAGGGTCTTGCCCTTGTCGGTGTTGAACGGCGCCGCGGTGGTGGTCGGCACGATCATGTAGCTGTAGCTCGACATCGGGTAGGCCCGCGGGTCGGGGTTGGTGTACACGGACTCGAGGTTCTGGGTCAGGTCGGAGTTGATCTTGGCCCGGGTCAGCGCCACCGCGACGTTGTACTGCGTCGGCTGGGAGAAGTAGCCGGCGCGGTTCAGCAGGCTGACGACCGGGGAGCCGAGCTGCTTGGCGTAGGCGTACTCGACGTAGCCGATCGACCCCTCGCCGTACGACGCGTGGATGTAGTTGGCGACGCCGTTCGAGCCGCTCTGGGCCTTGCTGTTCCCGAACGCCGGGTAGAACGACACGCTCGGGCAGACCGCCCCGCTCAGGTGGAGCTTGCTGCGGATGAACGGGCAGTAGATCGACGACGTCTGGCTTGCCATGTACTTGGTGAACTGCGCCGAGGCGCCGGCGCCGTCGGAGCGGACGACCGGGATGATCGGGATGTTCGGCAGCGTCTTGCCGTAGTCCTTGGTGATGGCGGGGTCGTTCCAGTGGGTGATCTGGCCGGTGAAGATCTTGGCCAGGGTCGGGCCCGACAGGCGCAGGTCGGTGACCGGCTTGCCGGCCACGGTGAGGTGGTACATGAACGACGTCCCGCCGGCCACGATCGGGAGGTAGGCGTAGGGACGGCTCGGGACCTCGGCCTGCTGGCCGGGCTCCGGCGGGTTCTGGAACGGGATCTCGCTGTCGGCGAAGTCGGCGGTGCCCTGGATGTACTGCGAGCGCCCGTCGGTCGAGCCCGTGCCCGCGTAGTTGACGACGATCCCGCTGGCGCGGACGTCGGCGCGCCAGGCATCGATCGCGACCTCGCTCCACGTGGAGCCGGCCCCCGAGATCGGTACGTAGCTGCCCGAGGCCTGGCTGGGTGCCGGGGTCAGGACGAGTCCCACCAGGCAGGCAGCCAGCGCGGCCAGGAGCAGGCGGACGGGAAGAGGGTGCTTCATCGGGCGGGCTCGCTTTCGAGACGACGTACGCGGGCGGCCGCCAGACGGCGCCGCTTCCGGCGAGAGGTGTGACCGGGTGCCCGGCCACCGAGGATCCGGGCGAGGGCGAACAGGACGACCACCAGGACGAGGAGCACCACGGCGGCGCCGAACGCCCGCGCGATCGCGGGGTCGAGCGGCATCCGCATCTCGGTGAACACGAACAGCGGCAGCGAGAGCTGGGGCCCGTGCAGGGGGTCGGCGTTGAGCTCGTTGGTGGCGCCGGCGACCAGCAGCACGGGAGAGGTCTCGCCGATGACCCGCGCGACGCCCAGCAGGACGGCGGTGACCAGGCCGGGGCGGGCGGTCGGCAGCACCACCCGCCAGACGGTCTGCCACTGGGTGGTGCCGAGGGCGAGCGACGCCTCCCGCAGCCCGTTCGGGACGAGGCGCAGGACGACCTCGGCCGTCGTCGTGACGACGGGGATCATGCTGATGCAGAGCGCCATGGACGCCGCGAAGCCGCTGCGCTCCTGGCCGAACTTGAGGATCAGCATCGAGTAGATGAAGAGGCCGGCCACGATCGTCGGGACCGCGCTCATCGCCTCCACCACGGTGCGGACCAGCCGGGCGAGCTTGCCGCGCACCTCGCTGAGGTAGACGGCGGTGGCCACGGCGAGGGGCACGCTGCAGACCACGGAGATCGCGACCTGCTCGAGCGTGCCGACCATCGCCGCGAGGATGCCGCCCTTGTCGAGAGGCGCCTCGGGCCCGATGAAGGCCGTGGTCTGGGTGTAGAAGTTGACGTGCGCGAGCGCCTGCTTGCCGCGAGCCAGCGTGAACAGCACGATGCCCGCCAGGCAGCCGACCAGGATCAGGCCGGCCGTGGTGACCAGGGCGCCGACCAGCCGGTCGACGACGCCGACCCGGTCGAGGGTGGTGGCACTGATGGCGGCGAACAGGCCCAGGAACACGGCGTACCAGCACAGCCAGAAGCCGATCGCCCCGGTCATCGGGACGAGCCGCTCGAAGACCAGCCAGTCGAGGGCCAGCGCACCGGCCGCGGCGCCGATGACGTGGGAGACCAGCTCGGGGTCGGACCCACCGAGCCGCACCCGCCGCACCTCACGTCGTACGACGGGCTGGTCGCGGCCGGTGGTCGGGTCGGGGGGCGCCCCGGTGGCCGGCCCGGACGCCGGAGGTGTGGACGTGGTGAGGGTCGACATCAGATCTCCGTCGAGGCGCCGGAGCGCGACCGGCTGACCACCACGCCCGCGAGCGTGTTGATGACCAGCGTGAACAAGAAGAGCACCAGCCCCGCACCCAGCAGGCCCGACAGCGCCAGGCCGCCGGACTCGGAGTAGCGCTGCGCGATGTGGGCGGCGATGGTGTTGGTACCGCTCTGCAACGGGTGGGTGGTGAAGGTGAAGATCGGCGAGATGATCGCGTAGACGACGATCGTCTCGCCGAGTGCACGGCCGAGCCCCAGCATCACGCCGCCGACGATGCCGGCGCGCCCGAACGGGATCACGACCGAGCGGATCATCCCCCACCGGGTCGCGCCCAGGGCGATCGCGCCCTCGCGCTCGCCGATCGGGGCCTGGGCGAAGACCTCCCGCATGATCGAGGTGATCGTCGGAAGCACCACCACCCCGACCGCGATACCGGCGATGAAGGCGGACGAGGTGTACGACGACTGCGAGTCGGGCGTGTTCACCCGGAGGAACGGCAGCACCGGTCCGAGGTGGACCGAGAGCCACTGGGCGACGGTGAGCAGGTGTCCCTGCAGGAAGAACAGCGCCCAGATGGCGTAGACGATCGACGGTACGGCGGCCATCAGGTCGACCAACGTGACCAGCGGCCGCTTCAGGGACCGCGGCGCGTACTCGCTGATGAACAGGGCCGCCCCGAAGGCGAGCGGCACGGCGACGGCGAGGGCGAACAGACCGACCACGATCGTGCCCCAGAGCAGGGACGCGATCCCGAAGTCACCGGTGTCGGGCAGCCACTGGCTGGTGGTCAGGAAGCCCAGGCCCTGGCTCTTGAGGGCCGGCCAGGCGCCGATCAGCAGGAAGACGCCGATCAGCCCCATCACGATCAGGGTGGAGACGGCGGCCGCCCGTGCGGCGGCGACGAAGCCGCGGTCCTGGGCGGTCGGGCGATAGGTCAGGCTGCGCCGGACGGCAGCCTCGCCGACCGGGCTGATGGTGTCCTGGGTGATCATGTTCGTCATGCGGGGCCCCCGCGGCGTTGTCCGGAGGAGCGAAGCAGGGGAGAAGAAGATCGCCGTGGGGTGCTCATCCGAAGCGGCCGTTCACGTAGTCGGCGGTGCGGCTGTCCTGCGGCCTGTCGAAGATCTCGGCGGTGTCGCCCTGCTCCACGATGTGGCCCGGCGTCTCGTCGGCCGCCAGGAAGAACGCACACCGGTCGGAGACCCGCTGCGCCTGCTGCATGTTGTGGGTGACGATGACGACGGTGACCTCGTCGGCGATCGCCCGGATGGTCTCCTCGACCCGCCGGGTCGAGGTCGGGTCGAGCGCCGAGCAGGGCTCGTCCATCAGCAGCACGTCGGGGCGTACGGCGAGGGCGCGGGCGATGCAGAGCCGCTGCTGCTGGCCTCCCGACAGCGAGGCGCCGGGGTCGTCCAGCCGAGTGCGTACCTCCTCCCAGAGGCCCGCGCTGCGCAGGCTCTGCTCGACCAGGCCGTCGGCGGCCCGACCGCGCACCTTCCTGCCGGTCAGGGAGAGACCGGCCAGCACGTTGTCGTTGATCGACATGGTCGGGAACGGGTTGGCCTTCTGGAACACCATCCCGATCCGGCGGCGGCTCTCGATCGGGCGCCGCGTGGGGTCGTAGATGTCGACGCCGTCGAGCCGCACCTCGCCGGCGAGCCCGGCGCCGGGCACCAGCTCGTGCATCCGGTTGAGGATCCGCAGGAAGGTCGACTTCCCGCACCCCGACGGACCGATCAGCGCGGTGACCCGGCCTGCCGGCATGGTCAAGGTGACGTCGTCGAGCACCTGGTGGTCGCCGAACCAGGCGCTCACCCGGTCGGCGACCAGGGTCGCCGGCGTACCGGGGGCGGCCGCGGTGACCGGAAGCGTGAGGGTCTCATCGTGGGAGTCGCTGACGTAGGTCATAGGCGGAGTCATGGCGGCCTTCACAGGGTGTTGGGGAGGAGGAGGGCGAGGTTCTCGAAGACGTGCCACAGCACGGCGAGGAGCACCGGGGTGGCGCCGATCCAGACCGCGGCGCGGGACAGCCGGAGCGCGGCCCAGGTCGCGAGCACGCTCACCAGCAGGAGCAGCTGGCTCCAGAGCAGCAGCGGGACCAGCCCCGCGGAGTCGCCGTGGCCGGGCTGCTCGGCCGCCACGGAGGCGGTACCGGTCGCGGCGGGCAGGGCCTTGCCCTCGAGCCGCGCGGAGACCATCAGGGTGCGGTCGGGCGTGTACGCCGGGTCGGAGGTGACCAGCGTGAGCCGGGCCGGCACGACGCGCACCCTCGTGGCCGGCGCGTCACTGGTCCGCACCAGGTCGACGACGTAGTGGAACCTCCCCTGGCCGGTGGTCACGTCGATGGTGTCGCCGGGTCGCAGCTGGTCGAGGTCGGCGAACGCCGCGCCGGAGGTCGAGCGGTGACCCACGAGGACGGAGACGCCGGCCTGCCCGGGAAGCACGCTGCCGGAGTTCAGTCCGGGCCCGGACCTGGTCTGCTCCGACGTGCTGCCCTCGACGAAGACCTGGTCGAGGCCGATCGCCGGCACCGAGACGACACCGAGCGAGGTCCCGGCGGGAATCACCCCGGACACCGGCACGGTGGCAGCCTCGAGGTCGGTACGGAGCTGGCCGTACATGACGTCCTGGGCACGGTTGGCGGCCAGGCCCGACCCGACGGTGAGGTAGAGCGCGAAGGCGACCAGCAGCCCACCCAGCAGCAGCAGACCCCCCGCGATGGCACGGGCCAGGGTGACCGGCCGGCGCTCGACCGGAGCCGGGTCCGGCGCCGAGGAGGGGGCCGGGGCCGGCTCCTGCCTCCGGCCCACCAGGCGCAGCCGGCCCAGCGACGTACGACGTCCGGCCGGGCTCGGCTCGGAGTCGGGCGTGAGCGGAGTCAGCGTCGTAGCCATTGCGGACCCCGTCCGGTGCGGTCCAGCCACAGCAGCAGCGGCCCGCCGACGAGCCCGACCAGGGCGAGCGCGAGCAGGCCGGGCAGCATCATCAGCCTGCTCCCGGCCGACTGCGCCGACACGGTCGTGAGGGCGGGTGCCGCCTCGGCCTGGCTGGCCCCGGGGGCGTCCGTCCCGGCGGACGGGCCGGCCCCGTCGGTCGGAGCCGCGTCGACGCCCGAGAGGTCTCCGGTGTCACCACCCGCGGGCGTGATCCCCGGGACCGAGCCCGGGTCGTCGGTGGGCGAGCTGGTCGGGTCGCCGGACGGCGAGTCCGTCGGGTGGCTCGACGGGGCGGCCGAGGCGCCGGCGAGGACGGCCGACCGGGCCTTCGCGACCTGGGCCAGCAGGGGCTGCGGCAGCGGGGCATGGCCACTCGGCAGCTGGCCGACGCTGTCGCCCGGCACCTGGCCGGCGCCGGCGACGTAGTCCAGGAAGTCGGCCTCGCGGGTGCGGGTGGCCTTGTCGGCCGTCGTCGACAGGGCGGCCGAGATCTGTACGGTCAGCGGGTAGGCCTGCTTGTCCTTCGAGGCCAGGTCGACGCTACGCGTGACGCCGTCCGGGTTGACCTTCGCGTGGGCGATGGCCGCCAGCATCGAGGCGTCGGTCGGCTGCACGAACGCACCCGAGGCGTTCTGCAGCGAAGCGGTCGGCATCAGGAAGCGGGAGGCGTCGGCGGCGTCGATGATGCCGATCACCTCACGACCGCCGGGATTCTGACGGGGCGGCTTCACGGTGATGTTCTGGCCGTCCTGCTGGCTGACGAAAGCACCCGGGAACTGGGCGATGGACAGCTGGCGGGCCAGCGCGTCCATGCCGACGATCGGGGCGAAGGTCGCCGAGAGGTTCTCGTCGAGCAGCGGGAAGATCGAGAACGGCATCGGGAGCTTCTGGTAGTTGCTGTTGACCGTCATCCCCCACGGGTCGGGCTTGCCCTGGATGAACGCCCGGGCCTGCGGGTCGCTCCAGATCCACCGGGTGAGGGCCTCGACCGTGTCGGAGTTGTCGCCGAGCAGCAGGACGTGGTTGCCGGGAGAGCCGCTGGGCCACGCGACGCCGGGGTTGAGCTGGAGGAACTCCGGGTCCCGGAAGATGTTGAAGGGGTTGTGGCTGACCGCCGGGTCAGCCCCGGAGCGGTACGAGGCGGTGATCAGCTTGGCCACCAGCCGGGCGTTCAGCCTCATCGAGGTGACCGGCTTGCCGTTGGCGTCGTCGACCTGGAAGGCCACCACGAGACCGGTCACGCTCACCGGGCTGTAGACCACGCCGGCGGTCGCCGCGGCGTCCGCGTCGAGCGGGTCGATCGTCAGTCCCACGTTGGTCACGCCGGAGGCCACGTCACCCCGGGCCTGCGGCTCGCCGACCGAGGTGTAGTCCAGGTTGACCGCCTTGTCAGGGAGGACACAGGTGCTGGCCCGCCACGACGCCAGCAGGTCCGCGGCCATCGGGCTGCCCTCGACCCCCAGGGACTGCTGCCCGATCGAGCAGGCGTCGTCCACCGGCTGGAACGTGAGCGGGACCACCGTCCGGCGCGCCCAGGCCCACGGAGCATCCTGGACGTCCTCGGTGTCACCGTTGCCGGTGGTCGCCCGGCCGTAGTTGGGCACCACCACGATCGAGCACGGGGCGTCGGCGTCACAGCCCAGCCCGGCCGACTCCCGCTTGGTGAACACCTGGATGGTCACGCTGCCGGTCCCGTCGGCGTGCGTGACGTTGTCCTGCCAGTTCGCCGGACCGTCCGGAGTGGCGTCGTAGGGGTTGTCCTGACCCAGGTACGTGAACGCCGGGACCGCCGGGACCCCGGGGTCGGACCCGCTCGGGTCGATGCCGCGGAAGCCGGGCGAGCCGTAGCAGTCGCTGGAGCTGGCCGGATCGGCCCCGCGGCACTCGTAGACCCGTACCGGGTTCTCGGTGTTGACGTCGAGGGAGTCGCCGCCGTTCTGGAGTCGGGTGTCCGAGCTCGGGCGGAAGCCGGCCCAGCTGACCGCCACCGTCTGGTTGACCAGCCCGGTGGTGCGGCTGACGGTGACGGAGGCGTCGTCACCGGCACCGGGAGCCGGCACCGTGACCGGCCCACCCGCGGGGGTGGCGCCGGCCGAGGTCGCCAGAAGCGGCACCGAGACGGTCAGCAGTCCAGCCACCAGCAGCGAGGCGGCGGGCGCTGACCGCAGCCAGCGCGGCCGTCCTGGACGGGAAAGGCGTGACATCGTGACTCCTGGGGTGGTCGGGGTGAATCGTGGTGGCGGGCTCACCCCTGGGCCCGCCACCACGGATCGGGTGCGGTCAGTTGGGCTTTCCGCAGTACTGGCTCGCCGTCGTGTCGTCGCCCAACGGCGTGTTGCCGTAGGGAACGAGCAGGTCGTTGGCGTGGGTGCAGAGGTAACCGCCCTGGGCGAAGATCGCCTTGAGGTCGGCGGGGGCGTCGTTGCGGACCACGTTGAAGAAGTACCGGCCGAAGGACGCGGCCTGGCCGGTCGCGTACTGCGGGTTCAGCACCGTGTAGTCCACGCCGTTCAGCGACGTCGTGGTGGTCGGCGAGATGGCCGGGCTGCTCGGGTCCTCGACGACCCCACCGATCTGGGCACCGCCGCGGTTGTCCGGAATGCCGGCCGGAGCGTTCGCACCCAGGTTCGCGTTCTGCTGGGCCGCCCACTTGGTCACGGCGTAGGGGGCGATCCCGAGAGGGTCACCGTTCATGGTGCGCCCGTCGTTCTGCTGCTGGTCGAACACGGTCGCTTGGCCACGGCACTGGGTGTCGACCGTGTTGACGCTCGAGCCGATCGCGGTCAGGAAGAAGGTCAGCGTGGCTGCGGTGTCCGGGGGGAGGTAGACGTGGATCGGACCGGCCTGGCCACCGACCTGGCTCCAGTCCGTCGTGGTGCACTCGAAGATCCCCTTGAGCTGAGCCTTGGTCAGCGGCGTGGTGGGCGCGTAGCCGTTGCCGATCACGGAGTACCCCACGGCGTCACGGCTCTGGGCGTAGAACGTCAGGTTCGCCTCGCCGCCGGCCGTGCCCCTGGCGCGACTCGACCTGACCCAGTCGATGCAGTAGCTCGTGCCGTCGCCCCCGGCGCCGGTCGCCTTGACGTTGCCCAGGATCGCGGAGATGCCGGCGTTGGCACCGTTGGGACGCGCGATGCCGGTGCAGCCGGGCTTCGTCGAGATCGTCTCGCCGGGTCCCGTCGCCCCGGTCACCGGGTTGACGGCGTCGTACGACTCGGAGGTCCTCCGTCGGGTTCGTCGCGTTGTAGTGGGACACCAGGTTGTCCGAGAGCTCGGCGAAGGCATCCGCACCCACGCCGGCGTACAGCTGGGTGTCGCTCTTGTCAGGGATGTAGCCACCGGGGGTGTCCGTCGGGTCGGCCTGGGCGGCCGCCCCACCAGGACGAGGAGAGCGGCCGCGCCGCCGGCGAGGCCGGCCCTGCTCAGCAGAGAGGTACGTCGGGTCATCGGGTTTCCTTTACGGGTCGAGCCGGTGGTCGGGTGAGCGGTCGCGTTCCTCACGACTTCACCTTCAGCGCGGCGAGCAGCGCGGCCGTGCCCTTGCTGTGCGGTGTTCTTGGTGCCGAGGACCGTCACCACGACGGTGTGGGTCTTCAGAGCGCCGCTGAAGGTCCAGGTCTTCGACAGCGGCGTGCCCGCCTTGCTGTAGAGGTCGAGGGTCGTCGACTTGCCGTCGACGGTGACCTTGACCTTGCCCGCCCTGGCCGACCGGTCGAAGGTCAGCACGAGACCGTGGCCCCAGACCTTGGCGGTCGCGGTGGACGACTTCTTGGTGGACGTGCGGCCCTTGCCGGTGGGCGAGTGCTTGGTCTTGTACGTGGACCAGGTGCCCTTGAGCTTGACCTGCTTGACGGTCCAGGCGTGGGTGCCGGCGGCGAGGTCGCCGGCCGGCGGCACCGCGGTACCGCTCAGGGTGACCGCGCGGGTCACCGTGGTGGTGCCGGTCGGCGTCGGTGACCTTCACCGTGACGGTGCTGGCCCCAGCGGCCAGACCGGCCGTCGGGACCTGGGCGGTCCAGAGGTGGCCGACCTTGGCTCGCGGGGACGAGGCACCGCTGCCGAGCTTGGCCTGCACCGAGACACGCTGTCCGTGCTCCCTGCCGGCGCGGCGTACGTCGTGACCGGGACCGTGCCGCCGAGGGTGACCGTGGCGCCGACGCCCGGGGTGCGGATGAAGGCGGAGGGGCCGGGGTGGCGGTGGTCGGGAGCCAGAGCGACGCCGCGGAACTCCTCGTTGGCGCCGGCGGTGGCCAGCACGGTCCGGTCGCTCGGGGAGAACGACGGCGGCGGAGCTGGTGGCGTCGGTGAACGTGATCAGCTGGGTGGGCGTGGTGACCGCCAGGCTGGCCGTGCCGCTCTGGACGTCGGCGACGATGCCGAAGGCACCCGGCACGTCGAGAGAGCCGGCGGCGGTCCAGGTGGTGCCGTCCCAGCGGTACTTGTCGATCGTGCCGGCTCGCGACGAGCCGTCGGCGATGTAGAGGGTGTCGAGGTCGGTGCCGTGGAAGCCGGCGCCGGTGAGGTCGGCGAACGCGTAGCCGTAGGTGAGCAGGTTGCTCGGCAGACCGGTCAGCTCGGTGAGGCTGCCCGAGGTCGGGACGCCGGTGCCGACGGTGGCGAGCCGGTCGGCCAGGATCCCGGAGCTGAAGAGCTGGCCGCCCTGGACGGTGAGGGCGTGAAGGTTGCTGGAGGCGTCGCCGGCGACGGTGGTGGCGGCGGTCGAGCCGCGGGTGGTGGTGACGATGCCGCCGTTGCCGCCGGTGGCCCAGAGGCGCTCGCCGTTGGTGGTGGTCGCGGACCGGATGATCTGCGGCGGTGCTGCCGACTTCAGGACGGTGGTGGTGTCGACGGTGCCGTTGCCGTCGACCAGGCCGACCACGCGCGGGCACGGCGGTCGGCGAGGTGGTGGTCAGCGAGAGTCCGCCGTCAGGGACGCCGGTCGGCCTGTCCCGGGCGCCGCGTCGTACCCGGTCACGGCCAGGAAGCGGCCGTCGGCGGAGCGGTCGATGAGACCCTCCGACCGCGACTGGCCGATCGCGGTGAGCCGGGTGTTGCCCTCGCGTCGAGGTGGTCGGCAGCGCGACCGACTGGACCTTGGTGCCCCCCGAGGTGTACTCGTCGAGGAACACCGGGGCGGCAGCGTTGGTCAGCGCGGAGCCGCCGTCGCCGACGCGGTAGACGACGACGTCGCCGCCGGTGAAGCCGCCGGCGTGGGCCGCCGAGGACGTCACCAGGGGAACGGCGACCGCCGCGACGGCGGTCGCCGCGGTGATGCCGAGGACGCGCAGACGTGTGCGCATGAGCACCTCTTTCGAGCAGTTGTGTCAGGGGATCGGCACGAGGCCGTGGTTGGTCGACTGACCCGAGAACATCAGTTTGTCTACTGACTTAGTCGTATTTAGGGGCAAGACAGCCCCCAGGTCAAGCCAGAGCGCCCCGCGTGTCGTCGGAAGCGACAATGGCCCCGTCCGGCTATGTCGACTAGTCCGATAGGACTACTCATCTGGGTGAGCCCGGCTGTCGGGATCGCCGGTCGACCGGCGATCCCGTCGCTGGCAGGCGTTGCAACCCCTACGAATCGACGGGAACTCCGTCGCCGTGGGACGCCCGGGGCATGAGTGGTCGGGGACGTCCGAGACTCCGGGCCCCCGGCTCCGACGACGCGACCCGAGCGCCAGGTCAACGCGGGTCGGCGACCCGGCCCACGAAGAGCGGGGTGCCGTGGTCGGTGTCGTGGACGACGAAGAGGAACGGCTGGTCGAGGAGCACCGTCTCGGGTTCGCGCGCGGCACTGGTCGCGCCCATCACCACGGCGGTCGCGGCGGCTGCTTCGGTGCCCTGCTCGTCGACCGCGACGAAGGTCTGGTGGAGGGCGTCGGCGACGTAGAGTGGCTCGTCGGTGGTCATGCGCCGAGAAGTCGGCCCGGACAGGGTCGAAGGCCACGGTCATGCCGAGCGCCTTCAGCGGTGCGGTCAGGGCGGGTCCGCGCGGAAGGTCCAGCGCGGCATCGACAGCGGACCGGGACGCGTGCTCCGGGTCGCGACGGCAGGTCGCCGAGCAGCTCGGCCAGGGCGGCCCGCTCGTCGTCCGCGGGCAGGGCGACCGTCATCGCCAGCCGCTGACCGGCGTAGAGCAGTCGCGCGCCGCGGTAGTGCAGACCGGAGACGAAGCTCGCGTTGTCGGTCGAGCCCATCATGTCGACCTGCACGCTCCGGGCGTCGGCGACGTGGAACGGCAGACGCGTCGTGGGCTTCTCGTCGAACGCCAGGTCCCACGGCGCCTTGAAGTACAGCGCGTCGACGAGCACCAGCCTGGTCAACGCGTCCACCGAACCCGGCGGCAGGATCCGCGGGATCCGGTCGTGGGTCTGGTCGGAGGTCCACGGCGTTGATCGCCGACCGGGCACTCTCGGGAGCGTGGCGGAAGTCGACGGTGCGCATCCCTGCGCCGTACTGCTTGGCCAGGACGGTCAGGAACGGCTGCGCCCAGGTCGTCGCCTGGTCGCCGAAGAGCGCGTCGGCGGCCGCGAGCGCGACCTCACCGGGCTTGCCGGTGAGGTTCTGCACGGGACCGGCCAAGGCCTCGACCTGCTGGGTCAGCGCAGCGATGCCGGCGTTGAAGCCGGCCAGCGAGTCGAGGTGCAGCGTCCTGCAGCATCTGCTGCCTTCGTCGTCCCGGCCGCGCCGTTGGCGGTCATCGCCAGCGCAACCGCGATGGAGTACGGCGAGAGCGCGAGGTTGTCGGACGGCCCGGCGAGGTGGGGCCACAGGCGCTCGTGAACGCGCCGATCGACGCGACCACGCCCGGGACGGCGGCGTCGCTCCCGGCGCTCCGCGCCACGTCCGCGGAGACCAGCCGGATGTCACCGGCCGCCGCTCCCCCACCGTCGGGGACTCCGTCCGATGCGCTGGTGCCGCACGCAGCGAGGACCGGGGCCGCGACCCCGGTCGCCGCGATCGCCTGCAGGGTCTGCCGTCGCGTCAGCACGGTGGTCTGACGCTAGCGAGCGACGAGCGGTTCCCTCACGTCGTACGACGTCACGATGCCGCGGCAGTCGCAGTGGTCGGAGCACGGCAGGAAGCGGTGCACGGAGTGGTGGCACCACGGGCACGGCATCTCGTGCGACAGGTGCGTCGTGCTCTCGACGACGGTGTCCCACATGGCTGCCTCCTCCCGAGCGTGTCAAGGAACCAGGAGGGCGGGCCAGCGGACCAGATACGTGGGGTCAGCGCGCGCGCGTAGGTCGACGCGGCGTCGTAGACCGCGCGGACGTAGGCGTCGGAGTGGTTGTAGGACCGGATCGCGGCGACCCAGCCGGGGCCGGTGGAGAGGTCCTGGCCGGACGCGCACAGGTAGCGCGCGGCGGCTACGCCGCGTCGTCGAGGTCCTGCGGGTCGGCGACCCCGTCGCCGTCGCCGTCGGACGGCCCACCGCGCCCACGTCGAGGGCAGGAACTGCATGCGGTCCGGTCGCCCGCGCCCACCCGCCGTCCGCCGCCGGTCACGGCGGCCACCGTGCCCGCGGCCGTCGAGGACCGGCCCGAGGACGGGCGGTCGGACCGGCCGTCCGGTCCGACCGCGTCCGCCCGTCGACGGTGCCGTGCTGCGACTCGACCCAGCCGATCCCGGCCAGCGTCGTCCAGCCGACCGGGGCACGGTCGCGCGCAGCGTCGCGTCGGCGTACGCCGTCGGCGGCCGGCGCCGGGATCCCGGTCCGGCCGGCGTACGTCGCGACCCACGCGGCCGAGACTGACGGTCGGCGCGGCCCGGCTCGACGGCCGGGCGGCCGGCCGCGTCACCTGCTGCGCAGGGGCCGGTGCGGCCGACCAGGGCGGTCGGGCCGAGGGCGAGGTCGCGGCCGCCGGCGCTGCTCCGCGGCGACAGCGCACCGATGCCCAGGACCAGCGCGACGCCGACGCGACAGCGGCCGGCGCCGACCGCCCGGCGCGGACGGGCTCAGCCGAACCGACCGTTGACGTAGTCGCGGTGCGCGGGTCCTGCGGGTCGGTCGAACATCGCCATGGTGTCGCCGTGCTCGACGATCACGCCGGGCGTGTTGTGCGAGGCCAGGAAGAACGCGGTCTGGTCGGAGACCCGGGACGCCTGCTGCATGTTGTGGGTGACGATGACGATCGTGACCTCCTGCGGCGAGGTACCTCATCGTCTCCTCGATCACCCGGGTGGAGGTCGGGTCGAGCGCCGAGCACGGCTCGTCCATCAGCAGCACCCGCGGCTTGATCGCCATCGACCGGGCGATGCACAGGCGCTGCTGCTGGCCGCCGGACAGGCCGCCGCCGGGGGCGTCGAGGCGGTCCTTGACCTCGTTCCACAGGCCGCCGAGCCGCAGGCAGTGCTCGACGAGGTCGTCCTTGTCGGAGCGGGACGCCTTGGTGCCGGTGAGCTTCAGCCCGGCGAGCACGTTGTCGCGGATCGACATCGCCGGGAACGGGTTGGGCTTCTGGAACACCATGCCGATCTCGCGACGGGCGTCGGTGAGCTTGCGGTCGGGTGCGTAGACGTCCTTCCCGTCGAGCAGCACCTCGCCGGCGAGCTGCGCGCTCGGCACCAGCTCGTGCATCCGGTTGAGGGTGCGCAGGAACGTCGACTTGCCGCAGCCGGACGGGCCGATCAGCGCGGTGATCCCGCCTGCCTGCATCGTCAGCGAGACCCGGTCGAGGACCAGGTGGTCACCGAACCAGCAGCTCACCTCGCGCGCCTCGAGCGTCGCCAGCCGCTGGTCGGCACCGCCGCGCCTGGCGTCGGCGATCTCCGCCGACGCCTCTGCGTCGGAGGTGACCGCGGGCATCGGGAGCGGGAGGACTCGACCACAGGAATCACCTGCGTCGGGTCGGTCGTCGTCATGGTCGAAAGTCTCTCAGTCGGGATGTCTGGATGCGAGACGCGCGGTGGTGGGCCGGGGCGCACCCCGGCCCACCACCCGGTGTCACTTCGTGCGGGTGATCGGTGACGCTCGGGAACGTCTTCGGGGCCTTGAAGCTGCCCGTCGGGACGTACTTGACGACGAGCTTGTTCTTGCCCTTCACCAAGCGACGTGCCCTTGACCGTGATCGTCACCGTGCCGCTCTTGAGCGTGCCGGTGCCGACCTTGCTTGGTGCCGCGGCATGATGTTGATCGTGCCGGTGGGCTTGGCCGTGCCCGGAGGCCGCCTTGACCGTGGCGGTCACCTTGGTGTTCGGCCTTCGGTTGGCCAGGGTGAGCGGCTTGGCGCTCGCCTTCACCGTGGTCGCCGACCTTGACCGCCGGGACCTTGGCGTGAACTCGACGTACGACGAGCCCAGGGCGGTGTGACCCGTGTCGACCGTTGGCGCCGAAGCTGGTCGGCAGGTAGGCGACGTCGAACGTCTTGCTGCCCGAGACCGTCGCCGGCAGCTTCACCGTGGCCGTGCCGTCGGCGTCCAGCGCGACCGTCTTGTGGAACGACGCGGCCGGCGAGCCGGGCGGGCGTCGACGGGTTCGCCGACGACGAGCTGGACCGAGCCGGTCGGGGTGCACGTCGGCGCTGCGTCACGCGTGACGTGGACCGCGCCGCCGAAGAAGAAGGCGCTCGTGGTGGTGGCGGCACCCTCGTCCACGCCGGTGGAGGCGAACGGGTTGATGGTGTCCTGGGTGTTGGCGTTCTTCACACCGCAGCTGCCGGTGGTCGTGCCGTGCGGCAGCGGCCAGAAGCCGGCGCCGGCGATGTCGGCCTGGCGCCGTGGCGTTGGTGCAGACCCAGCCGGTGTTGGAGAAGAGGTTCTCCAGCACGCCCGCCGTCGCTGCCGTAGCACGAACGGCGTCGTCGCCGGCGCCGGCTGATGTTCTGGCCCGCGCACGACGTGGTACAGCTCGCGGTCCGCGGACCAGCCGCCCTCGATGCGCACGGTCTGCGAGGTCGCCGTTGGCGAGCTGGGCGCGGCCGTAGGAGAAGGGCTCGATCGCCTTCGGGTCGGCGATGATGACCGACGGGTCGTGCTCCTCGACGTTCGCCGCGTCGGGACGGCCGTCGGAGCCGGTGTTCCAGTTGCCGTCGGTGATCGTGGCGCCCGGCCTGGCCCTGCCAGATCTGCGAGGCGGCCGAGTGCGAGGCGGGGTCGTTGTCGGTGCCCGGGGCCTCGTTGACGCCGTCCAGCGCCGCGAGGAACGCCAGCGAACGCGTTCAGCGTGCTCGAGCCGGCCTTCGGCAGGTAGGGGTGGATCGTGGCGTTCTTGCCGCCGACCTGGTTCCAGTTGGTGTAGGTGCCGTTGTAGATCTTGAGGATCTGCTGACCGGTCAGCGAGGCCGGGGCCGGACCGCCCGGGTGCGTCGCCACGACGATCTTGTCGACCGCGAACGGAAGCGCGATCTCGCCGGCGGCGAGGTCGGTGGTGTTGATCGGGCCGGACGAGCGCGCGTAGGCCACGTCGTTGAACAGCGGGTCGGTCGGGCGTGCGCAGCAGGGTGCGGCCGTCGCCCGAGCCGCTCGGCAGCGACGCCGCCGGCCGCGCCGGGTCCGACGATGCCTCTCGTCGCGCTTGACGCCGGCCTTGGTGCCCGGTGTTGTCGGCGCCGCAGGGGAAGCCCGGAGCCGTCGGGGTTGTCGCCGAGCCCGGTGCCGCCGGCGTGGTTGCCGACGCAGGCGTCGAAGTTGGCCCAGTCACGGCGTGGGGGTCGGCTGGTCGCGTTGAAGTTGTCGGCCGAGAGCGCGTCGTCCACCCACTGGATGGTGTCGGAGCCCACGCCGATGACGGTGGTGCCGAGGGTGTAGTGCCGGACGTCTGGCCGGGCATGGTGTCCGCGTTGGCCGGGGCCAACGCGGTGAGGGCCAGGCCGGAGACGGCCACGGCGGCCATTCCCAGCCTGGCGCTGATCTTACGGACAGACATCAGTTGCTCCTGATCTCGTGTTCTTCTTCATGTCTCGATGCGGTTACATCAAGTTCGGGAGGAGGCGCATGACCTGGTCGGTCACCGCCCAGGCGAGCGCGATCGCGACCGGTGCCGCCACCAGCCAGACCAGCGCGGCTCGGACGTGGCGGCGGGCGACGCTCACCGCCAGGACGAGCGCCGCCAGCGAAGGCCAGCAGCAGCACCAGCAGCGGCAGCGCCGCCGGGTCGTGCTGCATCGCCTTCTCCGCCGTCCGGCACGAGCGGGTACACCGGGCCGGACGGGTAGGCCTTCGAGGTGTCGGCGTCGACGTAGACCACGTCACGCGGCCGGAGCGCGGACAGGAACCCCGTGCTGTCCGCCGTGGCCAGGATCAGGCGGCCCGCCGACTTGCCCGGTCGGCGAGCGGCGGGATCGGGTCGCCGGCGCGACCGGACGTCCTTGACGGTGTAGGTCGACGGTGCCCTGGGCGCCGACCACCTGGATCGTGGTCGCCGGGGCGCAGCGACGTGATGTCGCGCGAACGGCGCGCCGTACGTCGTGCTGCGGCCCATCACCAGCGACGTGCCCGACGTTGCCCGGGCAGCGGCGTGGTGCGCAGGTGACCGGGGCCGTCGAGCAGGTCGCCCGACGCGGTGCCGTCGACGACGACCATGTCGTAGAGCGCCGATCGCCGGGATCGACATCAGCGCGACCGGGCTGCCCTCGACGACCGGCTTGCCGTTGTAGTCCAGCGCGCCGGTGGGCGCGGTCTCGGTGGCGAGCTGGGTGCGGTACTCGTCGTAGAGGAGGTGCTGCGCCCGCGCCTCGCTGAGCCGCCCGAGCACCAGCATCTGCAGCAGCATCCAGCCGCAGACCAGCAGCGATGATGGTGCAGGCCGACGAGACCAGGTAGAGCGTCTCGGCCGGCTCTCCGGGGCGGATCGGGCGTGGCGCCCTGGCGGCCTTGGACGTCGGGCCGGCGGGCGTGGCCGGCGGCGGCACGGTCGGGGTGCTCATCGCGGCCCCCTGCCCCGTAGCGCGGTCCGGCTGAGCGACGGCCCCAGGCCGGCCACGACGGCGATCACCAGCAGCAGGACCAGCAGGCCGCCGCCGGTCCTCGAGGAGACCGCCGCGGTCTTGACCAGCGGAGCGTCCGCCACCGGCTGGCGTCCCGTTGCCGGGGCTCGCGGGTCCGCTCGACGGGAGACGAGGCGGGCGGGGCTGCGCCGGGTGCGGTGGCCGGAGGCGGAGTGCCACCACCCGTGGTGCCGGGGCCCGAGGGTGGTCCGGTCGTCGGGTTCGTCGAGCCGGACGTGCTGGGCGGCGCCTTCGGGGGCCTTCTGGGCCGCGACCGCGGCCGCGACCGCCTGGGCCTGGGCGTAGTACGGCTTGGTCACCCCGGAGTTGCTGAGCGGCACGTAGCCGGCGGCGAGCTGGCCGTTGCCCCGCCCGGGTCGCTGGCCCTCGGTCGAGGAGACCCGGATGAACTGGGCGACGTCGCTGTGCGGTCGCGTGCGGCAGCCCGTAGGTCTTGGCTGCGGTGTAGACGACCATGGCGCCCGGGTAGGCACGCGGTCGAGGTGCGGATGCTGGGCCTGGTCGAGGGCGAACGGGTGCAGGCCCTTCGCGGACTTGGCGCAGAGCCAGCGCCGCCTTGATCCCGCGCCGTCCCGGCGGCCACGTAGTGGCCGGGCGCCGCCTGCAGCTGGGCCGTGGTCAGGCCGTAGCGCTGGGCGTCACCCAGGGTCACCAGCCCGAGCAGGAACCGGTTCCCCACGCCCTGCGGGGCCACCCGGCCGAGCTGGTAGGGGTCCTGCGTGGTGCCCGGTGCCGGTGCAGCCGGTCGCGACGTTGGGCCAGTTGTAGAGCAGCGCCTGGGCGACCAGCTGCAGGCTCGTGACCGGGTTGGCGACCAGCGGCATGTACGGCGGCATGGCGTCGCCCTGGGCCTTGCAGGCACGAGTTGCGGCGCGGTCTTGAACTGCCAGGTGTCGAGCTGCGGCCAGGAGTCCACCGGCAGCTGGATGTCCTTGTACGCCGGGTTGACCCGCATCGTGTAGGGGCCGTCGTGCTCCGGCTTGCCGTTGATGAAGGCCATCGCCTTCGGGTCGGCGGCGATGTAGGAGGTCACCTGGGACATCACCTGTGAGCTGGTCGAGGTCGCCAGCAGCGTGGCGGCCGCCTCGGACCAGTGCGAGGTGTCGAGCCCTGGGTTGAGCTGCTGGAAGTCGGGGTCGAGGTTGAGCGAGAGCGGGTTGCCGGAGAAGCCCGGGTGGCTCGGCCGCGACCGTGGTCGAGCCCGGGTAGGACTCGGTCAGCAGCTTGGCGAGCAGCAGGGCGTTGAGCTTGATCGACATCTGCTGCCCGGCGTTGTCCGGGCTTGTCGATGTCGAAGGCGATCGCCCAGCCGGTCGCCGCGGTCGGCGCGTAGCCGATGCCGCTGTCGTCCGGCTCCTCGGGCGGAGACCTCGGCCGCCGCGGCGCTCCGCCGCTCTGCATCAGGCCGAAGGCCGCGTCGTCGGGCATCGACGTTGTCCTGCCAGTTGAACCGCTTCTTGTTCAGGCAGTACGCCGGGATCCACTGCAGCGCCGCCTGGTCGAGCAGCTCGGAGCCGTAGAACGGCACCGGCTTGCCGGCCTTGGCGACGGTGCAGACGCTGGGCGGCGGGGCGAAGCTCGAGCGGCACCGGTACCCGACGGTCCCAGTTCGACGCCGAGGACCAGAACGCCGGTGCGACCGCGTCCTGCGGCGCCTGTCCGGGGTTGACCTGCCCGGGGGCAGGTCACCGGTCTGGTTGCAGGCGGCGTCGGGTCGGTGTTGTCGCAGTTGATGCCGTCGATCGGGATGACCTCGAGCGTGCACGGCACCGATGGACGAGCAGCCGAGCGACTGGTTCTCCAGCGACGGTCCGGACCTCGAAGGGGAAGGTGCCGGTGCCGTCGGTGTTGGTGAACGCGTAGACCTCGTTGGGGATGCTCACCGAGCTGACGGTGGCCTCGGGCGGCATCGACTGGGACGAGCACCCGGCGTAGAGCGTGCCGTTGGTCGCCAGGAACGGGCGTGATGTCGTAGTCGAAGCTGGCGTTGACGTTGCAGCTCGTCCGGGATCTCGCCGGGGTCGATCCCCTGGATGTGCTGCGGTGCTGTCGCCGTTGGACGGCGTCCTGCTGCCAGATCCCCTGCCCGGGTTCGCGGAGTTGGTGCGCTGGAAGAAGGTGTTGGTCCAGCAGGTCTCGCGGCGAGACCGCCTCGTGCCCGTGCGGCACGTTGCCGCTCGCGTAGTTCTTGGGGTCGACTCCGCGGCACTCCATGAGCACGACCGGGTACTCCTGCGGCAGGCCGGTCTCGCCGTACGGGTTGAGCGAGCGGCCGCCGGTGACGTGGGCTCCGGACCACGTGCACGGTGATCCGCTCGTGGTCCTGCATGTCGGTGTGCTTGTCGACCTCGAGCCGGAAGCAGTTGTCTGGTGCTGGTCGCACCGCCGGCGTCGTAGAAGTGCGCCGCAGCGGCTCGGTCGCCGACCAGGAGTCGCCCGTGGCGCGGCCGCCGTACGACTCGGTGCAGCCGACCTTGGCGCCGGGGTGACGAGTGCGCGGCCTGTCGCCAGGCGCCGCCGAGGCCGACGGCGCCGGCAGCAGCGCCAGCATCGCCGCGCCGGCGAGGGCCAGCGACCGGCGACCAGCGCCCAGAGCCGGACGAGGCGCCTCATCCGGCGGCCTTCCGGCGGCGCAGCCATGCGACGTACAGCCCGGGCAGCAGCACGATCGCGAGCAGCTCGCGACGGCGGTCCAGCCCCAGATGCTGGTGTCGGTGCCCTGCTGGGCGGCGAGCACCGTCGCGGTCGGCGTGGTGGCCGTCGGTGGTGAGGGTGCCGTCGGCCTGCGTCGTCGTGCCGTCGCCCGCTGGTACGGCGGCACCACCGTCCGGCGCCGTCGTCCCCGTCCCGCCGGTGGTTCCGGTGCCGTGGTCCCGGTGGTGGTGCCGGTGGTGCCGGAGCTGGTGTTGCTGCTGCCGGTCTTGGTGCCACCGCCGGGCTCACCGTTGGGGTTGGTACCAGGAGGCACGGTGCCGTCACCGCACGGCTCGGCGGTCGCCTTCTGGCAGGCCAGCGGCAGCGGCGCGACCTGGGCCAGGTGGTTGGCCGACAGGTTCGCCCTTGACGAACGTCGGGTTGTTGCAGGTGGCCAGGTTCGCCGAGGGGTTCTTCACGTGCACCCCGGCGACGGCGCCGCCCTGGGCGCTGACGGCCCGAGCTTCTCCAGCTGGCCGAACGCGGCCTTGACCAGGTTGAGCGGCAACGGCGAGTAGCCGTAGGGGCCGGCCAGGCCCTGTCCGGTGCACAGGTCGTAGCTGAGGAAGTCGGCGAGCGTCTGCCGCTTCGGCACCGTCATCCGTTGGTCGGTCTTGCTGGCCGGGATGATCATGTAGGAGTACGACGACAGCGGGTAGGTCCGCGGGTCCGAGTAGGTGTAGACCCCGTCGAGGTTCTGGGTCAGGTAGCTGTTGGCCGGGACCCCGCTGCGGGTTGCAGGTGCCGCCAGTGGTGCAGCCGATGATGCGGGCCTTGGTCAGGGCGACGGCGACGTTGTACTGCGTCGGCTGGACGAAGTAGCCGGCCCGGTTCTCGACGTACACGACCGGGTAGTGGGCCTGGAGCGGGTAGGAGTACTCGGTGTAGCCGATCTCGCCCTCACCGCCGGAGCCCTTGATCGTGTTCATGATCCCGGCGTCCTGGGCGACCGCGATCTGGTTGCCCTGACGCGGGAAGATCGAGGTCAGGCCGGCCTTGCCGCCGTTGAAGGGGCGCCACAGCGACGGGTACTGCTTGTCCATCCAGAGCGTGAACTGGGCGGTCGCGCCCGACCCGTCGGAGCGGACCACCGGCTTGATGGTCTCCGACGGCAGCGCGTGGCCGCCGTTCTCCTTGGTGATCTCGGGGTCGCTCCAGTTGGTGATCTTGTTGGTGAAGATCTTGGTGAGCGTCTCTCCCGACAGCCGCAGGTTGGTGACCAGGTGGCCGCCCACGGTGAGGTGGTAGGTGAACGCGGTGCCACCGGCCACCACCGGCAGGTAGGCGTAGGGCCGCGAGCTCGCGTCCGTCTGGCCGGTGGTCGGGTCGACGCCCTGGTAGGGGATGTCGGAGTCGCCGAAGTCGGTGACGCCGTTGGCGAAGTCCTTGCGCCCCTGGGACGAGCCCGACTGGTTGAAGGTGATCTGCATCCCGTAGGCCGACTGCACCTGCGCGATCCAGGGCGCGATGATCCCGTAGGCCCAGGTCGAGCCGGACCCCTCGATCTCGGCGTACTCCGGTGAGGCGCCGGCGGGCGCGGCCGCGAAGACGGTCACCAGGCCGAGGGCGAGGAGCGGCGGCCCGCAGGACGGCGAGACGGGGCAGACGGGGCTTCACGCGGTTTCCTCGAGGTCGGTGGCCGGGTCGGCCGCGAATCGGGTGGGTCTAGTCGGCGAGACGAGCTGCGCAGCCGCCGCCACAGCGACGGCTTGGTCGAGGGCGGTCGCGCCAGCAGCCGCGCGATCACGAAGAGGATCAGGACCAGGATCAGCAGCACCGCGGCGGTGGCGTAGCCACGGACGACGGCCTGCGGCTCGGGCGCGATGACGCTGTTGAACACCGAGAGCGGGAGCGAGCTCATCACGCCCTGGGTCGGGTTGGTGACCATGAACGTCGCGTAGCCGGAGGCGATCAGCACCGGCGAGGTCTCGCCGATCCCGCGTGCGACCGCCAGGATCAGCGCGGTGGCGAGACCGGGACGCGCGGTCGGGAGCACGACGTGCCAGATGGTGCGCCACCGGCTGGCGCCCAGCCCGAGCGACGCCTCGCGCAGGCTGCCCGGCACGACGCGGAGGACCACGTCGGAGGCCCGCGCGACGATCGGCAGCATCATCACGCTGATCGCCAGCGCACCCGCGAGCCCCGAGCGCGGCTGGCCCAGGATGATGATCCAGAGCGAGTAGATGAACAGGCCCGCCACGATCGACGGCAGCGCCGTCATCGCCTCGACGACGGTCCGGATGACGCGGGCGAAGCGTGCCGCCCACCTCGTTCATGTAGACCGCGGTCGCCGACGCCGAGCGGGCAGGGTGATCGCGATCGCGATCCCCAGCTCGATCAGCGTGCCGACGATGGACTGCAGCACGCCGCCCTGGTTGTACGGCGCGTCCGGCAGCGTCTTGTGCATCGTCTGGGTGAAGAAGTTCCAGTGGTGCAGCGCGGCCCACCCGCGCATGAAGACGAAGACCAGCACGGTGGCGAGCGCGACGAAGACGACGGTCGCCCCGGCTGCGAACAGCCACTGCGCCACGCGGTCGGCCATCGCGACCTGGTTGTCGATGACCAGCGTGCCGACGGCGAGCAGCACCACGTTGCACACGGCCGCCACCACCACGAACCACCCGAGCCCCTGATCGGCAGCAGCCGGTCGACGATCACCCAGGCCAGCGCGACGCGCCGCGAGCCGAGCACCCCAGGTCAGGAACCGGTACTCCAGGGGCAGCGCGCCGAGCGACGTGCGCGGCACCGGCGGCTGGTCCGCAGCGGGCCGGGGCGGGACGAAGGTGCGGGGCGCCGCCGCGACGCGGACGCGACGTCGCGGGCCGAGGAGGGTCGTCATGCCGTCTCGTTCCCGGAGCGGCTGCGGTTGACGACGATCGCCGCCAGCGTGTTGACCACGAGGGTGATCACGAAGAGCACGAAGCCCGCCGTCAGCAGCGCCTTGAGCTGGATGCCGGTCGCCTCGCCGAACTGGGCCGCGATGGTCGACGACACCGTCGCCGTCCCGGTCTCCAGGACGTTGGGCTTGATCTCGAAGACCTGGTTGATGATCAGCAGCACGGCGATCGTCTCGCCCAGCGCGCGGCCGAGGCCGAGCATCGTGCCGCCGATGATGCCGCCCTTGCCGAAGGGCAGGACGACGGCGCGGATCATGCCCCACTTGGTGGAGCCGAGCGCCAGCGCCGCCTCCTTCTCGCCGGGAGGCGTCTGGCTGAAGACCTGGCGCATGATCGCGCAGGCCATCGGGAGCACCATCATCGAGACCGCGATGCCGGCGATGAAGGCGCTCTTCTGGAACGACGACTCCTGGGGGGCGAGGTTCGCGGCGTTCGGGTCGGCGTTGACCGTGAGGCAGACCGGCAGCAGCGCGATCGCCGCGACCAGCGCGACGTAGAGCGGGATCCGCGCCCAGCGGCTCCTGATCTGGGCCGCCCACCGCAGCACCAGCCAGATCGCGAAGCTCGTGCACATCACGACCAGCAGGACGGTGAGGGCCGTTGCCGTGGACAGCCCACGGACCCGACGTGGCGGGTCGACGAACATCGCCACCGTGCTCGGCGTGCGGCTGGATCAGGTCACGGCCCCACAGGCCGTAGACGATCGACGGCACCGCCGCCATCAGGTCGATGGCGGAGATCAGGGTGGCCTGCAGCTTGGGCGGCGCGTACTCGCTGATGTAGAGCGCGGTCGCCAGCGCCAGCGGGAAGGAGATCGTGATCGCGATCAGCGCGACCTCGACCGTGCCGACCAGCAGCGACGCGACGCTCACCTGGTCGGTGGAGAAGTTCCAGCCCTCGTGGACGCTGAAGAAGCCGGCACCGTAGTGACGCAGGGTGGGGATCGACTGGAGGGCGAGGAAGACGCCGATCCCGCCGGTGATGACGAGCACCGAGGCGCCGATCGCCCGGAAGCCGTGCACGAAGACGGCGTCGCCGCCGGTGGGCTTGCGCGAGAACTTGCGGGGGGTCGGCGGCCCGGACACGGTGCGGTCCCGCAGCGGAAGCGTGGTCACCGATGTCACCGCCGTCCGGGCCGGCCGGGCCTGCTGACGGTGGACTCCAGGCCCGGCCGGGGTCGGGGGGTCGCTGCGCGTGAGCGGCAGAGTGCGGGCGCGGCGGCAGACCGGGAGACGTCGCAGACGGCGCCGGCACCCGAGGACGTGCGCGTCGTCGTGCGTGCGGGAGCCTCGCCCGAGGTTTCCCGCACAGGGAGTGTTGTCACTGAACCCGTCAGCTCTCGTGCCGGCCGGTCCCACCGTGGACCGGTCGCCTCGAACTCTCAGTGGTTCAGGGGAACAGAGGAGCCGTCACAGGTGAACGACACGAGAACAACGGACCCGACTCAGGCGAATCTCCACGCCCGCCCGGGGTCTGGTGACCCGTTCGGGCCACGAGGTCGTGGCCGAACCGGGTCAGGTGACAGGCCGGCCCGGCCCGCGAGCTCGCCTCGGCGCTCGCTCCGGCCGTCCCACCCCGGCTACGCCGGCAACCCGCCTCGCGAGCGAGCCGCCTCGGCGCTCGCTCCGGCCGTCCCACCCCGGCTACGCCGGCAACCCGCCTCGCGAGCGAGCTCGCCTCGGCGCTCGCTCCGGCCGTCCCGCCCCGGCTACGCCGGGTCGGGACGTCCTCGCTCGGTGCCGTGGCGGCGGACGAAGGAGAGGATGACGTCGGACAGCTCGGGGCGGCACACGACCAGGTCGGGCAGGGACACGTCGTCCTGGTTGTAGCGCAGCTCCGAGCCGTCCACGCGCGAGCAGAACAGGCCCGCGGACCGGGCCACGGCGACGGGGGCCGCGTTGTCCCACTCGTACTGTCCGCCGGCGTGCACGTAGGCGTCGGTCACGCCGCGCACCACCGAGATCACCTTGACCCCGGCCGATCCCATCGGGACCAGCTCGGCGTCGATCTCCTCGGCCAGCGCCTCCACGAAGGCAGGAGGGCGGGTACGGGAGACCGCGATCCGTGGGCGCTCGCTCGTGCGTGGCGGTACGACGGGCGGGTTGCCGGTGTCGAAGGTCTCGCCGAGGGCGGGCTGGGCCACCGCGCCCGCGGTCAGCTCGCCGTCCTGCCAGAGGGCCACATGGACCGCCCAGTCGTCGCGTGGGGGCTCGGAGAACTCCCGCGTCCCGTCGAGCGGGTCCACGATCCAGACCCGGGAGGCACTCAGGCGGCGCTTGTCGTCCGCACCCTCCTCGGAGAGCACGGAGTCGGCCGGCCGGTGTTGAGCCAACAGGTCCACCAACAGGTCGTGGGCAGCCTGGTCACCGGCGTCCTTGAGCTCGCGTCCGGTCAGCCCCGACTCGCGGACCTCGAGCAGTCGCTCGCCCGCGGTCGTGGCCAGCCAGCCAGCCAGGTCATGGTCGTCTGTCGCCGTCGGATGACCGGGGCCTAGTCAGGGTCGAGGGCCTGACACTCTCGACCCCTGGCCAGCGGCACGTCGAGCAGCGGCGATCGGGTCGTGCGTCGAGTCCTTCGGGCAGTCGCCTGCACGGGTGGAAGGGTCCAAGTGGAACGTGAACGGTCTGGATGGTCTGGTCCGCGGCGAGTGTAGAAGATCGTGACCGTCGGCGAGCCTCTGCTGGCTGTTGAGCCGTCGCTGACGATAGACGGTCAAGGGCGAGTCGCCAGGCGGAATCGCTGAAGGTCGCGGGCGTAGGCCGACGTCCGTCATCGGGCTCCGGTACCGCTGATGGTGAAATCGTCGGTCGATCGATAGGGTCGGCGGTCCCACTGCTGTTGTGGAAGGTCAGGATCATCCGGTAGCCGAATGCCTCCGCGGTGCTTACCGGGGAACTTGCATGCGGCTCCACGGCGCCGCGGTGACTGGATCGGCGGCTGCCGGACCCTGCGAACGCGGGCGCCATCGAGGCGGTCGCGACCACGGGCACGGCCCATACGCCGGTGCGGACGACTGCGCGTCTGCTGGGCTTGTTCATCGGTGTGTCTCCTGTTCCCTGTGTACCCCGCACGAGTTCGTGCGAGGCATGACCGGGCGGGAGCGACGACCTGCGTCAGGTTGACGCAGGGCGCAAGGAACGGCAGTCGGCCGTACGACGATCGCGCTACCGCACGCCAAGCGTGCGGCACCAGCCGTAGTGACCCCCGGAATACCCGAGGAGACGAGCTCCACGATCTTTCCCCCATCGGGACCCACAGGTCCCGTCCCAGTGGCCAGGTGCTCTCATCGGCTCCCCCGAGCCGACACCTGACCAGAACCCATTGTCGACAAACGATGCGGGAAGCGCCAGTGGCTGTCCCCAGAATTTCGGCAAAATTCCTCCCGGGACGCTCGTCAGCGGCTATGTTCCCCTGCTTCGCGTGACAAGCCTCTCCTTTTCCGGCCTCGACGGGCCCGTCGACCGACCCCTCGACCGACCGCGCAGTCAGCCTCGGCAGGTCAGGAGTTGAAGCGCGACTGGGTCCGCTCCAGCCCGTCGGTGAGCAGCGACTCCACGGCGTCGGCCCCGGTCACCACCTGGAGCGGGAGCACCTTGCGCTCGGTGGCGGAGTAGTCGGAGAGCACGAAGTCGGCCACCTCCTGGCGGCCGGGCGGCCGGCCGATCCCGAGCCGGACCCGGAAGAAGTCACCGGTGCCCAGCGCGTTGCGCAGCGAGCGCAGGCCGTTGTGGCCGTTGTCGCCCCCGCCGCGCTTGACCCGCAACGTGTCGAAGGGGAGGTCGAGCTCGTCGTGGACGGCCACCAGGCGCTCCGGCGGCACCTGGTAGAAGGCCGCGAGCTGCTTGACGGCCCCGCCGGTCTCGTTCATGTAGGCGCGCGCGCGGACCAGGACGACCCGCGGCGCATCGGTGCCGGGCGCCCCGAGCCGGCCCTCGACCACCTCGGCGCGGCCGGACTTGTGGTTGCGGAAGCGTCCGCCCATCCGGTCGGCGAGCTCATCGGTGACCAGGTAGCCCACGTTGTGCCGGTGACCGGCGTACGACGGACCGGGGTTGCCCAGGCCCACGACGAGCCAGACGTCGCGCGGGCCGGTCTCGTCCCCGGTCATGTCGTCGTGCTCCTGGATGGTGTCTCGCGTCGCGTCGGCCGGGCCGCGGCGGCGACGCAGCCACCCCGGCCGACGCGGAGGCGTCACTCGGCGGAGTCGCCCTCGGCTGCTTCGGTCTCGCCGTCGCCGGCGTCGCCGGCGCCCTCGGCCGCGGCCTCGTCGCTCTCCTCGTGCACGATGCCGGCCTCGGCCTCGGCCTCGGACAGCTCGGCCTCGAGCTGCTCGGCGGACTGCGCCTGGGTGACGTTGACGACCAGCGTGTCGGGGTCGACGAGCAGCGTGGTGCCCTCGGGCAGCTGCAGGTCGGAGGCGTGGATCTGGGTACCGACCTCGGCGCCCTGCACCGAGACCTCGATGAACTCGGGGATGTTGGTCGCCTCGGCCTCGACCTGGACGGTGGAGTTCTCGGTGACGACGAGGGTCTCGGAGACGGCCTCGCCGACCACGTGGACGGGCACGTCGACGGTGACCTTCTCGCCCTTGCGAACGGCGACGAAGTCGATGTGCTCGAGGACCCGGCGGACGGGGTCGACCTGGACCTCGCGGGCCAGGGCGAGCTGGTCCTTGCCGTCGATGTCGAGCTCGAGCAGCGCGTTGGCGCCGCCGTGCTTGAGCGCCATCATCGTGTCGTGGCCCGGGAGCGTCAGGTGGATCGGGTCGTTGCCGTGGCCGTACACGACGGCGGGGATCTTGTTGTCGCGGCGGATGCGGCGGGCAGCGCCCTTGCCGAACTCGGTGCGGAGCTCTGCGGTGATCTTCTCGGCCATGACGGTGGGTCTCCTCGTACGTCGTCGTGCGGTGTCGCGCTGATGTCGGGGGCCAGGAACGAGGAACGCCGCGCGACCGGGTCGCGCGGCGTGGTAGCGAGCCGCCGCCCTGTCGATCACGGACCACCCGGGGCGACCGTCTCAGACCGGCCGGGCTCCCTCGCCGAGGCAACTGTCCGATTCTAGACGCGCGTGCAGTGGGCACGCGAATCCCGAGCGGGTGGGCCGCCCCACCTCACCCCTTCGCATGGTGACGGCCCGCGCTGGTCGCCTAGGGTCGCTCGGGTGTCCCTCACCTATGACGAGGCCCGCGCCCGGGCCGCCCGGATCTCGGACGTCCGCTACCGCATCCAGCTCGACCTCACCTCGCGCGACACCCTCGGGTCTCGCACCACGGTCACCTTCGCGCTCGAGGACCCTCGCGCGACCACGTTCCTCGAGCTGACCGACGCGCGGGACCTGCGCCTCACCGTGAACGGCGCGCCCGTCACGGCCCCGTCGTACGACGGGAAGCGGCTCACGCTGCACGACCTGGCCCCGCGCAACGAGGTCGTGGTCGAGGCACGCATCCCCTACGTCAACGACGGCGACGGGATGCACACGTTCACCGACCCGGCGGACGATGCGACCTACGTGGCCGCCTACGCCGGCATGGACCTCGCGCAGAAGGTCTTCGCCTGCTTCGACCAGCCCGACCTGAAGGCCCCGATGTCGGTGTCGGTGTCGGCACCCCCCGACTGGACGGTCCTCGGCAACGGCCGGCTGGAGTCGCACGACGGCGACACCTGGACGTTCACCACGACGCCGCCGATCTCGACGTACCTCTTCACCGTCTGTGCCGGACCGTGGCACTCGCGCACCTGGGAGCATGCCGGGCTGCCCTTCGGCTGGCACGCCCGGGCGTCGCTGGCCGCCGACCTCGACCGCGACTTCGACAACATGCGCGAGGTCACCGAGGCATGCTTCGACTTCTACACCGGCACCTTCGACGAGCCCTACCCGTTCGACTCCTACGACCAGGTGATGGGCCCGGGCCACAACTGGGGCGCCATGGAGACCGCCGGGTGCGTCACCTTCCGCGACGAGTACCTGCCGCGCCACGAGCCCGATGCCGGCGAGCTGGTCGACCGGTCCGAGCGTGATCGCGCACGAGATGGCGCACATGTGGTTCGGCGACCTGGTGACCATGAAGTGGTGGCAGGACACCTGGCTCAACGAGTCGTTCGCCGACTTCATGGGCTACCACGTGGCCCATGAGACCGGAGTGCTCGGCGCGTGGCCCGACTTCTCGCTCAACCGCAAGCCGTCGGCGTACGTCGCGGACTCGCGGCGGTCGACGCATCCGATCGCCGAGGACGCCGAGCACCTGGTCGACGTCGACACCGCGTTCAACAACTTCGACTCGATCACCTACGCCAAGGGCGGCTCGGTGCTCCACCAGCTGGTGATCTGGCTGGGCTGGGACACCTTCGTGAGGGGGACCAACGTCTACCTGACCCGGCACCGCTTCGGGAACGCCGAGCTCGCCGACTACCTCGAGGCACTCGACTCGGTCACCGAGCGCGACGTGCGGGGCTGGGCCGCTGCCTATCTGCGGACGACCGGCTTCGACACCATCCGGGTCACCCGCGACGGTGACGTGCCGGTGCTCCAGCGCGAGGGCTCGCGGCCCCACCGCCTCTCGATCGCGGCCCTCGACGGCGCCGGGACCCGGAGGCTCACGGTCGACCTCGCCGACGAGCCGGTCGCCCTGCACCGACTTCGCCGGGGCGGCGGTGATCCCCAACGCCGGCGACGAGGCCTACGCCGCCCTGCTGCTCGACGACCAGTCGTGGCAGGCGGCCGCGGACGGCCTGTCCGCGCTCCCCGACCCGCTGCTGCGCGCGGTGACCTGGACCAATGCCTGGACCCGGGTCCGGTCGGGCCAGTCGTCGGTCGACGCCTACCTCGACGTCGTCGCACGCCACCTGGCGGCCGAGACCGACCCGGTCGTCTTCGAGGGCGTGCTGACCCGCCTGATGCGGCTGGTGCTGCCGCAGTGGACCGCGCCCGAGTCCCTGGCCGCGGCCGAGCGGTGTGGTGGCCGACGTGTGCGCCACCGCCCTGCGCGGCCGGTGACGCCCGACCGTGGGCTGGCCGCGATGCGCCGTCTCGCCCAGACCTCCACCGACGTCGACCTGCTGCAGGGGTGGCTGGCCACCGGTGTGGCCCGGCCCGGGCTCGAGGTCGACCGCGACACCCGCTGGCTCGTCGTACGCCGTCTGCTGCGCTCGGCGCGGCCGGTGCCGACCTGGTCGCCGCCGAGGCGGCCGCCGACCACTCCTCCAACGGCCACCAGGCCTCGCTGACCGCCCTGGCCAGCCGGCCGGACCCGGCCGCGAAGGCGGACGCGTGGCGTCGCCTGACCCAGGCCGGAGTGTCCAACCGCGACTTCGAGGCGGTGGTCAGCCGGGCTGTGGACGCCGGGTCAGGAGGACCTGTGCGCGCCGTACGTCGGCCGCTACCTCGACGAGGCACCCGCTCTGGCCGAGCGCGGGCAGGCGTTCGCGTCCGAGGTGGTCTTCGCGGCGCCGCGGTTCCCGATGGCGCTGGACGGCTCTGCAGCGCTGCGCGACGACCTCGAGGCGGCCGCGGACCGGACCGACAACACCGTCCTGCGGCGCGGCTGGCGCGACACCGTCGACGACTACGACGTGGCGATCAGGGTGCGCTCGGCCGGCTGATCGAGGCTCGCGAGCAAGCTCGCTTCGCGACGCGTTACGGCCTCCGGTCCCGGCTCCGCCGGGTCAGGAGGTCCTCAGGCCTGCCCGTCGAACATCTTGGTGACCGAGCCGTCCTCGAAGACCTCGCGGATCGCCTGCGAGAGCAGGGGGGCGATCGACAGGCAGGTGAGCTTGTCGAACCGCTTGTCGTCGGGGATCGGCAGCGTGTTGGTGACCACGATCTCGGTGACCGCGCTGTTCTTGAGCCGGTCGACCGCCGGGCCCGGACAGGATCGGGTGGGTGGCGGCGATGACGACGCCTGCGGCGCCGTCGCTGGCCAGCGCCTCGGCCGCCTGCACGATCGTGCCGCCGGTGTCGATCATGTCGTCGACCAGCACGCAGATCCGGCCGCGCACGTCACCGACCACGCGGTTGGCGACGGTCTCGTTGGGCCGGTCGATGCGGCGGCTCTTGTGGATGAAGGCCAGCGGGGCGCCGTCGAGGCGCGCCGACCAGCGCTCGGCGACCTTGATCCGGCCGGCGTCGGGGCTGACCACGGCGAGCTGCTGGTCGCCGTACTTCTCCTTCACGTGGTCGGCCAGGATCGGCAGTGCCATCAGGTGGTCGACGGGTCCGTCGAAGAAGCCCTGGATCTGGTCGGCGTGGAGGTCGACGGTGATCAGCCGGTCGGCGCCGGCGGTCTTGAACATGTCGGCCATCAGCCGGGCCGAGATCGGCTCGCGGCCACGATGCTTCTTGTCCTGGCGGGCGTAGCCGTAGAACGGCATCACCACCGTGATCCGCTTGGCGCTGGCACGCTTGAGCGCGTCGACCATGATCAGGTGCTCCATGATCCACTCGTTGATCGGCGCCGTGTGGCTCTGGATCACGAAGGCGTCGCACCCGCGGACGGACTCGTCGAACCGGATGTAGATCTCGGAGTTGGCGAAGCTGAACGCCTGCATCGGCACCAGCGGGCTGCCGAGCTCGGCCGAGACCTCCTCCGAGAGCGAGGGGTGGGCCCGCCCCGAGAAGACCATCAGGTGCTTCTTGGTGGTCCTCTTCGTCTTGGCGGTCACGGCTCAGGATTCTCCCCCACGGTCGGTGGCTTCCCCAATCGAGGTTTCCGTCAGGCTGCGGAGCCCGCCGGTCGAGGTTGCGCTGCGGGTCCGCCGGAGACCGCGAGCTGACCCGGCGGCACGTCGCGTCGTACGACGGCGCCGCCGCCGGTCACGGCACCGTCGCCGATCGTCACCGGGGCCACGAAGGTGTTGTTGGCACCGGTCTTGGCGCCGCGGCCGACCGTGGTGTGGTGCTTGTGGGTGCCGTCGTAGTTGGCGAAGATCGTGCCGGCGCCGATGTTGGTGCCCTCGCCGATGTCGGCGTCGCCGACGTAGGACAGGTGAGGCACCTTGGCGCCGGCCGCGATGTGGGCGTTCTTGGTCTCCACGAACGTGCCGATCTTGCCGCCGTCGCCGAGCACGGTGCCGGGGCGTAGGTAGGAGAAGGGGCCCACGGTGGCGCCTTCGCCGATGACGGCGAGCTCGCCGTGCGTCCGCACGACCCGCGCGGCCCGCCCGATCTCGCAGTCCTTGAAGGTGCAGTCGGGTCCGATGACGGCGTCCTCGGCCACCGCCGTCGCGCCGAGCAGCTGGGTGCCGGGCAGCAGGACGACGTCGGGGGCGACGGTGACGTCGGAGTCGATCCAGGTGGTCGCCGGGTCCATCACGGTGACCCCGTCGCGCATCCATCCCTCGACGATCCGGCGGTTGAGCTCGCGCCCGAGGTGGGCGAGCTGGACCCGGTCGTTGGCGCCCTCGGTCTGCACCCAGTCGTCGATGGGGAACGCGCCGACGGCCAGCCCGGCGTCGCGGGCCAGGCCGACGGTGTCGGTGAGGTAGTACTCGCCCTTGGCGTTGTCGTTGCCGATCCTCGGCAGCGCGTCGAGGAGGAACTCGGCGTCGAAGGCGAGGATCCCGGAGCTGATCTCGTGGAGGCTGCGCTGGTCGTGGGTGGCGTCCTTCTCCTCGACGATCGCCTCGACGTCGCCCTCGTCGTTGCGGACGATGCGGCCGTAGCCGAACGGGTCGTCGACGATCCCGGACAGCACGCTGACGGCGCACTGGGCCGCCTCGTGCTCGGCGGCGAAGTCACGCAGGCTGTCGCCCCGCAGGAGCGGGGTGTCACCGGCGGCGACCAGGACGGTGCCGGTCGTCGTACCGCCGGCCGCGAGCGCGATCCGTACGGCGTGGCCGGTGCCCTTCTGCTCCTCCTGGACCGCCAGGGTCACGTCGGGCATCAGTGCCTGGATGTGGGGGCCGACCTGGTCGCGCTGGTGGCCGACCACGGCGACGACGCGGGTAGGCTCGAGCGCCTGGACCGCGGCCAGCACGTGGCCGACCATGCTGCGGCCGCCGATCTCGTGCAGCACCTTGGCCGTCTTCGACCTCATCCGGGTGCCGCCACCGGCCGCCAGCACGATCACGGTCAGGTCGGTCGCCATGGGGACCAACCTAATCCCCGGCACGGGGACCTCGACCATCGTCCGCCAGGAGGACCCGGCCTCGCGGCTCCCGGTTGGTCTGCCGGGCGAGGATGCCGCCCCGCCAGGCGGGCCATACCCTTTGGTCGCATTCCCCGGTTGGTCTGCCGGGCCAGGATGCCGCCCCGCCAGGCGCGCCATACCCTTGAGCACCGATCCCCGGTTGGTCTGCCGGGCCAGGATGCCGCCCCGCCAGGCGCGCCATGCGCTTTGTCGCATTCCCCGGTTGGTCTGCCGGGCCAGGATGCCGCCCCGCCAGGCGGGCCATACCCTTGAGCACCGATCCCCGGTTGGTCTGCCGGCAGGGCCCGCCTGACTTTGAATCAGGACTAGCGACGTAGGTTCGACTCCTACCCGGGGAGCTCTCGACTCCTGCGGTGCTGTGCCCACTTCTGCGGTGCTGTGTCCACTTATGCGGTGCTGTGGGGGCACTGGTGCGGCGATAACCCCGCGTTACTTGGGGGCGCGCGGAGCTAGGGTCGCCGGCATGGACCTGCCCGTGATGCCGCCGGTGCGGCCGATGCTGGCCAAGAGCGTCAAGGGGATCCCCGACCCCGCCACGGCAGACGGCCTGAGCTTCGAGCCGAAGTGGGACGGGTTCCGCTGCCTGGTCTTCAAGGACGGCGACGAGGTCGAGCTGGCCAGCCGCAACACCAAGCCGCTGACCCGCTACTTCCCCGAGGTGGCGGCGGCGATGCGGCGCCAGCTGCCCGAGCGGTGCGTCCTCGACGGCGAGATCTTCGTGGCGCTGCGGGGAGACGACGGCGTGGACCGCCTGGAGTTCGAGGTGCTGCAGGAGCGCATCCACCCGGCCCAGAGCCGCATCGACATGCTGGCGGAGAAGACGCCGGCCGGGTTCGTGGCCTTCGACCTGCTGGCGCTCGGCGACACGTCGTACGTCGAGCGGCCGTTCGCCGAGCGCCGGGCCGCGCTCGAGGGGGCGCTGGCCGGCGTCGACGGCCCCTGCTACCTGACCCGGACCACCACCGACCGGGCGCTGGCCGAGGAGTGGTTCCACCAGTTCGAGGGAGCCGGGCTCGACGGCGTGGTCGCGAAGCCGCTCGACGCGCCGTACGTCGAGAACGCCCGCACCATGCTCAAGATCAAGCACGAGCGCACCGCCGACGTCGTCGTCGCCGGCTACCGCGAGCACAAGACCAGCACCCCCGAGCGGCCGCTGCTCGGCAGCCTGCTGCTCGGCCTCTACCGCGACGGGGAGCTCCAGCACATCGGGGTCAGCGCCAGCTTCACCGAGGCCAGGCGGGCCGAGCTGATCGAGCAGCTGCAGCCGCTCGTCGTCCCGATCGAGGACCACCCGTGGGGACGCTGGGCGGAGTTCCTGACCGCCAACCCCGACCGGGTCCCCGGCACCCAGAGCCGGTGGAGCCAGGGCAAGGACCTCAGCTTCGTGCCGCTGCGGCCCGACCTGGTGATCGAGGTCGCCTACGACCACATGGAGGGCAACCGGTTCCGGCACACGGCCCAGTTCCGGCGCTGGCGCACCGACCGCGACCCGGAGAGCTGCGGCTACGAGCAGCTCGACGAGCCGGTCTCCTACGACCTGACCGACGTCCTGGGCGGACCGGTGGCCTAGGCTTCGGGCGCACTGGTCCACGACCCGGGAGAGCCGCGCATGACCGAGACCTACACCGTGGTGCTGCTCGTCGAGCAGGCACTGACGGCCGCCGACGCCGCGCAGGTGCGGTCGCTCCACGAGGGTCTCGACTCCGAGGTGCACTACCACGTGCTGCTGCCGGCCGACGACGCCGCGGCCCGGGTCGAGGCCGCGCTCGGCGCCATGGGTACCGACACCCTGCCCGCGCCCACGATCCCCCTGGACGTCGAGGACGTGGAGGCGGTCCGCGAGGAGAGCGAGCGGGAGTCTCAGGACGCCTTGCGCGCGACCATCGAGGCCCTGCACGACGCCGGTGCCGTCGCCGACGGCGAGCTCGTCGGCGAGGATCCCGTGACCGCCCTGGGCGACGTCGTACGGCGCGTCGACGGTCGCGAGGTGATCGTGCTGACCCGGCCCCACGTGGTGCAGGAGTTCTTCCACGTCGACTGGTCCTCCCGGGCTCGCCGCAAGATCGGCGTACCGCTGCTCCACCTGCTCGAGCACGAGAACTTCGACGAGCAGGCAGGAGCCGGCGAGGGAGTGACCGGCCTGTGACCCGACGTCCCCTCGAGGCGCGAGCCGGCGTCGTGACCGGCACCCGTCGTACGACGACGAGGGAGTTCGAGGTCGTGGTCGGAGGCGGTCGGCTCCGCATCTCCCGTGCTGATACCGGCGGGAGGGTGCTCGACGTACCGCTCGACCGGGTCCGGGCCCGGGCCCTCGGGAGAGCCGGCACGATGGTCGCCCTGGTCGACGGCGCGCCGGTGCGGGTGGACTTCACCCGACGCGACCGAGGCTCGTCGTCCGTGCTGGTGGGCGCCGGCTACCGGGTGCTCGACGCTCTCACGGGGTGGCGGGTCCGGCGTGGCTTCCTGACGACCCTCAACCAAGGGCACCCGTGACGCCCGCCGCCGGCATCTTCCTGACGCACCACCGCTCACCCCGGATCCGGCGTCACTTCGAGCGGCTGGTGCGCGAGACCGGTGACCTCGTGACGTGGCACTTCATCTACAACGACGGTCCGGGCGCACGTCCGAAGGCGCCGTTCGCCTACGAGGACCCCGCTCGCGTGCTCCCCACCCGCTACCAGACGATGGTCCGCAACGGTGGTGTCTACGGGGGCTACCTCGACACCCTGTTCGTCCCGGTGATACAGGCGCTGTCCGCCGAGCACGTCTGGCTGATCGAGTACGACGTGGACTACTCCGGGTCGTGGGGAGAGCTGTTCGACGAGTTCCGGGACAACGACGCGGACCTCCTGACCACCAGCGTGATGTACAAGTCCGAGCATCCGCAGTGGCCGCACTGGAAGACCGCCACCACCCCGTCGTGGGTCCGCGACGACCAGCTGGTCCGCTCCCTGAACCCCCTGATGCGCGTGTCCCAAGACCTGCTGAACACCTACGCGATCGCGATGTCCGACCCGGAGTGGTACGGGACCTACGAGTGGACGCTGTCCACCATCGCGTACGTGTCCGGCGCCGTCGTCGAGGACCTGGGGAACCAGGGCTCGTTCACCCCGGCGGAGCGCTCGGGTCGGATCTACATCGGGAAGTCGCCGGCCGGCACCCCCGAGCACATGACCTTCCGGTTCCGTCCCGCTCAGGGGCAGTACTTCCACGAGTCGCCGGCAGCGTTCGCGGAGCGCGACATGGTCTACCACCCGGTGAAGCCCGGCGTCGAGATCAGGAAGCGAGCTCCCTCGCTACCCCGGGAGCTCTAGGGAAGGCAGCCGGCCGCGGGCCTGTCGATGCCGGCGCCGGTTGGCCTTGAGGCTCTGCACGAGCGTGCGCGACGCAGCAGGGTCGACCGCTGCTCCGCGTGCGTCGAGGACGTCGAGGAAGACCCGGGTCCACGGTCCCACCTTGCGCTTCTTGACCAGGAGGTCGATCAGGACCTCGACGTCGGTCGCGTCGTGGGCAGCGTCGGTGAACTCGCGCGCCTCACCGCTCGGGATCCAGCCCGAGGCATTGGTGTCATGCAGGCGGTAGTCGATCAGCACCTCGTCGAGGTTGGTGCGTTGGCCGAAGGCCGTCGAGAGGAGAGCGACCCAGGCGTCGTGCGACACCGGTGTGGTCGCCGCTGCGGGTGGCCATCCCCAGAGCTCGATGAAGGCGCGGGTCACCGCCATGCTGCAGCCGTTCACCGCTGCCATCGGGTTGAACCCGCGTTCGGCCAGCAGCGTGTACATCGACGGCGCCACCTGGGAGCCGTCGTCGTCCTGCACCGCGAAGTCGTGGAACAGGGCCACGGGGTCGCGACCCGTCACGCCTCGTGCTGCCACGGCGATCTTGGTGGGCCGCCACGTGTCGTCCTGGTCTGCGAAGAAGACCAGGTCGCCCGAGCACGCGGTGCTCGCCGCGACGAAGTTCTGCGCGAAGCCCAGGCGCTCTGCGCCGGCGATCACCTGTACCGGGAACGGCGCTCGGGCAGCGAAGTCGTGCAGGATGTCGACGGTCCCGTCGGCGGAGGCGTCATCGCGCACCACGAGCTCGTCGGGCCTGCGCGTCTGGGTCGCGAGGCTCTCCAGCATCTCCGGGAGGAACCGCTCGCCGTGGTAGGTCGCCATCGCCACCGAGACCCTCGGCCGCCTTGCAACAGTCGACCACCAGGCTCGCACGTTCCCCAGCATACGGACCCGCGAGCCCGGGCTCTGCGGAGCCGGGATCAGTCGGCGACCCGGTTGCCCTGCTCGTCCCAGTGGGCCTCGACCTTCTTGCTGGGCTGGACGCGCGGCGGCTCCCCCGGCATCTTCGGGTAGTCGGGCGGGTAGTTGAGCTCCACGCTGCCCTGCTCCTCGAACAGGCGCAGCAGCGGCTCGATCGAGAACTGCTCGTCGTCGATGCCGGCCCACGGGTCGCCGTCCGCCAACCGGTCGGGGACGCTGAACAGGTGGTAGCCGGCCGGGTCGGTGACCCCAGCCAGCTCCTCCCAGCTCATCGGCGTCGAGACCGGTGCGCCGGGGATCGGCCGCAGGGAGTACGCCGAGGCGATCGTGCGGTCGCGGCAGTTCTGGTTGAAGTCGACGAAGATCCGCTTCCCGCGCTCCTCCTTCCACCACGCGGTGGTCACCCCGTCGTCGCGCTTCTCGAGCTCGCGGCCGAAGCCGATCGCGGCGTGCCGCACGTCGACGAACTCCCACCGCGGCTCGATCCGGACGAAGACGTGGACGCCACGGTTGCCACTGGTCTTGGCGTACCCCGTGAGGCCGAGCTCCTCGAGCAGCTCCCGCGCCACGCCGGCGACCCGCACGGCGTCGCTGAACGTCGTACCGGGCTGGGGGTCGAGGTCGATCCGGAGCTCGTCGGGGCGGTCGACGTCGTCACGGCGGACCGGCCACGGGTGGAACGTGAGGGTGCCCATGTGGGCGCACCAGACCGGCACCGCGATCTCGGTCGGGCAGATCTCCTCGGCCTTGCGTCCACTGGGGAAGGTGATCTCGACGGACTCGAGGTAGTCGGGCGCGCCCTGGGGGACGCGCTTCTGGTAGAACGCGTCGGCGTCCTTGTCCTGGGGTCCGGTGGCCAGCTTCATGCCCGGGCGGACGCCGGACGTCCACCGCTCCAGCGCGGTCGGGCGGTTGCGCAGGGCGCGCATCAGACCGTCATCCACGCTCGCGAAGTACTCGGCCACCATCAGCTTGGTGACCTCCGGGGTGTGGTCGGTGGCTTCGTAGATGACCCGGTCGGGGCTGCTCACCCGGACAGCGCGGTCTCCGGCGACCACCTCGGCGGCAGGCGTCTTCGGCATGCCGCCAGGCTAACCGGAACGGGGCGAGCGAACGTCGGGGCTGGTGCCGGTCGGTACCCTGGGGCCATGGGCTACCAGGTGGAGAAGACCGACGAGCAGTGGCGTGAGGAGCTCACGCCCGAGGAGTACGCCGTACTGCGCAAGGCCGGCACCGAGCGGCCGTTCGTCGGTGAGTACACCGACACCGAGACCAAGGGCGTCTACTCCTGCAAGGCCTGCGGGACGACGCTCTTCGAGTCCGACACCAAGTTCCACTCCGGGTGCGGGTGGCCGAGCTTCTACCAGCCGATCACCGACACCGTGGAATACATCGAGGACGTGTCCCTGGGGATGAAACGGGTCGAGGTCCGGTGCGCCAACTGCGGCTCCCACCTCGGGCACGTCTTCCCCGACGGCTACGGCACCCCGACCGGCGACCGCTACTGCATCAACTCGATCGCCATCACCCTCCAGCCCGCAGACCAGCCCGCCGATCGTTGAGTCAGGGGAGGCGGGCGAGGAGGTCGCCGACCGACGCGCGGGCGCCGGTGTAGAAGGGGATCTCCAGGCGGACGTGCCGGCGGGTCTCCGAGCTGCGCAGGACCCGCATCAGGTCGACGATCCGGCCGAGGTCGTCGGCCTCGAAGGCCAGGATCCACTCGTAGTCACCGAGCGCGAAGCTCGACACCGTGTTGGCCCGCACGTCGGGGTAGTCGCGGGCCTTCATGCCGTGCTCGACCAGGAGCCGGCGCCGCTCGTCCTCCTCGAGGAGGTACCAGTCGTAGGAGCGGACGAACGGGTAGACGCACACGTGCGCCTTCGGCTCCTCCTCGGCGAGGAACGCCGGCACGTGGCTGCGGTTGAACTCCGCCGGCCGGTGCAGGGCCATCTGCGACCAGACCGGCGCGAGGCGGCGACCGAACGCCGTACGACGGAAGCGGTGGTAGGCGGACTGGAGCTGCTCGCTGGTCTCGGCGTGCCACCAGATCATCACGTCGGCGTCGGCCCGCAGCCCGGCGACGTCGTAGGTGCCGCGGACCACGACGTCCTCGGCGGCGAGCTTCTCGAACAGCTCGCTGACCTCGGTCGCCTCGCCGGCGCGGTCGGCCCCCTCAGGACCGTCGCCGAGCACGCGCTCGAGGCGGAACACCGACCACATGGTGTAGCGGACCATCTCGTTGATCTCGCGGGTCCGCGCGGCCTGGGTCTGCGGCGTCTCGCTCATGTCCTCATTCTGCCTCTCGCAGCTCTACGACGGCCCGGCGGGCCGAGCCGATCACGGCGGGGATCCCGACGCCGTCGTACGCCGCTCCGCACACCGCGAGACCCGGTACGCCGGCCACCGACGCGCGGATCCGGGCGACCCGGTCGAGGTGGCCGACGGCGTACTGCGGCAGCGCGCCGCCCCAACGCTGCACGTGCGCGTCGACCGGCGCGATCGCCTGGCCGGTCGCGGTGGACAGATCGGTCACCACGTGGGCGACCAGCTCGTCGTCGGAGGCCTGGAGCACGGCCTCCTCACGGTGCCGGCCGATGGAGGCGCGCAGGATGCGGAGGTCGGTGGCCGCGCCGAGCCACGCCCACTTGCTGAAGGAGTATGTCGACGCCTTGATCCGACGGCCGTCCACCGACGGCACCAGGAACCCGGAGGAGTCGCCCACCTCGAGCGCCGGCACCGCCAGCGTGACCACGGCCATCGAGGCGTACTCCAGACCCCCGAGCTCGTCGGCGGCATCCGGTGCCACACCGCCGAGCAGCCTGGCAGCCGGTGGACCCGGTACGGCGACCACGACGCGGGTGGTCTCGATCGTCTCGGGGTCGTGCGCCGAGCCGACGGTGAGGCGGAACCCCGTGGCGGTGCGCTCGAGGTGACGGACGGTCGCGTGCGTGCGCGCCTCGAAGCCGCCCGCCTCGACGACGGCGCGCGGGAGCCGGCCCAGGCCGCCGACGACCCCCGCGAACACGGGGTCCTCGGCTGAGGCGGGCGCCACCGGCACCGCCGCGGCGGCCGCGGTGAGGGACCCGTGGGTCCGGAGCAGCGAGACGACCTGCGGGATCGTCGCCGCCGACGACAGGTGCGTGGCATGACCGGCGTACACCCCACCGAGCAACGGCTCGACCAGACGGTCGACCACCTCGTGACCCAGTCGGTCGCCGACGAGGTGGGCGACCGAGACGTCGTCGTCACCGAGGTCGGCGACCTGCTCCTGCCGGGCGCGCTCGACGCCCTCGTCGGAGAGGACGCCGGACTCGGCGACCTGGTCGAGGTCGAGCGGTACGCCGAGGAGGGTGCGCGGCAGGGGGCGGAGAGCGCCCCGGGTCCAGAGCTGGGTCGAGCCCGAGGCCGGATGGACCAGCTCGAGCCCGAGCTCGGCCGCGAGCCCGACCGCCTCCGGGCGCCGGGCCAGCATCGACTCGGCGCCGACATCGACCTCGACACCGCCCACGACACCGGTGCGCAGCTTGCCGCCGAGGTCCGGTGAGGCCTCGAGGAGGAGCACGGACAGCCCGGCCCGGCCGAGCTCGCGGGCCGCGGTCAGCCCGGCGAGGCCGCCGCCGACCACCACGACATCGGGAGCGGAAGTCACACCCGCCACTCTCCCACCCGGCCGGGAACCGCCGACGGGGCCGGTGGTCCCACCCACACGGGACGCTCGGCCTCCCTATGCTGACCGCGTGCCCAGCGCGCCGTTCGTCGTCCTGCCGTTGCTCCTGGCCGCGATCCTCGTGGTGAGCGCGGTCGCCAAGGTCCGTGACCTCGACGACACCATGTCGGTCTTCGGCAAGCTCGAGCCTTCCGGGCTTCCTGTTCAAGATCCAAGCCCCGCGGCTGCTGCCGTAGGGCGAGCTCGCCCTGGCCGCGCTGCTGCTCCTCCTGCCCGGGACGGTGGTACGTCGCCGCGACCGTCGTCACGCTGGTGCTCTTCGTCTCCTACCTCGTGGTCGTGCTGCGCGCTCTGACCTTCGACTATCCCGTGCGGTGCGGGTGCTTCGGCCGGCTCGGGCTCGGCTGGATCACCCGGCAGACCGCGATCCGCAACACCGTCCTCGTCGCTCGTGGCGCTGGTCGCGTGGCTGGACTCCTGGCGCCGGGACGGCGTCCTCGCCCGGCTCAGCGACTTCAGCGAGGAGGACTGGTGGTGGCTGGCGGCCGTCGCTGGTCGCCGTCGCGACCACGGCGTTCGTCGTCCGCGACAGCAAGCTGCCTCCGCCCAGCAGTCGGTGCGCCCAGGACGCACGGCGACGACGCCTACGTCGCCCGGCCCATCCCCTACGGCGTGCTCGACGGGCCGGACGGGCCGGGCTCCGTTGTGGAAGCTCGACCGACGCCGCCGCCCGGCTGCTGGTGTTCTGGAACCCGCGGGAGGAGGGCGCCTCGCGCCGCGATCGTGGCCCGCCTCCCGGTCTGGCAGGAGCGACTCAGCGCCGGTGCGGGTTCACCTGGTCTCGCGCAGCGAGTGGTCGGCGGTCCGCGACCTGTGGCCCGACGTCGCCGACGACCTGCTCGGCGACCCGGACGGCGAGACCCGGGTCCGGCTGCAGGTGCTCCCGTTCCCCGGGGCGGTCCTGCTCGGCACCGACCGACTGCTCGCGGGTGGCCCGGTCAGCGGCGATCGGTGAGATCGAGGAGCTGGTCGACGCCGCCGCCGAGGAGCTCCAGGTGAGCCGACCTCCGGGCTAGCGGCCGGCCGGTGGGGAACCAGGCGGCCGCGGGCGCCGTCCGATCGCCATGATGCTGACTCGCCCTCGCCTCGCCGTCCTCGGCACCGTCTGCCTCGTCGCACTCACCGGCTGCGGCGGCGCAGGGAGCGGCGCCGCCGCGTCCGGGGGCGAGGCCAGCGGCTCCCGGGCGCCGGCGGCCGCCGCACCGGTCGCAGGCAACACCGGCACCAGTGGGGACCTCGGGACAGTCCAGGACGCGAGCCCCGGCGACGTCCTGCACCAGCAGCAGGCGATCATCAGGAACGGCGACATCTCGATCCGTACGACGGACCCGCAGCAGGCGCGCGACGGCGTCGACCGCCTGCTGGTCCGCCTGCACGGGTCGGTCGACGACGAGCGCACCGTCTACGACAAGAGCGGCCGGATCCGTGACTCCCACCTGGTGCTGCGCGTGCCGGTCGACTCGTTCAGCACCGCGATGGACGACCTGGAGCAGCTCGGGACCGTGGTGCACTCCAGCAGCACCGGCAAGGACGTCACCACCGAGGTGATCGACGTCCAGCAGCGGCTGCGGACCCTGCGGATCAGCCTGCACGACCTCAACGCCTTCCAGCGCAAGGCCGCCACCATCGACCAGCTCCTCCGGTTCGAGAGCGCGATCACCCAGCGGCGCGGCGAGTACCAGTCGCTCAAGGCGCAGCGCAACCAGCTGGCCGACCAGGCCAGCCTGTCGACGATCGACCTGGACGTCTCCGTCCCGCCCGCCCACGTCACGACGGTGGCGCACCACTCCGAGGCCGGGTTCGTGACCGGGCTGCAGCACGGCTGGACCGCCCTGACCGACACGGTCCGGGTCGTGCTCACCGCACTGGGGGCCGTCCTCCCGTTCGCGGTGCTGCTCGCGCTGGTCGGGCTGCCCCTGTGGTGGTGGACCCGACGCGCGGGGCGGAACCGGGCGGCCACTCCCGCCCCGGCCTCGGGCCCGGACGCCGACTGACCTCAGTAGCCCTGCACGAACTCCGTGAGCCGCGTGAGCTGGTCGGGGTCGGTGCTCGGGATCACGCCGTGCCCGAGGTTGAAGATGTGGCCCTGCGCGGCCCGGCCGGCCTCGATCACCTCGGCCGCGCGGGCGGTCATCACGTCGGTGGGCGCGAAGACCAGGGTCGGGTCGAGGTTGCCCTGCACCGCCCGGTCGCCCACCAGCGGGATCGCGGAGGCGAGCGGCGTCCGCCAGTCGACGCCGACGACGTCGGCGCCCGCCTCCCCCATCAGAGCGAGCAGGCTCCCGGTGCCGACCCCGAAGTGGATGCGGGGTACGCCGAGGCCGGCCACGGCTCCGAGCACCGCGGCCGAGTGCGGCATCACCGAACGGCGGTAGTCGTCCGGGGTGAGCGCACCGGCCCACGAGTCGAAGAGCTGGACCGCGGAGGCCCCGGCGTCGACCTGCACGCGGAGGTAGGCCGCGGAGATGCCGGCGATCTTGGCCATCAGCGCCTCCCAGACCTCGGGAGCGCCGAACATCATGGCCTTGGTCTTCGCGTGCTCCTTGGAGGGGCCGCCCTCGACCAGGTAGGACGCGACGGTGAACGGCGCGCCCGCGAAGCCGATCAGCGGCCGCTCACCGAGCTCGGCGACCAGCGAGGTGATGGCGGCCGTGACGAACCCGACGTGCCCGGGGGCCAGGTCGGGGATGGCCGCGACGTCGGCGAGGGTCCGCACCGGCGCGGCGATGACCGGACCGACCCCCGGCACGATGTCGAGATCGACGCCGACGGCCTTGAGCGGCAGCACGATGTCGGAGAAGAAGATGGCGGCGTCGACGCCGTACCGGCGGACGGGCTGGAGGGTGATCTCGGTGACCAGGTCGGGATCCATGCAGGACTCCAGCATCCCGACGCCCTCGCGGAGGCGGAGGTACTCGGGCAGGGACCGGCCGGCCTGCCGCATGTACCAGACCGGGGTGTGCGGCACCGGCTCGCCGCGAGCGGCCCGCAGGAACGCGCTGTCACGGGTGCGCGCGCGGACGGTGTCACCAGGGCTGCTCACCGGTTCATCGTCGCAAACCGACCGGCGTGTTCGCACATCGGCTGTGCGGTGCAGACCTACTGTGAACGCATGGTCGTCGGTACCGAGACGCACCCCGGAGCGGGTGCGTCCGCACACCCTCCTGAGTTCCAGGTTGCGGTGCGCGCGATGGGCGAGGCCCGGATGCGCCCCGAGGTGCTGTGCGAGCCGATGCCGGCGCCCCAACGGATCGCCCCCTACGCGACCGCGGTCAGCGCCGACGTCACGGTCGAGGGCGTCGACATCAGCACCGGCCGGCTGATCCTGCTGCACGACCCGGCGGGCAACGACGCCTGGGACGGCACGTTCCGGTTCGTCGCCTACGCCCGGGCCGAGATCGACCTCGAGATGATCACCGACCCCGCCCTGGCCGACGTCGGCTGGTCGTGGCTGACCGAGGCGCTCGAGGCCCACGGCGCGATCTGGACCGCCGCCTCGGGCACGGTCACCCGCGTCGCCACCGACAGCTTCGGTGCGATGTCCGACGACTCGGGCAGCGCCCAGATCGAGATCCGCGCGTCGTGGACGCCGCAGGAGGTCGACGGTCGGCTCCCGGTCTCCGACCACGTGGAGGCCTGGGGCGAACTACTGTGTACCGCGGCCGGTCTGCCGCCGGTCCCCGAGGGCGTGACCGCCATGCCCAGCCGCAGGGGACGCCGCGGTCCCGGTCACTAGGACATGACCACAGACGACGCTCCCGCGGCCTCGGCCGCACCCGCCGACACCTCGGGCTCCGAACCGACCGTGGTGACCCCTGCGCCTGCCGGTGCCGCCGACGAGGCCCCCGCCGCCCCGCCCGCTCCCCTGCTCGAGCTCCGCGACGGTCTCCCGCTGCTCACCGAGACCCCGCCGTTCCTGGCCGAGGCGTGCGCGGCCCTCGCGGCGGCGTCCGGGCCCGTCGCGATCGACGCCGAGCGCGCGTCGGGCTACCGCTACTCCCCGCGCGCCTACCTGATCCAGCTCCGCCGCGACGGTGCCGGCACCTTCCTGGTCGACCCGATCGGCTTCGACTCGCTCGACCCGCTTCAGGAGGCGCTGGCCGGCACCGAGTGGATCCTCCACGCGGCCACCCAGGACCTCGCCTGCCTGGCCGAGGTCGGCCTCACCCCGAGCGAGCTCTTCGACACCGAGCTCGCCGGGCGGCTGCTCGGCTACCCCCGCGTCGGGCTGGCCACCTTGGTGGAGACCCTGCTCGGCTACCGGATGAAGAAGGAGCACTCCGCCGCCGACTGGTCGACGCGGCCGCTCCCGGAGCCGTGGCTGGAGTACGCCGCTCTCGACGTCGAGGTGCTCGTCGAGCTGCGCGCCGTGCTCGCCGCCGAGCTCGAGTCGACCGGCAAGGCCGAGTGGGCCCGCCAGGAGTTCGAGGCCCTCAAGAGCTTCGTGCCGGCGGTCCGTCACGAGCCGTGGCGCCGTACGTCGGGTCTCCACCGGGTGCGCGGCCGCCGGCTGATGGGCGCGGTCCGCGAGCTGTGGCTGGCCCGCGACACGATCGCGCGTGACCGCGACCTCTCGCCCGGCCGGATCATCGGCGATGCCGCGATCGTGGCCGCAGCCCAGGCGATGCCGACGACGCGTGGCGAGCTGATGGGGACGCGCGGCTTCCACGGCCGCGGCGCCTCGCGCTACAGCGACGAGTGGCTGACCGCCCTCCACCGGGCGGCCACGATGGACGAGGACGACCTGCCTGCGCGCGCACCACGCACCGACGGTCCCCCGGTGCCGCGGGCCTGGGCGGAGCGCGACCCGGTCGCCGCCGAACGCCTGGTGCTGGCCCGCGACGGGCTGGCCCAGCTGTCGGAGGAGCACGACGTACCGGTCGAGAACCTGCTCACGCCCGACTCCGTCCGGCGGCTGCTCTGGTCACCTCCGGGCGACGGCGGTGCCGCCGCCGTCGCCGCTCGGCTGACCGAGTACGGCGCGCGCCCCTGGCAGGTGGAGCTGGTCGGGCCGGTGCTCGTCGAGGCGATCGCCGAAGCGGGCCCGTCCGTGGCCCGGAAGTCGGCGGCGGCTCGCGCGGCCACGACCGTCGACGACGGGCCGCCGGTCGCGGAGGTCGCCGCCGACCTGGCTCAGCCCGCGGACGGCGAGGCCGACTGAGCCGGCGCCAGCACCGGCCGTGACGCGCGGTCGGTGTGTCGGGCGCGGCGCGGGACGAGACTCGGTGGGCCGGACATCAGGTCCGCGAGCCGCGGGTCGACCACCTCGTCGAGGGCGTCCCACTGGTCCAGGAGCGGCGGGTAGACCATGCTCTTCACGCTGAAGGTGAACACCCCTGCGTGCCGCGGCAGGTGGCCCGGCTGCTGGAAGGCGTCGGACAGAGCCACCGTCTGGTTGGCCGGCTGCAGGTAGCCCGCGGAGGCCACCGCACCCAGGGCGTCGGGCGAGCTGGCGTAGACCAGGAAGTCGGCGGCGGTGCCGACGTCGCGCGGGTGGCTGGAGATGCAGATGCCCGACAGTCCGCCGGTCGTGGCCGAGGTGCTGAGCGTCGGGACCGGCATCACGTCGAAGTCGAGGCGGGCGTCCTGGCGCAGCTGCGGCACGAGGCGTCGAGTGCCCTCGAGCATGGCCAGCTTGCCGCTCTCGAACCACTCGACGGGGGTCTTCTGGGCGAGCTGGGAGGCGGTGAGTGACATGTGCGGACGACGCAGGGTGCGGTTCAGCCGGCCCAGGGTCAGCGCGTTGGGACTGCTGGCGAACGCGGTCGAGGTCGGCTGGCTGGCACTGTCGAACAGCTGCCCGCCCCCCGAGTAGAGGAACGGGGACAGGCCGGCGATGGTGGGGTCGACGTACATCCCGGTGGTACCGGGCCGGTGGTGGACGGCCCAGCGGGCAGCAGCGGTGAACTGGTCGAAGCTCCAGCCCTGCCCGGGAGTGGCCGGGGCCTGGGGGATCCGACCGAGCTTGACCAGGTGGGTGTTGTAGTACATGACCGTCGGCTCGATGCCGTAGGGCAGGCAGGTCAGGGCGTTGTCGACGGCGAACGCGGTGAGGGTGCTGCGCGGGTAGGAGTCGCCGAAGTCGACCCCCCGCTCGTCGAGGAGCTGGTCGACCGGCTGGGTCGTCTGGTGCTCCAACAGCCACGGCAGGTAGCGGCGCGTGGCCAGGAACACGTCGGGCACCCGGTCGCCGGCCGCGAACGCGGCCACCATCGCCTGGGCGTCGGGCCACTCCTCGACCTTGACTGTCACCTGGCGGTTGAGCGGCGCGAACATCGAGGCCATCTCCTCGTACGCCGCCTTCTCGTCCGGGCCGCCGAGCACCCCGAACGTGAGGGTCTGCGGCGGGAGCTGCGACGGGAGCGCACTGGCCGAGGTCGGCGAGCTGCTCGGGGACGGCTGGGCCGACGACGACGACCCGCCGTCGCAGGCGGCCAGCACGGTGGCGGCGGTCAGGGCGAGCAGGACGGCGACCCGGGGTCGGCGGACGCGGCTGGTCCTCGACGTTCCGGCCACCTCTCGCACGGCGAAACCCTAGTCGGGCGTCGACGTGGGGGCGAAAGAGGCAGTGCGCCGGACCGGGAGCGCCTCACGGCGCGTGGCCGCTCTAGGCGGCTTAAGTTGGGACCCGGGGCTGCCGCGGCCCGGCACACTGCGACCAGTGTAACGGTCCGGGGTGACCAGGCATTCCGAACTCCACAGGTGAGTGCCGAGGGTCCTGGCCAGGGGTGGCGAGCTCAGCTCAGCCGGCCGGCGAGCTCGAGCCGGGCCGCCCGGTCCAGCTGGTCGGCCACCGCCTGGACCCGGGCCGCGGCCAGGGTGTCGCCGTCGGGCAGCTCGGCCCGGCCGGTGGCCACGACACGGGCGAACGCCGCCGCGCGCAGCAGGACGTCGGCGAAGTCACTGGTGGCGATGCCCCGCAGCACCTGGTCGACCATCGCCCGCAGCTCGTCGGGGCCGGGCGGGTCGGCGACCCCGGCGACGACGCCGTCGACGGCGGCCCGGGCCCGACCGGCCTCGAACTCCCGAGCCACGGCCACCGGGTCGGCGTACACCCAGGAGCGGAGCAGGTAGAGACGCCACAGGCAGCCGGCGATCGTGTCGGCGGGCCGGTCGGCCCAGGCGGCCGCGATCTCCTCGATGCCCTCGGTGTCGGCCAGGTGGAGCACCCGCTCCGCGACGCCGGCGTCGTCGGCGTCACGCGCGCCGCGGACCAGGAGCACCGCCGCCCGGTCGGCCGCCTGCGCGACCAGCACCGGGTCGTGCTCGGCCTCGATGCCCTCGAAGAACCGGTCGCCGGGGACGGCGGGTCGGTGGTGGGGGCGCTGGCTCATCGCTCCACGGTAGTCGCCGCGGGCCGCCGGCGAGGCCGCACCGGTCAGGACGCGAGGAGCTTGCGGATCCGCTGGTCGCTGACCGGGCCGTCGGTGCCGAGCTGCTGGGCGAACAGGGAGACCCGGTACTCCTCGAGCAGCCAGCGCGCCCGGCGCAGGGTCTCGCCCGGCGGCCGGCCCTCCGGGAGCGCCGCGATCTGGTGGAGCACCGCGTCCTGCACAGGAGTGAGCTGATCCATCAGCTGCCGGTCGCGCGCGACCCGCTCGTCGAGCTGCTCGCGGCGGCGCCGGACGGCGAGGAGGTACGTCGGGAAGCGGCGCAGCCGGTCTGCCCCGGCCTCACCGAGGAAGCCACGGCCGACCAGCCGGGCGAGCTGCTCGCGCATGTCCTGGAGCGCGGGCAGGGTCGCGAGCTCGGCGCGACCGCTGAGCATCCGGTCGGTCTCGCGCCAGTCGCCGAGGACCCGCAGGACGTCGGCGAGGACCGCTCCGGTGCGCTCGGCCAAGGCGGCGCTGCCGGCCGCCACCAGCGCGTCGTACGCAGCGCGGGTGCGGGCGGGTGGGTGGGCGTCGACGACGTCGCCGAGGATCGCCGCTCGCAGGTCGTCGAGGAGCTCGGCGACGGTCGGGTACGGCGACCCGGCCAGCCCGAGCTTCTGCGTCGCGTCCAGTCCGGTGGTCGGGTCGTCGGCCGGGAGAGCCAGCAGCAGCAGCCGGCGTACGCCGAGCCGGTGCCGCGCCGCGGCCTCGTCCGCCGAGCCGAACACCCCCACGCCGACGGTGTCCCCCTCGTCCAGCAGCGCGGTGTGGGCCACCACCTCGTGGCCCGCCCGGCGCTGCACGATCTCCTCGGGGAGGTCGCCGAAGGTCCAGTCGGTCTGCCCCGTCGCGCCGTACCCGCTGTCGTCGGCGACCGCCGCGAGCGCCTGGTCGAACTGGCTCTGCAGCGGCGCCTTCAGCCGGTCGAGGTCCTTGCCGCGGGCCTGCTCGGCGCCGACGTCGTCGACGACGCGGTAGGTCGGCTGGAGGTGGGCGGGCACCTTCGACCAGTCCCACGCCTCGCGGGGGACCACGACGCCGGTGGTCGACCGGGCCCAGCGCTCGAGCGCGTCGAGCAGCGGCTCCTCCCCCGGCGGCGTGGCCGCCAGGAAGTCGCGCGCCTTGTCGGGGGCGGGCACGAAGCTGACCCGCAGGTTCTTCGGGAGGCTGCGGATCAGGCTGGTCACCAGCTCGTGCCGGACGCCCGGCACGTTCCACGAGAAGTCGTCGGCGGCCACCCGGTTGAGGGTCGCCACAGGCACGTCGATGGTGAGCCCGTCGTCGACCGCGCCCGGCTCGAAGTGGTAGCTCAGCGAGAACGTCAGACCCTCACCCTGCTGCCAGGTCTCCGGGAAGTCGTCCTCGTGCACCTCGTCGGCGGTCTCGTGGGTGAGCATCGCCGGGTCGAAGGTGAGCAGGTCGGGCCGGTGCCGGCGCTCCTGCTTCCACCAGGTGTCGAAGTGGGCGCCGGAGACGACCTCGGCGCCGACCCGCGCGTCGTAGAACTCGAAGAGGGTGTGCTCGTCGACCACGATGTCGCGTCGCCGGGCCCGGTGCTCGAGCTCCTCGGCCTCCTCGAGCAGCCGCTGGTTGTCGGCCAGGAACCGGTGCCGGGTCTGCCACTCGCCGTAGACCAGGGCGTGCCGGATGAACATCTCCCGGCTGAGCGCCCGGTCGACCTTCCCGAACGACACCAGCCGGTCGGTGACCAGCGGGACGCCGTACAGCGTCACTCGCTCGTAGGCCAGCACCGCGGCCCGCTTCTTCGACCAGTGCGGCTCGCTGTAGCTGCGCTTGACCAGGTGGGCGCCGATCCGCTCGGCCCACTCCGGCCGGATCGCGGCGTTCTGCCGCGCCCAGAGCCGTCCGGTCTCGACCAGCTCGCCGGCCATCAGGTACGCCGGGTTCTTGCCGCGCAGGGCACTGCCCGGGAACACCGCGAACCGGGTGTTGCGGGCGCCGAGGTACTCCCGTCCCCGTGGCCGCTGTCCCGGAGCAGGCTTCTCCCGCTCCTCGAGCATGCCGATGTGCGAGAGCAGGCCCGACAGCAGTGCCTGGTGGATGCCGTCGGCGTCCGGCTCATCGGCGGGGCCGCCGCGACCCAGGTCGACCTTGAGCTCCCTGCAGACCTGCCGCAGCTGGGACTCGAAGTCCTGCCACTCGCGGACCCGGAGGTAGTTGAGGTACTCCCGCTTGCACATCCGGCGGAAGGCGCTGCTGGAGAGCTCCCGCTGCTGGGAGCGCAGGTGGCGCCAGAGGTTCAGCCAGGTGAGGAAGTCGGAGGTCGGGTCCTTGAACCGCGCGTGCAGCTGGTCGGCCTGGGCCTGTGCCTCGAGCGGCCGCTCGCGCGGGTCCTGCAGGGACAGGGCCGCGGCGATGACGAGGATCTCGCGCACGCAGCCGAGGCGCTCGGCCTCGAGGATCATCCGGCCGAGCCGCGGGTCGATCGGCAGCCGGGCCAGCCGCCGTCCGACCCGGGTCAGCTGCGGCCCGTCGCCGGAGCCGGCCGGGACCACGGCTCCGAGCTCCTCGAGCAGCTGGACCCCGGCGGTGACGTTGCGTCGGTCGGGTGGCTCCACGAACGGGAACCGCGCGACGTCGCCGAGCCCGAGCGAGGTCATCTGCAGGATCACCGACGCCAGGTTGGTGCGCAGGATCTCCGGATCGGTGAAGGGCGGGCGTGCCTCGAAGTCCTCCTCGGCGTACAGCCGGACCGCGATGCCGGCCTCGACCCGTCCGCAGCGACCGGACCGCTGCCGTGCGGAGGCCTGGCTGATCGCCTCGATCGGCAGCCGCTGCACCTTGGTCCTCAGCGAGTAGCGCGAGATCCGGGCGACGCCGGTGTCGACGACGTAGCGGATCCCGGGGACGGTCAGGGACGTCTCCGCGACGTTCGTGGCCAGGACGACGCGACGCACGGTGGCCTGGTGGGAGGAGAACACCCGGTGCTGCTCGGCGGCCGAGAGCCGCGAGAACAGCGGGACCACCTCGAGCGTGCGGCCCGGGTCGGGTCGGAGGTCCGAGAGGGCGTCCGCGGTGTCGCGGATCTCCCGCTCGCCGGGAAGGAAGACCAGGATGTCGCCGGGGCCCTCTCGCGCGAGCTCGCGCACGGCGTCGAGGATCGCCTCGGTCTGGTCGCGGACCAGCGGCTCCCCCTCCTCGTCGACCTCGTCGCTCGAACCCGCCGAGTCCCCCGAGACCGCCGAGCCGCTTGGCACCACAAGCGGTCGGTAGCGCACCTCGACCGGGTAGGTACGGCCCGACACCTCGATCACCGGCGCGGGCCGCCCGTCGGTGTCCGCGAAGTGCCGGGCGAACCGGTCGGGGTCGATGGTCGCCGACGTGATGACCAGCTTGAGGTCGGGGCGACGCGGGAGCAGTCGCTTGAGGTAGCCGAGCAGGAAGTCGATGTTGAGGCTGCGCTCGTGGGCCTCGTCGAGGATGATCGTGTCGTAGCGGCGGAGCTGGCGGTCCCGCTGGAGCTCGGCCAGCAGGATGCCGTCGGTCATCACCTTGATCCGGGTCCGCGGCCCGGTGCGGTCGGTGAACCGCACCTGGTATCCCACCTCGTCACCCAGGGTCGTCGCAGTCTCCTCGGCGAGGCGCTCGGCGACCGACCGGGCTGCGATCCGGCGCGGCTGGGTGTGCCCGACCAGGCCGCCTCGGCCGCCGGCCCCACGCCCCAGCTCGAGGCAGATCTTCGGCAGCTGGGTGGTCTTGCCCGAGCCGGTCTCGCCGGCGACGACGACGACCTGGTGGTCACGGATGGCCGCCGCGATCTCGTCGTGCCGCTGGCTGATCGGCAGCTCGGGCGGGAAGGTGATGTCCACAACGCGGGTGATTCTCCCCCAGCACCGGTGCGGGCACCCACCGAGTTACCCTCGCGGACCGTCAGGTTCCTGTCAGGGAACCGACACGGGCGACCCAAGGCCTGCACAGGGTCCGCACAGACGGCGCGGCGACCGTGAAGGACATGAACCCCCTCAAGCGCAGCCGGCGTCTCCAAGCCGGCCTGGCCGGACTCAGCGTCGTCAGCGCGATGGGCGCTGCCGTCGGCCTCGGCCTGACCACCCACACGGGGAGCACCCAAGCCGGCCAGGGCACCGCCGGCACCACCGGGTCCCAGGCGTCCGGCTCGGGCGGGAGCGGCGACTCGACGACCTCCCACCGGACCCGACCCCACGCGAGCACGTCCACCCCCTCGAGCCAGTCGAGCCAGTCGAACCCGTCGAACCAGTCGAACCAGTCGAGCCCGGTCAGCCAGCCGGCGAGCACCCCGCCGCAGGCCACCACCAGCGGGTCCTGACATGACGACGCCACCGCCGTCCAGCACGACGTACCGCTTCGATCTCTGGAGCACCACGGCCGGCGTGGTCGTCTCCGACCCGGGAGCGCTCGGCACCGCGGTCGACGTCGTCCGCTCCGGGCTGGACCGGGTCGACGCCGCCTGCTCGCGCTTCCGACCCGACTCCGAGCTGGCCGGGCTGACCGCGGGCACGCACCGGCTGTCGCCCCTGCTGGCCGACCTGCTCGGCACGGCGCTGGACGCGGCCGAGGCGAGCGGCGGCCTGGTCGACCCGACGGTCGGCGCGACGGTGCGGGCGCTCGGCTACGACCGCAGCATCGAGCTGCTGCCCAGCGACGGAGCTCCCGTCAGCCTCGTGCAGCGGGTGCCGGGATGGCGCCGCGTGCACCTGTACGGCGACAAGCTCGAGCTGCCCCTGGGCGTCGAGCTCGACCTCGGCGCGACCGCCAAGGCCCGGGCGGCCGACCTGACCGCCCGCGCCGCCGCCGAGGCCACCGGCGCCGGCGTCCTGGTGGAGATCGGCGGCGACATCGCCACCGCTGGCCCAGCACCCGAGCTCGGCTGGCAGGTCCTGGTCCAGGACTCCACCGACGACCCCGCCGGCCGGTTCACCCTGACGGCCGGCTGGGCGGTCGCCACCTCATCGACGGTACGACGAGCCTGGCGCCGCGGCGGTGTCCGGATGCACCACATCGTGGACCCCCGGACGGCGGCCCCGGCCGCGGCTGTGTGGCGCAGCGCGACCGTGGCCGCACCCTCGTGTGCGGAGGCCAACACCGCCTCGACGGCGTCGGTGATCCTCGGCCACGACGCTGCCGCGTGGCTGGCTGACCGTGGCTACACCGCCCGCCTCGTCGACCAGCGGCACCGCGTCGTCCGGGTCGGTACCTGGCCGCAGGAGGCCGCCGCATGAGCACCTCCCCGAGCTCCCGGGGGAGCACCCCATGACCGCCGCCCTGTGGGCCCTCGGGCGCGGCACCGGCATCGTGGCGCTGGTGCTGCTCACGCTCTCGATCGTGCTCGGCATCGTCGCCCGCTCGGGTCGCCGGGTGCCGTTCCTGGGCCGCTTCGGCACCAGCGACCTGCACCGCACCGCTGCGCTCACGGGTGTCGGGATGATCGCAGCCCACCTCGGCTCGTTGCTGTTCGACCCCTACGCCCAGCTCCGGGTGGTCGACGTCGTCGTGCCCTTCGTCGCGTCGTACCGCCCGCTCTGGCTCGGCCTGGGCACGCTGGCCGTCGACCTGCTGGCCGTGATCACCGCCGTGTCGCTGCTGCGGCACCGGGTCGGGCCGAAGGTCTTCAAGACCGTCCACTGGGCGACCTACGCCCTGTGGCCGACCGCCCTGCTGCACGCCTTGGGCAGCGGCTCCGATGCGGCCACCACGTGGTTCCGCGCGATCGCGGTCGTCTGCATCAGCCTCGTCGTGACCGCCGTCGGCTGGCGCCTTGCGCCGTCGTACGCCCACCGCGGCTGGACCCGGCATCCCAGGAGGGCCGGATGACCACCCTGACGTCCGTACGCCGGCTCCTCGACCCGGCCGGCCACGAGCCGCTGCCCCGCCTGTCCCTCGACGCGCTGCTCGCAGCCGTGGAGGAGGGCGGCCTGACCGGCCGCGGCGGCGCCGGCTTCCCCACCGCGACCAAGGTGCGCGCGGTGGCGTCCGCACGACGCCGGCCGGTCGTGGTCGGCAACGCGATGGAGGGCGAGCCGCTCAGCCACAAGGACGCCGTCCTGCTGGGCCGCAACCCGCAGCTGGTGCTCGACGGTCTCGAGGTCCTCGGTCGCGCCTTGCACGCCAAGCGCGTGGTGCTCGCGGTCGGCCCGGAGATCGACCCCGCTCCCGCTCGCGCGGCCGCGGTCCACCGCAGGATCGAGGTCGCACACCTCGAGGGCGGGTTCGTCGCCGGGCAGGAGACCGCGCTGGTCAACCAGCTCGAGGGCCGGCCGGCGCTGCCCCGCGACCCCTTCACCCGGGTCACCGAGGCGGGCGTCGACGGACGGCCCACGCTGGTGCTCAACGCCGAGACGCTGGCCCAGGTGGCGCTGCTCGCCCGGCACGGCGTCGGCTGGTACCGCGCCGCCGGCACCCCCGTCGACCCCGGCACCTCGCTGTTCACGGTGACCGGGTCGGTACGCCACCCCGGGGTCGTCGAGGCCGAGCGCGGCACCCCGCTGCGCGAGGTGCTGGACGGGGCACAGCCGGTCGACCCGGTCGCGGTGCTGGTGGGGGGCTACCACGGCGCCTGGGTGCCGGCGGGCCACTTCGACGTCCGGATGACCCGGTCCGACCTGGCGCCCTACCGGGCCACCGTCGGCGCCGGCGTGCTGCACGTGCTCGGTCCGAGCACCTGCCCGCTCGGGTACGCCGCCGAGGTCGCCGACTACCTGGCAGGCGAGTCCGCCCGGCAGTGCGGCCCGTGCCTCAACGGCTTGCCGCACCTGGCCCGCAACCTGCACCGGCTCGCTTCCGGAGTGCGTGACGCCACGCTGCCGGGCGAGATCGAGCGGATGGGCGCCCTGGTGGCCGGACGCGGGGCCTGTGCGCATCCCGACGGCACCGCGCGGTTCGTGGCGTCCACTCTCGACGTCTTCCGCGACCACGTGGCGGCCCACCTCGAGGGCTGGTGCCCGAGCCGGCTTCGGCCCGACTCCGGGAGGGCATCATGACCGCCCGGCTGCACGTCGACTGGACCCGCTGCGACGGACACGGCTCCTGCGCCGAGCTGTTGCCCGGGCTGCTCACCGTCGACGACTTCGGGTTCCCCGTCTCGCGCAGCGGCGACCGCGACCCCCGTGTCGCCGGACGCGACGAGGAGGCCGCGCGGCACGCCGTACGGAACTGCCCGCTGATGGCCTTGCGGCTCTACGACGCCGCGAGCTGAGGCTCACACCCCGGGCGGCAGCTGCAGGCGCGGGTCCGCGGCCGCCTCGAGCAGCCGGCGCTGGGTGAGGCCCAGGCTCGCCGTCGAGGTGCCGTTGTTGCCGAAGGCCGTGCTGGCCACCAGGGACACGATGGTGCCGTCGTCGTGGCGCACGGAGACGACCAGGTCGTCGCCGGTCGTGCTCACCCGGGCGGGCTGCCCACGGAAGGTGGTCGGGGTGAGGCCGGCGCCGTCGAGGTTGGCGAACGAGCTCGCCGACTCCCAGGTCCGGCCGACCGTGATCTCGATCATGCCGCCGTTCCTCCAGTCGAGCTTGGTTCCGAAGGTGCCGCCACCGCCTTGCTGGTTCTCGGCGAGGCGCAGCTCGGTGCCCCTCGGGTCGAGGTGCTCGGCGAGGACGTCGCGGTAGGTCTGCAGCATGAGCTGGGTCGACGCGGCCGCCATCATGTGCAGCGCTCGTCGCTGGGCCTGCTTCGCCGTGAGCCGGGAGTGGGCCTGCGCGGCGCAGCGCCCGCGGCAGCCGTGGGGCGCGGGCCGGACCCGCGGACTCGCCGTGTGAGGCAGCCCGGCGAACGAGCCGGAGGTGCCCGGAGCGCCGCTCACGCCCTGCGCCACGAACCCGACGATCCCGACCGCGGCCACGCCGACGGCGGCTGCACCGACCTGCCAACGGTGCCGGCGACGCAAGGCCTGCTCGCCGCGTCGGACGTCGGCGGCGGGGTCGGCGTCGGGCGCCTCGATGGTGTGCAGCAGCACGTCGATGTCGTTCATCGGTCGGGTCCCTCTCCGGAGTGTTGGATCACCAGCAGCGCTCGCACCCTGCGGACGGCGTCGGAGGTCTGGCTCTTCACGGTGCCGGGGGCGATCCCGAGCGCCGCGGCCGTCTCGTCGACGGAGAGGCCCCAGAGGTGCCGGAGCACGAGTGCCCTCCGTTGGCCCGGCGCGAGCTCGGCCAGCGCGCTCCTCAGGTCGAGGACGGCGTCGGTCTCGTGCGCCGGCGCGGGCAGGTCGACCCCGTCGAGCACGAGGTCCTCACGGCGCCTGCGGACCCGGTCGACGTTCGCGTGGACGAGCATGGTCCGGACGTAGCCGTCCACCGAGTCCATGCGGGAGACGCGCGGCCAGGCGACGTAGAGCTTGGTGAGCACCTGCTGGACGAGGTCCTCGGCCTGATGGGGGTCGCCGCACAGCACCCAGGCCGTGCGGTAGAGCAACGGACGCCGAGCGACGACGTAGTCGCTGAAGCCCACCCGACGCTCGGCCATCGACCCTCCCCGGTTCTCCCGACGTCCAGTAGAACGCCGATCGGGTCACCTCGGTTGGGTCGACAGGGAGCAGAGTCTCCGGACCAGGTCAGGGCCGGCTCTGCTGGAACTGCTGCTGGGGCAGGCGACCCTGCTGGCCGAGCTGACCCTGCTGGCCCTGCTGGAAGCCGCCCGGGGGGAAGCCGCCGCCCCTTCCGCCGAAGCGAGCGTCGTTCCCGCCACCGTTGCTGAGGGCACCGAGCAGAGCACCGCCGAGGCCCCCGATCACCAGGGCGACCAGCGCCACCGCGATCACGGAGCGCATCCCGAGCACCTGGTCGCGGAAGCGCGGACGCTCGGGCGGCGGGTAGCCGGGGTAGCCCGGGTAGCCGGGTTGCCCCGGGTAGCCCGGGTAGCCCGGGTAGCCGGGCTGACCGCCCTGCGACCCGGCGTACGGGCCCGGCTGCGGCGGGAAGGGAGGCGCCACGGGCGGTGTCGTGGCCTCGGCGGCCGGCGGCGCGGTGCCGGGTTCGAGGGTCTGCTGACCTGCGGGCTGGGCACCGAACGGGCGGGTCTCGTCGTCCGGCGTGGGGCTGGCTGGCGTGTCGCTCATGCGGGGAGTGTGGGCGTGACGGCTGTGCGGAACCTGTCAACACGCTCGGAGGACGTCGTGTCCGCCGGACAGCGAGTTCACAGGAAACTCACAACCTCAGCGCCGACACTGGGTGCCATGGAGCTCACCCGACCCGATGGTTCCTCGCTGCGCGTGCTGGTCGTCGACGACGAGGTGAACATCGCCGAGCTGATCAGCATGGCCCTGCGCTACGAGGGGTTCGAGGTGACCGCCGCCCACACCGGAGCCAAGGCGGTCTCCGCCGCGAGGTCGTTCGGCCCCGACGCCGTGGTGCTCGACATGATGCTGCCGGACTTCGACGGGCTCGAGGTGCTGCGCCGGCTGCGCGTCGACCGATCCCGACGTCCCCGTGCTCTTCCTGACCGCCCGCGACTCCGTCGAGGACCGCGTCGCCGGTCTGACCGCCGGGGGCGACGACTACGTGACCAAGCCGTTCTCCCTCGAGGAGCTGGTCGCGCGGCTGCGCGGCCTGATGCGACGGGCCGGCGCCCGCCGGGCCGAGTCGTCGTCGGTGCTCGTCGTCGGCGACCTCGAGCTCGACGAGGACAGCCACGAGGTACGCCGCGCCGGCGAGGAGATCACGCTGACCGCCACCGAGTTCGAGCTGCTGCGCTTCCTGATGCGCAACCCGCAAGCGGGTGCTGTCGAAGGCGCAGATCCTCGACCGGGTGTGGAACTACGACTTCGGCGGCCAGGCCAACGTCGTGGAGCTCTACATCTCCTACCTGCGCAAGAAGATCGACGCCGGGCGCGAGCCGATGATCCACACCATGCGCGGCGCGGGTTACGTCCTCAAGCCGGCCGGCTGAGGTCCGTCGATCACATGCGATCGGCCTTCGCCTCCCTGACCTCGCGCCTGGTGCTGATCACCGTGGCGCTGGTGGCGCTGGTGTCCCTGCTGCTCGCGCTCGGCGACGACGCTGGTGCTGCGCACCTACCTCATGGACCGGCTCGACACGAAGGTCCGCGGCTCGCTGCATCAGGCTGCGCCACCTCACCCCCTGGGCGGTCGGCGGTCCGAGCGACCCGGACGGAGACGGCGACATCCGCGGCCAGGCCGTCGGCACCGTCACCGCTGACCGGGTCCCGGGGCAGGCACTGGCGACCCTGATCACCGAGCGACGACGGAATCCCCGGGCGGGAGACCTCACCGCCGAGCAGACGCGCGCTGCTGGACCACGTCGCCGTCGGACGGCCACGGCCACCAGGTCGACATCGCCGGATCTCGGCTCCTACCGGGTGATCGCGGCCCGACAGCCACGGCGGGGTGACCGACCTGGCCGGACTCCCGCTGGCCGACGGTCGACGACACGGTGTCGCGGCTCATCCTGCTGGGAGCTGTGCGTTGGCGCTGCTCGGGCACCGTCGTCGCCGGCACGGCGCCGGCGTCGTTCGTCGTACGACGTCAGCTGCGGCCGCTGCGCGAGGTCGCGGCCACCGCCCACCACGTCGCCGAGCTACCGCTGGCGACCGGCGACATCGAGCTCGCCGAACGCGTGCCCGAGCGGCTCACCGACGAGCGCACCGAGGTCGGCCAGGTCGGCTCGGCGCTCAACACCCTGCTCGCGCACGTCGAGTCGTCGCTGACCGCGCGGCACGAGAGCGAGCAGCAGGTGCGCCAGTTCGTGGCCGACGCCTCCCACGAGCTCCGCACGCCGCTGACCACGATCGCGGGCTACACCGAGCTGGCCCGGCGGCGACCGGACGACGCCGCCACCGTGCGGACCGCGCTCGGCAAGGTCGAGGAGGAGTCGGCGCGGATGACCGCGATGGTCGAGGACCTGCTGCTCCTGGCCCGGCTCGACTCCGGACGGCCGCTCGACCGGCAGCCGGTCGACCTCTCGCGCCTCCTGGTCGAGGCGGTCTCCGACGCGCGCGTGGTCACGCCGGACCACAAGTGGCAGCTCGAGCTGCCCGAGGAGTCGATCGAGGTCACCGGCGACGTGCAGCGGCTGCACCAGGTCGTCACCAACCTGCTCACCAACGCCCGCAAGTACACGCCGCCGGGACGACGGTGACCGTGACCGCCGCGGCCGCGACGGCTTCTCCGTCGCACGACGACGGTCCCGGCTTCCCGCCCGGCCTGGCCGACCACGCCTTCGAGCGGTTCGCCCGCGGCGACGCCTCCCGCACCCGGGGCGAGCAGGGCGGCGTCGGCCTCGGCCTGGCCCTGGTCAAGGCGATCGTCACCGCCCACGGGGGCGGGTCCGCCCGGTCGCGCCCGGGCTCCACCGAGGTCACGGTCGCCCTCCCCCGCTGACCACGTACCGCGGTCGTCCGTGACGTTCGGCCAGTCGACCCGCGCGCTGATCGCACTGACGACCCACAGCCGACCAGCTCACAGATGGCACAGTCCGACCAGGGAGGGCTGCCAGTCGGGACCGCATAGTCGGGACCATGACCTCGGAGACCTCTTCGCCCTCGCTGTCACCGTGACGCCCTGACCGTCCGCCCGACCCCAGCACCGATGACGGGGCCGGCCACCGGACGGCGGCCGGCGAGCGGCCGCCTCCCGGGCCGCGACTCCCCGTACCGGCCGAGCGGCTGGCGCTCGCCGGTCTGCTGGTCGCGCACGGCCCTGCTGTACCTGTGGGGGCTCGGCGCCTCCGGCTGGGCCAACACGTTCTACTCCGCCGCGGCGCAGGCCGGCTCGGAGTCGTGGAAGGCGTTCTTCTTCGGCTCCTCCGACGCCGCCAACAGCATCACCGTCGACAAGACGCCCGCTGGCGCTGTGGCCGATGGGGCTGTCGGTCAGGATCTTCGGGCTCTCGTCGTGGAGCATCCTGGTGCCGCAGGCGCTCGAGGGCGTGGCCGCGGTCGGCCTGCTCTACGCCACGGTCCGTCGTACGACGGCGTCCGCGGCGGCCGGGCTCCTCGCCGGCGCCACCATGGCGCTGACCCCGGTCGCGGTGCTGATGTTCCGCTTCAACAACCCCGACGCGATGCTGGTGCTGCTGCTGGTCGGCTCGGCGTACGCCACCCTCCGTGCGGTCGAGGCCTCGCGTGTCGCCGGCTCGCGGTCGGCGCGCTGGCTGGCCCTCGCCGGCGCCCTGGTCGGGCTGGCTTTCCTGGCCAAGATGCTGCAGGCGTTCCTGGTGCTGCCCGCGCTCGTCCTGGTGTACGCCGTGTTCGCCGGCGTCACCTGGCGGCGCAAGATCCTGCACCTGCTCGGCGCGTCGCCGGCATGGTCCTCGCGGCGGGCTGGTGGCTGGCGATCGTGATCGCTGTGGCCGGCCGCCGTCACGGCCCTACATCGGTGGCTCGCAGCACAACTCGATCCTCGAGCTCACCTTCGGCTACAACGGCTTCGGCCGGCTCGACGGCTCCGAGACCGGCTCGGTCGGCGGCGGCGGCAACACCGCCGGGACGGTCAGTGGGGGTCGACCGGCCTGTTCCGGATGTTCGGCTCCGAGGTCGGCACCCAGGTCGCCTGGCTGCTGCCCGCCGCCCTGATCCTGGGCGTCGCCGGCCTGCTGGTTCGCCCGCGGCCGCGGCGGCCTCGCCGTCCGCGCCGGGCTGACGCTGTGGCTGGGCTGGCTGCTCGTCACCGGCCTCACCTTCAGCCTGATGGCCGGGATCTTCCACCCCTACTACACCGTGGCACTGGCCCCGGCGATCGGCGCCCTGGTCGGCATCGGCGCCGTCGTCCTGTGGCGGTACCGCGACTCGCTGCTGGCCTCGGGGCTGATGGGGCTCACCGTTGCGTTCACCACCGGTCTCGCCTTCGAGCTGCTCGGCCGCGACGCGTCGTGGCACCCGTGGCTGCGCTACGTCATCGCCGTCCTGGGCTTCGCCTCGCGCGCTGATGATCGTCGGCGTACGGCACCTGCCGCGGCGGCTCGCCGCTCGTGGTCGCCTCGCCGCGGTGGTGGCCGGGCTCGCCGGACCCGCGGCGTACTCCTCGCCACGGCGGCCACGCCCCACACGGGCTCCATCCCGAGCGCCGGCCGCGTCGGTCGGGCGGTGGCCGGTGGTGGCGGCTTCGGCGGTGGCACGCCGCCGACGGCGTCCTGCGGGGTGGCGCCGTCCGGGTGGCACCGACCGCCCCGGCGCCCGGGACCGCCCCGGGCACGGGACCACCCCGGCGGCACCGCCGACGGGGGCGCCAGCACCGGCGGGCTCCTCGACGGCAGCACCTCCAGCGCGGCGCTGAACCAGGCTGCTCGAGACCGACGCCTCGTCGTACACCTGGGTCGCCGCGGCCGTCGGCTCCAACAGCGCGGCCGGCTACCAGCTGGCCACCCAGGAGCCGGTGATGGCGATCGGCGGCTTCAACGGCAGCGACCCGAGCCCGACCCTGGCGCAGTTCCAGACGTGGGTCTCCGAGGGGAAGATCCACTACTTCATCGCCCAGGGCAGCGGTGGCTTCGGCGGCGGCGGGCCCGAGCGCCGGCGGCAGCACCTCGTCGCAGATCGCCACCTGGGTCGAGAACACCTACACCGCCCAGACCGTCGACGGCGTCACCGTCTACGACCTCACCGCCTCCTGACCGGATGGCTGACCGGATAGTCCGTGACGTTGGGTCGTCGACCTCGGCCCCGAGAACAACCCGAACGTCACGGACTACCGCGAAAGGAGGCGGTCGGTAACCTCCCTGCATGACGCCCCCGGCAGGTCGACCACCTCATCGTCGGCGCAGGGTTCGCGGGGTTGTGCGCGGCGATCAAGCTCGCCGAGGACGGCGGGGCGACTACCTGGTGATCGAGAAGGCCGGCGACGTCGGGGGCACCTGGCGCGACAACACCTATCCCGGAGCCTGCTGCGACATCCCGAGCCAGCTCTACTCGTTCTCGTTCGACCGCAACCCCGACTGGTCGTCGTCGTACTCGCCGCAGCCGGAGATCCAGGCCTACCTGCGACGCGTGGCCGACGACCACGGGGTCCGCGACCACACCGTCTTCGACACCGAGCTCGAGCAGGCGGTCTGGGACGACGCCACCCAGCGGTGGGAGTGCCGGACGACGTCCGGAGGGGTCAGCGCGAAGGTGCTGGTCACCGGCACCGGCGGCCTCTGCGAGCCTCGCCTGCCCGCGATCGAGGGGCTCGAGACGTTCTCCGGCCCGCTGTTCCACTCCGCCCGCTGGGACCACACCGCCGATCTGGCCGGGAAGCGGGTCGCCGTCGTCGGCACCGGCGCCTCGGCGATCCAGATCGTCCCGGAGCTGCAGCAGGTGGTCGGCCACCTCGACGTCTTCCAGCGCACCGCCCCGTGGGTCATCCCGCGCAACGACCGCCGCTACTCCCGGCCCGAGCGGGCCGCATTGCGCCGGGTGCCGGCGCTGGCGCGGCTCTACCGCACGGGCATCTACTGGGCCCACGAGGGCTACGTGCCGATGTTCACCTGGCAACCGCGGCTCGGGCTGCCGGCCGAGAAGGCGGCCCTGGCCAATCTCCACCACGGCATCAAGGACCCCGACCTGCGGGAGAAGGTCACGCCGACCTTCCGCATCGGGTGCAAGCGCGTCCTGCGCTCCAACACCTACTACCCCGCGCTCGCCGCCGACAACGTCGAGGTCGTCACCGACCCGATCGCGCGGGTGACGCCGACCGGCATCGTCACCGCCGACGGCGTCGAGCACCCCGTCGACGCGATCGTGGTGGCCACCGGCTTCTGGACGACCGAGCTGCCGATCGCTGACCGGGTGGTCGGGCGAGCGGGCCGCACGCTCTCGGCCGAGTGGGCCGACACCGGCATGTCGGCGTACAAGGGGACCACCGTGCACGGCTTCCCCAACCTGTTCCTCCTCACCGGCCCCAACACCGGCCAGGGGCACACCAGCGTCGTGTTCGTCATCGAGTCGCAGGTGGCCTACCTCCTCGACGCCTTGCGGACGATGCAGGAGCGCGGGCTCGGTGCGGTCGAGCCACGGGCGACCGCCCAGCGGAGGTGGAACGCGTCCGTGCAGCGCCGGATGCGGCGCACCGTCTGGAGCACGGGCGGCTGCTCGTCGTGGTACCTCGACTCCCACGGCCGCAACACCGTGCTGTGGCCCAAGTCGACCTTCACCTTCCGGCGCCTGCTCGCCCGCTTCGACCCTGACGCGTACGACGTGCGACCCGCGGCGGCCCCCGAGCGCCAGGGGGCCACGGCGTGAGGCGACCTGCGCGCGCCCTCGACGACAAGGTCGTGGTGGTGACCGGCGCGGCGTCCGGGATCGGGCGCGCGGTCGCCGTCGAGTGTGCCCGCCGCGGCGCCCTGCTCGCGGTCTGCGACGTCGACGAGGCCGGGCTCGCCGAGACGGTCGACCTGCTCAAGGCGGCCCGGGTCAGGGAGGTCCGCAGCGACCGGCTCGACGTGGCCGAGCGCGCCGCCGTGGCGTCGTACGCCGCGGCGGTGGTGGGTCAGTTCGGGCGGGTGAACGTCGTGGTGAACAACGCCGGGGTCGCGCTGTCGGGCGACGTGACCGACCTCGCGTGGTCCGACATGGAGTGGATCATGGGCATCAACTTCTGGGGGGTCGTCCACGGCACCAAGGAGTTCCTGCCCTACCTGATCGCCTCGGGCGACGGCCACGTGGTGAACATGTCGTCGCTGTTCGGGCTGGTCTCGATGCCGGGCCAGTCGATGTACAACGCCGCCAAGTACGCCGTGCGCGGCTTCACCGAGGCCCTGCGCGAGGAGATGCTCATGGCCGGCCACCCGGTGCGCGTCACCGCGGTCCACCCCGGCGGAGTCAAGACCGCGATCGCCCGCAACGCGCGCTACAGCGACCGCGAGGACGCCGTCGAGAGCGCCCGGATCTTCGACCAGAAGCTGGCCACGATGGAGCCGGAGCGAGCCGCCGAGATCATCGTCGAGAAGGGCATCCTCGGCGGCAAGGCGAGGCTCCTGGTCGGCTTCGACGCCCACGTGATCCACCACCTCGCGCGGCTCTCCGGGTCGCGCTACCAGGACGTCGTGGCCCGGGTCGCGGAGAAGCGCCGCCCCGCGCGGCGGTGAGGAGCCGGTCCCGATGCAGCCCGGCGACGCCGTCCGGATCGAGATGACCAAGTGGGGCGACCGGCCCCACTGGCAGATCCCCGGGCTCTGGCTCGGCGGCGACGACCACGGCGAGTGGCTGGGCATGCCCCGTGGCACCGAGATGTCGCGTCCGGGCGCCCGCGTCGTCACCACCAACCTCCAGGTCGGCCTCGTGCCGAGGGCGGACCTGCCCGAGGACGAGCGCTGGTGGCTGGCGACGTTCCACGGACCCGGCGGCAACCTGGGAGCCCTGACCTACGTCGACATCTCCACGCCACCCGTCTGGGACGGTCCGACCTTGCGGGCGGTCGACCTCGACCTCGACGTGCTCGAGGGGGAGTCGGGTCGGGTCTGGATCGACGACGAGGACGAGTTCGCCCAGCACCAGGTCGAGCTCGGCTACCCGGCGACGGTGGTCGCTGCGGCGATGCGCTCCTGCGACGACGTCCAGGCGGCCATGGCGGCGGGCCACCCGCCGTACGACGGGAGCCATGCGCGCTGGCTCACGGCGTTGAACGGGCTCAGCGGATGAAGCCGAACAGCCGCTCGGGGAGAGCCGCGGACGACGGCGTGCGCAGGCGTCCGACGCCCAGGCGCCAGGCCTCGTCGGCCGGGACGACGTACTCGAGCGTGTCGAAGCCGGCCTCCTCGAAGAGCCCGCGCACCCACAGCGCGGGGTCGGGTACGTCGTGGGTGGCAGTCGTCCGGAACCTGTTGCTGCGGCTCCAGATCACCACCCCGCCCGGTTCCACCATCGACGCGGCCGCTGCGATGGTCGTCCGCACGTCCTCGTCGGAGACGTTGCCGAGGACCCCGACGAGGAGGAGGACGTCGACCGGCAGCACGTCGGCGTACGACGCGGGGTCGCCGGCGTCACCGACCCGGACGTCGACCTCGACGCCGGCGGCAGCCGCGGCCTCGCCCGCTTGGCCGGCCAGCCCCGGATCCAGCTCGACCAGGGTGACCGACACCGAGCGATCGGAGCCCGCGACGACCGGGATCGTGTCGCGCGCGTCGCCACAGCAGAGGCTGAGCAGCCGCAGCGGCCCGCTCCCGGCGTCGAGGACCGAGGCCAGCCGCGAGCGCACCGCGACCAGACGGTGGGACACCGGGGAGTCGGGGTCGTCGTAGTCCTGGTGCCACGCTCGCCAGTCGAGCTTCTCGGGCCGGTCGTTCATCGCAGGTAGCCTCCTTCGGGCGGGACCATCTCCAGTCGTACGCCGAGCAGCCGGACCGGGCGGTCGTGCTCGACCCGCTCGAGCAGCGACACGGCGGCGTCGGCGAGCACCCTCGGGTCGTTGGTCGGCGCCGGCAGGGTCAGCGAGCGACTGACGGTGATGAACGGCCGGTAGCGCACCTTGATCCCGACCCGCGCCGCCGCCCGGCCCTCGCGATCGATGTCGAGCACGACGCGTGCGGTGAGCGTGCGCAGCTCGTCCGGGACGACGTCCCACCCCAGGTCGGTCTGGTAGGTCTCCTCGCGGCCGTGCGCCCGCGGCACCCACGGCGTGGCGTCGACCGGGCTGGTGTCGGCGCCACGGCCGAGCCGGTGGTACCACGGCCCCATCGTCGGCCCGATCGCCTCGGCCAGCACTCGCGCGTCGGAGTCGGCGAGCTCGCGGACCGTGTGGATTCCAACGCAGCGAGGCGCTTCCCGATCTTGGAGCCGATGCCCCACAGCGCGGTCGTCGGCCGGTCGCCCATCACGTCGTACCACTCGGCAGCCGTGAGGTAGCCGATCCCCGACCCGTCGCCCTCGCCGGCCTTGCCGAACGCGGTGGCGATCTTGGCGCGCAGCTTGTTGTCGCCGATGCCGACACCGCAGGTCAGCTGCGTCGCCGCCTGGACCGCGGACCGGATGTGCTGGGCGAACACCCGTGGGTCACCCAGCTCGCCGTGCCCCTCGCCGGGCCCGAGGAACGCCTCGTCCCAGCCGAGCACCTCGACCACGACCGGGACGCCGCCCCACGTCAGCGACCGCAGCGTCGCCATCACCCGGTCGGAGGCCTCGTTGTAGGCGTCCTTGTCGACCGGCAGGAACACCGCGTCGGGGATCTTGCGGGCCGCGATCCGCAGGGGCATCCCGGAGCCGACGCCGTGCTCACGGGCGGCGTACGACGCGGTGGCGACGACGCCGCGCTCGGTCGGGTCGCCACGGCCGCCGACCACCACGGGCAGGCCGGCCAGCTCGGGCCGCCGCAGGATCTCGACCGCCGCGATGAACTGGTCGAGGTCGACGTGCAGGACCCACTGCTCCACGACGTCAGCGCCTCACCGGCGGAAGCGCGTCGGTCGCCTCCAGCGCGTTCATGCCGGTCAGCAGCAGGAGGTCGGCGATCACCGAGCGGATCTGGGCCAGCACCACCTCCGCGGACAGGTCGTCGGTGCGCTCGACCTGGCCGGTCGCCTGGGCCACGGCGAGGAGCGCAGGCTGGGCGTCGACGGCCAGCCGGTCGGCGTCGAGCTCGATGGCGACCGCCTCGACGGCGGCGGCGAGGTCGGCGGTGACCATCGCGTAGGAGTGGGGGATCGGCTGGCGCAGGTAGGCCGAGACCGCACAACGACGTACGAGCACGCGGGTGCTGCGCAGCGCCCGGTCGAGGGGCTCGACCAGCTCGGCCATCTTGCGCATCCCCGGCGCATGCCGGATCCGGAAGGGCGACGACCGGACCACCGAGAGGCCCTCGTCGGCGGCGTCCTGGAGCTCGCGGACCATGCTGTCGGTCGCACGGGCCTCGTCGAGGAGGGCCATCGCCGGGTCGACCTCACCGGTCACCATGATCTCGCTCGAGGCCAGGAGCAGGTCGCGCACCTTGCGCAGCACCTTCGCCGCCTCCTCCCGCGGCCGCCGCAGCGGCGCCGCCGGGACGACGGTCGCCGCGACCAGCGCGACGGCACCACCGATCAGGGCGTCGGTCCACCGGGCGAACGCCGCGCCGCTGCCGTGGAGCAGCGTGGTCACCACGATCGACTGCACGGCCGCCTGGATCACGAAAACCTGCCCGCTGTCGAGCAGGATCGCCGCGGTCATCGCCAGCCCCACGATCAAGGTGATCTGCCAGCCGCCCGAGCCGATGACGCTCACCAGCAGGTCGGCGCCGAACACGCCGAGGGCCACGCCCAGGGCGACCTCGCCGACCCGTCGCAGCCGCTGGCCGTACGACGTACCGAGCGAGACCACGGCCGCGACCGGGCGCGAAGAAGGGAGCCGGGTGCCCGATGACGTCCTTGGCGAACCACCACGCGACCCCGGCCGCGATCGCACACTGGGCGATCGCCCACCGCTTGCTGCGCCACCGGTCGAGCCGCGTCGACATCGACGTACGGCCCCGCCCGAGGACGTCCTCGAACGGGATGCGCATCCATGGACCTGATCCTGTCACGAGCCGGCCCAGGCCGCGGTGGATTTCGGGGCGCGGCTCCGCAAGGATCGCTGGATGGTGCATCCCCTCGACCCGACGGCCGCCGGCTTCCTGATGGCCGAGAACCGGCGGATGCCGATGCACGTCGGCGGCCTGCACCTGTACTCCAAGCCCGAGGGCGCGGGCCGCAACTTCGTGCGCGACCTCTACGTCGAGCTCAAGGAGTCCGACGACATCGCGCCGCTGTTCCTCAAGCATCCCCACCGGTCGATCCGGACCGGCGGTCAGTGGGTGTGGGTGGACGACGACCAGTTCGACATCGAGTACCACGTGCGGCACAGCGCCCTGCCCAAGCCGGGGCGGGTCCGCGAGCTGCTCGAGCTGTGCTCGCGGCTCCACTCCACCCGGCTGGCCACCGAGCGGCCGCTGTGGGAGTGGCACCTGATCGAGGGGCTGCGTGACGGCCGGGTCGCGATGTACGCCAAGCTCCACCACGCCCTCGTCGACGGCGTCTCGGCGATGCGGCTGCTCCAGAGCATCCTGTCCAGCGACCCCGACAAGCACGACATGCCCGCCCCCTGGGAGAACCGCCCCGGCCGAGCGCGCGAGCCCACGCGAGCAGGCCCACGAGACCAACCTGGGTGACCTGCCGGGGCAGGCCTTCCAGGGCGCGCTGGCGATCGGCGCCGAGGCGGCCGGCCTGCCCGGCGCGCTGGTCAGGACGCTCAACCACTCGATCCGCAACGAGACCTCGGCGCTCGCGCTCTACGCTCCGCGCACGATCCTCAACCAGCCGATCACCGCGGCCCGCCGCTTCGCCGCCCAGGACTGGCCGCTCGACCGGCTCAAGGCGATCGGGAAGGCCACGGACACGACGCTGAACGACGTCGTCCTGGCGATGTGCAGCGGCGCGATGCGCACCTACCTCCTCGAGCTGGGCGCGCTGCCCGACACCACGCTGGTCTCGATGGTGCCGGTCGGGCTGAAGGCCAAGGAGTCACAGGTCGCCTCGGCCTCCGGTGGCAACGCCGTCGGGTGCGGTGATGGTGAAGCTCGGCACCGACCTCGCCGACCCCGCCGACCGGCTCCAGGCCGTCCACGACTCGATGGCCGACGGCAAGCGGGCGCTGGCGCAGATGACGCCCATGCAGATCCTGGCGATGAGTGCGCTCGGCCAGGCGCCGGCCATCCTCGGCCCGATGCTGAAGATGAGCGGCCTGGTGAAGCCGCCGTACAACCTGATCATCAGCAACGTGCCCGGCCCGCGGACCACGCAGTACTTCAACGGGATGCGGCTCGAGGGCACCTACCCGCTGTCGATCCCGATCGACGGGATGGCCCTCAACATCACCTGCAACAGCTACGCCGACCAGATGGCGTTCGGGCTGACCGGCTGCCGGCGGACCGTCCCGCACCTGCAGCGGCTGCTGCTCCACCTCGACGCCGAGGTCGACGCCCTCGAGGACGCCGCCGGGCTCTGACCGGCGCGTCGGTCAGGGAACGTCACCGGTGGGCGGCGGTCACGAGTACAGACGTCGTATGACGGCGTCGAAGGTCCGGTCGGGCAGCATCCGGCGAGCCGCCATGATCGAGCCGGCGCCCTTGCCGACCGGATAGCGCGGCTTCGGCCGGGAGGCCGTCGCGGCCTTGACGATCTTGCGGGCGACGACGTCCGGGCCGCTGGCGGTCCGCGGCTGGTCGGCCTTCTCCAGCCGCGTCCGCACGGCCTCCGCCTGCTGCTCGTACGCCGTCCCGCGGCTGGTCTCGACCAGGCTGTCGCGGGCGATCTCGTTCCACTCGGTCAGGATCGGGCCCGGCTCGATGATCACGACCCGGATGCCGTAGGGCGCCAGCTCGACCCGCAGGCTGTCGCTGAACCCCTCCACGGCGAACTTGGTCGCGTGGTACCACGCGCCGAGCGGCTCGTAGAACTTCCCGCCGATGCTGCTGACGTTGATGATCCGGCCCGACTGCTGGGCGCGCATGGCGGGCGTCACCAGCTGGGTCAGTCGCGCGAGACCGAACACGTTGACCTCGAACTGCCGCCGCGCCTCGTCGATCGGCACGTCCTCGACGGCGCCGTAGGAGCCGTAGCCCGCGTTGTTGACCAGCACGTCGACCCGCCCGTGCTCGTCGAGGATGCGCGACACCCCGGCGACCACGGACGCGTCGTCGGTGACGTCCATGGCGAAGGTCGTCACCCCGGCGTCCGCCAGCGCCTGCATCCGCTCGACCCGGCGAGCGACGGCGTACGTCGTGAAGCCGGCCTCCTGCAGCTGCCGGGCGGTGTGCTCGCCGATCCCGCTCGAGCCGCCGGTCACCAGTGCCACGCGCGTCGTCATGGGCCCACTATGGCGCGCCGATCGGGCGCCGGGTGGGGCAGGCAACGATCGCGACACGATCCGGAGCGCGTGGGAGCCGCAGCGGCTCGCCCGCACTACGATTTCGCCAGCGCTCTCCCGGAGGTCGTCATGGTGTTCTACGCCTTCCTCGGACTGGTGGCCCTGGCCATCGCCTGGTGCTTTGCCCAGTCACCGGTGACGCGCGCCCTCCTGCGCGGGCACGGCACCGACCCCGGACAGTTCGGCACGGCGGCCGACCACATCGACGACCTCGGCCTGGGCGTCTCCTGGCGCAGCGACGGCACCGGCGGGATGCGCGAGTCGAAGATCCTCTCCAAGCACACCCGCCGCCGCCGTTGACCGCCCGACACGGCCGCACCCTCGGCGCCGTCGGTCAGCCCAGGTCGAAGCGGTCGAGGTCCATGACCTTGGCCCAGGCGGCGACGAACGCCTCGACGAACGCCTCCTGAGCGTCGTCGGCGGCGTAGACCTCGGCCAGCGCCCGGAGCTCGGAGTTGGAGCCGAAGACCAGGTCGACCCGGGTGCCGGTCCAGCGCACCGCGCCGGACGTCGTCCCGGGCCTCGAAGGTCTCGGAGTCCTCCGACGTGGCGTGCCACTGCGTGCCCGAGGTCGAGCAGGTGGACGAAGAAGTCGTTCGTCAGCTGTCCGGGCCGGTCGGTGAGCACGCCGTGGGTCGAGCCGCCCTGGTTGGCCCCGAGCACGCGCAGACCGCCGACCAGCACGGTCATCTCGGGTGCGCTCAGGGTGAGCAGGTTGGCCCGGTCGACGAGGAGGTACTCGGCCGGCAGCCGGTTGGCCCTTGCCGAGGTAGTTGCGGAACCCGTCGGCCGTCGGCTCCAGGGCCGCGAAGGACTCGACATCGGTCTGCTCCTGGGAGGCGTCGGTCCGGCCCGGCGCGAACGGCACCGTGACGTCGTACCCGGCGTCGCGGGCGGCCTTCTCGACAGCGGCCGAGCCGGCCAGCACGACCAGGTCGGCCAGCGAGATCCGGCTGCCGCCCTCACCGCTGAAGCCGTCCGCGATGGTCTGCAGGGTGCTGAGCACGGTCGCCAGCGTCGCCGGGTCGTTGACCTCCCAGCCGCTCTGCGGCTCGAGGCGGATCCGGCCGCCGTTGGCCCCGCCGCGCTTGTCGCTGCCGCGGAACGTCGAGGCCGAGGCCCAGGCTGCTGCGACCAGCTCGGAGACGCCGAGCCCGGAGGCCAGCACCTGCTCCTTGAGGGCGGCCACGTCAGCGGCGGTGACCAGCGGCGTGGTCGACGGCCGGCACCGGGTCCTGCCAGATCAGCTCCTCGGAGGGAACCTCGGGCCCGAGGTAGCGCTGGATCGGGCCCATGTCGCGGTGGGTCAGCTTGAACCAGGCGCGGGCGAACGCGTCGGCGAGCTGGTCGGGGTGCTCGAGGAACCGGCGCGAGATCTGCTCGTAGACCGGGTCGAAGCGCAGCGACAGGTCGGTGGTGAGCATCGTGGGCGCGCGACCCGGTCCGCCCGCGTCGGGCGCCGGGATCGTGCCGGCTCCGGCGCCGTCCTTGGCGACCCACTGGTGGCCGCCGGCCGGCGAGGCCGAGAGCTCCCACTCGTAGCCGAAGAGGTTCTCGAAGAAGTTGTTGCTCCACCGCGTCGGCGTCGTGGTCCAGGTGACCTCCAGCCCGCTGGTGATGGCGTCCTTGCCCTTCCCGGAGCCGAAGGTGTTCTTCCAGCCGAGACCCTGCGCCTCGAGCGGCGCACCCTCGGGCTCGGGCCCGACGTGCTCCTCCGGGTCGGCCGCGCCGTGGGTCTTGCCGAAGCTGTGCCCACCCGCGATCAGGGCGACCGTCTCCTCGTCGTTCATCGCCATCCGCCGGAACGTCTCGCGGATGTCGCGGGCCGCGGCCAGCGGGTCGGGCGTGCCGTTCGGGCCCTCGGGGTTGACGTAGATCAGGCCCATCTGGACGGCGGCGAGCGGTCCCTCGAGGTCGCGGTCACCGCTGTAGCGCTCGTCGCCCAGCCAGGTCTGCTCCGGACCCCAGTAGACGTCCTCGTCGGGCTCCCAGACGTCGGCGCGGCCGCCGCCGTAGCCGAAGGTCTCGAAGCCCATCGACTCCAGCGCGACGTTGCCGGCCAGGATCATCAGGTCGGCCCACGACAGGGCCTTGCCGTACTTCTTCTTCACCGGCCACAGCAGGCGGCGCGCCTTGTCGAGGTTGCCGTTGTCGGGCCAGCGAGTTGAGCGGCGCGAACCGCTGCTGCCCGGCGCCCGCGCCACCGCGGCCGTCGCTGATCCGGTAGGTACCGGCGCTGTGCCAGGCCATCCGGATCATGAAGGGGCCGTAGTGGCCGAAGTCGGCGGGCCACCAGTCCTGCGAGGTGGTCAGCACCTGCTCGACGTCGTGCTTGACCGCCGGGAGGTCGAGGGTGCGGAACGCCGCGGCGTAGTCGAAGTCCTCGCCCAGCGGGTCGGCGACCGCGGGGTTCTTGGCGAGGATCTTCAGGTTGAGCCGGTGCGGCCACCAGCCCTGGTTGGCGTTGCCACCCTCGACGGGGTACGCCGCGCCGGTGACCGGGCAGCCGCCCGCGCCGCTCGACCCGTCCTCGCGCTCGGCGCGCTGGGGGTTGTCGGGGCTCTCGACGTTCATCTCGCCGACCTGGGCGTCGGGCTGGTTCTCGGACATGGGGTTCCTTCCGGCTAGCGGTGGACTCAGGAGGTGGATGGAGCGGTGGACGCAGAGTGGCTGGAGAGTCGGCGGAGCACGACGGGCAGAGCCCCCAGAAGATGACCTCGGCCTCGTCGACGGCGAAGCCGTGGTCGTCGGCCGCGGTCAGGCACGGCACCTCGCCGACGGCGCAGTCGACGTCGACGATCACGCCGCAGGTGCGGCAGACGAGGTGGTGGTGGTTGTCGCCGACCCGGCCCTCGTAGCGGGCGACCGAGCCCGGCGGCTGCAGCCGGCGGACGAGCCCGGCGTCGCTGAGCGCCTTCAGCGAGTCGTAGACGGCCTGGTGGGAGACGTCGGGGAGGTCCTGACGCACGGCTCCGATGACCGAGTCGGTGTCGGCGTGCGGGATCTCGCGCACGGCAGCCAGCACGGCCAGCCGTGGGCGGGTCACCCGCAGCCCGACCTCCCTCAGCACCTGCTCGAGGTCGGGTGCGGAGCCGGACGAGGTCACCCCACGATCCAACTGGCTTTTCTTGAACGAGTCAAGAAAATGTGCGGGTCGTCCTCGAAGCCGCCACCCACCACGTCGGCGACCGCGTGCAGCCGGGCCCGGGTGATGTCGCTGACGAGCCGGTAGCCGGCCAGGTCGGCATTGGAGCCCGGACGCACGGGCTCGGCGGTGTTGACCGACAGGCAGGTACGACGCCCCCCGTCGGCGGCGTTCTGCAGCGCGACCGCGTGGCCCGTCGTACCGCTGCCGGCGAACGGGTCGAGCACCCGAGCATCGTCGGGCATGGTCTCCAGGATGCGGCGCAGCAGCCCGGTCGGCTTCGGCGACTCGAAGAGGTGACCGACCAGCGCCTTCAGCTCGACCACCGCGGTGTCGGTCGAGCCGACCTCGGAGGCCAGCCAGATGGTGCGCAGCTTCTTGCGGCGCCCTTCGTGCAGCCAGTCCAGCTGGAACACGTCGGCCCGGCGGGACTCGCCCTTGCCGACCCAGCGGCACTGCAGGTCGTCGGGCTGGGCCTCGATCTTGGCCGCCGACCAGCGCCAGACGGCGGGAGCGCCGTCTCCGAAGACGGGCTTGATCTCGAGCGACCCTGCGAACGGCTCGACCGCCACCCGCCCCGACTCGGGCGAGCCGAAGACCGCGAAGTGCATCGTGGGCGCGGTCACCGGGTTGAACTTCTTGTTGGTGTTGCGCAGCGGGAGCCGGCGGTGGCGACGGCCGTCGTCGGAGACCAGCGGGAAGTCGCGTGGGTCGACGGTCGACGGGCTGGACGCGTCGAGCGCGCAGGTGGACAGCGCGCGGGCGTAGACGAGGAGGTACTCGTGGGACGTCGCGAAGCCGCGCCCGAGCTGGCGCCCCTTGGGGTTGAGGTTGACCACGATCTGGGCGACGAAGGCGCCCTCACCGAACACGTCGTCCATCAGCAGCCGCAGGCGGGTGACCTCGTGGTCGTCGATGCTCACGAAGACCGCCCCGCGCTCCGAGATCACCGCCCGTACGGCCTCGAGCCGCGGCCGCATCATCGTCACCCAGGCCCGGTGGCGGTCTGCTCGCGGGCCGGCCACCTTGTCGTTGTAGGCGAACGGGTTGCCCGTGTTGTACGGCGGGTCGAGGTAGACCACGTCGTAGCGCTCGCCCAGCGCCGCGAGCCGAGGCAGGACGTCGAGGTTGTCACCCTCGACGAACCTGTTCCACGGCACCTGCTCACGCTAGCGGCCGGTCGGCGCCTGCTCGGTGAGGCGGGCCGTCGGCTCAGTCGACCGGCAGGTCCACCAGGGCCACGGTCGTGACGGGGATCAGGCACTCGGGCAGCGGGCTGGCCACGGCACGGGCGACGATCGCCACGTGTCCCTGGCCGTCGGCGGTCACGGTGACCCCCGGCGGTACGTCGCAGCCGCTCGCCACCACGGCACCCACGACGTTCGAACCGGCCTGTGCCAGCGGTGCCCGCAGCGCACCGCGCACCCGCTGCTGCACCAGCCTGCTCGGGAACTGCCGGACGAAGGCGGCCTGCTGCGCCGGTGTCACGAGCGGCACCGCCCTGGTCGAGACCTTCCCGGCGACACCGTGGATCGCGACCAGCGGCAGCACCCGGGCATCGGGGATCGGCCCCGAGGGCATCCCGGCCGGGTCGACCTCCGTGGTCGACGAGGAGGGCGTGCCACATCCGGTCACCGCGAGAGCCGCGGTGGCCAGGAGCAGTCCGAGACGTCGTGCCATGCCGGTACGACGCGGGAGGGCCGGCCGCGGTTCCGTCACGCGTCGGGGAAGACCTGGCCCTTGCCGAGCACGGTCAGGCCGTCCTCGACCATGAAGCCGCGCTTCTCGTCCAACGCCTGGTCGACGCCGATCTGGGCGCCGGGCGGGACCACGACCTCCTTGTCGAGGATCGTGTTGCGGACCACTGCCCCGGCCCCGATCCGGACGCTGTTCATCAGCACGGAGCCCTCGACCACGGCCCCCTGCTCGATGCGCACCGCCGGCGACAGGACCGACCGGCGTACCTGGCCCCCCGAGATCACGACCCCCGGGGAGAGCAGCGCCTCCTCCGCGACCGGAGTACTGCCGTCGGCGCCCTTGGTGAGCTTGGCGGGTGGTTGCGGACCGTAGTCGGTGAAGATCGGCCACTCGGTGTTGTAGAGGTTGAAGACCGGGAGCGGCGTGACGACATCCATGTGGGCGTCGTAGTAGGAGCGCATGGTCCCGACGTCGCGCCAGTAGCCGAGGTCACGGTCGGTGGCCCCCGGCACCTCGTTGTCCTTGAAGTCGTAGACCCCGCCCTCGTTGCGTCGTACGAACGCCGGCACGATGTCGCCGCCCATGTCGTGCTTGGAGCCCTGCATGGTCGAGTCGCGGGTGACCGACTCCATGAGGGCGTCGGCGTCGAAGACGTAGTTGCCCATGCTGGCCAGCACCTCCTCGGCGCTGTCCGGGAGGCCGACCGGGTTCTTGGGCTTCTCGAGGAACTCCCGGATCGTGGACGGGTCCTGGGGGTTGACGTCGATCACGCCGAACTGGTCGGCCAGCGTGATCGGCTGTCGGATCGCGGCCACGGTGCAGGAGGCTCCGCTCGTCACGTGCTGGTCGACCATCTGGCTGAAGTCCATGCGGTAGACGTGGTCGGCGCCGACCACGACCACGATGTCGGGCTGGTCGTCGTGCATGAGGTTGAGCGACTGGTAGATGGCGTCGGCGCTCCCGAGGTACCAGTGCTTGCCGACACGCTGCTGGGCCGGCACCGAGGCGACGTAGTTGCCCAGCAGGGTCGACATCCGCCAGGTGGTGGTGACGTGGCGGTCGAGCGAGTGCGACTTGTACTGCGTCAGGACGACCACCCGCAGGTACCCGCTGTTGACGACGTTGGACAGCGCGAAGTCGATGAGCCGGTAGATGCCCGCGAACGGCACGGCTGGTTTGGCTCGGTCGGCGGTCAGCGGCATCAGTCGCTTGCCCTCCCCGCCGGCCAGGACGATGGCGAGGACCCGCTTGCGCGTGCTGGGGCTCATGCAGGCACGCTATCCATCCTTCCGCCGGTTGAGGAGGGCGCTGCGCGCCCATCTCGGAACCGAGGCTCCTGCGCCGGGTTTCGAGACGCCCGCAGAGCGGGCTCCTCAACCGCCGGACCCTGCCCGCCGGCCGACGTTGGCCGCTGGTTGAGGAGGGCGCTCTGCGCCCGTCTCGAAACCGAGGCCGCCCCAGGCGGTAGCGTCCCAGGGTGCGCGTCGACATCCTCACCAAGGAGTACCCGCCCGCGATCTACGGCGGGGCCGGGGTCCATGTGGCCGAGCTGGTCCGCGCGCTGCGCGGGCTGCCCGAGCTCGACGTCCGGGTCCAGGCCTTCGGTGAGCCCCGCGACGAGCCCGGGGTGGCGGCGTACGCCGATCTGCCGGAGCTCGCCGAGGCGAACGCCGCCCTGCAGACCCTCGGCGTCGACCTGGCGATCGCGGCCGGCTGCGAGGGCACGGACCTCGTGCACTCCCACACCTGGTACGCCAACCTCGGCGGCCACCTCGCCGGGCTGCTGTACGGCGTGCCCCACGTCGTCACCGCCCACTCGCTGGAACCGTTGCGTCCGTGGAAGGCCGAGCAGCTCGGCGGTGGGTACGCCGTGTCGTCGTTCGCCGAGCGCACCTCGTACCTCGGTGCGAGCGCGGTGGTCGCGGTGTCGGCGGCGATGCGCGACGACGTCCTGAACGCCTACCCCGACGTGGACCCGGCCCGCGTGCACGTCGTCCACAACGGCATCGACACCGACGGCTGGTCGCGGGTCGACGACCCCGACCGGGTCCGTGCGCAGGGAGTCGACCCCGACCGCGCGTCGGTGGTCTTCGTCGGCCGGATCACCCGGCAGAAGGGCCTGCCGCTGTTCCTGCGGGCCTGCCGCGCGCTCCCGCCCGAGGTCCAGCTCGTGCTCTGCGCCGGCGCGCCGGACACGAAGGAGATCCTGGCCGAGGTCGAGGCCCTGGTCACCGAGCTCGCCCAGACCCGCGAGGGGGTGGTGTGGATCCGCGAGATGCTGCCCCGCGCCGACGTGGTCGCCCTGCTGTCGGCCGCGACGGCCTTCGTCTGCCCGTCGATCTACGAGCCGCTCGGGATCGTCAACCTCGAGGCCATGGCCTGCGAGACCGCGGTCGTCGCCACCGCCACCGGCGGGATCCCCGAGGTGGTCGTGCACGGGGAGACCGGGCTGCTGGTCCCGATCGAGCAGGCGACCGACGGCACCGGGACGCCCTTGAACCCCGACCAGTACGTCGCCGACTTCGCCGAGGCCCTGGTCTCCGTGGTCAGCGACCCCGACCGTGCCGCCGCCATGGGCCGGGCCGGCCGGCGGCGAGCCATCGAGTCCTTCTCCTGGACGGCGATCGCCGAGCAGACCCGGGCGATCTACGACAGCCTCGCCTGAGCCCACGGCACACGTCGGTGCCACCCACGGCAGTCGGCCGTACCCGGCGATCCGGGCGGACACGAGTGCACGGGACAGCTCGCCCGTCGCCGGTTGCTCACCGAGCGCCCCTGCCGCCGTCGCCCAGGACCCGGTGAGGTCGACCGACGTCCCACGACCGAGCCGCGCCACGTAGAGGCCGGCTGGTTCGGCATCGGTCACCACCCCGACGGTCGCGACCACCGGCCGGCGAGCGAGGGCCGCGACGGCGTCGGCGTCGTAGCCGATGGCGCCGCCCAGCGGCGTGCCCGGGCCGGCCATCCCGGCACGGAGCAGGAGCCGGGTCTGGTCGAAGGTGAGTCCCGCTGCGGCCAGGACCGACGCGGAATCACGGACCGAGATCAGCACGACGGCCACCGTAGGTGCCGGCACGCACCCTCGGGGCGCCGACGTCGGAGCCTGTGGACAGCGCGTCAGGTTGACCGGAGGTCAGGTCCAGCCGCGCCGGGCGGCCTGGTGGCCGAGCTGGAGCCGGGTGTCGACCCCGGCCCGGTCCATCAGGTGCCGCACCCGGCGCTGGACCGTGCGCAACGAGAGGTCGAGCTGGGACCCCACGGCCTGGTCGGTGAGCCCGGCCAGCAGGAGCGAGAGCACGGTGGCGTCGAGGGGCTCGAGGGTGTCGCCGGCCTGCTCGTCGAAGACGTCGCCGACCGCGGCGCCGTCCGCCCGCGCCGGGCCGCCCTCGGCAGCGTTCGCGGCGACGGCGGTCTCGTCACCGGGCAGCACCAGGCGGGTGGAGGCCTGCCACACCAGCTCGAAGTGACTGCGCAGTGCGTCGAGCAGCGGGCTGGTGTGGATCAGCAGGGCCCCGGGGCCGCGCTTCTCCCCGTCGCCGGCGAGCGGCACGAGCGCCAGCTCGCGGTCGACGATCATCAGCCGGACCGGGACCCGCTTCGCCACCCGCAGCTGCATCCCTCGGTCCACCGACTTGCCGGCCTCAGCGACGAAGCCCGGCCGTTCGAGCACGGCGCGTTCCAGCACGACCCGGTAGGCGACCCCGCGGGCCTGGGCGACGCTCTCGTCGTCGTCGTTGTCGTCGGGCGAGACCACCGCGATCCCGGCCTGGACGAACATCTGGATCTCCTGCTGCGCCGACCGCTGCAGCTGGGCGAAGCGATGGGCCACCGCCTCGGGGCCGCGCACCACGTCGATGACGTCGCCCGAGCCGCGCTCGGCGACCGCTTGACGGTAGAGACCGTTGAGGGTCTCGAGGTCCACCTCGGCGCGACGCAGCTCCTGCTGCCGCTCCACCATCAGGGCCCCGAGCGCCACCGCCGGCGGTGACGCGACGAAGTCGCCCCCTGGGGCACGGGCGACCAGGCCCTTGGCCTCGAGGTTCGCCAGCACCCGCGTGGCGTCGAACAGGTCGAGCCCGGTGCCGTCGGCGACGCCGGCCGCGGACCCGGGGGACCGCTCCACGAGGAAGCGGTAGGCCCGCTCCTCCTCTGCTTCGAGTCCCAGCACGTCGAGCATGGTGTCGCCCTTCTCCCTCCCGCGTTCGGGCGAGCCGTGGCCGATATACGACGTGTCGTATTCCCGCCGTTGCGCCCAGGCCCCCATGTTGGCAGATTCCCGACTACCCCGCTCCTCCCTCTCCCAGGAGACCTCGTGTCCCGACCTCTGCGCATGCGTCGTACCGCCCTCGGCGCCACCGCGCTGCTCGCGCTCGCGCTGACCTCGACGACGGTCGGTGGCCCGGCCGGCGCCGAGGTCGCCGGCGGCGCCGCCACCTCCACGAGCGGTCCCGGCGCCGCCGTCGCGGCGTCCGTGTCCGCGCCCACCGCCGTCGCGCCGGCGACGGCACGAGTCACCCTGGTCACCGGCGACCGGGTCACGGTCACCACGCTGGCCGACGGCCGGACCGCGACGTCGATCCAGCCTGCCCCCGGCGACACCGAGCCGATCCAGGCCACGACGATCGGCCACCACACCTTCGTCTTCCCGCACAGCGCGCTGCCCTACCTCGCCGCCGGCCTCGTCGACGAGCACCTCTTCGACGTCACCGGGCTGATCGCCCAGGGGTACGACGACGCCCATCAGCGCGCCCTGCCGCTGATCGCGCAGTACGCCAAGGGCGTCGTCCCCTCGACCCCGCAGGGTGCCCTGGAGGGCCAGGTCCTCTCGAGCATCCACGGAGCCTCCCTGGCCACTCCGCGCCGCCAGTCCACCTCGTTCTGGGCGTCGGTGACCGCCGGTACGCCGACCCAGCCGCGCCTCGCCGACGGCATCACCAAGCTCTGGCTCGACGGTCGGGTCCACGCCGACCTCGCCGACTCCACGGCGCAGGTCGGCGCCCCCCAGGCCTGGGCCGACGGGTACAACGGCACCGGGACCACCGTCGCGGTCCTCGACTCCGGCATCGACGCGGACCACCCCGATCTCGTCGGCCAGGTCGCGACCTCGCAGAGCTTCGTGCCCGGTGAGGACACCACCGACGTCGTCGGCCACGGCACGCACGTGTCCTCGACCATCGCCGGCACCGGCGCCGCCTCCGGCGGGACCGAGAAGGGCGTCGCCTGGGGTGCCCATCTGGCCGTCGGGAAGGTGCTCGGAGCGGACGGCTCCGGCCAGGACTCGTGGATCATCGCCGGGATGGAGTGGGCCGCCGACCAGGCCCGCGTCGTCAACATGAGCCTCGGCACGTCCGAGGCCAGTGACGGCACCGACCCGATCAGCCAGGCCGTGGACGACCTGTCCGAGTCCAAGGGCACCCTCTTCGTGGTGGCTGCGGGCAACCAGGGCTGCGAGGGCTGCCTCGGGGCTCCGGCCGCCGCCGAGGACGCGCTCACCGTGGGTGCCGTCGACGGCAACGACCAGCTCGCCGGGTTCTCCTCGATGGGCCCCCGCACCGGCGACGCGGGCATCAAGCCCGACCTGGTCGCTCCGGGCGTCGACATCCTCGCCGCCCGCTCCTCGGACTCCACGGAGGGCTCCGGCGACTACATCCTGATGAGCGGGACGTCGATGGCCTCTCCGCACGTCGCGGGAGCGGCCGCGATCGTGGCCCAGCGTCACCCGACCTGGCCCGGCTCCCGGATCAAGGAGGCGCTGGTCAGCTCGGCCCACGGCCTGGACGGCTACACGCCGTACCAGGTCGGGACCGGACGGCTCGACATCCCGGCGGCTCTGGGCGACCTCCAGGCGACCGGTTCGGTGTCGTTGGGCTTCCACGCCTGGCCGCACACAGCGGACGCCCCGGTCACGCGGACCGTCACCTACTTCAACAGCGGTGCGGACCCGGTGACCCTCGACCTCGCCGCCGACGTCCGCGACGGGTCCGGCGACCCGGCCCCCGCGGGCGCGGTGACGCTGTCGACCGACCAGGTGGTCGTCCCCGCGGGCGGCGTCCGCCACGGTCGACGTCACCGGCGACCCGAGCGTGGTCACCCCGGGCACCCGGCTCGCCGGGGTCCTCGTCGCCAGCGAGAGCGGTACCCCGGTCACCCGCACCTCGGTCGGCATGGAGGTCGAGGCCGAGCGCTACAGCCTCACCCTCGACGTCACGGGTCGTGACGGGCAGCCTGCCCAGGCCTACGTGATGGTGCACGAGAAGCACGACTGGGACCCGCAGTTCGTCCCGGTCGACGGCCAGACCACCGTCCGGATGCCTCCCGGCACCTACTCGGTCACCGCCTTCATGGACGTCAAGGACGGAGACGTGCTCGGTACGGCCCTGGTGGGCGACCCGGAGGTGGTCCTCACCGGCGCCCACACGGTCCACCTGGACGCCCAGGCCGCCCATCCGGTGACGGTGAGGTCGCCGCGGCGGGGCGCGGTCGCGACCTGGCGTCAGATGGAGTGGCACGTCTCCGCCGGCGGCGGCTTCGGCGACATGGCGGCGCTGCCGGACATCTACCAGCACATGTACGCCCAGTCCACCGATCCCGTCACCCACGGCCGCTACTCGTTCGTGGCGCGCTGGCGGCTGCGTCGTGACTACGTCGTCGTCCGGGTGGGCTCGCGTGCCGTCCCCTCGCTGACGGCCGTCGAGTCCGGCTGGGTCCGCGGGCCGGCGCAGACCTCGCTCGCCTACGCCGGCGCCGGTTCCCCGGCCGATCTCGACGCCGCCCACGTGCGCGGGAAGATCGCCGTCGTCTCCCTCGACACCGACACCACGGACGTCTCGTCCTACGCGTCAGCGGCTGCCGCGCACGGCGCCACGGCGCTGCTCGTGGTCAACCACCAGCCGGGCCCCTTCCTCCCGGTCGCCGGACCGGCCGAGGGGGTCCGGGCGGCACTCCCGGTCGCCGCGGTCAGCGGCGACGACGGCGCCTGGCTGGTCCTGCAGGCCCAGGCCCAGGCTGCGGCGAGCCTCGGCGGCGGGGTGAACACGCCGTACGTCTACGACCTGCTGCACGAGGTCAAGGGGCACATCCCGACGTCCCTCCACTACGCACCCGCCAGGTCCGACCTGGCCCGGATCGACACCCGCTACCTGGGCGCGCACCGGGTGCTGGGAGCGGAGTTCCGGTGGGGTTACGCGTCCTACGCGACCTCGGCCTTCGGCCAGCTGCAGTACGCGTCGTTCCCTTCGACGCGGGCCGACTACGTCTCCACCGAGCCCGGTACGTCGTGGTCCCAGGGCGCCGTCACGCTCGACCAGCGCGCCTGGGACCAGCGCGGTGAACGGCGCACGTTCCGACCGGGCCAGCATGCCCGCGAGGACTGGTTCGGTCCGGTGGTGAGTCCACGATTCGGCAGCGGCTACTGGTCTCCGGAGCGCCAGATCGACGGGTTCCAGATCAACCTGCCGTCGTTCGCCGACTCCTGGCCCGGGCACACCGGTGGACAGGACAACGGCGAGACGCCCAGCCAGGTCATCAGGCTGTACCGGGGCAGCCACCGGTTGCAGATCCTGCGGGGTTGGCAGTCGCTCGGCGCCGACGGCCTGCCGGCCCGGCGCTTGAAGTACCGGGTGACGAACGACGTGACGACCCCTCGGACGCACTGGTCGGCGGCGAGCAGCAGCCACACCGAATGGGGCTTCTGGTCCCACCACGCGGACCCCGACAAGCCCTCCGCCGAGCTGCCGTTCGTGTCGCTGGCCTACCACGTCACCACCGACCTGCACGGCCGGCTGGAGGCAGGTCGCCGGATACCGATCCGGTTCGACGCCTACCAGGTCCCGGGCGCGACCGACGGTGGCCGGGTCAGCAGCGGCTGGCTGAAGGTCTCCTACGACCGCGGCCGGACCTGGACCCGGGTGGCACTGTCCGGACCGGTCGGTCACTGGCTGGGGCACCTCACCCTCCCGGCGAACACCTCCCGCGTGGTCTCGGTGCGCGGGTCGGCACGGGACACCCACGGGAACTGGGTGACCCAGAGCGTCCTCGGAGCCGTCGAGCTCCGCTGACCGCCCGGCGACCCGCGGCCCCGCCCCTCTCCCGGGTGGGGCCGCGGGTCGCGGTGGCCCCGGGGGTTATCGCGTTCCCTTGCCCGTCGTCATGAAAGGGGCATACGTTGACCGCCATGGAGCTGCTCCCGTCGGCCCACGTCGACACGTTCTGCCGCGACCACCTCCCGCCGGCCGACCAGTGGCCAGAGCTCCGCCTCGACCTCGCCGGGCTCGCCTACCCCGACCGGCTCAACTGCGCCACGGCTCTCCTCGACGACGTCGTCGGCCGCTACGGCGGCGACCGCCCGTGCCTGCACCAGCCGGGCCTCCCCACCTGGTCCTACGACGAGCTGCTGGCGGCCGCCAACCGGGTCGCCCGCGTGCTCGTCGAGGACCTCGGGATCCTCCCGGGCAACCGGGTGCTCCTCCGCGGCCCCAACAACCAGTGGCTCTCCGCCGCCTGGTTCGGCGTCCTCAAGGCCGGGGCCGTGCTGGTCACCACCATGCCGTTGCTGCGCACCGGTGAGCTGCAGACCATCCACGAGATCGCCCACCTCGACGCGGCCCTGGTCGACCACCGCTTCCTGGAGGCTGTCGAGCCTCTCGGCATCCCCATGCTCGCGTTCGGCGACGACTCCTGGCAGGAGCGGGTCGACGCCAAGCCCGAGACGTTCGACGACGTCGCCACCTCCAGCGACGACGTGTCGATGTTGGCCTTCACCTCCGGCACCACCGGCCGGCCCAAGGCGACGATGCACTTCCACCGCGACGTCCTCGCGATCTGCGACACGTTCAGCAGCCAGGTGCTGCGCCCCTCGTCCGACGACGTCTTCACCGGCACCCCGCCCTACGCGTTCACGTTCGGGCTCGGCGGTGTCCTGCTGTTCCCCCTGCACGCGGGGGCGTCGACCCTCCTGGTCGAGAAGGCGACCCCGGTCGAGCTCGCCGACCTGATCGACGAGCACCACGTGACGGTCTGCTTCACCGCTCCCACGGCGTACAAGGCGATGCTGGCCGCGGGCAAGACCGTGCCGTCGCTGCAGAAGGCGGTGTCGGCCGGGGAGCACCTGCCGAAGGCCGTCTGGGAGGCCTTCCGGGCCGCCACCGGCGTCGAGATCATCGACGGCATCGGGGCCACCGAGATGCTGCACATCTTCATCTCCGCGGCGGGCGCCGACATCAGGCCCGGCTCGACCGGCCGCGCCGTCCCGGGCTACGTCGCCACCGTCGTCGACGACGAGGGACGGGAGCTGCCACCGGGCGTGCCCGGCCGGCTGGCGGTCAAGGGACCGACCGGCTGCCGTTACCTCGACGACCCGCGCCAGGCGGCGTACGTCGTGAACGGCTGGAACCTCACCGGCGACACCTTCTCCCGAGACGACGACGGGTACTTCTGGTACCAGGCACGCAGCGACGACATGATCATCAGCTCGGGCTACAACATCGCGGCGCCCGAGGTCGAGGAGGCGCTGCTCAAGCATCCGGCGGTCGCGGAGTGCGCCGTCGTGGGCGTGCCCGACGAGGCGCGCGGCCACCTGGTCAAGGCCTTCGTGGTGACGGCGGCCCAGCAGCCGGCGGTGTCGGCCACCGAGCTCCAGGACTTCGTCAAGGGGCAGATCGCCCCCTACAAGTACCCCCGCGTCATCGAGTTCGTCCCCGAGCTGCCCAAGACCGCGACCGGCAAGCTGCAGCGCTTCCGGCTCCGCTCACCGGTCGACCCCTGATGCCCGAGCAGTCACCGCGCCACCTGATCCTGTCGTTGTTCGGGCTCTACGCGCGCACCGAGCGCCACCACGACGCGCTGTCGGTGCGCTCCCTGATCGCCCTCATGGAGGACCTCGACGTCGACGGCGCCGCCACCCGGTCCTCGGTGTCGCGGCTGAAGAAACGAGGGGTGCTCGAGCCGACCCGGACCGGTCAGCCCGCCCAGGCCGGCTACCGGCTCTCCGAGTCGGCGCTCGCCGTGCTCCGCGAGGGCGACGCCCGCATCTGGTCGCGGCCGCGGGCGTCGGTGGCCGACGGCTGGCTGGTGGTCGTGTTCTCGGTACCCGAGGCCGAGCGCAGCCGGCGGCACGAGCTGCGGTCACTGCTGACCCGGCTGGGGTTCGGCACCGCCGCGCCCGGCGTCTGGGTCGCGCCCGGCACGGCGTACGACGAGACGCTGGGCGCGCTCGACCGCGCCGGGCTGACGTCGTACACCGAGCTCTTCCGCGGCGCCTACCTCGGCTCCGGTCCGGCCGGCGTCCGGGTCTCCGAGTGGTGGGACCTGCCCGCGATCGCCGACGCTGTACGACGAGTTCCTGGCCGAGCACCGGCCCCTCACCCGGCTGCGTGACCCGGAGCCGGACCGCGCGTTCGCGGCGTACCTGCCGATGCTCACCGCCTGGCGTCGGCTGCCCTACCTCGACCCCGGCATCCCCCTCGACCTGCTGCCGGGCGACTGGCCGGGGATCACCGCCGGCGAGCTGTTCGCGACCCTGGACGACCGGCTGCGCGAGCCCGCTCGCCGCACGCGGAGGCGAGGATGGACGGGTGAGAACCATGAGCGACCCTGGACCACCGAGCGGGTGCTCGCGGCGGCCGGTGCCGCCATCTGGGTGCCGCCCGACGCGCCGCAGGTGGTGACCGACGACTACCTGCTGGTCGACTTCCCGCCCGGCTTCGACGACGAGCAGCCCACCCAGGTGCAGTGGACGCAGGTCCGACCGCCCGGCCGCCGACCTCGTGGAGGAGGTGGTGGCCCAGGCGCGGGCGTGGGGCCGGTCGCGGCTGGCATGGTGGATCCGGCTCGACCACCGCCCGCCCGACCTCCCGGCCCACCTGCGCTCGCTCGGCGCGACCACCGTCGAGACGGTCGGCGTGCTCGCCCGCGAGATCGAGACCTCGCTGCCCGATGCCCCCTCCGACCTCCGGGTCGAGGTGGTGCGCGACGAGCAGACGCTGCGCGACGCGCGGCTGGTGTACGCCGAGGTCTGGGGCCGCTCCCCCGACCCGACGCCCGAGGACCTGGCGCGCGACCTCGCCGAGGCGGCGACGCCGGTCGGGTGAGCGCCCGATGTTCCAGGTGGTCGCCTACCTCGACGGCGAGCCGGCCTCCGCCGGCGGGTGCACCCGCTCCGGCGAGGTGGCGCGGCTCTGGGGAGCGGCCACCCGGCCGCACCTGCGCGGTCGCGGCGGCTACCGGGCCACGGTCCGCGCCCGGCTCGAGGCGAGCCGCGAGCACGGCGCCACGCTCGGCCTGGTCCGCGGCCGGCTGCAGACCTCCGCGCCGGTGCTCACCCGCCTCGGCTTCGCGTCGTACGGCGAGGAACCCCTGCTGGTGCTGGAGATCTGAGCGACTACGGTGCTCGGATGGGCACGATCGGCGTACACGAGTTCATCTCCCTCGACGGCGTCTTCGAGACCCCGACGTGGACCATGGACTTCGGCTTCGACCCGCGGATGGGCGAGACGCTCGCCGCGATCACCTCGTCCGCGACCGCGATCCTGCTCGGCCGGACGACGTTCGAGATGTTCGCCCCGGCCTGGTCGGCCGCGGACCGCCGACGACGACCCCGGCGCGCCGTTCTTCAACGACACGACCAAGCACGTCGTGAGCTCGACGCTCACCGACCCGGCGTCGGTGTGGAGGAGCTCGGTGGCCTTCGGGCCCTACGACGCCGCCCGCGTGCGTGCGCTCAAGGACGAGACCGAGGGCTCGATCTACGTCAGCGGCAGCGGGACGCTGGTGCGGGCGCTGCTGGCCGACGGGCTGGTCGACCACCTGCACCTGTTCGTCTACCCGGTCGTGCTGGGCGAGGGGAAGCGGCTGTTCGCCGAGGGGATGCCCCGCACCACGCTCGCGCTGCTGGACTCCACGACGTACGACAACGGCGTCCTGCACCTCGACTACGGCCGGCTGGGTGACACGCGGCTGCACCGTGCAGTGCGCTTCACCATGCCACTGCTTCACCATGCACTGCTTCACCATGAGAACGTGGTGAACCTCCACCTCCCACGGCGAGCTCACCGTGTGAGGTGCAACTTCACCATGAGAACATGGTGAAGCTGAGAACATGAGGCAACGGAGCCCACGGCCGCCTCAGAGAACGGCGTACCCCTGCACCTCGACCAGCGCCTCGGCGTCCCAGAGCCGCGAGACGCCGATGCCGGCCATCGCCGGGTAGGACCGACCGACCAGGCGCTGCCACACGGCACCGAGCTCGCGGCTGTGGGCGCGGTAGTCGTCCATGTCGACGATGTAGATCGTCAGCGACGCCAGCCGGTCGGGGGTGCCGCCGGCCTCGGCGAGCGCGGTCAGCAGGTTGCCCAGCGCCTGCTCGAACTGCGCGACCACCCCGCCCTCGACGATCGCGCCGGTGACGTCCAGGCCGGTCTGCCCGGCCAGGAAGACCGACGTACCGCGGCCGACGACCGCGTGGGAGAAGCCGGACGGCTTCGCCAGTGACTCCGGGTTGACCCGTTCCATCTCGGCCATCAGGACTGGACCGCCCCTCCGTCGACGTTGATGCCCTGGCCCGGTCAGCGCTGCGTTGTCGACGCAGAGCAGGACCGCCGAGGCGACCTCGTCGACGGTGACCAGCCGCCCGATCGGCTGCATCCGCGCCAGGATCTCGCGGGCCTCCTCCTCGGTGCGGCCGGTGCCGGCGGCGATGTGGGCGACGGACTGGTCGGTCATCGGGGTGTCGACGTAGCCGGGACAGACGGCGTTGACGGTGACCCCGGTCTTGGCCACCTCGGCGGCGGCGCTACGGACCAGGCCGAGCACGCCGTGCTTGCTCGCGGTGTACGCCGCGATCCGGGCGAGCCGACCTTGCCGGCCACCGACGCGATCACCACGACCCGTCCGAACCCGGCCTCGGTCATCGACGGCAGCGGCGCGGCGCAGGCAGCGGAACGGCGCCGTGAGGTTGAGGTCGAGCATCCGCTGCCAGTCCTCGTCGGTGGTCCGCACCAGCGGTGCGGACATCGACGCCCCGGCGTTGACGACCAGGATCTCGACCGGGCCCCACTCTCGCTCGACCCGCTGCGAAGGCAGCCTCGAGGGCGGCGGGGTCGAGTCAGGTCGGCGGGTACGACGAGCGCCTCGCCGGGCAGGGAGGCCGCCACCTCCTCCAGCGCGTGCTCGTCGCGCGCCACCAGGGCGACCCGGTGGCCGGCCTCGTGACAGGGCGCGCGCGCAGGCCGCACCGATCCCCTGCGAGGCGCCGGTGACGAGCGCGATCACCGGCTGCAGGACTCGCTCAACGGAAGGCCCGGATGCCGGTGAGCTCGGCGGCGACCGAGAGCAGGTGCATCTCCTCGGTGCCTTCGTAGGTCATCACGGTCTCGAGGTTGTTCATGTGCCGCATCACCGTGTGGTCGAGGGTGATGCCGGCGCCGCCGAGAGTCGTCCGGGCCTCGCGGGCGACGTCGATGGCGGCGCGGGCGTTGGCGTACTTGGCGTAGGAGACCTGCGCCGGGGTCAGCGTGCCGGCGTCCTTGAGCGCCCCGAGCCGCCAGGCGACGAGCGAGGCGTTGTTGACCGCGACCGTCATGGTGGCGAGCTTGCGCTGGGTGAGCTGGAACGACGCCAGCGGCTTGCCGAACTGCTCGCGCTCCAGGGTGTAGGCCAGCGACTCCTCCAGGCACGCGCGGGCCGCGCCGACCACGCCCCAGGCGATGCCGTAGCGCGCCTCGTTGAGGCACGAGAGCGGGCCCTTGAGCCCGCGCACCTCGGGGAACGCCGCGTCGGCCGGCAGCCGCAGGTCGTCGAAGGCGAGCTCGGCGGTGACCGAGGCCCGCAGCGACAGCTTGCGCTGGATCTTGTGGGCGGTGAAGCCCGTGGCGTCGGTCGGGACCACGAAGCCGCGGATCCCCTCGTCGGTCTGCGCCCACACGATCGCGACGTCGGCGAAGGTGCCGTTGGTGATCCACATCTTCGAGCCGTTGAGGACCCAGTCGCCGCCGTCGACTTCTGGCCCGCGTCTTCATGCCGCCGGGGTCGCTGCCGGCGTCGGGCTCGGTCAGCCCGAAGCAGCCGATCGCGTCGCCGGTCGCCATCCGCGGCAGCCACTCGTCCTTGTGCTCGTCGGTGCCCCAGCGGTGGATCGCGTACATCGCCAGCGAGCCCTGGACGCTGACGAAGGAGCGCAGCCCGGAGTCGACGGCTTCGAGCTCGCGGCACGCCACGCCGTACGCCGTCGCGCTGGTGCCGGCGCAGCCGTAGCCCTCGAGGTGCATCCCGAGCAGGCCGATCTTGCCGAACGCCGGGCCGAGGTCGTCGGGCAGGGTGCCCTCGTCGTACCACTCGGCGACGTGGGGGGCGAGCTCGCTCTGGGCGAAGTCGCGCACGGTGTCGCGGATCGCGCGGTCCTCGTCGGTGAGCAGGTCGTCGACCTGCAGGAAGTCGTGCATCTCAGCGCCCTTTCCAGTCGGGCTTGCGCTTGGCGTTGAACGCGGCGTGGAACTCCGCATGGTCGTCGCTGGTCATCAGCAGCGCCTGGGTCATCGCGTCGAGCTCCATGGCCGGGCCGAGCGGCATGTCGAGCTCACGGGTGATCAGCGACTTGGTCTGCTGCAGGCCGAGCGTGGGTCCGTCGGCGAGCCGCCTGGCCAGCATCTCGCACGCGCGCGTCGAGGTCGTCGGTGAGCTGCGTCACCAGGCCGTAGCGGTCGGCGGTCTCGGCATCGATGGTGTCGCCGAGCATGAGCAGCTCGGTGGCGCGGCCGTAGCCGACCAACCTCGGCAGGAGGTACGCCGCGCCCATGTCGCCGCCGGAGAGCCCGACCTTGGTGAACAGGAAGGCGAACCTGGCCTGCGGGGTGCAGATGCGGAAGTCGGCAGCGATCGCGACCACGCTGCCGGCGCCGGCTGCGATGCCCTGGATGCCGGCGATGATCGGGATCGGGCACTCGCGCATCGCCCGGATCACGTCACCGGTCATCTGGGTGAAGCCCATCAGGCCCGCGGCGTCCATCTCGATCAGCTCGCCGATGATCTCGTTGACGTCGCCGCCCCCGCAGAAGCCCTTGCCCTCGCCCCGGATCACCAGCACCCGGGTGTCGCCGCGGTGCGGGAGCTCGGCGAGGAGGTCGCGCAGGTCGGCGTAGCTCTCGAAGGTCAGCGGGTTCAGCTTCTCCGGGCGGTTGAGGGTCACCGTGGCCACGCCGTCGGCGACGGAGAAGTCGAAGTGCTGCCAGTCGTCGGTGATGCCGGCACTCGCGCGGTAACGCGTCACGGTCGCCCCTTGATGAGTCCGCGGGCGATGATCGTCCGCTGCACCTCGGACGCGCCCTCGTAGATGCGGGGCGCCCGGACCTCACGATAGAGCCGCTCCAACAGGTGGCCCTGCTGCAGGCCCCGTGCGCCGTGGAGCTGGACCGCCTGGTCGACGACCCACTGGGCGGTCTCGGTGGCGAACAGCTTCGCCTGGGCCGCGCTGGTGGTGACCTCGGTGCTGCTCGGTCGAGCCGTCGAGACCACCCGTCGTACGTCGCGGCCGCGCGCCGGACCAGCAGGCGGGCGGCCTCGATCCGCGTCGACATCTCCGCGAGCGTGTGCTGGGTTGCCTGCTGGTCGATCAGGCGGCCGCCGAAGAGCTCGCGCTCCTGCGCCCAGGCCAGGCTGGCGTCCAGCGCCGCCTGGGCCATCCCGACCGCGAACGCACCGACGCTCGGCCGGAACAGGTCCAGCGTCCGCATCGCCACCGCGAAACCCTGGTCGACCTCGCCGAGCACGTCGTCGCGGTAGACCCGGACGCCGTCGAAGTGCAACGTCCCGATCGCGTGGGGTGCGACCATGTCGAGCCGCTCGCCGGTCAGGCCGGCGACTGTCGCCGGCGACGGCGAAGGCGGTGACGCCACGCGCCCTCGCGCCTGGCGTGGTGCGGGCGAAGACCGAGTAGACGTCGGCGTCGGGCGCGTTGGAGATCCAGGTCTTGGTGCCGTGGAGGGTCCAGCCGTCACCGTCGGGCCTCGCCTCGAGGTTGAGCGCGCCGGCGTCACTGCCGGCGCCGGGCTCCGACAGGGCGAAGCCCGGCACGACGAGACCGCTCGCGACCGCGGGCAGCCACTGGTCACGGGTCGGGCCGTTGCCCGACTGGAGGATCGGGTAGGAGCCCAGCCCCTGCAGGGCCAACGCGGTCTCGGCCTCGGTGTTGACGGTGGCGAGCGCCTCCCGGAGCAGGCACAGCTGCATCGCCGCCGCGTCGCGCGGGGCCTCGTCGGGCTCGCCCCCGAACAGCCGGCGCAGCAGGCCGAGCTCGCCCATCCGACGGACCAGCGGGCGGTTCACCGCCCCGTGCACCGGCGGGACGTGGTCCAGGGCGCCGGCCACGCGGCGTACCCAGGCGAGGAACTCCTGTTGCTCGCCGGTCAAGCCGAAGGGGACCGTGCCGTCGGTCGGGCCCGGCGCGTCGTCGGTCGAGCCTGTCGGGACCACGCCGCTGACCATACCGTCGACGCTATGTCGCCTTGACAACGCTCGTCAAGAAAACGCTATGGTCGTCGGATGCGGATCGCAGTGATCGGCGGCGGGCCCGGCGGGCTCTACTTCAGCGCGCTGGCCCAACAGCTGGCGGCCGTGACCGGGCAGCAGCACGAGATCACCGTCTGGGAGCGCAACGCCGCGGACGACACGTTCGGCTTCGGGGTCGTCTTCAGCGACGAGACCCTGGGCGGGATCGAGCACGCCGACCCGCAGGTCTACGCCGCGATGCAGCGGGAGTTCGCCGTGTGGGACGACATCGACGTGCACTTCAAGGGCACCGTGACCACCAGCGGCGGCCACGGCTTCGCCGCGATGAGCCGGCGCCGGCTGCTCGAGATCCTCCAGGAGCGGTGCCGCGAGCTCGAGGTCACGATGCACTTCCGCAGCGAGGCACCCGACGTCGGCGAGCTGGCCGCGTCGTACGACCTCGTGGTCGCGGCCGACGGGCTCAACTCGCCCGTCCGGGCCCGGTACGCCGAGACGTTCCACCCGAGCCTCGACGTCCGCGACTGCCAGTACATCTGGCTCGGCACCAGCCGGGTCTTCGACGCGTTCACCTTCGACATCCGCGAGACGCCGTACGGCGTCATGCAGATCCACGGCTACCCCTACGACGCCACGGGGTCGACGTTCATCGTCGAGATGACCAGCGAGGTCTGGAGGCGCGCCGGCTTCGCGGCCTTCGCCGACCGTTCGTGGCAGCCGGGCGAGTCGGACGAGCAGTCGATCGCCCGGATCCGCGAGCTCTTCGCCGACCTGCTCGGTGGCCACGCGGTGATGGCCAACAACTCGCGGTGGATCTCCTTCACCACGGTCCGCAACGAGCACTGGGTCCACGACAACGTGGTGATCCTCGGCGACGCCGCGCACACCGCGCACTTCTCGATCGGGTCCGGCACCAAGCTGGCGATGGAGGACTCGCTCGCGCTCGCCGCGTGCCTCCACGAGGCCCCCACGGTCGGCGAGGCGCTGGCGACGTACGAGGAGGAGCGCCAGGCGGTCGTCCTCTCCACCCAGCGCGCGGCCCAGGCCAGCCTGGAGTGGTTCGAGAACCTCGAGCAGTACGTCCACCAGGACCCGGTCCAGTTCGGCTTCAACATCATGACCCGCTCGCGCCGGGTCACCTACGACAACCTGCGGGTCCGCGACCCGGAGTACATCGCCGCGTGCGAGGCCTGGTACGCCGAGCACCACGGCGGCCGGCCGGAGACCCCGCCGATGTTCCAGCCGATCACGCTCCGCGCGCCCGAAGGCCCGGGGCTGACCCTGGACAACCGGGTGATCGTCTCGCCGATGGACCAGTACGTCGCGGTCGACGGCCTGCCCACCGACTTCCACGTCGTGCACCTCGGCGGCAAGGCGCTCGGCGGCGCCGGCCTGGTGATGACGGAGATGATCTGCACCTCCCCCGACGGCCGGATCAGCCCCGGCTGCGGAGGTCTGTGGACCGACGAGCAGCGCGACGGCTGGCGGGAGGCCGTCGACTTCGTGCACGCGGAGACCGCCGCTGCGATCGGCTGCCAGCTCGGTCACTCCGGCGCGAAGGGCTCGACCAAGCTGATGTGGGAAGGCATCGACGAGCCCCTGCCCGACGGCAACTGGCCGGTGGTCGCGGCCTCGGCCGTGCCCTACTCGCCGGAGAACCAGACTCCGGCCGAGCTCACGCGGGCCGAGATGGAGACCATCCGCGACGAGTTCGTGGCCGCGGCCCGGCGGGCGGCCGAGGCCGGGTTCGACCTGCTCGAGCTGCACGGTGCGCACGGCTACCTGCTGTCCGGCTTCCTGTCGCCGGTGACCAACCGTCGTACCGACGAGTGGGGAGGCGACGTCGCCGGCCGCCTGCGCTTCCCGCTCGAGGTCTGGCACGCGATGCGCGCGGTGTGGCCGGCCACGAAGCCGATGACGGTACGGATCTCGGCCACCGACTGGGTCGACGACGGGCAGTCGCTCGAGGACGCGCTCGCGGTCGCGGAGGCGTTCTCCGACGCCGGGGCGGCGGCGATCGACGTCTCCACCGGGCAGGTGACCAAGCGCGAGCGCCCGGCCTTCGGCCGCAGCTACCAGACGCCGTACGCCGACGCGATCCGCAACCGGCTGGACATCCCGACGATCGCGGTCGGCGTGATCTCGTCGTACGACGACGTGAACTCGATCCTGATGGCCGGCCGGGCCGACCTCTGCGCGATCGGCCGCGCCCACCTGTACGACCCGATGTGGACGCTGCACGCCGCCGTCGAGCAGGACTACGACGGGCCGGGCGCGGTGTGGCCGCTGCCCTGGCGGGCCGGTCGGCGCAAGCCGCAGACCGGCCGCAGCGACGGGCCGAAGCCACGGCTCGACCTGATCCGCGCCGAGACCACCGGCACCCGCCACCGTCGCTGGCGCCCCGCCCGGCCCTGATCCACAGGTCGAGGTCGGACTCTCCCGCGTCGGCGCTGTGGCGGCTACGGTGAGAACACATCGCAGGCACCGTCTCGGGAGGGCACCCCTTCGATGGCCGTACGACGCATCCTCGCCGCGGCACTGACCGCGCCCCTGCTGGCGCTCGCCGCCTGCGGTGGCGACAGCACCTCCGTCGCCGACCCGCCGATCTCCAGCGCCCCCTCCTCGGCGCCCACGACATCGCAGCGGGAGAGCCCCGAGCACTTCATCCGCCGCTGGGCGGCGAGGAGAAGCGCATGGAGAACACGGGAGACCACAGCGGCTACCTGGCTCTCAGCTGAGGCTGCCGCGCCTGCAGACGTCTCGCGACGTCAGGTGAAGCGGCTTCTACGCGGACGGGGGATTCATCCACTGGGGAGGCCTGACGATCCGCTCAGTGACCAAGACCTCGCATAGGTCTGCTCATGGGACACGCCTACGACATTGCATTTGTTCGCAGAGCCACACTCGATACCGGACCTCATCGGCAGCGCAAAGGTCGAACACCTGCCAGGTGGCCCATCAACGGACGTACTAACCATCCAGCCGAAGCGGCGTCAGTTGGAAGGTCACGGCGAGGGCGAGGCTTTCGCCATGAGGCGAGCCATGTGGATGGTCATCGTCTGCTATGTGCGTCGCCGTGATTCTGAACAACGTGACCTGCATCGGGTGACGACGCATGGACTGCAGAGCGCCGTGGCATTGGGCCAGGCTCAGAGCCGGCTGCGTGAAGTCCGGAACCGAGACCCACGACTACCTCGCGGCCCACTCCGACCACACCTACTCGATCCGACCGGCCTGCGCCTACGGCGGCACCGCGCTGTGCGACGAGCCGGCCCAGTGCAGCGTGGACGGGCACGACGGCCTGCTGTTCAACGTCTACCAGGACGACGACCCGACCCCCCTCGACTGGCAGGCCTGCCTGACCAAGCAGGAGGCGCAGCGCTTCGGCGGGTTGACGCCGGGTGACGTGCAACGAGCGTTCCAGCGGCTGTCGTGGCCGGCCTCGGCCCTGGTGGTCCAGCCGCCGAAGGGTCGGACGCTGGTCAACTTCGACACGAACTTCTACACCACCAACACCACGCCCACGACCCAGGTGGTGACCCTGCTCGGCCGGCGGGTCACGATCGAGGCGACGCCCGCGGCGTACACCTGGCACTTCGGCTCCGGCGCCTCCGACGGCGACCGGACGACGAGCGATCCCGGAGCCGCCTACCCGGACCTCCGGGTCACCTTCCGCTACACCCGCATCGGCACCGTGGGGCCGAGCGTCGACACGACGTACGCCGGTCGGTACCGCGTCGGCGGCGGCCCCTGGCGCACGATCCCGCAGACCCTGACCGTCCCCGGACCTGCGGTCTCGCTCGAGGTCGTCAGCGCGACCCCCCACCTGGTCGGCTACTGAGGAGGGGTGCGGCACGTCCGCCGGTCGAGGAGGTCGCTCTGCGACCGTCTCGAGACCAGCGGACCCCAGGGCCCGTCCGGGCTCGTGCCAGACTCCCCCGACATGACCTGGAACAGCCGCCGCTACGCCTGGCCGATCACCGTCGTCGCCGACGTGCTGGTCGTGGTCGTGTTCGCCGCGATCGGCCGGGCCAACCACGGCGAGTCCGACGGGCTGGGCGGCATCTGGCACACCGCCTGGCCGTTCCTGGTCGGGACGCTGCTCGGGCTGGCGGTGGCCGCGTTCACCAGGTCCGACCCCCGCAGCGTCCGGACCGGGATCCGGGTCCTGCTGTGGACCCTGGTCATCGGCATGGTCCTGCGCCACACGATCGGCGGCGGCACCCCGGTGGCCTTCGTGATCGTGGCAGCGCTCGTGCTCGGCGCCCTCTTCATCGGTTGGCGGCTGGCACTGACCTGGCAGCGTTGGGGCTCCCGGTTCCGGCGCGCCGCCCGCTGAGCTCCGCCCGACGCCGTACCTCAGGGCCCGAAATTGCACCCATGCGGGTGAAGAGGTCACCCCCTCCCCCCACCTACGGTGGTCACGCCCCGACACTCTTTCGAGAGGTCCCTCCGACGTGCCGACCGAAGTCGTCTCGCTCAGACGTGGCGGCGCTGGGCCGCTCGCGCGGCTCGTCGCCGAGCACGCCCAGGCTGCCGTGCCCACGGAGGCGGCGCCCGACCTCGCCGCGGCCCAGCGCGTCGCCCACGAGCTCGGCCCGTGGGTCCCCCTGCCCGCGCAGGGCGACACCCTGACCCTGTGGGAGTCGCTGGCCAGTCTCGGCGCAGCCGACCTCACCGTCGCGCGCGTCGCCGAACCCCATCTCGACGCGCTCGCGATCCTGCGTGAGGCCCGACGCGACAGCGCGATCGCCGAGGGCGACTGGAGCGTCAGCTCGACGGGCTGGAGTGCTGCCCGGCTCTGGCAGGTCTACGCCGCCGAGGGCAACCAGCGTCTGGAAGCCACCCACGACGACGGCTGGCGGCTCACCGGCGTGAAGCCGTGGTGCTCGCTCGCCGACCGCGCCACCCACGCACTGGTGACGGCCTGGGCCGGTGAGGAGCGACAGCTCTTCGCCGTCGACCTCTTCCAGGAAGGCGTACGGCGTCCCGACGCCGGCACCCATGCCGGCCAGTCGGCGGCGTGGGCGTCCCGGGGCCTGACCCAGGTGCGCAGCACCGCGCTCACCTTCGACCGGGTCCGGGCCGTCGCGGTGGGCGCTCCGGGCTGGTACCTCACCCGGCCCGGCTTCGCCTGGGGCGGCGCCGGCGTCGCCGCGATCTGGTACGGCGCGTGCACCGCGCTGGCCCACACCCTCCGCCAGGCGTCCTGCGACCGCCCTCCCGACCAGATGGCGCTGGTCCACCTCGGAGCCGTCGACACCGCCCTCACCCGGGCGCGGGCCGTGCTGGTCGAGGCGGCCACGGTCGCCGACGACCCGGCGACCTCGGCGGCCGAGGCCGTGCTGGTCTGCCAGCGGGTGCGGCAGGTCGTGGCCGACACCGCCGACGAGCTCCTGACCCGGGTCGGCCATGCGCTCGGTCCGGCGCCGCTCACCGGCGACGAGGCGCACGCCCGTCGCGTCGCCGACCTGACGGTCTATCTCCGGCAGCACCACGCCGAGCGCGACCTGGCCCGACAGGGCTCGATGATCCTCGACATGGGAAGTGGGTTGACCTGGTGACCTCGGCACCGACCTTCACCGCGCACGGCCCGGGCACGCCGGCCACCGTGTGGCGGGCGCACCTGAGCCACGGCCGACGCTCACCGGCCAGCATCCTCGGAGCCGACCGCGTGGTCGTGGTCAGCGCCCACCCCGACGACGAGTGCCTGGGGGCCGGGGGCCTGGTCGCGACGGCGAGCGACGCCGAGATCCCGGTCGTCTTCGTCTGCGCCACCGACGGCGAGCTCAGCCACCCCGACTCCCCGACGCACACCCCCGACGCGATGGCCCAGCGCCGTCGGGCGGAGTGGGAGGCGGCCGTGGAGACGCTCGGTCCTCCGTTGCTGCCGTCGGAGACGCACCGCCTCGGGCTCCCCGATGGTCGGCTCAGCGACCACACCGACGAGCTCACGACCCGGCTGGTCGAGATCGTCGGCGACGGCCGCGGCACCCTGCTCGTCACCACGTGGTCGGAGGACGGGCACCCCGACCACGTCGCACTCGGGCGCAGCGCCGCCGCCGCCGCACGCCGTACCGACGCCGAGCTGTGGGAGTTCCCCGTCTGGTTCTGGCACTGGGCCCAGCGCGACGACCCGCGGGCGGTGCACCTGCGCCCCTTGGCGCTCTCGCGGTCCGCGGAGTCCGCCAAGGAGAAGGCCGTCGCGGCGCACACCTCCCAGATCGGGGACCTCTCGTCGCTCCCCGGAGACGAGGCCGTGCTCACCGACGAGGTGCTCGCCCACTTCCGCGGTGACCACGAGTGGTTCGTGATCACGCCGGGTCGCGACTGCCTCGACGACAGCCTCGACCAGCTCCACCGCCACCTCGCCGACCCCTGGGGCGTCGACTCTCGCTGGTACGAACGGCGCAAGCGCGACCTCCTGCTCACGATGCTGCCCCAGCAGCGCTTCGCCCGCGCGCTGGAGGTCGGCTGCTCCACCGGGGCCCTGACCGAGGCCCTCGCCCGGTACGCCGACCGCGTCGTGGCCGTCGACCGCTCCCGCGCCGCCGTGTCGGCCGCCCGTCAGCGGCTCGGGGACGACCCGCGGGTGTCCCTCTACGAGCTCGACGTCGCCACGGCCTGGCCCGACGAAGGCACCTTCGACCTGGTGGTGGTCAGCGAGGTCGGCTACTTCCTCAGCCCGGCCGGGCTCGACGGGCTCGTCGAGCGGGTCGCCACCTCGCTGGCGCCGGGAGGAGTCGTCGCCCTGTGCCACTGGCGCCACCCCGTCTCCGGGTGGCTGCTCGACGCCGACGGCGTCCACCGACGGTTCGCCGACGGGCCACTGCCTCCCGTGCAGGCGACGTACCGCGACCGCGACGTGGAGATCCGCATCCACGCACCCCACTGGCTCGAGCCCGACCGGTGACGACCTCCGGGTGGGGGCCCGACCTTTCCCGGGCGGGCCGGGTCCTCACCCGGCAGCAGCAAAGCGCCTCCCCCGGTCGTCCGACGACCGGGGGAGGCTGTAGGAGAAACGTGGGGCAGCAGCCCTGGGCTCAGCGCAGCAGGGCGGCCGAGAGGGTGCCGGCGGACAGGTTCACGGCGTAGTTGATGGTCGTCGCGTCGCGCTGCGGCTCGGGCCGCAGCGGCGAGTGCAGACGCACCCAGCGGCGGTAGCCGAGCTGGGTCATCGACAGGTAGTCGAAGGACCGCTCGCGGAGGCCGCGCTCGACCTCGAGGCTGAGACCGTCGGCGATCAACATGCCGTGGATGACGCCGGGGCGCGACTCGGCCCGCAGCCAGTCGACGGACAGGGCGAGCTGGTCGAGGGCACCGATGCCGACGGCGGTGGTCTTGTTCTCCACGACGAGCCAGTCGTCGGCAGCACCCTTCTCGCAGTCGTGGGTGAAGCGCATGAGCAGGTCGGCGCGCCGACCGTCGACGTACATGTACTGCTGCCCGCGGACGCCGTCCATCTCCTCGTTGGCGAGGCGCACGGCGTAGCCCATCTTGTGCAGGATGTCGAGGCGCGCGAGGAGCCAGCCCTCGAAGGCATCACGACCGGGCAGGCCCCAGACCGTGTAGGTGCCCGGATGCCCCTCTTCGTCGGGCGCGAAGGTCGCCAGCCAGGCGTCGAGGATCCGCAGGTACGTCTCGGCGTCGATGTCCTCGATCATGAGGCGGTCCATGCAGCGGGCCAACAGCCCGAAGCGACCCACCAACGGGTAGCGCGCCACGGTCTCGATCGGCAGCATCAGCGTCTCGGCGAGCTCGGACTCCGTGACGTCGACGCTCTCCGGAAGCTGCCACTGCCCGTCGCCGAGCCGCAGCAGCAACCGGTCGAGCACCGGGCAACCGAGTCGCCCGATCACGAGTGGCGGAGCCACCACAGAGATGTCATCGGTCAGCAGCTCGTCGACGGTCTCGTGCGCAACTCCGCACAGCTTCGAGACCTTCTCGTAGGACTCGCCGGTCGACTGCATGACAGCGTTGATGACCTTGTCGGACTCAGCCATTCGCCACACCCCCCCAGATGTTGGGAAAATGGTAGGCGGGGGGTGGGCGGATCACCTGACCACAACAGGCCAGGGGACTCTCTTTACCTGGGCGGGGCGCCGCGTGGGGACGGCGCCCGCCCTGGCGAGCTCCACCCCAGTTCTACGTGGCCCGGATGGGTCGTGTCCGGCGAATCGTCGAAACTTTGCCTCGGCGTGTCACCGGCCGACCGACGGACCGCTGGTGTTCGCCACGAAGGTCCGGCACGGCTGCGACCGGAGCGAGGCACACGTGGGCCGCGACCTCGGTGCGGACACCGGTACGGCGGTCAGCGCGAGCAGCGACGGGTGCTGCGCGTCGTCGGCCACCGTGACCTGCTGACCGTTGTCGAGGGTGTCGAACGCCCAGAGCGGCCGGGCACCTCCCGGGGCGTCGAGCGTGATCCGCAGCCGGTCGCCGGGCCGGAAGACCTGGGCGAACGGGAAGATCTCGATCCGCAGCTTCCGGTAGGCGTCGGCCGGCATCGCCCGCGCGTCCCCCTCGAGGTCGGTGTGCACGGGCAGCGTCGCCGTCGAGCGCGTGCGGTCGAGCCGGCGGTGGCTGGCGCGCAGCCACCCGGACTGCACGTAGACCTCGCGGCCGTGCGGCCGGACCACGCTGACCGTGGCCTCGAGGTCGACGTCCGAGGCCGGCGTCTTCACCCAGACGTCGAGCGACCCGGACCCGATGAAGGTGGTGGCCTTCTTCATCGGCGCCGTGATCCAGCCCAGCCCCTTGCCCTGCGGGATCTGCTGCCAGTCGTACGTCGGGTGCGCGCCCCAGATCGCACTGCTACCACCGTGGTAGTCGGTCGTCGGAAGGGCCGAGGGGTCGGCAGAGAAGGACCGGGTCGGCGTGGTGCCCGTTGCCCGGCCGGCGCGGAGACGGCCGTGCGAGCGCAGGTAGTACCGCATGGTCGTGCCGCTCGGGATCGGCCACGACGTGAACCTGCGGATGAACCGCGGGACCGGCGCGCCGGACGGCGCGTTCGCGGCAGCGCCTTCCTCGAACTGCACCCGGATCGGGCCGCCCTTGTCGTAGAGCTTCTTGGCCTGCGCCAGGTCCAGGCCGGTGTAGTCAGGCTGCCGGGTCAGCTGGAGACCGTTCACGCCGGTGAGGCTTCCGGCCACGAGTGGCCCGACGAACGCCTTGCTCCCGGTGGGCACGCTGCGGGCGACGTAGAGGCTGAGGAAGTCGGCCAACCTCCCGAACGAGCCCATGCTGTCCAACGACTCGGTGTGCGAGCCGTTGGTGAGCGTTGCGTAGACGTGCGGCGACGACGTGAACCGGTCGAGGAAGTCGGGGAAGTGGCCGCCGGTCTGCTCGTCCTGCCAGGCGCCGCCGAGATAGACGGGGACGTTGATCTTGTGGACGAACCGGCTCGGGTCGATCTGCTGGTAGTAGGTCGGGTCGTAGAACGTGTTGTCCTCGATCAGCGCGACCGGGTCGGGGTTCTGCAGCCGGACCAGCTGGTTGTCGTTGCACTCGGTGCTGTCTCATGCCGGCCTCCCAGCCCTCGCCGTACGGCTGGGCGTCGGTGGCCCGCTGCGAGGCCCACGACTCGGCGAAGCCGGTGTTGAGGATGCCGCCCGGCCACAGGGTGCCGCGGTAGGAGTCGTCGAGGACCGAGAGCGGCGTGATCGCCGACAGGTGCGGCGGCTGGGTGCGAGCGACGTACAGCTGCTCGATGCCGGGGTAGGAGATGCCGACCATGCCGACCTGGTGGAACTTCACCCACGGCTGCGCCGCGATGGTCTCGATGGCGTCGTAGCCGTCGAGGCTCTGGACCGGCTCGAAGGGCAGGAAGCTGCCGCCCGAGCAGCCGGTGCCGCGGATGTTCACGCCGACGTAGGCGTAGCCGAGGGCGTTGAAGATCTGGGAGAAGTTGGTGTTGCCGGGGTTGCTCGGGTCGTAGCCGCTGTACTCGACCACGGTCGGGTAGGGGCCGTCGGCGGCCGGCCCGGGGAGGCGCACGTTGGCCGACAGGGTGGTGCCGTCACGGGTCTCGACGAAGTCGAAGCCGGACGCGGCGCCGCCGCCGTCCCCGCTCCACCCTGGTGTGAGCGACTGGCTGCTGGTAGAAGGACTGCGCGGGAGGTGGCGCGTCGAACGCGGTGACCTGCGCCGCAGCGGACTCGTACGCCGGGCTGTCCGACCGGACCGTGTAGGAACCGGGCGTGAGCTGACGGAACACCAGGCTGCCCTGGGAGTCGACGGTGCCAGTCGTGACCGTGGTGCCGTCGCGCAGCAGCGTCAGGCTGTTGCCCTCGATCGTGGTGGCGTCCAGCACCTCGAGCTGGGTGGCGCCGGGACGCACGTCGAACGGCGGCGGGCCGGCGGTCGCGCTCTGGACCATCGTCTGCGTCCCGAGGGCGAGCGCGGCGACGGCGAGGACGGCGAGGAGCGGCGCGCACGAGCGCGGAACGACGGGGCATGAGCGGGATCGTGCCATGGTGACCCGCAGGTACGAACGCCCGGATCGCCGACACGCTCCCCGCCAACCCGCCCCGGCCGCCGTGACGGCGGTTCGCGCCCGGGTACGGGTCGCTGTTCCGGTCCTTCTGACGTGATCCCCGCGGACGTGAAACGCCTACGACGGTAGGCCGGTCTCCTGGCCTCCGCCAGGAAACGGCCGAAGTCGTGCCCATCGGTCGGAAGAAGTCACGGCTCGCGACGGTTGTGCCGACATGACTGACAAGCAGGTCCTCGTCCCGGGCCCGGACCACCCGATCACGGTCACTCCCGCCGACAGCACGGTCACGGTGCGGTTCGGCGGCCGCCTCATCGCGAAGACCGATGACGCGCTGGTGCTGCAGGAGTCGACGTACCCACCGGTGTACTACCTCCCGCTCGACGCGGTCGACGCCGACGTGCTCGAGGCGTCGGACCACGCGACGTACTGCCCCTTCAAGGGCGACGCCTCCTACTACTCGCTGCACGACGGCGAGCTCCGCTCCGAGAACGCCGTGTGGTCCTACGTGGAGCCGTACGACGCGGTCTCGGAGATCGCGGGACGGGTGGCGTTCTACCCCGACCGGGTCGACCTCACCGTCGGCTGACCGCTCGGCGAGGGAAGGCGCACACGCTGACGGATGGTTGGAGGTGGTGGCTCTGCGACCGTCTCGAGACCACCGGCCACGAACAGGCTGGTCGCCCGGCCGTCTCGCGAGCACACTGGCGGCGTGGCTGACGCCGTCGTCGCCGTGGTCGCGACCATGCAGGAACGTCTCGACGCGCTGACGGCCGAGCACGAACCGCTGCGCGCGTTCCTCGGCACCTACCAGCGCACCACGCTCGCGGTCGGCAAGGCCGTCGACGGCGGTGTCTTCGAGGACGCGGCCTGGGTGGAGGCGTGGGACGTCGCGTTCGCCGAGCTCTACCTCGGGGCATTGGACGCCCACCTCGCCGGCGGCACGCCGTCGCGGCCCTGGCGTCTGGCCTTCGACGCCCCCGCCGACCTTCCCGCCCTCCGCAAGGTGCTGCTCGGCATCAACGCCCACGTCAACTACGACCTCCCGCAGGCGCTGCTGGCGGTGATCTCGGACGACGACTTCGTCGACCCGGCGGTGATGGGACGCCGCCGTCGCGACCACGAGCGGATCGACGGGGTGCTGGCCTCGCGGGTGGCGGCCGAGGACGCCGAGCTGTCGGCCCAGGGCCGTGCCGTGCTCGACCGGGTGCTCCAGCCCCTGAACCGGCTCTCGTCCCGACGCTTCCTGCGCGAGGCCCGGCAGAAGGTGTGGCACAACACCGTCGAGCTCCAGGTCGCGCGCCTCGCCGGCCCGTCGGCGTACGACGAGCGGCTGGCGGAGCTGGAGATCCTCAGCGCCGCGCGGCTTGCCGACCTGCTCGCCCCCGGGCAGGTGCTGCTGCGGCTCGCCGTCGCCGGCTTCGGCGTGGTCCTGCCGCCACCCCGCTGAGCCGGCGACGTACCCACGGGCTGCCGGGCATGGCGAGCGCGCGGCCGGGGTACGGAACCGGCATGGCTGTGACCACCTTCCGGACCTCCCTCTCGCCGACCGTGACCGGGACTGGGACGGCGCCGCTGCGGAGAAGCGGGTCCGGGCCTGGGCCGGTGCGGAGGACGCGCCCAACGAGAAGTACCGCGACGCGCATGTCTGGTACGACGCGGACAACCAGGACAACTTCACCGCGTACAAGCTCCTTGTCGCCGACGTCGTCGACGGCCGGCTGCGAGCCGTCCCCCGCGGGGTGATGGCCGCCGGCAACGTGATGGCGGGCGGGCGCGGGGGCGTCGACCTGCCCGCCCGCGACGTCGACCGGGTCAAGAGCCACCTGGCGAAGTACTACGCGAAGATGGACGACGAGGCTCCCTGGGAGCGCGAGTGAGGGTCGTTTGGCGGGCACGGCCCCGGGCATGATGCGGTCATGCCTCAGTCCGGGTCCGAGCGCAACGCCCTGGGTGAGCGGCTCGAACCCTGTGGCGCCGAGCCGCTGACCGGCTACTACCGCGACGGGCAGTGCTCGTGCGGTGATGACGACCTCGGGCTCCATGCGGTGTGCGCGGTCATGACCGAGGACTTCCTGCTCCACCAGCGCGCGGTCGGCAACGACCTGGAGCGTCCGATGCCGGAGTTCGGGTTCCCCGGGCTCCACCCCGGCGACCGCTGGTGCGTGGTGGCAGCCCGTTGGTTGCAGGCCTACCACGACGGCGTCGCCGCACCGGTCGTGCTGGCCTCGACCAACGAGCGCGCCCTCGAGGTGATCCCGCTGAGCTTCCTGCAGGAGGACGCGGTCGACGTGCCGCCCGACGTCAGCAGTCTGGGCTGAGCCGGGGGCGCGGCCGGCGTTCGTAGACCGACCAGAGGTACGCCGAGCCCGCCAGCACCGCGAGCGTCCCGAGCAGCAGCGGCCAGGTCAGTGCGTGCGACGCGATCATCTCGTCGCGTGCCCGCACCGCGGCCACCAGCATCAGGACGAGCATCAGCACCTCGACCTGCAGCATCAGCCGGCATCGACGTCCACCTGGGGTCGAACCACACCCCGGCGCCCGCGCCGCCGAGGCACAGCGTGGCCCCGACCACGCGAGAGGTCAGCGGGGTCAGCGGCCACGGCCACAGGGGGATGACCGCCGAGGGCGCCAGGAACATCCAGACACCGGTGACCAGGGCCAGCGTTCCGACCGCGGTGATCAGGCCCTTCTCCACCGGACGCAGCAGCACGTCGCCCTCGGTGACCGGCGCGCCGTACCGCCGGTTGGCCAGCCAGGCACCGATCACCAGGAACGGCGCGGTGAAGTAGAGGCCCGCCCACAGCCAGAAGGAGACGTGGTGGTGGGCGAACTTCTCCCAGTGCAGGAGGGTGGCGATCCCGAGCAGCGAGGAGAAGGCCGTCACCGCCAGGAAGCCGGTCGCCACCTCGTGCCAGTGCCGCTCCCGGGCGACGCGCACGAAGAAGTAGGCCCCGCCGAGGTAGGCCGACGCCAGCACCATCGACGTCATCGTCGCCTGGATCGTCCACGCCCACAGCCGTGCCGTGTGGTCGGGGAAGAGGTAGAGGATCACGAACGCCACCACGAGGAACGGCACGATGAACAGCGAGAGCCCTCGCGTGTAGTGCAGGACGCGGTCGTCTCGCTGCGAGGCACCCATGGCGACCTCCCGGGTCTCGTGCCCGAGCAGCTCACCCGCGAGTGTGCTCCCCGTTCCGCCACCGGCACAACAGCCTCACCTGCGCCGGGTGAAGCGGACGTCGCCGTTGGGGAGACGGGCGGCGCGCCAGCGTGGGTCGTGGGCGCGGTGGTGGTGGAAGGTGCACAGGAGCACGCCGTGGGCGAGGTCGGTGCGGCCGTGCCGGGACCAGGGTCTCTCGGCATGGTGGGCCTCGCACCAGGCTGCCGGGATGTCGCAGTCGGGCTCACGACACGCGCGGTCGCGGACCGCCATCGCCTTGCGCTGGCTCGGCGAGAAGAGGCGTCGGGCCCGGCCGAGGTCGAGCACCTGGCCCTTCCCGCCGAGCACGACGGGAAGGATGCCGGCGGTGCAGGCGAGACGGCGTACGCCGCTCGCGGTCAGGTGCCCACCGGTCGACAGGCCGGCGATGCCGACGTCGCGCCGCAGGCTCTCGAGGTCGATGGTGACCATCACGGCGGTCGCAGTGCCGCCGTGGGAGGGCAGGGCGTCGCTCGGCAGGTGCTCGAGCAGGGCGGAGAACGCCTCGGCCCGGCGTCGCGGAAGGGGAAGCGTGTCGAGGTCGCCGAGAGTGGAGCGGGTGCGTCGGGGCGCGGTGCAGGCGTCGAGGTAGACCCGGAGCCGGTCGGCCACGTGGTCTGGCAGCCGCGCGAACAGGTCGGTGGACCCGTCACCGCGCGGCCGGAAGGTCAGCCGGGAGTCTCGTCGGCCGCGCTCCTCCTCGGCGCGCAGCAGCCGCTCCTCCTCCGCCTCGGCCAGGTCGGGTGCCACCACCTCGAGGACGCGCCGGCCCACCACCCGGAGCTGACGAGGTGTCAGCTGCGAGGCCTCGGCGACCAGCCGGGCCTCGGCTCGCTCCCGGACGGCGGGGTCGAGGTCGGCCGGCAGCGCGTCGAGAGCGTGCACCAGGACTGCGGCCTGCGCCAGGTGGGCGCGTCCGTCACGCAGCGCCGCACCGACCCCGCGCCAGCGAGCGACGCCGTCGGCCAGACGCTGCGACCGGACCCCGGCACGGGGATCGTCGTGCCGCTCCGCCGCCAACCACAGCCCGGCCGACCTTGCTCCCGCGTCGTCCGCGACCTCGGCGGACGCCGTCAGCAGGTCGAGCCGCAGACCTTCGAGTCGCGCGATCTCGCGGTCGACCGCGACCAGAGCCCGCGCCTTGTCGCTCGTGGGCAGGAACGTCGGGTCGAGAGCGGCGACGTCGTCGAGCCGGTCGTCGACGTCGGCCAGCGCCCGCAGCAGCGGGTGCTCGTGCGGCGGGCGCTCCCTCGACATGCTCCTACTCAAGCACCGACCACCGACACTCGACCGGCCGGGAATTCCCTTCTCCACAAGGGATCTGACCATCTGCCGACCTGGGTTGGCGGCCGCTCTGCGGATGCCTAGTTGATGTCGAACTCGTTGCCCTCGGGGTCGGCCATCCCCACCGCGTAGTGGTCCATCCCCTCCTCGCCCAGGGGGGCGAGCCGCGTGGCCCCGAGACCCACCAGCCGCGCGGCCTCCGCCTCGACCCGCTCCCGTCGTACGTCGAGCGGGCCTCCTCCGCCACTGGCGTGCACGTCGATGTGGAGGCGGTTCTTGACCGACTTCCGGTCGGGGACGACCTGGAACCAGATGGCTGGTCCCTCGCCGGCCGGGTCCACGATCCGGTCGATCCCGTGCCCGAGGTCCTGCTCCGGGATGCCGATCGACCGGTAGAAGTCGTCCCAGGTGCCGAAGCCCGGGGGTGGCGGCGCGACGACGTAGTGCAACGCCTCGGCCCAGAAGAGGGCCAGCGGCTCGGGCGTCGCGCAGTCGATCACGAGCTGGTAGGACACGGCCATCGCACACCTCCGCGCATCACGACCACCCTCGCACGGGCGCCCGCCCTCAGCTGGGCTGCCAGAGCTCGATCCGATGACCCTCCGGGTCGGTGACCCAACCGAACCGGCCGATGCCCTCCATGTCCTCGGTCTCGTCCGCCACGTCGGCGCCCTGTTCCCGCAGCTGCGCGAGCATGGCGTCGAGGTCGGCCACCCGGAAGTCGAGCATCGTCTGCTGGGCGCGCGAGCCGAGGTAGTCGGTGTCGGAGTCGAACGTCGCGAACACCGTCGGCCCTGTCTCCTGGTGCCAGCTGCCGTGCTCGTCGAGGTCGAGTCCGAGGCACTCGCGGTACCACGTGCTCAGCATCGTGGGGTCGGCTGCCCGTACGAAGTAGCCGCCGATGCCGAGCACCCGTTCCATCCGGTCATCCTGCCAGGAACCGGAGGAGGCAGAGTGGGGCCGTGATCGAGCTGCGCAGTGACAACGCGGCAGGAGTCGCGCCGGAGATCCTCGAGGCTGTCCGAGCCGCCAACAACGGGTCGGCCCTCGCCTACGGAGGCGACGACCTGACCGACCACCTCCAGGACGTCGTACGGACGGTCTTCGAGCACCCGACCGCCCGGGTCTTCCCCGTGACCAGCGGGACGGCCGCGAACTCCCTCGCCCTCTCGGCGACCACGCCGCCGTGGGGCGCCGTGCTCTGCCACCGCTCGGCCCACATCATCACCGCCGAAGGTGGGGCGACGTCGCTGTTCGGCGGCGGCGCGGTGATGCAGGGCATCGACGGTGCGCACGGGCTGGTCGACCCGACTCTGCTGCGTGAGGCACTGGCGGCGGTCCGGTGGGGCGACCCGCACGAGAGCCAGCCGAGCGTCCTGTCCCTGACCCTGCCCAGCGACCTCGGGACGGCGTACCAGCCCGAACAGGTCGCGGAGCTCTCCGCGACGGCCCGGGAGTTCGGGTTGCGGGCCCACCTCGACGGCGCCCGGATCGCCAACGCCGTGGCCGCCCTCGGCTGCGCTCCCGCGGACGTCACGTGGCGGGCCGGGATCGACGTGCTGTCGCTGGGTGCGACCAAGAACGGCGCGCTGAGCGCCGAGGCGATCGTGGTCTTCGACGACCGGATCGCCGACGAGCTCGTCTACCGCACCAAGCGGTCGGGACACGTCACCAGCAAGATGCGGTTCCAGTCGGCCCAGGTGGCGGCGTACCTCACCGACGGGCTCTGGCTGCGTCTCGCCGGTCACGCCAACCGCCAGATGGCCGCTCTCGTCACCGAGCTGCACGCGTTGTCGTCGTACGGCGTGCAGCTGCAGGAGCGGGTCGACGTCAACATGGCGTTCGTCGAGCTCCCCGCGGCTGCCATCGACGCGGCGACCGAGGCGGGGCTGCTCTGCTACCGGATGAGCCCCACCAGCGTCCGCCTCGTCACCAGCTGGCAGACCACCGACGACGACGTCGCCGAGGCCGCCGCCGTCGTCCGCGCAGCCGTGGCCGCCGGCGCTACCCATTGACGCGTCCCGCATGGGCGGGTCTAGCGTGCCGGGGGCGGCCCTGGAGCGGGCCGCGCCAGGTCCCGACCGGGGGTTCACCATGCGACGACACCCAGCCCTGCTCCTCTCCGCGACCGCCGCCCTGCTGGTCGGCGCCACGCTGCTCCCCCTCGGGGGCGGCGCACGACGCGAGCGTCAAGCCCACCCGGGGCGTCATGGAGGCGTGTCCCGACACCACGGCGAACCAGGGGCAGTGCCAGGCCCTGATCGTGACCACGAAGGTCGGCTCGGCCGTGCCACTGGCCACCGCGACGTACCAGAACGGGCTGACCCCGGCCGACATCCAGGACGCCTACCACCTGCCCGCGGACGGCGGCGACGGACGCACGGTGGCGGTCATCGAGTCGAAGAACTACCCCAACCTCGAGTCGGACCTCGCCGCGTACCGGAGCCAGTTCGGGCTGTCCCCCTGCACGACCGCGAACGGCTGCCTCACGCATCGTCAACCAGAACGGCGGCTCGAAGCTGCCGGGCCAGGGCATCGGGATCGGCTGGTTCGTCGAGACCGCCCTCGACGTCGACTCCGTGAGCAGCGCCTGCCCGGCCTGCCACATCCTGGTCGTCCAGGCGAACTCCTCGAGCAAGAAGGACCTCGGCCATCGGCAACGCGACGGCCGCGAGCATGGGCGCGGTCGCGGTCAGCAACAGCTGGAAGGTGCCGGAGTTCGTGCACGAGGCGACCGGGTCCTACGCGGCGTACTTCGACCACCCGGGCATGGCGTTCCTCGCCAGCTCCGGCGACGGCGGCTCCGGCAAGGGCCGGACGATCGGCTACCCGGCCGGTCTGCCGACCGTCGTGGCCGTCGGCGGCACCAGCCTGGTCGCCGACGACAGCGCCCGCGGCTGGACGGAGTCCGCCTGGGCGGGCGCCGGCAGCGCCTGCGGTCAGTACGTCGCCAAGCCCGCGTGGCAGACCGACCCGGGCTGCCCGATGCGGACCACCTCCGACGTGTCGGCCGTCGCCGACCCCAGACCGGGCTCGCGGTCTACGTCACCGACACCAAGGGCGGCCTCGGCTGGCTGGTCGTCGGCGGCACCAGCCTGCTCCTCGCCGCTGATCGCCGGCGTCTACGGCCAGGCCGGCAACACCGCAGCCCTCGGGTCGGGCATCAGCGCCTACCTCTACGCCCACGCCGACCAGCTGTACGACGTCACCACCGGGAGCAACGGCACCGGCTGCGCGATCGCCTACATCTGCAACGCCGGGCCGGGCTACGACGGCCCGACCGGCCTCGGCACCCCGAACGGCCTCGGCGCCTTCTGACCGGCTCGGTCCTCGGGAGCCTTCAGGACCCGTCGGCGTCTCGGGGTCCTCGGGGGGCGCCGGCAGGTCGCTCGCGGCCGGCAGGAAGTAGTAGGCGCCGGTCACGGGTGTGGTGTAGCGGGTGAGGTCGTCGCGGCCGCCGCCGTCGGCACCGACCATCCGGCGCAGCATCTCGTGCAGGACGTCCTGGTCGCCGCACAGCCCGACGAACAGGGTGCCGTGGTGGCCGAGGTCGCCGTAGGCGATGTTGCGCCGCAGGATCTGGCCGACCTCGTCCTGGTCGTTGCGGGCGATGTGGGACGTCGGGCTCTTGTCGTCGATCTCCTCGTTGGCGACCTTGGTGCGCCCCATGACCTGCTCCTGACCGGCGGTGCCGAGCCTCTCCCAGGCAAGGGCGTCGTGGTCCCACCGCTGGAGCAGGAGGACCGAGCCACCGGCACCCGGGCCGCTCTGCACGACGGCGTACGACGCCGCGGCTCCCATCGGCGGGTTCTCGGTGCCGTCGACGAAGCCGGTGAGGTCGAGGTGGTGGTGATAGGTCCATCCGATGGTCTCCTCGGCGACCGACGCCAGGTCGCCGAGGGCACGGACCGCGCGCATCGCCTCGTCGAAGACCACGTCTCGGGTGGCGGCCGAGACCCAGACCAGCAGGTCGTGCTGGGTGGCCGGCATCGTGAACCCGTCCGGACCGGTCGAGCGGCTCGGCGAAGCCGTGGACGCCGTCCGGCACGGAGCCGGGCACGAGCCGCCGCCACAGGCCCGGCCGGAACCCGACCACGACGTTGCAGCCCTGGCCGGTCATCAGCCCGCCGGAGATGAGGGCGACCGCTGCCAGGAGGTCGGCCGGCGCCGGGGCGGGCGAGACCAGGTCGAGCTCGAGGTAGCTGTGGGCGGACGTGCCGAGGGCCAGGATGCCCGGCTGGGGAAGGACGAGTCCGGTCATGGACAGCAGCCTGCCACGCCGTGGCACCATCGTCGGGTGGCCGATCCCGAGACCTACCGGACGCTCGCGGAGTCGTGCCTGGGCCTGGGTGCTGGCCCAGGTCCGTCACGACGACGCAGGGTCCGTGGATCCCCGAGAAGGCCGGCGAGAGCGCGCCCGGCCAGTTCCGCTGCGGCATGCACTCGGGCGTCGACGGACTCGCCCACGTGCTGGCGGAGATCCGGGTGACCCGCGACCTGACCGCGGACGAGTCCGCGCTGGGCGACGAGATCGCGGCCCAGCTGGTCGGGCGCATCCCGACCGAGGAGGAGTACGACTACTTCGGCGGCCTGACCAGCACGATCGGGGTCCTCACCGCCCTCGAGGCGCCGGGCGCCGACCTGGCCGTTGCCCGCCTGCGCGCACTGGCGACGCCAGACGGCTGGCCGGTGTCGTGGCTGGAGCCGGACCGGGCGCTGCCCGAGGGACGCGTCAACGACGTCACCCTCGGCACGGCCTCCGTGCTGCTCGGTGCGCTCTGGGCGATGCGGTACGACGTGCCGGGTGCCGCCGACCTGGCCGGGCAGGCGACCGAGATCCTGCTGGCGGAGGGCGAGCCGCGGGAGACCGGTACCTACTGGCCGTTCGTGCCGGTGCGGTTCCTGCTCCAGGAGGACGTACAGATGCCCAACTGGTCGCACGGCCAGGCCGGGATCGCCGGCACCCTGGCCGCGGCAGGCGTCGCGCTCGACCGCCCCGACCTCGTGGACGCCGCCCGGAGCGGCGCGGAGCACCTGGTCGCGGGTGGCGACACCAGCGACGGCGGGCTGCGGCTCGACCACCGGATCCCTGGCCAGGAGGGACTCGACACCTACACCTACACGTGGTGCCACGGGCCGGCCGGCACGTCGCTGCTGTTCGCCGCCCTCGACCGGGCCGGCGTTCCTGCGGTGGCCGGCCGCACCCCGTACGACTGGGAGCGAGCGTGCCTGCACTCCCTCCAGGTGTCCGGCATCCCCGAGCGCCGCTATCCCGGCTTCTGGGACAACGACGGTCGCTGCTGCGGGACGGCGGGGGTCGCCGACGTGGTGCTGTCGATGTGGCAGCGACACGGGAACGACGACGAGCTGGCCTTCGCGGTGACACTGGCCGACGCGATCGTCGACCGTGCTCTCACCGAGGGCGACCATGCGTACTGGCGCTTCGTCGAGCACCGCAACGTCGACCCCCTCCTGCCGCCCGGGGTCGGCTGGATGCAGGGCACGGCCGGCATCGCGGCGTACCTCTTCCGCCTCGCCCGCGTCCTCGAGCAGGGGCGCGCCGCTGCCGCCGTCCGCCGCATGGACACCTGGTGGACCCTGCCCTGAGGGGCTCGTCGTCGCTCAGCGGGCGCCGAGCGACCGCCAGTAGTCGTTGAGCGCGCTGTTGGTCTTCACGAACCAGACGAAGACGCCGACCAGGAAGAACCAGCCCAGCAGCAGGAACCACAGGCCCGTCGCCGCGCTCACCGGCGCCTTCTGCCCGCGCTGGGTGTAGAGGTGACCGACCTCGTTGGACGACAGGAACGGCATCACGATGCCCACGAAGATCGCCAGCAGCAGCGCGATCCCGCCGCCGAGGCCGTTGCCACTGTGCCGCCGCATCTCGGCCGAGGTCTTGTAGTACCAGACGAAGTGGTAGATCCCGAGCGTCACGATCGTCAGCAGGATGCAGATGCCGGTGCTGCGGATCTTGCCCACCTCACCGGTCGCCAGCGCCCCGGGCGCGGCGTACGGCTGGACGCCGGCGGCCTGTCCGTACGACGGGTCGGGGCCGGCCGCAGTGGGCTCGGGCTGCTGGTAGGGCGAGGTGGGCTGGTCGCTCATGCTTCCTCCGTGGCTGGGGACACCACAGGCTAGGTCGTCCGGGACCCGCGAGCCACTGCCGCCGAGGGCGGCCGCCGGGTGATCGCGAACGACAGGACGACCAGCCCGGCGGCAGCCACGGCGGTCCAGCCGTAGAGGTCGGACAGGTTCACCCCGTGGTCCACGAGTGGCCCGACGCCGAAGGCGGCGATGCCGTAGCCGATCTGGTAGAACGCGATCACGCCTCCAGCCACCGCCGCAGAGACCTCGGGAAGTGCCTCCTGGCCGAGACTGATGTTCAGCGGGAGCAGAGCCGAGCACCCCAGCCCGGCGAGCCCGAAGACCACGACTCCCCACGCCGGAGAGGCGCCGTCCAGCGTCGCGGTGAGGGCGAAGGTGCCCACCAGCATCAGGGGCAGGAGATGGAAGACGATCCGGCTGGGCATCCAGCGCTCGATCGAGGCGAACAGCAGTCGGCCCACGGTCACCATCCCCCAGAAGGCGGTCAGCGTCAGCGACGCCTGCGTCGTCGAGGCGCCCAAGGACGTCGTCACGTCCTGCTGCGACCAGTTCCCGTTCATGGTCTCGCAGATCCCGTAGAGGACGGCGAAGGCCGCGAACAGCCAGAAGCCCGCCGGGATGCCGCCCCGACGCTCGGTGCCTTCCGACGCGGGAGCGGTCTCCAGCTGGAGCGGCAGCCGGGACGCCGCCAGGGCGAGCACGACCAGCAGCACCGTGGACAGGATCGGCAGTCCCCACCAGAAGCCGAGACCCACGAAGACAGCGACGAAGACGGGCGCCAGCGCCGTCCCGAGCCCGAGCAGGGCGTTGAGGGTGAGCACCGCCCGATCCGCCCGCTCGGGCTGGAACGCCGCGGCGTAGGTGTTGAGGGTCGGCACGGTCAGCCCGAACCCCGTGCCCAGCAGCCCGGTCGCCACGAGCAGGAGTGGGTACGCCGCGGGGTCGCCCTCGAAGCCGCTGGAGACGACCAGCACCACCATCGCAGCGATGTTCGCGCCCAGCCCGAGGAGCAGCACCCGCTTGCTCGTGAGTCTGCTCGCGAGCTGAGCCCCGAGCAGCGAGGTGAGGATCGCGGTCACCACCTGCGGCAGGAACATCGCGCCGTACTGGGTGTTGCTGAGGTCGTACTCCGAGGGGTCGGTGAAGATCGTGCCGGCCGCGGGGAAGGTGACCAGCGTGATGCCCTGCACCAGGCCGGCCAGGTTGACGACGCGGTTCTCCGCGGACGAGGCCATCTCCGACACCCCTCAGCGCCGACGACCAGCCAGGTCCTGTGCCGGCTCAGCCATCGTCCGAGACCGAGGTCAGCGGCTTGGTCACCGTCTCCAGTGACTGGCCTTCGGCGTTGATCCCGAGCAGCAGCTCGACGACGCCTCCGGCCGCCATGATCAGTCCGCCGATCACGTAGCCCCACACCATGCCGGTACGGCTCTGACCGTCACCGATCAGGACGCCGTAGAACAGCGCTCCGAGTGCACCGAAGATCTGCGCGATCGCGAAGAACACCGCGATCGCCTCGGCTCGGATCTCGATCGGCCAGGTCTCGCTGACCGTGAGGTACGCCGCGCTGGCGCCGGCCGAGGCGAAGAAGAAGATCACCACCCACATCAGGGTCTGGGTCGTCGCGTTCAGCTTGTCGGCGCCGAACAGCCACGCACTGACCAGGAGCAGGCCGCCTGAGAGCAGGTACGTGCCGGAGATCATCGGCTTGCGACCGATCGTGTCGAACAGCCTCCCGAGGAGCAACGGGCCGGCCAGGTTGCCGATCGAGAAGGCCAGGCCGTAGACGGGCACCTTGGTCGCGCTGACGCCGTAGAAGTTGACCAGCACCAGGGCGTAGGTGAAGAAGATCGCGTTGTAGAGGAAGGACTGGGTGATCATCAGGGACGCACCCAGGATCGCCCGCTTCGGGTACTCCCGGAACACCAGCCGCAGGAAGACCAGGTAGCCGTACTGCTCCTCGGGCACCAGGCTGATCGCGAGGCTGTCGTCGACCGGGGTCAGCTCGCCGCCGGACTTCACGACGGCGTCCTCGATCTTCGCCAGCTCGCGCTCGGCCTCCTCGACCCGGCCGTGGGTCATCAGCCAGCGCGGGCTCTCCGGGAGGGTCCGGCCCACGACGATGACCACGAGGGCCAGCACCGGCCCCATCAGGAACGCCAGCCGCCAGCCGACGTTGATCGCGAAGGCGTTGAGGAAGATCAGGGAGACGAAGGAGCCGATGATGGCGCCGGCCCAGTAGGTGCCGTTGATCCAGATGTCCACGCGCCCGCGGTACTTCGAGGGCATCATCTCGTCGATCGCGGAGTTGATGGCGGCGTACTGGCCGCCGATGCCCATGCCGGCGACGAACCGGGTGAGGTAGAAGAAGAGCAGCCAGCCGTGGTGATGCCCGGTGACGAACGCCGCGGCGCCGGTGCCGCACAGGTAGAGCAGGAGGGTCATGATCAGCAGGCGCTTGCGGCCGATCCGGTCCGACATCCGCCCGAAGTAGAGCGCCCCGACGACCTCGCCGATCAGGTAGACCGAGGCGATCAGGCCGATCTCGGTCGAGCTCATCCCCAGCGTCTGCGGGCTGGACAGCACTCCGGTCACCGAGCTGGAGATCGTGATCTGCAGCCCGTCCAGGATCCAGGCCGCGCCGAGGCCCGCGACCATCCGGGTATGGAAAGGACTCCACTGCAGACGGTCCAGACGAGCCGGAATGGTCGAGCGGAGCGGAACCGATGCGGTTGCCATCACGATCCCCTTCTCGTGCAGCCCGGCTGAGCGGGTGGACCGACGGTCCTCCTCGGTCGGCGGTCGGGCATTCGTCACCATGGACTCAGCCGAGGGTGCGGACATCAGCCCATCGGGGTGAAGTCCGCGGGTCATCCATGGCCCGGAATACTGGGCGTCCGGAGACGTTGAGACGGGTAGTTGAATCAGCAACGACCATCAAGAGGCGAGAGACATGCAGTTCGGCATCTTCACCGTGGGCGACCTGACGCCCGACCCGACGACGGGCCGGACGCCGTCCGAGCACGAGCGGATCAAGGCGACGATCGCGATCGCCAAGAAGGCCGAGGAAGTCGGCCTCGACGTGTTCGCGACCGGCGAGCACCACAACCCGCCGTTCATCGCGTCCGCCCCGACCACGACGCTGGCCTTCATCGCCGCGCAGACCGAGCGGATCATCCTGTCGACCTCGACCACGCTGATCACCACCGACGACCCGGTGCTGATCGCCGAGGACTACGCCAAGCTCCAGCACCTCGCCGACGGCCGCGTCGACCTGATGATGGGCCGCGGCAACACCGGCCCGGTCTACCCCTGGTTCGGCAAGGACATCCGCGAAGGCATCAACCTCGCGATCGAGAACTACGCCCTGCTCCGCCGCCTCTGGCGCGAGGACGTCGTCGACTGGGAGGGGCGCTTCCGTACGCCGCTCCAGGGCTTCACCTCCACGCCGCGGCCGCTCGACGGCGTACCGCCGTTCGTCTGGCACGGCTCGATCCGCTCGCCCGAGATCGCCGAGCAGGCGGCGTACTACGGCGACGGGTTCTTCGCCAACCACATCTTCTGGCCGGCCTCGCACACCCAGCGCATGGTCGACCTCTACCGTCGCCGCTTCGAGCACTACGGCCACGGGACCGCCGACCAGGCGATCGTCGGCCTCGGGGGCCAGGCCTACCTGGCCAAGAACAGCCAGGATGCGATCCGCGAGTTCCGGCCCTACTTCGACAACGCGCCGGTCTACGGGCACGGCCCTGCGCTGGAGGACTTCGTCCGCGAGACTCCGCTGACCGTGGGCTCGCCGCAGCAGGTGATCGAGCGCACGCTGTCGTTCCGCGAGTACGCCGGTGACTACCAGCGCCAGCTGTTCCTGATGGACCACGCCGGGCTGCCGCTGACGACCGTGCTCGAGCAGCTCGACCTGCTCGGCGAGGAGGTCGTGCCGGTCCTGCGTCAGGAGTTCGCCGCGCTCAAGCCGGCGCACGTCCCCGACGCTCCCACCCACGCGTCGCTCGTCGAGAAGTCCCGTTCGTCGGTTGAGCCTGCCGAGACCACGGCGTCGGACGCCCCGCTGGTCGAGGAGGGGCGCCAGGCCCGTCTCGAAACCGAGGGGACCCGGTCATGACCTCGATCGTCGTGATCTCTGCCGGCCTCTCGGTGCCGTCGTCCACCCGCATCCTGGCCGACTCCCTCGGTACGGCGGTCCAGCGCCGCCTCGGCGCGCTCGGTCAGGACTCCACCGTCGACGTGATCGAGCTGCGCGACCTCGCCCACCTCGTCACCGACAACGCGCTGACCGGCTTCCCGACCGGAGCCCTGGCCGACGCCGTACGCCGGGTGGCCGACGCCGACGCGGTGGTCGCGGTGACCCCGGTCTACACCGGGTCCTACTCCGGCCTGTTCAAGATGTTCCTCGACGTGCTGGACGACGGCGTCCTCGAGGGCAAGCCGGTGCTGATCGCCGCGACGGCCGGTACCGCGCGCCACTCGCTGGTCTTGGAGTTCGCCCTGCGCCCGCTGTTCGTCTACCTGCGAGCGGACGTCGTACCGACCGCGGTCTTCGCTGCCAGCTCCGACTTCGGAGCGACCGGCACGGGTGGTGGCGCCGGCTCCGGCCTCGCCGACCGCATCGACCGCGCCGCCGGCGAGCTGGCCGACAAGGTCCTGCGCCGCGGCACGACGCTGCCTGCCGACCCCTTCGCCGATCCCACGCCGTTCGAGGACCTGCTCCGCGACAACGGCTGAGTGCGGTCCGGCCGACCCACCCGCACCAAGCGCCCCAGGATTCCCCGACTCCCGTCGCTTCGTAGTGGTTGCAACGGCTACTAAGCGACGGGATCGCCGGTCGACCGGCGATCCCGACGGCACCGCCCGCCCGCCCCAGATCCTCCCGACGGGGTGATGGCGCGCCGGGCGTCGAGCGGGCAGGCTCGGGGTGTGAACGGCGCACTCCATCTTCTCGCTGTCGACCCGGTGCCCTGGGCGCGCTCCCAGATGGCGTTCACGCTGGCCTTCCACATCATCCTCGTCCCGCTCGGCGTCTCGCTGGGCGTTCATGACGCTGATCGCCAACTACCGCGGCGTCAAGCACGGCGACGCGGACGCCCTGCTGCTCGCGCAGCGGTGGTCGAAGTACATGGCGGTCACCTTCGCGGTCGGCGCGGTGACCGGAACCGTGCTGAGCTTCGAGTTCGGGCTGCTCTGGCCGAAGTTCATGGGCCAGTGGGGCGAGGCCTTCGGGGTGCCGTTCGGCTTCGAGGGGATCTTCTTCTTCACCGAGGCGATCTTCGTCGCGATCTACATCTTCGGCTGGCGGCGGATGCGCCCCTGGGCGCACTTCTGGACCGGCGTCCCGATCGTGGTGGCCGGCATCCTCGGCGCCATCTCGGTGGTCGCCGCCAACTCCTGGATGAACGCCCCCTCCGGCTTCACCCTCGACTCCACCGGCAAGGTGGTCGACGTCGACCCGGTGGCGGTCATCTTCAACAAGGCGATGCCGCTCGAGGCCGCCCACATGCTGGTCGCGGCCTACCTCGTCGGCGGCTTCCTGATCGCCTCGGTGTACGCCGCGGCGATGCTCAAGGGCCGCCGCGACCGCTACCACCGCCTGGGTTTCGTCATCGCGTTCACCGTCGCCGCGATCGCGACGCCGATCCAGATGGGGGTCGGTGACGCCCTCGCCCGCTGGGTCTACAACGACCAGCCGGCCAAGTTCGCCGCGATCGAGCTGGTCCCCCAGACCGCCAGCGACGTCCCCGAGACCCTGCTCGGGCAGGCTGAACGCCGCAGGGCCAGGTCCAGGGCGGCATCCCGATCCCCGGTCTCGCCTCCTGGCTGTCCGACCCGAGCACCGGGCAAGTCGACCGTCGTCCAGGGTCTCGACAGCACCCCGGCGAGCGACCGGCCGACGATCTCCGACGTCAATGTCGTCCACCTCTCCTGGGACATCATGGTCGGCCTCGGCACCCTGCTGTTCCTGCTGTCGGCCTGGTACGGCGCGACCTGGGTCTTCCGACGGCGGATGCCCACCAGCCGGCTCTTCCTGCGATCGCCGCCGCGTCCGGCGTCCTCGCCGTGGTCACGATGGAGGCCGGGTGGGTCGTCACCGAGGTCGGCCGCCAGCCCTGGATCGTCTACAACCACATGAAGGTCGAGGACGCCGCGACCGCCAACACCGGCGTCTGGATCACCTTCATCGTGGTCACGCTGCTCTACCTGGCGCTCGGCGTCACCGCGATCCTGGTGCTGCGCGGGATGGCCAAGCGGTTCCGGCGGGCCGGCGGCTTCGCGGAGTCCGAGGGCCCCTACGCACCGTCGGGTGACGCCCCGGTGAGCGAGGAGGTGGCCCGATGAGCGACCTCGTCGCGGTCGTGCTCCTGCTCGCGCTCACGGCGTACGCCGTGCTGGGCGGCGCCGACTTCGGCGCCGGGTTCTGGGACCTGACCGCCGGCGGGCCCGAGCGCGGGGCCCGGCCGCGCGCGCTCATCGAGCACTCGATCGGCCCGGTCTGGGAGGCCAACCACGTCTGGCTGATCTTCGTCTTCGTGGTGACCTGGACGGCGTTCTCGGAGGCGTACGCCTCGATCACGCTCACCCTGTTCGTCCCGCTCACCCTGGCCGCGCTCGGCATCGTGCTCCGGGGAGCGAGCTTCGCGTTCCGCAAGTCGGTGGTGACGCTGCGCAACCGCCGGCTCTTCGGCGCCGCTTTCGCCGCCTCGTCCGTGCTGGTGCCGTTCTTCCTCGGCGCGGTCGCCGGCGGGATCGCGTCGGGTCGGGTGCCCGCCGGTGGCACGGCCGGCGACTGGATCGACAGCTGGCTCAACCCGACCTCGCTCGTGACCGGCGTCCTCGCGGTCGTGGCGGTCGCCTACCTGGCGGCGGTCTACCTGGTCTGGGAGGCCCGTCGCGACGACGACAGCGAGCTGGCGGAGTACTTCCGGCGCCGCGCTGTCGTCTCGGCGGTCGTGGTCGCGGTCGTAGCGGCCATCGGGATGGTGGTGCTGCACAGCGACGCGCCGTACATCTTCGACGGCATGACGGGCAAGGCGCTCCCGGTGGTGATCGTCGGGGTCCTGTGCGGCCTCGGCGCCCTCGTGCTGCTGGCCCGCGACGCCGCCCGCGGCGCCCGCCTGCTGGCCGTCCTGGCCGTGGCCGGGCATCGTGGTCGCGTGGGGCGTCGCCCAGTGGCCCTACCTGCTGCCCGAGAGCCTCACCGTCTCCGACGCCGCCGCCCCGACCGGCACCCTGCAGGCACTCGTCGTCACTGTCGTCCTCGCCGCTGCTCATCGTGGGACCGGCGTTCGTGCTGCTCTACGTCCTCGACCAGCGCAGCCTGCTGCCCGAGGAGGGCGTACCCGACATCGCCGACCGGGTCGAGCGACGGCCGCCGACGAGTTTCACTCCGTGGGGTGATGCTCCGCCGTCCCGCACCGGCCGAGGGTGAGGATCGAACGGCGATGCGCCGGTTCGCCGACGGCCACGACCACCGAAGGACGGCGACGTGAGCACGACCTCTCCCTTCCCACCGATCGCGGACTACGGGTTCCTGTCGGACTGCCACACCGGCGCCCTGGTCGCCCCCGACGGGTCGGTCGACTGGCTCTGCCTCCCGGCGTTCGACTCGGCCAGCGTCTTCGGCAACATCCTCGACCGCGGCGCCGGCTCGTTCCGGTTCGGCCCGTACGGCATCAACGTCCCGACCGCGCGTACCTACGTGCCCGGGCACGAACGTCCTGACCACCACCTGGCACACGCCGGGCGGCTGGCTCGCTGGTCCACGACGCGCTGGTGATGGGGCCGCGCGGCAGGGCGCGGACACGGTCACCCCCCACACCCGACCACCGGCCGACGACGACGCGGCCCACCTGCTGGTCCGCACCGTCGAGTGCCTCGAGGGCGCCGTCGAGGTCGAGCTGGTCTGCGAGCCGGCGTTCGACTACGGCCGCGTCGAGGCCACCTGGACCCTCGCCGACGGCGAACGGCACACGCAGCGGACGCCGCCGACGCCGGCGGGCCCGTGTTCCGGCTGAGCACCGACATGTCGATCGGCATCGAGGGAGGCGCCGCCCGCGCCCGGCACGTGCTCTCGAAGGGCGAGACGGCGTTCTGCGCGCTGTCGTGGGCCGAGGGCCTGGCCGGCCCCGCCGACGCCGAGGAGGCGCAGTCGCCCACATCGACGCGCACCGTGCAGTTCTGGCGCGAGCTGGCTGGCCCGGGCCCGGATCCCCGACCACGCCCTGCGGCACCCCCTCGAGCGGTCGGCCCTGACCATCAAGGGCCTCACCTACATGCCGACCGGCGCCACGGTGGCGGCCCTGACGACGTCGCTGCCCGAGACGCCGGGCGGCGAGCGCAACTGGGACTACCGCTACACCTGGATGCGCGACACCACGTTCACCCTGCAGGCGCTGCACTACCTGAACCTCGACTGGGAGGCCGACGAGTTCATGCAGTTCGTCGCCGACCTCGAGCCCAACCCGGACGGCAGCCTGCAGATCATGTACGGCATCGACGGCCGGCGCGACCTCACCGAGTCCACCCGCGACGAGCTGTCGGGCTACGAGGGCGCCGACCCGTGCGGCTCGGGAACGGCGCCTTCGACCAGCGGCAGAACGACGTGTTCGGCGCCGTGCTCGACTCGCTGCTGCTGCACACGCGCCGCAGCAAGCACCTGCCCCGACGGCTGTGGCCGCTCGTGCAGTCGCAGGCCGCCGGCGCGATCGCCGCGTGGCGCGAGCCCGACCAGGGCATCTGGGAGGCGCGCGGCAAGCCGCAGCACTACGTGTCGTCCAAGCTGATGGGCTGGGTGGCGCTCGACCGCGCCGCGAAGCTGGCCGAGATCCGCGACGACGGCAAGCTCGACGCAGGAGTGGGCCGCGATCGCCGACGAGATCAAGGAGGACATCCTCGCGCACGGCGTCAGCGACCGCGGCGTCCTGCGCCAGCACTACGACACCGACGCCCTCGACGCCTCGACCCTGCTGGCCCCGCTGTTCGGCTTCCTGCCCGGCACCGACGAGCGGATGCGCAACACCGTCAACGCGATCGCCGAGGAGCTGACCGAGAACGGGTTCGTGCTGCGCTACCGCACCGACGAGACCGACGACGGGCTGTCCGGCAAGGAGGGGACCTTCCTGATCTGCTCGTTCTGGCTGGTCTCCGCCTTCGGGGCGGTCGGCGACATGGAGCGGGCGACCGGCCTGATGGAGCGGCTGCTCCGGATCTCCTCGCCGCTCGGCCTGTACGCCGAGGAGTTCGAGGTCGAGCGCGCGCGGCACCTCGGCAACTTCCCGCAGGCGTTCTCGCACCTGGCCCTGATCCAGGCCGCCGGCCGGATCATCCTCCCCGATCGCCTGGAGGAGCTGTCGCTGTGACGTGTCGTGGTGCTCGGGGGCGGACTGGCCGGCGTGGCGTGCGCCCACACGCCTCGGCGACGAGGGCGTGGACGTCGTGCTCGTCGACCGCAACGACTACCACCAGTTCCAGCCGCTGCTCTACCAGGTCGCCACGTCGCAGCTGCCGGCCGAGGACATCGCCCGGCCGCACCGGACGATCTTCCGCGAGTACCCCACCGTCGAGGTCCGCACCGCCGAGGTGACCGCGATCGACCCCGCCGCTCGCAGCGTGACGCTGGCCGACGGGACGGCGGTCACCGGGTCGCACCTCGTGCTCGCCGCCGGCGGCCGGGCCGAGTACTTCGGCGTCCCGGGTGCCGCCGAGCACGCGTTCCCGCTCTACTCGGTCGCGGACGCCGAGCGGCTGCGGCTGCACCTCCAGGAGCTGGTCGAGTCGGCCGGCGACGACGCACGGGCGCTCGACGAGAGCGCTCGACGTCGTCGTCGTCGGCGGCGGTCCGACCGGGGTCGAGGTGACGGGGGCGCTGGCCGAGCTGACGAAGGCGCTGGCCGCGCTGGGCGAGATCCCGCGGCCGGGACGGATCTTCCTGGTGGACCGGGGCACGGCGCTGCTCGGGGCGTTCTCCGAGAAGTCGCACGCCTACGCGCACAAGCGGCTCACGCAAGCACGGAGCCGAGATCCGGCTCGAGACCGGCGTCGCCTCCGTGCACGCCGACCGGGTCGAGCTCGACGACGGCACGACGATCCCCACCCGGACCGTCGTCTGGGGCGGAGGCGAGTCGGCGGCCGCGATCGCCGGGGTCGGAGGGCTGCCGACCGGCCGCGGTGGGCGGATCGACGTACAGCCCGACCTCACCGTCGAGGGCTTCCCCGGCGTGTACGCCGTCGGCGACGTCGCCAACATCCCCGACAGCAGCGGTACGACGCTCCCCCAGCTCGGCTCGGTGGCCCAGCAGGCCGGGGTCTGGGCCGCGGCGCAACATCCTGCGCGAGCGCAACGGCGAGCCCGCGAAGCCGTTCCACTACAAGGACAAGGGCATCATGGCGATGATCGGCCGCAACGCCGCCGTCGCCGAGGTCGGCAAGCGCCGCCACGAGGTCGAGGGCCCGATCGCGTTCGCCGCTTGGCTCGGCGTCCATGCGAGCCTGCTCAGCGGCGCGCACAGCAGGACCGATGCGTTCCTCACCTGGGCCTGGGACTACTTCGACCGCGACCACGCCGCCACCGTCGAGGCGTCGTCCGCCCCACGACGGATCGCCTGGGGCGACCGCGAGACCGACGTCCCCCACATCACCCTCGACGACCCACCCGCGACTACGCACGGCCATGAAGGGACCACGACATGAGCGACCACTACGACGTCATCATCATCGGCTCGGGGGCCGGCGGCGGCACCCTGGCGCACCGGCTGGCACCGTCGGGCAAGCGCGTCCTGATCCTGGAGCGCGGTGACTGGCTGCCGCGTGAGGTGGAGAACTGGGACGCCGAGGCGGTGTTCGTCGACAACCGCTACGTCTCGACCGACCAGTGGTACGACGGCCAGGGCAACGCGTTCCAGCCGCAGGTCCACTACTTCGTCGGTGGTGCGACCAAGTTCTACGGCGCCGCCCTCTACCGGCTGCGCGAGCGCGACTTCGGCGAGCTCAAGCACCACGGGGGGATCTCCCCAGCGTGGCCGATCGACTACAGCGTGCTCGAGCCCTACTACACGCAGGCCGAGGAGCTCTACCAGGTGCACGGCGCCCGGGGCGAGGACCCGACCGAGCCGCCGGCGTCGGCGCCGTACCCCTTCCCGCCGGTCTCGCACGAGCCGCGCATCCAGCGGCTCTTCGACGACCTGACGCAGGTCGGGCTCCACCCCTTCCACTCCCCCTCAGGCATCATGCTCGACGAGGCGGAGCCCGCGTTCAGCCCGTGCATCCGCTGCGCCACCTGCGACGGCTTCGCCTGCCTGGTGCACGCGAAGAGCGACGCCGACGTGATCGCCGTCCGTCCGGCGATCGAGCACGACAACGTCCACCTGGTCCGCAACGCCGTCGTACGCCGGCTCGAGACCGACGGGTCCGGTCGCACCGTGACGTCGGTCGTCGCCGACGTGGACGGCGAGGAGCAGCGCTTCTCCGGCGACATCGTCGTGGTGTCCGCAGGCGCGGCGAACTCGGCGAAGCTGCTGCTGGCCAGCGCCAACGACCACCATCCCCGGGGTCTGGCGAACGGCTCGGACCAGGTGGGTCGTAACTACGTCTTCCACAACAGCCGTGCGTTCCTGGCGGTGTCGACGGAGCCCAACGACACCCGGTTCCAGAAGACGCTCGGCCTCAACGACTACTACTTCGGCGACGCCGACTTCGACTTCCCCATGGGCAACCTGCAGATGGTCGGCAAGTCGTCGGCCCCGATGTACCGCGGCGAGAAGCCGCTCGAGACCAAGCTCGCGCCGACCCTCGCGCTCAAGGACGTCGCGACCCACGCCATCGACTTCTGGCTCTCGGTCGAGGACCTGCCCCACCCCGACAACCGGGTGACCCTGAACGACGACGGCGACGTCGTGCTGAACTACACGCCGAACAACCAGGAGCCGATGGAGCAGCTCTACCACCGGGTCAAGAAGCACCTGAGCCACCTCGGCATGCACCCGCACCACCTGATCCCGCGCGACGTCTACATGAAGAACGACATCCCGGTGGCGGGGTGCGCACACCAGGCCGGCACGGTCCGCTTCGGCAGCGACCCGGCGACCTCGGTGCTCGACACCGACTGCAAGGCGCACGAGGTCGACAACCTCTACGTCGTCGACACGAGCTTCTTCCCGAGCATCGGCGCCGTGAACCCGGCGCTGACCGCGATGGCCAACGCCCTCCGGGTCGGCGACCACCTGGTCGAGCGGCTGGGCTAGATCAGCCCGAGCTCCTTGATCCGCTCGACCGCCTCGGCCCGCGAGGAGGCCCCGAGCTTGCGGTAGACCGAGCCGGCGTGGGTCTTGACCGTGTGCCGGGAGATGAACAGCCGCTCGCCGATCTCGGGGTAGGTCAGATGGGTGGGCAGCAGCGGGACGAGCCGAGCTCGGCGGTGGTCAGGGAGGACGCCCCCACCGGCGTGGCCGCCGTGATCTGGCCGACCCGCTCGTCGAGCTGCCAGGTCGCGGTGGCCAGGGTGCCGAGGTCGGGCCGCTGCTGGAGGATGCCGCGCGCCTGCTCGAGCACGGCCCGTGCTCCGGACGGGTCGACCAGCGCCAGGTAGGCACGCGCGAGCTCGACCAGCGCCTGCACGGAGACGACGGGGAGTGCATAGGTGAGCAGGGGGCGCAGCCGCGCGGCTCGCCGGGCCTGCATCCGGGCCTCTGCCATGTCGCCGCGATGGGCCGCTGCGCGGGCGGCCGAGGCGAACACCAGCGCGCTGGTCCAGTAGTCGTCGTAGGGGCCACGGGCAACCACCTCGAGCGCGCGCTTGATCAGGGACTCGGCCGTGGCCCAGTCGTCACGTTCGGCGGCGACCAGGAACTGCTCGGCCAGCACGAGGCCCGTCAACGGAGGCGTGTTGAGATCAACGGCCAGGTCGTAGGCGTGGGCGAACGACGCACCTGCCTGATCGAGATCGCCCTCGAGCAGGTGGGCCAGCCCTTGGGTGTGGACCATCGTGGCCCGGTAGGGGCTGGTCGGCCCCAGCCCGGCCAGCGCCTGCGCCGCGTCCTCGCGCATCGTGGCGGGTCCCTCGCGGCACAGGTTGGCCCGGAGGTACGCCAAGGTGGCCTCGACGGTGTCACCGTCCGGAAGCGTCCCCGTCGCTCGCTGCGCCTCGGCGACGGCGGCCCAGCGTTCCGCATCACCCGGACGGCCGAGAAGGGCGAAGATCAGGGCGCCGTGCGCGAGCATCGCCGGGGCGTGCGACTGGGGCGATCGGCGGCCCAGCTGCTCCATCCAGCTGAGGAGCGTGTCGAGCTGCCCGTTCGCCCAGACCGCTTGCATGGTCTCCAGCACGAGCCGTCCGAAGTCCTGGGCGTCGCCGGCCAGGTAGGAGTGGTCGATCGCGAGCTCGGGCGCCCCGTGGGCCTCGAACCACGTCGCGGCACGTGCGTGGAGCTCCGGCACCAGCTCGGGGCTCTTCCGACGAAGCTCGGTCTCCAGCAGCTGGCGGAGGAGCGGGTGGTAGCGGTACCACTCGTCGTCCCCGTCCAGCGGGACGACGAGCAGGTTGCGCCGCCGTAGCCGTTCGAGCACTCGGCTCGAGCCCGAGCCTCCCACGAGGGCGTCGGCCAGAGGGCCGCTCACCTGGTCGAGGATCGAGGTCCGGACCAGGAGCTTGCGCTCGCCCCGCGACATGCCCTCGAGCACCTCCGCCTGCAGGTAGTCGCGCATCGCCCGGCTGTGACCGGAGAACGGGCGGGTGGAGGAGACCGCACCGTCGCGGATCGCCAGCGCGGCCAGGTAGAGCGCGGCCGGCCACCCCTCGGTCAGCCAGACCAGCTCCGCGGTCCGGGCACCGGACAGCTCCACGCCGATCCCCGCCAGGAGGGCGGTGGCCTCGACGCTGGACATCGCCAGGTCGGCGGGGCCGAGCTCGAGGAGGCGGCGCTCGACCCGCAGGCGGGAGGCCGGGATCGGCAGCTCCTCCCGGGAGGCCAGCACCAGCGTCCACCCGAGGGGGACGGTCCTGGCGAACGCCGCCAAGGACCGGCGCGTCTCGGCACTCCTCAACGCCTCGACCTGGTCGAGGACGACCGCGACCGTGGGTCCGGTCCCGACCAGCTCGAGACGGAGCTGCTCGACGATGGCGTCCCCGTCGTCGTTGCTGGTCAGGGGCGCGATCTCCGTCAGCGGCACCCGGGTGCGCAGCGCGGCCGACACGGCAGACCAGAGCGACCCCGGCTCGTCGTCGATCTGGTCGCACGACACCCAACCGACGCGGGACCCGCGGCGCTCGGCCCACGCCGACAGCAGGGTGGTCTTGCCGTAGCCGGCCGGTGCGGTCACCGCGATCACCGACTGGCGAGCGTCGAGAAGCCGGTCGAGGAGCGCTGTTCGCGTCACCAGGGCAGGAGGCAGCCTCGCCGCATCCTCAGGGACCGAGGCGGCGCGGACCCGTGTCCCACGGCGGAGTCCAGATGGCGCGCGCGCCGGAGTGACCCCGTCGTCCTCCCCCTGCACGGCTCAGACGGTACGCCTCTCACCCACCAGGGGGAAGGCGATCCAGCCCGTGGGAAGCGCGGCCCTCAGGAGGGGATCCAGGGGGTCCGCCAGCCGCCGAAGCCGTCGGTGATGTCGTTGGCCGCCTCCGGGCCCCAGCTGCCAGGTGCGTAGGCGTGGATCGGCGGGGGCGCGTCGAGGAGCGGCTGCATGACCCGCCAGGTCTCCTCGATCCCGTCCTGCCGGCTGAACCTCGTGCTGTCGCCGAGCAGGGCCGCGTGGAGCAGCACCTCGTACGGCGTGGCGCCCTCGCCGCCCTCCTCGGAGAACTCCATGTCGAGCTCGATCGGGCCGATCCTCCCGAGGTCGGTCCGCCGCGCGTCGACCTGGAACCGGATGCCGGTGGACGGGTCGAGCTTGATCACGAGCTGGTTGGGCTCGGGCTGGTGGGAAGGTGGCCAGAAGCCCAGGCGCGGCGGCCGCTTGAAGACCAGCCGCAGCTCGGTCTGGGTGACCGGGAGCCGCTTGCCGGTACGGATGAAGAAGGGCACGCCGGCCCAGCGCCAGTTCTCGATGTCGAGCCGGAGGGCGGCGTAGGTCTCCGTCGTGGAGCCGGCCTTGACGCCCTTGATGTCCTGGTACCCGTCGTACTGCCCGCGCACGTAGTGGGCGGGGTCGGCCTCGACCACCGCGCGGAAGAGCGCGACCTGCGACTCTTTCACCGTGTGCAGGTCACCACGCGACGGCGGCTCCATCGCGGCGGCGGCGACGAGCTGCATGAGGTGGTTGACCACGACGTCGCGGAGCGCGCCGACCGGGTCGTAGAAGCTGCCGCGGTCGTCGACGCCGAAGTCCTCGGCCATCGTGATCTGGACGCTGTCGAGGTAGTTGCGGCTCCAGATCGGCTCGAGGATCGCGTTGGCGAAGCGCAGGTGCAGGATCTCCTCGAGACCCATCTTCCCCAGGTAGTGGTCGATCCGGAACAGCTGCGACTCGTCGACGTACTGGTGGAGCTCGGCAGCCAGGTCACGGGCCGACTGCTGGTCGTGCCCGAACGGCTTCTCGACCACGAACCGGGCGCCCTTGCTCAGGCCCGCGGTCGAGAGGCCCTCGATCACCTTCGCGAACAGGAACGGCGGGATCTCGAGGTAGTAGACCGGTGTCTGCGCGCCCTTGATCGCCGTCCCGACGCGTTCGTACGTCGCGGGGTCGGCGAAGTCGCCGGCGACGTAGGAGAGGCGGTCGGTGAAGCGCTTGAAGATCGCCTCGTCGATGGTCTCGCCCGTGGCCTCGATCGAGCTGCGGGCCCGCTCGACGAGCTGCTCCAGGGTCCAGTCGTCGACGGCGACCCCCACGATCGGGCAGTCGAGGAGGCCGCGCGCCTCCAGCCGGTACAGCGACCGGAAGGTCATCACCCGGGCCAGGTCACCGGTGATCCCGAAGACCACCAGGACGTCGCCCGGACGCGGCTCGCTGTTGTCGGTGCTCGTTGCCATGATGACTCCCCTTCGCTCATCGGCCACGATGCCGAGCCGCCCGCGCAGACGTATCCCCCGACTGGGGTGATTCCGCCTCCGTCAGCGTGCCGGGTTGGCCATGCTGTCGATGACGGCCGTCACCGCGAGGATCAGGCTCGGCTCGACGCCGGCCTCGATCTCGACGCCGTAGGTGTCCGCGACGCGGAACCACTTCTTGGAGATCTCCGCGACCTTGTCGCCGTCGCGCTCGATCTTGTACTCGTGCTCGACGATGTTGCCCTTGGCCTCCATGTCGGGGCCGTTCTCGACGTTGACCTCGAAACGGTCCCGCAGGGGGGTGATGAGGGCCTTCTTGACGGTCGCGACGTCGTGGCCCTGGCCGTCCTCGATCTTCATCGTGTCGCGGATGTGGAGCAGCTTGGACTGGATCTTGTAGAGCTCGGCGCCGTGCGGGTCCTCGAAGATCAAGGTCTCGCGGGCGCGCAGCGCCTTGCCGTCGATCTTGTAGACGCGGTCGCCCTGGTCGTCCTCGATCCAGTAGTCGTCACCGATCGACACCAGCTTCTGCCGCATCTGGAAGGTACGCACCCCGCGCCGCTCGTCCTGACGTTCCTTGTGCCGGTCCCGCAATCCCATGACGCCTCCCTGGCTCTGCCGAGAACTCGTACCGCCAGTCAACCCGGGGGCTCCCAGCCACCCATCACCCGGGCGGGGTGAACCCCGCGCCACGGACTCGGGTGCTTGTACGCCGCCGAGAGCCGCCGGTCCAGAGGCTCAGGCCATGGACGTCGGCGGTGCGCCGGGTTTAGTTTGTGCGGAATCCGTCCGAACGGGGACACGGGGGCCCCGACGACGACGTGGAGACGCCCGCGTGACTTACGCAGTCACCGGGCGTCTCGTTACCCAGCCACGCGAGTCCCGCCCCGCCCAGGTCCGCTGGTTGAGGAGGTCGCTCTGCGACCGTCTCGAAACCACGCGGACCTCCGCGCCGACGTAATCGCGTTGCCCCACGAGGTCCCGCTGCCTAGCGTGAGCGGCGATGACCGTCGAGCTCGCCACCCTCTGCTTCTCCGCGCTCGACCCGGCGCGTCTGGCCCGCTTCTGGGCCGGCTTCCTGGGCTGGGAGACCCTCGACTCCACCACGCTCCTGCCGCCGGACGACACCGGCTTCCGGCTCCGCTTCCTGCCGACCTCGGAGCCGAAGTCCCGGCCCAACCAGATGCACTTCGACCTGACCAGCGACTCCCTGGAGCAGCAGCAGGAGACGGTGGCGCGGGCGCTCTCGCTGGGCGGGCAGCCCTACGACGCCGGCCAGCTCCCCGAGGAGGGGCACGTCGTGCTCGCCGACCCGGAGGGCAACGAGTTCTGCGTGATCGAGCCCGGCAACAGCTTCCTGGCCGAGTGCGGCTTCATCGGCGCCGTCTCCTCCGACGGGACCCAGGGGCTCGGGTACTTCTGGAGCGAGGCCCTCGACTGGCCGCTGATCTGGGACCAGGACGAGGAGACCGCCGTCCGCGCGCCGTACGGCGGGCCGAAGATCAGCTGGGGCGGTCCGCCGATCGCCGACAAGGTCGGTGCCAACCGCCTGCACTTCGACGTCGTCCCGACACCCGGTGGCGACCTGCAGGCCGAGCTCGGGCGCCTGGTCGCCCTCGGCGCCGCCACCCGCCTCGACTCGAGCACCTGCGCCCCCGGCGCGGTCGCGATGCTCGACCCCGACGGCAACGAGCTCTGCCTCCTCCCCCACGCGGGGTGACGCATCGCCCGGATCGGTGGTCGAGGAGGGCCGCCAGGCCCCTCTCGGAGCCACCCCACACCCACCTACAGCCGGTCGAGCAGCTCCTGCTTCTTGGCCGCGAACTCCTCCTCGGTCAGCACCCCACTGTCACGCAGCGCCGACAGCTTCTCCATCGCCTCGAACGGGTCGACCTGCCCAGAGCTCTTCTCCGGCGCCGGCTCCGGCTCGTCGGGCGCAGCCGCCACGGCCTGCCGGATCGCATGCGCCGCCGGCTCGAGGTCGTCCTTCACGATGCGCGACACCTCGATCACCTGGTCCCCCACCTGGAGATCCACCTCGCCGGTCCACAGCCCCGACGTCGTCGTGACGTCCGAGATCGTGCCGAGCGACAGGTCGAGGGACGGGTTCTGCACGCGCCGGTCGAAGAAGAACAGCCGAGCGTCGGTCAGGACCAGCACCCCGCTGCTGCGTACGTGCGAGGCGAACGTCACGAACCGCACGGTCTCGTCGTCCCGCAGGTACGCCGCCACCGGCACCAGCTCGCCCGGGTCTCGCAACCGCGACCCCAGCCGCGCGCCCGCCGAGGCCAGGTCGGGGCGCAACGAGCTCAGCTCGATCCCCTGCACCTTCTTCCGCGCCATGCCCACGATCCTGTCACCGCCGGACCCCCCGCTGGTTGAGGAGGTCGCTCTGCGACCGTCTCGAAACCACGCGGCCACCCGCATCAGAGAGCGTCGAGCTTGGCCCGCAGCACGTCGCGCTCCCGCTCGTTCGCGCAGAGCCGTACGGCGGTCTCGAGCTCGGCGCGGGCCTCGTCGGCGCGGCCGAGGCGGATCAGCAGCTCGCCGCGGACGCCGGGTAGCAGGTGGGAGCCCGCGAGCTCCCCTGCCTCGCCGATTGCGTCGACCAGCGGCAGCGCAGCAGCCGGTCCGCTGGCCATCGACACCGACACGGCGCGGTTGAGCTCGACGATGGGCGACGGCGCGAGCGAGAGGAGGGCGTCGTACAGCAGGACGATGCGCTCCCAGTCGGTCTCCTCGACCGACGGTGCGACGGCGTGGCACTCGGCGATGGAGGCTTGCAGACCGTAGGCACCCAGCCCGCGTCCGACCTTGCCGGCTGCGACCAACGCGGCTCGCCCACGCCGGATGGCGGCGCGGTCCCAACGACGACGGTCCTGGTCCTCCAGCAGCACCGGCGTCCCGTCGTCGCGCACCCGCGCCGGGAAGCGAGCGGCGGTGAGCTCGAGCAGGGCCAGCAGGCCCTGGGTCTCGGGCTCGTCGGGCATCAGCCGGGCCAGGATCCTGGCCTGACGGATCGCCTCGCGGGCGAGGTCGGTCCGGATCCAGCTCGCTGCCGGACGTCGCGCTCGAGCCCTCGGTGAAGATCAGGTAGACGACGCTGAGGACGGCGCTGAGCCGCTCCCGGCGCTCGTCGAGCGGCGGCACCTCGAACGGCACCTGTGCCGCAGCCAGCGTCTTCTTGGCACGAGTGATCCGGGCCTGCACCGTCGCGGTCGGGGTGAGGAAGGCCCGCGCGATCTCGTCGCTGGTCAGGCCACCGAGCACGCGCAGGGTGAGAGCGACGCTCGCCTCCCGCGACAGCACCGGGTGGCAGGAGATGAAGATCAGGGCCAGGACGTCGTCGTCGATCCGCTCGGGGTCGTAGAGCACGTCCTCCTCCTCGCCCCGGTCGGCCGCGAGTAGGGCATACCTCTGGTCGAGGGCCGACCGCCGCCGGAACGCATCGATCGCCCGGCGCCGGCCGACCGTGAGCAACCAGCCGGCGGGGTTGCGCGGTACGCCGTCGCGCGGCCACGAGACCAGGGCCTCCGCCAGCGCCTCCTGGGCGAGGTCCTCAGCCATCGGGAAGTCCCGTGTGTACCGGGCGAGACCGCCGACGATCCGCGCGGACTCGATGCGCCAGACGGCCTCGACCGCCTGGCGGCCCTCGTAGCCACCAGGCGGTCCGGGCTGCGCCGACGGCGGGGCGCTCACAGCTGGCCGGTCGACTCCCGCCACGCCTTCTCCTTCTGGATCCACTCGTTGTCGACCGGGAACTCGGTGATGCTCGGCACCCGACGGATCTCGACTTTCACGCCGCCGCCGAGCGGAGCCCGCTTGGCCCACTCCACGGCCTCCTCCTTGGAGGCCACGTCGAGGATCCAGAAGCCGTTGAACAGCTCCTTGGTCTCGCCGTACGGCCCGTCGGTCGCCACCGGCGGCTGCGACGAGTAGTCGACGACGATGGTGTCCTTCGCGTCGTCCAACCCCTCGGCGGCGACCAGCACCCCGGCGTTGATCAGCTCGGCGTTGTAGCGGCCCATCGACTCTATGATCTCGTTGAAGTCGATCTCCTGCCCGGCCGCCATCGCCTCGTCAGTGGCCCGCATGATCAGCATGTACTTCATCTGTTGCTCCTCTGTTCCGGGTCCTTCTGGACCCTCTCATCCCCAGGTCGAACGGCAGAACGCCGCATCGACACGGTGGTCGAGCGAAGCCGAGACCCCGCCCGCGCCGGTGGTCGAGCGAAGTCGAGACCACGCCCGCCGCCTCGGTGGTCGAGCGACCCTCGGTGGTCGAGCGAAGCCGAGACCACGCCCGCCGCCTCGGTGGTCGAGCGAAGCCGAGACCACGCCCGCCGCCTCGGTGGTCGAGCGACCCTCGGTGGTCGAGCGAAGTCGAGACCACGCCCGCTCGAAACCAAGCCGTCAACGACGCCCCGCCAAGCACCGCGCCACCAGCGGAACGATCACCGCAGCCGCGATCAGGTGCGCCACGATCAGCGTGAGCTTCGTCCCCGCACTCGCCCCCGCCGACACCAGCGGCGCCCCGAGCGAGACGAACGTCAGCACGCTCGCGACGACGACATAGGTGTACGCCGGACGCCGGGCCTTCCAGTTGAGCCCGACCGCGAGCGCGATGCCGAGCGCCATGCACATCACGATCGACGTGGCACACGCCCCGACCGGCAGCGCCATGGTGTCGCTCGGGTCGCCGAACGGGTCCCCGATCTGCAGGTCGACGCCGGCGGCCCTCATCAGCCCGACCCACGCCTCGGCAGCGACGCCTGCGGCGACGGTCGCGCCGAGGTTGACCAGCAGCAGCCGCCCGTACGGCGCCCGCGTCGCGGTGGCGGTCTGAGTGGTGGTGGCGGTGTCCAGGGTGGTGGTCATCGGAATCTCCTCCGGTCTCACGCACCGCTTCTCGGTGCGTCCACCCCCAGGTCGAACGGCCGTACCGCCCGATCGACACGATCCGGCGGCGACTCGAAGAGACCTACTGCCGGTCGATCGACCAGATCGCCGTGCGAGGACGACCTGGCCCGACGGTGAGCAAGAAACTGTTCACCGGGAGGGCCGCTGCAACTTGGAAAACAACGTATCCCCGGGCCGTATGACCGGGAGCCAGCCGCAGCGTTTCCGGCAGCACGTGACCCCCACGGATCCGCATCGCGCCCTGGCTCGAGTGCGGGACGCCGTCGGTGTCGAGCACCTGCGCGGAGGTGCCGCGGCTGTGACACCCAACGACGCTTGCCGAGGTTAGTGATCGTCAGACGCACGGCGAAAAACCGATTCCCGTCAAACAGGTAGGGCGTCGCCCCTGAAGCGATGCACAGTGCCGGCTCGGTCGGCGCTCACTCGGAGCGCAGCGCGACGCGTGCCGCCGGACATCACGGTCGCACTACCGAGCTGATGAGCGTCATGTGGCGCCTTGGCCTGAGGGGTCAGACCCGAGACGACCGCTTGCGATATGACGGAGCTGATCCGCGGCAGCAGACTCACGCCCACCAGGAGCAGCGCGACCGAAAGGACGAAGCCGAGCACACTCCACTTCCGGGACATGCGACGTGGGATGCCGCGGCCTGCGATCGACCTGGAACGTCGTGGGCGCACACGACGGTTGGGCGAGGGGGCCGCGGAGCCCGCCGTGCCCAACGAATCCTGCAGGGCCAGGGTGACACTTCGTGCAGCCCAGGCGTCCAGAACTCGCGGACGCGAGAGCAGCATCGCGACCAAGTTTGCCGAAGTACACAGCATCACATCGCGGGCCCACCCCTCGATCTGGTGGTCACCAGCGAAGCACAGCACCGGTCTGACGAGATGCTGGTCGAGCCCCGGCACCTGCTCGGCCACGGCCATCGCGGCGTCGGCCACTGACGCGACCGCCGACTCCGCGCGCGTAGCCGTTCTGCCGGAGTACGGCGTCTCGCACCTCGACGAGGCCGCTCCACGCCTTTGAGTCGATGACGAACACACCGCCGGGTCCGATTACGACATGATCGATGTTCGCGAACCGCTTGCCCGGCCACCGCACGTCATGGAGCACGAACCAATCTTCTCCTGGCAGCGCCGCTAGCGCCTCCGCCGTCTCCCGCTCGCCTTCGGCGCCCTTCTCGTAAGCGTCGGCCACTCGATTGAGCCGAGCCGCTTGGTCGCGTCGCCTTCGCGCGATCTCCTGAGCCGATTCCCCTGCCACCACTTCTCCCCGAGCCGAGTGCTTCGGGGAAGGTTAGGAAGTGGCACAGCTCGGCGCTGCATTTTCCACTAATCGACTGCGCGAGATCGACTCACAGCGATTGGGACGAGGAACCTAACCGGTCGATGGCCCAAACGCCATCTCGCTTGAGCGACTCACGCTTGCGGTGACTCCGGGACCGCTTGACCGCTTACCGACCCAGCAGCCCGTTCAGGCGGCCATCTCAGCCCTGCAACGCTCGAACGCCGCACCCGATCCTCACCACGCAAGCACCCCTCCGCTTGTAGACCATAGGCGATCACGAGCTCCTCAGCATGAAGTGCCTGAGTGCTGTTTGTTACGCCAGGAGCGTCCGCTGATGACAAGGTGTGCTCATGGACGAAGGCCTGTACGAGTCTCTTCTGACCACGAGCCTCGCCTCCCGCCTACTACACCTGCGGGACCTGCAACCTGAGTTGTCGCGAGTCGATCCGGCGGACCAGGCCCATGTCCTACGCCGGTACATCTCACATGCGATCGAGGTGCGACTCGAGGCTGAACGAGATGCCGGGCGGCGACTGGAGGTTGCAAACGAGATTTTGAATTTCCTGGACGCACCCGATGAGGTGGCCGCTCCCGCCCAAGAGTTGTTTTCGGTTCGTCACGCGCCCGGCCCAGGCCAGGTTGCGCGATTCAAGCAGCGACCAAAGACGCCGCTCAACGACGCTGCCCTTCTCACGAATGCACACGGCGAGCCGAGCCTGGCAAGCGAGCTCAAGGCTGAGATCGACTCGGCCGATACCATCGATCTCCTTTGCGCCTTCGTCATGTGGCGGGGGCTCAGGTTGTTGGAGGAGCCGCTTTCGCGAGCTCGAGACGCGGGCGTGCCAATCCATGTGATCACGACGACGTACATCGGAGGCACAGAGCGAGAGGCCTTGGACCGACTCGTCCATGACTTCGGCGCTCAGGTTCGTATTCAGTACGACGCGGCACGGACGAGGCTCCACGCCAAAGCCTGGCTGTTTCGACGGAAGACCGGGTTCGACACTGGCTACGTCGGGTCCTCCAACCTGTCCACCTCGGCCCTGCTCGAAGGAGTGGAGTGGAACGTCAGGCTGTCTCGACACGCCACGCCAACTCTCTTGACCAAGTTCGAGGCAACCTTTGATTCGTATTGGAACAGCGCCGAGTTCCAGCCATACGACCCCGAGCAGGATCGTGATCGGCTAGATGACGCCTTGAATGACGCGCGCTCCGGCGGGAAAGGTGACCGCCTGTCGCTCACCATCTCTGGGCTCGAAGTCCGGCCGTACCCGTACCAACAGGAGATGCTGGACGCGATCCAGGCCGAGCGGACAGTCCACGATCGACACCGAAATCTGTTGGTGGCTGCAACGGGAACGGGCAAGACCGTTGTGGCAGCGCTCGACTATCGACGGCTTTGCAGGTCCGAGGAACGGCCTCGTCTGCTCTTCGTAGCCCACCGCCGTGAGATCCTTGAGCAGTCGATTCGGACCTACCGAGAAGTTCTCGGTGACGGTGATTTTGGCGAACTCTACGTAGGTGGCGCTCGTCCTGAGAGGTGGCAGCACGTCTTCGCCAGCGTCCAGTCTTTAACAGCGTACGGCGTGGGCAACGTCCCGACCGACGCCTTTGATGTTGTGGTCATTGATGAGTTCCACCACGCAGAGGCGCGAACGTATCGGACGCTCATAGAGCGCCTGAAACCAGTCGAACTCCTGGGGCTCACAGCCACGCCCGAGCGTGCCGACGGACTCGACGTCAGGTCCTTCTTCGATGGGCGCACCGCTGCCGAACTGCGGCTATGGGACGCCCTCGGAGCGGACCTCTTGTGCCCCTTTCATTATTTCGCAGTAGCGGATGGAACGGACCTGCGTAGCGTTGGCTGGACGCAGGGCCGCTATGACGAAGCCGCGTTGTCCAACGTGTACACAGGAAACGATGCTCGGGCACGTGTCGTTCTCAACGCTCTCAAGGACAAGGTGATGGATCTTGGAGCCATCCGCGGTCTTGGCTTCTGCGTTAGCGTTGCACACGCGGAATACATGGCCCGCGCCTTCAACGATGCGGGGATCCCGTCCCTCGCGGTGAGCGGAGGGACGGCTCGAGAAGACAGAGCGTCCGCACTGTCGGATCTTCGTGCGCGTCGCGTGAACGTGCTGTTCGCGGCTGATCTCTTCAACGAGGGGCTCGATCTTCCCGACATCGACACCGTCCTGTTCTTGCGCCCGACGGAGAGCGCAACGATCTTCATGCAACAGTTAGGCCGCGGTCTGCGACGGACTCCTAACAAGGCCGTCCTCACGGTTCTTGACTTCGTCGGATATCACCGCAAGGAGTTCCGATTCGATCGAAAGTTGCGCGCCTTGACAGGAATGACCAGGGCTGGGGTCGAACGGGGGGTGAAGGAAGGGTTCCCATTTCTTCCAGCTGGCGCTCAAATCGTCATGGACCGCCAGTCCCAGCAGATCGTGCTTGAGAATCTGAAGTCCCAGATCGCCAACCGGTGGCAGCAGATTGTGGCCGAGCTCCGTTCCTATGGCGACACGGACCTGCCTACGTTCCTGGACGAGTCCGGCGTCGACCTCAGCGATGTTCTGCGGCGCGGTAGTCATTCGTGGACGCGTCTCAGGCGAGATGCGGGCTTCGAAACTGCACCAGGGTCGGAGCTGGAGGAGAAGCTGCTCAAGCGAGTGCGGGCGTTCGCACATGTTGATGACCGAGCCCGCGCTGTGGGCTACTTGCGTCTCCTCGCGGACGACGCACCTTCGTACGACGGCTTGTCCCAAGCAGAGCAGCGCTTGGCCCGGATGCTCTACTTCACGCTGTGGTCAGATGGAGGTGGCTTTGCGTCGATCGAGCATGGGCTAGCGGCCCTGAGGCGCGAGCGTGCGACGCGTCAGGAGCTGTCGACGGTTGTTGATATCTCCTTTGACGCAGCGAGACACGAGGCGCTCGACCTCGGGCCATCCCTGCTGGAAGTGCCTCTTAAGGTGCACGCTCGATACCAACGAGAAGAGATCCTGGGGGCGCTCGACTTCCCGCGCATGCCGAACTCGATGCGCGAGGGTGTCTGGTACTCCCGCGAGCTTAACGTTGACTGCTTCCTGGTGACCTTGAAGAAGTCCGAAGCGGATTACTCACCGGCCACCATGTACGCGGACTACCCGATATCGCCGTTGCTCTTCCATTGGGAGTCTCAATCCACCACTTCAGTGGAGTCGCCTACCGGCCGGCGCTACCTGAGCGGCTCCAGCACCGTCTTATTGTTCGCCCGCCATGCGCCGAAGGATGAGTTTGGTACCTCGCCCTACCTCTTCCTGGGTGAGGCCCAGCACGTCGACCACTCGGGAAGTCGTCCGATCGCTATTACCTGGCGATTGGAGCACCCCATGCCCATCGACTTCTTCAATCTGGCTTCTGCCATAGCAGGCTGAACACTGCGCCAACGACGAAAGGCCGGGAGAGCGAGCGCCCGGTCCTTCGTTGCTGACTTTAATCAGCTGCAGCCGCTGGTGGAGCCGCAGCCTTCGCAGACGTAGCAGGAGCCGGCGGGGCGCATCTTGGTGCCGCAGGTCATGCAGAGGGGGGAGTCGACCGCGGTGCCGGTGAGCTTTTCCATGAGCTCGGCGGAGGTGTGGGCCTCCTTCGTCTCTGCCTTGGGCTCGACCACATCGGCGTCGACGACGTCGTCCCCTTGGTTTCGAGACGGGCGCAGAGCGCCCTCCTCAACCAGCGGGGCGTCGGAGTCTGCGGTCTCGACGGGCTCGACCGGCGGGGCGGAGAGGTCGCCGATGACCTCGGACGCGTTGCCGACCTCGGTGTCGGTGACCTCGTAGGAGCCGGTCTCGAGGTAGCGCTGGCGCTCCTCGGCGGAGTAGATGCCGAGCATCTGGCGGTCCTCGAAGGTGAGGTAGTCCAGGGCGAGGCGGCGGAAGACGTAGTCCATGAGGGACTTCGACATCCGGACGTCGGGGTCGTCGGTGAGGCCGTTGGGCTCGAAGGACAGGTTGGTGAACTTCGAGACGTAGGTCTCCAGCGGGACGCCGTACTGCAGACCGATGGACACCGCGATCGAGAAGGCGTCCATCACGCCGGCGAGCGTCGAGCCCTGCTTGCCGAGCTTGAGGAAGATCTCGCCGAGCTCGCCGTCCTCGTGGGCACCGGAGGTGAGGTACCCCTCGGCGCCGCCGACGGTGAAGCTGGTGGTGAGCGAGGTGCGGGACTTCGGGAGGCGCTTGCGGGTCGGGCGGTAGACGACGACTTCCTTGACTTCGGCTTCGGCGTCGTGGTCTCGGCTCCGCTCGACCACCGAGTCCGACACCGAGGTAGAACGGGCCTGGTCCTTCTTCGACGACTCGCTCTTGCCGTCGGCCAGGGGCTGGCCGACCTTGCAGTTGTCGCGGTAGACGGCGGTGGCCTTGAGGCCGAGCTTCCACGACTGGAGGTAGATGTCCTCGATCTCCTCGACCGTGGCGGTCTCGGGCAGGTTGACGGTCTTGGAGATCGCGCCAGACAGGAACGGCTGGGCGGCCGCCATCATCCGGACGTGGCCCATCGGGGCCAGCGCGCGGGCGCCCATCGCGGTGTCGAAGACCTCGTAGTGCTCGGTCTTCAGACCGGGCGCGTCGATCACGTGGCCGTGCTCTCCGATGAAGGCGACGATCGCCTCGACCAACTCCGGGTCGTACCCCAGCTTCTCCAGGGCCCGCGGGATGGTCTGGTTGACGATCTGCATCGAGCCGCCGCCGACCAGCTTCTTGAACTTCACCAGAGAGAAGTCGGGCTCGATGCCGGTGGTGTCGCAGTCCATCATGAAGCCGATGGTGCCGGTGGGGGCGAGCACCGAGGCCTGCGCGTTGCGGAAGCCGTTGGTCTTGCCCAGCTCGATCACGTCGGCCCAAGCCTGCGTGGCGAGCTTGTGGACGCGGGAGTCTTCGATGCCCATCGTGCGCACGGCGTCGTTGGCGGCCTGGTGCTTGCGCATCACGCGGTTGTGGGCCTCGGCGTTGCGGGCGTACCCGGCGTAGGGGCCGACGATCGCGGCCAGCTCGGCGCTCCTCTTGTACGACGCGCCGGTCATCAGCGACGTGATGGTCGCGGCCATCCCGCGGCCGCCGTCGGAGTCGTAGCCCAGACCCATCGCCATCAGCAGGGCACCGAGGTTGGCGTAGCCGATGCCGAGCTGGCGGTAGTCGACGGTGGTCTTGCCGATCGCCTCGGTCGGGAAGTCGGCGAAGCAGATCGAGATGTCCATCGCGGTGATGATCAGCTCGACGGCCTTCTGGAAGAGCGCCGCGTCGAACGTGTCGTCGTCCTGCAGGAACTTCAGCAGGTTGAGGCTCGCCAGGTTGCACGAGGAGTTGTCGAGCGACATGTATTCGGAGCAGGGGTTGGACGCGGTGATCCGGCCGGTCTCGGGGTTGGTGTGCCAGTCGTTGATGGTGTCGTCGTACTGCAGGCCGGGGTCGGCGCACTCCCACGCTGCCTTCGCGATCTTGGTGAACAGCTCGCGGGCGTCGACGCTCTCGATCACCTCGCCGGTCTTGCGGCCCTTGAGCCCGAACGACGTGCCGTCCTCGACCGCGCGCATGAACTCGTCGCTGACCCGGACGGAGTTGTTGGCGTTCTGGTACTGCACGGAGGTGATGTCGGAGCCGCCGAGGTCCATGTCGAAGCCGGCGTCGCGCAGGGCGCGGATCTTGTCCTCCTCGCGCGCCTTGGTCTCGACGAACTCCACGATGTCGGGGTGGTCGACGTCGAGCACGACCATCTTGGCCGCGCGACGCGTCGCGCCGCCCGACTTGATGGTGCCGGCGCTCGCGTCGGCGCCGCGCATGAAGGAGACCGGGCCGGACGCCGTACCGCCGGAGGAGAGCAGCTCCTTGGACGACCGGATGCGGGAGAGGTTGAGGCCGGCGCCGGAGCCGCCCTTGAAGATGAAGCCCTCTTCCTTGTACCAGTTGAGGATCGAGTCCATCGAGTCGTCGACGGACAGGATGAAGCATGCGGAGACCTGCTGCGGCGACGGGGTCCCGACGTTGAACCAGACCGGGGAGTTGAACGAGAAGTACTGGTGGACCAGGAGCCAGGTCATCTCGGCCTCGAAGACCTCGGCGTCGGCGGCGGTGGCGAAGTAGCCGTGGTCGATGCCGGCCCGGGTGTAGGTCTTCACCACCCGGTCGATGATGTGCTTGAGCGACCACTCGCGCTGCTCGGTGCCGACGGCGCCGCGGAAGTACTTGGTGGTGACGATCGTGGAGGCGTTGACGCTCCAGAAGTCGGGGAACTCCACACCGCGCTGCTCGAAGACCGTCTCGCCGGTCTTCCAGTTCTGCTGGACGACGTCGCGCCGCTCCCACGTGAGCTCGTCGTAGGGGTGGGTGCCGGCCGTGCTGAACACGCGCTCGATGGTCAGGCTCTGGCCCGGCCTTCTGCTCGCGCCTGCACGGCGCCCTTGGCGGCGGTCTCGGTCATGTGTGCTCCTCGTGCTCCCGTGTGGTCCTGCTATTTCCTGATGGTCTCCGCGACCACCGACATCTGTGTCCCGAGAGGGGCTGGGAAGGGGGTGGTGCACCCGGCGCGCAGCTTCCCCACTACGCGCCGGGTGGAATGGGGGTTATCCCGTGGGTACGGCGTGGTCTCGACTTCGCTCGACCACCGGGGCTTGCTCGACCACCGGGGTGGCGTGGTCTCGACTTCGCTCGACCAGCGGGTCGCGCTCGACCGACGGGTCGGCGTCCTGCTCCATGCGGAGGAGGGCGATCTCCTCCTCGAAGTCGTCGGCAGAGCTGAAGGCCTTGTAGACGCTGGCGAACCGCAGGTAGGCGACCGGGTCGAGGGCGCGGAGCGGGCCGAGGATGGCCAGCCCGACCTCCTGCGACGGCACCTCGGCGGCACCGTCGCTGCGCAGGGCGTCCTCGACGGTCTGGCCCAGGCAGGCCAGGTCGTCCTCGGAGACCGGCCGGCCCTTGCAGGCCTTGCGGACGCCCGAGACCGCCTTCTCACGGCTGAACGGCTCGGTCGCGCCGGAGCGCTTGACCACCGTCAGCTGCATGAGCTCGACGGTGGTGAACCGCTTGTCGCAGCTCTCGCACCGCCGCCGGCGGCGGATCGCCGTACCGTCCTCGGAGACCCGCGAGTCGAGGACCTTGGTGTCGGTGTTGCGGCAGTACGGGCAGTGCACGGTGGTCCCCCTCTCACGCGTGTCTCCACGCTCTAGTACAACAACGCCAGGGCGCGCCAAAGTCCCCCGGGGAGGGGGTAGGCGGCCTGTGGAATCTCGGGCGATTCCTGTGGACTAGTGGCCGTCTCGCTGTGGGGAACCCTGGCCCTTCTGGGGGCTACATGTGGAAAACCACAACGGTGTAACTACTAGATGTAGTGGTAACCGTACGTCGGGGCAGTAGGGGTTGGCAAGAGATTCGGAGAAGCTGTTCGGCTCGGCGGGGCGGGAGGCGCAAATGCACAGGTCAGGGGCCCCTCGAGGTCATCGAGCCGGTCTGGACCATCGGCGTGTCGGGAGCCCGCCGATCGGTCACAATGGGTCCCGTGACCACGGGGAAGCGGGCGGCACCGAGACATGCCGGGCCGGCGCGCCTCGAAGGCGAGGACGGCGCCCCCGGCCACCCCCGCGGCGGTGGTCACAGCGGCCGCCTGCTGCTGCTCGCGCTCGGGATCACCGCGGCCGTGGTCGCCTGGGGCTACCTGGTCTACCTCGCCATCGACTTCGGGACGACAGCCCGTGACGGCGACTCGACGGCCTGGTGGCTGCTCGGGCTGGCGACCGTCGGCGCCATCGCGTGCCTGTTCGTGGGGATGATGCTGGTCAGCCGGCTCGTGGCCGGGCTCAAGGCCGGCGCTCCGCCGCCCGGACCCCCGCGGCCGCCGGGCGGTCGACGAGCGGCTCGATAGGCCGTGGTCCCTTCGACAGGCTCAGGACGGCGCTCGACAAGCTCGACCGGCGGGGCCGGCTACTCCGGGACGCCGCTGCCGCGCAAGCTCGGCGTGAAGGACGGGTACGTCGTCCTGCTCGACCGGCTGCCTCCTGGCATGGACCTCGAACTGCCGCCGACCGCGCACGTCGTACGGCGGCTCCGGGGCGGGCTCGACCTCACCGTCACCTTCCACACCCACCTCGCCACGCTGGCCGCCCGGCTTCCGGTGCTCTTCGAGCGGACGGTGACCGACGGGATGGTGTGGGTCGCCTGGCCGAAGCAGGCGGCGGTCAAGCGGCTCGGGATCGCCACGGACCTCGACGACAACGTCGTGCGCGGGGTCGGGCTCGAGCTGGGGTGGGTGGACGTGAAGGTCGCCGCGATCGACGAGGTCTGGTCCGCGCAGAAGTTCGTGCGGCGGTTGGCCGACCGGTAGGTCGGCGGGCCGGATGGTTTCGAGACGGGCGCAGAGCGCCCTCCTCAACCACCGGAGCAGGCGATCGAACCGATGCGTCCTGCTGTGCATCTGATGGGTGGGTGGACCGGAGACCCCATCGCGCGCGACCTGGCTCCGGACCGCTCTGACGGGGTAACCGCGGGAGGCAGCGCGCATGGGGTCGCGCTGCCTCCCGTCTTCCCCGGTTCCCCCCGCACGGCCGGGGTCGAAGCGGCCGGGCGGAAGTCTGGGTGGGGCACCAGGGTTTCGAGACGGGCGCGCAGCGCCCTCCTCGACCAGCGGTGCGGCTGGTTACTGGGGGACGCGGAGGTGCTGGCCGACCTGGAGGCCGGCGGAGTCGAGGTGGTTGATCGACTCGAGGTGGCTCATCGTGGAGCGGACGTCGCCGCCGCTCGGGGTGGCCGCGGACGCGATGTCCCACAGCGTCTGGCCCGGCTCGACGGTGACCACGCGGGTCGGCTCGGGCTGGCCGCCGGCCAGGGCCTGCGAGGCCCCGAGCAGGCCGAGACCGACTGCGGCGGCGAGGCCCAGGCCGAGCACGACGACCCGGCCGCGGTGGGTCAGGCGCACCGTGGAGCGGACGGCGTGGGGCGACCTCGAGACCGACGTCGTCACCGTCGTACTCCGGCGCGAAGAAGTCGTCGAGGTCGACGCGCGTGGTCTCGAGAGGCTCGACCGACGGCCCGAGGTCGACCGGCGGGACCACCCTCGTGAACACCGGCGACCGCTCGTCGTCGGCGACGATCCGCAGCACGGGTCGGTCGGCGCGGCCGACCACCGTGGCGCGGTCGCCGGACAGCCGACGCCGCGGGTGGGTCGGGGCGGCCGGCGCGAGACGCCCGGTGCGGGTGGCGGTGATGCTCATCTCGGATCCTCCTGGGGAAGTGGACTGATCCCTGTCTAGTGGCGACCGCCGACAGTGGCTCTCCGGCGGCGTCCGATCAGACGTTCGATCGAACATGTGTACGACGGTAGATCAGGTGTTCGAACGATTTCAAGCGCGACACGAACAACTGTTCGAATGTCTTCGAACGCACCTCCGCCGTGCTTCTGCGCTCCACCCGGGGCCCGCCGGTGCCATGCGCCCCCTGGCTGCCGCGTGGTTGCCTGTGCCGCGATCCCGTCCGGGACCACCGCTGCGAAGGAGATCGCCTTGTCCCTGCTCACCGCCCGACTCAGCACCGTCGTGCTGTCCGCCGCCCTGGTCGTCGCCGGCCTGGAGGCGGCGTCGTACGCCGCGAACGGGCACGCGTTCAGCCTCGGCGGCAGCAACAGCGAGTCGCGTCCCTCGAGCCTGACCAACACCGGGAGCGGTCCGGCCCTCAGCCTGCACGCCCACGGCGCGCCCCTGGCGGTCGGCAATACCGAGAAGGTCACCCACCTCAACGCCGACCTGGTCGACGGCTTGAACGCCAGGGCACTCGAGACCAGCGCCACCACCTGGACGATCCCCGCCGGGACGGTCCACGTGTACCTCCTCAAGGGGATCCGGCCCGGTCGCTACCTCGCCTCGTTCGACATCGCCCTGAGCTCGAGCGGCCCGGCACAGTGCGCGCTGGAGGACACCGAGACCGGGAACTGGGTCGCCTACGCGCGCGGCGCGTCGGACGGGCTGTACGTCGCGACCAGCGCGTCGGCGGTCGTGCGGGTGCCGACGGGGGGCGGCCTGCGTGTCGTCTGCGACACCGACATCGCCTCGCAGCCGATCCTGCCCAGGAACGTCGCGCTGGTCCCGCTCGGCAGCGTCACCCAGGGCACCACGTCCCACTGACGACACGCCGTTCGAACAGGTGTTTGATTCCGGACCGGTCGCGGTCGTACGGTGCGGGGCATGACCCCCGCTACGGACAAGAGCAGCCGCAAGGTCAGTGAGCTCCCCGACGGCCCGCCCGACGCCACCGGCCTGACCCCGCGCCAGACCCGGGTGCTGGTCTCGATCAAGGACTCCATCGAGAAGCGCGGCTACCCGCCCAGCATGCGGGAGATCGGCCAGGAGGTCGGGCTCACCAGCAGCTCGAGCGTCGCCCACCAGCTGCGGGTCCTGGAGGAGAAGGGCTTCCTCAAACGCGACCCCAACCGTCCGCGCGCCCTCGAGGTGTTCCTGCCCGAGGTGCTGGCCGCACGGCGTTCGATGGGCGCCTCGGCCGAGCCCGAGCCGTCGTACGACGAGACGGGCGTCGGCGACGCCATGCCGGCCGCGACCTACGTGCCGATGGTCGGCCGGATCGCCGCCGGTGGGCCGATCCTGGCCGAGGAGACCCTCGACGAGGTCTTCCCCCTGCCCAAGCAGCTGGTCGGCGAGGGCACCCTGTTCATGCTCGAGGTGCGCGGCGACTCGATGGTGGAGGCCGCGATCTGCGACGGCGACTACGTCGTGGTGCGGCAGGAGCAGACCGCCGAGAACGGCGAGATCGTGGCCGCGCTGATCGACGGGGAGGCGACGGTGAAGACCTTCCAGCGCAAGGACGGCCACGTGTGGCTGCTCCCGCACAACCCGTCGTACTCCCCCATCGACGGCACCCACGCCACGATCCTGGGCAAGGTGACCGCGGTGCTGCGTCGGATCTGAGATCGCCTTGGCCTCGAGACTGGCGTACAACGCCCTCCTCCACCGCGGCGGGTGCGGGACGCCCGTCCTCGAGCAGCGGCGGACGGCCTGCTGCGTCAGGGGAATCTCAGGGGCTTGCCGGGGGTTGTTCCACCATCAGGACGATGGAAACCCATTGCGTCCGCTGAGAAGATGGTGCGAATGAGCGTCCGATCCGATGTCACGACCTTCGCCCGGGGAAACATCCTCGGGCGTCGTGGCGTGCGCGAGGTCGCGCTCATCGGGATGCTCTACGTCTTCTACTGCATCACCCGCACCTTCGCCGAGGACGACCTCGGCCCGGCCCAGGATCGCGCGCTCGACCTGCACCAGCTCGAGAAGGTGCTGCGGATCGACTGGGAGCACCCGATCAACAACTGGTTCGTGGCCCACTCCTGGGCCGCCGTACCGGCCTGCTACTGGTACGCCGCCGCCCACTACGTCGTCACCCTGGTCGTGCTGGTCTGGCTCTACCGCCGAGGCCCTGCCCACTACACGCCGGCCCGCTGGGCGCTGGTGGTCGCGTCGCTGATCGCCCTGGCCTGCTACCTGCTACTGCCCACCGCGCCGCCGCGGATGACCGGCGGGTACGTCGACGTGATGAGCCTGCACTCCGGTGCCGGCTGGTGGGGTGCCGACGCCTCCGCCCCGAAGGGCATGGGCAACCTGACCAACCAGCTGGCGGCGTTCCCGAGCCTGCACGCGGGTTGGTCGCTGTGGGTGGCCCTGGTCGTGCGCCGCAACACCCACAACCTGTGGCTGCGCGGGCTGGCCTGGACCTACGCCGGCCTCACCGCCTTCGTCGTCATCGGCACGGGCAACCACTGGGTCCTCGACGTGCTCGTCGGCTGGGCGCTGGTGATCCTGGCGATGTGGCTGGTCGACCCGTGGTTCGCCGACCAGCGGGCCGTGGCCCGGGTCCGGGTGCGGTTCCGCGACCAGCTGCTGCCGGCGCCGGAGGTGATCCCGTCGGAGATCACCGACGCGATCTCCACCGAGATCCCCGTCGCCGACCGGATCCCGACCCGCGACCGCAGCCCCGGCGGCTGACCGCTGCACGGCGGGGACCACGCGGTCCGCGCAGTGCGCTCATGGGGGCAGAGCGGCTCAGGCGTCGGCCTCGCCCGCCAGCCGGGTCAGGGCCTGCCGCACCAGCGCGCCGTCGTACGTCGTCCACATCGGCGGCAGGCTGGCCCGCAGGAACGCGCCGTAGCGGGCCGTGGCCAGCCGCGGGTCGAGGACGGCGACCACCCCACGGTCGGTGGTGGTGCGGATCAGCCGTCCGGAGCCCTGCGCCAGCAGCAGCGCGGCGTGGGTGGCGGCGACCTGCATGAAGCCGTTGCGCCCCTCGCGGTCGGCCGCGCGCTGACGCGCGCTCATCAGGGGGTCGTCGGGCCGGGGGAACGGGATGCGGTCGATCAGCACCAGCTGGCAGGTCTCGCCGGGGACGTCGAGGCCCTGCCAGAGGCTGAGGGTGCCGAACAGGCAGGTGTGGGGGTCGCCCACGAACTGCCGGGCCAGCTCGGGGAGCTGGGCGTCGCCCTGGGCCAGGGTGGTCAGGTGGGGCAGCCGCTCACGGACCGCCTCGGCCGCGGTCTCGGCCGCCCGGCGCGAGCTGAACAGCCCGAGCGTGCGGCCCTCCGCGGCGTCGACCAGGCCGACGATCTCGTCGAGCTGGGCGGTGCCCAGCCCGTCGCGTCCGGGCGGCGGAAGGTGGCGGGCGACGTAGAGGATGGCCTGCCTCCCGTAGTCGAACGGTGACCCGACGTCGAGCCCGACCCACGGCAGCTCGCCGCGGGTCGTGGTCTCGACAGGCTCGACCGACGTCACCGGCTCGTCCGCTTCGACCCGCTCGGCCGGCTTGAGCCCCACCGAGGTGGCGAGGGCGTCGAAGTCACCGCCGAGCATCAGGGTCGCGGACGTCATCACCACGGTCTTGTCGGAGAGGAGCTTGTCGCGCATCGGGCCCCACACCTGGAGCGGAGCGACGCACAGCCGGGGCGGCAGCCGGTCGGTGCCCTCGGTCAGCCAGAGCACGTCGGCCTCGGAGCCGGCCGCCATCCGTTCGGCGGTCGCGAAGACCTCCTGCACCGACCCGCGGGCCTGGGTCCGGCCGGCGTCCGCCTCGCCGCCGGCACCGGGCTCGACATCCTTGGGGTACGCCGAGAGGCACGCCCTCGCCGCGTCCCGCACCAGGGCCAGCGCGTCTGCGAGGGCGTCGGGCACCTGGTCGAACCGCCCGGTCTGGCAGTCGCCGATCGCCGCGCTCAGCGCGTCGCCGGCATCGGCGAGGTCGTCGGCGGCCGAGGAGCCGGCGTCCTTGCCCTCCACGAAGCGTCGCGACCGTCGTGCCGCCCGGTCGACCTCCGCTGCCCACAGCTCGTCGGTCGCGGCCTGGGTGACCCGGGCGACGACCTCGTGGGCCTCGTCGACGACGACCACGTCGTAGTCGGGGATCATCGGGACGCCCTCGATCGCGTCGATCGCCAGCAGGGAGTGGTTGGTGACGATCAGGTGGGAGCGGTGCGCCTCCTCACGGGCCCGCTCGGCGAAGCACTCCTCACCGAACGGGCAGCGCGCCGCACCCAGGCAGTCGCGGTGGCTGACGCTGAGCTGTCGCCACTCGCGGTCGGTGTGGCGCGGAGCGTGGTCGCGCTCGCCGGTCCCCTTGTCCTCCGCCTGCTGCTCGGCCCAGGCCCGCAGCTCGAGGACCTTCTTGCCGAGCGTCGACTCGGGGACGTCGACCAGCGTGCCTTGGTCGTCGTCGGGCACGCCCTCGCGGACCCGGTGGAGGCAGGCGTAGTTGCTGCGGCCCTTGAGCACGGCGTACGACGCGTCGACGCCCTCGAGGCCGCCGACCGCCTCGACCAGGCGGGGGAGGTCGCGCTCGACGAGCTGGTGCTGGAGCGCGAGGGTGGCGGTGGCGACCACGACCCGCTGGTCGTGGAGCAGGGCGGGCACGAGGTAGGCCAGCGACTTGCCGGTGCCGGTGCCGGCCTGGACGAGCAGGTGGCGGTGGCCCGACAGCGACGTGGCGACCGCCTCGGCCATCGCGATCTGGCCCGAGCGCTCCTGGCCGCCGAGCGCCTCGACCGCGGCCGCGAGCACGTCGCGGACGGGCGAGCTCCCCGACTCGGGGGCGGCGTCGGCGGCGGGCACCGACGCACCCTATCCCCGCGCGCGGACACCGCTCGGACGCCGTCCCCAGCGTCGGCCCGGACCTCTGTTCCCGGCCGGTCGGGCGGTTGAGGTACTACGACCACCGGGCAGTCCGGACGGCCCTCCGGTACGACGCGAGGTGGCCCGGTGCGTCCCTACGCTCCTGCCATCGCCGCAGTCAGCGGCCCCACCACGGAGGACCCATGTCCATCACCACACACGCCCGACGCGGCACCGCGATCGTCGCCTCGCTCGGCGCGGCCGCCCTGCTCACCCTCGGCACCGCCTCGACCGGCTCGGCCTCAGGCTCTCGCGACTCCGACCACGACGGCATGCCCGACCACTGGGAGATCACCCACCACCTCGACCCGCACCGCGCCAACGCGAAGGGCGACCCCGACCGCGACGGCCTCTCCAACCTCGGCGAGTTCCGCCACGGCACCCGACCGCACAACGACGACACCGACGACGACGGCATCGAGGACGGGCCCGAGGTCCACGACGGGTGCCTGGCAACCGACCCGACCGACGCCGACACCGACGACGACGGCACCGAGGACGGCCAGGAGGACACCGACGGCGACGGTGTCGACGACGCCCAGGACCAGGTCGAGGACAACTGCCAGGGCGACGACGACCTCCCCGGCGGCCACGGTGGCGACGGCGTCCGCGCCCCGGTGCTGTACGTCATGCGCTGAGGTCGGCGGGCGGCCGGCCGCCGGAGAACTAACTGGCCTACAAACCGTCATCCGGGCTGCTCCCGATGTCCGGTTTGTAGGCCAGTTAGTGAGGAGGGGCAGCCGCACTCACCCCACCAGTCACATCGGCCCCACGCCGTACGGCGAGCCGACCGGCCACCCGTTCCGGCCGGCACCATCACTCCGGGCAAAAGCCAGCGGAAGCACCTCGGGCGTCCCTACTCTCGAGAGCACCGTGCACCCACGGCCCTCACCCCCCGGAGGACCACCGATGAACCGACCCACCACGGCGCCCACCACGGCGCTGACCCATGCGAGACGTGGGAGCGCCATCGTCGCCTCGCTGGCGACCGCGGCCCTGATCACCCTGGGTGGCACCGGCACGGTCCACGCCGCCGGCAGCCGCGACTCCGACCACGACGGCATGCCCGACCGCTGGGAGGTCGCGCACCACCTCGACGCCCACCGGGCGAACGCGAAGGGTGACCCCGACCACGACGGCCTGACCAACCTCGGCGAGTTCCGGCACGGCACGCGCCCGCACAACGCCGACACCGACGGCGACGGCGACGAGGACGGCTCCGAGGTCCACGACGGCTGCAGCTCCACCGACCCGACCGACGCCGACACCGACAACGACGGCATCGACGACGGCCAGGAGGACGCCGACGGCGACGGGATCGACAACGCCGAGGACTCCCAGGACGACAGCTGCCAGGGCAGCGACGACCAGGGCGGCAGCCGCATCGTCTACGGCTGAGCCGCCCCCCACAGCGTGCGCCGCCCGGTCGGGTCCTCGAGAGGCCCGGCCGGGTGGCGTTCTCCAGGAGAGACCGGAGAACCTCAGACGGCGTACGCCGCGAGCTCGCCCGCCAGGTCGGCGTGCGCGCGGCCCCGGACGACCGTGCCGTCACCGGTGTGCTCGAGCGACTCGATCTCACCGTGCTGGTGCAGCTTGTCGAGCAGGTCACCGCGCGCGTAGGGCACCAGCGCCGCGAACTGCACGCCCGGGCGGGGCAGATCCCCCTCGAGCAGCGCCAGCGCCTCGGTGACGCCCTCACCGGTCTTGGCGCTGACCACCACGCAGTGCGGCTCGCGCTGCTGCAGGCGCGCCAGCACGAGCGGGTCGGCGGCGTCGGCCTTGTTGATGATGATGATCTCGGGGACCTTGTCGGCCTGGATCTCGGCGAACACCTCGCGCACCGCGCTGATCTGCCCCTCGGGGTCGGGGTGGCTGCCGTCGACGACGTGGAGGATCAGGTCGGAGTCGGCCACCTCCTCCAGGGTGGACCGGAACGCCTCGACCAGCTGGTGGGGCAGGTGGCGGACGAAGCCGACGGTGTCGCTCATCGTGTAGACCCGGCCGTCGCTGGTCGTCGTACGACGCGTGGTCGGGTCGAGGGTGGCGAACAGCGCGTCCTCGACCAGCACGCCGGCGCCGGTCAGCCGGTTGAGCAGGCTGGACTTGCCGGCGTTGGTGTAGCCGGCGATCGCGACGCTCGGGATGTGGTGGCGGCGGCGCTCCTGACGCTTGGTGTCGCGGGTGCCCTTCATGTGGGCGAGCTCGCGGCGGAGCTTGGCGATCTTGGTGTTGATCCGGCGGCGGTCGGTCTCGATCTTGGTCTCACCGGGGCCACGTCCACCGATGCCGTCACCGCCGGCAGCGCGGCCACCCGCCTGACGGGAGAGGTTGCCACCCCAGCCGCGGAGCCGCTGCTTCATGTAGGTGAGCTGGGCCAGCTCGACCTGGGCCTGACCCTCACGGCTCTTCGCGTGCTGGGCGAAGATGTCGAGGATCAGCGCGGTGCGGTCGACGGTCTTGACCTTGAGCTTGTCCTCGAGGTTGCGCAGCTGGCTGGGCGCGAGCTCGCCGTCGAAGATCACCGTGTCGGCACCGGTGGCGCGCACGATCTCGCCGAGCCCCTCGACCTTGCCGCGCCCGATGTACGTCGCGGGGTCGGGCTTGTCGCGGCGCTGGTAGATCGCGTCGAGCACCTCGGAGCCGGCCGTCTCGGCCAGGGCCGCCAGCTCGGCCATGGAGTTCTCGGCGTCCTCGACGGTGCCCTCGGTCCAGACCCCGACCAGGACGACCCGCTCGAGCCGGAGCTGGCGGTACTCGACCTCGGAGATGTCCTCGAGCTCGGTGGACAGGCCGGCCACCCGACGCAGGGCGTACCGCTCGGCGAGGTCCTGCTCACCCGTGGTGAGCTCGGGGTCGTCGCCCTCGTCGTCGTACCCCGACTCCCAGCCGTCGCCATCCGTGGCGGTGTCGTCGGTGTCGTCGTCGATGTCGATGTCGTCCTCGAGGTCCCAGCCGGTCGTGGCGTCCAGCTCGGTGTCGAGGGAGAAGTCGTCGTGTGCGTTCGTCATACGTCGTCCAGGGTAGGTCGGGCCGGGCCCCCACGCGAACCGGTTACCGCGCAGCCCCCGATACCTTGTGCCGGTGACCCCGACCCCAGCACTGCCGGACCGGGCCCGTGTCGTCGTCATCGGGGGCGGCGTGATCGGGTGCTCGGTGGCCTACCACCTCGCCCACGAGGGTTGGACCGACGTCGTCGTACTGGAACGTGACCGCCTCACCAGCGGTACGACGTGGCACGCGGCCGGGCTGATGACGTGCTTCGGCTCCACCTCCGAGACCAGCACCGCGATCCGGCTGTACTCCCGCGACCTCTACGCGCGGCTCGAGGCCGAGACCGGTGTCGCGACCGGGTTCAAGCCGGTCGGGCTGATCGAGGCCGCGGCCGACGCCGACCGCCTGCACGAGTACCGCCGGGTCGCCGCGTTCCAGCGCCACCTCGGGCTCGAGGTCGAGGAGATCGGGCCGAGGGAGATGTCCGACCTCTTCCCCTGGGCGAGGACCGACGACCTGCTGGCCGGCTTCCACGTCGCCGGCGACGGCCGGGTCAACCCGGTCGACCTCACCCAGTCCCTCGCCCGGGGCGCGAAGAACCTCGGGGTACGCGTGGTCGAGGGCGTCCGCGTCGACGACGTGCTGACGAAGGACGGAGCGGTCACCGGAGTCGTGGTCTCGACAGGCTCGACCGACGACCCGAGCTCGACGGGCTCGACCGGCGGCGGCACGACCACGGTCGAGTGCGAGTACGTCGTCAACTGCACCGGCATGTGGGCGCGCGAGCTGGGCGAGAAGAACGGGGTGGTGATCCCCAACCAGGCGGCCGAGCACTACTACCTGATCACCGACACCATCGAGGGCATCGACCCGAACGCGCCGATCTTCGAGGACCCCGCGTCGTACGGCTACTACCGCGAGGAGGGCGGCGGGATGATGGTCGGCCTCTTCGAGCCGCATGCAGCGGCCTGGTCGGTCGACGGCATCCCGCGGTCGGCGTCGTTCACGACGCTCAAGCCCGACTGGGACCGGATGAGCCCGTTCCTGGAGAAGGCGATGGCGCGGGTGCCGGTGACCCTCGAGGTCGGCGTGCGGACGTTCTTCTGCGGGCCGGAGTCGTTCACCCCCGACCTCGCGCCCGCCGTGGGTGAGGCGCCCGGGATCAGGAACTACTTCGTCGCCGCGGGCATGAACTCCGTCGGCGTGCTCTCGGCGGGCGGCCTGGGCCGCGTCCTCGCGCACTGGATCATCTCCGGGCTCCCCGACGTCGACGTGACCGCCTGGGACGTCGCCCGGTTCCGCGCCGACCAGCTCGAGCCGTCGTACCGCCGTGAACGCACGACCGAGATCCTCGGCACCGTGTACGCCGCGCACACGCCGGGCAAGCAGCTGCACACCATGCGCGACCGGCTGCTCTCGCCGGTCCACGAACGGCTGGTGTCGAACGGCGGGCTGCTGCGCGAGGTGTCCGGCTGGGAGGGCGCCGACTGGTTCGCCGGGCCCGGCCGGACCGCCGAGGCCGAGCCGACGTGGGGCCGCGCGCCGTGGTTCGAGCAGTGGGCGTCGGAGCACCAGACGGTGCGCGAGGGCGTCGGGCTGATGGACATGTCGTTCATGGCCACGTTCGCCGTGCTCGGCGCCGAGGCCGGCCCGGTGCTCGACCGCCTCTCCGCCGGCGACGTGAACGGCGAGCCCGGCTGGCTCACCTACACCCAGTGGCTCAACGACGACGGTCGGATCGAGGCGGACCTCACGGTCGGGAAGCTCGGCCGAGGAGCGGATGTTCGTGATCGCCTCGGACACCGCCCACGGCCACGTCCGCGCCATGCTCGACCGCGCGGCGCGCGGCCGCGACGTGAGGGTCCGCGACGTGACCGCCGACGTCGCCCAGCTCAACCTGCAGGGGCCGTTGTCCCGCGCGGCCCTGGCGACCCTCACCGACGCCGACCTCTCGACGGAGGCCTGGCCGTTCCGCGGCGTCCGCGAGATCTCGGTGGCGGGAGTGCCGGTCGATCTGCGCCCGGATCACCTATCTCGGCGAGCTCGGCTACGAGCTCTACACCGACGCCGACCGCGCCCTCGAGCTGTACGACGCGCTGGCCGCGGCACCCGGCGTACGCCCGGTCGGGCTCAAGGCGCTGGCGTCGCTGCGGATGGAGAAGGCCTACCGCGACTACGGCCACGACATCGACAACACCGACTGCCCTCTCGACGTGGGTCTCGGCTTCGCGGTCGCGTGGGACACCGACTTCCGTGGCAAGGCCGCGCTGCTGGCCCGCAAGGAGTCGTTCCCGTCGACCCAGCGGCTGGTGCAGATCAGGCTCAGCGACCCCGAGCCGCTGCTCTACCACGCCGAGCCGGTGCTCCGCGACGGCGAGGTGGTCGGCTACGTCCGCGCCGCGTCGTACGGCTGGACGCTCGGCGCCGCCGTCGGGCTGGCCTTCGTCAGCGCCGCCGAGCCGGTGACCAAGGAGTGGCTGGACGCCGGCTCGTGGGAGGTCGACATCGCGGGCGAGCGGTTCGCGGCCGAGGTGTCGCTGCGGCCGATGTACGACCCGACCAGCGCTCGGGTGCGCGCCTGACCGGCGGCTCGCGTGCGTCGTACCTCTGGCCGCACCAGCCCCATCGATGCGGCACTCCCGTCGCTTAGGAGCCGTTGCAACCCCTACTAAGCGACGGGATCGCCGGTCGACCGGCGATTCCAACGGAAGCACCCCCCTACCTCGGGGGCATCCGGATCCCGCCGTCGACCCGGACGACGGCGCCGTTCATGTAGGAGTTGGTGAGGCACTCCAGCACCATGGAGGCCAGCTCGTCGGGCCGGCCGAGGCGCTTCGGGAACAGCACCGACTCCCCCAGCCGCGCCTTGAACTCCTCGGCCTTCTCGCCCTCGCCGTAGATCGGGGTGTCGATGAGCCCGGGAGCGACGGTGTTGACCCGGACGGCGATCGCGGCCAGGTCGCGGGCCACGGGGAGGGTCATCCCGACGATGCCGCCCTTGGAGGAGGAGTACGCCGCCTGGCCGATCTGACCGTCGAACGCCGCCACGCTCGCCAGGTTGACGATCGCACCGCGCTCGCCGGAGGGCAGCGGGTCGAGCCGCGACATCGCCGTCCCCGCGATCCGGATCGCGTCGAAGGTCCCGACCAGGTTGATCGCGATCACCTTCTGGTAGAGACCGAGGTCGTGGGCGGCCTCGTAGGTGCCGTCGCGACCGACGGTGCGGGCGGCGGGGCCGATGCCGGCGGAGTTGACCAGCACCCGCAGGTCGCCGAGACCCGCGGCTAGCTCGACGGCCGCGATGATGTCGTCGGTACTGGTCACGTCGACGTGAGCGAAGGCCCCACCGATCTCCTCGGCCAGCGCCGTGCCCTTGTCGTCCTGCACGTCGGCGACGACGACCGTCGCCCCGGAGGCGGCGAGGTGGCGGGCGACGGCGGCGCCGATCCCCGACGCGGCACCGGTGACCAGAGCGACGGAACCTGAGATCTCCATGCGGCGGAGCCTAGCGAGCGGGCCGTGTGCCCGACGACGGCCCGGGTGCCGGCCGCAGGCACACGACTGGCCGACGCCTGGGAGAGGACTTCAGAGCGAGGTCTCGCCTCGCGCCACGATCACCGCAGGGCCGCTGAGGAACACCCGGCCCGACTTGCGGACGGTCACCCCGAGCGTGCCTCCCGGTACGTCGACCCGGGTGCGCCCGTGCCGCCCGGCGGCGGCCGCCACAGCGGCGGCGCAGGCGCCGGTGCCGCACGACCGGGTCTCGCCCGAACCGCGCTCGTGGACGCGCATCGCGATGTGCTCGCGCCCGTGCCGGGCCACGAACTCGACGTTCACGCCGTCAGGGAAGAGGGCCGCGTCGTACGACGGCTCGTCCCACAGCCGCCCGACCGCGGCCAGGTCGGCCCCGTCGTCGAGCAGCACGACTGCGTGGGGGTTGCCCACGTCGACGTGGGTCGCGGTGTAGGACCGGCCCTCCACCGACACCTTGGTCTCGCCGAGGATGGTGGCGACCCCCAGGTCGGCGGTGAACGCGTCACCGTTGCGGGTCACCTCCTTCACGCCGTCCCGGGTCGCGATGCGCACCGGCCGGTCCGCCGGCACCAGCCCCTCGTCGTAGAGGTGCAGGGCGAAGACCCGGATCCCGTTGCCGCACATCTCGGCCGGCGATCCGTCGGCGTTGCGGTAGTCCATGAACCACTCGGCGTCGTCGGAGCGGTCCTGGACCACTCGGAGGACGCCATCGGCGCCGATCCCCGCCCGCCGGTCGCACAGAGCGCGCACCCGCTCGGCGGACAGGTCACCGTGGACCGTCCCGTCGGGGTCGGGCAGCAGCACGAAGTCGTTCTCCGTGCCGTGGCCCTTCAAGAAGGCGTACGTCACCCCTCCAGTGTGTCAGGCCGCGGTGTCGACCGGCTCGACCGACGAGGCCGTCAGGGCGCCGGGCGGACGACGAGCGCCGTGCCACCACCGCGTCGGGTCGGCTCCGAGACCGCCGTCAGGAGGTGGTGGCGCCCGAGCTCGACCGCCGTCGCGGCTCCGATCTCGGCCGCGGTCGTGCCGGGGTCACCGGCCGCGGTGAACGTGTGCCCGTACGGCGTGAGCAGCGGGCCGTAGGTGTCGATGAACGACTGCTCCGCGGTCACCGACGGGGTGTTGCGCTGCGAGGCGCGCGGGTCGGCGATCGCCTGCTCGATCGTCATCCCCCGGTCGATCCGGTCGAAGAGCATCTGCAGCACGGTCGTGATGATCGTCGAGCCGCCCGGCGAGCCGAGTGCGAGGAACGGGTGCCCGTTGCGCAGCACGATGGTCGGCGAGATCGACGACCGCGGCCGCTTCCCACCTTCGATCCGGTTCGGGTCCTTCGGGTCGTAGACGGCGGTGAAGTCGGTCAGCTCGTTGTTGAGCAGGAAGCCCCGGTGCGGCACCACGATGCCGGAGCCGCCGGTCTGCTCGATGGTGAGGGTGTACTCCACGATGTTCCCCCACCTGTCGACCACGGTGAGGTTGGAGGTGGACAGCCCCTCGTGGTCGGGACGCTGCGGCGTCGAGGCGGTCGCACTGTCGCACTGCCCGTCGTACGACGAGACGTCGCCGGCCGGCACCGGCTTGGTCAGGGCGTGCGTCGGGTCGATCTGGCAGGCCCGCTCGGCAGCGAACCTCTGCGAGAGCAGGTCGGACAGCGGGACGTCGGTGTACGCCGGGTCGCCGACGTAGGCGCCACGGTCGGCGAAGGCGAGGGCCGACGCCTCGAGGTAGTGGTGGAACGCGTCGGCCGTGCTCATCTGGGACAGGTCGAACTGCTCCATGATGTTCAGCGCCTCGCCGACCGTCGAGCCGCCGCTGGACGACGGCGCCATGCCGTAGACGTCGTACCCGCGGTAGCCGACATGCGTAGGCCGCCGGTTGATGGCGTGGTACGCCGCGAGGTCGCTGCGCCGCATGAACCCGGTCGGCACCGGCAGCGTCGTGGTCGCGGTGGTGGGCGGCTGGTGGACCGTGTGCACGATCTCCCGGCCGAGGGCGCCGCGGTACAGCGGTCGGAGCCCGCGACGGGCCAGCAGCCGGTAGGTGTCGGCCAGGTCGGGGTTGCGGAACACGGTGCCGACCCGGGGCGCGTCACCGCCCGGCAGGTAGAGGCGACGGGTCGAGGTGAAGGCGTCGAAGCGGACCTTGTTCTCCAGGGTCTGCTGCCGGAACGTCGGGTCGACGACGAAGCCGCGGTCGGCGACCCGGATCGCGGGGTGCAACGCCTGGGCGAGGGTCGTGGTCCCCCAGCGGTGGAGGGCGCGCTGCCAGGTGCGGGGCGTGCCCGGGACTCCGACCGACACACCGCTGGTGACCAGCTCGGGAGTGAAGTTGTAGGGCTGCCCTGTGACGGGGTCGATGAACGCGTCGTGGGGCATCGACGCCGGCGCCGTCTCGCGGCCGTCGATCGTCTGCACCTTGCCGGTACGGGCGTCGTAGTGGACGAAGTAGCCGCCACCGCCGATGCCGGTGGAGTAGGGCTCGGTCACCCCGAGCGTGGCGGCGGCTGCAACGGCGGCGTCGGTGGCGTTGCCGCCGTTCTTCAACACCCGCAGCGCGACGTGCGAGGCCTCGGGGTCGACGGTGGAGACCGCGCCGCCGTCACCGATGCTGGTCGGCACCTTGTCGGTGTGGCGATGGACGGTCCTGGCGGGCGTGGGCGCGGCGCCGTGCGCCGAGGTACCGGTGGCGAGCAGGGCCGCGGAGACCGCGAGAGCCGAGCCGGCAGCGGTGGCGCGGGCGCGGCGGGACAGGTGAGTCATGGAGCTCCTCCCGAGAGCGGACTCCCTCCCGTGCCCGGAGCCGGCCCGATCATGCATCCGGCACCCCAGGAGACGTCGCGCCCGAGTCAGCCGACGGTGGCGCGCACCGCGTCGGCCGCCCGTTCGAGCCGGTCGGGGTCGTCCCAGCCGACCCACACCACGCGGGGGTCCTTGCGGAACCAGCTGTCCTGCCGCCGCGAGAACCGTCGCGTCGCGCGTGCGGTCGCCTCGACGGTGTCGTCGAGCGTCGCCTGCCCGGCGAGGTACGCCGTCACCTCGCGGTAGCCGATCGCGGTCGAGGCGGTGCGGCCCTCCGCGAGCCCGGCCTCCAGGAGGCGGCTCACCTCGTCGACGAAGCCGGCCTCGAACATCTCGCGCACCCGCTGCTCGATCCGCAGGTCCAGGGTGGGCCGGTCGATGTCGACGCCGACCTGTACCGAGTCGGGCTCGGCGTAGGCGTGGTCCGGCAGCGACGCCCGGAAGGGTCGCTCGGTGATCGTCACCACCTCGAGGGCCCGGACGATCCGGCGACCGTTGTCGGGCAGGATCCGGGCGGCAGCCTCGGCGTCGACCTCGACCAGGCGGCGGTGCAGGGCGGCAGGCCCGGACTCGGCGAGCTCGGCCTCCAGCGCCCGACGTACCTCCGGGTCGGTGCCGGGGAACTCGAACCGGTCGAGCACCGCTCGCGTGTAGAGCGCCGACCCACCCACCAGCACCGGGAGGCGACCGCGCACCCGGATGTCGGCGACGGCCGCCCGGGCCAGCCCTTGGAACTCCGCGACCGTCAGGGGCTCGGAGACGTCGAGCAGGTCGAGCAGGTGGTGGGGGATGCCGCGCCGCTCGCGCTCGGGCAGCTTGGCGGTGCCGATGTCCATCCCGCGGTAGACCTGCATCGCGTCGGTGTTCACGATCTCGCCGTCGAGGCGCTCCGCGAGGTCGAGGGAGAGCCCGGTCTTGCCGGCTGCGGTCGCGCCGACGACGGCGACGATCGGCGGGCGTGACCCGGGGCTCGGCATGTGGCTCAGTCTGTCAGCCGGTGCGCGTCGCCCGGCTGGTTCCGCCGGCAGGCCTAGGGTGGGCACATGGACGGGGTGCCCGAGGACGAGTTCGACGAGGACTACGGCCACGACGACGACACCGCGCCGTACTGGTACCCGGGCCAGACCCTGCCGACCGAGGCCCGGCGGATCGGGCTCAGCCACCACGTCCCCGACGGCGCGCTCCTCGACTTCGCCGGTCGTCTCGACTCGACGCGGCCGTTCCACCGCGTCGTGGCCTGGGTGATGCTCGTGGTCTTCGGGATGCCGGTCCTGCTCTACGTCGTCCGGCTGGTCGAGCTGGTCCGGATCTGGGCGCGCTAGCCTGCGCGTAGGGACCGCCGGCCCGACGGCCCCCCAGACTCGAAGGCACCTCATGGGATTCCTGGACGACGCCGAGAAGTTCATCGACCAGCACGACGAGCAGGTCGACCAAGCGATCGAGAAGGCCGGCGACCTGGTCGACAAGCAGACCGACGGCAAGTACGCCGGCCAGGTCGACAAGGCGCAGGACGTCGCGGAGGAGAAGACCGGCTCGGGCGACACGGCTCCGTGACCGGTCACTGAGCGTGGTCGACCGGTTCCGGGTGGTCCCGGCCTCCTACGTGCTCCTGACCCGGACCGGTGCCGACGGCGTCGGCACCGAGGTGCTGCTCCAGCTGCGGCGCAACACCGGCTACATGGACGGCCACTGGTCGGCGGCCGCCGCGGGTCACGTCGAGCGTGACGAGACGGCGTACGACGCCGCCCGGCGCGAGGCGCGCGAGGAGATCGACGTGGACGACCTCGACCTCACCTTCGTGACCTCGATGCAGCGCACCCGGCACGCCGACGCGATCGACGAGCGCATCGACTTCTTCTTCACCGCCACCGCGTGGACCGGCGAGCCCCGGATCGTCGAGCCCCGGAAGTGCGAGGCTCTCTCCTGGTTCGCCCTCGACGACCTGCCCGACCCGGTCGTGCCGCACGAGCGGTTCGTTCTCGAGCGGCTGGGTACAGGAGTGGAGAGCTACACCACGTTCGGCTTCTGAGAAAACGCCGGACTCCCGAGGGTGTGGAGGGAGAGCACGAGAATGGTGATCAACTTGGGCGAGCAACCGACCCCGCAGACCGAGCCGGCCGAGCCGCCGCCCGGCGGCGTGGACGCGGTGGAGAGCCTGGAGTACGAGCCCGACCCCGTCGTCCCCGACGTGGTGCTGGTGGGCAACACCCCCGCTCGCGACGTCCCGGCCGAGGTGACCGAGCCCGAGGACACGGACGACGGTCCGTCGTCCGACGGCGCCAGCGACCCCGATCAGGAGTCACCGGCATGAGCGACGAGAAGACCGGCACCGGCCACGAGCAGCCCACCGAGCTCAAGGACTCCAACCCCAACGCCGGCGGCCCCGACCGCGCGGCCGGCGGGATGGGCCTGAGCAGCGAGCGGGTCGGCCCGACCGGCGGCGGGGGCGAGTCCACCGACGGGGAGAAGGACACCACCGAGCCGGCGCACCGCGACCAGGCGGGAGACCTGATCGGCTCCGACGCGGAGTTCGAGCAGGGCGACGAGGAGAACCCCCAGGGGCTGGAGCCGAAGGCGGGCTACCCGTCGGCAGACCCGCGCAGCGACGACTGACTCAGCTGCAGACGCTCGGCTCGAGCGGAGGAGGCGTTCCGAGGGTCGGCATCCCCAACCCGACGGCGTTGGACGGAGGCGCGGTCCGCGCCTCCCAGGCGTCGCCCGACCGGGTACGGCGATGGGCGAGCACCGGCCCGTCGGCGACCAGGTGGTGGGGGGCGGCGTAGGTGACCTCGACCTCGACCAGGTCGCCGGGCCGGATCTCGCCCGTGGCCGTGGTCTCGGAGAAGTGGACCAGCCGGTTGTCGCGGGCCCGACCAGTCAGACGGTGGGTGGCGGCGTCCTTGCGACCTTCGCCCTCTGCCACGAGCAGCTCGACGCGTGAGCCGAGGAGCTGCTGGTTCTCCTGCCAGGAGATCTCGTTGACGACCTCGACGAGTCGTCCGTAGCGCTCGCGCACGACCGCCGGTGGCACCTGGTCGGGCATGGTCGCCGCGGGGGTGCCGGGGCGGATGGAGTACTGGAAGGTGAACGCCGCGGCGAACCGCGCCTCGCGGACCACCTCCAGCGTCTGCGCGAAGTCGTCCTCGGTCTCGCCGGGGAAGCCGACGATGATGTCGGTCGAGATCGCGGCGTCGGGCATCGCGGCCCGGACCCGCTCGATGATGCCCGAGGTACCTCTCGCGGCGGTAGGACCGGCGCATCGCCTTCAGGACCCGGTCGGAGCCGGACTGCAGTGGCATGTGCAGCTGGTGCATGACGTTGGGGGTCTCCGCCATCGCCGCGATCACGTCGTCGGTGAACTCGGCCGGGTGCGGCGAGGTGAACCGCACCCGCTCCAGCCCGTCGACCTCGCCGCACGCCCGGAGCAGCTTGGAGAACGCCTGCCGGTCACCGAACTCCACGCCGTAGGCGTTGACGTTCTGCCCGAGCAGCGTGACCTCGCTGACGCCCTCGTCGACGAGGGCATGGATCTCGGCCAGGATCTCGCCGGGTCGGCGGTCCTTCTCCTTGCCGCGCAGGCTCGGGACGATGCAGAAGGTGCAGGTGTTGTTGCAGCCGACCGACACCGAGACCCACGCGGCGTACGCCGACTCGCGCCGCGTCGGCAGCGTCGACGGGAAGACCTCGAGCGACTCGAGGATCTCGACCTGCGCCTCCTGCTGCACGCGTGCCCGCTCGAGCAGGACCGGGAGCGAGCCGATGTTGTGGGTGCCGAAGACGACGTCGACCCACGGCGCCTTCCGGGTGATCGTGGCGCGGTCCTTCTGGGCCAGGCAGCCGCCCACCGCGATCTGCATGCCGGGCCTGGTGGCCTTCACCGGCGCGAGGTGCCCGAGGTTGCCGTAGAGCTTGTTGTCGGCGTTCTCGCGCACCGCGCAGGTGTTGAAGACGACGACGTCAGCCTGCTCGTCCGCCGGGGCGGCGACGTACCCGGCCTCCTCCAGCAGGCCGGTCAGCCGCTCGGAGTCGTGCACGTTCATCTGGCACCCGTAGGTGCGGACCTCGTAGGTGCGCCCGGAGGCAGCTGCGGTGCTCATGACAGTCGCCAAGAGTACGGCGGCTCCGCCGGTCCCGGGAATCCGTGGGGGCGGTCGGCTCGACCGCCCCCACGCGTCCGACCGGTCGTCAGAACGGGCAGTTCCCCGGAGCCTGCGGCAGGTCGATCCTGCGGGCGGCGTCCCGGGGTACGAGCTGGACCGCGATCGTCTCCGCCGGCACGTTCCCCTCGTTGCGCAGGATGTGTGGGCCGTGGCCGGAGTCGACGAACCCCTGACCGGCGCTGAAGGAATGCCCGGTGCAGGTGGGGTCGTCCGCCTCGTAGTCGGTCACGGTCCCCGCGATCACCATGACCAGGCTCGGCCCCGGGTGGTAGTGCCAGCCGGTCGACGCGACCGCGCCGGAGGTCGGGTCCACCGGCGCCAGCTTGTTGTCCACGACGTAGCCATCGGTCAACCCGTTGCTCTTGATGCTGAGCTGCCACAGCGAGGCGGGGATCGTGTGCGTCTTCACGTCGATCTCTCCGAAGGCGATCTTGGTGGCGATCGGAGTGGTCGTCAGACCGACCGACGGGGTCGCCATCACCCTGCCGCCGTAGATCCCAGCCCCCAGTACGCCCACCATGACGGCTCCCAGCACCTTGCTTCTCGTCCTCATCGTGCGTTCTCTCCGGACGTCACTGCCTCGATGACGCGGATCGGGTCGAGGTCGGCACGCTGCACGACAGCGGCCACCTCCCCACCCGACTGCGCGTTGAAGACGAAGAGGCAGATGTCGTCCTCCGGTAGATAGATCGAATATTCGAGACGGACGTGCGCCTTCTCACGCGCCGCCTCCTCCGCCGCCGAGCGCGCTCGCTGTTCGCGTGCGATGCGATCTCCGGCCCGGTCCCGAGCCAGGTAGGTCTCCACGAGGTAGCTGGGCACCCCTCGACGCTAGGACTCGAGCGGCACGCTGGAATCGTCAGAACCTACGGACATTGACGAGCCTGTTGCTGTGTCGGCGTCCCGCCGCATCAGGTGCGCCAGCTCGGTCCTCGAACGGATGCCCAGCTTGGCGTAGACGTGGGTGAGATGACTCGCGACGGTGCGCTCCCCCAGGAACAGGGTCGCCGCGACCTCTCGGTTGGTCCGTCCCCCTGCGACCAGGTCCGCGACCCGCGCCTCGGCCGCCGTCAGGCCGTCGACCCGTTGCCGCCCCCCGATGTGTCCGAGCTCCGAGCGGGCCGTCGTGGCCCATTGCATCGCGCCCACCTCGACGAACCCCGACAACGCTTCCTCGATGGCCGCCCGAGCCGGGTTCTTCTGCCGTTCGCGTCGGCGCGCGACGCCGAGTGCGAGGAGGGCGCGCGCACGGCCGAACGGATCACCGACCTCGTCGTGCAGCGTCACTGCCCGGTCGAACCAGGTGAGGGCCTGGTCCACGTCGCCCGTGGCAGCCGCCACGAGCCCGCGGCATCGAGCGACGTGGGCCGACACCCACGGTCGTGAGACGCGGATCGCGTCCGCGTCCCAGACCTCCACCAGGCGCTGTGCCTCTTCGACCCGCCCGAGCCCGAGCAGGAGCTCGACCAGGTCTCCGGTCCACCAACGCACGCTCGGCTCCCCCCACCCCAGCTCCCCGGCCGTACGATCCGCCCGACTGAGCCAGGTCAGCGCTTCGTTCCGATCGCCCTCCCAGAGCGACGCCAGCCCCACGACGGCCAGGTGCTGGGGCGGAGGTGCCCTGAACTGCTCCCCGGCCAGCGCGAGAGCACGACTCGAGTGCCGACGGGCTGCCTCCAGATCTCCGCGATGAACGGCGATCACCGCGATCGGCAGATGGTCCTGTGGCACCTCGAGTCCGTACTGGGTCGCGATGTCCAAGGCCTGCGTCGCGTGGGCGCCAGCCACCGTCCAGCGACCCGCCCAGAACTCCATCCAGGACAGCGACCACAGAGCGCGCGCGCTACGCGGTTCGTCGAGCTCACTCCAGCGCCGTCGCTCCCGGTCGAGGAAGCCGAGCACCCGCGGTCGCTCGGGAGCCGGCGCAAAGGTGTTGACGACGGACAGCATCCCCTCCTGCACCAACCGGTGGCTGCCGAGCGCGTCCGGCAGGTGCTGGACGATGTCGAGGAGCTCGGGCGGCGCCGGCCGGGCACCGAGGAACCAGGACATGACCGCCTCCACGGCCCGGGCGCGGGCGAGGACGAGGTCGTCACCGATCTGCTCGGCGAGCACGACCGCGGCCCGTGCGTGGTCGAGCCCCGCGCCCAGACGCTGCGCCCACGCCAGCCGGCTCTCGATCTCCACACGCAGTCTCGACCGGGGTCCGGCCACCTCGAGAGCCTCCTCCAGGAGCTCCGCGGAGCGAGTGACGCTCTCGAGCTCGGCCTGGAGCAGCAGTGCCTCGGCCCGATCCGAACCGATCCCCGGCTCCTGCAGCAGACCTGCCGCGATGGAACGGGCCCGTGTCCACTCACCCGCCTCCTGGTGCGCGCGTGCCCCGATCAGGGCGCGCCGGCGGCGACCCTTGTCGTCATCGGTGGGGGTCAGTCGGACCGCATGCTCGGCCAGCTCGGCAACGACGGCAGGTGCACCCCGCTCGCCGGCCGCACGGATGGCGTCGTCGAGCAAGCCGACCATCGCCAGGTCGGGTGCGTCCGCGGAGAGAGCGAAATGGCGGGCGCGCTCGACCGGATCGTCGACGCTCTGGGCGATCCGCGCGTGGATCCGCTGCCGCGCCTCGCCGAGGTCGCCGTACAGCACGGACGACAGCAACGGATGCGTGAACCGGACGACGCCGTCCCGGCGCTCGACCACATGAGCCGACAGAGCGGGCTCGAGCGCGGCCGCCTCCACGCCGGTGCGCTCGAAGAACGCCATCGGCGCTGCGCCGACCGCAGACGCGATGGCCAGCGCCTCTCGGGTCTCGTCGGGCAGGCCCACCAGCCTGGCTCGCAGCAGCTTCTCGAGGGTCCATGGGACGGTGAGCTGGGCGCCCACGTCGCTGTCCGCGTCCACAGCGCGGCCCAGCTCGAGGGCGAAGAACGGGTTCCCCCCGGACCGCTGGTGGATCCTGAGCAGGGTCTGGTGCGGGAAGGGACGCCCGAGCCGGTCACGGAGCATCCGATGGAGCGCGCCGACGCTCAGCCCCTGCAGCGAACACCGGGTGATCTGCGCATCCTGCCGCACGTCGTACAGGGGGGACCCACGGGCGCCCTCCGTCGGACGGCGGGACAGCAGGACCTTGATCGGCTGCGACGTGAGCCGGCGCAGCGCGAAGGCCAGGGCCGCACTCGAAGCCGCATCCAGCCACTGCACGTCGTCGATCGCGACCACGACCTGGCCGTCCTCGGCGAGGAGCTGCAGGACGTCGCGTACTCCGACGGCGAGGGCACGGTGGTCGAGCGGAGCCTCCGGGCCGTCGCGCAGCAGAGCCACCGCGATGGCCCGTCGTCGCGGCGCGGCGAGCCGGGGCAGCAGGTCCTCCAGGCCGTCGTCGAGGAGGTCGCCGAGAGCGGAGAGGGCAAGACCTTGCTCGGGTTCGGCCGGCCGCGCGGCGAGCACGCGTGAGCCGCTCCTTCGGGCGCTCTCGACACCGGCCGTCCACAGCGCCGTCTTGCCGATCCCCGTTTCACCCTCGAGCACGAGCACCTGGAGCCCACCGCTCCCCGCGACGAGGAAGTCCCGGATCTGCCCGCGTTCGACCTCTCGCCCGGACAGATCGATGCCCACGTGCCCTCCCCGGCGAGGGACCCCGACCCCTCGATATCGGCGGCGTCCTTCCGCAAGCGGCACCTGGGCCGTGCGTACCCCCGGCGGATCCACCGGCAGCCCACGATAGTCCCGATCGTGGGTCCGGGGCCCCGTGCCTGCAGCGCGGGGCCGCACGTCGTACCGACCCGGAACGGCCCACGCTTCGGCCGGCGGCGGGCCAGATCCGCCCGACCGGCCGCCTCAGGCCTCCTGGGCGGAAGCCGCGACCTCTCGGCGGACGACGTCCATGTCGAGGTCGCGGACGGCCTCGATCAGCTGCTCGAGGCTGGGGGCGGGCAGCGCACCGGCCTGGCGGAAGACCAGGATCCCGTCGCGGAAGGCCATCAGCGTGGGGATCGAGGTGATCTGGAGCGCGCCTGCAATGCCCTGCTCCGCCTCGGTGTCGATGCTGGCGAAGGTGATGTCGTCATGCGTCTCGGACGCCTGCTCGTAGATCGGCGCGAACATGCGACAGGGCCCGCACCACGACGCCCAGAAGTCGACGAGCACGATGCCGTCGGCGGTCACGGTCTGCTCGAAGGCATCCTCGGTGAGGGGAAGGGTGGCCATGGGGAACCTCTTGTCGGCGTCGGGTCGTGTCCCGGGGATGGTGGTGGCAGAACCACGGACGCACCACCGGGTATTCCGGGATCGCCGTCACTCGCCCCCTGCCGCCGGCTGGAGCACCTCGACCCGGTTGCCGTGGGGGTCGAGCACGTGGAAGCGCCGGTAGCCCGGGAACGTGTCCTGCTCGCGGTGGTCGACCTCGCCGCCGGCCGCGGTGACCGAGCGCGCGACGGCGTCGAGGTCGTCCACGACGAACGCCGGGTGGGCCTTGCGAGCGGACACGAACGGGTCCTCGACGCCGACGTGGAGCTCCGCGGTCACCGCGCCTCGCTCGTCGTACGCCCGGAACCAGGCACCGCCGCGGCCGGTCAGCGCGGCCGGCTTCTCGACGTCGGTCAGGCCGAGCCCGTCGGCGTAGAAGCGGCGGCTGGCGGCCTCTCCGCCGGCGGGGCAGGCGACCTGGACGTGGTGGAGCGCGATCATCCGACCCTCGCGACCACGAAGACCCGCCGGAAGGGGAGCACGACGCGGCCGGCCCGCTCCGGGTAGGCCTCGCGGAGGCGGCGCTGGAACTCCTCCTCGAAGGTCGGCCGCAGGTCGTCGGGGAGGGCCTGCAGGGTCGGCCGGGCGCCGGTCCCGGAGACCCAGGTGAAGACCGGGTCGGCGCCGGTGAGGACGTGGAGGTAGGTCGTCTCCCAGGCGTCGACCTCGCAGCCGAGGGCGGCCAGGCGGTCGAGGTAGGTCACGGGATCGTGGCTGCTCGGGACCGCGACGCCCTGGGTGTGCGCGTCGTACGGCGCCTCGGCGGCGAGCTCGGTGCGGATCGTGTGGCTGGGCTCGTCGAAGTTGCCCGGCACCTGGAACGCGAACCAGCCTGCGCTGCGCACCTTGCCCACGAGCGCCGGGAGCAGGTCGAGGTGGCCGGGCACCCACTGCAGTGTGGCGTTGGAGACCAGGACGTCGACGGCGTCGCCCTCGGTGGCCCAGCTGCGCAGGTCGGCGACCTCCCAGGTGATCGAGGCGTCGACCGTGCGCGCCTGGTCGATCATCTCGGGGCTGGAGTCGAGGCCTCGGATGGTGGCGTCGGGCCAGCGGGCGCGCAGCAGGGTGGTCAGGTTGCCGGGTCCGCAGCCGAGGTCGACCACGGTGGTCGGGGCGTCCGCCCCGATCCGGGCGAGCAGCTCGACGAAGGGGCGGCCGCGCTCGTCGGCGTAGGTGAGGTAGCGCTCGGGGTCCCAGCGGTGGGTCATCGGACTTCCTCCGAGTTATCTTGACGTCAAGATAAGTATCGTCGTTCCCGACACTCTCGATGTCAAGAATCTCGACGGCTCGTACCATGGGTCCCGTGCGCGACGAGGTGGACGAGCTGCTCGAGGCCTGGGGCCGCGAGCGCGACGACCTCGATCTTGCCCCCGTCGCGGTGTTCAGCCGGATCAGCCGGCTGGCCCGGCGCCTCGAGCTGGCCCGTCGCGACGCGTTCGCGGCCCACGGGATGGAGCAGTGGGAGTTCGACGTGCTGGCCGCGCTGCGACGCGCCGGCGCGCCGTACGAGCTCTCCCCCGGGCGCCTGCTCCGCCAGACCCTCGTGACCAGCGGCACCATGACCAACCGGATCGACCGGCTCAGTGCTCGCGGCTACGTCGAGCGCTACCCCGATCCCGACGACCGCCGAGGCGTCATCGTCCGGCTGACCACGGAGGGGCGGTCGGCCGTCGACGCGGCGTTCACCGCGCTGCTGGACGCCGAGCACGAGCTGCTGGAGGCGATCCCCGAGCGCGACCGCACGAAGCTGGCCGCCCTGCTCCGCCAGCTCCTCGCCCCGTACCACGCCCCGGGCACGTAGTCCTACGGTGGCCCTCGAGCGGGAGGAAGCCATGGACGACCACCACTACCTGATCCGCGGCGGCCTGGAGGGGCGGGAGCGTCTAGGTGTGCTCGGCCGCGCCATGCAGCCGACCACCCTGGCCCTGCTCGAACGCGCGGGCGTGGGGCCGGGCCAGCACTGCCTCGACGTCGGCTGCGGCGGCGGGGACGTCAGCCGCGACCTGGCTCGCCTGGTCGGACCGAGCGGCTCGGTCGTCGGCATCGACCTGGACCCGACCAAGGTCGAGCTGGCCCGGGCCGAGTCGGGCGGGACGACGAACCTGGAGTTCCGCGTCGCCGACGTCACCGGCGGCCTCGGGGACGCGGCGTACGACGTCGTGTACACCCGCTTCGTCCTCACCCACCTGCGTGACCCGGCGGCCGCCGTACGACACCTGTACGACGCGCTGAGGCCCGGCGGGCGCCTGATCGTGGAGGACGTCGACTTCCGGGGGTCGTTCTGCGAGCCGACGGTCGACGAGTTCGAGCGCTACGAGGAGATCTACAGCGAGACCGCGCGCCGCAACGGCGGCGATCCCGACATCGGCCTGCGCGTCCCGTCGATGCTGGTCGCGGCCGGGTTCGCGCACGTCCGGCCCCACGTCGTACAGCCGGCCGGGCTCGAGGGCGAGGTCAAGCTCCTGCCCGCGCTGACCCTGGAGAACATCCGGGCGATGGCGGTCCGGTACGACGTCTCCACCGACGACGAGGTCGACCGCCTCGTCGCCCGGCTCCACGACGTGGCGCACGACCCCGGCACCTATGTCGGCAACCCACGGATCGTGCAGGTCTGGGGCGACCGCCCCTGAGGCCTACTCGAGGACCTCCGCCGCCTCGAGCCACTCGGCCTCCAGCGCCTCACGCTCCCCGGCGACCGCCGACAGCTCGGTCGAGATCGCCGTGAGCCGCTCGTGGTCGGAGACGTGCACCAGCACCTCGGCGTTCAGCTCCGCCTCACGGGCCGCGACCTGCTCGAGGCGCTTCTCGACCCGGGCCAGCACCTTGCGCGCCGCCCGCTCCTCAGCACTGCCCGAGCGAGCACGCTCCGTCCGGGCGTGCCCGGACGGAGCGGGCGCAGCGAGCGGCGGATCGAGCGTGCTCGCGAGCCCGCCCGAGGACCCCGCCTGCGTAGGGGCGGCGGCCCGGCGGGCCAGGTAGTCGTCGACCCCGCCGGGGAGCATCGAGATCCGGCCGTCGTCGAGAAGCCCGTAGACGACGTCGGTGACGCGCTCGAGGAAGTACCGGTCGTGGGAGACCACCACCAGCGTGCCGGGCCACGAGTCGAGGTAGTCCTCGACCACGTTGAGGGTCTCGATGTCGAGGTCGTTGGTCGGCTCGTCGAGGAGCAGCACGTTGGGCTCGGTGAGCAGGATCCGCAGCAGCTGGAAGCGCCGCCGCTCGCCGCCGGACAGGTCGCCGATCCGGGCCGTCAGCCGGTCGCCGGTGAAGCCGAACCGCTCCAGCATCGAGGACGCCGTGATCTCACCGGTCGCGGTCCGGGTCACCCGCCGGATCGACTCGACACTGTCCAGCACCCGCGCCTCAGGGTCGAGGTCGTCGAGAGCCTGCGTCAGGTGCTGCAGGACGACGGTCCGGCCGTGCTTCACCCGGCCGGCCGTGGGCGCGAGCGTGCCGTCGAGCAGGGCCAGCACCGACGACTTGCCGGCGCCGTTGACCCCCACGATCCCGACCCGGTCGCCCGGGCCGAGCCGCCAGGTCGCATGCGAGAGCAGCGAGCGGTCACCTCGCACCAGGTCGACGTCCTCGACGTCGAGCACGTCCTTGCCGAGCCGCTGGGTGGCGAACTCCTGCAGCTCCAGCCGGTCGCGCGGCGGCGGCTCGTCGGCGATCAGCGACTCGGCGGCCTCGATCCGGAACTTCGGCTTCGCGGTGCGGGCCGGCGCCCCCCGGCGTAGCCAGGCGAGCTCCTTGCGGGCCAGGTTCCGGCGCCGTACCTCCGTGGCGGCCGCCTGGCGCTGCCGCTCTGCCTTGGCCAGCACGTACGCCGCGTAGCCGCCGTCGTAGCTGTCGACGACCCCGTCGTGCACCTCCCACGTCTGCTCGACCACCGCGTCGAGGAACCACCGGTCGTGGGTGACCACGACCAGCGCCGACGGCAGCGCCGCCAGGTGGCCGGCCAGCCACGCGACCGCCTCGACGTCGAGGTGGTTGGTCGGCTCGTCGAGGACCACCAGGTCGTGCTCGTGCAGGAGCAGCGCCGCCAGCGCACACCGCCGGCGCTCGCCACCGGAGAGCCCGACCACGGCTCGGTCGAGCTCGATGTCGACCAGCAGCTCGGTGACGATCTCGCGGGTCCGCGGTTCGGCGGCCCAGACGTGGTCGGGTCGCCCGGCCAGGACGGCGTCACGCACGGAGTGGGTGTCGTCGAGGGTGTCTCCCTGGTGGAGGTAGCCGATCGCGAGGCCCCGCGACATCGACACCCGACCGGTGTCGGGCGGCTCCTGGCCGGTGAGCACCTGCAGGAGCGTGGTCTTGCCGTCGCCGTTGCGACCGACGATGCCGACCCGCTCGCCGGCCGAGACTCCCAGGGAGACCTCGCTGAGGAGCGGGCGGACGCCGTAGGCCTTCGACACCCGCTCCAGGTTGACCAGATTAGCCATGGTCGACCACGTGGGTGCCCGCGACCGGCCCGTGCGCCACCAGGACGACGCGCTGGTCGCTCGCCGCCGGCGCCTCGGCTGACAGCCTCCCGGCGACCGTGCGCGCATGGTCGGCCGACTCGCAGAGGAACACGCAGGTCGGGCCGGACCCCGACACGAGCCCGCGCAGCGCGCCGGCGTCCACCCCCTCGACGATCAGCTGCGCCAGGTCGGGGCGCAGATCGCAGGCCGCCTGCTCGAGGTCGTTGTGCAAGGCAGCGGCCAGCGCACGGGGGTCCCCCGACGCGAGCGCCGCGATGATCTCGTCGGGCGGCCCGGGCAGCTCGGGCGCGTCGGGCCGCAGCTCGTCGTAGTGCCGGTAGACCGCCGGCGTCGACATCCCCTCCGGCGAGGGGACGACGACCCACCACCACGAGCCCTCGTCGTCGACCGGCGTCACCAGCTCGCCGTGCCCCTCGCCGAGCGCCGTACCGCCGACCAGTGCGAACGGCACGTCGCTGCCCAGCCGCGCGGCCATCGTGAGCAGGTCGTCGTCGGAGGTGCCGAGGTCGTGCACCCGGTCGAGGGCGACGAGGGCTGCCGCCCCGTCGGCAGAGCCGCCGGCCAGCCCGCCGGCGATCGGGATCGACTTGTCCACCCGCACGTCGCCGCCGATCGTCCGGCCGTGGTGCTCGGAGAGCAGCGCCGCAGCCCGGTCGACGATGTTGTGCCCCGGCCCCGGGAGCCCGGTGGCGTCGAGGTACGACGCGACCTCGGTGGTCACGGTGACCTCGTCGGCCGCGGTCACGGTGAGGTCGTCGTAGAGGCTGACCGCCTGGTAGACGGTCACCAGCGTGTGGAACCCGTCGGGGCGCGGCGACCCGACCCCGAGCAGCAGGTTGATCTTGGCGGCGGCCCGCACGGTGCGGCTCGTCATCCGGGGTCCCCGTGGCGTTGCGCGGTGGAGGAGCGAAGCGGGGGAGGCGAAGGAGGTGGCGGGGTGGTCGCCAGGGCCTCGGCCAGCCGGGCGAACTGCTCGACGCCGAGCGACTCCCCGCGCGCGAGCGGGTCGATCCCTGCGGCCGCGAGCGCTGCGCCCGCCGCCTCGGCCGAGCCCGCGAGCTCGCGGAGGGCGCCGCGCAGTGCCTTGCGCCGGTGCGCGAACGCCGCATCCACCACGGCGAAGACCTGCTCGCGGGTCGCGGTGGTCGGCGGCGGCTCGCGGCGGGTCCACGCGACCAGCCCCGAGTCGACGTTGGGCGCCGGCCAGAAGACGTTGCGCCCGACCGCGCCCGCCCGCCGGACGTCGGCGTACCAGGCCGCCTTGACGCTCGGGATGCCGTAGACCTTCGAGCCGGGCGCCGCGGCGAGCCGGTCGGCCACCTCCGACTGCACCATCACCAGCCCCTTCTCCAGTGAGGGGAGCAGCCCGAGCAGGTGCAGCAGCACCGGCACCGAGACGTTGTAGGGCAGGTTGGCGACCAGCGCCGTGGGCGGGGGGCCGGGGACCTCCGTGATCCGCAGAGCGTCGGCGGCCACCACCTCGCAGCGCGCCGCCTGCCCGGGGGCGTACGACGCCAACGTCGCGGGCAGCGCGGCCGCCAGCGCCGGGTCGACCTCGATCGCCACCACCCGCGACACCTCGGCGAGGAGCGCCAGGGTCAGCGAGCCGAGGCCCGGGCCGACCTCGACGACGATGTCGTCGGGACCCACCCCCGCCTCGCGGACGATCCGGCGGACCGTGTTGGCGTCGATCACGAAGTTCTGCCCGCGCTGCTTGGTCGGCCGGAGATCGAGCGACGCCGCCAACGCACGAACGTCCGTCGGCCCGAGCAGAGTCGGGCCGACGGACGTCATGCGAGCCAGCCTAGGGGGGTCACAGCTCCCCGGACCGGGAGGTGTCAGCGGGGCAGACCGAGCGAGGCCGCGCAGGCCGGCCACGCGCCGTACCCGCCGCTGGCGTTGCGGATCTTCGTCGCAATCGCGATCTGCGTGGTCCGCGAGGCGTTGCTCGGGAGTCCCGAGCCGCCGTTGGCCTGCCAGGTGCCGAGCGAGAACTGCAGGCCGCCGTAGTAGCCGTTGCCGGTGTTGGTCGCCCAGTTGCCACCGGACTCACAGCGCGCGAGGGCGTCCCAGACGGTCGAGCCGCCGGCGAAGTTCGTGGTGGCGACGACCTTGGTGCCCACCCGCTCGATCTGCGGGACCGGCGACCGCAGGACGTCCTGGTGCAGGACCCTGCGCACAGCGAGGTGACCGTTCTCGAAGACGAGGCGGTAGGTGACGTCGCGCAGGCCGGTGCGGCCGGCCCGGACAACGGTGCTCTGGCCCTTGGCCAGGGAGGAGTCGGCGCGGGTCAGCGTGCCGTAGGCGATCGCCTCGCCGCTCACGTGCTTCTTCACGACCCGGACCCGGGTGAGGACGACCCGGTCGCCGTCGTGGAGCACGTGCTGCAGCCCCGGGCGGACGCGGTCGTGACGGTGGACGTTCACGCCGTCCCGCGCCAGTGCCTCACCGGCCGTGGTGGCGGCGATGGTCTTGTGGACGGCGTGGTGGCCGCCGATCACGAGGACCAGGTGCTTGGGGGTGGACACGTCGATACGGAGGCCGTCGCGCGTGATGCCGGCGCCGCGGCTCACCGAGAGGTGGGCCCGGTCGAAGCTGCGGTCGATCTCGGCCAGGGCGTCGCGGACGTCCGTGGCGTGCACCCAGTACCGCGAGGTCCTGCCGTCGACCTCGAGCGTCAGGGGCTTGCCGTAGCGCACCGCGATCGTGGTGCCGTCGTCCACGGTCTGGTCGACCGCAGGGGCGACCTTGTCGTGCGAGCCGAGGGAGATCCCCTGGTCGGACAGGACCGCCCCGACCGTGTCGCCGCTGGCGGTGACGTGCTCGATGCGGCCGTCCACGTTGAGGGTGATGTGCTTGTGGCTCATCGACGCGTAGCCGACGGTGGTCCCGATGACGGCCGCCGCGGCGACGGTGCCGGCGGCGACCAGGGCTGCCTTGCTCTTGCTGAAACGTGCGAACGTGCGGCGCACAGCTCTCCAGACGTCGTACTCCCCGGGCCTCGGGCTCGGCGCCGCCGTGGTCGTCCTCGGCCCTCATACGGCCCAGGTCGGGGAGCGGTCTTCTGCTCCCTTCACAGGAAAGGCCGCGTCCGCGGCCCCCGGCGCCGGTCAAGATCACTACCCGATCCCGGCCAACAGTCACAGGACGATAACGGGGTCTGCGGGGGCCTCCCAACTCCTCATTGCCTTTCTTTCCGATCGTGAGCAGCGTCTCAGTGTCCGAAACCCGCTAGTTCGAGGGTCACCAGGGTCCGCCGAACGCCCGCTCGGTGTTGGCGTCGACCGCGGCACACAGGTCGCCGAGGTCGTCGCCCCGGACGTCGGCCATCGCCCGCATCGTGATCGGCACGAGGTACGACGCGTTGGGGCGACCGCGGTAGGGCGAGGGGGTGAGGAACGGGGCGTCGGTCTCGACCAGCACCCGGTCCTGGGGCGTGACCGCGAGCGCGTCGCGGAGCGGCTGGGCGTTCTTGAACGTGACCGTGCCCGCGAAGGACAGGTAGGCGCCCCGGTCGAGGCAGGCGCGGGCGAACCGGGGGTTGCCGGAGAAGCAGTGCATCACCCAGCGCTCGGGCGGCCCCTCGGCATCGATCACGTCGAGCACCTCGTCGTGGGCGTCGCGGTCGTGGATCACCAGCGTCTTGTCGAGCCGCTTGGCCAGGTCGACGTGCCGGACGAACGACTCGACCTGCGCGGCCCGCCCGTCGGGCCCGGTCCGGAAGTGGTCGAGGCCGGTCTCGCCCACGGCGCGGACCTTGTCGTGCTCCTGCGCGAGCCGCTCGATCTCGGCGAGCGCCTCCTCGAGGCGGCCGTCGGCGGCCAGGCGCGGCGCCTCGTTGGGGTGCAGCGCCACGCCCGCCACCAGGGCGTCGTGGTCGCGCGCAGCGTCGACCGCCCACTGGGCACCGGGCAGGTCGCAGCCGATCTGGACGATGCGGGCGACGCCGACCGCGGCGGCCCGGTCGAGGGCGGCCCGCGGGGTCGAGCCAGTCGCCGTCGGCGATGTCGAGGTGGCAGTGGTTGTCGACGACGGAGTGCGGCAGCGGCTCAGGGGCCGGCGGGCGCTCGCGGTCACGCTCGCGCCCGGTCTCGTCGGCGGCTCCGCGGCTGCGGATCGGACCGTCCGTCACCGCTCGGCCCCGTGCTCGACCCCGTGCACCGCGTCGTAGACCTCTCTCTTCGGTACGCCGGCGCGCAGCGACACCGCGCGGATCGCCTCCTTGCGGCTCGTGCCGCCCTCCTCCTCGGCCGCGACCGCGGCCCGCAGGGAGTCGGGGTCGGTCTCGACCGAGACGGTCGAGACCGCGCCGGAGACCACGATCGTGACCTCCCCGCGCACCCCCGAGGCGGCCCAGGCGGCGAGGTCGGCGAGCCCGCCGCGGCGTACCTCCTCGTAGGTCTTGGTCAGCTCGCGGCACACCGCGGCCGCCCGGTCGCCGCCGAACGCTGCCGCCATCGCCGTCAGCGCCGCCGCGGTGCGGTGCGGCGCCTCGAAGAAGACGAGCGTGCGCTCCTCGCCGGCCAGCGCGGCCAGGCGCCGCGACCGCTCCCCCTGCTTGCGCGGCAGGAAGCCCTCGAAGCAGAACCGGTCGACCGGGAGCCCGCTCACGGCCAGGGCGGTCAGCACCGCCGACGGTCCCGGTACCGCGGTCACGGAGACGCCCGCCTCGACCGCGGCCGCGACCAGGCGGTAGCCCGGGTCGCTGACGCTCGGCATCCCGGCGTCGGTCACCAGCACGACCCGGTCCCCGGCCAGGAGCCGCTCCACGAGGCCCGGCGTCCGGGCGCGTCTCGTTGCCCTCGAAGTACGACGTGACCCGGCCCTTGACGTCCACGCCCAGCTCGGCCGCCAGCCGGCGCCAGACGGCGGGTGTCCTCGGCGGCGATCAGGTCGGCGCCGGCCAGCTCGGCTGACCAGCCGTGGCGACGCGTCGGCCGGCTGCCCGATCGGGGTGGCAGCGAGGACGAGCACACCGGTCGGGGAAGCCACCGGTCGATCATGGCAGCCCACGTACAGTCGCGCCTCGTGACGACCCCATCCGCCGCCCCGCGTGCGGAGCGCCGGATGGTGGGGCTGACCACCGACGACGAGGGTCGCCCGGTCCCCTTGGCCGGCGAGCGTGCCCGTGGCCTGCGCCGGCTGGAGGACCCGCTCATCGGGTGGACCGCGAGCCTCTCGATCACCCTGGTCGCGCTGTTCCTGCGGCTGTGGAAGGTCGGCACGCCCCACGCGTTCGAGTTCGACGAGACGTACTACGCCAAGGATGCCTGGTCGCTGTGGCACTTCGGCTACGCCCGTGACTACATCAGCAACGACGGCGGGGTCGCCAACAAGCACATCCTGGCCGGACAGACCACCGGACTGTGGAAGCCCGACGCCTCGATGGTGGTGCACCCCGAGGTCGGCAAATGGCTGATCGGGATCGGCGAGAAGCTGTTCGGGTTCACCCCCTCGGGTGGCGCGTCGTACCGGCGGTGGTCGGGGCGCTGATGATCCTGGTGATGATCCGGTTCGCGCGTCGGCTCACCGGCTCGACGCTGCTCGGGCTGCATCGCCGGCGTCCTGCTCGCCTTCGACGGTCTGGAGTTCGTGCTCTCGCGGCTGGCGCTGCTCGACATCTTCGTGGCGTTCTTCCTGCTCTGTGCCGTGCACTGCCTCGTGCTCGACCGGGACTGGTACCGCGCCCGGATGGCCGACCACGTCCCGGCCCAGATCGCCGACCCACGCGATGGGGGCCGGTGCGCGCCGTGCTGTTCCGGCCGTGGCTGCTGGCTCGGGCATCTGCTGGGGCCTCGCGGTCGGCAGCAAGTGGGAGGCGGCGTACCCCTTGGCCGCGTTCGGGCTCCTGGTCGTGGCCTGGTGCGCGGGAGCCCGGCGCTCCTTCGGGGTGAGCCTGGCGCCGGTCAAGGCGCTCGTCGCGGACGGCATCCCGGCGTTCCTGCACCTGGTCGTGGTCGCGTTCGTCGTCTACGTCGCCACCTGGACCGGCTGGCTCATGCACTCGAGCCAGTACGCGCAGTACCTCGGCGACACGCAGTACACCCACTACGTCTCCGGTGGCGACAACTGCGGGAGCGACATCGTCTACGACAACTCCAAGCACTGGCCCGCCCACGGCGCACCGGTCGAGCACGGCCTGGCCGGGCTGGTCCAGGGTCTCGACTCCCTCGCGCACTACCACCGCGACGTGCTGATGTTCCACCTGCACTTCCTGAACGGGTGCAACCACACCTATGCCTCGCAGCCACGCGGCTGGCTGCTCCTCAATCGCCCGGTCGGCGTGGACGCCCAGACCGGGATCAAGCCCGGGACGCAGGGCTGCGACGCCCCGGAGAACAGCGACTGCCTGCGCCAGGTGCTGCTGCTCGGGACGCCGGCCGTGTGGTGGGCGGGCGGCGCTCGCCCTGTTGTACGCCGTGGTGATGTGGGTCGGCAGGCGCGACTGGCGGTTCGGGGTCGCCGTCGTCGGTGCCGCGTCGACGTGGCTGCCGTGGTTCCTCTACGACGGCCGGCCGATCTTCTCCTTCTACTCGGTGATCACGCTGCCCTTCCTGGTGCTCGCGCTCACCTTGGCGATCGGCCGGATCCTCGGGTCGTCCACGGACCCGACCCCGCGCCGTACCGTCGGCGTCGTCGTGGCCGGCTCCTACGTGGTGCTGGTGATGCTCAACTTCGCGTGGTTCTGGCCGATCTACACCGACGGACTGCTCACGCACGCCGAGTGGCTCCAGCGCATCTGGTTCTCCCGCTGGATCTGACGGCCCTTCGCCCGAGCTTGCTCGGGCGAAGACGCAGGCCGGCAGGTTGGGGAGCGCTGTCTACTGGTGGCCGGCGACCGCGTGCGGCAGGTAGTCGGCCCCGAGCTCGGCCAGCTCGTCGTCGCTGAGGGCGAGGTCGACCGCGGCGACGGCGTCGCTGAGGTGCTCGGGCCTGGTGATCCCCACGATCGGCGAGGTCACCGCGGGCTGCGCCAGCAGCCAGGCCAGCGCCACCTGGGCCGGCGAGACGCCCCGCCGCTCGGCGATCGCGAGCACCGTGTCGACCACGGTCTTGTCCTCGTCGCGGTAGAGGGTGCGGCCGAACTCGTCGGTGTCCGACCGCGCCGTCTGGGTGTCCCACGACCGGGTGAGGCGGCCCCGGGCCAGGGGGCTCCACGGGATGACCCCGACGCCCTGGTCCTGGCAGAGTGGCAGCATCTCCCGCTCCTCCTCGCGGTAGATGAGGTTGTAGTGGTTCTGCATCGAGACGAACCTTGTCCAGCCGTGGCGGTGGGCCGCCTCCTGCATCTTGGCGAACTGCCAGGCGTACATCGACGAGGCCCCGAGGTAGCGGGCCTTGCCGGCCTTCACGACGTCGTGGAGCGCCTCCATCGTCTCCTCGACCGGCGTCATCGGGTCGAAGCGGTGGATCTGGTAGAGGTCGACATAGTCGGTGCCGAGCCGAGCCAGGCTGGCGTCGATCTCCTGGAGGATCGCCTTGCGGGAGAGCCCACGACCGTTGGGCCCGGGACGCATCGGCATGAACACCTTGGTCGCGAGCACGACGTCCTCGCGGTCGGTGTGCTTCCACAGCGAGCGCCCGGTGTACTCCTCACTGGTGCCGCCGGAGTAGACGTTCGCGGTGTCGAAGAAGTTGACGCCGGCGTCGAGCGCGGCCTTGACCGTCTCCTCTGCGAACGCCTCGTCCTTGGTCCAGGGCCGACCGACCCCGCCGTCGCCCCAGCTCATGCAGCCGACGGTGATCCGCGAGACCTCCAGGCCACTGCTCCCGAGCCGCGTGTACTCCATGTCTCTCCTCCTCGGACGGTCGTACGGCGCCCGCGCAGGCGCCTTCTCCACCCTGCCACGGCCTCGGTGGAGGGCTCAGGGGCCGCCGTCGCGGACCGCACGGAGGAGAGGTGAGGAGCCGGTCAGACGGCTCGGGGAGTGAGTGACCGGCCCCGGAAACACGTCACGCGAGAGTCGCAATGACTCCCGCGTGACGCCTAGCCCCCCGGCCAAACATCTGCAGTCTATGACACGAGATTCACCCTGCCGACCCCTCGGATCCTATCCTTTCGGGTCACTGCGACTAGTCCTTTCGGACCAGTTATCCCCGATTTGCCTACGAATCCCGTCGAGTTGTCAGATTTCTTGCCCGCGACGTGGCGAGGTCCGTCACAATCGCGATCATGGACTCACGGGACGCAGACCTCCTGAAGGAGATCGACCCGACGCAGCTCGGTCATCGGATCCGTGCTGCCCGTGTGGCGAAGGGCTGGACCCAGACCGAGCTCGCCAGCGGCGACATCTCGGTGGGCTACGTGTCGCGCATCGAGTCCGGGCAGCGCCGCCCCAACAGCGCCGTCCTGACCGACCTCGCCACCCGGCTCGAGGTGCCGGTCGACCACCTGCTCCGCGGGGTCACGGCCCGTGAGTACGACGAGATCAAGCTGACCCTCGACTTCGCCGAGCTCTCCTTGGAGTCCGGCCAGCACCTCGAGGCCGAGGCGCAGGCGCGGCAGGCGATCGACCGGGCCGCCCTCGCCACCCAGCCGGAGCTGGCCTACCGCGGCCGCTTCATCGTGGCCCGCGCCCTCGAGGGCCAGGGCAACCTGGACGACGCGATCATCGAGCTCGAGCCCCTGGTCGACGCCAAGAACGGCGGGGTCCTGCGGATCCGTGCGGCGATCGCCCTGTGCCGGTGCTTCCGCGAGTCGGGCGACCTCAACGCCGCCATCGAGATGGGCGAGCGCGTCGTCCGCGACCTGGAGGCTCCGCACCTCGACAGCTGCGACGAGGCGGTCCAGCTCGCCGGTCACTGTGGCTGCCGCCTACTACTACCGCGGCGACACAGGTCACGCGGTCCGCATCTGCCGGAAGGCGATCGCGAAGGCCGAGACCTTGGCCTCGCCCACGGCGCGCGCCGCGGCGTACTGGAACGCCAGCCTCTTCGAGTCGGAGCAGGGATCGGTGGCCGACGCCGTTCCGTTGGCCGAGCGGGCGCTCTCCCTCTTGGCCGAGGGACAGGACGGTCGCAACCTCGCCCTCCTGCGGACCCAGCTCGGCATGATGCAGCTCCAGCTCGACCCGCCCGAGGTGGGTCGATGCGCAGGACGCAACCTCGAGAAGGCGGCCGAGGAGCTGACCTGGTCCAGCGCCAGCACGATCGAGATCGCCCGCAACGCGGTGTCGCGTGCTCGGGCGCACTACCTCGACGGCAACCTCACCCGTGCCGAGGACATGTGCTTGGAGATCCTGGTGACCACGGTGGACGAAGCACCGTTGCTCGCAGCCGATGCGCAGTCACTCGCCGGCCAGGTGGCTTCCGCCCGCGGAGACGCGGAGGGTGCGAAGTCTGCCTACCGGCGCGCGGTGTTCCTGCTCACGGGAGTGGGAGCAGACCGCGACGCCGCACAGTTGTGGTTCGAGCTCGCCGATCTCCTGGAGGACGTCGGCGACGTCGATGCAGCGCGTGATGCCTACCGGAGCGCCGCAGCCTCTTCAGGTCTGCGATCGCGAGCAAGCTGCGCACCAACGTGTTGCAGTAGCAAAAATTCCGCGCTCGCGCTCAGCAGCAGGGCTGGCCGCCGGTTCCGGTTCGGACGAAGCGGCGTCGTCTTGCCGGCGTCCGCGCCAACCGAGGGAGCGACCGCCACGACGCCGAGGGTGGCGACGAGGGTGGTTGCCAGTGCGGCGAGCTTCATCTTGCTGTTGCGTGTCATATCAGTGATCTCCCTGTGTGATGCCTGGTCCCCGAGCTCCGTGGAGAAGTTTGCTGGATGCCTAGGCAAATTTGGAAGTCTTGACAACCACCCGTGTGTCGTGTGTTACCACTGGGACCGGTCCAGGCGACGACCCGAATCGCCCGTTCTGAGCGTGAATCAGGCGTGAAAAGGGGGTGCTGACGACCTGCTTCGTAAAATCCCTAGGTTTTTCCTGATTCCCAGTCGCGCACGTTCGCGATGTGTAAACTTGAGTCAACATCAGGTGGCAACCCCCCAGCCACCGGATGGAGAGCTCGCAGGCGCCAGCCCCCCAGGCCACCGGCGAGGTCCGCGCCCGGTTCCCACCGGACGCGCTCAGACCCCCCGCATTCGTGCGGGGGGTCGCTGCATTTCCCGGACAGGTCGGAGACCAGCACCCGAGCTCGTGACCGACTCGCGCCAGGGGTGCCTGGGGTCACCGAGGCGTGGCAAACGCGCATCCGACCTGGACTAGACCAGTTGGCCAAGGTTCCAGCGATTTCGGGACAGGTTCCGGAGCCGTGTGGATGGATCTGGGCCGGAAGGACCGTGCGCCGGAGGCCGGGATCGGAGCCTCCAGCGCTGTGCCGACGTCCTGGTCTCGGTGGTCGCTAGGGTGGCACCTCGGCCGCTTTCCAGGTTTCTACGCGGCACGGAGGACCATGAGCCGAGAGGGCGACATGAGTACCGGACCCGACGCAGCTGTCGACGCCGCGGCCACCGGGAGCCGGCGGCTGATGTTCCTCCTGGCCGCAGCGATGTTCGTGCTCGTCGTCGACACGTCGTTGATGAACGTCTCGATCTCCGCGGTCGTCACAGACCTGGACACGACCGCCAGCAGTGTGCAGTCGGCTATCGCCCTCGAGGCGCTGGTCTCGGCGGCGTTCATCCTGATCAACAGCAAGGTCGGGGACCTGATCGGCCGCAAACGGGCCTACGTGCTGGGGCTGCTGGCCTACGCCGTCGGCGCGCTGGCGATGACCCTGGCCCAGAGCGTGACCGCGATCATCATCTTCTGGGCGATCATCGGTGGGCTCGGTGCCTCGCTCCTCCTCCCCGCCATGCAGTCGCTGATCCACGGCAACTTCGCGGGGGCGGCCCAGAAGCAGGCGTACGCGCTGGTCGGCGCCGCGGCTGCCATCGCGGCCGCGATCGGTCCGTTGCTGGGTGGGTTCGTGACGACGTACCTCTCCTGGCGCGTGGGCTTCGGGCTGGAGGTCGTCATCATCGCCGTCGTCCTGAGCCAGATCGGGCTGGTCCGCGACGTGCCGTACACAGGTTCACGGCAGGTCGACCTGGTGGGTGCGGTGCTGTCGGTGATCGGCATGGGCGGCGTGGTGCTCGGGATCCTGGTCTGGCAGGAGGGCGGCGAGCTCGTCGGCCTGCTGATGGCGGTCGGGGTCGTGGCGCTGGTCCTGCTGGCCCGGTGGCTGGTCGGCCGCAAGCGCGCCGGCAAGGTGACCCTGCTCGACCCGGACCTCTTCGCCCACCCGAACTTCACCGCCGGGATCTCGGGCCAGATGCTGCAGCAGATCACGCTGGGCGGCGCGATGATCGCCCTGCCGCTGTTCTTCCAGATGACGCTGGAGTACAACGCCCTGCAGGCCGGCCTGTCCCTGGCCCCGCTCTCCCTGACCATGTTCGCGGCAGCGCTCGTGGCGGGTCGCAGGGCCGGGCATCGGCGACCCGCGGCGATCATCCGCGCCGGCTTCCTCCTCGCCAGCCTGGGGATCGCGCTGATCATCCCGTTGGTCCCCCGCGTCAGCAGCGGGTGGTACCTGGTGATCCCGCTTGCGATCACCGGCTGCGGCCTGGGCCTGCTGGTCTCGCAGCTGAACAACTACACGCTCGCACCGGTGGCGGAGGAGCGCGTGAGCGAGGCCGCAGGTGTGAACTCCGCCGCCGGGTCCTTCGGACTCTCCTTCGGCCTGGCCATGGCGGGCGGGATCATGCTCGCCAGCCTGTCGGTGGCCTTCACGCACCTGACCGAGAACAGTCACGTCATCCCGGCCGCACAGCAGCAGCAGATCGCGGCAGCCCTCGAGGACGACGCTGAGGTCATGAGCAACAGCCAGCTCGACCAGCAGCTCACGAACGAGCCGCCCGCAGTGGAGGCAGAGGTCCTGGCCATCAACAACGACGCCCGCAACCTCTCGCTCCAGATCGCCTTGCTGGTGCCACTGCTCGCCGGCCTGCTCGGACTGGGCAACTCGTTCCGGATGCTCCGCCTGCCGGACCAGAAGCCGACGTCCGCGCTCGACGGGATGGACTTCGGCTGACCACGCGGCCCGCCGCGACGAGGACGGCGAGCAGCCGGTGACCTGCCGTGTGGGTGGAGCTGAGGGGACTCGAACCCCTGACCCTCTCATTGCGAACGAGATGCGCTACCAGCTGCGCCACAGCCCCATGCGTCGTACCGGTGTCGGACGGCGCGAAGCGCAAGGCTAGCAAAGGTCGCCCGGTGCTCCCGCATCGCCCGGAGGCCCGCCGAGGTGCGTGCGCGACCCGGCCTGCTCGTCGGCTCAGGAGCCGACGGCCTCCTCGCCCGACTCGCCCTTGCGGGCAGCGTGACGCCGGACCCGGTCGGCCCGGTCGGCCCGGTCGGCGGCGTCGGCCTCACGAGCCAGGGCCGAGTCGGCCTCGGTCCGCCCGGAGGTCCAGACGCCGGTCGAGTCGAGGTCGATGGTGCGCACCGTCCGACGCGCGGCCGGCTTGGAGACGTAGGTCGGCAGGGTCACCGGCACCGGGTCCCACAGGGCGGGGTCGCGCGGCGACGGCGTCTGGGTGGCTGCCGCGGTGACGGTCTCGAGCGGGATCGACGCCGAGGTCTCGGCGGCGGCCTCGTCGCGCACCATCGCCGGCCGACCACGCTCGCGCCTGACCATCAGCCGGCAGGCGACCAGCCAGCCGGCCAGCAGTGCCACCGGGATCGCGACGTAGGCCCAGGCGAGGTAGTGGGTCGCGCCGAGGGCGACGGTGGCGACCAGGGCGAGCACCAGCACGGCGAGCACCCGACGGCGTCGGCGGGCGGCCGTGGCCGACGCGGCCCGGCGTACGACGGGCTCCGACGCCGGCGGCGCGACCGGCTCGACGGGTGGCGCGTCGGCGGCGACGGGCTTGACCGTCACCTCGGAGGCTCCGGCGGTGCGCGCGGGTCGGACCACCAGGCGAGCGGCCCGGGCGCTGACCGGCTCGCGGTGCGCCAGGACCCGCATGCTCTGGGAGAACCGGTCGACCGAACGGCCCCGGACGACGTCGTCGTGGTGCCGGAGCGCCTTCGGGATCAGGTAGGCGGCCCAGGCGATGGCGAGGGCCACGAAGATGAGTCCGCTCAGGTCCACGGCCCGACACTAGGGACGTAGCCCGGGGCGCCCGGGGATGTCAACAGGTGTGTCGCGAAATCACTCGTGTGACTGTTGGGGCTCGCCGGGCGACAGCCGGGCCAGCATCCCCTCGGGGCACTCCTCGACCGTGATCGCGTAGAGCCGGTGGTCGCGCCAGCCGCCGTCGATGTGCAGGAAGCGGGGCGCGTAGCCGACCTCGCGGATCCCGAGCTTCTCCACGACCCGCAGCGAGTTGGAGTTCTCCGGCCGGATCGCGATCTCGATCCGGTGCAGGCCCGCCGAGCGGAAGCAGTGGTCGATGACCAGGGCGACCGCCGTCGGCATCACGCCGCGGCCCGCGACATCGCGGTCGAGCCAGTAGCCGATCGAGGCGAACTGCGCCGAGCCGCGCAGGATGTTGTTCACCGTCACCTGCCCCGCGAACCGGCCGTCGACCTCGACCACGAACGGCATCCCGACGCCCTGCCGGGCCTGCCGGCTCAGCCGCGCCACCAGGGTGCGGAAGGTCGCCGGTCGCTCACCGCCGCCCGGCGGGACGGTGGCGTCCCAGGGCTGCAGCCAGGCCGCATTGCGACGCCGTACGGCGCGCCAGGCACGGGCGTCGCGGTAGCGCAGGGGTCGGAGCGTGACCTCGCCGTGCTGGAGGGTGACCGGCCAGCCCGGGGCGGCGGTCATGCAGGGATCCGGCGACGGGCTCGGGTGCGGCTCAATGGTCGCTCCCGACGATCTGCTCGACCGCGTGCACGAGCAGGGGCTCGAGGACCGCGATCGCGTCCTTCACGCCACCGCGCGAGCCCGGCAGGTTGACCACCAGACAGTCGCCCGCGACCCCCGCCAGGCCCCGCGACAGGGCAGCGGTCGGCACCCCCTTGGCGACGCCGTACGCCCGGATCGCCTCGGCGATGCCCGGCACCTCGCGGTCGAGCAGCGGGCGGGTCACGTCGGGGGTGAGGTCGGTCGGGGTGAGGCCCGTGCCGCCGGTGGTCAGCACGACCCGCGCACCCCCCTCGACCTCGGCCGCGATGGCAGCGCCGACAGGATCGCCATCGGGCACGACGATCGGCCGGTCGCACGCAAAGCCCAGTGAAACAAGGAGATCCACGATCATCGGGCCGGTCGTGTCGTCGTACACACCGGCCGCTGCCCGGTTGGACGCGACCACCACCGCGCCCCTCATCGCCATCTCGGTGCCACCTCAGCGGGTCCAGTCGCCGGACGCGCCGCCGGCCTTGGACAGGACGCGTACGTCGGTGATCACGGCCCGCTTGTCGACGGCCTTGACCATGTCGATGACGGTCAGGCCGGCGACGGCGACGGCGGTCAACGCCTCCATCTCGACGCCGGTGCGGTCGGTGGTGCGCACCGTCGCGGTGATCTCCACCGCGTCGTCGGCGACCTCGAGGTCGACGGTGACCGCCGAGATCGCGAGGGGGTGGCACAGCGGGATCAGGGACGGCGTCTGCTTGGCCCCGAGGATCCCGGCGAGCCGGGCGACGGCGAGCGTGTCGCCCTTGGGGACCCCGGCGCCCCGCAGCAGGCCGACGACCTCGGGCGAGACCAGGACCCGGCCGGCGGCCACCGCCTCACGAGCGGTCACCTGCTTGCCCGAGACGTCGACCATCCGGGCCGCGCCGGACTCGTCGACGTGGGTCAGCCGATGCTCGGTCATGGTCTAGAAGTCCTCGTCCAGCGGCACGACGCTCACTGTCTCACCCGCGTCGAGCGAGGTCACGGACTCCGGGACCACGACCAGCGCGTCGGACTCGGCCAGGTCGCCGATCATGTGCGAGCCCTGCGGCCCGACGGGCGTGACCGCGAGCCGACCGTCGACCACGGAGAGCATGCCGCGGGCGTACTGACGACGCCCGGCCGGTGAGCGCAGCCCCTGTGTCAGGACGGCCTCGGCCGTGGGTCGGACGAACGTCGTGCGGCCCATCAGCTTGCGGATCGCGGGGAGCACGAACATCTCGAAGGAGATGTACGACGACACCGGGTTGCCCGGCAGCGTGATGATCGGGATCTCGTCCTCGCCGACCGTCCCGAAGCCCTGTGGCTTGCCGGGCTGCATCGCGACCCCGCCGAACCACACCGTGCCGAGCGGCGCGAGCGCCTCCTTGACCACGTCGTAGTCGCCCATCGAGACCCCGCCGCTGGTGACGACCAGGTCGGCGCGGACGAGCTGGTCGTGCAGTGCGGCGGTGAACGCGCGCGGGTCGTCGGGGACGATCCCGACGCGGTAGGCGATCGCGCCGGCCTGGCGGGCGGCGGCGGCCAGCAGGAACGAGTTGCCGTCGTACACGGAGTCGTGGCCGAGCGCGGTGCCCGGCTCGCGGAGCTCTGAGCCGGTGGACATGATCACCACCCGAGGACGGGGCCGCGACCGCACCGACGCCCGGCCGACCGCAGCAAGCAGCCCGATCTGGCGGGGCCCGATCACCGTGCCCTCACTGAGGACGAGGTCGCCGACGGCGACGTCCTCGCCGGCGGGCCGGACGTGCTGTCCGGGCTCGGGAGCCTGGGTGATCACGACCTGGGCGGCCCCGCGGTCGGTCCACTCGTAGGGGACGATCGCGTCGGCACCGGCCGGCACCGGTGCCCCGGTCATGATCTTGACCGCCGTCCCGGGAGACATCGCGAGCAACGTCGCCTGTCCGGCGCCGATCTCGCCCACCACGGGCAGGTGCACGGGCGTGTCGGTGGACGCCTCGGCGACGTCTGCCTCACGCACGGCGTAGCCGTCCATCGCGGAGTTGTCGAAGCTCGGCAGCGCCACCGTGGCCCGCACGTCCTCGGCCGCCGCGAGGCCGAACGCCTCCATCAGCGGCTGGTCGTAGGCGGGCAGGGGGGTGATCGCCGAGAGGACCCGGTCGCGGTGCTCCTCGACGGAGACAGGCGCGTCAGTCATGCTCCAAGACGCTACCGGTCTCCACCCGGGCCGCTGCGGCGGTCTCCAGGGTGACCTCGCCCTCGACCTTCACCCCGCGGCCGAACGTCCAGTCGCCCTGCACGGTCAGCGACGTCGCCTCGCGCAGCGACGGTGCGCCCTCGGGGAACCGTCGCTCGAACTCCGGCACCAGCTTGTAGTAGTCGGTGTCGAGGTCGACGAACGGAAGCTCGTCGGAGGAGGGGTTGAGCACGAAGTCGCTGCCACGTCGTAGACGTCGGAGCGCAGCACGAGCAGGTCGTTGGTGGTCTTGACCGGGACGAAGCGGTCGCGCCCGACCTCGATCGTGCGTGGCACCCTCGAAGACCTCGATCGCCGCGCCCATGGCGGTCTCGATCTGGATCACCTCGGGAGTGCTGGGGTCGGCCGGGTCGACGGTCTTGACGTTGCGGATCAGCGGCAGCCCGAGGATGCCGTGCCGCGCGTCGATCGCCTCGCGTCATGGCCCGCAGGTCGAACCAGAGGTTGTTGGTCGAGCAGAAGCGGTGGCGGTCGAGGTCGGCGAGCGCCGCCTGGTCGTCCTTCGAGGTCTGGGCGGTCTCGCGGAGCACGATCCGGCCGTCGGACTTACGGCGCGCGAAATGGCCGCCCTTGCGGTCGGACGCCGTACGACGGACGGCCTCGATCGCGAACGGGGCGCCCGAGCGGGCGAACCAGCCGGCCACCCGCGGGTCGGGGGTCGCGCCGAGGTTGTCGGAGTTGGAGACGAAGACGCCGCTCGTAGCCCTGCTCGAGCAGCGTCGCCAGCAGGCCGGTGCCGCGCAGCGCGGTGTAGAGGTCGCCGTGGCCGGGCGGGCACCACTCGAGGTCGGGGTCCTTCGGCCAGCCCACCGGCGTGAGGTCGTCGGCGAGGAGCTTGGGCTCGCGGTTCTGCAGGAACTCCAGCGGCAGGCCCTCGACCGGCAGGTCGGCGTAGCGGGCCAGGGCGGCCATCGTGTCGCTGGAGGTGCGGAAGCTGTTCATGAACAGCAGCGGCAACGGTGCGTCGTACTGCGCGGCGCAGGTGGAGCACCTGGCGGGCGATGACGTCGAGGAACGACCAGCCCTTGCGGACGCAGAGCAGGCTCTTGGCGCGGTCCATGCCCATCGAGGTGCCGAGCCCGCCGTTGAGCTTGATCACGGCCGTCGTCGCGCAGGGCCGCGGCGGCCGTCTCGTCGTCGACGTCGACGTCGGCGAGCGACTCCATGTCGAGCGGCTCGATGGACGACTCGGGGATCAGCCCGGTCTCACCGTGCTCGAGGAGGCGGTAGTAGTGGGCGAAGGTGTCGATCGCGACAGGGTCGACGCCCGCGTCGGACATCTTGGCGCGGGCGCGGTCGAGTCCGGCACTGCTCATGCTTCGATCGTAGGCTGGCCGGGTGCCCCCGCCGCAATCCCACCGGGTGACCTTCCGGACTCCCCGGCCGCGGTGGCCAAGATCGCCGTCCGCGACCGGATCCGTACCTCGCGGCACCGCCGCAGGCCGGCCGAGATGGTCGAGGCAGGGCGCGGTCTGGCCGAGGTCGTGCTGGCCCGGCCCGAGGTACGACGGGCGGCCACGGTGGCGGCGTACGTCTCGGTCGGCGCGGAGCCCGGCACCGGCGCGCTGCTCGAGGCGCTGACCGCGGCCGGCAAGCGGGTGATCCTGCCGGTGGTGCTGCCCGACCTCGACCTGGACTGGGGCACCTGGCGCGGGACCACGTCGCTGGCGCCCGCGCGCTACGGGCTGCTCGAGCCCGTCGACTGTCTCGGCGTCGACGCGATCGGCACCGCCGACGTGGTGCTGGTCCCCGGGCTCGCGGTCTCCGAGCACGGGGCCCGGCTGGGTCAGGGGGGCGGCTCCTACGACCGGGCGCTGGCGCGGGTCCCGGTCGGCACGCCGGTGGTGTGCCTGCTCTACGACGACGAGGTCGGGGTCGACGTACCGGTCGACGCCCACGACCGCCCCGTCACCGCGGCCGTCACCCCCACCCGCTGGCTCCCCCTCCGCTGACGGGGTTCGACCCCGCTGGTCGACCCCGGTGGTCGAGCGAAGTCGAGACCACCTCCGGTGGTCGAGCGAAGTCGAGACCCCGGTGGTCGAGCGAGCGAACCCCGGTGGGGTCGAGCGACGTCGAGACCCACGTCGACCGGTCGAGCGAAGTCGAGACCCCGGTGGTCGATCCCGGTGGTCGAGCGAAGTCGAGACCACCTGCGGAGAACTCGACCTGAGACACCACCGCGCGACCTCATCCACAGGAGCCCCACGGGCATCTGCGGCGCCCGTCAGTCCGGCCCATCATCGTGGGATGGCGTGGACCTACATCCTCGAGTGCGCTGACGGCTCCTACTACGTCGGCAGCACCCGCGACCTGGAGCAGCGCCTCCTGGAGCATCAGGCCGGCTACGGGTCGAGGTACACACGGTCACGGCTCCCGGTCAGGCTGGTCTGGCGCGCCGAGTTCGACCGCGTTGACGCGGCGTTCGCCTTCGAGAAGCAGGTGCAGAACTGGGGACGCGAGAAACGACGCGCTCTCATCGAAGGCCGCCTCGGGGATCTCCGCAGACTCGCCCGAGGAACTGACCGCGACGCCTGGGACGCGCTCCACCCCGGGAGCGAGGACGCCTAGGTCTCGACTCCGCTCGACCACCGACCCCAGGTCCCGACTCCGCTCGACCACCGACCCAGGTCTCGACTCCGCTCGACCACCGACCCAGGTCCCGACCCCGCTCGACCACCGACCCAGGTCTCGACTCCGCTCGACCACCGACCCCAGGTCTCGACTCCGCTCGACCACCGACCCGGCTGAGCTCGACCACCGACCCAGGTCTCGACTCCGCTCGACCACCGAGCCCCGCTCGACCGGGTCTCGACTCCGCTCGACCACCGACCCCGCTCGACCACCGACCCCAGGTCCCGACCCCGCTCGACCACCGACCCAGGTCGAGCGGCGACGCGGTGCCGTACCATTGGCAGTCGCCGGGGGCGAGTGCCAGTCTGCGCCCGTCCCCCTCCCGATCCCACCCGTACCGACCGAGGACCACCGCGTTGCCCACCTACCAGTACCGCTGCACCGACTGCGGCCACGAGCTCGAAGAGTTCCAGAGCTTCACCGACGACGCGCTCACCGTCTGCCCGGTCTGCGGCGGCCGGCTCCGCAAGGTCTTCAACGCCGTGGGCGTGGTCTTCAAGGGCTCCGGCTTCTACCGCAACGACAGCCGGTCCGCGAGCTCCTCCGGGTCGCCGGGCTCCTCCTCCACCGAGTCGTCCTCGTCGGAGTCCTCGTCGTCGAGCGGCTCGTCGGACTCCTCGTCCGGCTCCTCATCGGGCTCGGCGGACTCCTCGTCGTCCTCGTCGCAGAAGCCGACCCCCGCGGCGTCCGGGCCGGCCGAGACCTCCGGCAGCAAGGCCACCACCACCGACTGAGCGGGCGGGCTGTGGAGAGCGGTCCCGTCGTCGGTCGAGCCCACCTACGGTCGGGGCATGCTCGACGCCGACGACCTCACCGGCTCGCCGGACCCGCGCCCGTCGCGCCGTACGACGCGTGGTGCTGGCCCGGCGCCGCCCGCTCGCAGCGCTGTGCCTCGCCCTCGCGGTCGTCACGGGGGTGCACGCCGCTCGACCCGCGCCGCCCCCCACCGTGCCGGTGACCGTGGCCGCACGCGACCTGGTCTCCGGCACCGTGCTGGGTGCCGACGACCTGGTCGTGCAGCGCTACCCCGAGGCGGTCGCACCGGTCGGCACCGCCGCCGGCGCCGTCGGGCGCACCCTCGCCGGGCCGGTGCGAACGGGTGAGCCGGTCACCGACGTCCGCCTGGTGTCACCGTCGCTCGCCGCGGGGTATCCCGGCCGGGTCCTGGTACCGGTGCGCATCGCGGACGCCGAGGCCGTCTCCCTGGTCCGGGTCGGTGACGAGGTCGACGTGGTCGCGGCCGACCCGCGCCGGGGCGACGCGTCGGCGGTGGCGGTCGACGTCCGCGTGGTCGCGCTCCCGGCAGCCGACGACGACGGCGCTGGGGCCACGAGCGCGTTGTCGGGGCGCCTGGTCGTCGTGGCTGCCCTGCCCTCCGACGTCGACCGCATCGCGGGCGCCGCGGCGGCCGACCTCCTCAGCATCGTCGTGAGGGGCTAGCGTCACCCACGTCCCAACACCCCGGCCGCCTGCGGGACGGCCGAGAGGAGAGCACATGACCGGGTTCAAGAACTTCATCCTCCGCGGCAACCTCGTCGAGCTCGCGGTCGCCTTCATCATGGCCCTGGCCTTCGCCGCCGTCGTCAAGGCCACGGTCGCCCTGCTGATGGGCATCATCGGCAAGGCCGGCGGCAACCCCGACTTCAGCACGTACAGTCCCGGCGGTCTGCTGATCGGCGTCTGGATCACGGCCGTCATCGCCTTCCTGATCACCGCCGCGGTCGTCTACTACGCGATCGTGATGCCCTACACGAGGGCCAAGGAGCGTTTCTTCCCGAGCCCGAGCCCGAGGGCACCCCGGCCGACGTCGCCCTGCTCACCGAGATCCGCGACCTGCTCGTGCAGCAGCAGGGTGGAGCAGCCGGCGCGGCCACCACGCCGACCGTCTGAGGCGTCTGGCCCGTCGCAGCCGCCCGACGCCGCCGTACGCCGGCTCAGCCGTGGTGCGGCGGCACCTGCGCACGCAGCCACCGCTCGCCGGCCGCCTCGGCGTCCGCAGTGTCCGCGGTGTCGTGGTCGCGCTCGTCGGACGTCGTCTCGGGGAGCACGTCGCCGAACACCGCAGCCAGCCGGCGACGCCGCTGCCACTCCGGCTCGGTGGCCCCGGCCGGCTCGCCGTCGTCGGGGCTGTCAGTGTCGGGGACGTCGGGCTGCTCGGGCTTCTCGTCGGTCATGACGAGGCTCAGGCGCACAGGCCGTTGGCGAGGTTCTCCGCGGCCGCGGCCTGCTCCTGCTGGCTGTTGTGGGGGTGCTTGGTCACGCCGGGGATGTGCTTGGCGTTGAGCGACCCGTTGAGCATCGCCTTGCTGAGCGGCCGGTCGTGGGCGATGGTGTCCCACAGCTGCTGGGCAGCGGGCGCCCAGATGACCCGGTTGGGGTTGCTCGGGTCGGACTCCCACGGCGTCGTGACGAACTGGATGTGGCTCAGCCCGATGTGCCGGAACTGGTAGGCCAGACCGACCAGCTTGGAGATGCTGCCGATGTCGGGGTCGAGGGTCAGCGACTTGGTCGCCGCGTCGATGAACTTGGCCAGCCGGATCGGGTTGGCCAGCGTGTTGGCGCTGATCGCCTGGTGGGCCATCGAGGCGATGAAGGCCTGCTGCCGCTTCATCCGGCCGATGTCGGAGCCGTTGCCGAGCGAGTGCCGCTCGCGGACGTAGTTGAGGGCGTCCGCGCCGTTGAACTTGTGGGTGCCGGCCGGCAGGGTGATGTGGCCGATCGGGTCGTTGACCGCGTGCGGCAGGCACACCTGGACGCCGCCGATGGCATCGACCATGCCCCGGAAACCGTTGAAGTCGACCACGACGTAGTGATCGACCCGGATGCCGGTCAGCTGCTCGAACTGACGCACCGTGCACCCCGGACCGCCGATGTTGAACGCGTCGTTCCACATCACGCCGGTGGCCGCGGGCGAGATCACCTTGCCCTTGTCGTTGAGACACGTGGGCCGGTTGACGATCGAGTCGCGCGGCACGCTGATGCCGTAGGCGTGCTGCCGGTCGGCCGAGAGGTGCAGCAGGATCGTGGTGTCGGAGCGCTTGCCGATGCCGGTGAGGTTGTCGATGTGGTCGCCGGGGGCGTCGCGGTTGTCGGATCCCATCACCAGGATGTTGATCGGGCCGTGCGGACCCGCGGGGACCTTGGGCTGGGGGCGGTCGGTCGTGCCGAGCTCGCCGGAGATGTCCTTGACGTTGAGGTTGGCGTTGTAGTGCCGGTAGAGGAAGACCACGCTGAGCCCGGTCACCAGCGCGAGCACGACGACGGTCGCCCCGACCACCTTGCCGACGGTGTGCCGGACCTTGACCTTGCCCTTGCGCTTGCCGGGGTCGCTGCCGTCGTCCGCCCCGGTGTCAGCCGAGCCGCCGTGCGGGACGTCCTGGTCGCCCTCGGTCGGGTCGTCGGCTGCGGCGTCACCGGAGGACCCGGCAGGCGGCAGCTCGGACATGGACCAGACCTCGGATAGACGCGTGGAAGCACCGGCTGGGCAAGCCGGACTGCCCCGAACCTACGGGGCGTGTCCAAATTGTGACCAGCAGATGGCCGTGTGCCAACTCCTCGACGAACGACGGGGCTCCCGCGTCTGCCGCAGGGCCGGGGTGACGTCCGCCGCGTGGCAGGTGAGACTGGAGCCATGCGCCGGATTCTCGTGGTCCTCCTCCCCCTGGCCTCGCTCCTGGCAGCCGCCTGCTCCTCGGCGGCACCGGCCCCCGAGCCGGAGGCCCAGCGGGCGGCCGAGCACGTCGCGTCGAGGGCGGCCACCTCGCTCACGCCGTGGTACGGCTACCACCGCGGCCCGGGCCGCTCCGGTCACCTCCCGCACTCCCCGGGTGGCCCGCTCGAGCGGGTCTGGAGCAAGGGCCTCGGCCAGGCCGTGTACGGCGAGCCGCTCGTGGTCGGCGACACCCTGATCGCGGCCACGGAGGGCAACCACGTCTTCGGGCTCAACGCGCGGACCGGCACCCGACGGTGGAAGACCCGCCTCGGGAGGCCGCAGCCGATGAGCGCCCTGCCGTGTGGCGACATCGACCCGCTCGGGGTCACCGGCACCCCGGCGTACGACCCGAGCACCGGCTCGGTCTTCGTGGTCGCCGAGACGGTCGGCGGCCACCACACGCTGTGGGCGCTCAACGCCGCGAACGGCCATCCTCGCTGGCACGTCTCGCTCGACGTCCTCCCCGACCGCAACCGCAAGGCCGAGCAGGAGCGGTCGGCGGTGCTGGTCGCCCACGGCCGGGTGATCGTCGAGCTTCGGCGGACTCGCCGGCGACTGCGACAACTACGTCGGCTACGTCACCTCCACCTCGGTCCACGGCACCGGCGCCACCCACCACTACGCGGTCCCGACGGCCCGCGAGGCGGGGATGTGGGCCCCTCCCGGGCCGGTCCTCGGCCGCAACGGCCACGTCTACGTCGCCAGCGGCAACGGCGCCGAGCTGAACGGGAAGTGGGACAAGAGCGACTCCGTCACCGAGCTGACCGCGATCCGGCTGCGCCGGCTGTCGATCTTCGCGCCGTCCACCTGGCGCGACGACAACGCCCGTGACCTCGACCTCGGCTCCTCGTCCCCGACCATGCTGCCGGGTCTGCGGCGCGTGGTCATCGCCGGGAAGCGCGGCACGGTCTACCTGCTCCACGAGACCATGCACGGCGTCGGATCCGCGATCACCAGCAAGAGTGGGTGCGCCGCGTTCGCGGGCACAGCGGTGACCGGTCACGAGGTGCTCTACCCGTGCCTCTTCGAGAACGAGGTGCGGCTGCTCCACGTCGGTCGCACGGGCCTGCGGTGGGGCTGGACCAGGACGGGTCTCTACGGGTCACCCGTGGTCGCGGGATCGCGGGTCTACGTGACCGACCGCGACAGCGGCGACCTGTTCGTCCTGCGCTTGGCCGACGGCTCCCAGGTGCAGCGCATCCACGCCGGCGCGGCCACGCACTTCCCGTCCGAGACGGTCAGCGGCGAGCTACGTGTTCGTCCCGACCCTGCAGGGGGTCACCGCGTTCCGCGGGTGAGGATCAGGTGGGCCACGAGCGCCGTCCACCCGGTCTGGTGCTCGGCCCCGAGGCCGGCACCGGTGTCCCCGTGGAAGTACTCGTGGAACGGCACGTTGTCCCGCCAGCGCGGGTCGGTGGCCAGCAGGTCGTAGCCACCGTGCACGGGTCGTCGCCCATCGGCGCCGGCCAGGAAGATCGCGACCAGCCGCTGCGTGAGGTCGTCGGCGATGTCGCCGAGCCCGACCTGCTCTCCCGAGCCCGCGGGGTACTCCACGGTGATCTCGCCCGGGTCGAAGGCGTCGTAGTCGCGTAGCGCCTCGACGAGGAGGGTGTTGAGGGGGAACCAGATCGGCCCGCGCCAGTTGGAGTTCCCGCCGAACATCCCGGTCGTCGACTCTCCCGGCTCGTAGTCGGTGGTCGCCGTCCCCTGCGGCGTCGAGATCTCGAACGGGTGGTCGCGGTGCCAGGCGGAGACCGAGCGGATCCCGTACGCCGACAGCATCCCCGCCTCGTCGAAGACCCCGGCGAGCATCGCCTGGAGCCGCTCCGGCGGTACGACGCACAGCAGGCGGTGGGCCGTCGGCCCGCTACCGCGCGAGTGCGTGGCCGCGGCGAGCCGCGGCTTGTTCCGGAGGTACCACTCGGCGCGGGCGGCGAAGTCGGGCAGCTGGTTGAGCAGTCCGTGGTGGTACTCGGCCGCAGCCGTGACCGGGATCAGGCCCACCAGCGACTTCACCTTGATCGGGACCGCCGACCCGTCGTTGAGGCGGAGCACGTCGTAGTAGAAGGAGTCGTCCGGGTCCCAGAGCCCGGCGTTGTCCGCGGCGAACGCGATCGTGGAGAAGTGCTCGAAGAACTTGGTGGCGGCGTCCTCGTAGGCGCTGTCGTGCAGGGCGAGCCGGAGGGCCATGTCGAGGAGGTCGAGGGCGTACATCGCCATCCAGGCGGTGGAGTCGGCCTGCTCGAGGTAGCCGAGCTCGGGAGGGAACGACGACCGGTCGATCGGGGAGATGTTGTCCAGGCCCATGAAGCCGCCCTGGAACAGGTTGTTGTCGCCGTGGTCCTTGTTGTTGGTCCACCAGGTGAAGTTGATCAGCAGCTTGTGGAAGATCCGGGCCAGGAACGTGTAGTCGCGCGAGCCGTCGAGCTCGAAGACCCGGAGCGCCGCCCAGGCATGCACCGGCGGGTTGACGTCGGAGAAGTTCCACTCGTACGCCGGGATCTGGCCGTTGGGGTGCAGGTACCACTCGCGGAGCAGCAGCACGAGCTGGGCCTTCGCGAGCTCCGGGTCGAGGTGGGCGATCGTGACGCAGTGGAACGCCAGGTCCCACGCCGCGAACCACGGATACTCCCAGGGGTCCGGCATCAGCAGGACCTCGTGGTTGTTGAGATGGCGCCAGTCGCCGTTGCGGATCGCCCCCCGGCCGGGAGGTGGGGTCGGCTGTCCGGGATCGCCGTCGAGCCAGCGCTCGACGTCGTAGTGGAAGAACTGCTTCGACCAGAGCAGACCGGCGAACGCCTGACGCAGCACCAGTGCCTCGTCGGGCGACGACGTGTCGGGGGTCACCGACGCGTAGTAGGCGTCGGCCTCGGCCTTCCGGTCGCGCACCACCTGGTCGAACTGCGCGCCCACGTCGACGACCAAGCGGCTCGGCCTCGTCGCCGCCGACCAGGCGTACCCGCACCACACGGCTCTCGCCGGCCGGCACCGTGACCACGTGGTGCAGCGCGGCCTTGGTGCCGGTGCGGCCGGGGTCGACGGTGTCGAGCCCGTGCACGACGTGGTCGTTGATGCCGTCCTTGGGGTACGCCGTCGCGCCGGGCTCGCCGTACAGGCGCTCGGTGTTGGTCTCGTTCTCGCAGAACAGCGCCTCGGGGTCGCCGTCGGAGACCAGGAGCAGCCGGCCGGAGCGGCCGCTACGTCCGACGACGCGGCCCTCGTGGTCGGCCAGCCGCGGTGGCTCGTGGTCGGCGTACCCCCAGGACCACGTGTTGCGGTACCAGAGCTGCGGCAGCACGTGCAGCGTCGCCTCCTCCGGTCCGGCGTTCTCGAGCGTGATCCGCATCAGCAGGTCGGCGGGACCGGCCTTGGCGTAGTCGACGGTGACGACCCAGTAGCGGTCGTCGTCGAAGATCGCCGGTGTCGACCAGCTCGAACTCGGGCTCGGTCTTCGACCTGCCCGCGTTCTGCGCGACCAGCTCGTCGTACGGGAAGGGACGCTGGGGGTAGTGGTAGCGCCAGGTGTTCCAGGAGTGCGTGGGGGTGCCGTCGAGGTACCACCAGTACTCCTTGACGTCCTCGCCGTGGTTGCCCTGCGGGCCGGTCAGGCCGAACATCCGCTCCTTGAGGATCGGGTCGACGCCGTTCCACAGCGCGAGGGAGAGACACCAGTCCTGCTCCTCGTCGCAGAAGCCGGCCATGCCGTCCTCGTTCCAGCGGTAGACGCGGGACCGCGCGTGGTCGTGCGGGAAGAAGTCCCAGGCGTCGCCGTCGGCGCTGTAGTCCTCGCGCACCGTGCCCCAGGCGCGCTCGGAGAGGTACGGGCCCCAGCTGCGCCACGACACCGTCCCCGCATCGGCCTCGGCCAGCCGGACTGCGCTCGGCGTCTTCCGCGTTCATCGCTGCCATGGGGCTCATTGTTGGGGTCGCGCGGCCGTCCGTGCGCCGGGTTCTGCCCCTTGGAACTCCTCGGCCCGACGCCCCCGATGCCGTCCGCCGGTTGCCGGGTCGGTGCATGACAGGATGGGACGGCGCTCCGGCGCCGCGCCCCAGTAGCTCAGTGGATAGAGCAGCCGCCTCCTAAGCGAAAGGTCGCCAGTTCGACTCTGGCCTGGGGCACCACCCGCCGTACGACGAGCACCCGGCTCCTCCGATGGCGCGGCCGGCTGCACTAACTGGCCTACAAACCGGACCTGGCGTCCTTGCGGGAATCCGGTTTGTAGGCCAGTTAGTGCAGAGCAGCACCCCAGAAAGCACCCGCCGATGGAGCAGAACGCCGGACACCGGCGACGTCTCGGCGCACCATGGAGGAGGCGCGGTACGGCGCGTCCAGGGCGCCGAAACCCCCGGCCCAGAACCACACGGTTGTAGTTCTTCCAACCCCCTCCCGCCACGCCAATCCCACAGTTAACGTCAGTCCCATGCGCAACACAGGTCGCTCATTTCGGCGTGTCTCCTTGACACGTCGGATCGGGGTCGCGGCTCCTGGTGGGCGCCCTGCTCGCGGTGTCTCCGGTGCTCCACCCGCAGTCGGTCAGCGCCGCCTCGGGGGTCGACGACTACCCTCGCGACTGAAGAGCGCCCCCCTGGACGCCCTGGTCGACCCGTGGCAGTTCTACAACCGCGAGTGCACCTCGTGGGTGGCCTACCGGCTGAACTCCGAGAACGGCGTCGCGTTCAACGACTACTGGCATGGCGTCCACTGGGGCAACGCCTCCAACTGGAAGGTCGCCGCCCAGAAGCTGGGCGTCCCGGTCGACGACAACCCCACCCGCGGTGCGGTGGCCTGGTGGTCGGCCGGCTCGGCCGGCTCCTCGCGCGGACACGTCGCCTGGGTCCAGGTCGTCGGCGACGGTGCGATCACGATCGAGGAGTACAACTACCTGCACGCCGGCTACTACGACACCCGCACCATCTCCGACACCAGCTCCATGTGGCCGTCCGGGTTCATCCACATCAAGGACACCCAGATCCGCAACACCGCGGCCCCCGCGGTCTCGGGCACGCCGCAGGTCGGCAACCGGCTGACCACCACCGTCGGCAAGTGGAGCTCCACCAACCTCACCTACCACTACCAGTGGCTGGCCAACGGGACGCCGATCAGTGGCGCCACCCGCAAGTCGTTCACGCCGGCCGCCGACCAGCTCGGCGCGCGGATCCGGGCCCAGGTCACCGCGACCAAGTCGGGCGCCCACTCCGGCACGGCCAGCTCGCCGACCACCGACCCGGTCGCCAAGGGCGTCTTCACCAGCAGCGCCGCACCGTCGGTGTCCGGTACGCCGCAGGTGGGCGTCCAGCTGAGCGCCTCCGCGGGCACCTGGGCACCCGCCGCCACCTACGCCTACCAGTGGTTCGCCGGCGGCTCGCCGGTCGCGGGCGCCATCGCCTCGACGTTCACCCCGACCGCCGCCCAGCTCGGCCAGCGCGTGCGGGTCAAGGTGACGGTCACCGCCGACGGCTACAGCACCGTCAACGTGAAGACCGACCCCAGCACGGCCGTCGTCCCCGGCCAGTTCCGCGTCGACGCCCCACCGACCATCGCCGGCACCCCGCAGGTCGACCACCCGCTGACCGCCTCCGCGGGCATGTGGACGCCGGCCGGAGCGGTCAAGCTCCAGTGGCTCGCCGACGGCAGCCCGATCGCCGGGGCCACCAGCACGTCGTACACCCCGACACCCGACGTCCTGCACCAGAAGCTCTCGGTGCAGGTGCGGGTCAACCAGACGGGCTACGCCGACGCCGTCGCGACGTCGGCCACCACCGACCCGGTCGCGCCCGGGACGTTCCTCAACACCCGCGCGCCGGCCGTCGTCGGCGTCCCCCAGGTCGGGGTCGCGCTGAGCGCCGACCACGGCTCGTGGACCCCGAAGGCGACCTACGCCTACCAGTGGCAGGCCAACGGCATCGACGTCACCGGGGCCACCGACGCCACCTTCACCCCGCGGCCGCAGGACCTCGGCCGGACCATCACCGTGAAGGTGCTGGTCTCCCGGCCCGGCTACCTGACCTCCGTCCTCCCGAGCCCCAAGACCGCCACGGTCCTGCCCGGGGTCATCCGCAACCACGCAGTGCCCACGGTCACCGGCAAGCCGATCGTCGGCCACACCCTCACCGCCTCGAACGGCGAGTGGTCGCTGACGCCCGACTCGTACGGCTACCAGTGGTACGCCGCGGGCCACCCGATCCAGGGCGCCACCCACGCGACGTACCAGCCGACCGCGGCCGACGCCGGCCGCAGGCTCCGCGTCGTCGTCACCGCGATCAGCCAGGGCTACACACAGGCCGCGGCCTCCTCGGTCCGCACCGACGCGGCGAAGCTGGGCACGATCACGATCGACAAGCCCACCCTCAGCGGTCGCCGGGTCCTCGGCCAGACCCTGACGGCGCACGTGAAGAACCCGGCTCCTGCCTCGGCGACCGCGCACTACCAGTGGTTCCGTGGCGACCAGCCGATCCGCGGGGCTCACGCCGCGACGTACCGGCTCGTCGCCGACGACGTGCGCCACCACATCTGGGTGCAGGTCACCATGGTGGCCGACAACTGGATCCCGGTGACCAAGCGCTCCGCCGCGGCGACCGGCATCCGGTCGGTGCCCACGGTGCACGCCCACCCACGGGTGCGCGCGACCGGGCGCGTCATGCTCCGCGTGCACGTCGACGTGCCTGGGTACGCCAGTGCGGACGGCGTCGCCCGGGTCTTCCTCGGCCGCCAGCGGGTCGGCCGGATCGAGGTGACCAACGGCGTCGGCGTGCACCTGCTGCGGGCCATGCGGCACGGCACCCACACCCTGACCGTCGTGTTCCGGGGCGACCCCACCCGGATGACCGCAGGACGCACCACGGTCACCGTGGTCGTCCCCTGAGGTCGGTCGGCTAGAGCACCTCGAAACGCATCCCGGCAGCCTGCAGCCGCTCGGTGAGGCGGACGCCCATGGCCTGCGCCGTGGTCACCTGGCCGGAGCACGCGGGGTTGTCGTCGAAGGCGAGCGACAGGGCCGACTCGGCGAGCATCTTCGCGGTCTCGTCGTAGCCGGGGTCGCCGCCGGAGACGCGGGTGCGCACCGTGCGGCCGCCGCCCTCGCCGACGAAGTCGACGGTGAACCACGACCGCTCCCGTCGCGCGGCATCGGGACCGTCTCCCTGCTTGATGTGGGAGAGCAGCGAGGTGCGGACCGGCTTGACCTGGGCAGCCAGACCGAGGGCCGCGACGCCGACCGCGCCCCCGACGGCGTATCGCAGGGTCTTGGTGCCGGCGTAGTGGGAGTAGCGGAACTCGGGACCGTACGACGCGAGCGCGGCGCCGCTGCGGGCCACGATGATCGGGTCGATCGTGGGCAGCGGGAGCAGCCAGCGGCCGAGCACCGAGTCGCGGTGTGGCTTGCCGGCGACGGCGCGTGACGAACGGCCGTCCGGGCGCGGCTCGGCCTTCCGGCGGGCGGCCGAGGCCTGCCGCATCTGCTTGCTCCGCGACATCTGGGTCATCGCGGAGTGGAAGGTGCCGCCGGAGAAGGTGCCACGCGAGCGGACCACGCCACGCAGGGTGATCGGTACGTCGTCGGGCAGCTGCTGGACGGTGAAGTGGGCGCCGAGGTCGTGGGGGATCGAGTCGAAGCCGCAGGCGTGGACCAGCCGGGCGCCGGTCTGCTGGGCGGTCGCATGGTGGGCGACGTACATCCGGTCCACGAACTCCGGCTCGCCGGTCAGGTCGACGTAGTCGGTGCCGGCCTCGGCGCACGCGGCCACCAGCGGCTCGCCGTAGGTGAGGTAGGGACCGACCGTGGTGATCACGACCCGGGCGCGGGTGGCGACGTCCTTGAGGGACACGGCGTCCTCGACGTCGGCGCGGATCAAGGGGAGCTCGGCGAGCCCGGGATCGAGCGTGACGAGGTGCTCCCGGACCCCCTCGAGCTTGGCCTGGGTCCGGCCCGCCAGACCCCAACGGAGGCCGTCGGGGGCGTTCCGGGCGAGGTACTCGGCGGTGAGCCGGCCGGTGAAGCCGGTCGCACCGAACAGCACCAGGTCGAGCTCCCGTGCTGACGGGTCGGTCGCGTCGGTCATCGGCCCATCGTGTCAGCGCTCGTCACCACCGCGCCAGGTCGCCCGCCAGCCGACCACGTCGCCACCCCGGCCGGCGCGTGTCAGGCGGGGCCGGTGCGACGTAGGCTCGGGGACATGTGCCGCAACATCCGCCCGTTGAACAACTTCGAGCCGCCCGCCACCTCCCACGAGGTCCATGACGCCGCGCTCCAGTTCGTGCGCAAGATCAGTGGTACGACGCACCCGTCGACGGCCAACCAGGAGGTCTTCGACCGGGCCGTCCACGAGATCGCGCACCTCACCCAGCACCTGCTCGACGACCTGGTGACGACCGCGCCCCCGAAGAACCGCGAGGTCGAGGCCGAGAAGCGGCGCGCCAAGGCGCGGGCGCGCTACGCCGAGCTGAGCCTGTGCTGACCAGCGCGACCGAGCCGGTCGTCGTACCGAGCCTGCTGCGCGACGGCCGGCTCGTCGTGCTCACCGGCGCGGGGCTGTCGACCGACTCCGGCATCCCGGACTACCGCGGGCCGGGGTCGCCCTCGCGACAGCCGATGTCCTACCAGGAGTTCGTGAGTGGGCCGGTGGCGCGCCAGCGCTACTGGGCACGCAGCCACCTCGGCTTCCGGCGGATGGGCCGGGCCGAGCCCAACGCCGGTCATCGCGCCCTGGCTGCGGTCGACCCCGACCTGCTGATCACCCAGAACGTCGACGGGCTGCACGAGGCCGCCGGCACACGACGCCTGGTCGCCCTGCACGGTCGGATCGCCGACGTCGTCTGCCTGTCCTGCCGCCGTACGACGAGCCGGGCTGGGCTCGAGCAACGCCTCGACGCCGCCAACCCCGGCTTCGCCGACAGCCACGCCTCGGCTGCGACCCGGCCCGACGGCGACGTGGACCTCGACGACACCGCTCGCTTCGTCGTACCGGACTGCGACGCCTGCGGCGGCATCCTCAAGCCCGACGTCGTGTTCTTCGGGGAGAACGTCCCACCTTCGCGGGTGCAGCAGTGCTACGACGCGGTCGACGCACTCACCCCCGACGACACCCTGCTCGTCGTCGGCTCGTCGCTGACGGTGATGAGCGGCTTCCGGTTCGTCCGCCGCGCTGCCAAGGCCGGCATCCCCGTGGTGATCGTCAACCGGGGAGACACCCGGGGCGACGACCTGGCGACGGTGAAGCTCCACGCCGGCTGCAGCGAGTTCCTCACCGCGCTGGCCACTACTCGTTGAGTCAGACGCGAGAGACGAAGATGTGGCCGGCGGCCTCGAGGTCGAGCTCCGCGGTCTCGCCGCCGGAGCCGACCAGTACGCCCGCCTCGGTCGCGGTGACCCCGACGACCTTGTCGGGCAGCACCCCGATCCGGCGCAGGGTCCCCATCAGCGGCTCGTCCTTCTGGAGCTCCTCGGAGATCCGCCGGACCCGGACGCTGGCCGGCTGCTCCCCGGCCAGGTCGGCCAGGAGCTCGGTGCCGTCGAGGAAGATCTCCGACGACGACGCCTCCCCCAGCTCGTCGAGCCCCGGGATCGGGTTGCCGTACGGCGACTCCGTGGGGTGGTCGAGCAGGTCGACGAGCCGGCGCTCCACGGTCTCGGACATCACGTGCTCCCACCGGCAGGCCTCGGCGTGGACCAGCTCCCAGTCGAGCCCGATCACGTCGGTGAGCAGCCGTTCGGCCAGCCGGTGCTTGCGCATCACCCGGGTGGCGAGCCGCATCCCCTCGGCGGTGAGCTCGAGGTGGCGGTCGCCCTCCACGGTGACCAGCGAGTCCCGCTCCATCCGGGCCACGGTCTGCGAGACGGTGGGCCCCGACTGGTGCAGCCGCTCCGCGATCCGGGCACGCAACGGGACGATGCCCTCCTCGACCAGCTCGTAGATGGTCCGGAGGTACATCTCCGTGGTGTCGATCAGATCGCTCACCGGCTCATTGTGACCCATCGGCGAAGGGCTGGCAGAGTGAGCGAACGGCCCGCGACCACCCGGCCCCGCAGGAGACCCATGACCGAGCTGCCAGAGATGATCGTGCCCACCCGCTTCCGCGGCCCCCCGTCGTCCGGCAACGGTGGCTGGAGCGCCGGCGCGATCGCCGCCCTCGCCGGTGTCGACTGCCCGAGCGACCACGCCCGGCCCTGGCCCACGGTCACCGTCTCCCTGCTCGCGCCACCCCCGCTCGACACCCCGATGGTCGTCGGTCCCGACGAGGACGCGCTCGGCGGCGCGCACGCCGGCGTCGTCGCGTCGTACGACGGGCGGCCGGTGCTACGAGCCCGGTGCAGCCACGACGACCTGGCCGACGTCGACCCGGTCCATCCCGACGAGGCCCGAGCAGCGACGGGGACCTACCACGGCCTGGGCAGCCACCCGTTCCCCACCTGCTTCGCCTGCGGCACCGGCCGGGCCGACGGCGACGGGCTGCGGATCTTCCCCGGCCGGGTCGCCGACCAGGACGGCCTCGCCCGCGTCGCCGCCACCTGGACCCCCGACCCGAGCGTCGCCGAGGACTTCCACGCCTACGGCGACCGGCGACCCCGCGCCAGCCTCCCGGTCACCTGGGCCGCCCTCGACTGCGTCGGCGGCTGGGCCGGCGACCTCGAGGAGCGGCTGATGGTGCTGGCCCGGATGTCGGCCCGGATCGACTCGCTCCCCGAGATCGGGGAGGAGCACGTCGTGGTCGGGCTGGGCCGGGGCCGCGAGGGCCGCAAGGCCTTCACCTCCGCGACGCTGTACGACGCCGACGGGCGCGTCGTCGGCACCGCCGAGCACCTCTGGGTCGAGGTCGACCCGGCAGCCTTCGCATGAGCACCCCACCCTGGTGGCGCGATGCGGTCGTGTACCAGGTCTACGTGCGCAGCTTCGCCGACTCCGACGGCGACGGTCTCGGCGACCTCCCGGGCATCACCGCCCACCTGCCCTACCTGCGCGACCTCGGCGTCGACGCGGTCTGGCTGACGCCGTTCTACCCCTCACCGCAGCGCGACGCGGGCTACGACGTGGCCGACTACCGCGCCGTCGACTCCCGGTTCGGCCGCTTGCGCGACGCCGATGCCCTGATCGCCCGCGCCCACGACCTCGGCCTGCGGGTGCTCGTCGACGTCGTGCCCAACCACACGTCGTCCGACCACGAGTGGTTCCGGCTCGCCCTGGCCCGGGGCCCGGGCAGCAGGGAGCGCGCGCGCTACCTGTTCCGCGAGGGCCGCGGCCGGCACGGCGACCGCCCGCCCAACAACTGGGTCTCGGTCTTCGGCGGTCCTGCCTGGACCCGCGTGGCAGATGGCGAGTGGTACCTCCACCTCTTCGACACCTCCCAGCCCGACCTCGACTGGCGCAACCCCGAGGTGGCGGCGATGTTCGAGGACGTGCTGCGGTTCTGGCTCGACCGCGGGGTCGACGGCTTCCGGGTCGACGTCGCCCACGGCCTGCTCAAGATCGCCAGCCTGCGCGACCAGCGCGGCGAGGTCGGTCACGACCCGGCCACGTCCGAGGCCGCGGGCGAGTCCCGCAGCATGGTCGAGCGCAGCCGTCGCGACGAGCCGATGTGGGACCAGCCCGAGGTCCACGACGTCTACCGCGCCTGGCACCGCCTGCTCGCGTCGTACGACGGCGACCGGATGGCTGTGGCCGAGGCCTGGGCCCAGACCCCGGGCGCGATGGCGCGCTACGTACGTCCCGACGAGCTCCAGCAGACCTTCAACTTCGCGTGGCTGCTGGCGCCCTGGTCGGCCGCCGCGTTCGCCGAGGTCGTGCAGGGCACGCTCGACGTCCTGGCGCCCGTCGGCGCCGCCGCCACCTGGGTGCTGTCCAACCACGACGTCGTCCGCCACCCCACCCGGTACGGCGGCGGCCCGGTCGGGCTGGCCCGCGCCCGGGCCGCGACCCTGACGATGCTGGCGCTGCCCGGCTCGGCGTACCTCTACCAGGGCGAGGAGCTCGGTCTCGAGGAGGTCGACGTACCGCCCGAGCAGCGCCAGGACCCCGCGTGGCTGCGGACCGGCCGGGTGGGGCGCGACGGCTGCCGGGTGCCGATCCCCTGGCGTGGTACCCGCCCGCCGTACGGCTTCAGCCCGGCGGGGACGTCCACCTGGCTGGACATGCCCGACGACTGGGCCGGCCTCACGGTCGCCGCCCAGCGCCGCGACCCGGCGTCGACCTGGGCCTTCTACCGCACGGCCCTCCGGGCCCGGCGTGGTCTGAAGGGGCTCACCGACGATGTCCAGGTCAGCAGGCGACGGACCACCGTGCTCGAGCTCCGGCGCGGACCCCTCACGGTGCTGTGCAACTGCGGATCTCGGGCCGTCCGGATCCCGCCGGGCGAGGTGGTGCTCGCCAGCGGCCCGCTCGACGGGGGGCGGCTCCCGCCCGACACCGCCGTCTGGGTGCGCAGCTGACCGCAGGCCGATGACGTGGGGCCATGGCGCGACGGCGCCGCATGAGGAACGCTTCGGACCATGAACCAGATGGGCCTCCGCGAGTACATCGACACCTTGTCCCACGAGGGCTACACCGTGCGTGACGACCACGGAGGCGACCCGATCCTGATCACGCCGGAGGGGAAGGCGGTCGAGACCTGGCGCGAGGACTACCCGTACGACGAGCTGATGACCCGCAACGACTACGAGGTCGAGAAGTACCTCCTCCAGATCGAGCTGCTGAAGTTCCAGTACTCCGCCCAGGACCACGGCCGCAAGCACGTGATCGTCTTCGAGGGGCGCGACGCAGCCGGCAAGGGCGGCACGATCAAGCGGTTCATGGAGCACCTCAACCCCCGGTCGGCCCGGGTGGTCGCGCTCACCAAGCCCACGACGACCGAGCTCGGGCAGTGGTACTTCCAGCGCTACGTCTCCCACCTCCCGACCCGCGGCGACATCGTGATGTTCGACCGCTCCTGGTACAACCGCGCGGGTGTCGAGCGGGTGATGGGCTTCTGCGACGACGACGAGTACCAGACGTTCATGACCCAGGCGCCGCTCTTCGAGGACATGCTCCTCGACTCCGGGGTGCACCTGACCAAGATGTGGTTCTCGGTGACCCAGCAGGAGCAGCGCACCCGGTTCGCGATCCGGCAGATCGATCCGGTCCGGCGCTGGAAGCTCTCCCCGATGGACCTCGAGAGCCTCGACAAGTGGGACGCCTACACCGAGGCCAAGGAGGAGATGTTCCTGCGCACCGACACCGACCACGCGCCCTGGCACACGATCAAGAGCAACGACAAGAAGCGTGCCCGGGTCAACGCCCTGCGCCTGTTCCTCAGCCTGGTCGACTACGACGGCAAGGACGAGCAGGTCGTGCTGGAGCCCGACCCGCGACTGGTCCGGCGCGGCCGCGACGCGGCTGGTGACTGATCGTGGCGCCGCGGACCGACGCCGCCTTGCCTGCAAGCGGGCGCGGCTCTCCGGGCGGTCGTGCCGCCACGGCCGCGCCGGGTCGGCCCGTCCTCAGTCGAGAGCCTCGTTGTAGCGCGCGAGCCCGGTCACGAACTCGCGCAGGTCGTCCTCCGACCACTCCGCGAGCTGCTCCTCGAGCCACCGCCGACGGTCGCGGTTGAGCGACTCCATCCGGTGGACGGCGTCCGCACTGGCCGAGACCAGCGTGGCCCGTCCGTCCTGGGGGTCGGGCGTGCGCACGAGCAGGCCGAGGTCGCACAGGTGCTGCACCTGTCGGCTGATCGCGCCCTTGTCGACACCGAACCGCTCCGAGAGCACCGAGGAGCGCTGCGGCCCCGAGCTCACCAGGTAGGTCAGCATCAGGTACGACGCGGGCTGGAGGTCGGGGTGCACCGCGCGGGCGCGCTCACCGATCACGCGCTTGACCCGGCGGATCAGGACGCCGACCTCCTGCTCGAGGCGGCCGAGCTCGTCAGCCCTCGACACGACTTCCCACTTCCTGGTAGCTCCTGCTCGACGCCTCCGCGGTGACCGGGTCGACCACGTCGACGACGGGCACCTCGTCGGCCCGCTGGATGGTGGTGCGCAGCGGGACCTCCCGGATGAAGACCACACACACCAGCGCCAGTGCCGCGAACGGTACCGCGACCAGGAACACATGTCCGGTGGCTGCCCCGAAGGCCTGCTCGAACAGAGCACGGACCGGGCCGGGCAGGGTGGCCAGGTCGGGGATCTGGTGGCTCTGCGCACTGCTCACCGACTGGCCCATCGCCCTCAGACCAGCAGTCACCTGGGCCGCCACCTGATGGCTGAGGACCGCGCCGAGCGCTGCCACCCCGACCGAGCCGCCGAGGCTGCGGGAGAAGGAGACCAGCGAGCTGGCGGCGCCCATGTCGGCCTGGGCTGCGTTGTTCTGCACCGAGAGCACCAGGTTCTGCATGGTGGCACCGAGGCCGAGACCCAGCACGGCCATGTCCACGGCGAGCACCCACAGCGGCGTCACCGCGTCGATCTGCGACAGCAGAGCCACGCCGACCACGACCGCGACCATGCCACCGACCAGATAGCGCTTCCAGGTTCCGGTCCGGGTGATGATCCGGCCGGTCACCATGCTCGAGACCACCAGGCCGCCGACCATGAAGACCGTCATCAGCCCGGCGTGGGTGGGGCTCATCCCGCGGGCGATCTGGAAGTACTGGCTGAGGTAGACCGTCGCCCCGAACATCGCGACGCCGACCATCAGCGACGCCGTGGTGGCGAGCGCCGTCGTCCGGTCGCGGAACAGCCGCAGCGGGATGATCGGGTCGACCGCCACGCGTGCCTCGACGTAGACCGCGCCGGCGACGACCGCCAGGCCGCCGAGGACCAGGCCCACGCTGACCGCGGAGGTCCAGCCGAACTGGTTGCCGGCGAGGGTGACCCAGATGAGGAGGATGCTGACCCCGCTCATCAGCAGGGTGGCGCCGAGGTAGTCGATGGTGGCCTCACGGCGTACGACGGGCAGGTGCAGCGTCTTCTGCAGCAGCACGAACGCCGCCACGGCGACCGGGATGCCCACGTAGAAGCACCAGCGCCAGCCCAGGCCGGGGGTGTCGACGATGACGCCGCCGATGAGCGGGCCGCTGAGGGTGGCCGTGGCGAAGACGGCACCGATGTAGCCGCTGTAGCGGCCGCGCTCGCGCGGGGTCACCATGCTCGCGATCACGACCTGGACCAGGGCGGTGAGGCCGCCGACCCCGAGGCCCTGGACGGCGCGCGCGCCGATCAGGATGCCCATGTTGGCGGCGGTGCCGGCGATCAGCGAGCCGATCACGTAGATGACGAGGGCGGTCTGGACCAGGGCCTTCTTGGAGAACTGGTCGGAGAGCTTGCCCCAGATCGGCGTGGTCGCCGTCATGGTGAGCAGGGTGGCGACGACGACCCAGGTGTACTCGGTCTGGCTCCCGTGCAGGCTCTCCACGATCCGCGGCAGGGCGTTGGAGACGACCGTGCTCGACAGCATCGCGACGAACATCGCGAGCAGGAGGCCGGACATCGCCTCGAGCACCTCGCGGTGGGTCATGACGCCGGAGCTCTCGACCGGGCTCGCAGCGGGGGTGGCGGCGACCTCGCCGCCGGAGAGGTCTGGGTCAGTGGTGGTGGTCGACAAGGTGTTCCTCATGCAGGAGTAACGGTTGACTTGGTCAACTATATTCCCTGGCCGTCGTCCCACGAAATCCTCGGGACCCCTCACAGCGCAGACGACCCGCAGGTGTGACCTCGGAATGGTCCGGGTCCCTCCGGCCGGACGTGGGCCGGATCACCTGCGGGTCGGGTGTCTGCGTTGGAATGCCAGCAACACTTCGGGCTGGCCGGTTGCTGCTAGACCGCAGCCACCTCACGCGTCCTGTAGGTATTCAACTCTGGACCACCTCCTTCCTCGTGTACGACGACGCTAACCCGCGGACCCAAGCCTGCTCAAGCAGTTTCGCCCGGTGTCGACCGAACCGATGGTCGCTCCGGTCCAGATGCTCGGCGGCGACGACGTCGTCGATGGTGGGCTGGGGACCGACTTCTTCAACGGGGAGGCCGGGCCGGACACGTGAACGGCGGTCGAGCTCGGACCCTGCTGAGCGGCCCGCTCAGGCGACCGCCGACTCCTGGGGAGCGACGAACTGGGCGTTGTACAGCCGCGCGTAGGCGCCCTCGTCGAGCAGCAGGGAGTCGTGCGTGCCCTGCTCGACGATCGCACCGTCCTCCATCACCAGGATCAGGTCGGCGTCGCGGATCGTGGACAACCGGTGGGCGATCACGAACGACGTCCGGTCGGTGCGCAGAGCCGCCATCGCGTGCTGGAGCAGCAGCTCGGTGCGGGTGTCCACCGACGAGGTCGCCTCGTCGAGGATCAGCAGCTCCGGGTCGGACAGGAACGCCCGCGCGATCGTGATCAGCTGGCGCTCGCCGGCCGACAGGTTGCTGCCTTCCTCGTCGATGTGGGTGTCGTAGCCGTCGGGCAGCGAGTGCACGAAGCGGTCGACGTACGTCGCTCGCGCGGCCTCGAGGATCTCCTCCTCCGTGGCGCCGGGACGGCCGTAGGCGATGTTGTCGCGGATCGTGCCCGCGAACAGCCAGGTGTCCTGGAGCACCATCCCGATCTGGTGGCGCAGGTCGGCCCGCGGGATGGCCGCGATGTCGATCCCGTCGAGGGTGATCCGGCCGGCGTCGACGTCGTAGAAGCGCATCACGAGGTTGACCAGGGTGGTCTTCCCCGCGCCGGTCGGGCCGACGATCGCGACGGTCTGCCCGGGCCGGGCGACCAGGGAGAGGTCCTCGATCAGCGGGACGTCGGGGCTGTAGGAGAACGACACGTCCTCGAAACGGACCTCGCCGTGCCGCTCGCCCTCGGGGGCCGGCGTACCGGTGGCGTCGGCGTCCTGCTCGGGGGCGTCGAGGAGCTCGAAGACCCGCTCGGCGCTGGCCACGCCCGACTGCAGCAGGTTGGCCATCGACGCGACCTGGGTCAGCGGCTGGGTGAACTGGCGGGAGTACTGGATGAACGCCTGGACGTCGCCCAGCGAGATCGACCCGCTGGCGACCTTGAGGCCGCCGATGACGGCGATGACGACGTAGTTGAGGTTCCCGATGAACATCATCGTCGGCATGATCAGCCCGCTGACGAACTGCGCGCCGAACGACGCCTCGTAGAGCTTCTCGTTCTCCTCGGCGAAGGTCTCCTCGACCTCGGCCTGGCGTCCGAACACCTTGACCAGCGCGTGCCCGGAGAAGGTCTCCTCGATGTGGGAGTTGAGCCGGCCCGTACGACGCCACTGGTCGATGAACATGCCCTGGCTGCGCTGCATCACCTGCTTGGCGACGATCATCGTGACCGGGACCGTCACCAGCGCGACCAGCGCCAGCTCCCAGGAGATCGAGAACATCATGACCACCACGAAGACGACAGTCAGCAGGGAGGTCATCAGCTGGCTCATCGTCTGCTGCAGGGTCTGGCTGATGTTGTCGATGTCGTTGGTGACCCGGCTCAGCAGCTCCCCACGCGGCTGCTGGTCGAAGTAGCTCAGGGGCAGGCTGTTGACCTTCTCCTCGACGTCGCCCCGCATCCGGTAGATCGTGCGCTGGACGACGTCGTTGAGCAGGTACCCCTGCAGCCACGCGAGCAGCGACGCGACGACGTACACCACGAGCACCACCATCAGGACCCGGCCGACCGCGGCGAAGTCGACGCCCTGCCCGACCACGAAGTGCTCCATCGAGGCGATCATCGAGGCCTGCTTGCCGTCCCCGGTCGCGTGCAGCCGGTCGACGACCTGCTGCTGCGACGTCCCGGCCGGGACGCCCTTGTTCTCGAGGGTGTTGCTGGTGACTCCGGCGAAGATCAGGTCGGTGGCACGGCCCAGGATCCGCGGACCGAGCGTCATCAGGCCCACGCTGGCGACGGCCAGGACGACGACCATGATCGCCTTGGTCCGCTCCGGGGCCATCCGCGCGATCAGGCGCTTGGCGTTGGGCTTGAAGTCGTTGGCCTTCTGGCCGACCATGCCGCCACCGAACGGTCCGCGGCCCGGGCCACCCGGCCCGGCCTGGACGCGCTCGGTCTCCTTCAGCTGGCCGGCTGGCTTCTGCTCGGTCGAGGTCATGCCGCCTCCTCCGCGCTCAGCTGGGAGGAGACGATCTCCTGGTAGGTCGGACAGGTGTCGAGGAGCTCGGCATGGGTGCCCCGGCCGACCACCACGCCGTCCTCGAGCACCAAGATGAGGTCGGCGTCGCGGATCGTGGAGACCCGCTGGGCGACGATCAGCACGGTCGCGTCGCGGGTCACCGGGCGCAGCGCAGCGCGCAGCCGGGCGTCGGTGGCCAGGTCGAGCGCCGAGAACGAGTCGTCGAAGAGGTAGATGTCGGGACGCCGGATGACGGCGCGGGCGATCGCGAGCCGCTGCCGCTGCCCGCCGCTGACGTTGGTGCCGCCCTGGACGATGGGTGCGTCGAGGCCCTCCGGCATGTCGCGGACGAAGTCGTCGGCCTGGGCGATCTCCAGCGCCCGCCAGAGCTCCTCATCGGTGGCGTCGGTCTTGCCGTGCTGGAGGTTCGAGCGGACGGTCCCGCTGAAGAGGAAGGCCTTCTGCGGGACCAGGCCGATCACCGACCACAGCTGGTCGGGCGCGAGCCGGCGTACGTCGACCCCGCCGACCCGTACGTCGCCGGCGGTCACGTCGAAGAGCCGCGGCACGAGGTTGACCAGGGTGCTCTTGCCGGCACCGGTGGAGCCGACCACGGCCACGGTCTGCCCCGGCCGGGCCCGGAAGGAGAGGTCGCGCAGGACGGGCTCGTCGGCACCGGGGTAGCTGTACTCGACACCCTCGAGCTCGAGGGTGCCGCGCTCGGGCAGCTCGGTGACCACCTCGTCGGGACTCGGGGCGGGCACCGAGGTGTCGGTGTCGAGGACCTCGACGATCCGGTCGGCGCAGACCGCCGACCTCGGGATCTGCATCATCATGAACGTCGCCATCATCACCGACATCACGATCTGCATGAGGTAGGCGAGGTACGCCGTGAGCGCGCCGACCTGCATCTCACCGGACTCGACGCGGTGACCGCCGTACCAGAGCACCCCGACGGACGCGACGTTGGCGATCAGCATCACGGTCGGGAACATGGTGGCCAGCCAGCGACCGGCCCGGGTCGCGACCGCGGTGAGGTCGGTGTTGGCGACGGCGAAGCGCTCGGTCTCCAGCGGCTCCCGGACGAACGCCCGGACCACGCGGACCCCGGTGATCTGCTCGCGCAGGAGGCGGTTGACCTCGTCGATCCGGCTCTGCATCAGCCGGAAGCTCGGCACCATCCGGGAGATGATGAAGCCCAGCGCGGCGGCGAGCACCGGCACCGTGACCGCGATGATCCAGGACAGGCCCAGGTCCTGCCGGACCGCCATGAAGATCCCGCCGACCATCATGATCGGCGCCATCACCATCAGGGTGCAGGACAGCAGCACCAGCATCTGCACCTGCTGGACGTCGTTGGTCTGCCGGGTGATCAGGCTGGGCGCGCCGAAGTGCTGCACCTCGCGCTGGGAGAAGGTCCCGACCCGGTGGAAGATCGCAGCCCGGACGTCGCGACCGAAGCTCATCGCGGTGCGAGCGCCGAACCAGACCGCCCCGATCGAGCAGGCGATCTGGACGAAGGCGACGCCGAGCATCACGGCGCCGATCCGGAGGATGTAGCCGGTGTCGCCGTTGACGACGCCGTTGTCGATGATGTCGGCGTTCAGGCTCGGGAGGTAGAGAGCCATCACCGTGCCGATGAACTGCAGCACCACCACGAAGGTGAGGGGGCGCTTGTAGTCCGCGAGGAACCGGCGGACGAGCGTGATCAGCATCTGGTGGTCTCCGGAGTCGAGGTCTGGGTGGTCCTGGTGGTGACCCCCTGCAGGAGGAGGTCGGCGATCTGGTCGGCGTCGAGGGCGGGCACCATGCCGAGCTCGGGACGGCTGGCCCCGAACACGAGGCTGCGCAGGGCGAGGGCGGCGACCTCGGGCTCGACCGCGAGCTCCCCTCGGTGCGGCTCGAAGAGCCCCGTCAGTCGGCGGTGCAGCTCGGCCTGGGCGTCGAGCACGAACTGAGGCGGTCCGAAGCGCTTGCCCTCGTGGTGCTGGCGGTGCGCCTCGTCGTCCCAGAGGTGGGTCCGGACGGCCATCATCACCGCCATGGTCATCCGCATCCGGTCGAGGATCCGCTGGGCAGCGGCGACGACCTGGGCCCGCAGGTCGCTGTCGGCGGCCATCGCCTCGTCGAACACCGCCTGCCCGTCCGCGGGGTTGATGGCCTCCTCGGCCGCGGCCAGCATCAGGCTCTGCTTGTCGGCGAAGACCCGGAAGATGGTGCCCTCGGCGATCCCGGCCGCCTGGGCGATCTCCCGCGTGCTCACGTCCCCGCCGCGCTCCACCAGCAGCGGCACGAGCGCACGCACGATGGCCCTCCGACGCTCGTCGGGGGGCATGGCGGAGGCGCGCGGGGTCACCCCACCACGGTAACTGAGTGAGCACTCACTCACAAATGGTTTCCGCGAGTCAGCGGAGGATCGAGTGACGGACGTCGATCGGGCCGTGGCCGAGGTAGAAGATGCCGGGGCGGGTCTCGAAGCGCTCGCTGACGTTGTCCTCGAGGGTCGACCAGTGCACGTGGAGGGTTCCGGTGCGGTCGTTGCTGACGTAGAAGAGCGCACCGCCGCCCTCGTTGGCGTGGTTGTGGCGCATCAGGGTGCCGGCGACCCGGACGACGTAGCGGTTGCCATCGGTGTAGATCGCACCCCCCGAGCCCCCGCCCGGGGTGCCCGGCCGCTGCGGGTTGGCGCCGTGCCCGATCGCCTTGTTGCCGACGAACACGCTGTCGAGCACGGTCCAGGAGACGCCGATGCTCGACAACGCCGAGCCGTTGCTGCACCGACCCCCGCGGAAGGTGCTGCCGACGACGTAGACCGGCCGACCGGCGTACTGCGAGAGCGCGCGCACGGCGGCGCCTCCGAGGTCGGGGCCGGTCGGGTCGCAGCGGTTGCCGACGAAGTGGCTGCCGACGACCTTCACGGTGCCGCCCCGCGCGAAGACGGCGCCGCCGCCACCGCCGTCGAAGAGGTGGCCGGTCGAGTTGCCGTGGGCGAGAGTCAGGTGCTGGACGACGAGGTGGGGCCGCGCCTGGTTGTCGCAGTGGTCGGTGGTCCAGACCTGCCGCTGGTCGCAGGTGTCCTGGTAGAGGATCCGGCGCTTCCCGAGGCCGTCGAGGGTCACCAGGCCGCCGCCGTCGAGGACGACGCGTCGGCTGGTGTTGACGACCTTCGCCGTGTGGAACATCCGGATCACGACCGGGGCGGGACCGCAGTCGAAGGTGATCACCCCGCCCTTCGCGACCGCGGCGACGACCCGGCGCGACGTGCAGCTGGCGGGCGTCCCCGAGCCGACGACCCGGTCGGGATGGCTGACGTCGACCGCGCGGCCGGCGGGCGGGACCCCGACGTGCCGGACGCCACGCGACCGGTCCGCGGTGGCGCGGTGCCCGTCGTACGACGTGGCGGCCCAGGCCGCCCCCGGTGTGGTCGCTGCGGCGAGCGCGGTCGGTGCGGCGAGCGCAGTAGGTGCGGCGAGCGCGGTCGGTGCGGCGAGCAGGGTGGGTCCGCCCAGCGCGGCGAGAGCGGCGGTGACGACGGCGAGGGTCAGCAGGGCCGAATGCTTCACCGGCCCCACGATAGGCAGCCGACCGGGTAGTCCGTGACGTTCTGGCCCTCATCGGGGTCCGAGAGCAACCGAAACGTCACGGACTATCGAGACAGTCCGAGAAGTTCCGGTCGCTTCTGCGGGCCGAGAGCGGCGGGAAGCTCCTGACTCTCCGTCCCCACGCCGCACCGCGTTCATCTGCGGTCGGCCAGCTACGCCTCGGCCGTCACGTGGTTGTAGCAGGCGGGCAGGGCCTGCACCGCAGCGAGGGGGTGGGTCAGGTCAGGGGGCCAGGCGGTGGGTCGTCCAGCCCGCATCGGCGCGCTCGTAGACGAGGCGGTCGTGCAGGCGGCCGGGCCGGCCCTGCCAGAACTCGACGGCCTCGGGGACGACCCGGAAGCCACCCCACTCCTCGGGGACGGGCACCTCGTCGGGGTACGCCGCGTCCGCCGCCGACCAGGCGTCCTGGAGCTCCTGGCGGGAGCCGACCGGGCGCGACTGGTGGCTGGCGTGGGCGCCGAGCCTGGCTCTGCGCGGCCGGGTGGCGAAGTACGCCTCGACCTCGGACCGCGACAGCAGCTCGGCCCGACCGTCGACCCGCACCTGCCGCTCCAGCGGGTGCCACGGGAAGAGCAGGGCGCACTCCTGGTTGCTGCGCAGCTCGATGCCCTTGCGCGAGCCGAGGTTGGTGAAGAACGACCAGCCCTCGGGTGAGGAGCCCTTGAGCAGCACCATCCGCGCCGAGGGCCGGCCGTCGTCCGAGACCGACGCGACGACCATCGCGTTGGGCTCGTAGAGGTCCGCGGCGACGGCCTCGTCGTACCAGCGCTGGAACATCGCGAACGGGTCGGGCGCGAGGTCGTCCTCGCTGAGCCCGCCGTCGGCGTACTCGCGGCGGAGGTCGGCGTAGGGATCGCTCACTCCTCGATCCAACCACCGGCCTCGCGCGGTCGACCGACCCTGCAGGTGTGCCGCGCCCGCCGTGCGGGCAGAATCGGTAGGTACGTCACCCCACCAAGGAGTCGCATGTCCGAGCAGAGCAGCGGGCCAGCCCCCACGCCGGAGGTCCACGAGGGCCTCGAGGGTGTGGTCGCGTTCGCGACCGAGATCGCCGAGCCCGACAAGGAGGGCTCCGCGCTCCGCTACCGCGGGGTCGACATCGAGGAGCTCGCCGGTCGCGTGCCCTTCGAGAAGGTCTGGGGGCTGCTCGTGGACGGCAGCTACGAGCCCGGCCTGCCGCCGGCCGAGCCCTACAACATCGCGATCCACACCGGTGACGTCCGCGCCGACGTGCAGGCCTCGGTGGCGATGCTCGCGCCGATGCTGGGCATGGGCCAGACCTACGACATCTCCGACGAGCAGGCCCGCCTCGACCTCTCCCGGGTCGCGGTGATGGTGCTCTCGTACGCCGCCCAGTCGGCCCGCGGGCTCGGCCGGCCCGTCGTACCGCAGCGCGTCGTCGACACCGGCTCGACGCTCGCGGAGAAGTTCCTGATCCGCTGGCGCGGCGAGGCCGACCCGCGCCACGTCGGCGCGATCGACGCCTACTGGAGCTCCGCCGCCGAGCACGGCATGAACGCCTCCACCTTCACCGCACGCGTCATCACCTCCACCGGTGCCGACGTCGCGGCGGCGTTCTCGGGCGCCATCGGCGCGATGAGCGGTCCGCTGCACGGCGGCGCACCGTCCCGCGTCCTCGGGCATGATCGAGGAGGTCGAGAAGCGCGACGGCGATGCCGAGTCGTACGTCAAGGAGCTCCTCGACAACGGCGAGCGACTGATGGGGTTCGGCCACCGGGTCTACCGCGCCGAGGACCCGCGCGCCCGCGTCCTGCGTCGTACGGCGCGCGAGCTCGACGCGCCGCGCTACGAGGTCGCCGAGGCCTGGAGAAGGCCGCCCTCGCCGAGCTGCGGGCCCGACGTCCTGACCGGGTGCTCGAGACCAACGTGGAGTTCTGGGCCGCGATCGTGCTGGACTTCGCCGAGGTGCCCGCGAACATGTTCACCTCGATGTTCACCTGTGCCCGGACGCGGGCTGGTCGGCGCACATCCTCGAGCAGAAGCGCACCGGGCGGCTGATCCGGCCCAGCGCGGTCTACACCGGCCCCTCGTCGCGCCCGGCCGACTCCGTCGGGGGGTGGAACGCGTCCTGGCACGCATGAGGCACCCTCCACACCGAGCGGCTGACCCTGCGGCCGCTCGTGGAGGACCGACCTGCCCGACCTGGTCGGGCTGAACGGCGACCCCGAGGTGATGGCGCTTCATCGGGACGGCCGATGACGCCCGCCGAGGTCGGCGGCGAGCTGCCGGACTGGGTGCGGGGCGGGGGACTTCGGGCTCTGGGCCGGGCTGGTGGACGGCGCCTTCGTGGGTGTGTGGTTCCTCAGCGCCGACCCCGACGACGACCGGGCCGGCGAGACCGGCTGGCGGCTGCCGCGATCGCCGCGTGGGGGCACGGGTACGCCGTGGAGGGCGCCGCGGCCTGCTCCGCGCACGCCTTCGACACCCTCGGCCTGGAGCGGGTCTGGGCCGAGACGATGACGGTGAACCCGGTCCGGCGGGGAGGAGCGGATGTGCCTGCGACTCCGGGGGGAGTGGAAGTCACGATGACCGATCCGCTCGACGAGACCCGCGCACTGTGGGACGACGAGGCGCAGACCTTCGACGAGGCGGCCGACCACGGGCTGCTCGACCCGGCGGTACGCGAGACCTGGCGCACGCTGCTGCGCGGCCTGCTGCCACCCCGCCGGCCCGGGTCGCCGACCTCGGCTGCGGCACCGGCACCCTGGCCCTCCTGCTCACCGGGGAGGGCTACGACGTCACCGGCGTCGACCTCTCCCCGGAGATGATCCGGCGGGCCCGCGCCAAGGTCCCCGGGGTCGTGTTCGTCGAGGCCGACGCGTCCGAGCCGCCGCTCGAGCCCGCGTCGTACGACGTGGTGCTGAGCCGGCACGTCCTGTGGGCGATGCCCGACCCCGCGGCCGCCCTCGGCGCTGGGTCGGCCTCCTGGGCGACGGCGGAAGGCTGGTCCTGGTCGAGGGCAGCTGGTCGACCGGCGCCGGGCTGACGGCCGCGCAGACCGTCGCCCTCGTGGAGGGCCTGGGCCGCACGGCGTCCCTGCGGCCGCTGCCCGAGGCGGCCTACTGGGGCCGCGAGATCACCGACGAGCGGTACGCCGTCACCGGGTGAGCTGTCGGCTCACCAGCTCTCGACGAGGTCCTTGGCGGCCTTGAGGCTCATCCCGCTCTGCTCCCGCACCACCTTGATCGCGTGGATCTTGTTGCCCGCGGCAGCCAGCGACCGCGCCTCGGCGTAGCCCTCGGCAACGGGCTCCGCCGACGACAAGGCGGCGTCGTCCTCGGGTGGCGGGGCCTGCTGGGCGTCGAGGGCGACGGTCAGCCGCGCGACCCGCTCCTCGAGCCGCGCGACCCGCGCCTGGAGCTCGAGCAGCTCGCCGCGGTCCGTCGTACCACCGCCGAAGAGACCCATGCGGCGGAGCGTAGCGCCGGCGGGGGCCGGCGCGCGTCAGGCGGCGCGCTCGGCCACGAGCAGCGCGATCGCCACCGCCGTGGTCACGATCCCGGCCACCGTCGCCGCGAAGACCCACGTCAGACCGTGCCAGGAGCCGGCCGTCAGCGTCGTCCCGCCGACGAGCAGCAGGAGCACCGGGAGGAGGACGGCGACCAGGGTGGCCGGCCGGCCCAGCGGCGGCTCGTCGGGGGCCGCGGTGGTCATCCCGAACCAGACCACCGCCGCCAGGCCGAGCACCGCGGCAACCGCGATGATCTCGGCGCCGACCGTGGTCTCCGACTGACCGGGCACAGCAGGCAGAGCGCGACGAGCGTGAGCCCCAGGGGTACGGCGAGCGTCAGCGCGACGCGTCCGGCTCGCGGTCCGGCGAGGAGCGGCGCGAGCTGGGAGACGCCGGCCGCCAGCACCAGTGCGGCGACCACGGCCGCGCCGAACGCGAAGCCGGACCAGGCCGGCAAGGGGTACTCGTTCACGGCGGGAGTCTCCCACCTCCGTCGCGGCCGTGGCTGGTTCAGCCGAGACGACGGCCGTAGCAGCGGTTGTTGCTGAAGCCGCGGTAGTGGCCGAACCCCTCGATCCGCTCGTAGCCGGCCGCCTCGTAGAGGGCGATCCCCTCGGGCTGCTCGAGCCCGGTCTCGAGGACCACCACGTCCGCGCCGGCGTCGCGTGCGGTCGCCTCGAGGTGCGCGAGCATCAGCCGGGCCAGCCCCCGGCGCCGTGCCGCGGGCACGACGTACATCCGCTTGACCTCCACCGGGCGGTCGGAGCCGAGGCGGCTCACGTCGTCGCGGAAGCGCCAGCCGCCCATCGTCACCGGGGTCTCGTCGCGGTACCCGACGTAGAACGCCCCGGTCGGGGGGTCGAACTCGGCGGGGTCGTAGGGCGTCTCGTCGCGGCCGCCGTAGCGGACGACGTACTCCTGCTGCACCTCCTCGAGCAGCAGGAGCGGCGTCGGGGTGCGACATCGCGACCTGCTCGATCCGGAGCTCGGCCGGCTGCTCGCTGCTCATCTGGTGTCCCTCCCCTGCGACCGCCTGGACCGGCCTGACACAATAGCCTCGCCGACAGCGTCGTCAGGCGGTCCACTTCTTGCAGGCAACGGAAGGTGCTCCATGAGCGACGCGATCTCGATCCCCGACTCTCTGTTGCCGGCTGACGGCCGCTTCGGAGCCGGGCCGTCCAAGATCCAGACCAGCCACCTCGACGCGCTCGCCGCGACCGGGACGACGCTGATGGGCACCTCCCACCGGCAGGCGCCGGTCCGCGGCGTCGTCCGTCGCGTGCAGGAGGGGCTGGCCGACGTTCTTCGACCTGCCCGACGGCTACGAGGTGGTGCTCGGCAACGGCGGCGCGACGGCGTTCTGGGACGTCGCGACCTACGGCCTGATCCGCGAGAAGAGCCAGCACCTGTCGTTCGGGGAGTTCTCCTCGAAGTTCGCCGCGGCGGCTGCGGCCGCCCTGGCTGGCCGAGCCCTCGGTCGTCAAGAGCGAGCCCGGCTCGCGGCCCGACGCCGGTCGCCGAGGCCGGGGTCGACGTCTACGCCTGGGCGCACAACGAGACCTCGACCGCCGTGATGGCGCCGGTACGCGCGTGCCCGGCGCCGACGACGACGCCCTGGTGCTGGTCGACGCGACCTCCGGCGCCGGCGGCCTGCCGGTCGACCTGACCGAGGTCGACGCCTACTACTTCGCGCCGCAGAAGTGCTTCGCCTCCGACGGCGGGCTCTTGGTCGCGCTGATGTCGCCGGCGGCGATCGAGCGGGCCACCTCGCTCAAGGAGAGCGGCCGCCACGTCCCGGCGTTCCTCGACCTGGTGACCGCGATCGACAACTCGCGGCTCAACCAGACCTACAACACCCCGTCGATCGCGACCCTCTTCCTGATGGCCGAGCAGCTGGACTGGATGAACGCCGCAGGGCGGGCTCGACCGGGATGGTCGAGCGCACCACCGCCTCCTCCGACGCGCTCTACGGCTGGGCCGAGAAGACCGCCTACACCACGCCGTACGTCGTCGACCCCGACCACCGCTCGCTGGTGATCGGCACCATCGACTTCGACGACGCGATCGACGCCGCCGCGGTCGCCAAGACCCTGCGGGCCAACGGGATCGTCGACACCGAGCCCTACCGCAAGCTCGGCCGCAACCAGCTGCGGATCGCGATGTACCCCGCGATCGACCCCGCCGACGTCGAGGCGCTCACCGCCTGCATCGACTACGTCGTCGACCACCTCTGATCGCGCTTCTCCCGATAGTCCGTGACCTTCTGGCCCTTCGTGGAAGCGGCGAATTCCGCAGCACAGAACGTCAGGGACTACCGGGCCGGTTAGGGCTGGGCCTTGGTGAGGTGGAGGAGCCAGTCGGAGCCGGTGTCGATGAGGGCGTAGCGGCGCGGCGCCGGCCGCGGCCGTGGAGCACGAAGACGAACCGGCGGTCCGACCGGTCCTCCAGCTCCCACCAGCCGGTGTCGGCGATCGACTTCGTCGCGTCGGTGTACGACGCGTGGTCCAGGTCGTGGTCGTCGACGGCCACCGCGAGCCGGTCGTGCCGGGTGTCGGTGGGCAGCCCTTGGGGACCGCCCACGAGCGCAGCACGCCGTCCTCCTCGAGCCGGAGGTCGAAGTGCGGCTGCGGCTTGCGGTGGTCGTGCAGCACGAACACCGGCCGGTGCTCAGCCACCGGCCCGCCTCGACGGCCGCCACCAGCGCGTCGTACGCCTGGGCGCCGAAGGCGACCATCCGGGCCTCCTCGACCCGGTGGGGGTCGACCGCAGGGTCGAGACGGCGGCGTCGACCGCGTCGTCGAAGGGCCAGCCGTAGACCCCGGCACTGACCAGCGGGAAGGCCACCGACCGGCCCCGAGCTCGTCGGCGACCGCCAGCGCTCGGGAGTAGCAGGAGGTGAGCAACGACCGGTCGCGCTCGCCGGCGGTGAAGTTCGGCCCGACGACGTGGATCACCCAACGAGCCGGCATCGCGCCAGCCGTCGTCCAGCCGGCGTCACCGGTCGCCAGCCCGTGCGGGAACCGCTCGATGCAGTCCGCCAGCACCGCCGGACCGCCGGCCCGGTGGATCGCGCCGTCCACGCCGCCGCCTCCGCGCATCGCGCGGTTGGCGGCGTTCACGACCGCGTCGACGTCCTGCTCGGTGATGTCGCCCGCGGACCACGGTCAGCTCCATGCCCATGGTCCCCCAGGAGGATGGCGGACATGCCTCCGGTGCGAGAAGGTGCCGTCATGAGCCCGAACCCGGAGTGGTCCGACCTGGCCGAGCGCACCGAGGCGGCCGCGATGCGCCGGATCGTCGACGACCAGACGCCCGAGGTCCGCGAGCAGCTCGGCATGAGCAGCCACGCCGCCGGCGGACGGCGTGCACACCGTCGTCGTCGCGCGACCCGATGTGGGGCTACTGGAACAAGGCGCTCGGGCTTCTGCGAGCCGGTCACCGAGGACGTCGTCGCCGGGGTGGTCGACCGCGGCCGTGAGCTCGGGGTGCCGGCGCTCGCGCTGCTGCTCCAGCCGCGCGTCGCTCCCGACGACTGGGCAGACTCGCCGCTCGGCAGGGCCTCACCCCGGGCACCATGTTCGTCAAGTGCTTCGGGCCGGCCGAGCCGCGGACGGTCGAGACCGACCTCACGATCACCCGGCTCCCCCCCGAGCACGGCCCTGACTTCGTCCGGATCATGGCCGCCGGCTTCGGGTTCGAGCAGACGCCGGGGCCGAGGCGATGTTCGCCGGTGCCCAGTTCTTCGACGGCGACTGGGCGACGTACGGCGCGTGGGACGGCGACGACCCTGGTCGGCGTCGCCCGGATGCTGGTCGTCGCCGAGACCGAGGCGGTCGCCCTGTTCGGCGCCGCGACCCTGCCCGCGGGGCGCAACCGCGGCGCGCAGGGCGCGCTGCTCGACGTCCGCATCCGCGAGGCCCGCGACCGGGGCCTGCGCTGGGCGTCGGCCGAGACCTGGCTGGAGAACGACGAGAACCCCAACCCGTCGCAGCACAACATGCGCCGGGCCGGGCTCACCGAGGTGCACACCCGGCCAACTGGGTCTGGCGCCGCCCGGAGTGAGCCTCACGCCTCCTTGAGCAGCCGGAGCACCGCCCGCTCGAGGATGGTCTGCCGCTCGCGCGGGCGTCGCCGCCTTGCGTCGTACGGCGGCGGCGATGGTGTTGCCCTCCTCGTAGGCGTCGACGACGCGCGGGTCGACGTACGACGAGCGGGCCAGCGCCGGGGTGTTCCCGAGGAACTCCGCGACCTCCTTCATCGCCGCCACCTCGGCCCGCTTGCGCGACGCCTTGGTGGTGCCCGGCTCCGTCGCTCGCCGCGAGCGCGGCGGCCGCGATCACGGTGGCGTGCCAGGTGCGGAAGTCCTTGGCGGTCGCATCCATGCCCGTCGTCCGGCGGACGTAGTCGTTGACGTGGGAGGAGTCGAGGTCGTGCCAGCGGCCGCGCTCCTTCCAGGCCAGCAGCTCCTCGTCGGCCGGCCCACGACGCCTGCGCATCACCTCGAGCGCCGCGACGGTCGCCGGGTCGTCGATCGGTGATGCAGTGCTCGATCCCGGACTTGCCGACGAAGCAGAACACCATCGTCGGCGCCCTGCTTGCGCACGTGCTGCCGCTGCAGCGTGGTCAGCCCGAAGCTGCCGTTCTCCTCGGCGTAGACGTCGTTGCCGATCCGGAAGTAGCCGAGGTCGAGCAGCCGCACCGCGACGGCGCACGCGCGGTCCTGGGTCATGCCCTCGGTCCCGAGGTCGACCAGCACCTGCTCGCGCGCCTTCGACAGCACCCGGCCGAAGTCGAGCACCCGCGCATGCTTGAGGGCGTCGCGCTGGGTGCGCCAGTCGGGGTGGTAGAGGTACTGCCGCCGCCCGGCCTCGTCGGTGCCGACGGCCTGGAGGTGGCCGTTGGGCCAGGGGCAGACCCAGACGTCCCGCCAGGCCGGCGGGATCACCAGCGCCCTTCACCCGCTCGGCGTCCTCGGCCGGGAGCCGAGCGCCGTCCTGGTCGAGGTAGACGAAGCCCTTGCCGGCGCGGCGACGGGTCCAGCCCGGGTCGTCGGGTGAGCTGCGCCGGAGCCGTGCCATGGGCAGAGGCTAGGTCACGCACGCTCGGGCTGCTCACCCTTGCGAGGGGTCGTGTGCCTGGCGACGGCGCATGGAACGTCCTCGGCACCCGGCCTCAGCGCGGCCGCAGCGACCGGACCAGGACGACGACCGCCCCGAGCCCGACCAGGCCGCCGAGCACCAGGGCCACACGTCGTGCGCCGCCCTGCGTCGGCTCGGACCCGGGCGACGCCGTCGGCTCGGTCGGCGTCGCCGAGAGGCCGAAGGAGACGCCGACGGCGACGCGGGGCTCATCGCCCGTCGTACGGCCGGCGGCAGCGCGACCCGGAGCACGGCCGACCGCGGGCCCTCGGAGGAGAGGTACACCGACCCGTCGGCCGCCACCGCGATCCCCTCGCCCTGGGGCTGCGCGGGCAGGTCGAAGGATCCCGACCGGCTCGGAGCGACGGCCAGGCGTAGACCGTCGCGGAGCCGTAGCCGCGCACGACCAGGTGGCGGCCGTCGGGGAAGAACGCCCCGTCGGTGGCCAGCGGCAGGACCCGGCCGACGCGCGTCAGCGGGTTGACCCGGTCGGCGCTCAGGTGGCGAGGCACGGCGTACAGCGCGCTCCCGAAGACGTCCTTGCTGGCGATGTAGAGCCGTCCGGTGCGCGGGTCGCGGACCAGGGTCTCGGCGTCGCGGGCGCCGCCCGGGTAGGAGAGGCGGTACGACGTGGCCTGCACCGTGCGGTCGCCCCGGCCCGACCGGGACGCGGGTGATCGTGACGTCGGGGCGCTGGGCCAGGTTGTCGCCGATGTCGCCGACCCAGACCGCGCCCGGGCCCGGCCGGGGCCAGCGCCTCGACGTCGGTGGGCGCGTCGGACCAGTGGGTCACCCCGACCGTCCGGCCTCGGCGGTCGACCACGAAGACCCGGCCGGTGTCGCCCGAGTCGTTGGTGGTCACGAACAGGCCGCGGTCGACCACGAGGTCGCTGGCCTCGATGATCGCCGGGTCGTCGAAGCGCAGCACCCGCGTGCCGTGCGGCGCCGCCGGCGTCACCGCCAGGCCGACGACGAACGGCGCGACGACGGCGAGTCCGATCACCGACCCGCGCATCAGCGCGCGCCGAGGAGGGTCGCCAGCCGGGGGGTGACGCCCCAGGCGGTGACCAGCTCGTCGTACTCCTGGCGGGCCGAACCGTCGGCCGGCGCCCCGGTGTGGACGGCCCGGAGCAGGGTGTTGCGCGGCGTGTGCTGGCTGCCCACGAACTGCATGACGTCGACGCGGTAGCCCTCCAGCCGCAGCAGCGAGGCGCGCAGGCCGTCGGTGAGGGTGTCGGCGAACCGCTCGCGGAGGATGCCGTGCCGGGTGAGCATCGCGTACGGCGCGGGGGTCGGCGTCCGCCGCAGCTGGGCGGCGATGTCGTGGTGGCAGCAGGGCGCGGCCAGGATCACCGGCGTGCCCCACTCGATCGCGCGGGCCAGCGCGTCGTCGGTGGCGGTGTCGCAGGCGTGCAGGGCGAGGACGACGTCGGGCGGGGTGGCCGGCGCCGCCTCCGAGATGGACGAGGCGACGAAGGTCGCGTCGACGCCGAGCTCGCCGGCGATCCGCTGGTTGTGCTCGCGTGACTGCTCGCGCTGGTCGATGCCGGTCAGGTGGACGGGCAGGCCCGCGGACGTGGGTCAGGTAGCGCTCGGTGACGAAGGTCAGGTAGGCGTTGCCGCAGCCCAGGTCGACGATCTCGAGCGGCTGCTCGGGCGTCGGCCGGCGGAGGTGGCCCTTGTCGAGGGCCTCGGTGATGGAGGCGTCGAGGATCCGCAGGAACTCCTCGACCTGGCGGTACTTGCTCTGCCGGCTCGGCTTCATCCGGCCCTGGTGGTCGGTGAGGCCGAGGGCCCGGAACACCGGGTCGTCCTCGGCGAGGAGCCGGTGCTTGTCGCGGTCGTGGTCGCGGACCAGCTCGGCCGGATCGGCGTCGCGGGCGCCGGCTGTGCACCACGGCGTCGCCCTTCTTGGTCACCCGCAGCTGGGTGGTCGCGGTCGTGGTGTCGACGTGCCAGTTGCCGAAGGGCAGGCCGAGCAGGTCGTCGACGGCCGCGGCCGCCGCGTCACCGGCGGCGTGGTTGGTGGTGTGCGCCTGGGCGTCGTCGTACGCCGTGACCTGGAGGTGGCGGCCGGCCTTGAGGTCGACGTAGCGCAGCTCGACCCGGCGCCACGGGCGGCTGCGAGCCGCGCCGGCGGCCGGAGGCGACCGCGCGGACCAGGAGTCGTCGTCGAGGAGGAGGTCGCGGACCCGAGCCAGGCCCTGCGGCGAGCGGCTCGCTCATCGCTTGGCCAGCGGAGGCGATCACGACGATCAGGAGGAGGGCCCCCAGGGCGACGGGGATGACGAGTCGCCGATGTCGGGGATGCACACGGTCGAGTCTAGGTGTCGGCTGCCAGGGCGGCGCGGACGACGTCGAGCACCTGCGAGGCGGCCCGGCCTCGATGTCGGCCACCGGGACGAAGGCGACGGCGTCGGTGGTGCCGCCGGTCTCGACGACGTGGGGCTCGACGTCGTCGGGCGACCGTCGCCCGGAAGACCAGGTGGACGCCGTGGAAGTCCTCGTAGCGACCGGACGGGCGCCGTGCCGTCGAAGTGGACGTCGTGGACGTCGAGCAGGTCGCCGACCGTCGCCTCGAGCCCGGACTCCTCGGCGCACCTCGCGGGCCAGCGCGTCGCGAGGGGCCTCGCCGTGGTCGAGGCCACCACCGGGCAGCGTCCACGAGCCCGGGTGCGCATCCGAGCGGCGAGATCCGGGTGAGCAGGACGGCGTCGCCGCGCCGGACCAGGCCGTAGACCCCGATCCGCTGCAGCCGGAAGGGCCGGTGGTCGGCCAGCGCCTCGGTGACGATCTCGGTGACGGGCAGGGCGCCGGAGAGCACGTCGGCGACCGGGTACCAGCCCACGTCGACGGTCGAGCCGTCGACCTCGACGACCCGCGGCTCGGGGGCGTCGGCGCGGCACCCACGCGTCGTACACGATGCGGAGGGCCTGGTAGTCCCAGCGCCGGCCCTTGCGCCACATCGACGGGCAGGTGGGCGGAGTAGACGCGCGCGGTGTCGCCGACCTCGGCGTCGAGCCCGGTCTCCTCGCGGATCTCGCGGACCAGGGCGTCGCGCGGGTTCTCGCCGTGGTCGACGCCGCCGCCGGGGAGGTGCCACTTCTCGTCGGCCGAGATCCGGCTCGCGAGGCGGGTCAGGAGGATCCGGTCGTCGCGGAGGACGAGGGCATACGCCGCTACCCGCTGCAGCTTGGGCAGGGGCTTGGGCACAGGTGGACCTCCCGAAGTCGGGCTGGTCCATCCTGTCAGGCGGTCAGGAGAACGGCGGGCGGGCGTCGCGGGCCTGCGAGTGTCGGCCGGCCCAGCGCCAGACGCGGGCGGCGCGGTCGCGGTCGTCGTCGGTGACCAGGTTGCCCATCCAGCGCAGGGCCAGCGTCATCAGCCAGTCGGAGCGCATCCCGGCCGGGCCGAGGGTGGCCAGGAGCCGCGGCACGGTGACCAGGCCGGCCAGGCGCCGGGCGATCGAGAACGACTCGCCGTAGTGCTCGGTCAGGGTCGCCGGCCAGGCCGTGGCGAGGTCCTCGTCGGCCGCGATCAGGTCGGCGACCAGGCGACCGCCCTCGAGGCCGTAGTCGATGCCCTCGCCGTTGAGCGGGTTGACGCAGGCGGCCGCGTCGCCGACCAGCGCCCAGTTGGGTCCGGCGACGCCGGAGACCGCACCACCCATCGGGAGCAGGGCGCTGGTGGGTGCCCGGAGCTGGTCGCCGAGCCCGAACGGCTGCGCGCTGCAGGTCGGCGTACGACGCCATCAGGGCGCGGACCTTGAGGTCGGCCGGGCGCTTGGCGGTGGCGAGGGTGCCGACACCGAGGTTCACCTCGCCGGTGCCGAGGGGGAAGATCCAGCCGTAGCCGGACAGCACCTCGTTCTGCTCGCCCCGCAGCTCGAGGTGGGAGCTGATCCAGGGGTCGTCGGACATCGTGGAGGTGACGTAGGAGCGCCCGGCGACGCCGTACACCGTGTCGCGGTGCCACTCCCGGCCGAGCAGCTTGCCCAGCGGCGACCGGACGCCGTCGGCGACGACGAGCCGGCGGCAGTCGACCTCGAGGGTCTCGTCCCCACGGCTGAACACGACGGTGCTGACCCGGTCGCCGTCGCGTCGTACGTCGACCGCACGGACGCCGTCGAGCGCGCGGGCGCCGGACTTGATCGCCGTGGTACGCAGGTGGTCGTCGAGCTCGGTGCGCGCGACGGCGCTCCCCCAGTCGGGCAGGCTGCCGCCGGGCCAGGGCAGGAGCAGGGTCTGGCCGAAGCCGTGGGTGCGCAGGCCGCGGTTGACCGCGTGGGCGCGCAGCCAGTCACCGAGGCCGAGCCGCTCGAGCTCGCCGATCGCGCGGGGGGTGAGGCCGTCGCCGCAGGTCTTGTCGCGGGGGAAGACGGCCGCGTCGGTGAGCAGGACGTCGAGCCCGTGCCGGGCCAGCCAGGCCGCCGTAGCCGAACCCGCGGGGCCGGCGCCGACGACGAGGACGTCGGTCTGCTCCCGCGCGGTCATGTCCCGATTCTCCCAGGTCACCGGCGCAGCCTCCCAATCGCGCTGGAGCGTCGAGCGTCCGTCAGACCCAGATGGCGGCAGGGATGCCGTCGGAGAAGACCTCCGGCGGGTCGGGGAGCGAGTTCGCCTCGCCGGCGGCGTAGCGGCGCGCCGTCCAGGCGACGGCGCAGGCGTCGAGGAGGTCGTCGGCGGCGTACCCCTGGCCGGGTCGGTACGGCGGCGGCTCGAGGCCGACGCCGCGCAGCGCGGCCGCGCGGGCCGCCCGGCCCTGGGCGTCGTCTTGGACCGCACCACGCAGGCCGGGTCGATCGCGGCGAAGCTGACCTCCGGGTGCACCTCCAGCACCGTCACCGGCGCTCGCCCCGCGGACGAAGGCGTCGACGTCGAGGATCTTCGGCACCAGGTGGAACGCCTGGATGCTGAGCCCGACCCCGATCGCCTCGCGGTTGGCGCACGACGCCTCGGGCTGGGTGGTGTGCGCGACGGCCGAGCGCGACGGGGTGGGGAAGACCGACGACGTGCGTCCGGGCGGGAGCCGGAGCCGGGCCAGCCGGTCGGTCAGCCGCGGCCGGTCGTCGGGCAGGCCGATCGGGATGTCGATGGCGACGAGGCCGAGTGCGGGCTCGCGACGCCACGCCTCGCCGACCAGGGTCGCGATGTCGCCCGCGACCAGCACGTCGTACGACGTACCGCGGGGGAGCGCCCCGACCCACCCTGGCCCGGCACCCGTCCACCCCCAGCACCGGCACCCGGTCCAGCCTAGGGTCGTCAGCTGCCTTCCGTCATGCGACTCGATCTCGGCGCGACAACGCCCGCCAGGGCCAAGCGTCGGACGCAGGGCGTTCCGTCTGGAGGCCAATCTGCGTAGAGGCCGGGCTGCGTTCGCTCACGACTTCAGAGGGGACGTTCACGAGCGGTGACCGGCTCCGCGACCGACCTGCAGCTCAGTTCTGGTACGAACCAAAGTCGAAGTCGTCCAGGGCCACGGCCTGGGTCGACCCGGTGTTGCCGAACTCGTAGTCGTAGGAGTCGTAGCCGGTGACGGCGTACGCCGCGGCGCGCGCCTCCTCGGTGGGCTCCACCCGGATGTTGCGGTAGCGCTCGAGGCCGGTACCCGCCGGGATCAGCTTGCCGATGATCACGTTCTCCTTCAGGCCACGCAGGCTGTCGGAACGGGCGTGGATCGCCGCGTCGGTGAGCACCCGGGTCGTCTCCTGGAAGGAGGCGGCCGAGAGCCACGACTCGGTGGCCAGCGACGCCTTGGTGATGCCCATGAGCACCGGGCGACCCGAGGCCGGCTTGCCGCCCTCGGAGACCACGCGACGGTTCTCCTCCTCGAAGCGAGCCCGGTCGACCAGGTCGGAGGGCAGCAGGTTGGTGTCGCCCGACTCGATCACCGTGACCCGGCGCAGCATCTGCCGCACGATGATCTCGATGTGCTTGTCGTGGATCGACACACCCTGGCTGCGGTAGACCGCCTGGACCTCGTCCACCAGGTGCTCCTGCGCCTTGCGGACACCGAGGATGCGCAGCACCTCGTGGGGCTCGGGCGTACCGACCGTCAGCATCTGCCCGACCTCGATGTGGTCGCCGTCGGCGACCAGGAGGCGGGAGCGCTTCGAGACGGGGTACTCGAGCACCTCGGAGCCGTCGTCGGGAGTGACGATGACCTTGCGGGTCTTGTCGGTCTCCTCGATCTCGACCCGACCGGCTGCCTCGGAGATCGGCGAGCGCCCCTTGGGGATGCGCGCCTCGAAGATCTCCTGGACACGCGGCAGGCCCTGCGTGATGTCGTCGGCCGAGGCCACACCACCGGTGTGGAACGTCCGCATCGTCAGCTGGGTGCCGGGCTCACCGATCGACTGCGCCGCGATGATGCCGACGGCCTCGCCGATGTCGACCATCTTGCCGGTGGCCAGCGAGCGGCCGTAGCACTTGGCGCACGAGCCGGTGGTGGCCTCGCAGGTCAGGACCGAGCGGACCCGGACCATCTCGATGCCGGCCGCGACCAGCTCGCCGATCTTGACGTCGCCGAGGTCGTCGCCGGCAGCCGCCAGCACCTCGCCCGTCTCCGGGTGGGTGATGTCGATCGCCGTGGTGCGGGCGTACGCCGAGGTCTCGACGTTGTCGTCCTTGCGGACCTGGCCGTCGTCACCGCGGACGCCGATGCGCTTGTCCATGCCGCGCTCGGTGCCGCAGTCCTCCTCGCGGATGATGACGTCCTGCGAGACGTCGACCAGACGACGGGTCAGGTAGCCGGAGTCCGCCGTACGGAGCGCGGTGTCGGCCAGACCCTTGCGAGCACCGTGGGTGGAGATGAAGTACTCCAGCACGGACAGGCCCTCTCGGAAGTTGGCCTTGATCGGACGCGGGATGATGTCGCCTCGCGGGTTGGCCACGAGACCACGCATCGCCGCCACCTGGCGGATCTGCATCATGTTTCCGGAGGCACCGGAGTCGACCATCATGAAGATCGGGTTGGTCCGGGAGAAGGACCGCTCCATCGACTTGGCGACGTCGTTCGAGGCCTGGGTCCAGATCTCGACCAGCTCCTGGCGACGCTCCTCGTCGGTGACGAGGCCGCGCTCGAACTGCTTCTGGACCTTGTTGGCCTGGCCTTCGTACTCGGCCAGGATCTCGGCCTTGTCGCCGGGCGTGGTGACGTCGTCGATCGACACCGTCACACCCGAGCGCGTGGCCCAGTGGAAGCCGGTGTCCTTCAGGGCGTCCAGGGACGCCGCGACCTCGACCTTGGTGTAGCGCTCGGCCAGGTCGTTGATGATCGCGCCCATGGCCTTCTTGCCCACCTCGTAGTTCACGAAGGGGTAGTCGGCCGGCAGGGTGTCGTTGAAGATCGAGCGACCGAGGGTGGTGTCGAGGATGATCGACTGACCCTCCTCCCAGTCCTCCCCGAGCTCGAGCTCGAGCGGCGGGACGATGTCGTTGAAGCGGATCTTCACCTTGCTCTGCATGCTGATCTCACCGCGGTCGTAGGCCATGATCGCCTCGGCCGGGGTGGAGAACGCGCGACCCTCGCCGGGCTCGCCGTCACGGTCGGTGGTCAGGAAGAACAGACCGATGATCATGTCGAGCGTCGGCATCGTCACCGGTCGGCCGTCGGACGGCTTGAGGATGTTGTTGGTCGACAGCATCAGGATCCGCGCCTCGGCCTGGGCCTCGGCGGACAGCGGCAGGTGCACCGCCATCTGGTCACCGTCGAAGTCGGCGTTGAACGCCGAGCAGACGAGCGGGTGGATCTGGATCGCCTTGCCCTCGATCAGCTGGGGCTCGAAGGCCTGGATGCCGAGTCGGTGCAGCGTGGGCGCCCGGTTGAGCAGGACAGGGTGCTCGGTGATGACCTCTTCGAGGACGTCCCAGACCACGGCGTAGCGGGACAGGCCCGACGTCGCCCGCTCGACC